>NZ_BAAAHV010000012.1:492541-1215084 GCF_039525725.1 Amycolatopsis albidoflavus
AGGCCGCCACCACCGCGGCTCAGGACTTGAGGTCCGGGAAGTCGTCCTCGCGGAACTCGCCCTCGGGCCGCTCGCCGCCTTCCCGGCCGCGCAGTTCGACCCGGCGGATTTTGCCCGAGATGGTCTTCGGCAGTTCCCCGAACTCCAGCCGCCGGATCCGCTTGTACGGCGCGAGGTGCTCCCGCGCGTACGCGAGGATCGCCCGCGCGGTCTCGGCGTCCGGCTCGTGCCCGGAGGCGAGCACGACGTACGCCTTCGGCACCGCCAGCCGGATCGGGTCCGGCGCGGGCACCACGGCCGCCTCGGCGACCGCCTCGTGCTCCAGCAGGACGCTCTCCAGCTCGAACGGCGAGATCCGGTAGTCCGAGGCCTTGAAGACGTCGTCGGTGCGGCCGACGTAGGTGATGTAGCCGCGTTCGTCGACCGAGCCGACGTCGCCGGTGTGGTAGTAGCCGCCCGCGAACGCGGCCGACGTGCGTTCGTCGTCGTCCGCGTAGCCCGCCATCAGGCCGACCGGCCGGTGCGCGAGGTCGAGGCAGATCTCGCCCTCGGTCGCGCGCTCGCCGGTGACCGGGTCGACCAGGGCGACCGCGAACCCGGGCAGCGGGCGGCCCATCGAACCGGCCACGACGTCCTGGCCCGGCGTGTTCGCCACCTGGACGCTGGTCTCGGTCTGCCCGAAGCCGTCCCGGATGGTGACGCCCCACGCCTTCTCGACCTGCTCGATCACCTCGGGGTTGAGCGGCTCCCCCGCGCCGACGACCTTCTTCGGCGGCGTCCGCAGCGCGGTGAGGTCGGCCTGGATCAGCATCCGCCACACCGTCGGCGGCGCGCAGAAGCTGGTGATCCCGCACCGGTCCATCTGCGCCATCAGCGCGACCGCGTCGAACCGCGCGTAGTTGTACAGGAACACGGTCGCTTCGGCGTTCCACGGCGCGAAGAAGTTGCTCCACGCGTGTTTGGCCCAGCCCGGCGACGAGATGTTGAGGTGGACGTCGCCCGGTTCCAGGCCGATCCAGTACATTGTGGACAGATGGCCGACCGGATACGAAACGTGCGTGTGCTGCACGAGTTTCGGCTTCGCGGTGGTGCCCGAGGTGAAGTACAGCAGCAGCGGGTCCTCGGCGCGGGTGACCCCGTCCGGGGTGAATCCGGCCGGCTCGGCATATGCGGTTTCGAAGGCGTGCCAACCGGAAACCGGTTCGCCGACCGCGATCCGCGTGTAGTCGCCCGCGACGTCGGCGAACTTCTCCGCGTCGACGTCGCGCACGACGACGTGCTTCGCGTTGCCGCGCTCCACCCGGTCCACGAGGTCGGCCGGTCCGAGCAGCGTGGACGCCGGGATCACGACGGCGCCCAGCTTGATCGCCGCGAGGATGGTCTCCCACAGCTCGCCCTGGTTGCCGAGCATGACGATCACCCGGTCGCCGCGCGAGACGCCGAGGCCGCGCAGCCAGTTCGCGACCTGATTGGACCGCGCGGACATCTCCGGGAACGTCCAGCGGTTCTCGGTGCCGTCCTCTTCCACGATCCACAGCGCGTACCGCTGCGCGTTCGCCGGATCCGCCGCGACGGCGTCGAACCAGTCCGTCGCCCAGTTGAACTCGTCCAGCTGCGGCCACGCGAACTCGCGGTAGGCAGTCTCGTAATCCTCGCGATGGGCCTGCAGATAATCCCGCGCCGCGCGGAATGCCTGGTAGCCGGTGACCTCAGCGCCGTTGCTCACGTCGTACTCCTCGTGCTCGCTTTCCCGTGCCTGTTTACTCGCCCTTGAACTCCGGCGCTCGTCGCTCCATAAAGGCCTGGACGGCTTCCTGGAGGTCCTTGCTCGGCAGGAACGCGGAGTTCCACGCGGCGACGTAGCGCAGGCCTTCGGCGACCTGGCGTTCGGTGTTCGCCGACAGCACCTGTTTGGTGCCCTGGACGACCAGCGGCGGGTTCGCGGCGATCTCGGCGGCGAGTTCGCGGGCCTTGGCCAGCAGCGTCTCCTGGTCCGCGTACACGTCGTTGACCAGGCCGATCTTCTCCGCCCGCGCGGCGTCGATGTCCTTGCCGGTGAGGGCGAGTTCGCGGACGTGGCCCTCGCCGACGATCGGCGCGAGGCGCTGCAGGCTGCCGATGTCGGCGACGATCGCGACCTTCACCTCGCGGACGCTGAACTTGGCGTCCTCGCTGGCCAGGCGGATGTCGGCGGCGGTGATGACGTCCACGCCGCCGCCGATGCACCAGCCGGACACGGCCGCGACCACCGGCTTGCGGCATTCGGCGATCGAGCTGACCGCCTGCTGCAGCCGCTGGACCTCGCGGTGGAACTCGGTGCGCGGCCCGGCGAGCGCGTCGCCGGCGAGCAGCGGCGCCCAGCTGCCCATCATCGCGGGCAGGTCGAGGCCGTAGGAGAAGTGCTTGCCGCTGCCGGCGAGGACGACGGCGCGCACGCGCGGGTCGGCGTCGAGGGCGGCGAACACCTGCGGCAGCTCGCGCCAGAAGTCGGGGCCCATCGCGTTGCCCTTGCCCGGGCCGAGCAGGGTCACCTCGGCGACCGCGCCGTCGAGGGCGACGCGGAGCGAGGCGAGTTCGGGAAGGGCGGCTACTGGTTCGGTCATGCGGTCATCTTGACTCATCGAGCCGACCCCAGCTCATCCGGTTGACACTGTGCCAACGCGGCTGCGGGATGCTTTCCTGGAGACCCGAGGTGGAGAGGGAGGCGCCCGTATGGATCCGGCACCCGTGCCCGTCGCCGACGCCCCGCCCGCGGAACCCGCGGCGGCCCGCAAGGCCCGGCCGATCGAGCTGTCCGGCTCGTTCCGGCACGACGGCCAGCGCCTGTGCTACACCGAATACGGCAGCGGCGACCGCGTCGTGGTGCTGATGCACGGGATCATGTTCACCCGGCGGATGCACGCGCCGCTGGCCCGCCGGCTCGCCCGCGCGGGATTCCGCGTGGTCACGCTCGACCTGCTCGGCCACGGCGATTCCGACCGGCCGACGCAGTCGTGGCGCTATTCGATGCCCGCGTTCGGCGAGCAGGCCGTCGCGCTGCTCGACCACCTGGAGATCGAGGACGCCGTGATCGGCGGGACCTCGCTGGGCGCGAACGTGGCACTGGAGGTGGCCGTCGCCGCCCCGTCGCGGGCGCGCGGACTGGTGGTCGAGATGCCGGTGCTGGACAACGCGATCGTCGCCGGGCTGCTGACTTTCGCGCCGCTGCTGTTCGCCGCGCGCTTCCTGCCCGCGACGGTGCGCGGGGTGTCGCTGGCGGCGCATCTGGTGCCGCACGGGAACCAGTGGGTCGACGTCATCACGGACACGCTGAGCCAGGACCCGGCTCCGATGGCCGCGCTGCTGCACGGCGTGCTGTTCGGCCGAATCGCGCCGCCCAAGTCGATCCGGGGCACGATCACGACGCCGACCCTGGTGATCGGCCACGAAGGCGACCCGATCCACCCGTTCGGCGACGCGGGCAGCCTCGCCGAGGACCTGCCGAACGCCGAATTCGTGCAGGCCCGCAGCCCGGTCGAACTGCGATTCGACCCGAAGCGGCTCAGCGCGGCGATCCGGGACTTCGCCTTCCGCCGCTACCCGGCCTGATCCTGATCCCACCCCGGTCTCGAAGGTCCGTGAAGGGCTCCTTGAGGGAATCTGATTCCCTCAAGGAGCCCTTCACGGACCTTCGCGGGTCACCCCTGGTCGGCGTCGGGGAACTCGGGCGGCGCCTGCAGGTCGTGGGCGCGGAACAGGACCGCGTGCTCGACGCCCAGCTCCTTGCCGCTCATCGCCGCGAACTGCGGGATGAAGTCCGCGGGCGCGGGGTGATCCGGCAGCGCGGCCAGGTACGCGGCATGGGCTTCCAGCGAGGCGATGCCGCGCCGCAGCGGCTCGCCCGTGACGTCGACGCCGTGGGTCGCGCCGGAACCGGCGAGCCCGGGGACGAGGTACCAGCGCGCTGAATGCGGTGCCAGGCCCTCGTCGTCGATCTGCTCCGGGAAGACCCACCGGTTGCCCGCGTCGCGGATCGCGTCGAGCGTCGCGAGCCCGGCGGCGCGGTGATCGGCCTGGTCGAAACCGTAGGGCGTTTCGACGTCGAACCCGCAGCCGAGCACGACGTCGGGCTTGAACCGGCGGATCTCGCGGCAGATGTCGCGGCGCAGGTCGAGGCCGTAGACGAGCACGCCGTCCGGATGTTCGAGGACGGTCAGCCGCTCGACGCCGACGGCCGCGCAGGCGTTGCGCTGCTCGGCGACGCGCAGCCGGGCCGTCTCCTCGGGCGGGTTCGGCATGCCTGCCTCGCCGCGGGTGAGCAGGAGGTACCCGACCTCGATGCCGCGCGCGGTCCAGCGGGCGACGGCCGCGGACGTGCCGTACTCCATGTCGTCGGGGTGCGCGACGACGCAGAGCACGCGCTGGAAGGACTCCTCGGGCAAGGCAGGCAGGCTCATACCGGACATCTTCGCGCGCGAATGACGCGCTGTCTGGCGTTATCCGGCCTCATTCCGGTCAAGTCCGGCGACCGGGCCGAACACGATCACCGCGGGCGGGCGCACGCCCGCGGCCGCTGCTTCGTCGGCCACCGTGGCCAGCGTCGAGCGCAGCACGCGCTGGGTCCGCATCGTCCCGTCCTCGATCACCGCGACCGGCGTGTCGCCCGGACGGCCGCCTTCGAGCAGGGCGGCGGCGAACTTCGGCAGCCGTTCGACGCCCATCATCAGCACGATCGTGCCGCGCATCCGGGCGAGCAGCGACCAGTCCACCAGCGACCGTTCGTCGCCGGGTGCGACGTGCCCCGACACGACGACCACCTCGTGCGCGACGCCGCGGTGCGTCACCGGGACGTCCGCCACCGCGGGCACCGCGAACGCCGAGGTGATGCCCGGAACCATGGTCACCGGAACGCCCGCTTCGGCGCACGCCTGGACCTCTTCGAACCCGCGGCCGAACAGGTACGGGTCGCCGCCCTTGAGCCGGACGACGAACTTGCCTTCCTTGGCTTTCTCGATGAGCGTCCGGTTGATCACGTCCTGGCTCGCCGCGCGGCCGTACGGGATCTTCGCCGCGTCGACGACCTCGACCTCCGGCGCGAGCTCGTCCAGCAGATCGCGCGGGCCGAGCCGGTCGACCACCACGACGTCGGCGCGCGACAGCAGCCGCCGGGCGCGCACGGTGATCAGGTCCGGGTCGCCGGGCCCGCCGCCGACCAGCGCGACGCCGGGCAGCGTGCCTTCGGGATGCGGCTGGCGGCCGTCCTCGATCGTGCCCGCGTGCAGGCCGTCCAGCATCGAATCGCGGACCGCGGCCGAACGGAGCGGCTCGCCGCCGGACAGGACGCCGAACAGGAGGCCGCCGTGCCGTCCGGTCGCCGGGGTCACCGCCGAACCGGACTCGCCCTCGTCGGCGCGGACGCAGAAGACGCGTTCCCGCTCCGCCTCGGCGCAGATCTCGGCGTTGGTCTCCGGGCTGCTCGTGCAAGCCAGCGCGTACCAGGCGTCCCGCAGGTCGCCCTCGGTGTAGCGGCGCCGGTGCCAGACCAGCTCCCCCGCGTCCGCCATCCCCTGCACCGACGGCGTCGTGTGCGGCGACACCAGTTCGACGCGGGCGCCCGCGCTGATCAGCCGGGGCAGCCGGCGCTGGGCAACAGAACCGCCGCCGAAGACCACGACGCGGCGGCCGGTCAGGTTCAGGCCGGAAAGGTAGTGCGGGTCGTCCATGCGCGGAAGCATATGGGCGGGGGGCGGTCTCGCACGCCGGGCGTGGGTCATGCCACGCCGCTAGGCCGCCAGGGTTAACACGACGGCAAAAGTACGTCGGCTGTCCGCAGGCAAATCCGGCGCCACGGGAGTAATTCCGCGCGCGGGTCGTACCACTGCCGCGTCGGGAAACGACTGCTTGTCGCACAGTGCCGGATCAAACACTGCCGGATCAAACCGCACAGTGCCGGATCGAACACCGCCGGATCAGATGGGGAGTCATGATGACCAGGAATGGTGCGACCAGACGAAGACGCGCGTGCTCGCTCGCCGCCGCCCTGCTCGTGTTCGCGGGCGCGACGACCGGGACCGCGCAGGCCGACCCGCTCGCGCCGACGGATCTCGCTCCGCTGCCCGGGGACGATCAGAGCTTGGCGCTGGCGGTCAACGAGGCTGGAACAGCGGTCGGCACCTCATCGGCAGGCCGCGACCCGCGCGTCGACCACCCGGTCCGCTGGGACACCGCCGGGCACCCGACCGCGTTGCCGACGCCCGGTGCCGCCCAGGGGCAGGCGCGCGCCATCAACAGCCAGGGCGTCGCCGCCGGGTACGTGCTGACGCCGACCATCGCCATCCCCGCGCGCTGGGACGCCGCGGGCCAGGCGACCTTGATGTCGCTTCCGCCCGGTTACCACAACGCGATGGGCGAGAAGATCAGCGACACCGGCGTGGTCGTCGGGGAATGGCAGACGCCGGAAGGTCTGCAGCGCCCGTTCCGCTGGGACCCGAACGGCCAGGTCACCGACCTCGGCACGCTGCCCGGCGACACGTGGGCCATCGCCACCGGCATCTCCGCCGACGGCACCATCGTCTCGGGCCAGGACTCCAACCCCACGAAGGCGCACTCCGTGCGGTGGGTGAACGGCGGTCCGATCACCGACCTCGCGCCGACGGCGTGGTCCAGCGCGAACAACGTCATGAACCGGAACGGGACGATCGCCGGGCACCTGACCGACGTCGAGCACGGCAACTCCGCTCCGGTGACCTGGGACCGCGACGGGGTCGTGCGGCGCCTGCAATGGCCGAGCCCGCATCCGGTCTGGCTCAATCAGGTCAGCCCCACCGGGTACGTGACCGGCAGCGGCTATCTCTACCCGCCGGACCGGGATTCGGTGCTGTGGGATCCGGACGGAAACGTGTATCTCATCGACGGGGACGTCGCCGGGGTCGACTCGAACGGGAACGCCGTGGGGGCTTCGCAGAACCGCGCGACTGTTTGGTACGACAACGGGAACATCGTGCGGTTCGGGCTCCTGCCGGGCGGCAGCTACAGCAAGGCCGAGTGGATCACCGACAGCGGGTATGTGGTCGGGAATGCGGACACCACTGGCTACAAGATGCACGCGGTGGCTTGGAAACTCGGGTAACGGCTGGTTGTTCCCAGCGGCGTGGGTACATTACCGCGCCGCTGGGAATGGCCGGTTTCTTTGGACCGAGAAGACGGTTACACCGAGCGCCGGACGGTTACCGTGTCGTCGTTCACCACGATCGCGTCGGCCCGACCGTCGCCGGTCACATCGGCGAAGAACGTACCGCGCGAGCCGTAGTAGGGGCCGCCGGTCCAATCCTCGTTGGGGCTGAACGACGAACCCGTCGAGCGCCGCACCGTGACTGTGTCGTCGTTGACCACGATCGCGTCCGCCCGGCCGTCACCGGTTACGTCGGCGAAGAACGTGCCCCGCGAGCCGTAGTACGCGCCGAAGGTCCAGTCTTCGTTGGGGCCGAACGAAGAGCCGGTCGAACGGCGGACTGTCACGGTGTCGTCGTTCACCGCTATCGCATCTGCTCGGCCATCGCCGGTGACGTCCGCGAAGAACGTGCCTCGCGAGCCGTAATAGGGGCCGCCGGTCCAATCCTCGTTAGGGCCGAACGAAGAGCCATTCGAGCGGCGCACCGTGACCCGGTCGTCGTTCACTACGATCGCGTCCGCTCGGCCATCGCCAGTTACGTCGGCGAAGAACGTGCCGCGAGAACCATAATAAGCGCCGCCGGTCCAATCTTCATTCGGCGTAAATGCCGAACCGTTCGAGCGGCGGACCGTGACTGTGTCATCGTTGACCACGATCGCATCAGCCCGGCCGTCACCGGTCACATCCGCGAAGAACGTGCCGCGAGAACCATAATAAGGACCGCCGGTCCAATCCTCGTTGGGACTGAACGACGAACCGGTCGAACGCCGGACCGTGAGCGTGTCGAAGTTGACGACAATCGCGTCCGCCCGGCCGTCACCGGTCACATCCGCGAAGAACGTGCCCAGCGAACCGTAATACGCACCGGACGTCCAATCCTCGTTCGGACCGAATCGTCCGGCGCCGATTCTTCGCGGGGCGGCCTGCGCGACCACCGTGCCCACCATTTCGGCGCTCACTGCCAGCAAGCCCGCCCCGGCCGCCGTGCACAGAAAACGGCGGCGGGACACAGAATTCATCAAGGGTACGTTTTTCCCGTTGAGCGGCATTTCCACTCCCTTGCCTCGAAATCGCCGAGGAGATCGTCATGGGACACAGGGACGTGCACCGAACCGGAGAACTGCCTTCGAAGTCCTGGATCCATCCTCGACCCGCCGCACTCGCGCACGCAAGCGGCCACCTCACGCAGTGGCTTCAGCCGTTAGCGCGCAAGGCTTTTCATTCCACCCGGAAGACGGGGCCGCGCGGCACGAACGGCAGCCGGGCGCCGCGCGGGACCAGGTACGCGTGTTCGCGGAGCGGGCGGACGTGGTCGCATTGCGCGTCAGTGATGATCAGGACCGGGCCGTCCGCCGGGAAATCCGGGGCGCGGCGCAGCAGGTCTACGCCGGGCTGCAGCCGCGTGCCGCCGCGGCCGCGGACCTTCACCCGGCCCGCGATGTCTTCCACCGCGAGGTAGCCGGCGTCGTAGGCCGCCGCGTCGCAGAACACCACCCGGGCGGCCGGGACGTCGCGGGCCAGCGCATACGACGCGATCGCGCCGAGCGCTTTCCCGAGCAGCTCCGCGTTCATCGAGCCGGAGGTGTCCAGCACGACGCCGAAAGTCGCGCGGCGTTCGAGCTGCTCCGGAAAGACCCGGCCCGGGCGCGGGATGTCCGGCGTCGCCGATTGCCGGCGCGACGCCCGCACGTAGCTGCGCACCGGCTGCTCCGCCTGGACGTGCTCGTCGAACCACCGGGCGAGCTGCGCGTCCCAGGGCAGCGGCGGATGGTCCAGCGCGCGGATCTCCTGTTCCAGCCCGAGCGGCAGCAGACCGCGGCCCTGCGCGTGGTGGTAGACCAGCCCCTGGCTGAGCGCGCGGCGATAGAACTCGTCCAGATCGACGCCGCCGGCCCGGTCGCCCTCGCGCCACGGCAGCGGCTTCGGTTCCGCCCGGCGCGAGGAGCGGCGGGCGGCGGCGTCCGGCTCGGACAGCCAGTCGCCCAGGACGTCGCCTGCCTCGCGACCGCCCAGCGTGCGCAGTTTGCGGGCGCGGCGAAGATCGGTGGTCAGCGTGTCGTACACCGATTCCGCGGACAGCGCGGCGAGCTGCGGATCGTGCAGGCCGTCGCTGGGCAGCTCGCCGACGCCGAGGGCGACCAGCCAGCCGTTGATCACGTAGTCGCACGCGACGTTCCACAGATACGGGTCGCGGCCGAGCGCGCGGCGGTCGTGCCGGAGCGCGGCGTGCAGCATCTCGTGGGCGAGCACGAACCGCCATTCCTCGGCGGTCAGCGCGGCGTTCGGGTTGACGTAGATCTCGCCGTGCTCGGCGTCGACCGCCGCGACCGAGATGTCCCAGGCGCGGACCACTTCGGGATCGACGACCAGGGTGAAACCGGCGGCCACCGCGCCGAGCAGCGGGAACGACGACGCGAACCAGCCCAGCGCGCGGTCCCACTCCCCCAGGCTCCGATGGTGCCGGGTCTGGCCGCGCGCGTCGGCGGCCTGCTCCATCGCCTCGGTGGCCGAGGCGATCAGGCCGCGCGCGAACCGCTCGGTCCACGGCTCGGATTTGCCGTAGTACTGCACGTCCCACCGGCTCGGCGGGTCGGCGAGCGCCAGGCACGGCCGGTCGCCGCCGGTGCCCAACGCACGGAAGACCTCCGGCACACCGGTTTCGCGCCACGCGCGGGCAAGGGAAAGCTCGTCGGTGCCCGGGAGTTCGGGCAGCAGCATCAGTGGAGCGCCGACCCGCACCGCCTCCGCGAACCGGTGCACCGCAACGCAACACGCCGCGCCGTAACTCGCCTCCACGCCCCGGTCGGCGGTGATCGCGTCCGCTTCGGCGAGCTGTTCCTCGTCCAGATGGCCGAGACCGAGATGCAGCAGCAGATGCGCGAATACCCACGCCCACTCGGCGGGTTCGGCGTCACGGGCGCGGTTCGCGGTGATCAGGCCGTTGTCGGCGACGACTGCCCAGGCCTCGGAGCCGGTCAGGCTGGTGCGGTCCAGGCCCGCGCCCTCCGCGAGCCGCTTCAGGACGGTGTTCGCGCGGACCAGCGCCCAGCCGGCGTCGATGGCCTTGTTCCGGCGTTCGCGAAGGCGCGCGTCGGTACGGGCCCCACTCATGCTGGCACCTCGATGACGAGTTGCACGCTGGCCGAAAAGGAGGTGCCAGCATGAATAACCATGATTCGCTTGCAAGCTGCGCTCATGCGCGAGCCGCCACAAGACGCGGCAGGTCGCGCGCGGCTTCGACCAGGAACCAGGACGGCAGGCGCGGATTGCCCGCCTCGTCGTCCGCGATCACCAGCTGCGCCATCTCCAGCGAGATCTCCGCCAGTTCGACCAGCAGGCTCTTCGCGCGGAAAGCGAACTGCCGCACCGCCGACGACGCGTGCCGTTTGTCCGCAGGCAGGTCGCGGGCCAGCCGGACGCGGAACGTCTCGGCGAGGAAGTAGAGCAGGTCGCGCTCGTCCGGCTCGGCGGGCCAGCGCGCGTCGCCCTTGAGGATCGCTTCCAGGTCGAACGCGTGCCGGGCGACCTTCAGGTACGACCGGAACGCGCCGGCGTGCTGCGGGGTGAGCGTGGCGTACGCGAGCAGCCCGACGGTCTCGTCCTCGAGCGGATCGCCCGCCGAGTGCAGCAGGTCGGACAGCATGTGCCAGGACCGCGGCGTGGAGAACGGCTCCTCGGTCTTCGGCGGCTGGCTCCACAGGTGGTCCGGGCGCTGGGCCAGGTACTCGACCACCGCCGGGTGGATGCCGTTGCCCGCCGCCCAGGCGAGCCAGTCGCTCGCCGACGCGCGCAGGTGCAGGTGGACCAGGCGGTTCACCAGCGCCGAGGCCATCGGCCGGGCGAGCGCCTGGTCGGTGGCGCGGTTGCCGGCGCCGATCACCACCGAACCGGGCGGCAGCTCGTACGAGCCGATCCGGCGGTCGAGGATCAGCGAATAGAACGCCTTCTGCACGTCCGGCGCCGCGGCGTTCAGCTCGTCCAGGAACAGGCAGTACGGCTCGTCTCGAGCGATCTGCTCGGGCGGGCAGAACCGGCTGCGGCCGTCGGCGATCTGCGGAACGCCGATGAGGTCCTCCGGCGCGAGCTGAGTGCCGAGCAGCGAGACGCACTCCAGGCCGAGCGCCGCCGCGAATTCCCGGACCAGCGAAGACTTCCCGATTCCGGGCGCGCCCCAGAGGAAGACCGGCCGGACGACGGCGGTCGTGAGCAGGATGTCGGGCAGCTGGGCAGGCGTGACAGTGAGCTGGGCGTGCAAGGCGTGGACCCCTCCGGTGCCGGGACATCCTGGTGCGACGCCCGTTTCGTACCGCTATGGTCGCGTGCCGTGCCCGCTGCCCGCATCCGGTTTTTCAGCTCCGCGCCGCCGTGGGGTACGGCAGCAGCGCCATCTCCCGCGCGTTCTTGATCGCGGTCGCCACCTGTTTCTGTTGCTGCGGCGTCAATCCGGTGACCCGGCGGGCTCGGATCTTGCCGCGGTCGGAGATGAATTTCCGCAGCAGGTCGACGTCCTTCCAGTCCACCCTGGTGATTCCGGCCGCGTGGAAGGGGTTCGGGCGGCGGCGCGGCGTCCGGTCCGGTTTAGGCATGGCGCTCACCAACTCGACTTCGAGACGCCGGGCAGCTCCCCGTTGTGCGCCATTTGCCGCATGCGCACCCGGGACAGGCCGAACTTCCGCAGGTATCCGCGCGGACGGCCGTCGGCGGTGTCACGGTTGCGGATGCGCGTGCGGCTGGCGTCGCGCGGCATGCGTTGCAGCGCAACGACTGCGTCGGCCTTCTCCTCCGAAGATGCCGACGGCGACGCGATCACCGCCTTGAGCGCGCGCCGGCGTTCGACATACCGCGCGGCGATCACCTTCCGCTGCTCGTTCTTCGCGATTTTCGACTTCTTCGCCATCAGCGCTCTTCCTTGAATTCGACGTGCTTGCGCGCCACCGGGTCGTATTTGCGCAGCACCATTCGGTCCGGATTGTTGCGGCGGTTCTTCTTCGTCACGTACGTGTAGCCGGTCCCCGCGGTCGACCGCAGCTTGATGATCGGCCGGATGTCAGTGCTTTTCGCCATTTAGAGCTTCACTCCCTTTGCCACGAGGTCGGCGACGACGGCGTCGATGCCGCGTTTGTCGATCGTCTTCATGCCCTTCGCCGACACCTTGAGCCGCACCGCGCGGCCGAGGCTCGGCACGTAGTAGCGGCGCGTCTGCAGGTTCGGCTCCCAGCGCCGCGAGGTGCGGCGGTGCGAATGCGAGACCTGCTTGCCGTAGCCCGGCTTGCGGCCGGTGACCTGGCACACGGCTGACACGGACCCTCCCAAGTTGATAGTGACATTCATGTTCAACTACGCTCGTCACCGTACCCCGCCCCGTCGTCTGGAGATCCAGTGCCCCCACGTCCGCGTGTCCCGCTCGTGCTCTGCAGCGGGATCGCCCCGGCCCCGAACGATGCGCTCGCCGCGCTCCTGCTCCGCGCCAGCCCCGGCACCGCCGTCGTCCACCACGATCTGCGCGATATCGGATCCGGCGTCGTCCGCCGCCGGATCCGGCTGCGCGGCCGCGACGAGCTGACGCCGCTCGAACTCGCGCACGGCTGCGTCAACTGCACCCTGCGCGAGGACCTGCTTCCGCTGCTGCGCCGGCTGGCCCGGATGCCTCAGGTCGACCGCATCGTCGTGCGGCTCGACGAGGCGATGGAGCCGGAACCGGTGAGCTGGGCGATCCGCAACGTCCTGGTCGGCGACCGCCCGGTGAGCGACGACGTCGAACTCGAAGCGGTCTTCACCGTGCTCGACTGCGCGACCTGGCTCGCCGACGTCACCGGCGACGACCTGCTCGCCGAACGCGGCCTGCAGGGCAGCCCGGAAGACGAGCGGACAGTCGCGCAGGTCGCACTGTCCCAAGTGGAATCGGCGGACGTGCTCGTGCTCGCCGGAGCCGCGCCGGACGCCTGGTGCGCGGCCAAATCCTCAGCGGTGCTGGACCGGGTCGCGCCGTCCGTGCCCCGCGTCGAGCTGGCCCGCAGCGACGCCGCCGGGCTGTTCGCCGCGATCCCCGCCGCCGCCCGCCGCGGCGAGGTCACCGACCTCCACGGCGCGTTGCTGCGCGGTGCCCCGCCGCTGCACCCGGACTGCGGCATCGAACTGCTGCGGTTCACCGCGCAGCGCCCGTTCCATCCGGAACGGCTGCACGAGGCGATCGACCTGCTGCTCGACGGCGTGGTCCGCACCCGCGGCCGGGCCTGGGTCGCGAGCCAGCCGGACGTCGCGTTCTGGATCGAATCGGCGGGCGGCGGGCTCGGCATCGGGCACGCCGGGCCGTGGCTCGCCTCGCCGGACGGACCGGACTGGGCCGACGTCTCCCCCGAACGCCGCACGCTCGCCTCGCTGCGCTGGGACCCGGTGCACGGCGACCGCGCGCAGGAACTGGTGATCGTCACCGATCAGGCCGCTCCGGCGGAGATCGAGAGCGCGTTGCAGGCAGCTCTGCTCACCGACGCCGAACTGGCCGAGGGCGAAGCGGCCTGGCGCGCGTACCCCGACCCGTTCGGGGATTGGCACGAGGACCCCTGCGAAGAAACCGAAGAACCCGACCGGCACGCGAACGCCGCCAACCAGAAGGACGAAACCCTGTGAAACCCGGCATCCACCCCGACTACCATCCGGTGGTCTTCAAGGACTCGTCGACCGGCGACGCGTTCCTGACCCGCTCCACCGCCACCTCGGACCGCACGATCGACTGGTCCGACGGGAACACCTACCCGCTCGTGGTGGTGGACATCAGCGCGTGGTCGCATCCGTTCTGGACCGGCACCCAGCGGATCCTCGATTCGGCAGGCCAGGTCGAGAAATTCCACCGCCGCTACGGGCAGCGCCGGAGCGGGGGTGCGCGCTGATGGCCGTGCCGAAGCGGAAAATGTCGCGCAGCAACACCCGGTCCCGGCGCTCGCAGTGGAAGGCGGCCGTGCCGGACCTGGTGCCGATCGTCGTGGACGGCGAGCGGAAGCTGGTGCCGCGCAAGCTGATCAAGCACTTCCAGCGGTTTGAGCGGTGAGCGTCCCGGTCACTGTCCTTTCCGGATTCCTCGGCGCCGGGAAAACCACGCTGCTCAACCAGATCCTGGCCAACCGCGAGGGCCTGCGCGTCGCGGTGATCGTGAACGACATGAGCGAGGTCAACATCGACGCCGCGCTCGTGCGGGACAGCGTGTCGCGGACCGACGAGCGGCTGGTCGAGATGACCAACGGGTGTATTTGCTGCACCCTGCGCGAGGATCTGCTCGAGGAGGTCGCGCGGCTGTGCGACGACGGGCGGTTCGACCATCTGCTCATCGAGTCCAGCGGGATCTCCGAGCCGATGCCGGTGGCCGCCACCTTCTCCTTCCCCGCCGACGACGGCACTCCGGTGCTGTCGTCGGCGCGGCTGGACACCATGGTCACCGTGGTGGACGCGGCGAACTTCGCCCGCGAACTGGCCCGAGGCGACAGCCTGGCCGAGCGTCGGCTGGACCAGTACGACGGCGACGAGCGGACGGTCAGCGACCTGCTGATGGACCAGGTCGAGTTCGCCGATGTGCTGCTGCTGAACAAGGTCGACCTGGTCACACCGTCCGAAAAGGACCGACTGCTCGCCTCGCTGCGTCGCCTCAACCCGGCTGCCGACGTCGTGTCCGCGGAGTTCGGCCGGGTGCCGCTGACGCGGGTCTTCGGCACCGGCCGGTACGACGCCGAACGCGCGCAGCAAGCGCCGGGCTGGGTGGCCGAGCTGAACGGCGATCACGTGCCGGAGACCGAGGAGTACGGCATCTCCAGCGCCGTGTTCCGCTCCGCGAGGGCATTCGATCCGGTGCGGTTGTGGGAGTTCGTCACCTCACGGCTTGACTCCGGCGAGTTCGGCACGGTGCTGCGGTCGAAGGGATTCTTCAGCCTCAGCACCCGGCCGGGCACCCTCGGGTTGTGGTCACAGGCGGGCAGCGTCGCACGATTCGAACCGCAGGGAGTCGCCGACGAACCACGGCAGGAACTGGTGTTCATCGGCGTCGGACTTCAGCACGCCGCGCTGCTCGACGCGCTCGAAACCTGTCTGTCCGACGCCGCCGCGGCCGCGGACCCGTTTCCCGCGTGGGAACCGGTCCACGTCCACTGAGGACAGTTCCGGCTCACGGCCGCAACACCGTGAGCCGGAACCGCCCTCCCGTCTCAGCCGCGTGCTCCACCGCCTCGCCCACTGCGGACAACGCGAACTCGTCCACCTCGAACTGCGTCAGGTCCAGCAGCCCGCACCGCGCCAGCGCGATCAGCTTCGGCACCGCATCGCGCGGGTACATCCACCGGCCGCGCACCGTCACGCTGTTCAGCATCAGCCACGGGTACGGCAGCGCCACGTCGTCCCCGATCCCGCCCATCAGCACCACGCGGCCGAACTCCCGCACGGTCATCGCCGCCGCGCGCGCCGCCGCGACCGATGCGGACGGTGGCAGCAGATCCAGCACCAGGTCCACCGGTCCCGCCGCGGCTGACTGCATTGCCGCGCGGTCTTCATCTTCGTTGCCGGACAACACAACAGTCCGGACCCGGTGACCGAAGCGTCGTTCCAGATCGGCGAGCGCCGCTCGGTTCCGGCCCGGCGCGATCACCCGGCCCGCGCCCATCGCGATCGCCACGGCGACCGCCGCGCCGCCGTACGTGCCGGTCGCGCCGCTGATCAGCACCGTCTCCCCTGGCTGCAGTCCGCCGTCGAGGAGACCACCGTAGGGCACCAGGCAAATCCCGAGCGCCGCCCACTGACCGGCGTCGGCCTCGTCAAGGGAGCCCAGCGGGGCCGCATTCTCCGTCGGGACCATGATCTGCTCGGCGAACCCTCCGTGCCGGAAATGGCGCTGCAACGCCAATCCGCCGTCGCCGCGAGCGGTCAAGCCCTGCAGGACGACGTCGGGCGTCACCGCGTCGTCGCGGGAGCGGACGGTCGGGTCGCAGCGAACCCAGTCGCCCGGCCGGAGTTTCGTCGCGTCCGGACCGACCGAGCGCACGCGGCCGACCGCGCCGGTCCCCAGAATCGCGGGCAGGTCGAGCAGATACCGCCGCGCACCGCTGACCACTTCGGCGGTGTAATGCAGCACGGGAGCCGCGACGACGCCCACCACCACTTCCCCGGTGCCCGGCACCGGATCCGCGACCTCCTCGACCGACAACGAGCTCCCGAATTCCCTGAGCACAGCAGCTTTCACCGAGTTCTCCTTCGTCCACCCCTGATCCTCGGCGAAGCGGACAAACGCAGCCAGGAGCCTGTCGCTACCAGGATGGTTCGTCCGGGATACCCGTTTCGCACCAGTTGAACAGGCTAGGTTTATCAGTCTAGGCTGTCGATCGTGGCGGACCGGACGAGCGAAACCCAGACGCGGCACAGCGGGCGGTACAAGTGGGTAGCGCTCTCCAACACCACGCTCGGCGTGCTGATGTCGGCGCTCGACGGCTCGATCGTGATCATCTCGCTGCCCGCGATCTTCCGCGGCATCGGCCTGGACCCGCTGGCCCCGGCCAACATCGGCTATCTGCTGTGGATGATCCTCGGCTACCTGCTGGTGTCCGCGGTCCTGGTGGTGACGCTCGGGCGGCTCGGCGACATGTTCGGCCGGGTCCGGATGTACAACGTCGGGTTCGTGATCTTCAGCGTCGCCTCGGTGGCGCTGTCGTTCGACCCGTTCCACGCGGGCGGCGGCGCGCTGTGGCTGATCGGCTGGCGGGTGGTGCAGGCCGTCGGCGGTGCGATGCTCACCGCGAACTCCGCGGCGATCCTCACCGACGCGTTCCCGCGCGAACAGCGGGGAATGGCGTTGGGCGTCAACCAGATCACCGCACTGGCCGGCCAGTTCCTCGGGCTCGTCGCGGGCGGTCTGCTGGCCGAACTCGACTGGCGCGCGGTGTTCTGGGTGAGCGTGCCGTTCGGCATTTTCGGTACCGTCTGGTCGATCCGCAGCCTTCGCGAGATCAGCCGTCCGCAACGATCGAGGATTGACTGGGGCGGCAACGTCACCTTCGCGCTCGGCACCGCGATCGTCCTCGCTTCGATCACCTACGGCATCCAGCCCTACGGCGGCGCGGCGACGGGATGGGGCAACCCGTGGGTGCTCGGCGGGCTCGGCGCCGGGATCGCGCTGCTCGCGGCGTTCTGCGTGATCGAGACCAGGGTGCCGTCGCCGATGTTCCAGCTGTCACTGTTCCGCATCCGCGCCTTCACCGCAGGGAACCTCGCCGCGCTGCTCACCGCGATCGCGCGCGGCGGGATGCAATTCATGCTCATCATCTGGCTGCAGGGAATCTGGCTTCCCTTGCACGGCTACGACTACGAGCAGACCCCGCTCTGGGCCGGGATCTACCTGCTGCCGCTCACCGCCGGGTTCCTGATCGCCGGTCCGGTCTCCGGCTTCCTCTCCGACCGCTTCGGCGCGCGGCTCTTCTCGACCGGCGGGCTGCTGCTGGTCGCCGGGTCTTTCCTCGGGCTGCTCGCGCTGCCGGTGGATTTCAGCTACCCGGCGTTCGCGGCGCTGCTCGTGCTGAGCGGAATCGGGCAGGGCATGTTCTCCGCGCCCAACACCTCCGCGATCATGAGCAGCGTGCCGGACCACCAGCGCGGCGTCGCGTCCGGCATGCGTTCGACGTTCCAGAATTCCGGGACGTCGCTGTCCATCGGCGTGTTCTTCTCGCTGATGATCGCCGGCCTGGCCGGCTCGCTGCCGTCGACGCTCACCGGCGGGCTGCAGGCGCACGGCGTCCCCGCGGACGTCGCCGCGAACATCGCCCAGCTGCCGCCGGTGAGCACCCTCTTCGCCGCTTTCCTGGGCAGCAACCCGGTGGCGCACCTGGTCGGGCCCGGGGTGCTCGGCCAGCTCTCCCCCGCCGATTCCGCCGCGCTGACCGGCAAGGAGTTCTTCCCGACCCTCATTTCCGGGCCGTTCCACGACGGACTGCTCACGGTGTTCGTCGCGGCCGCGGCGATGGCGCTGGTCGCCGCGCTGGCGTCGGCGTCACGGGGGAAGCGGTACTTCCACCAGGACTAGGTCAGTCCATCGTGAGCGCGATCTTGCCGTGGATGTTGCCTGCCTGATAGGTCCGCATCGCTTCGGCGGCTTCGGCGAGCGGGAAGGTCGCCATGATGCGGTGCGTCAGCTCGCCTTTCGCGTACAGGCCCGCCAGCCGCGCGAGGCGGGACGCCGAGCGGTCGTTCACCGTGAGCCGGACGCCCAGCTCGCCGGCGCGGTCGTGCTCGACCAGAGTAAGAATCCGGGACCGGTCTTTGATCAGTTCCAGCGTGTACTCCAGCGCGGCACCGCCGACCCCGTCGATCGACGCCGTGACGCCATGCGGAGCCACCCGTTCGACGAAATCCTCGCTGTACGCAAGGGGAATCGCGCCGAGCGCCCGTACCTGCTCGTGCCACTGGGGACGCGCGACGCCGAGCACCTTCGCACCGCGCAGTTGGGACAACTGCACCGCCATCGCCCCGACGGAACCTGCCGCACCGTGCACCAACACCGTGTCACCAGGGCCGACGTTGATCACCTCGACCGCGATGTCCGCGGTCTGCGCCGCCGCGGTGAACGCGCCCGCGACCTCCCACGGCATCTCCGGCGGCTTGGGCACCACCTGGTCTTGCGCCGCGACAACCAGTTCCTGATACGCGCCCAACCGGCCGAAGCCGAGCACCTCGTCGCCCGCCGCGAACCCTTCGACGCCTTCCCCGATTTCGTCGATCACCCCGGCGAACTCGTTGCCCGGCACGGTGAACGCGCCCGGTTCCGGCACCGGGATGAGCCCCGCGAGCACCGCGACGTCGAACGCCTGCAGCCCCGCGGCCTTCATCCGGATCCGCACCTCCCCCGGTCCGGCATGCGGCTCCGGCACCTCCTCCAGCCGCAGCACTTCCGGCCCGCCCAGCTCACGGAACCCCATCGCCTTGCTCATCGCTGCCTCCACCATTCGTGTCGATCACCGGAAGTCTTCAACATCAAGCGGACTTGACGTCAAGCCGCGGCTCGACCAGCGCCGCCCGATGGGCTACGTTGATCAGCGATGACTACCGGGACGGCTTCGCGCCACTCACGGATCGGCTACCCGGCGCTCTTCTGAGCGCCGCGCGGGCCCCGCCTCCTTCGTCGTGACCACAGGCGCCTCAACGACGACAGGAGACATTCATGCCCGGCAAGACTCTGCTGATCCCCACCCCTGACGGCCAAGCCGACGCCTTCGCCGCGTTCCCGGACGACGGCGAGCGGCACCCAGGCGTGCTCATGTACGCCGACGGTTTCGGGCTCCGGCCCGTACTGCGCGACCTGGCCCTCGAACTGGCCTCGCACGGGTACTACGTGCTGGTTCCCAACTATTTCTACCGGCACGGGCCCGCGCCAGTGCTCGAACTTCCGGAGTTCATCGGAGCGGACGAGCGTCCCGGGGTCTTCGCTCAGGTGATGCCGTTGATCGAAGCGCACACCCCCGAGCTGGTGCTGCGCGATGCCAGCGCTTACCTCGAATTCCTGACCGCCCAGCCGGAAGTCAGCGTCGGACCGGTCGCGGTCACCGGCTATTGCATCGGCGGCCTCCACGCAGTCCGCACCGCGGCGGCCCATCCGGATCAGGTGGCGGCTGTCGCCGGATTCCATGCCCCGGTCGGTGCTGCCGGGCCGGAGAGTTTCGCTCAGCTCACCGCGCAGGCGCACTTCGGACACGCCGCTTCCGACCTGACGCCGGAAACTCTCGGCGAACTCAACCAAGCCCTTGATGCGGCAGGGGTGAGCTACACGTCCGAGATCTACCCCGGCACGATCCACGGATTCACCATGGCCGACACGGATTCCTTCAACCCCGCCGGCTTGCGACGGCATTGGGAACGGCTGCTGCCGCTCCTCGGCCGGACCCTCTGAGGTCAGGGGCGTTTCGCAACCAGTCCGGTTGCGAAACGGCTACTCGACCCACCACCAGCCATCGCCCAGTTCGACCGTCGGGCGGACGGCACAGCCCAGGCCGTCGAGGTAGTCGTACTGGTCGACGGGACGGCCGGGAAGGTACTTCTCCGGGGAACCGCTGAAGTGGGCGAACCCGGCGGCGCAGTCGGGAATCCCCGCCCAGGCGCGGACGAACCACACCGGCCGGTCCGGGTCGTTGTTGATCCGCGAAATCGCCGGCGGCGGCTTTTCGCCCTTCTTGAGCTCGTTCAGGGAGCGCAGCACGTCGGCATAGTCCGCTCGGTGCATCGAGTACCAGCTAGCGGCGTAGAAGTGCACCCAGTTGGTGCTGGCCATCAGCACCGCGCACGCCGCGGCGAGCACCGCGTATCCGGCGAGACCCGGCCAGCGCAGCCCCCGCCACACCAGCCACGCGCTGATGCCCGTCGCCGTCGCCGCGGTCAGCCACGCTCCCGCCGTCAGCACGATGACCGGCACCGGGATCACGCCGCTGATCGGCACGACGAAGTAGCTCACGGCGGCGGCCAACAGCCAGCCGAGCAGGAACACGACCGCGGCCAGCGCCAAACCCGGTCTTCGAGTTTTCTCGGAACTCCCCATGATCACTAGACGGGCGACCCGCCGGTCGGTTGCGCTAGTCCCGCGACGGCGTGTACAGCGCGCCCAGAAACTCCACCAGCAGCCGCTCCCGCAACGGTTCCGGCGCGACCGCCAGCAACGCGTTGACCGGGGCCATCCGTTCCGGCAGCCCGCCGGCGCCGGTCAGGCCCGCCGCGGCGAGGAGTCCGCCGAACTGTTCGGACGTCAGCGTCGCCGGGTCCAGCGCGGCCACGAACGCGGCCACGTCCGGATCGACCCGCACCGGGCCTTCCGTGCGCGCCGCCTCGACCGAAGCGGCCAGATCAGCCAGGAATTCCGGCTCGCTGCCGTGATTGGCCGCGGTGACGGTGAGGTGCAGATTCAGCGGAGAAGTCCCGTGCGCGAACTGCGGCTGGACATACCAGCCACGAGCCTTCATCTCGTCGGCGACGGTGAACAGGTCGAAGCCGTCCGACCCGGCGAACGCGACCAGCGTCGACACCGGGTCGCCCAGCACGCGCAAGCCCGGAAGCGAAGCCACGCCGGCGCGAATCCGGTCCACCGCTTCCCGGGTGCGCGAGGCCAGCTTCAGGTAGCCGTCCTCGCCGAGGTGGTGCACAACGGCCCAGGCGGCGGCGAGCGGGCCGCCGGAGCGGGTGCTCTGCAGCGTCGGATTGAGCATCGTGTAGCCGGGCCAGGCCGCGCTCGCGAAGAAATGCGGCCGGCGGAGTTCCGCGGAAGCGTGCAGCAGCACCGAGACGCCCTTGGCGCAGTAGGCGTATTTGTGCAGGTCCACCGAAATGCTGGTGACGCCCGAAACGCGGAAGTCGAACGGCGGCAGGTCCGCGCCGAGCTTCGCGAAGTACGGCAGCACCCAGCCGCCGATGCACGCGTCGACGTGCATGCGCACTCCGCGCGCCGAAGCCGCGGCGGCGATTTCCGTGATCGGGTCGACGACGCCGTGTGCGTACGAAGGCGCGCTCGCGACGACGAGCACGGTGGAGTCGTCGATCTCCGCCGTCATCGCTGCCGGGTCTGCGCGGAAGGTCTCCGGATCGACCGGCACCACGACCTTCCGCACGCCGAACAGGTGCGCGGCCTTGTGGAACGCGGCGTGCGCTGTTTCCGGCAGGACGATCGACGGCGCCTCGATGTCCGGCCGGGAGTCGCGGGCGGCGAGGACCGCCAGCAGGCACGATTCGGTGCCGCCGGACGTCACCGAGCCGACCGTGTCCGGGGTGCCGCCGAGCAGCCCGGCCGCGCGGGCGACCAGGTCGTTCTCCAACCGCAGCAGGCTGGGGAACGCGGTCGGGTCGAGTCCGTTGGCGGAACTGGCCAGCGCGTGCGCGGCGGCGGCGATTTCGTCCACTTCGGACAGTCCGCTGTCGTAGACGTAGGCCAGCGTGCGGCCGCCGTGCGTCGGCAGGTCGCCGGAGCGGAGTTCGCGCAGCCGCGCGAGAACGTCGTTCACGGCTGCTTCTCCAGCACCGAACGGCGCAGCAGCGGGATGCCGAGCGCGATCAGCACCGCGGGCAGCACCGAAGCGCCGATCACTATCGCGGTGATCGCCGACGGCGGCTGGGGGACGGCAGTGGAGCCGGTGCTCGACACGTAGCTCCCGGCCTGCAGCACGATGCCGAGCAGTCCCGGCCCGAGCGCGAGCCCGAGCGTCTCGGACGCGGTCCACACGCCGGCGGTGACGCCCGCCCGGGTCTCGCCGGTCCGTTCCTCCTCGGCGCTGATCAGGTCCGGCAGGATCGCCAGCGGGAACACCGAAATGCCCGCGTAGCCGACGCCGGCGAGCGCGACGAACACCAGCGTCGCGGCGAACGGGAGCTTGTCGGCGAAGTACATCGCCACCAGGCCGACGAAGAACGACGTGGTGGCGATCCGGAATCCGGCGAGCTTGCCCCAGCGCGCGCCGAGCCGCGGCCACACCGGCATGGTGACGAGCGCGGGCCCGACGAAGCCGACGAACAGGTAGGTGCGGTAGCTCGGGTCGCCGAGCACGTGCTGCGCGAAGTACGGGATCGCGGCCAGCACGGTGCCGATGCCGAGCGCCTGGATGAAGTAGACGCCCAGCAGCCACCGGAACGAGCGCCACTGCGCGATGGTGCGCGCCAATTCCTTGAGCCGCACCGTGTTGGGCCGCAGCGAGCCGACCGGCGCGCCCTTCAGGCCGAAGTAGACGCCGAGCGTGGCGGCCAGGATGATCACCGCCATCACCAGGCCCATCACCCGGTAGCCGGCGACGCCGGGCAGCAGGTCGGTGATCGCCGGGGCGCCGCCGCCGGACACCAGCACCGCGACCGCCAGCACGCCGATCCGGACGCTGGTGAGTTTCGTGCGTTCCTCGGCGGAATCGGTCAGCTCGGCCGGAAGCGCGTTGAACGGCACCTGGAAGAACGCGTACGCGGTGGCGCACAGGAAGAACATCGCCACGACGTACGCCGCGTCCCACACCGGCGTGCCGAAGCCGGGATGCGCGAACAGCGCGGCGAACAGGATCGCGACGCCGATCCCGCCGCGCAGCAGGAACCGCCGCCTGCTGCCGGTGCGCGCGAGGTCGGCGTCCGACAGCCGTCCGGCGACCGGGTTGAAGACCACGTCCCACGCCTTGGGCACGAACACGATCACCCCGGCCGCCGCCGCGGGCACGGCCATCGTGTCGGTGAGGTACGGCAGCAGGAGCAGCCCCGGCACCGTGCCGAACCCGCCGGTGACGAAGGAGCCGAGCGAGTAGCGGAATCTCGTGCGGCGGGACAGCGACGCCAAAGGTCCTCCTCGAAGGCGGAACGACGAACGCATGCCTAATGGATCTTCGCCGCTCCCCGGTAGTGGTCGGGAGGAATCGTGCCACCGTCGTGATGCACCGGCCGTACCGGGCCGATTACCGCCTTGCTTTCCGGACAGGCCTTTCACGGGTGCAGCTCAGGGTGACCGGCGAGGAAGGCCCGGTAGCTGTCGAGCGTTCCGGTCCCGGAGTAGCCGAGGTCCTCCGGCGTGACGGCGGTGCCGCTCGACGCCGAGACGACCTGGATGCCGAGACTGACCTCGGGGTCCCCGTCGGCGGCCTTGACGATCGCCGGGAACGCCGCCGCGAGCACGGTCCTCCGCACCGCCTCGTCATCGGTGTCGGCATCGATCACCACGTTGCCGGTCCGGCCCATCCCGACATTCGTCCGGCAGTTGCTCTCGACACTGACCACGTGCGGCAGCGTCGCGACCGCCGCCTTGTACTTCGCCGCCCGCGCAGCGTCGACGGCTTCCACGCCTGCCGCGCAGCCAGCGGCCAGCAACGCGACGACCCCGGCGAGGAACAGAGCAGAGAGCTTGCGCATGGCCGCTTTGACGCACGCCGGGGGCTCGCGGTGCCGACGAAATACGCGGGGCCGCCCCGAGGGGTCGAGGGGTCAGGACAGCGCTTTCGCCGCCCTGGCCAACGACCCCGCGTCCCCGCGCAGCAGCAACGTCGTCACCACCGTCGACT
This sequence comes from Amycolatopsis albidoflavus, assembly GCF_039525725.1. NCBI lineage: Bacteria > Bacillati > Actinomycetota > Actinomycetes > Pseudonocardiales > Pseudonocardiaceae > Amycolatopsis > Amycolatopsis albidoflavus. The sequence continues at coordinate 516,710 of NZ_BAAAHV010000012.1, forward strand.
CCCAAGCGGACAATTCCTCCCGGATCTTCTCCGCGGGCCCGATCAGCGAAGTGTCCTCGACCAGCGAAGTCGGGATCGCCTTCACCGCCTCTTCCTTGCGCCCGGCGAGGTAAAGCTCCTGCACCTTGTCCGCCACATCCGCGTACCCGAGCCGGGCGAAGACGTCGTGGTGGAAGTTCACGCTCTTCGCGCCCATCCCGCCGATGTACAACGCCAAGGCCGGTTTGATGAAGCTCGCCGCCTCCTCGACGTCGTCGTGCACGATCACCGGCACCGACGCGGCCACCTCGAAACCGTCCAGGCCGCTCCGCCGCGCGCCCGGGCGGGCGAAACCCTCTTCCAGCGCGGCCCGGTAGAAACCGTCGGATTTGGGCGAGAAGAACAGCGGCAGCCAGCCGTCGCAGATTTCCGCGGCCAGCGCGACGTTCTTCGGGCCTTCGGCGGCGAGGTAGATCGGCAGGTCCGCGCGCAGCGGGTGCACGGTCGGCTTCAGCGGTTTGCCCAGTCCGGTCCCGCCCTGCAGCGGCAGCTGGAAGAACTGCCCGTCGATGGTCACCGGTTCCTCGCGGGCCAGCACCTTGCGCACGATTTCGACGTACTCCCGCGTGCGCGCCAGCGGCTTCGGATACGGCTGGCCGTACCAGCCCTCCACCACCTGCGGGCCGGAGGCGCCGAGCCCGAGCACGAACCGGCCGCCGGAGAGGTGGTCCATGGTCAGCGCGCTCATCGCGGTGGCGGTCGGGGTGCGCGCGGACATCTGCACGATGTTGGTGCCGAGCTTGATCCGGCTGGTCGCCGCGCCGACCCAGGCGAGCGGCGTGAACGCGTCCGACCCGTACGCCTCGGCCGACCACACCGAGTCGAACCCGAGCCGTTCGGCTTCGAGCACGGTCTCCTGCGCGCCCGGGATCGGCCCGCTCCCCCAGTACCCGAGGTGAAAGCCCAGCTTCATCAGCCCTCCTGATCTCGAAGGTCCGTGAAGGACTCCTTGAGGGAATCTGATTCCCTCAAGGAGTCCTTCACGGCACGTCCGGCGAGTAGTGCTCCGGTTCCCCGCGCTCGGCGAGCGGGGGAAGATTGCGGCGCGGGGTTTCGACCGGCGGCGTCCCCGGGGCCAGTGCGCCGCGGGCGCGCCGCCAGCCCGCCCGTGCCCGCGGATGGTAGCGGCGATCGTGCGGAAGCAGCGTGAACGCCGCGTTGATCAGCTTGCCGACGCGCCGGTGCCGCCGGGCGTCCCGCACGGTCCAGCGAAAGCCGAGCAGGTCGCGCACTTCCGGGTCGTACAGGCCGACGGTCAGCCACACGAACTGTTTGGCGATGATCTTCGAGACCGGTGTCCACAGTGGATCCGGCAGCCACGGCAGGAACGGCGGCTTGGCGATCCCACGAAGGTCGAGGACGTCGCGCGTGGCTTTGTTGTCCTCCAGCACCTCGGCGCACATGTGCTTCCAGTACCGCTGGAAGTCCTCCCACGACTCCGGCACCGGCCGCATCGTCATGTCGTACATCCGCCACCAGCGCACGTGTTCGTCGAACAGCGTGCGTTTCTCCTCTTCGCCGATGCCGCCCATGAAATTGTCGGCGATCAGGATGGTGCTGACGAAGAACGTCGAATGCGCCCAGTAATACGTGTCGGGGTCGAGCGCGTGATAGCGCCGGCCCTGCTTGTCCACGCCCTTGATCCGGTCGTGGTAGCCGCGCACTTCCAGCGCCGTGCGGTGCGCGAGCGGACCGTCGTAGACCACGCCGCCGATCGGGTACAGCGAACGGAAGAGCCGCTGCCACCGCTCCTCGAAAAACCGCGAATGCTCCTCGACGCCCGCGCCGAGGCCCGGGTGCATGTTCTGCATCGACCCGGCCCACAGCGCGATCAGCAGCCCGCGCCAGTCGCCGAAGTACTTCCAGGTCAGCGAGTCCGGTCCCAGCGGCTCGGGGACTTCCCTGCTCATCGCGGCTCCTCGGCGGGTCGGCGAAGTGACTACAGCTGTTGTCAGGTTAGGATGTGACAACATCTGTGGTCAACTCGGGACGGGAGCGGGTATGCCGGGCCGCACGTGGGCGGGCACGACGCTGGACGACCGCAAGGCCCAGCGCCGCGCGCAGCTTCTGGCCGCCGGGCTCGACCTGCTCGGCGCACAGGGCAGCGCGGCGGTGAGCGTGCGCGCGGTGTGCCGGTCCGCGAAGCTGACCGAGCGGTACTTCTACGAAAGCTTCGCCGACCGGGAAAGCCTGGTCGCCGCCGTCTACGAGGACGTCGGAGACCAAGCCCGGCAAGCACTCGCCGACGCGGTGTCCGGCGAAGCCGATCCGAGCCGCCGTGCCGAACGCGCGGTCACGGCGTTCGTGGAGCTGGTGCTGGACGATCCGCGCAAGGGCCGCGTGCTGCTGCTCGCACCGCTGACCGATCCGGCGCTGACCAGCCGCGGCCTGCACCTCCTCCCGGCGTTCACCACGCTCGTCGGGGAACAGCTGTCGCGCGGCGACGAGACCGGCCGCCAGCTCGTGGCGATCGGTCTCGTCGGCGCGCTCAGCAACGTGTTCATCGCCTACCTCGACGGCACGCTGAAGGTGAGCCGCGAGCGTCTCGTCGAGCACTGCGTGCAGCTCGTGCTCGGCGCGGACGCTTTCGACTCGGGGGCTCACTGAGCGGCTGCCCGCTCGTCGCGCAGCCGCAGCGCGATGTCGATGATCATGTCCTCCTGGCCGCCGACGTAGCGTTCTTCGCCGACCTTGTACAGGATTTCGTGTGCCGGGACGCCGTAGCGCTCGGCCGCGCGTTCGGCGTGCAGCAGGAAGCTGGAGTACACGCCGGCGTAGCCCTGGATGATCGACGACCGGTCCATCACCGGCAGCCGGGTCAGGTACTTCTTCACGACGTTCTCCGCGGCCTCCATCAGCACGTCTTTGTCCACGCCGGTTTTGATGCCGAGCCGCTCGAACGTCGCCGCCAGGACCTCCGTCGGCGAGTTGCCCGCGCCCGCGCCGAGCGCGGCGAGCGAACCGTCGATCTGCCGGGCTCCGGCACGGTAAGCGAGCACCGAGTTGGCGACGCCGAAGCTCAGGTTCTGGTGCCCGTGGTAGCCGACCTGGGCTTCGTCGCCGAGTTCCGCGACAAGCGCGGCGACGCGTTCGGAGGCGTCGTCCAGGATCAGCGCGCCCGCGGAGTCCACGACGTACACGCACTGACAGCCCGCGTCGACCATGATCCGGGCCTGCTTCGCCAGGTCCTCGGGCGTCGACATGTGCGACAACATCAGGAATCCGACGGTTTCGAGGCCGAGATCGCGGGCCGCGCCGAAGTGCTGGATGGACACGTCGGCCTCGGTGCAGTGCGTCGCGATCCGCACCGCGCCGGCGCCGAGATCGGCCGCCGCGCGCAGGTCGGTGACCGTGCCGAGGCCGGGCAGCAGGAGCACGGCGATCTTCGCCTGCTTCGCCTCGTCGACCGCGGCGGCGATGAGCTTTCGCTCGTCCACCAAGGAAAAACCGTAGTTGAACGTGGAGCCGCCGAGGCCGTCGCCGTGGGTCACCTCGATCAGCGAGACGCCCGCGTCGTCGAGCGCGCGGACAGTGTCGCGGACCTGCTTTTCGGTGAACTGGTGCGCCATGGCGTGACTGCCGTCGCGCAGAGTGGTGTCGACCAGCCGGACGTCGGTGTTGTTCACGCGGCCACCTCCTGAGCGGCGAAGAGATCGCCGACGCGCGCGGCGGCGGCGGTCATGATGTCGAGGTTGCCCGCGTACTTGGGCAGGTAGTCGCCGTTGCCCGCGACCTCCAGGAAGACGCCCACGCGGGCCTTGCCGCTCCAGTCCGGGCGAGGCGGGTCGAACTGCGGGTCGGCCTTGAGCGTGTAGCCCGGGACGTACTGCTGGACGTCTTTCACCATGCGGTGCACGGATTCGCTGATCGCGTCGAAGTCGGCGTCCGGGTCGACCGCGCAGAACACCGTGTCGCGCATGATCATCGGCGGGTCCATCGGGTTGATGATGATGATCGCGCGGCCCTTCTCCGCGCCGCCGACCTTCTCGATCGCGTGCGAAGTGGTCTCGGTGAACTCGTCGATGTTCGCGCGCGTGCCGGGTCCCGCGGACCGCGAAGACACCGACGCGACGATCTCCGCGTACGACACCGGCGTCACCCGCGAAACCGCGTGCACGATCGGGATGGTCGCCTGGCCGCCGCAGGTGATCATGTTGACGTTGCGGTCGGTCAGCTGGTCGGGCGGGTTCACCGCCGGGCACGTCAGCGGGCCGATCGCGGCGGGCGTCAGGTCGATCGCGCGGATGCCGGCCTCGGCGTACCGCGGCGCGTTCGCTTTGTGGGCCTTCGCCGACGTCGACTCGAACACCAGCTGCGGCAGTTCCGCGCGCGACAGCAGCCAGTCGACGCCCTCGGCGGACGTCTCGAGGCCGAGCTTCGCGGCGCGGGCGAGCCCGTCCGACGCCGGGTCGACGCCCACCATGTAGCGCACTTCCACGTGCTCGCTGCGCTGGAGTTTTGCCAGCAAATCCGTACCGATGTTGCCCGGGCCGACGATCGCGGCCGTCACCTTGCGTTCCGCCATGTCTGCACGGTGCTCGCCGGGATGGGGCACACTCAACCCATGCGTACCACTGGACGGAACGGCGACGGGCTCGTGACCGCGCGCGTCGCCGCCGTGCTGGAAGCTTTCCGCCCCGGCGACGACGCGCTGGGCGTCTCGGAACTGGCACGCCGGACCGGCCTCGCGAAGACGACCGTGCACCGCCTGGCCGGACATCTGGCCGAAACCGGCCTGCTGGAACGCGACGGCACCTCGGTCCGGCTCGGGCTGCGGCTGTTCGAGATCGGTCAGCTCGCGGTGCGCCGCCGCGGCCTGGTGGAGGCGGCGCGGCCGTACCTGGCGGATCTGCGGGAGGCCACGCGGAACACGGTCCACCTCGCGGTGCTGGAGGGGACCGAGGTGGTCTACCTGGACGTGCTGCGCGGCCCGGACGCGCCGGATCTGCCTTCGCGGACCGGCGGGCGCTTTCCGGCGCACGCGACCGGGGTCGGGAAGGCGATCCTGTCCTGCTCCCCCGACGACGTCGTGACGCGCGTGATCGAGGCCGGACTCCCCCGGGTCAGCCCGCGGACGATCACCGCGCCCGGGTTGCTGCGGCGTCAGCTGGCGCGGATCCGGGAAGACGGGATTGCGTTCGAGCGCGAGGAATCCGGCGTAGGCGTGGTGTGTGCGGCGAGCCCGCTCGTCGACGCGAGCGGACTCGCCGTGGCCGCGGTGTCGATCTCCGGATGGGCGACCCGGATGCGGACCGAACGGGTCGCACCCGCGGTCCGGACAGTGGCGCTGGCGTTGTCCCGGACTGTCTCCGAAACCTGATCAAGGCTTCCCTTTGCCTATCCGCAGGATCAGCGCAAGGGCCTCCTCCGAGTAAGCCCCGGGAGTCAAGACCTCCTGCAAGAGCAGGCCGCGCATCGCGGCGACGGTTACTGCGGCCCTGGTCAGCGCTTCCTCGGCGGCGAGCCCTTCGCGTTGCGCGAGCGAGGCCAGCATTTTGGTCAGATCGTCGAGCGAATCGATGAACTCGCGAAAGTCCTCCGGCCGGTACGCGGCCAGCCCGGTGACGTGAAAGAAGCCGCGAACGCGCGACAGCTGCTCCGGGCGCGTGTAGGTCCGCCAGATCGCCACGACGAGATCGTCGAAGGTGCCCTGCCGGGCAGTCTTGAAAAGCTCCTCGTTGTCCCGGGATCGCTGCTCCCCGAGCATGGCCGCCAAGACGCCCGGGAGCGACCCGAAGTGGTAGCGCAGCAGGGCGTGGCTGGTCTCGGCCCTGGCGGCAACCTCCCGAAGCGAGACCTCCGGCGACGGAAGCGTCCCGTCGAAGGCGTCGAGAAGCCGGGTCAGGAGACGCTCGCGGGCATCGCCTTTGCCTTCCGTGCTTGACAGGCTCACTCGCACAGTTTATCCATTGGAAAAGAGTGTTGCAACGGCGAAGGGAACGGCTAGTGGGACGTCTGCAGATAGTCGGCGCGACAGTCCTCGACGGCACGGGTCGCGATCCAGCGGACGTCACCGTCGCCGTCGAGGACGGGCGGATCGCCCAGCCCGACGGCTCCGGCGAACGCGTCGACGCCACCGGGATGACCATGACGCCCGGCCTGATCGACGCCCACGTTCACCTGGGCCTCTCCAGCCCGATCCAGCCGCAGTTCTCGTATCAGCTGAGCGCCGCCGAGATCGCGGCGGACATCTTCGCCACCGCCGGCGCGACCCTCGACGCGGGCTTCACGACCGTCCGCGACACCGGCGGGATCGACGGCGGCGTCGTCACCACGATCGCCAAGGGCAAGGTCCGGGGTCCGCGCGTGCTGTCGTGCGGACCGGTCCAGTGCCAGACCGGCGGGCACGGCTACTACGGAGCCGAATGGGAGCCCACCGAGCTGTGGAGCGGCCACCACATTCCCGGCCTGGCCGCCCTGTCGATGATGTCGGGCAACGCGAACGAGCTGCGCGGCAACGTCCGCGAAGCCTTCCGTCGCGGAGCCTCCTTCCTGAAGCTCTGCGTGACTGGCGGCGTGGTCAGCGCGCACGACAAGCTGACCGACACCCAGTTCACCGTGGAAGAGATCGCCGTCGCCGTCCAAGAAGCCGCGGCGCGAGGCACTTACGTGACGGTGCACGCGCACAACAACGAAGGCATCCGGAACGCGGTCGAGGCCGGGGTGCGCTGTGTCGAGCACGGCACCGATATCGACGAGTCCACAGCCGCTCTGATGGCCGCCCGCGACGTTGCCCTGGTGCCCACTTTCGCTGTCGTCGAGCACCTGCTGCGCGACGCCGCCGAAGCCGGCCTGAGCGCGTCGATCCGCGATCGGGCGCTGGGTGTTCGCGAGCGGATGGCCGAGGCGCTCGCCGCGGCCAAGGAAGCCGAGGTGCGGATCGGGCTCGGATCTGATCTCATCGGTCCCGCTCAGGACCGCCGAGGAGAAGAGCTCGCATTGCGCGCAGACCTGGAGACGCCGATGGAAGCTCTCGTCGCGGCCACGAAGACCAACGCCGAGATCCTGGGCCTGTCCGGCGAGGTGGGGGTCATCGCGCCGGGCTTGCAGGCGGATCTCGTGCTGTGGAACGGAAATCCGCTCGAAAATCCGAACCTGTTCGCCGACCCCGCGAACGCCGTTGTCGTCGTCCAAGCCGGACGCGTCGTAAAGGACCTCCGATGAGCACTCTGTGGCAAGGCTGCCTCGCCGGCACCGACTACTTCGAAATGCGTTCCCGCAGCGGGCACACCTACGGCATCTGGGTCACCACGCCGCCGGGCTACGACCACACCAAGACGCGGGCGCCGGTCGTGTACGTGCTCGACGGCAACTGGGCCGTCGGCCTGACGGCTCCGCTCATCGTCACCCAGGCGGATCCGATGCAGCCGATCCAGCCTTATCTCCAGGTCAGCGTCGGTTACGCGGGCGAGGAAGCGCAGGATTGGGCGCGGCTGCGCAACCGGGATCTCGTGCCGCCCGGCGAGCCGATCGCCCAGGAGTTCGTCGATGCCGTGGAGATGGGAATCCAAACGGGCAGGATGACGCGCGAGGAGGCCGACGCCTACCTCGCCGAACTGCGCGACAGCCGCGCCGACGCGTTCCTGGCCTTCCTCGCCGAGGAACTGCACCCGCGGATCGAACGCGCCTACCACGCGGCCCCGAGCGGACACGGTCTCTTCGGCTACTCCTACGGCGGGCTTTTCAGTCTCTACGCGTGGCTCAGCGGCTGCCCGCTCTTCGAAAGCATCGGAGCGGGCAGCCCTGGCGTCATCGGCGAGGACAGTCAGGTTTTCGCCCAGCTTGCCGAGCTCGGCGACAGTTTGCCTGCCGCCAAGCTGCACGTGACGGTCAACGACCAGGAGCTGTTCGGAGATCTGGCCGTCTACCAAAGCCTCGCGAAGCACACGGCGACCTTCCTGCACCGCCTCAAGGCTCGCGGCGGAAACGTCACCACCGCAGTCCTGCGCGAAACGCACGTCACTGGCCTGCAGTCGTCGTTCCTCAGCTACCTCCGGACCTGCCGGGCCCAGTAGTCACCCGGCGGCGTGCACCGCGGGTCGCCGGTCCGCCCACGGCATCGCCTCTTCCAGGAACGCCGCGACCCGCAGCAGCAACGACTCCGAGCAGACCGGGCCGCCCAACTGAACCCCGATCGGCAAGCCCTGCGAGGACTGCCCGAGCGGAAGGCTGATCGCGGGCGCGCCGGTCTGGTTGAACAACGGTGTGAACGTGCAGGCGTCGAAAAGCTGTCGGGTCCAGTCTGCCGCGGCCAGATCGGCGTTCGCGTCCAGGCGGCCCAGCGGCAGGGCCGGGGTGTTCATCGTCGGGGTCAGCAGCAGGTCGTATCCGGTGAAGAACCGGCCTGCCGCACGGGAAACGACGTTCATCGCACCCAAAGCCGCGGTCAGTTCCGTCCCGCTGACCGAGCGGCCGTATTCGACGCACGCCCACGATGTGCGTTCGAGGTTGTCCGGGCTGGCCGCGACGCCGGTCATCTCTTCGATCCCGGCGACCGCACCGGCCAGGAATCCGCACCAGAGCACGTGATTAGCGTGCAGGAACGACTCCCACTCGAAGACCGGCGTCGCGCGTTCGACGTGGTGGCCCGCCGCTTCAAGCACCTCAGCGGTCGCCTCGACGGCGCGCGCCACCTCCGGGTCGACGTAGCTGCCCGCCCAGGATTCGGTGTGCACCGCGATCCTGAGCCGCCCCAGATCGGCACCGACTTCGTCCAGCCACGGGCGCGCGGGCGGCGCGAGAACGTTCGGGTCGCCTGGATAGCTCACCGCCACCTCGTCCAGCAGCGCTGCGGTGTCCCTGACCGTCCGCGTCACCGCGAGTTCGACGCCCATTCCGTACAGCGGATCGGCGAAGTCCGGCCCGGCGGGCACCCGGCCGCGCGTCGGCTTCAGCCCGACCAGGCCGTTGCAGGCGGCGGGCACCCGGATCGAGCCGCCGCCGTCGTTGGCGTGCGCGATCGGGAGCGCGCCGGCCGCGACAAGCGCCGCCGAGCCGCCGCTGGATCCGCCGGCGCTGTGCCCGGTGTTCCAGGGATTGCGCGTCGAACCGTAGGCCAGCGCTTCGGAATTGCCGTTGAACCCCAGCTCCGGCGTGGTCGTGACGGCCAGCGTCGCCAGACCCGCCGCACGGAACCGCTCCATCAGATGGGTGTCCTCCGGCGGCACGACGCCCTTGCCGAGCAGCCGCGTGCCCATCCGGGTCGGCACTCCGGCGGCGTGCAGGACGAGGTCCTTGATCGCGAACGGAACCCCGGCGAACCGGCCGTCGGGCGAGTAGTCCAGCGGGCGCTCGAACGGGCCGTCGGCGACCGCGTTCAGCTCCGGGTTCACCTTGCCGATGGCCTCGACCGCCAGCGCGGCGACCTCCTCGGCGGTGACCTCGCCCGAGGCGATGACCGCGGCGAGCGCGGTCGCGTCGAGGGCGGCGTATTCGTCGATGTTCATCGAATCTCCTTCAGCCGGGGATCCGGAACGCTACGAGCGGGTGCCTGCGGTCGCATCGGCCTAAAAGCCGTTCCGCCCGCGCCTCCGATGTGCGCCCCGTTGACATTCCGGACAGCGGGCGTTCATGCTCCCCTCCGGCAGCGGAGGTTCGGAACATGGCCGCGGATGTGCAGTGGTGGGCTCGGCTCGCTCAGGAGGTGCGCGCGGCGGGCCGCGGCGAACTGCCTGTCGAAACTCCGCTCCGCGCGGTGCGGGACAGGCTCGGTTTCGACTGCGTCGCGTTGGTGAGCGGCAGCAAACAACGCACCGCGACGGTCAACCTCGGCTATCCGGCGGACATGCTCGGCTACATGACCACGACCTACCGGTGGAAATGCCCGATCCACTCGCGCGCGTCCCGGTTGGGTCTGCCGCTGCGTTTCGTTGACATCCCGGAGGTCCACGAGACAAGGACGTACCGGGAAGGCATTCAGCCCTACGGTTTCCGCGAGGGCGTCACGCTGCCGCTCACGCCGGGTACTGGTCCGGAGCGGAGTTTCGTAGCGCTGAGTTCGACGCACGACCGCCCGCTGGACGACGGATCCGTCCTCGCGCTCACGATGTTGTCGCACGACTTCGCCGCACTGGCCGACCCCGGCGCCGAACCGGGCGATCCCGCCGCCGACGTCGTACTGCTCGTCTCGCGGACGCAGATCGAAGTGCGCGCTGCCGCTGTGGATCAGCTGCCGCTCAGCGAGCGCGAGCTCCGCATCGCCGCGCAGTGTGCGCTGACCGAGCGGACCGGATTCCACCACCGGGACGCGGACGGCGTCTGGTGGCGGGTGCTGGCGCGGGTGCGCCCTCCGGACGGCGTGCTGCTACGGATTTCCCGCGTACCTGAGCCCGGGCCGTTGACCGGCCGGGAGCTGGACGTCGTCGGCCTCGTGGCCCGTGGTTGGTCGAACGAGCGGATCTCGGCGGCGCTCGGGATCGCGATCCGGACGGTGCGCAGCCACGTCGAATCGTCGCTGGTGAAGCTCGACTGTCCGAACCGGACCGCGCTGGCCCGGCACGCGCTCGAGCACGATCTCGACACTCTCTGCGCGCTGGAGGCCGCGCACCGCTGAGCAGATTGTGTCACAATCCTTGCGATCAAGCCGGGACCGTGCTTGACTCGCCTTGCCCATAAGTTCCGGAAATGGCGGCGCAGCAAGTATTTTGCGGCTCGCACATTGTGTACCGATTTCTTGGCGGCCAGGAGGCAGCGGATGACCACGTTCGAACCCGAGCACCTGCCCCGGCGGACGATCAAGCGACGGCTGCCCCGGCTGTCGGAGATCCGGCCGCTGCTCAAGTTCCGGCAGCCGAGGTTCGACGTCCGCGAGCGCCGTCTCGCCACCGCGCACACCATCGACGACCTGCGCACCATCGCGCGCCGCCGCACTCCCCGGCCGGTTTTCGACTACGTCGACGGCGCGGCCGAGCAGGAGATCAGCATCGGCCGGGCACGGCAGGCCTTCGAAAACGTCGAGTTGCATCCGCGCGTGCTGCAGGACGTCACCGAGGTCGACCCGTCGACGTCCGTCCTCGGTGGACAGTCGGCCTTGCCGCTCGTGCTCGCGCCCACCGGTTTCACGCGCATGATGCACCACGAGGGCGAGATCGCCGTCGCCCGTGCGGCCGCCCGCGCCGGGATCCCGTACGTGCTCTCGACAATGGGCACCACCGATCTGGAAGACGTCCGGGCGTGCGCGCCATCCGCGCGGCAGTGGTTCCAGCTCTACCTCTGGAAGGACCGCGCCGCGAGCGAAGCGCTGGTCGAACGCGCGGCGCGAGCCGGGTACGAAGCGCTGGTCCTGACCGTCGACACCCCGATCGGCGGGGCGCGGATGCGCGACGTCCGCAATGGACTGACCATCCCGCCCACGCTGACCGTCCGCACGCTCGCCGGGATCGCCGTGCGGCCGTCCTGGTGGATGAACCTGCTGACCACCGAACCGCTGCAGTTCGCCGCGTTGAACAACTTCGACGGCACGGTCGAAGAGCTGATCGGCACGATGTTCGACCCGTCCCTGACCGTCGAAGACCTGCGGTGGCTGCGCGAATTGTGGCCCGGAAAGCTGATCGTCAAAGGGATCCAGAGCGTCGCGGACGCCGAGGTGATGGCCGGTTCCGGCGTCGACGCGCTCGTGCTCTCGAACCACGGCGGCCGCCAGCTCGACCGCGCGCCGACCCCGCTCGAACTGCTGCCGCGCGTCGTCGACGCGGTCGGAGACGACTGCGAGATCATCCTCGACACCGGCGTCCGGACCGGCGCCGACCTGGTCGCCGCTCGGGCACTGGGCGCGTCGGCGGCGATGGTGGGCCGGGCTTACCTGTACGGCCTGATGGCGGCCGGAGAGCAGGGCGTCGACCGCACGATCGAGATCCTCCGCGCCGAGTACACGCGCACGTTGCGGCTTCTCGGCGTCGTGCGCACTGCCGAGATCAGCTCGGAACACGCCTCCCTTCGGCTGCCCGCCCGAGTTTGACGGTGGGCTCGGCTAAGATCGGCAGTGGCTGTGGGAAGTTCTGCTGAAACGAGTGGCGAAGTGCGCGATCAGGCGGGCAGTACGCCGGGCGGCATCGCGCAAGCCCTCCGCGACGATCTCCTCGACGGCGTCCTCGAACCCGGAACGCGGCTCACCGAGGAGTCGCTGAGCGCGAGGTTCGGTGCCGGACGGCATTCGGTGCGGTCCGGGCTGCAGACGCTGGTGTCCGAGGGGCTTCTCGAACACCAGCGCAACAAGGGAATCGTCGTGCCCGCGGTGACCTCGGACCGCATCGACGCGATGTGCTCGTACCGGTCGATCCTGGAACTGGGCGCGCTGCGCCTGGCACTGCTCCAAGGCGCGGACTTCGACTCCGTCGACGAGGCGGTGCGGTGTTTGGAGGCGATGACCGCCGAAACCCCGTGGCGGCACGTGATCGAGGCGCACAGCGCGGTGCACGCGGAAATCGTGGCCGCCAGCGGAAACCCTCGTGTCGTCGCCGCGCACCGGGCCTGCGCGAACGAACTCAACTGCATGCTCGCGACGATCCGGGCCGAGTCCTCGGCGCAGCACCTGGCGACGACGCACCGGCATCTCGTCGGCCAGCTCCGCGCCGGCGGAGAGACCGCGATGAAGGCGCTGGAGGACGACCTCGAACTCGGCGGCCGCGCGATGATGCACCTCGCGCTGCGCCGCCGGAACGAGGTGCCCCACCTGCTCTCCTGAGTGTCTGCGCCGGTGAGAACCGGCATCGCCACTCACGATGCCCAGGTTGGCGCACCGCCGACGCTGTCACGTCGGTCGGCACGAGCCCGAGCGCGCGGGAACTCGTGAGTGTTTCTCCCGGACCTAACCGGCATCGCCACTCACGACCGTCCCTACTGCGCCGCCACCGCCTGCTCCCCCGGCACCGCCCGCAGTACCGGCGCTTCCTCCAGCAACCCGCGCCGCGCCAGCTCCGGCCGCACCCCCTCGCCGAACCAGTACGCCTCCTCCAAATGCGGATACCCGGACAGCACGAACTCCGACACCCCGGCGTCGTGGTACTCCTCGATCAGATCCGCGATCTCCGCGTAACTGCCCACGAGCGCCGTCCCCGCCCCGCCGCGGACCAGCCCGATCCCGGCCCACAGATGCGGATGGATCTCCAGATCCCGCGCAGTCGTCCCGGCCTTGCCGCCGTGCAGCGCGACCATCCGCCGCTGCCCCACCGACTCGCTCGCCGCCAGCTGCGCCTGTGCCTTGGCGATCTGCTCCGGATTCAACGCGTCGAGCAGCTTCTGCGCCTCCGCCCAAGCCTCCGCCGAGGTGTCGCGCGCGATCGTGTGCAGCCGGACCCCGAACCGCACCGTGCGGCCCTCCTGCTCCGCCAGTTCCCGCACCTTGCCGATCTTCTCCGCGACCTGCGCGGGCGGCTCGCCCCAGGTCAGATACACATCGGCGTGCCGCGCGGCGACCGGAAGCGCCGCCGCCGAGGACCCGCCGAAGTACAGCGGCGGCACCGGGTCCGGGGCGGCGAGCGTCGTGGCCCCTTCGACGCGCAGGTGGTCGCCGGCGAAGTCGAACGGCTTGCCCGACCACACGCCGCGGACGATCGAGAGGAACTCGTCCGTCCGGGCGTAGCGGGCGTCGTGGTCGTGCCAGTCGCCGAAGCGGCGCTGTTCGATCGCGTCGCCGCCGGTCACGATGTTCAGCAGGACCCGGCCGCCGGACAGGCGCTGGAACGTGCCCGCCATCTGCGCGGCGAGCGTCGGCGAGATGACGCCCGGGCGGAACGCGACCAGGAACTTCAGCCGGTTCGTCTCGCGGATCAGCGCGGCGGTGGTCAGCCAGGCGTCCTCGCACCAGGTGCCGGTCGGCGTGAGCACGCCCTCGAACCCGAGCCGCTCGGCCGCGCGGGCGACCTGCGCGAGATAGTCCAGATCCGCCGGCCGTTGCGCGCTCGGGCCCTGGGATTTGTTGGCGTGGAACCGTTCCACGATCGTCCGGCCGTCCCCGGTGGTCGGCAGGAACCAGTGCAGTTTGACGCTCATCCGTTCCTCCTCGCGGCCTCGATGTCGGGCCCGTAACGGCGGTCGACGAACGCCGCGAAGTCGACCTTCCCGGGCAGCGTGCCCTCGTTCGTGAACGCGTCGGCGAGCTGCTGCTCAGACGCGACCACGGAGTCGTCCAGCGGAATCGGCCGGTCCCGTCCGGCGGAAACGGCCTTCTTCGCCACCTCCGGCTTCAGCCCGGTTTCCGCCGCCCACGCGCGCGCCCATTCGTCCGGATGCGAATTGGCCCACAGCTGGGCTTTCACCACGCGCTGCACGAAATCCTTGATGGCTGAGTTCTTGCCCGGATCGGCGAGCGCGGTCGTGCTGGCCGTCTCGAAGGCGAGCCCGTTGGACGCGCCGCGACCGTCGGCGAGCACCCGGGCGTGCGCCTCGAGCTGGGCCTGCGCGGTGTACGGGTCCCAAATCGCCCAGGCGTCGATCTGGTGCTGGGTGAAAGCGGCGAACGCCTCGGACGGCTGCAGGAACGAGATCTTTATATCCTTTGTGGACAATCCAGCCTTCTTCAGCGTGTTGAGCAACTGCCCGTGTGCCGAACTCCCCTTCGCGACGCCGACCGTCTTGCCCCGCAAGGACGCGACATCGGTCAGCGGCGAATCCGGCGGCACCAGAATGGTTTCCCGTTCCACGTTGCTTTTCGCGACACTCACCACGGAGATCTTCGCCTTCGACGCCGCCGCGAAAATCGGCGGCGTATTGCCCACCCGGCCGACGTCGATCGCGCCCGCCGAAGCCGCCTCCAGCAACGGCGGCCCGGAGGTGAAGGTCGACCATTCGACCCGGTACGGCGTGCCGCTCAGCTGATCCGCCGCCGTGAGCAGGGATTTCACCCCGCCCTTCTGATCGCCCACGCGAAGCGTGACCTTCTTCAGGTCCGCCGGCGACACCGCCGCGGGCACCGGTGCGCGACCGTCCGAAGTGGACGACGAGCAAGCGGTGAGCCCGGTCAGCAGAAGCGCCGCGGCCAGGACGTTACGCAGGTGCACCTTCGGTCACTCCCAAATCGGCCAGGACGCGGCTGCGCACCTCGGCATGGTCGGCGGCCTTCCGCGGACGCGGCTGGTCGAGAACGTGTTCGGCGACGATGTGCCCTTCGCCCAGGACGAGGATCCGGTCGGCGAGCACGAGCGCTTCGTCGACGTCGTGGGTCACCAGCAGTACCGCGGGCTGGTGTTTGCGCCACAGATCTTCGACCAGACGGTGCATCGCCAGCCGGGTCAACGCGTCGAGGGCGCCGAACGGTTCGTCCAGGAGCAGCAGATCCGGCTCGCGGACCAGCGCCCGTGCCAGCGAAACCCGTTGCGCCTCGCCGCCGGAGAGCGTGAGCGGCCATTTGTCCGCGTGCTCCGCCAACTGCACTTCCGCCAGCGCTTTTTCCGCGACGGCGCGGTCGTTGTCCTGATGCAGACCGAGCACGATGTTGCGCCAGACCTTGCGCCACGGCAGCAACCGCGGCTGCTGGAACGCGACGGAAACCGTCCCGTCCACGCTGGCGGTGCCCTCGATCTCCTGGTCCAGCCCGGCCAGCACCTTCAGCAGCGTCGACTTACCGGACCCGCTGCGCCCGAGCAACGCGACGAACTCGCCGCGGCCGATGTCCAGGTTGAGTCTGTTGAGGACAGTCCGGTCGCCGAACTTCTTCGCGAGGTCATGGACCTCGACTACCGGGCTCGCCATCGCAGAGCCCTCCTTTCGAGCAGCCGGACGAGCGCGTCGGTGACGAGGCCCAGCACGGCGTAGACCACGAGCCCGACCACCACGACGTCGGTGCGCAGGAATTCGCGGGCATTGTTGATGAGGTAACCGATCCCGGCGTCCGCGTTCACCGTTTCGCCGACGATCAGCGCCAGCCACGCGACCCCGAGCGACTGCCGCAGCCCGACCAGCGCCTGCGGCAGCGCACCCGGCAGAACGACGTGCCACAACCGTTCGCCGCGGGTGAATCCCAGCGCCCGCGCGGCTTCCACGAGCTGCGGGTCGGCGGTGCGGATTCCCGAGTGGACATTCAGATACAACGGAAACGCCACGCCCAGCGCCACCAGCACGATTTTGGTCTCTTCGCCGATCCCGAACCACAGGATGAACAACGGGATCAATCCGAGGAACGGCAAGGTGCGCAGCATCTGCACCGGCGGGTCGACCAGCGCCTCGCCCCAGCGGGACAACCCCGAGACGGCCCCGAGCAGCAGCCCGACCAGCGCTCCGAGCGCGAACCCCGCGCCGACGCGGCCCAGCGAGACAACGAAGGCACTGCCGAGTTCGCCGCTGCGGGCGACATCGACGCCTGCTTGCAGGACAGTCCACGGCGAACTGAGTTTGTCGGGCGGCAACGCGCCGGTCGAGCTGGCGATCTGCCACGCCGCGACCAGCACGACCGGGCTGATCCAGCGCCGCAGCGACGGCCATCGCCGCCGCTGCGCGCGCTTCGGCGCGGCCGTTTCGGCGCGCGGCAGCACGCCCGTGGTGGAAATCGACACGGATTTCTCCCGGGTGGGGTTTTCGGTTCAGGGAAACAGGATTCAGCGGCGGGACAGACAGACCGCGCTCGCCTGCTGCCGGAGGTCGACGTGCAGGCGGCACACGAGGAGGACGCCGCGCTTCATGCCCCCGAGCTTCGATCCCCGGACGGGTGAAGTCAATGTCGGCCCGGGCGGCTCTCACGCACTGGAACCGGCGCGCCGGTGTACGGGCTTTGTTCACCCGGCAGGTACGCGGATGCCCGGGATACGGGACGGGTTTCCCGGGTTGTCGCCGAACATGGGATGCCCTGCGGCGAGAGCATTACGGAGCTTCGGTCGTGATCACGCTCCGCACCGGAGCACCGCTGGGCGGACACTCGATGCCCGAAATTGTCGGTGCCGTGCGGTACAAGATCACCATGTACTTTTTCGCGACACAGCAAGCGTTCTCCGCTCCGACCCCGACCCCCGGCTCAGCCGCCGAACATCAGCCGCCACTCCTCCAGCGACCGAGGCCGGAACACGAAATTCGTCCCCTTCACCCGCGACAGCGACGCCGAAGACTCCGGCGAATACTGGTGTCCTGGATACACCACCGGATCGCCCGGAAGCGTCGCCAGCCATTGCAGGCTGCGGAAAATCGCGTCCGCGTCGCCGCCGGGGAAGTCCGTCCGGCCGCAGCCCTCCAGGAACAGCGTGTCCCCGGAAACCAGCCGGTCGCCGACCAGGAAGCACTGGCTTCCCGGAGTGTGCCCGGGCGTGTGGAGCAGCCGGATGTCGATGGAGCCGACCGTCACGACGTCGTCGTGCTCGTGGGCGCGCAGGTCGGTGTCCGAAACGCCGGTCACCCGGCGCACCCACTCGCTTTCCTGCGCGTTGACGTGGATCGGAACCGGCCGCAGCGCGAGCAGTTCGGCGATGCCCGGCAGCGAGAAGCCCATCATGTCGCCGCCGACGTGGTCGGGGTGGTGGTGAGTGGCGAGCACGCCGGTCAGCCGCATCCCGTCGGACTCCAGCGTCTCGACCAGGTCGCCCACCGCGTACGCCGGGTCGACCAGCACCGCCTCGCCCGATTCGCGGTCCCCGATCAGGTAAGCGAAATTCACCATCTGGGTCGCGACGGGATCCCCGACGGCGAAGTCGCGGCCGGCGAGCAGTTGGCGGAAATAGAGCTGGTCTGCCATGCCCCGCAGCCTAACGGTCGCCGCTCACTCCCCCACAGAGCCGTCGGCGAGCTCCCGCAGCGCGTCGAGATGCCCCACGTGCCGCGCAGTCTCCTGCACGACGTGCGCCAGCACCCAGCGGACGGTGAACTCCCCGGACCGCCGCGTCCGGTCCTCCGGCGTCAACCCCGCCAGCGCCGCCGCCGCTCGTTCCCGCTCCGCGCGATAAGCCACGACGACCCCGGCGACGTCGTCTTCAGGCGTCAAATCCCAGCTCGGATCAGGCGACCCCGGCCACAGCGACGGCTCGTCGGCCCCGCCCGCCTCGATCACCAGCCACCACCGCTCGACCGCGGTCAGGTGCTTGAGCACGCCGAGCGCGCTGGTCCGCGGCGAACTCGGCAACGGCGTCGCGGCCGCCTGTTCCCGGCTCAGCCCGGCGACCTTCCGCACCGCGGTCGCCCGCAGGAAGTCCAGGAAGCGCGTTTGCACGGTCAACTCGTCGCCGTCGAGCGGATCCGGCCAGACGCGTTCTACCTCCGCCATGGCCCCGACCCTACTGGCGCCGGAGAGGAATACGCTCGGCGTCATGGTGTGGGGATTTCTGTGCGCGCTGCTGTCCGCGGTGGCCTACGGCGTCGCTTCGGTCATGCAAGCGGTGGCCGCGAAGGCCGCGCCCGACGAGGGCGGTGCCGGGGTCGACCCGCGCCTGCTGCTGCGAGTGCTGCGGCAGTGGAAGTTCGTCGTCGGCCTCCTGCTCGACGGCGTCGGCTTCGTCGCCCAGATCGCCGCCCTGCACGTGCTGCCGCTGTTTCTCGTGCAAGCCACGCAAGCCGCGAGCCTCGCGGTAACAGCCGTCGCGGTGCGGGTGTTCGGCGTCCGGCTCGGTGCGCGGGAATGGACCGCCGTCGGCGTCGTCTGCGCCGGTCTCGCACTGCTGGGTTCCTCGGCCGAAAGCGAGGGCTCGAGCGAAGTCGGCCTGGGCTTCCGCCTCACTCTCGCCGGTGCCGCCGTCGTACTCGGGATCACCGGGCTCCTCGTGGGACGCGCCGGAGACCGCGTCCGCACGGCTGGCCTTGGGCTGGTCGCCGGACTGTGCTTCGGCCTCGTCGCAGTGGCCGGACGGGTCATCCCCAGCCTCGCACCCCTGGACCTGCTGCGCGATCCCGCCTTGTACGTCGTCGCCGTCGCGGGCGCGCTGGCCATGCTGTTCTTCGCCACCGCGCTGCAACGCGGCAGCGTCACCACCGCCACGGCGATGATGGTGCTCGGCGAAACGGTCATGCCGTCGCTGATCGGCGTCGTCCTGCTAGGCGACCGGACCCGGCCCGGCTTCGCTGTCGTCGCGCTGATCGGGTTCGTCCTCGCGGTGGCCGCCGCACTGGCGCTGGCCCGCTTCGGCGAGCCCGAACCAGCCGTGTCGGCTGAAGAACAGCCGCCGGAAGCAGAGCCCGCCGGTCGCGATGCCCGCCGGTAGGCCCGGTTCTCGCCGGCCCGCGCCACGAAGGTTAGGCTAGCCTTCGCATCTGGCGGGACAAACGGGAGCAATCGGCGAACGACCAGCCTCGCCCGCAGGAACGGAGGGGCCGGTGACCACGACGGCACGCACGACCGGAGCGGACGCGCCACCCAGCGCGACCGGGCAACCGACATCGGCCCTCGCCGCCAGCCGCCCGGCCCCCGCCCGCCTCGCGCGGAGGCCCCGGTGACCGCCACCCCACCCACGACCGGCCGCGACGTCCTCCGCAACGCCGTCACCGGCCAACGGAAATCCGTCCTCGCCGCCTCCATCCTCGCCGCAGGCCACCAGGGCGGCGAAGCGCTCGTCCCGGTAGTAGTCGGCGTCGTGCTGGACCGCGCCGTAAGCGACAGTTCCGCCCTCACCCTCCTGGGCTGGCTGGCCGTACTCGCCGTCGTCTTCCTCGTCCTCTCCTACAGCTACCGCTTCGGCGCACGAGCCGCCGAGCGCGCCTCCGAACGCGCCGCGCACGAGATCCGGCTCGCCGTCAGCCGCCGGGTCCTGCATCCTCGCGGCGGCGCGGAAACGGGGTCGCTCGCCGGGGAATTGGTGAGCGTCGGGACGTCGGACGCCCGCCGCGTCGGGATGATCAACGCGGTGCTCCCGTTCGGCATCGCGGCGCTCGCCGGACTGGTCGTGAGCGCGGTCGCGCTCCTCCGGATGTCGGTGCCGCTCGGGCTGCTCGTCCTCCTCGGCACCCCGCCGCTGCTCTTCCTCGCCCATCTCATCGGCAAACCCCTCGAGAAGCGCAGCGAACTGGAGCAGGAACGCGCCGCGCACGCCTCGGGCGTCGCCGCCGATCTCGTCAGCGGGCTGCGCGTGCTGAAGGGCATCGGCGCGGAATCGACGGCGACCGCGCGCTATCGGCGCACCAGCCGGAATTCCCTCCAGGCGACCATCCGCGCGGCCCGCGCCCAGGCCTGGCACAACGGCGCTCTGCTCGCGCTCACCGGAATCTTCATCGCGATCGTCGCACTAGCCGGCGGCTCACTGGCGGCGAACGGCGAGATTTCCGTCGGCGACCTGGTCGCCGCAGTCGGACTGGCCCAGTTCCTGCAGACGCCGTTCACCATCTTCGCCTGGGTCAACGGCCAACTCGCCCAAGGCCGCGCCTCCGCCGGCCGAGTCGCCGCGGTGCTCAGCGCCCCGCCAGCCGTCCCGGACGGAACCGCCGGCCTGCCCGCCCCGGTCCGCGGCACCGTGACGTTTTCCTCCGTATCGCACGGAAAACTCCGTGAGTTCACCCTCACCGTCCCACCCGGCGAGCTGCTCGGCATCGTCACCGCCGACCCCGCCACGGCCACCGATCTCCTCGACTGCCTAGGCCGCTTCGCCGACCCCAGCACCGGCTCCGTCCGCATCGACGCGGCCGACCTGTCCACTGTGGACCCAGACCGGCTCCGCGACGTCGTCCTCGTCGCCGCGCACGACGCCGATCTGTTCGAGGGCACGGTCGAAGACAACGTCCGCGGCGGAATGCCCGCCATCCCCGACGGAGTGCTCACCGCCTCCGCCGCCGACGAGGTCGCCGCGACCCTCCCGTCCGGCACCGCCACCACGATCACCGAACGCGGCCGATCGCTGTCCGGCGGGCAGCGACAACGCGTCGCCCTCGCGCGCGCCCTCGCCGCGGAAGCGACAGTTTTGGTGCTGCACGATCCGACCACCGCCGTCGACACCGTCACCGAAGCCCGCATCGCCACCGGAGTCGCGGACCTTCGCCGAACCCGCACCACCATCGTGATCACCACCAGCCCCGCTCTGCTCGCCGCGACCGACCGAGTAGCCCTGATCGAAGACGGCCGAGTCGTCGCCGAAGGCAGCCATGCCGAACTGGTCCGCACCGAAGCGACCTACCGAGCGGCGGTGCTGTCGTGACCGAACACGAACCCCTCCCCGCCGAACGCAGCCACGCCAACCTCGTCCCGGCCAAAGCAGCCCGTCGAATGACGGCCCCCTCATGACGGAACACGAACCCCATCACCGAACTCGCCCCCGCCGAGACGGCCCCACCGAACGGCGATCCTCGTATGACCGAACATGCGCCCCTCCCCGTCGCCAAACGCAGCCACGCCCCCGCCAAGGCCGCCCACCGAACGGCAGCGCTCACGTGACCGAAAACGAACCCCTGCACCTCGCCGACAGCGGCCACGCCAACCTCGTCCGCGCCGAACCGGCCCGCCAGCGGCAGTCCTCCATGGCCGAACGCGAACCCTTGCCCATCGCCGACAGCAGCCACGCCAAACCAATCCCCGCCGAAGCGAACTGCCGATCGGCGGTGACCGAACGCGAGCCCCTCGCCGAACCAATCCCCACCGAGACAGCCCACCGAACGACGGCCCCCTCATGGCGGAACACGAACCCCACCGCCGAACTCGCCCCCACCGAGACAGCCCACCGAACGACGGCCCCCTCATGGCCGAATACGAACCCCGCCGCCGAACTTGCCCCTGCCGAGACAGCCCACCGAACGGCGGTCCTCCCATGACCGAACGCCAACTCCTCCCCGTCGCCACCGGACCGCGCATCCGGGCCGTCCTCCTCGACCTCCTCCGGCAGGCGAAAGCCCGCGCCGCCGGGTCCTTCGCCTTCGTCGTCGGCGCGACCGCGATCGGCCTGCTCACCGCTCCCCTGCTCGGCCGCGTCGTCGACCTCGTCGCCACCCGGCAGCCCGCGTCCGCGCTGGCGTACCCGGTGGCCGGGCTGGTTCTGGTCGCCGTGACGTCCGCGGTCGCCACCGCCATCGGCGTCTCGATGCTCGCCCGGCTCGGCGAAACCATGCTCGCCGATCTGCGCGAACGCTTCATCGACCGCGCGC
Organism: Amycolatopsis albidoflavus; assembly: GCF_039525725.1. NCBI lineage: Bacteria > Bacillati > Actinomycetota > Actinomycetes > Pseudonocardiales > Pseudonocardiaceae > Amycolatopsis > Amycolatopsis albidoflavus. Next base: position 538,718 of record NZ_BAAAHV010000012.1, read on the forward strand.
TCGGCCTCCCGCTCGAACAGGTCGAAAAGGCCGGTTCCGGCGACCTCACCACCCGCGTCACCAACGACGTCTCGGTCGTCGCCGAAGCAGTCCGCCAGGCGCTGCCCGCGCTGGCCCGTTCGGTGCTGACGATCGTCCTCACCCTGGTCGCGATGGCGATCCTCGACTGGCGTTTCCTCGCCGCGGCCCTGCTGGCTGTCCCGATCCAACTCCACACCGTCCGCTGGTACGTCCGCCGCGCGACCCCGCTGTACGCCGCTCAGCGAGCCGCCGTCGGCGCTCAGCAGCAACAGCTTCTCGACACCATCGGCGGTGCCAAGACGGTCCGCGCCTTCCGTCTCGCGGACGCGCACGTCGAGCGAGTCCGCGAACGGTCCAACGGCGCGGTGCAGCTGGCTCTGCGCGGAGTTCGCCTCGGCACCCGCTTCTACGGGCGGCTGAATCTCGCTGAATTCGTCGGTCTGTCGGCGGTGCTCGCGACTGGTTTTCTTTTGGTGGGCGCGAATCTCGCGACAGTCGGGGTCGCGACGGCCGCCGCGTTGTACTTCCACAGCCTCTTCGGGCCGATCAACACCGCGCTAGCGCTGGTAGACGACGCACAGGCGGCGACCGCGAGCCTGTCCCGGCTCATCGGGGTGGCAGATCTCCCTTCGCCAGCCGAACCGGCCCGGGTGGGCCGTCCGGTCGACGCGTCAGTAAAAACAGCCGGCCTTGGACACTCCTATGTGGACGATCATCCGGTACTGCGCGACGTCGATCTCGAAGTCGCGCCCGGCGAACGGGTCGCGCTGGTCGGCGCGAGCGGGGCCGGGAAGACGACGCTGGCCAAGCTGATCGCCGGAATCCACCAGGCCGGCACTGGCACGGTGTCGATCGGCGGCGTTCCGCTCGACCAGCTCGGCCCGGCCGCCACCCGTCGCGCGGTGGCGTTGGTCAGCCAGGAAGTGCACGTCTTCAGCGGCCCGCTGGCGGACGATCTCCGCCTCGCCGCTCCCGAAGCCAGCGACGAGGATCTCCAAGCCGCGCTTGCCAAAGTCGGCGCGGCCGAGTGGGTCGAAGCGTTGCCGGAGGGACTCGCGACGGTCGTCGGCGAAGGCGGGCATCGGCTGACCGTCACGCAGGCTCAGCAGCTGGCATTGGTCCGCCTGGTGCTCGCCGACCCACCGGTGGCGATTCTCGACGAAGCCACGGCCGAGGCAGGCAGCGCGGGCGCGAAAACGCTCGAATCCGCCGCAGCCGCCGCGCTCGAAGGACGCACCGGCCTGATCGTGGCGCACCGCCTGACCCAGGCCGCCGCTTCAGACCGGATTGTCGTCCTGGACGCCGGTGCGGTCGTCGAATCGGGGACGCACGACGAACTGGTCGCGGCCGGCGGCCGGTACGCCACGCTCTGGACCGCCTGGGCCGGCCTGCGCAGCACGGGGTGATCCCGCGCGACCGGGGCTATGCGGCGTATCCGCCGTCGATCCTCAGCACCGCACCGGTGACGTACGAGGCCTGCGGGCTGGCAAGGAAGACTACGCCCGCGGCAATCTCCTCCGGCCTGCCGTACCGCCCCATCGCCGCAGTCGGAAGGAACATGGACGCCGCCGGACCGTCGGCGGGGTTTCCTTCGGTGTCAACAAACCCGGGCTGGACGACGTTGACCGTGATGCCCCGGTGCGCCAGATCGCGGGCCGCGCCCCGGCTGAAGCCTTCGAGCGCCGACTTCGTGCCCGTGTAATACGCCATCCCCTGGAAACCCGCCCGGGCGGCCACCCCCGAGCTGACGCTGACGATCCGCCCGCCCTCAGGCAGCAACGGCACCGCCGCCTGGATCCCGGCCACCACGCTGGTGTAGTTGACCGCGAGCTGCCGCTCGACGGCAGCCTCGTCGACAAGCTCGCTGCCGACGAGATCACCGCCGCCCACGGCCGCGTTGTTCACCAGGATGTCCAGCTTCCCGAACCGCTCGACCACCCGCCTGATCAAGGCCGCCGCCTCCGCCGCGTCCGCTTGGTCGGCCCGGAATGCCGCCGCTCGCACCCCCTTCGCCTCCAGGTCCGCGACCACGGCCTCGGCCCGCTCCGCCGAGGACGAGTAGCTGATCGCGACGTCGGCTCCCTCGTCGGCCAGCGCCAGCGCCGACGCCGCCCCGATCCCCCGCGACCCGCCGGTCACGATCGCCACCTTGTTGTCCAGCTTTCCCATGCGCTTCCCGCTTTCCCCTGGCCGCGACGTGCCGCGGAGTTCTTGACCGTGCGGTCCACCATAAGGATGGTGGACCGCACGGTCAAGAACCTTTACCCTGGTCGGCATGGCACGTCCGCGCACGTTCGACGAGAAACAGGTGCTCAACGCCGTCCGCGATCAGTTCTGGGACGCCGGCTACGCCGCGACCTCGCTGGAAGACCTGATGCGGGTCAGCGGATTGGGCAAAGGCAGCCTGTACGCGGCGTTCGGCGACAAGCGCCAGCTCTTCCTCCGGGCGCTGCGCAGCTACACCGACGACCAGCATGACGCCCTCCGGAAAGCCCTCTCCGAGACGCCGCGAGCCCTGGACGCACTGCGCCTGCTCCTGACTGCGCCGATCGACGACCCGACCGGCACGCGGCGCGGCTGCCTCATGGCCAACAGCACGTGCGAACTCGGCAACGCCGATCCGGAAGTCCTCGCCCACGCCCACCGCACCTACGAGACGTCCACCGCACTGATCGGCGACTGCGTCGCGCGTGCCCAACGCGAGGGCGACCTGCCGGCGGGGGCGGATCCGATCGCCCTGGCGCGCGCCCTCCTGGCCGCGCAACAAGGGCTCGTGTTCATGAGCCGGACCGGACTGGACACGGCCACGCTCACCGCCACCGCGCACTCACTCGCGGCTCAACTCCTGCCGGACCGCGCCGGCGCGCACTGAAGAACTGGAACATCCCGCGCCAGCGCCTCATCCGGCAAGCAAAGTCCAGCTAACCGCAGACCTCGGCGGGGAACCCTGGATCCCCCGCCGAGGCTTCAGGATTCTTGCGACCTGAGCAGCGACAGCGGACGCAGGTCGGTCCAGTTCTGCTCGACGTGGTCCAGGCAGGCTTGCCGCGCCTCCGGGCCGAAGGCGGTCCGCCAGCCGTCCGGAACGGTCGCGAAGTCCGGCCACAGGCTGTGCTGGCCCTCGTCGTTCACGAGCACCCGGTAGACACCGTCGGGGTTTTCGAACGGATTCGTCATAGCTCAGTCCTTCCCTGCTCGCTCAGCGAATCCCGCTTACCGCGTACTCCACCGGATCGGCCTCGGCAGCCCGCCGGTCCACAATGGACTGCAGGATCTCCCCGACCCGCACGGCGGTGTTCGACAGCAGCGACGACGTGATGCCGTGCGTGTGCTCCGTGCCGCCCTGCAGATAGAGGCCGCCGCGCACCGTGAGGTCGGTGGTGATCCGGTAGTCCCGTTCGACCTTCAACCGGCCCGCGTCGTCCCGGCAGCATTGGCCGGCCAGACCGCCGAGCAGCGGCGTCGGGTCCGCGGGCAGATAGCCGGTCGCGTAGATGACGGCGTCGGCGTCCAGCACCGAACGTTCGCCGGTCGCCAGCGATTCGACCGTCGCGCGCACATGCGTGGCCTGGTCGACAACCTCGACCGGACGCGAAACGTTGAACAGCCGCAACCGTTCCACGCCGAGCACCTTTTCCTGGTACCGCCGCCGATATAGCTCGTCGATGAGGTCCAGGTCGACCGCCGAGTAGTTCGTCGCGCCGTGGTAGCCCATCAGGCGTTCCTTGACCGGTGCGCTTGCCGCGTAGAAGGAATCGACCGCCTCGGGATCGAAAATCCGGTTGGCGAACGCACTGTCGTCGGCGGGGCTGTAGCCGTAGCGGGCGAACACCGCGCAGACCTCGGCGCGCGGGAATTCGTCGTGCAGCAAAGCGGCGACCTCGGCCGCGCTCTGGCCGGCGCCGATCACCACGAACCGGCGCGCGTCCGTGCCGCGCAACGATTCGACGCGGTGCAGCAGTTCGCTGTTGTGCCAGATCCGTTCCCCGGCAACGACACCGTCGGGAAGCTTCGCCCGCAATCCGGTTCCCAGCACAAGATTCCGCGCCCGCAGCTCGGTGATTTCGCCGTCCACCTCGGCGCGCACGTCGAAGAACGCGATCTCGTCGCCGTCGCGCACCTGCTCGACCGAAACGACCTCGCTGCCGTAAGACACCAGGTCGTCGACCTTCGCCGCGGCCCATTCGAAGTAGTCGTGGAACTCGACGCGCAGCGGGAACAGGGTCTTGTGGTTGATGAAATCGACCAGCCGCCCCTTCTCGTGCAGGTAGTTCAGGAAGGTGAACGCGCTCGCCGGATTCCGCATCGTCACCAGGTCCTTGAGGAACGACACCTGCATGGTCGCGGTGTCGATCAGCATCCCGCGATGCCAGCCGAAGCGGGGCTGGCGCTCCAGGAAGTGCGCCGTGACCGTCTCCCCCGAGCCCGCGTTGTGCTCGGCGAGGGCGATCGCGAGCGCGAGGTTGGACGGCCCGAACCCGACTCCGACCACGTCGTACACCGGCACCTGGCTGTCCTCGGCCCCTGCTCGTGACATGAAAGTCCCCTAGCGCGGCACTGCCGCATCACCGTTCCCGACTGACCAATGCTCAAGAAACCCTAACCTAACTTAGGTAAGCCTCAACTAGTACTGTCTGGGTGATGTTCGTCCCGACCACGAAAGGTGCACCGCCGATGCGCGTGGCCATGTTCGGCTACCAGACCTGGGGACACCGCACCCTGAAAGCCCTCCTCGACGCAGGCCAGGACGTGCGGCTGGTGGTCACCCACCCGCCGAGCGACCACGCCTACGAACGGATCTGGAGCGATTCGGTCGCCGAACTGGCCGAGCAGCACGGAATCCGCACCCTGCTGCGCACCCGCCCGGACGACGCCGAACTGCTCGCCGAACTGAAGACCGCGGATCTGGACCTGATCGTCGCGAACAACTGGCGCACGTGGCTGCCGCCGGAGATCTTCGCCCTGCCGCGCAACGGCACGCTCAACGTGCACGATTCGCTGCTGCCCGCCTATGCCGGCTTCTCCCCCATCATCTGGGCGCTGATCAACGGCGAGCCGGAGGTGGGCGTCACCGCGCACATGATGAACGACGAACTCGACGCGGGCGACATCGTGGCCCAGCGCGCCGTCCCGGTCGGCCCGCGCGACACCGCCACGGATCTGTTCCACCGCACCGTGGACCTCATCGAACCGCTCGTCACAGAAGCACTGGGCCTGATCGGATCCGGCACGGTGGTCCCCATCGCGCAGGACCGGACGAAGGCGAGCTTCTTCCACAAGCGAGCGCCGCGCGACAGCCTCATCGACTGGACGTGGTCGGCCGAGGAACTGGACCGCTTGGTGCGCGCCCAATCCGACCCGTACCCCAACGCCTTCGCCTACCACCGCAGCGAACAACTGCGCATCGTGCGCGCGTCAGTTTCGGACGGTCGCTACGGCGGAACCCCTGGCCGCATCTTCATCCGCGAAGGCGAGGGCGTAGTGATCGTCGCGGGCCCGGAAGCCCGGCGCGGTCAGTCGCCGGGGCTGCGGATCGAACGCGTCCGAACGGCTGACGACCGAGAGCTTTCGGCGGCGGAGTACTTCACGACTATGGGCGGGTATCTCACCGACCGTCCGTAGCCAGCTCGTGAGTGCCTATGCCGGCTAGCACCGTCCGTAGGCACTCACGAGGCCGGTCACCGCTCGGAAACCTTGCCCCCGTCGACTTCCAGCCGCCGGGTCACCGAAACCGCGTCCAGCATCCGCCGGTCGTGCGTCACCAGCAGCAGCGTCCCGGGGTAAGTGTCCAAAGCGGACTCGAGCTGTTCGATCGCGAGCAGGTCAAGGTGGTTGGTCGGCTCGTCCAGCACCAGCAGGTTGACCCCGCGCGCCTGCAGCAGCGCCAACGCCGCCCGGGTGCGCTCGCCAGGCGAAAGCGTCGCCGCCGGACGCAGCACGTGCGCGGCCTTGAGCCCGAATTTCGCCAGCAGAGTGCGGACGTCCGCGTCGGCGAGCGACGGGACCTCCTGCGCGAACGCGTCCGCCAGCGGAAGATCGCCGAGGAACAACCGGCGGGCCTGGTCGACCTCGCCGACCACCACGCCCGGCCCGAGCGCGGCGTTGCCCTCGTCCAGCGGTACCCGGCCGAGCAACGCCGCCAGCAGCGTGGACTTGCCCGCGCCGTTCGCGCCGGTGATGGCGACCTTGTCCGCCCAGTCGATCTGCAGATCCACCGGCCCGAGCGTGAACTCGCCGCGCCGCACGACCGCGCCCCGCAGCGTCGCGACCACCGCGCCCGCGCGCGGAGCGGCCGCGATCTCCATCCGCAGCTCCCACTCCTTGCGGGGCTCCTCGACGACCTCGAGCCGCTCGATCATGCGGTCCGTCTGGCGCGCCTTCGAAGCCTGCTTCTCAGTGGCCTCGCTGCGGAACTTGCGGCCGATCTTGTCGTTGTCGGTCGCCTTGCGGCGGGCGTTCTTGACGCCCTTCTCCATCCACGCGCGCTGCATGCCCGCCCGGGCCTCCAGCGAAGCGCGGGTATTGGCATATTCCTCGTAGTCCTCGCGCGCGTGCCGCCGCGCGACCGCCCGTTCCTCCAAATAGGACTCGTACCCGCCGCCGTACGCCTTCACCTGCCGCTGCGCCAGATCCAGCTCCACGACGCGGTCGACCGTGCGGGCGAGGAACTCGCGGTCGTGGCTCACCAGCACAGTGCCCGCGCGCAGCCCGGTGACGAACCGCTCCAGGCGGGCGAGCCCGTCGAGGTCGAGGTCGTTCGTCGGCTCGTCGAGCAGGAAGATGTCGTACCGGCTGAGCAGCAGCGAAGCCAGGCCGGCGCGCGCGGCCTGCCCGCCGGAGAGCGAAACCATCGGCTGGTCGAGGTCGACGGCCAGCCCGAGGTCCGCGGCGACCTCGCCGGCGCGGTCGTCCAGGTCGGCTCCACCGAGCGCGAGCCAGCGGTCAAGCGCGGTGCCGTATGCGTCGTCGGCGCCGTCCATGCCCGCGGTAAGCGCGTCCGTCGCGGCGTCGAGCGCGGTTTGCGCGGTCGCGACGCCGGTGCGTCGCGCGAGAAAAGCGCGCACCGACTCGCCCTCGCGCCGCTCCGGCTCCTGCGGGAGGTGCCCGACGGTGGCGGTCGGCGGGTTCAGCCGGACCTCGCCGGATTCCGGGCGGGCCAGCCCGGCCAGCGTGCGCAGCAAGGTGGACTTGCCGGCGCCGTTGACGCCGACCAGGCCGATCACCTCCCCCGGGGCGACGACGAGATCGAGACCGGAGAAGAGAACGCGGTCACCGTGGCCCGCGGCCAGGTCCTTCGCGACGAGTGTGGCGCTCATATCGCAGCCGAGTTTACGGGCGCCCCTCGCGCCGCGTGCCGCGTGTCGGCTCCGTCACTCCGAGTGGGTACTCTGGGCGGGTTGCCGGGTCCAACGAGAGCAGTGAGGTCGGTGAAAAGCGATGGCGGAACCCGCCCCGGTCCCGTTCGGCCGGGGGAAGCAGCGGGCTCCCCGGCCGACCGTCAGCAGGCGGCGCGAGGTGAGTCACGCCAGCGCGCGGTCGCTGCTGATGACCGTGCTGGGCGAGTACGTGCTGCCGCGCGACCGTCCGGTGTGGACGTCGATGCTGGTCGAATCCCTCGGCATGCTCGACATCGAGGAGAAGTCCGCGCGCCAGGCGCTGGCCCGGTCCGCCGGCGAGGGCTGGCTGGTGTCCGAACGCATCGGCCGCCGCGTCCGCTGGTCGCTGACCCCGCCCGGACGTCGCCTGCTCACCGAGGGCGCCGAGCGCATATACGCCTTCGGCCGCGACGCGCACGCCTGGGAGAACCGCTGGCTGATGCTGATCGTCTCGGTGCCGGAAGCGAAGCGCGACCTGCGCCACCGCCTGCGCACCCGCCTCACCTGGGCCGGCTTCGGTTCGCCGGTCGCGGGCGTCTGGGTGAGCCCGGATCCGAGCCGCGAGCCCGAAGCGCAGAAGATCGTCGCCGAACTGGGCCTCGAAGCGCAGGCGATGTCCTTCACCGCGGAGTACGGCGCGATCGGCGACCAGGAAAGCATGGTCGCCCGGTCCTGGGACCTCTCCGAGCTGACCGACCGGTACGAGGACTTCATCGACCGCTTCACCGGCGTGTCGCCGTCGGGCGCGCAAGCAGTCCTGCGCGCGCAGACCGAACTCGTGCACGAATGGCGGCGTTTCCCCTTCCTCGACCCACAACTGCCCGCAGAACTGCTGCCCGCAAGCTGGAGCGGTGCCAAGGCGGCTGAGTTGTTCCACCGCAAACACGTGGAATGGCGGCCGGCCGCGCAGGCGTACTGGGACCAACTGACCGCGAACGAGGAGCAAGCATGACGAGGCTGGAACGCGACGGCGGGCTCGCCGTGCTCACCATCGACGAGCCGCCGCTCAACCTCTACACCAAGCCGCTGCAGGACGCGCTGCTCGACGCGATCAGCTCGCTGGAGGAAACCCCCGCCCGAGCCCTCCTGATCCGCGCCGAGGGCCGAGTCGTGAGCGGGGGTGTCGATGTCGCGCTATTCGATGCACAGTCCTCTCCGGCTGAGGCGAAGGTGCTCTTCGACGAGCTGCTGACCGTCCCGGATCGCCTTGCCGCACTGCCGTTCCCGACGGTTTTCGCCGCCCATGGCCTTTGCCTGACCTGGGCTTTCGAGGTCGCCATGGCGTGCGACCTCCTGCTGGCCGCTTCGCGCGCGAAGTTCGGCTTGGTGGAGAAAGTGGTGGGCCTTACGCCGACGATGGGCGGCACGCAGCGCCTCGCCGCTCGGGCTGGGGTGGCGCGGGCGAAGGAGTTCGTGTTCACCGGAGAGCCGTTCGACGCAGTCACCTTGGAGCGATGGAATGTCGTGAACCGGGTACTGCCGGACGAGGGTTTCGACGAGGCGGCCCGGGAGTTCACCCGCCAACTGGCCGAGGGCCCGACCCAGGCGCACGCCGCGACGAAGCGGATCCTGTCGCACTTTGAACACGGCGGGGTACCGGAGGCGAACTCGCACGTGACGGCTATCGCCGCGGATCTGTACAACACCGAGGATCTGCGGGGCGCGGTGAAGTCGTTCCTGGCTGAGGGACCGGGGAAGGCTCGGTTCAGCGGTCGCTGAGCAGGTTGCTCTCCAGTCCTGGTCCCTTCCTACGGACCAGGGCTGGCTTTTTTGCTGCCCGTGCGCTGCTGAGACTTCCGGCGCGGTTGATCATGGCGGTGCCGTCTTCGCCTTCCCTCGGCTGGATCGTGATCTTTGGGGATTTGGATGGTTTTCGCAGGTCAGGGGGTAATGGAGACCTCGTTGCGGGGCCGGTTCGGGGACCCGCTAGAGTAGTCACATCGCACTCCACGAGGGGTTCCTCGGGGAGTGAAGAGTCCGGGCTGTGGCGCAGTTTGGTAGCGCACTTGACTGGGGGTCAAGGGGTCGCAGGTTCAAATCCTGTCAGCCCGACCGGACGAACGGGTTTCCGCAGCTCAGAGGATACGGGAACCCGTTTTTTCATGTGGTCGCAGGTGTCCTTCCGGTCTAGCACAGCGCTCGGTGACACCTTGACTGGAGGCTCTCCTCCTGCCGACCATTTTGACTAAACAGGGCCTGCCCCGCCCTGCCAACGACCTGTGGCGCTCCTACGTCGAGGAGTGGGACCGCAGCCTCCGCGCCGACAACAAGCCGCACACCACCCGCTACAACTACGAACTCGCCGTCACCCAGTTCGCCGACTTCCTCGGCGGCGAAGAACTCCCCCAGTTCCTCGCCGAGACCGGCATGGACGACACGGACGACAGCGACGCCGACGAAGACCCCACCGACGTCGAACGCAAACACGTCGAATGGTTCATCGCCTGGATGATCCACACCCGCTCCCCCAGCACCGCCCTGAACAAATACAAAGCACTCCAGCAGTTCTTCAACTACCTGGTCGATGCCGAGGAAATCGACCGCCACCCAATGGCCAAACTCACCCAGCCGACCACCACCGACAAAATCATCCCCGTCCTCCACGACGACCAACTCGCCAGCCTGCTCGACACCTGCAAAGGCAAAACCTTCCGAGACCGCCGCGACACCGCACTCATCCGCCTGTTCGACGACACCGGAGCACGCCTGACCGAGGTCGCGAACCTCACCACCAACGACCTCGACCTCTCCCGCGACGGCATCCTCGTTCGAGGCAAAGGCGACCGGATGCGCTTCATCCCCTTCGGCGAACGCACCGGCCAAGCCCTCAGCCGCTACCTGCGCGCACGCGCCCGCCTCAAGGGCGCAACCGACAACCCGTACCTCTTCCTCACCGCACGCGGCGCGAAACAGCTCAAACCGAACGGAATCAAGATCATGCTCCGCCGCCGGGGAAACCTCGCCGGCATCCCGCACATGCACGCCCACCGGCTGCGCCACACCCTGTCCCACAACTGGCAACTCGCACAGGGCAACGAGTCCGACCTGATGGTCATCATGGGCTGGACCTCCCCCGAGATGCTTCGCCGCTACGGCAAAAGCGCCGCCGCCGAACGCGCGCAACACACCCACCGCGCCCTCAACCTCGGCAACCGCGTCTGACCGGATCGGCGGAACTGGTCGGCATACAGTCCGCGAGCCCCGTCGCATAGGGACGGGGCTCGCAGACATGCGACTTCCGCCAGCGCTGAGACCAGGCAACACCCCAAGGGAACTTCGGTTTCGGACAGTTCGCGCGCCTAACGGCCTCGTTCAGCGGAGTCTCCGGGCAATCAGCTCGTCGACCACCGCCCGGCCAGTCCCGCTGGATCGCGGCGGGCACAGCACGAGAACGCTTCATTGGCTGGGAGTCCAATCGGGCATGTCTGCAACATCGCTACCCTCCGCCGGCTGCCGGGCCACGTCCGCAGAAACGACCTCCCGTTGGTTGTCCCCCATGGCCTGGTCGTTGACCGTTTTCAGCCGGTCTGCGACCTCTTCCGCTCCATAGCCCCGGAGAACCTCGATGAACCTTTCCACGATGCCGTGGCTCTGTTTGGGCGTCAGCTTCCCGAGCAGAGCGATGAGTGCCTGAGTGATGAGGACAGGCATGGCTGGCTCATGCCATTGTGCGAGCTGGGTGACTAGATCCTCTCGACTCAGCACTTCGGCCAGCTCGCCAAGGCGCGACGTTTCGAGCAGGGCGTAGACGCGTGCGGTGGCGGGGTCCGCGAGGCACTCGTCCCGGACGAACCGGGCACGAGCGCGCGCTTGTTGCCGCGCGAGTTCGTCAAGCTCGAGTTCGTGGCGCATCCGCTGAGTCTCGCGTGCACGCACGGCTGTTTCCTCGTCGAGCTTGACCCGGCAATATACGTCGCTTATCCGTACGTCTTTGGTTGATTTCGACGTCAGCTCAGCCAATTCGCCGGCAACCCGGTGCTGAAGGTAACCACAGCGGAGCCCGCTGATGTCCACGGCGGCAGGCCGGATGATCCGGTCTGCCGCCGGGACGACCAGGTCCAGAGGATCGGGCGGCAGCTGGCCCCGACGTGCCCGGACACGCGCGCGGACGGTCAGGGTGATGGTGAACGTGACGCCGTCGTCCGCACTCGGGTATGAATCAGGGTGCGTGTAGTCCTGCAGATTGTTCCAGCGCCCCGCACCCCAGTTCATGCCGCGTGGTCCGTCCCGTCAGCTGAGTCGGCTCCGCCGCGAAGGCGACGTGAGAAGTCGCTGTCGAACAGCTTGGTCAAGTGCAGATAGATGCGTTCACGGTCAACGGTCTCGGCGCTGTCGCCAGCCTCGTGCCAGGTGAACACGTAATGACGGAGGCGCTCCCGCGGCGAGACTACGCCCGGTTGTTCGGGATGGTCTACTGCCTTGCGCAACAACCCGAGTATCTCGTCTCGCAGGTCTGGCCGGCCCATCGCGACATCAAGCCACTGGTTCACAGTCGCATGCACTACGGCTTCGGCTTCTTTGCTTGGCTGCGGCGAGAGCAAGACCGTCCAGCCAGCTATCAGGCCATCGGACGAGGGGGCGAAGCCGCCGTCGCCGCCTCCGCGGAGAAGCGTGGGAGTCCGGCCGTCCTCATCGGTTTTAGCAGCGAGCGCGCTGAAAGCCCGGTACGCAACCGCCGCAGTGTCAGCGTTCTCGCACCAAGCGATGACCGTCTCGAAGAGCGTCTTCCGCACCGAGTCGTCGTCCCATAACGTGATGACGCTCCGTTCGACTGCCCTTTCGATCTCTTCGTCGGCAACCGCGGCGACATGTTTGAGACGGCGGAGCGCCTTGCCGGTGTGCCGTCGACCGAACTCCAGCCCGCACACTTCCGCGACGGCACGTCCAAGTGCCAGGTCTTTCCGCTTGGCCCATTTCAGGAGCATGGCGTGGATGTAGCGATGGGTGCTGGATTGAGTCGCGGCTTCGTCGAGCGTTCTGACGAAGACCGGCCACAGGTTCGAACCGCGCCAACTGCCGGCGAGTTTGGCGAGTGGCTCCGGCCGCTCTTGCCGAGCCGCCCAGTGCACCGCGAACCGGGCGATGCGAGCGGCAAGCTCCTCCAGTTGTTCGCCGGAAACAGAGTCGAACGTTTTGTCCTGTTTGCCGGTGGGCGCGTCTGCCAGCCAGTCCAGGAAAGCCGGACGGGAGAACGGACGGTCTGTCCAGAAGTAGTGCAGTGCGGCGTCGTCCCAGCCGTCGCGCCGGAATACGACGGTGTCATTGTCGGAAAGATCGGCTTCGACCGCGTCCACGAGTTCGATGATGCCGGGTGCGTCGAGCGCGGCGAGGTCCGGTTGTTCCTTGCCGCTGAGGCTTCCCTCCAGCTTGCTGGCCAGTGCGTAAACGTATGAGCCGGGAGCACCTGGCAGTGCTGCTGAGGCAAGAAGGAAGCTTCGCTGCACACTCGTCCGACCTCGCTTGCGGTGCCACTCCAGCAACGGCTTGCGCCAATTCCGCCTCGCTTCCACGACGGTCTTCACCCGGCGAGCGAACAAGCGGTCGCCTCCGTCGGAGAGGTCCGCACAGTCCGGGTCTTTGTCTCCCTCCTGGAGCGCGGCCAACTGATCAGGTTTCGCACGGTGCGCGGACCGGATCAACTCGACGATCTCGAGAACCTCAGCGGGCGGCTGACCAGCGAGCATCCGCTCGATCGGCGTGGCGGCGAGCCAGCGAGCCACGTCCAGCTCCGGTTCCTGGACCTCCAGAGCCCTGCGCACGATGTCCGCCGGCGCCGCGGTGCCGATGTCGGCTTCCATGTGCCTGACGTCCTCGTCGACGCACGCAGCCCACTGCTCAGGGCTGATCAGGAAGATCAGCCAGGATTTCCGACGCTCGAGTTCCGGCGCTAGCTCGGTCATTGCCAGGCGGAAGTGCCGAGAATGAAGCTGGAAGCCCTCCTCGTCCGGCGGAACCTCGACCACATATGCCCAGTGACGGTGCTTCACGGGCAAGCGGTCGACCGGGAACGTTTCGCCGCCGCCGAAGTGCAGGGCTCCGACCTTGACCTGCTGTTGGCTCTCTTCTCGGAGCTTGGCCAGCATCGCGTGGGCGATGACAGTGCGGCCAGTACCTGGCGGCCGGGCGATCGTGAGCAGACGGGCACCGTCGCGCCATTTGGCATAAGTGGCGTCGAACCCTTCAGGAGGAGCGAACAGCCGCGAGGTCAGCCTGAGATAGGCGTCGTCAGCGTTGAGATGCTCAAGCGCCGCCTGCACCTCATTGACAACCTTGACGCCGTTGATTTCGCCCAAGACGAGATTGCCGGAGAAGTTCGAATATACGCCGGAGCGGCCCTGATCGCTTTCGGGCTGGGGACGCTCGTCAGATGCGGGCGCATTCGCGGCCGGTGGGCGCCAGGCCGAAAAAACATCGTCCGCACGAACTGGAAGTTCCGGCTTCTCCCCGCGCGGTGGGGATATCGGAAGCTCCCGCGGCTCCGACCGCTGGTCGCCGTCAGGAAGGTCGTAGTCGTTCGGCTGGGTCATCCGATCGGCCCATTGATCTCGACAGCGGTGAACTCCCCGGTCGCACGGACCACACCGTCGTTGAACTTCACGGCCACCCTGGCGGTATCAGCGATCGAGGTCGCCTTCACCGCGGTGGCGGGGCCTTCGATGTCAGCGCGCTCCATCTCGACCTCGACCCCGCTCTGCTTGAGTCCAGCGGCCAGGTCGAGAGGCTTCCCGGTCAACGACTCGACGTGCCGGGCGACGGCATCGAGAGCGTCGAGCAGTTCCCGGTCGGCGACGTCGGGTCGAGCGCCGTCGACGGTGTACTTCTGCAAGACTGCAACCCGCTGTTCCAGGTCGTCGAGCGTGCGCGTTTCCTCATCGCTGGTCTTCGTTTCGGCATCCGCCGCGGCAGACCGGCGCTTCTCCAACACGCTTCCTGCTTGATCGAACGCGAACTTCACCAACTGGGGAAGGACGGTGGCGCTAACTGTGGCCAACGTGAAGGGGTCAGACACGAGACACTCCCAGGACGCAGAAACACCGGCGCGCGGGCCAGCCGACGGTCACTTTCGGTACCGACACCATCGCACAGCGGCAAGGGCTGGAGCGAGCAACAATCAGTGTTTCCACACAGACGGACTGTTCTTCCTTAAATCTCTATCAATTGCGTATCCAAGTGCGAGATATCCGCACTCACGGCGTCACTCCCGTCGAAGACTTGCTATTCCGAGGTTGATCGGGCGAATGACTTACGCGCGAACCGTCAATCGCTGCGCTGTCAGGCTTTCCACGGGACACCCGGCCGCAGCACCGTGCCAGGCAAAACTGACCTCGCCCCATCCCATCCAGACCGGGATGCCTGGCGCGGAAGTTGCACGATGCGGTATGCATCGCCTTCGCCCGACCAGAGGCGAAGCGCTTAATTCGGAGAGGATCTGACCTTTCCCTCCCTTTTATGCACTCCAGCGCTTCAGAGAAGACGGAATAGCCACACCACACTGCCTGGATCGAACCAGACTTCAGGTCCGCCGTCGCAGTACCGCCCACTGACCGCAAGCCTGGAACCCCTGACGCGCGACCGAGGGCTCAGATCCAAACGCGACCGGGCCGTCAACGAACCTCCCCGCTGCAGCGCTGAGCGATGCGAAAACGACCTCGACTCCGCCAGCCCCGGCTGCCAACCGATGCACGATCGCTCGCTTCGGCGGGTCCGGCCTGGAGTGCGATGGCGGCCCGGCCGCTGCCGCGCAGTCTCGACCCGCTGCCCGACGGATCGCTCGTCGGGTTCCTGCTGCGCCTGTCGCACCGGCTGGAGATCCCACCGAACCGCCTGGCGCGGTTGGCAGGGCTGGGCATCGCCGTCCGCCGTCGGCACCAGCTGCAGCTCTCCGCCGACGACCAGTGGCCGCGGCCGGTCAGCCACTACGTGCCCGCGCACCTGCTCCGCCGCCGGAGACCCGCCCGGCGGCAGCAGCACGGCGACTACCGGCCCCGGACCCACGGATAAGGGGCGGGCGGGCCTGGCAGGCCGGTTGGCTGCAGGTCGCGTTCTCCCAGCCGGTCCTTCGCAACCTAGCTCCAACGCCCGGGTTCCCTGCAGAACCCGGCTGCGTCAGAGTTGCTGCACAGCATCACCGCTCGCAACGCCAGCACCCGGACGACCGCAGAGTCAGGGAACCCGAGCGCTCGCGGCTGTTCGCAGCGCATTCCGGACTCTATAACGCGCTTGCTACGAAATGGATCGTCATGAAACGTCACACCGTCGGCGGTCGACATCCCTGGAGCAAGAAAAATTCGATCATGAACTCAGCAACCGCCACCCTGCCCGGTCGCCAACGCTGGCGCAGTACGCACGCTCGCCTGTCCCGCGGTCGCCGGGGGCAAGCCAAGCGCGCCAGCCCAAGGATGCCCGTGGCCTGGGAAGAATCTGCCGGGCGCACCTCGTGGTCAAGGACGAACGGAGCACGATGACCGGCGAGCCCGCCGAGATCGAACGAGGCGAGTATCTCCTCGCCCAGGTCCGCGAATCGTTCGGACGCGTCGTCTACAGCCACAAGACCCACGAGAAGCAGGCGGATCTGTGCTTCCGCAAGAACAGGTGGCAGCAGGCGACCCTGGTCGCCTTCACCGCGATCAGCACGGGAACCTTCCTCGCGTCGTTGGTCGGGTACCTCGTAAGTCCCCAAGTGGCCGGACTAACGACCTCCTTCATCGCAGTCGTCGTCGCGGCGCTGAGCCTTGGCGCGAAAAACTTCAAGTTCAGCGAGGAGTCCGAGGCGCACCGCGACATCGCGTCGAGGCTCTGGGACATCCGCGAGTCCTATCTGTCCTTGATCTCCGACTTGATGTCGGGCGCCGTCTCGCACGCCGACGCCCGCACTCGCCGTGACGAACTGCAAGAGACCGCACGAGCCGCGTACTCCGCAGCTCCCCGAACCTCGTACAAGGCGTTCGAGAGAGCGAGAGACGGCCTCAAGAGCAGCGAGGAGATGACGTTCACCTCCCGCGAAATCGACCTCTTCCTGCCACGCGCCCTCCGACTCGACAAGAGCGAGAAGTGAGCATGGAAACCTCGGAGATCTTCGACGGCCTGCTCGGTAATCTGAAAGTCGGCGACACCGCCGTCACCATCGCGTCGCGCAGGGACGAGATCACGAAGGCGCTGAACAAGAACTTCCGGTCCAAGGACGGCTCCACCGAGCACCAGCTGATGGTGGGCTCCTACGGTCGCCACACGGCCGTCCGCGGAGTCTCCGACCTGGACATGCTCTACATCCTCCCGAAAGCCCTCCGCTCAAGCTACGACGGCGACACGGGACCGCGGAGGCTCCTGACGAGGGTCAAGGACGTCCTGAAGGCTCGGTACACGACCACCGACGTCCGGGTCGACCAGTGCGTCGTCCGCGTGCAGTTCACCAGCAATAAGTTCAAGTTCGAGGTGCAACCCGTCTTCGAGAACGACGACGGCAGCTTCGACTACCCCGACACGGTCGCGCAGCGCTGGAAGACCACCAAGCCACGCGACGAGATCCGCGCCACCAGGGAATGCAACGACCGCACGTCGACGAACATGCGCCATCTCGCCAGGATGACCCGGGCATGGAAGAACGCGAATGGCGCGAACATGGGCGGCCTGCTCATCGATACGCTCGTACACCGGTTCTTTGCCACCACGAATTCTTACGACGCGGCGGGAACCGGGTCGTTCGGCCTCATGGCCCAGGATTTCTTCGAGTTCCTCGCGGACGAGCCCGATAAGAGCTACTACCTCGCGCTAGGGAGCGGCCAGCAAGTAAGGGTGAAGAAGCGGTTCCAGCCAAAGGCGAAGAAGGCGCACAGCCGCTGCCTCGCGGCGATCGAAGCGGAAGGCAAGGCATCCGCCGGCAAGAAGTGGCGCGCCGTGTTCGGCACTGCCGTCCCGTTGAAGGCCGTTGAGGCCGCACGCGCATTCGATGACACCGAAGAGTTCATCGAGGACGCGTTCCCTGTCGATATCAGTCACTCGCTCGCGATCGACTGCAAGGTCACCCAGAAGGGATGGCGACCGACATTCTTGCGGGAGATGCTCCGCAAGAAGTCCTTGCTCCGGGCGGACAAGGACCTCGACTTCACCATCACTAAATGCAGCGCAGAACAGCCGTACGACGTGAAGTGGAAGGTCTTGAACCGCGGTGACGAGGCCGAGCGCCGGAACAAGATCCGCGGGCAGATCGTCGAGCCCAACCGTCCGAACGGGAGACACGAACGAACCGACTTCCGGGGCGAGCACGTCGTCGAGTGCTACATCGTGAAGGATGGGATCGTTGTCGCGCGGGACAGCATCGATGTACCGATCAGCACCACGAGCAGTCCGTGACGGGTGGTATCCTCGACCTCTTCCCTGCGTAGTTCCTTAAAGAAGCGACGCGAATCCGTGCACTTGCGCCGCTGTGGCGAATCCGGCCAATTAACTCAATCAGCTGGCTTAACCGACCGTAGCTGGCTGGCTGCAGCCACTGCGAGAGCACAACCTACACGGCCCAGTTTCGCCTCACCCGCACTCGCACGCTTCGCGTGCGAGACGTCGACGTGCGCCGGGACGAGCCACACCAGGCCTTCGCCGACCTCCGGAATCTCGGACGCCGGCCGGATCTAGAACGCCGAAGACGCGTCCGATGATAGGATCTGGCTCGTCCCCGGTCGTGGGACATCGTCGTCAGCCACGAAATCGACGCGTCCCAGTTCGCGGCTCGGTCGGCCGCGACCATTGGTCGTCGGGGGTGACAAGCTGGTGAGTAACCCAGCCGAGCAGTCCTCCGTCCTCGCGGCGGGCCCATTCAACGGAACCGGCAAGATCGCGCCCAGCAGACCGTCGCAGCCGTACTGACAGCTTGTCGAAGCGCTGCTGTTTCCAACCCGCACGGCGACATGGTCAAATGCTCCTCGGTGCCGTATCGCAGGGCAGGCATCACTCGCCTGTCACATCCCGCCAGGCCACGAGGTTGTCGCGGGCAGCCAAAGTACCGGGGTGGTCCGGTCCCAGCACACGCACCTGGTCCGACAACAGCTCCTCCAACGCGGACACAGCACCGGCCGGGTCCTCTCCTATGCCCCGGAAATGCGCAAGTTCGTGACGCGTGATCAACGTGTCAGGGTGGTCCGGTCCCAGCACCCGCAGCCGGTCCGATAACAGCTCCTCCAACGCGGACACAGCACCGGCCGGATCGCCCGCCAGGCCCCGAAAATGCGCGAGATTGTGACGCGTGGTCAACGTTTCCGGGTGGTCAGGGCCTTCCACCCGGAGGCGGTCCGTCAACAGCTCTTCCAATGCGGTCGCGGCACTCGCTGGGTCGCCTTGTACCGCTTCAAAACTCGATGCGGGCCGATGACCAGCGGTAATGTCGATTAGGTTCACGCGGCTCTTCGGTACTCGTTGATCATGCCGCCCAGCACACGACGACGGCGGATCTGGGCATCCAGGTCCTGCAATACGGTCCGGTTTTCGTCGTTGGGTGCCCGTTGCGCCCGTGACTGATGCGGGCGGTGTCCGTTGTAGTGGCCGACGTATTCGGTCAGGACGGTCTGCGCATGCCGAGCGTGGTAGATCAGGAGTTGGTCAGTGCACTCGGTGCGGGCGGTGCGCACGAACCGTTCGGCGCAGCAATTCGCCCTCGGCGCCTGCGGCGGTGTCCTGACGATGTTCACGCCCCCGCTGCGGAACACCTCGCCGAACGCCGGCGTGAACTTGGCATCCCGATCTCGGACGAGGAAACAGAACGCACTGATCCGCTCTCCGAGGCCCGCGGCCAGATTGCGGGCGGCCTGCGCGACCCAGCCACCGGTTGGATGGGCTGTGACACCGAGAAGATGCACTCGACGGGTGCGGATCTCCATCACGAACAGGACGTACAGCCGACGCAGGAAGATCGTGTCGATATAGAAGAAGTCGCAGGCCAATAGTCCGGCCGCCTGCGCGCGCAGGAAGGTTCGCCACGGGGTGTTGGCCTCACGCGGTGCCGGACCGATCCGGTGGGCTCGCAAGATCCGCCGGATCGGTGGCTTCACCGACGCGATAGCCCAGCCGCACGAGTTCGCCATGAACCCGCCGGTATCCCCAGCGGGGATTCTCCCGTCCGAGCTGAAGCACGATCTCGCGTACTTGTGCGCTGATCGGAGGCCGGCCAGATCGATTCGAATGCCGCCACTTCCACGCGACCAGATGGCGATGCCAGGCCAACAAGGTGCCCGGCGTGACGATCCGAGCCATCCTCACCTGCCGGGGAAGCAGCCGAGCCAGCGCGGCCAACAGCGCCCGATCGGACCACCTCAACCGCGGCCGGCTGACCTGCCTGCGCAACACCGCGACCTCGTGCCGAAGTACCAGCAGTTCAGCGGCCACTGCTGCGTCACCACGCGCGAGTACGCCCAGCCAGCCGAACAGCCGGACTGTGATCAAGCAGAGAAGCCGAAAACACACGACCGCCGATCATGCCCGTTCCGGTCGAACCGACCAAACTGCAGGTCAACGCATTCGACCAAGTTCTGACGCGGCACAGGCGGTCGCGGCGTTCCAACCTCCGTCACGTGCGCCGACCGGTGAGCGTTCCTGTCGAAGCGCGCCTTCTGCTTCAGGTCAGCAACGCCGCGCCGCAGCAGAGGCAGGTCGGCGCACCGTCACGCCAGCGCACCCAGATCCACCGGCACGCAAACCCCATTGATAGCTGATGCCGCGGGCGAAGCCAGAAACGATATGGTTGCCGCCACTTCTGTCGTCTCGACAAAGCGCTTGACGGGTTGCTCCTCAAGGAACGCCGCAAGAACCTCGTCCCGAGAGGCCTCTCGCAGCCGCATTTGATCGGCGAGTTGCTTCTCCACCAACGGGGTCATCATCCACCCCGGAGCCACGGCATTCGCAGTCAAACCAAGTTGACCACCCTCGACGGCGGCGGTCTTGATGAGCCCGAGCAAGCCGTGCTTGGCAGCGTTGTATGCCGCTTTGTTGGCCTCAGCACGGAAGCTCAGCGTGGAGGCCGTGGCGACAATGCGACCGCCCGGCGTACCGGTGAGCGCCGGCCACGCGGCCTTGATGGCGTAGAATGGGCCGTTGAGGCACACGTCAAGAACCCGCTGCCACTGGACGTCATCGAATGATTCAATAGGCGACGCGTGCTGCACCCCGGCGTTCAGGACCAAAATGTCGAGCTGTCCGTGCATCTCCAGGGTGCGGGCGACCATCGCCGCACACCCTTCCTTGCTCGCTATGTCGAATTGCTCGCAATCCCCGCCTACGACATCCACGCCCACGACGTCGACGCCGGATTCGCGCAACTCGGCCGTAGTGGCCCGACCCAGCGCCCCGGCGGCACCGGTGACGATAGCAACTCGTTTCTCCAGCTTCTTTACCATAGTCTTCCCTTTCGCCCGCCCGCGCCTGCTCCCGAGCAAGCACATGATCCCGCTGACCACAACGACGCACGGCCTCGACGACTCTCGTCCGCAGACCGGACGCGTAGTCCGAACTTGTTGCTTAATTCACTCTGGCAAATAATTCTCAGACCAGCTATCACCCGCTTCCCCCTTGGCAAGCATTGCATTGACGCGCTCCTCTGCGTAGCCGATACCGCGCAATACCTCACGGGTTTGCGCACCATATTTCGGCGCGTCTCCCGGGATGAAGACACGACCCCGTTCGGGCCGTACCGCATTCGGCGCGACAAGATCAATCCACCGGCCCATCGGATGGCGGTCGTGACGGACAACGCGGAAAGTGGCCTGGGCGAGGTCGATCTCACCTTCGCTCTCGGCCACCAGCGCGGCGGCGCGCGTGGCGCGCAGCGAGCCGATGCGGATAATCGCCGAAGATGTGCCCGCTAAGGACTTTTCCCAGTAGGCGACGTCGCGTGTCGCGAAGCGCGCCGCCAACGCGGCACCCAGGTTCTCCTCGGCTTCCTCCGCGAGGTCCGCCAAATCAGGTACTGCCCTGAGCGCGACTCGCCGCTCTTCCGGCGCGGCAAAAAACATCCAGTCGTCCTGGGCCTGATAGCAGTGATAAAAAGGCCCTTGCCCGCGCGTTTCACGCCCGGCTGGCTCAGAAAATGGAGCGCGGCCCGGATAGTCAAACATGAACGGCGCCTGGATCAGGTTTCCCGCGGCGGCCAGCGAAGTACGCGCGACGCCGCCCTGCCCGGTTCTCCTTCGGCGTTCCAACGCCGCCCCTAAAGCAACACAGGCGCTCAGGCCCGCGATCACGTCGATCGTGCCCATATGAGCATGCTCCTCCGGGGTCGCCAGGCCTCCGCCGAACCGAACCATGACTCCCGTCGCCGCTTGGGCCAAGTCGTCGTACCCGAGATGATCGGATTTGGGGCCACGCCGTGGACCGCCGAACGCATCGACTTGAACGAGGATGACCGTCGGGTTCAGCGCGCGGAGACGTTCGATCGAAAGACCGAGTTCCTCACGCTGCGAGTCTGTGCAGTTCATCGTGACCACGTCAGCCCCGGCAATCAGCTTTTCGAGCGCCTCGCGTCCCGCGAGAGTCTTCAGATTCAGCAGAGCGCTCCTCTTGCCGCGATGAGCATGCACGCCAAGCGTCACCGCACCCCATGGATCGAGCGACGGCTCCACCGGCTGTACTGACACGACGTCCGCGCCGAAACGCGCCACCGTCGATCCGATGGTCGGACCGGCGACGACATTCGTCAGATCGACCACCCGCAGCCCCTCGAGCCATCCCGAGGATTCCGCGCCGCCGCGCAGCGTGCGCGGCACCTCCGCGAGTATCGCGGGGAGCCTTGACGACGCATCGTCGAGGGCGAGCCCAGGGCGCTTTTTTTCCGCCGCGGAATCGTCGGCCAGCCAAGCGACGTTTCCCATTTGCCGCATATCGCCGCGGCGTGGATCGGAGACTCTCAAGACCAGGCCGGAGGCCAGCGCGTGGGGATCCGAAAGCCATTCCCTGGTAGATCGTTGCAGGGTTCCGGGCACCTTCGCCGCCCCGAAGATTTCCTCCCATTCGCGAGCTGGACGCCCGAGGAAGGCAGCCTTCATCACCCCGGCAAGACGTTCTCGGTCACGCTCCCCTACCGGAGAGTTTCGCATGCTCCACTCGGCCGGCCAATCTTTTTGGTCGAGATAGGCGTCGAAGTCGGGAAGGCTCCGTGCGAGCTCCTCGAGCCCCAGCGCCCGAAGCGCTCGCTGGGGATGCCCCGAGACACCGGCTGCGCCCACGAAGAACCCGCGTCCGTCCGCGCACTCGTATGTCCGGTAGAATGGATCCAAATATCTCTCTAATTCCGAAAATGGAAGATCGCAAGGGAGCCCTTCCGTTTCACGCCGGTCAAGCTCTATCTCGCGCGCGGAACTGTAGCGTTTTGGATAGTCTTCAATCTGCTCGCAGTTGTAGACAAGACCTTCGAGCAGCGCCGACGCCAGCGGAACCTCGATGTGATCCCCGCCGTTTCGATCCCGGGCGCCGAGCGCGAACAGCGTCGCCATTGCCCCGAAGGTCGCACCATACGCGGAAGCCAGCGGAAGCGGCGTGAAGCTGGGGTTGATTCCCATGAGGCGACGATTCAAGCCCATGTCACTGAACTGCCCGGTCCGTGCAGCGATCACCGCCTCCCATGCCGCGACAGGCGCCAGACCGGGATCGGTCGAAGCAAAACCAGGCAGCGACAGACTGATGATCGCGGGATTCGCCGCACGCAGTTCGTCCGGCCCCAATCCGAGCCGTTTCATGACACCAGGACGGAAATTCTCGATCGTGATATCAGCACGCCGCACCAGCTCAAGGGCCGTCGCCAAGCCATCCGAGGACTTGAGGTCGAGAGTCAAAGACGACTTGCCGCGCGACAGCATATCGGTAGCAGGTGAATGCAACCTGGGACCGCCAGGGGGATCGATGCGGATGACCTCCGCACCCAAGTCCGCCAGCATCATACCGACGAGAGGTCCGGCAAAATACTGCCCGAAATCGAGAACGCGAATGTGCGACAGGGGCCGAGGCAATGGCATTTCCCCTGAGCGGCCGGTGCTCAACGGTCGCGATCCGACGTGACCTTCAGTCATAGATTAAGCCCTTTCGAAGGTGAGCGGCAGCCAGCCGCTCGGATCCGGTTCAACCCCACCGCGCCGTACGGAAATACTTTTTCCGGACGAACCGTAGCGAACCATCGGACTCAGAATCAGAGACTGCGCCTGGCCTTTGGCGAGGAATTCCCGCGAGACGCCGGGCGTGCCCTGTCATGGCCCGAATGCTGGCGGTGACTAGTCTGCCGACGATTGGCGGGCAAGTCATCGCACCTTTTTCCCGGGGGCCGTTTCGGGCGAGAGCAGCAGTGCGATCAGGCAGGCCGCGGCCAACACCATGACGATGAATGCCGGAGAGGCCGCGATGCCCGTTCGACCGATGAGCCAACTGGAAAGAAGAGGAGTGGTGCCCGCGAAAATCGCTACTCCGAAGTTGAAGAGGCTCGCAAAACCGGTAAAACGGACGTTAACCGGGAATGATTCGACAAAGAAGGTGGCGAAGGTGGAGTCACTGAAGGCGAACATGCTGGTCATCAGGATCTGGACGGTCAGCGCGACGGCGAACCCGCCATGGTCGAGCACCAGGAACGAGGGGAAACTGAACACCAAGAACAGCAGAGTATTAGCGATCAGGACCGGCTTGCGCCCAATGCGATCGGACAGCCGGGCGAGAAAGTAGAGAGTGGGCAGGTAAACAAGCAAGGCGATGGTGACAATCAGATTAGACTGAAAGGCGCTCAGTTGAACTTCTTCCTGAAGGTAACTGGCCATGTAGGCCAGCACGAGATAGTAAGCTCCGGCATTGATTCCCATGACGAACAACAGTCGTAAAAAGGTTTTCCAGTGCGCCGAGAAGCCCGCGAGCAAAGGAGGCGCGCTTTGGGATGCACCGTTCCGCACTTCCACAAAGGCCGGCGTTTCGTCGATCTTTCGGCGAATGTACCAGCCAACGAGCGTCAGCGGTGCGCTGAGCAGGAACGGAACGCGCCAGCCCCACGACTGCATCGCTGCGGTATCCAGCACGGCCTGCAAGACGGTGACCGAAATCGACGCAAGCATGAAACCCGCGGAGTTTCCGATGGCGATGAAGCTGACGTACCGAGCGCGCCGCCCGGGCGGCGCGTGTTCGCCCACGAGAACCGCCGCGCCCGCGTATTCGCCTGAGGCACAGAAACCTTGGCAGAGCCTAGTCACGAGCAGCAAGATCGGCGCCCAGAAGCCGACCACCGAGTACACGGGAAGCAGGCCGATGACAGTAGTGGTCAGGCCAGTGCCGATGATCGTAATGCTCAGAGTGCGCGCACGGCCGATGCGGTCGCCCACATATCCCCAGAACAGCCCGCCCAGGGGACGAATGAGAAATGAGAGGGCGAAAAGGCCCCAACTCTGGATCACCGCCAAGGCGGGATCGCCGCCGGCGAAGAACACCACCGCGATCGTCCCGGCGACGTAGGCGTACGAGCCGTAGTCGAACCATTCGATGATCGTGCCGGCGCACGCACCCGCGATTGTGCGCCGCATCTGAGGCGTGGCCCCTCGCCGAGTTCGGCCATCGACTGCCGTATCGCTCATCAGAACTGCCTTCCTGGGCGTGTCGGGACTCGCGGAGGTCGCTCGTGCGCGATGGGGCTCCGGCCGGCGGGCACCGCGCACGGCGGGCCTTCTCACACGCTGGCCGCGCTCCGTGCGACTCTCCCGCGTTCCGGCGCGGCATGCCTTGATCAGCAACGACCTGCTGCGCTCACGAGACACTAGATCGTGGAACAATATTAGTCAACAAGGCAGATGATGGCAGTCGAAAGTCCTGGTAGAACCCATGTTTTGCCCTGACTGCCGCTCAGTGCCGTTGCATTGTGGAACGATCTAAGCTAACTTTGGCTCGTGACAGAGGACAGTGAGATCTTCGATCAGGCTGCTTCGGCACCCGCCGACGAGCGGATCGCCAGGGCACTGCGCGACCGGATACTCGAGGGACACCTGCCGCCCGGCACTCAGTTGCGCGACAGCCGGTTGTCCGCGGAGTTCGCGGTTGCCCGCCACACCTTGCGGGGCGCACTGCGACGACTGGAGCACGAGGGCCTGATTGTGTACCCGATGCACAAGAGCGCGGCGGTCAAAACGCTGACCGCCGACGACGTGCATGAGATCTACCGTGTCCGGCGAGCATTGGAACTTGGTGCCATCGAGAACAGTTCGGCAGCGCCCGCAGAGGCCTTCGAAGCTCTCGAAGCGACTGTTTACGCCGCCGAGAGCGCGGTGTCGCAGGAAGCCTGGAACCACGTGGGCACGGCGAGCCTGCGTTTTCATCAGGCGATAGTGGGCATGTTCGGCAGCGTAAGCATCGACCAGTTCTTCAGCGGTGTCCTCGCTCAACTGCGGTTGGCGTTCGCCGTCATGAAGGACGAGGCACAGTGGCAGACGCCATGGGTTCCGCGCGATCGAGAAATCTGCGGCCTGATCCGGAGCGGCAACCGCGCCGGGGCGGCCGCGCTGACTCGGCAGTATCTCGACGATTCCGAGCGCGGAGTGGTCGACGTGGTCCGGGCAAACGAAATGAACCAGCGGCGACCAGTACGACGACGCCGGGCCAACGCACCCGAGGGAGGACAGTAAATGGGCACCGTGGAAGCGGCGTACCGACCGACCGCCGGAAGTGCGCTCGAGGTGGATCGCGCCTTTTACCAACAGTTGGCGGCGACGCACAATCAGCACAAGCTGGTCGACTCGTTCGAGATACCGATCCGGTCGGGCCGGGCCTGGAAAGTGCCGCAGGGACACATCTGCCGCCTGGTGACCATTGACGGACCACAGGTCGCCGACCTGAACGTGTGGAACGCGCATGACCCGCGTGAGCGCATGTGGGCAGCGCGTACCCGGCAACTGCAGCGTGCGCATGTGAGCACCTTCGATCGGCTGTGGTCGACCTTGCCGTTCCTCCGCCCGCTCGTAACCGTCACGCACGACACCCTTTCCGGCTACGGAGTCGACGGCGACGGCGGACGGGTGCACGACCTGCTCGGCACGCGGTGCGACCCCTATGTCAACCGAATGCTCACCGGTGAGAATTTCGACTTCCACTGCCATTCGAACCTGGTCCGAGCGGTGCTGCCCTACGGTCTCACCGAGTTCGATGTCCACGACGTCCTGAACGTCTTTCAATGCACCGGCCTCACCGATGAAGACCGATACTTCATGAAAGCGTGCCCTGCGCGGCCCGGGGACTTCTTCGAATTCTTCGCGGAACTCGATCTGCTCTGTGCGCTGTCCACCTGCCCAGGCGGCGACCTGTCGGTGCCGATGTGGGGACCGGACGCGCGCGATCCCTTGGATGTCTGCCACCCGATCGGCGTCGAGGTCTACCAACCCAGTCACGACCTGCTCCGCGGATGGCAGCCGCCCGCACGGGCTGCCTACGACACAATGCACGGCCTGCGGGCGCCTCAATGGCAGCACACCCGATGACCGGCGCGCTCGGCCAGATCACGGCCCACGAAAAGGACCAGGTCACTCGATGCCTCCATGCACGTCCGGGCTGCTGCCCGCCAGGTGCCGATCCGCGAACAGCCGTGCGCCGACGTACATACGGAGACGGCCGGACGATCGAACCGAACACGGCGCCCGGCGCGCACTTCGGCAGGTGGCCGAAGCCGGACTGCTCGACGTCGTCACCCGCGCCGTCGTCGACTTCGGATTTCAGGTCGACGCCCCGAACATCGTGCGGCGCGTCTGCGCTCCCGCTTCGTTGGCGCTTGGCGACGACTGCGACAACGACCACGTCATTCGCGTCGCTGGACGGAGGCGGGCCAGCGGCGCGACAGACCACAGCGGTGCACTCGATCAATCGGCGAAGGCGCCAAGGCGCACTACCCTCGGAGTCGTGATCTGATGCCGGAACCCTTCGTCCGCAATATTCCGACACGATGGACCGACTTCGATGCCAACCGCCACGCCAACAATGCCGTCTACCTGACCTACCTCGAGCACCTTCGCGATAGTTTCTTCATCCAGGCTGGCATTCGCAGGGACTCGACAGTGCTCGCATCGGCCAACCTCACATTCATCACCGCCATACCGCTAGGCGTAACGGAGGTAAGAGGATCCCTGGCCTGCATTCGCGTAGGGAGATCCAGCATAACGACCACTGAAACTCTCGCCGCCGACGGCGCACCGGCGATGGAAGCGACATCGGTATCTGTCTATGTCGACGAACAGGGCCGACCGTCTCCTGTGCCCGACCATGTCCGCCGTCAACTCGACGCCTACCGCATACCCGTCTCGACCGGAGAGGAGCACCTGTGAGAACAGCGCGTGCCCCATAGGATGATCTGCGATGTTCGGGCCGCGCTCCGGCAATCAGGCCACAACGGCGGTGCGGACAATCCGTCGATGGCCGACGTAAATGGCGCGGCGCCAGCGTGCCTTCCTGCACAGGTCTCGTGAAGAAGAAACCCATGTGATCGCCGACGAAGACTTCGGCCTCGAGCAGAACCTGGTTGCGGACCTCGATGGCGGAGTAACCGCTTCGCCGCGCGCCCGGGAAAAGACGACAGCCGCGGATCGCTTCGGCCCCTTCCGCGCCTCATTACACTGGCCGAATTCGTCGTAACTCTCCCACTGGCGATTCCGAGCGCAATGGGATCGACGAAAGAAGAAGCTGGAACACTCTCACGACCGAACCGCGCTTATCCGCGAACTCCTCGGTTGGACTACCCGACAAGACTCACGACGGAAAGGTTGACGATGAGTCGAGAAGTCATGATCACCTGCGCTTTGACCGGCAGCGGCGACGGGCACAAGAAGAACCCCAGCGTTCCCGTCACTCCGAAGCAGATCGCCGAGGACGCGCTGCGCGCCGCCAAAGCCGGGGCCGCGGCAGTCCATGCGCACGTCCGCGAACCGGACACCGGCGAGCCGTCCCGGCGTCGCGAACTCTACCGTGAAGTCCTCGAACGGATTCGAGAGGTCGATGACTCACTGATCGTCAACCTGACTGGCGGCATGGGAGGGGAGATGCTGTTCGGACCGCCGGACAGTCCCTTGGAGTTTCCCGCCGAGATGGACTTCGTCAGTCCGACGGAACGCATCGAGCATATCCTCGAGCTTCGCCCGGACATCGGAAGCTTCGACTGCGGATCGGTCAACTTCGGCGACGCGGTCTACGCGACGACTCCGTCATGGCTCGAACAAATGGCCCGGCAACTGCGAGAAGCCGGCGTGGCGCCGGAGGTCGAAGTATTCGACCTGGGTCACATCGAACTCGCCAAGAGCCTGATCGCCAAGGGGTTGCTGCCGTCGCCAACGATCTTCCAACTGTGCCTCGGGGTCCGTTACGGTGCCCCCGCGACGCCTGAAGGCCTGCTGGCGATGCGAAGCATTCTTCCAGCAGACTCCGTCTGGTTCGCGTTCGGCGTGGGTGCACGGCAGCTGCACATCGCCGGCCTCGCCGTGCTCCTTGGCGGACACGTGCGAGTCGGACTCGAAGACAACCTCTATCTCGCCCGTGGAGTGCTCGCGACCAACGAACAACTCGTAGAACGAGCCGTCAAGATCATCGAATCCCTCGGCGACAGGGTCATGGACGTGACAACGGCGCGCCGCATGCTCGGCCTCACTACCGTCAAGCGCGGGACATAAGCTCGCACCCGTGCTGGAC
Source organism: Amycolatopsis albidoflavus (assembly GCF_039525725.1). Taxonomy (NCBI): domain Bacteria; kingdom Bacillati; phylum Actinomycetota; class Actinomycetes; order Pseudonocardiales; family Pseudonocardiaceae; genus Amycolatopsis; species Amycolatopsis albidoflavus. The sequence goes on from NZ_BAAAHV010000012.1 coordinate 567,772, forward strand.
GGCGCCGCACAAGCCGGGCGGGCCGCAGCCGCCGCGTCCCCCGCGCCCCGCCCGGCTTCCACAACAAGCTGGTCTGACCGGCAAAGAGAATAACGGAAGCTGGATCTCAAGTGGCAGAAGGTCTTCCTGAACAGAGCAAGGTACCGTCGCCTCGCTCGCCGGCAGAGCGGGCACCTGAGTACGCGCGGGGCATGGGTTACTTCAAGGTCGAGGCGACCGGCCCGACGCAGCGTAAACCACAGGACACGAAAGGTCTTCGCCGCGCGAGCGGGGGTGGTCCGGGCAAAGTCCAGTCTGACGAAATCTTCCAATCGCCCTCTCGCGCGGGCGGCTCATCACCATTGGCGACGTGGCTGCGATGTTCCCGTCGACCTGATCGAGCGGCTGCCCGGGGTCCTGGCTCGGGCTAGCCGTTGCCATGGTCGATCACGGGGCAGGATTATCACCGCACGCGGCAGTCCGCGGGCGACATCCCTTGACTAGCTACGGGATCGGTGGCGTGTAGGTTCCGACTCTGGAATTGTTCCAGCCATTGAGGGCTTGCGTGAGCTGGTCGTAGATGTGCTGATTGAACCTGACGCGGTCGTTCGGCGTGTGGGCGTAATGGCCGTAGGCGGCAAGTCCGTCGTCGGTGGTGCGGCTGACGCAGTGCACGAACTTGTCGTAGAGCGGCGGGTCGTTGAACAGGAACCAAAAATATCCGTACCTGGTCGGCACGTCGACCGTGAGACGCCGCAGATCCTCGGTTCCTGGTTCGGCGATGAATTTCTGTGGGGCGTTCTCATGCAGATGAGCGATCTCGTCCAGGAGGCCCGCAACGAGATGGCAGACGTACAGTGCTGCGAGCAGGTGCGCCGTCGGCGTGTAGGGGGTGGCCATGCCGATGGCGGGTTTGCCGTGGTGGTAGTTGCTGGATTCGTGCAGGCTGCGGGCAGCATCGTTGGTGGGGTGCAGGAACTGGCCCAGGAACGTGTAGTGCGCTTCGATACGGGCGATGCTGGCGTGGTCTGCCAGTTGGTTGAGTTCCAGGCAGGTCAGCAGCGCGTCGTATGACAGGTAGTGCTTGTAGACGACGGTGGCGTCCCGTTGGTGGTCCCGCAGTGCCTGTTGGGTGTCGGTCTCGTCAGCGACGTACTCGAAATAGTCGCCCTGCCACAGCCGCATCACCTCGGGACGGAAGTTGCTGAAGTGGAAGTAGTGCACCGGGATCACGAACTCGGCGTCGTCTTCGTCTTTGAGCCCCTCGAAGATGTGCATGAGGTGCCGCTTCGCGCGTGGATACTTGTCGACGGCGAGACGCGCGGCGGTGCCGGCCTGGTGCCCGGAGGCCAGTTGTTCCTTCTGCTCCGCGACGTAGGCCTTGAACTGGCTTTCGGTGAGATCAGCGCGGTCCTGTAGCCGGAAGTACTTGCGGCCCCGGCACATGAGCATGAACAGCAGGTAGTTCTCCAGCAGCGGCCCGCACAGCCCCAGCGCGTCGGCGACCTCGCCCCGGTCGACCAGCTGCAGGCAGGTGTCGGCGGTCTCCATCCGGAAGTTGATGAAATCGATCAGTTCGTTGTACATCCACTGCTGCACTTGGCCAACCCGGATCTTGTGGCCCCACTCGAGGTATGCAGCGAGCATCGCCCGCGTGTGCTTGTTGACCCGCTGAACTTCGGCCATGATGCGGTCACTCATCGACACCGGGTTTCCCACCGTCATTCCGTGTGTTTCAGTCGTGGACAGCGACGGTGACGAGCGCAAGAGTGATTTCGCGGTCGGGGTCGCCGTCTTTGTGCAGCACGAACACCGGCGTGCCATCGAGCGCCGCGGCGTCACGCAGGTAGCGGGGATGGGCTCGGACAATGTTTTCGGCGTCGGCGATGACGGCGGTGGCGTTCTTGTTGCGGATGAACACCACCATCGCGGCGCGCGTGTCACGCCAGGTGACGTAGCGGTCCAACAACTGCGGCAGGTCGTGTCCAGCAAAGTTCTTCGGCCCCGACCACCACTTGCACTCGGCGAGGAACACCGCCCCGCCGTCCCAGGGCAGGTAGATGTCGGTCTTGCCGCGTTTGCTGAACGTCTCCCCGGTCGCGGCGCCGTAGATGCTGTGCAACGTCGTCAGGATCTGGTCCCGGAGACGCTCTTCTCGCTGGTCGGCGTAGGTGAGCGCGAGCCGCTCGAACATGCGCGTGGTGGTGACGATGTCGCCGATGATGTGCGCGAAGTCGTCTGCGGTGATGGCGGGCTCTGGAGCGAACGGCTGATGCGGGCGAGACTGCCGCGTCGGCTTTACCTTCCGCCGGGAGACGGGCTGGACCCGGTAGGTCTTCACCGCCTCCTGGTCGCGGTGCAGCGGAACCCCGAGGATGGCTTCGGTGTCGCGGTCGGCCAGCACCTTCATGCGCCGGGCTTGCGCGGCCCTGGCCACCCTGGCGCGCAGCTGCTCTTTCGCTGCGGCGATGTCGCTGCGGCTGTAATCGAGGTGCGTGTCGATTTTCGTGATCTCGGCTTTCAGCGCGGCAACGATGCTGTCGCGCTCGCGCTCCAGGACGTCGGCCGGGACGTCACGAGACACGCTGACGTACCCGTCGGTGACACTGGCGTGCGGCGGGGCCAACGAGTACGTGCTGGCCTGCATATAAAGCACGTCCGTCAAGCCGGTGTAGGGCACCCGGAACACGATCCTGCTGCCGGGAACGTGGAACGACCGGGACCGGTTGGACACCACCCGCGTCGGGTCGCCGGAGATGTCGACCTGCTGGTCGCCGACCTCACCAGTCATCGCATCCCGATCCAGGCGGGGTTCCGGCACCAAGTAGCGGTCGATGATCTCCTCGGCGACCTGCTCGTGCGGCCGCGCCAAGATCTCATCAGCACTGACCTGCTGCACCTCTGCCAGCGCCTCGCGCTGCCGCTTCTCCAGCCACGTCCGCAGGTAATGACGCGAGAACAACTCCTGATCTGTCACCCATTCACACACCTCAGGCCGGTTGTCGTAAACACGCAACGACGTGCACGTTCACGGCCAGCCGGTATCACGGTAACGCTCGCCACCGACAGTCTGCGGTGGCGACACCCGGGCTACGCATTGCGAGACGCGGCCAAACTCCCGACGGCGGGCAGGGCGCGTAGGCGGGGAAACCTCCGGGTGATCGACCGGGATGAGATCGACGCCACCAGCAAGCTGCGGGGTGTGCACGCCGCCGACGTGCAGCGCGACGACCCTGGGAGCGCCAGGCAGGTGCCGCAGCAGCAGCGCGTGCCGGAGGTGGGTCTGGCTCCAGATCAGCGTGCAATCCAGCAGTTCCGCGCGCAGCGTCTTCACCCAGCGTTCCGTGATCGCGCTCATGCGAGGCATCCCGACACCAGTCAACACCGCGGTGATTCTCGCGTCGTCGAGGATCCTGTCGAGCGCTGGTCAACGGAACGCTTGCGACCTACCGCACCACGCCCGTACCGGGTGTGCCGGTGACTGCGGGCTCTTCGGCTCGCCGCGGTGCTCGGGGCGAACGATGGTTCTCGGTGTGGCTGAACGATTATCACGTCGTGGTCGACCACGGTCACCTGGCAGCCTCGTACCGCGGCGAACACCCGCTGCGAATCCGCCCGATCACGCGGCCGCCGCGATGACTGCCTGCCGCGCACTTCCCCTCCCTATCCAACACCTTGACGCATCCCAAACTGCCGCACGCACCGGCAGGCTTGCTGGACAGGAGTATCCGTGATGAGCCCGCACGCCGACGAACCGATCGCTCCGGATCTCCCCCAGGTTGAACAGCTTCGCGTACGGACTGCCGCGGCAGAGCGGCTCGCCGCACCGCGTAACGCCAGCCTTGAAGAGATTGCGGATTATGCCGAGAATTTGCGCATCTACATCGCCGACTTCGCCAATGACTCGTACACCCAGTTCACGTACCCGCCGAAGGGGCTCCGCTACGTCACCGAGCGCGTGAACCACCTCGCTGAGGCTCTGGCACGGGCCGCCGCCGGATACGCCCACGCGCGCAGCGAAGACATGGACTGCCCACGAATCGCCGACGATCTCGCCGCGCAGGGCTGGATCTCGCGCCCTGACCGCACACTCGACGGCACGCTGCCTCCGATTCCGCTTGACGAACTCCGCGATGTGCGAGGCTACCGTCGCGGATTCGCCCGCGGAGCCGAAACTCTCACGTTGTGGTTCACCAGCCCGGATTCCTTGGCGTACGCCAAATCCAGTACCCGCGGCACTCTCCGAACCGCCGCCGACGTGCGAGCTGTGATCAGCGGCTGAACCGACCACCCGCTATCCGCCGTTTTCTCCGGAGGAACCGAACATGCCATCACGATCCGAACTGCACGCCCGCCTCTTCCTGCTCGGCGCCGCAGAACCACCGGCACCCAACGTCCACTGCTACGTCACCGCCGTGGGGCCAGTCGAAGCCACGGAACAGATCTGGCAAGGCACCGCCCCTGCCGCAGTCCTCAACGAGATCGTCCGGCCCAATGCAGTGATCAACGACGAGTTGCGTGCCCTCGACTCCGGCACCGCGCGCCTGGTCACGCCCGAAGACGACGACTGGCCGATCGTCCGGCTGACAGGCCTCGCCAGCCACGGCGCTCCCCTTGCCCTTTGGGTGCGCGGAAACGGCAGCCCACCGGCCTCACCCGGTCTGCTTCGTCCGGAGGAACCCATGAAAGATCACGACGCTCACGAACAAGGACTGACACCGGCGCAGAGGATCCTCCGCGCCCGCATCGCGGCGAACGCATCGTGGGCTCGGACCCCAGATCGAACTCGGCGAACCGCACCCGCGCGAAAAGCAGCGCTTGACCGCTTCGAAAAGCTCGTCGACCCAGCCGGCGAACTCAACCACGACGATCGGACGAAACGAGCAGAACACGCTAGGAAGGAACACTTCCAACGCCTCGCGCTGCTCAGCTCGCGTGCCCGCCGCCGCGGAATCCCCAGCAACCCGCGTTCACAATGACTTCCTCCCTGGCGCGCTGGCATGAGTGGGCGTCATGCGCGAACCATCCAGATCTTGACTGGCACTCCGCGGAACCCGGCGACGTCGCAGCTTGTCGACGAATCTGCCAGTCGTGCCCGGTCCAAACGGCATGTCTCGAGGAAGCACTGGCCGAGTGCGACCCTTGGGGACTTCGCGGGGGGCTTACTCCTGACGAGCGCGAACTCATCGCTGGTCCGGAACGTGTTCGCATCCTGCCCGCCCATGGGACCAACGCTCGCTACGCGAAGCACCGTTGCCGCTGCGGCGTTTGTCGGCAGGCGCACGCTCGCTATGCGCGCCACTGTCGCAACCGGCGCAGGCTCAGCGGTTCACAACGTGCACCTCAGATCCAGAAGCGCCGCGCTTCAGGTGACCACGAGTCTTCTGTCCGAATCAAATGAGCTACCGGCTGCCCCACGGTGGACAACTGCGCCCGCACTCGAGGGGCGACCGGGCACGACACGTTCCTTCAACGGGCAGCTACCGCCAAGGTAATAGGTCGTGACATCTGGTCCAGGTCAGGAAACCGCCTGACGCTGCGAGCCAACCGAAGAGCGGGAACGAACTCATACGCCTCATCTCCTCCCATGCCTTCTTCGCCAGCTTGGTGAGCCTTCTGACGGCCTTCTCAAGAGCGACCAGCAAGAACACAATGAACGAGATACCGAGCATTCCGGTTAGACTGCAACCACGTCCCGAATCGAACGGCGCGCCGGACCCAGACCACACGCCACGGCCGCTATTCAGTTCTCCGGTTAGTCTACAGAAGACCGGTCCGGTGGCGAGCCCGACTTCGAACGGAACGGCCGCACAGCGCCTTGACAGAGAAGCCTGTGGTCAGCGAGTTTGCGCCCCCGCAGACGTCAACTCTTTGGGCTTCGTGAGACCTGCCCTACGGGGTAGCGCCCCTTCTTCGGCGCAGGCCGGGAGCCGTCCGGTTCGGGTTCATCAGGCGGTTGCGGGATCTTGGTGACCTCGAGCCCCGCGATACGGCCTCGGGTCGCCATCCCAGTGTCGTAGGTCAGCAATGTCACGACCCGGCTGGCCAGTGCCTGCACCGCAACGGCTCGATCGACGATCTCGTCGTCGGTAATCGGAAGGCGAACATGTCGAGGCGGATCCAGGAGCAGTTCAATCGTGACCGCACCACGGGGGACGCCTCCCTGTTCAGACTCTGCAGGAGAGTAGTCCGCCAAGCGGGCGAGAGCCGGCTTGCTGGGCTCAGACAGGAGCCTGTCGAACTCCGCGAGCGTATGACGAGAACGCCACCGGATGAGCCGGTCCTTGGATTGCTTCAGGTTGTCCAGTTCATCGACGACCGCAAGCGGAATCACAAGATGCAGCGGACCTTGTCGTTCGTCGATCAGCTTCGCGAAGTCGATATCCTCGAACTTCGCACCGTGCAGGTAGACCCCAGTGTCGGCTACCACGAGGCGTCCGGTCGCCGACCAGCGCTTGATTTCGGTGGCTAGAGCGTCCGCAGCGACCTGAAGATCGTCAATACGTGCCGTCAGCTCGGCGAAGAACAGGCCGGTAGCGATCCCCATGGTTCCGACGTCGGTCATCGTGAGCAACCGATCGTACGGCCGCGTGAGAATGAGACGGTCGACGTCGGCCTGCGAGACCTGGCCCCGCAAGCGTTGCGCAGCCTCGTGAGCCCATTGCGCGTAGCGGACTATCCGCTCCGTCGGATCGGCTACATACCCGGCCGCGTCCCCTCGCAGGTTGTACGCCTCAATGCTGAGTTCGCGCAGAGTACGTTCAACATTGTCCCGGTCAACACCAGGCAGCAGAGACACGAGCATCAGTCAGCCTTCGTTCGCGATTGGATCAAACCATCACGTTGGCGCGCCGCTTCCGATCATCGGACGACCCTCGCGGTGCCCACGTCATAATCGTCATGTCGCGGACTGGGCAAATTTCGCTACACGCGCACAGCCGTAGACCTGATGCCTGCCAGCTGGCCTACGGCTATGTCGAAGCCCTGAGATCCAGTTGTTCTCGGCGTCGCCCACAGGGCAGGCTGGAGCGTCCCGACGAAGCTACTCACTCGGCGACCGTACGCGCGCTTTCGCGACGACCTCGAGAGCTCTCTGACCCGTAGCTCCACGTTGAGTTGGAGATACGCAGAACGCCTGGTCACGATAGGCAGCAGTCGCGCCAGAGTCTGCATCCCTGGCATCGGCGGGCTACGGTTCGCGGCCAGACTGCGTGCCCGTTCCGGGCAAGTCACCGATGCCCTGGATCGGACGCTACGACGCTGTGTCGAACCCGCCGAGGCGGTGCAGCTCGTCTACGCACAAATGCCCGAACTCGGTAACCGTCCACTCGCTGCCCCAGCTCAAACCGCCTTCACCCTCGTCAGCGATCATCCCGAGATTCTCCAGCCGCGCGAAGATCGCGTCGAGAAGATTGGCTACTTCCGGCATTTCCTCAGAGATGACTTTGTTCTGACCTGAAGCCACCCGCTTCTGCCAGGCGCGCTCGGTGACCATGAGCAGCAGGACCTTGAGCTCGACGGGGTCGAGCGCAGCGACACCCGAAAAGATCCGGTCTTTTTCGTCCACGACAGCGGCGTCCGAAGCCAGCACGCCTTCGGCTGCGATACGCCCGTAAAACCGAACACGTTCCTCGTCGACCGTTCGCTGAGCGACTTCGAAAGCGCGACCCAACAACTCGAGCTTCCTGTCGTCATCCATGGCGGTAACCAGCAGGAACTCAGGGTCTTGGCCGGCGGCCCGAAGCGCCGCCTCCACTCGTGCGCGTCTCCGAGCCATCAAACGCACGAACACAGCCTCAGCAGTCTTGCTCACTCCGGCTGCGGCACCACCGATGGCCGCAGCGGACATCGGATCCATCCCTGCATACATCGCCATCGTCTTCGCCGCTTCATTGGCGACGTTGCTAACGACTTCGCCTGCAGCGGTACTAATCACGCTGGAGTCTTCCTCTGCCACACGACCAAAGTACGCTGCTGCGGCTAGCCAACGGGGAGCGGATGGAAGCGAGCCACAGATCCCGCCCGGCAAAGTTTGGGACAGATCCGTTTAAGTGTGTCAGCCACTGACCAGGCAGGCTCGCTGCTTGGCTTGGCTGGCTCCGTTACAGCAGCCCGCTGGCCGTCCGCCGTCATCCTGACCACCATTGACGTGATCGATGCGACGAGGTCCGTCTCGTTTCTCTTCGGACAGCGATGGATCCACAGGCTCACCCAGCATGAGCATCACCGATCTTCCAGTAATCGTGAAGCCGTTGGCTTCACCGTGACGGGACAGTTCCCGCCACAGCCAGGAGGAAGACACTGCGGCGATCGGATCACAACCTAGAGGCGGCTTGAGCATCTCTGTGAACCACCTCCTCGTCGGACGGTCGACTGCGCAGCGATCGAGATTGCTTCGTTGGGAACGCCATTCGCACGACCTATCGCAGACCAGTGCATCTTTGCTGCACTTTGATGCATCGCAGCACCTGGCCTGCAGCAATCCGCTCAATTTAAGCGCGGAAGCAGTCGCGCGACAACGGCGATGCCGAACCGGCCGACGATCACACGCGGGAGGGGCTGCAGCGCACAGCCATTGCGTTCGCTCCTTCAGGCATCGGTGGAGTCGCGACGGAGACGAGCTTCGGCGGCAGCAGGACCACTACCAGAGAGAGTCCCGCCCCAGGCAACAACGTTACGTCGCCACGCAGTGACGGGAGCGACACTCTGAACACCATAGCGCCGCACGCGGCGATCATCAGCACTGCCTCTACGGACGCCAAGGGAGCCCCCGCGGAAGCCAGCTAATGTTCGTCCAGTCCGCTCTGCCCCGCAGCGCGGCTAGCCGTCCCCAACTCGGCTCAGATAGCGACGCCCGCGACTGAGTGGCCACCACACCAGACGACCACGCACTTTCCACACGTCAGCCAAGCTGCTGACACTCGACGAACGCGCGCCGAACAGTTCTCCGGCTCCGCCTGGCGACTACACAGCAAGTCGTCTTGCCCAGAACTGTCATATTCCCGTCACCAGACCGCAGACGGCACGCGCCATTGGCGCGAGATCGAGATGCGACCGGCAGTAGAATGCTCTGGGTGTGGATTCGTAAGGTCGACTTCCCAAGTGAACTCATCACCTCTCACAGGGAAGGCAAGTTGGTGATTTTCGTCGGCGCTGGTGCATCTATTGATGAGCCTTCAGGCCTTCCGGGTTTTTCCGCCCTGACGGAGACGATCGCCGCTGAGGCAGAAGTGAGGATGTCGAAAGATGATTGGCGGCAGTTGGATGTCTTCTTGGGACGTCTCTCGGACGAGCAGTTCGATGTTCACCAGCGGGTTTTCACGCACATCAACAAGCCGGGATCGGCACCGAACCGTCTGCACGCGGCGCTCGCCGCTCTAGCGATCGCGTCCCGGCAGGTTCGTGTGGTCACGACCAACTACGACCTGCACATCTCTTCAGCGCTCCGCGAGGCAAAAGCTGATTTTGAACAGTTCTGCGGTCCAGCCCTCCCGGTCGGCGATGATTTCACCGGCCTCGTCTACCTGCACGGAAATCTGGAACAGGAACCTCGCCGGCTCATCGTCACGGACGGCGACTTCGGAAAGGCGTACCTGCGGGACGCGTGGGCAGCGCGATTCCTCGAGCGGATGTTCGCCCAGTACACCGTGCTGTTCGTTGGCTACGGCCACAGCGACGTCGTCATGCGGTACCTTGCACGAGCACTGGGACCCGGCGCTGCCCGTTACGTCCTGACCCACGAGCCGGAGACTCCGCGCTGGCGTTCGCTGGGAATCCACCCAGTCGGTTACCCCGTGGTCGACAACTCTCATGGAGCCCTGGCAGACGCTATAGACGGATGGGCGACGCAAGCGTCGATGGGGTTGCTGGATCACCGGCGGCGGATCGCGGAACTGGTCTCAGTGGCACCGTCAAAGATCCCCGAGGAAGAGTCCTACCTCGAGTCCGTCGTCGCAGACCCGGACCGGATTGACCTCTTCACCACACTCGCACGCGGCCGGGAGTGGCTCGAATGGACCGCTCGCCAACCGGAGTTCCAGAAACTCTTCGACGAAACAGCCCTGCCCACCAGCGTCACCAGGTCACTGGCCTATTGGTTCGCCGAGAACTTCGTCGTCCAGGAAGATCTCACGTCCGCCGCATTCGGTGTGCTGCGCGAGGCGGGCGGAAGGCTTGGGCCGACCCTGTGCCAGGTCATCGGCCATGTCCTGCACATGGCCCCGGCACCGCGCCCCGGGTGGCTCACTCCCTGGGTAGTCCAACTGGTCGAGGACACCCCGGCCGACAGCTCGGAGTGGCTCGAACACGCGCTGACGAAGTCGCAGTGGCCCCAGGACGAGACCGTCATGCTGCTGCTGTTCGATCGCTTGACCGAACCCCTGGCGCGACCGCACACGTTAATCGGGTCGCCTGATGCAACGCGTTTCACAATTCAGCTGCGCGGCTCGGTGCACTGGTTGGACGAGGCGTGGGAAGGGATTTTCCAGCACAACCTGCCCCACCTCGCCGCATCCGTTCTGGCGATCACCGGCCGGCATCTTCGCCGCGCTTGGCACCTGTTGGCCGCTACGACCTCGGCCAGCGACGTCTTCGACCTTGTCTCCTTCGGGCGATCAGCCATCGAACCTCATGCCCAGGACGCGCATCGTGACGCCATCGACAGCTTGGTCGACGCCGCACGCGACAGCCTCGAGTCGCTGATCGAGTCCGGCCACCCACTCGGTGCCGCGGCACTGACCGAGTGGGCAGCGGCCGACGCACCCATGCTCAACCGGCTGGCTCTGCACGGATACGTCCAGAGAACCGACATCGACGACACCGAGAAGATCAAGTGGCTTCGCGAGAAAAACTGGGTGTATGCCCATCAGCTCCGACACGAAGTGTTTCGCCTCATCGCGCTTTCCCTGCGCCACGCTGAGCAGTCGCAAGCAGACGGCCTCGTCCGCGACATCTTGGCCGGCCCCGAACACGACAGCAGCGAAGATGGCCGCCGCCACAGCGCGTACGCCCAGTTCAACGTACTGACCTGGATCGTCCGGCACGCTCCGGATCTGAGTTCAGCAGCTGACGCCCTCGCATCCATTCGCGAGCAGCACCCGGACTTCGGCGAACGCAAGAACCCCGACCTGATTTCAAGCATGACGTTCGGCTTCGCCCGCCCGAAGCCACCGATGACCGTGGACGAACTCCACTCCAGGATCGCCGAAGACGCTGCCAGCGCCATCGCCGAATTGCGCCTACTCGACGACGGCCGCATCCGCTTCGACGAGCCGGACTGGGAGGCAGCGCTAGAGGTGATCAGGGAGACCGTTCGCGATCACCCAGAGGACGGCTTCACGATCTTTCGCGACATCGCCGACCCGGACACCGCGGTCCTCGACGCTGTGATCACGGGCTGGTCGGCAGCTTCCGCTTCCGACGAACAGGCGAACGAAATCCTGCAGCTGCTGGCGACACTGGATCTGGCGACCGTCGCGGACAGCGTCTCGCGCATGCTCTCCGACAGCGGCCAGGCCGAAACGAGTTCAACCGAATGGCACCGCCACCCCGCTGCGAAGACTGTCGCCGAGAAGCTGTGGCCAGGCATCGAAACCCGTCCACCAGACGGTGACATCGCCGACTGGTTGAGCCGGGCGATCAACACCCCAGCAGGACGAATCAGCCTCTTCTGGGTCAAGACGATCTCGACCGAGTGGAGGAAAGCAGGCGACGACTGGACGGGCCTGCACGAAGACACGCGACACCAGTTGGAGATGATGCTCTCCAGTGACGACGATCGTTCAGCCATGGCTGAAACAGTGTTGGCCAGCCAGCTGTTCTTCTTTTTCAACGCAGACCGGGCATGGTGCGAGCAGCACCTGCTGCCCCTCTTCTCATGGTCCACACCAGCGCAGGCACAGCGCGCCTGGGACGGTTTCCTCGTTTGGGGCCGCTGGAACGACCAACTCCTCGACGCTGGCCTCCGCGAGGAGTATCTCAGCACTGCGAAGCACGCATCCGGTCTTCGGGACGAACTCCGCCAACAGTTTTGCGCACACGTCGCGGCGATCTCACTGCTCAGCGAATCAGATGCACTCGAGTTCTCGCGGACGTTCACGGCAAACGCCGACGCTGAACTTCGCGCGGAGTGGATGGACCAGATCACCTGGCTGCTTGACGAGCTTCCGGCAGACGCCGCGGAAAACCAATGGCAGCGCTGGATGAAGGGCTACTGGAGCGGACGCATCTCCAGCGTCCCGAAGCAGCTAACCCCACAGGAGGCGTCCGCCCTGGCCGCCTGGACCATATACCTCCACAAGTTCGTCGCCGAAGGAATCAATCTCGCGCTCTCGACCCCGGCAGGCCTGCGGGAACACTCGGGAACCCTTCGCAAGCTCGACGATCAGCTTCTCGATTCAGCTCCTGAGGAATTCGGTGCCTTCGTCGCCCACCTGGCGAAGCACACCAAACAGCCCTTCTGGGATTGTGACGAACTTGAACGGATCGTGAAGCACCTGCGGGGAAAAGCAACGACCCAGGACCCCGATACGATCGTCGCGGCCGCCCTAAGCCTCGGATGCAGCGGCGCTGCCAATTGGTGACGACTGGGCGATGTTCATCGGGGACCTGCCTGCGCGTTTGAACTCTCCAGAGTGGCTGTCGGCTGGCCAGTCTTCGCCTTGCAAAGGCGGGCCCATCCCATTATTCAGGCATGTCAGCGGCTGGTTCAAACCGACTCGTTGCTTGGCTTGCCTGGATCCGTTGCAGCATGCTGACCAGCATTGACTAACTCGTTCTCGACGCTGGGAGGTCCGCCTCGTCGATGTGGGGCCTTCGAGGTGGCTGTCCCCCGGCGAGCGCGAACTGCTCGCAGGCAGAGACCTCGTCCGAATTCTGCTGGCTCACGGGAGCAACGCTCGCTACTCCAAGCACAGCTGTCGATGCGCAACGAACGCGAACGCCGCAATAGTCGAAGACGAGAGGCCGGACAGCCGCTCGAGCCTGATCCTGACGCTGGCCAGGCAGCGAGAACCTTGCGCCGTCCTGCGTTCCTTCTCTTGACTAATCGGAGTCTAGCGCGTTCGGGTGACAATTCAGGCTAGACTTCAAAACCGGACGTGCTATGCTCGTTACTGAGCTGGAAAGACGCAGGCGAGCACAGCGCTTAGCTCCCATTTACTGGGAGTCAAGGGGTCGCAGGTTCAAATCCTGTCAGCCCGACCGGACGGATGAGCCGCTTGGCTTGGGTGGAAGCCCAGGTCGGGCGGCTTTTTTTGCTTCTGGGGTTTGATCTTGCGCCCGAGTGCCGGTGTGCAGGTTTGGGACCCTTTGGGGACCACGTCGAACATCCAGCCTGACCATCCGTCAGCGACTGGCGATCAAGATGCAAGTACGACCGCGACCACAACTAGCTGACGGCAACGATTCCGCGAAAACAGTGTGCGCTCCGGTCGCCACCGCAGTCAGAATCATCCCGTGGAGAACGTCATCGACCTGGATGCGGCCGCGCAGCAGATCTCGCAGCGGCGTGGCGAGTGGCATGACCTCGGCATTACCGCGGGCGAGACCACTTGGCGGGAGCAGGGCGAAGGATGGCCGCCCGCATTGAAAACCGATCGCGCGACGATCATCGACGCCGACTCGATTGGCGTTGAACTCGCCAAAGGCGCGCAGGAGGGAAGCGTCGTGCTGTTCACCGGCGGCTGGGCCGATTTCTGCTACTGGGCAGGTAACGCCGACGACCCCATCCTGGAGGCGCCCGGGTACCACGACCCGCTTGACGTCGGCACATTCGGCCAACTCCTTGATCGGCTCACCCAGCTGTTCGCATAGCCGCCCACCGGAATCGTCGGACCTGCGATGAAACGAATCCCCGGCGTACAGCGACTGTAGGCCGACACAGTGAGGCTTGAGCTCCGGGCAGCAAGTCTCAACCTCTCAAAGCGGTGGTGTGCAATGAGATTCGTATCTTGGGACCTCGGCCAGCAACCTGCGGGTGCCCGCGTCCGTGTCGATCTCAAAGGGACAGAGGCCAACGTTCGACTTCTCGATCCGACGAACTTCGCGGCGTACAAGGCCGGGCGTGGCCATAACTACGTCGGAGGACACTACAAGCGGTCTCCGGTCGTGCTGGCGATTCCGACCACTGGCCATTGGCATCTCACCATCGATTATGGCGGCTACGCCGGGAGCGGCCAGGCAAGCGTCACTGTCCTCCAAGGAAACTAAGCGCCGACGTCGTGCCGCATTCGGTCGACACTGCACCCGTTGCCGGACGAACAAGCTGCTCGGCTAGGGCGAAACTCTGGGTCGAGCGGTTTTCCCTCCGCGGCGCTCAGGGACTGCACGCAACAGCAGCTTGCACTCGGCGATCTGGGCTGTCGCGTTTGAAGAGCCTGGCGGACGATGGGGCCGGCCGAGGACGACGGGTGGCCGTAACGAAGCCGGCCCAGGCGCCGACTCAGGGCGCGTGAATGACTCCAGGACGATGGCCGAGCGCAAGTACCAGGACGTCGTCCGGCCGAATCGGGCTCGGCAGCTGGACGACATCAAGGCTGATATCGAACATCGCGCCGCGCACGGGCTGCGGCGACGGCTCGACACGTTGTTCACCGCGTGGGCCGAGAGGACGGAGGCCGCCGCCTACGAGCATCCGGTGGACGCGGTTCTCGGGGAGAACTCCGGCTTGGTCAAGGCCGCGATGGAGGAGCTCGGCGTTCCGGCCGAACGGCTGGCGGCCGTGCACGTCGGATCGGCTTTGGACGAGGACGTCTCCGCCCAGATGCAGCCGTTCGACGACGGCTCCGGTCTGGTTCTCGTCTCCGACGCGATACTGGCGCTGACCAACGTCTACGGCCTTCACGCCGGAGCCGCGCTGGGAGAGCTCGCCGGCTTCGGGTCCGCGAGGCAGATGTGGCAGTCCTTCCGGATGGCGACCGGCGGCGGGCTCGGCGAGGACCCGTTCTTCCTGACCGGGCTGCTCCGGTACTACAACGTGCACCAGCGGGTCTACGGCATCGCGGCGAAACTCGGCCGTACCGAGGAGCGGGCCGGGAACGACATCGTCGATCTGATCAACACTTCCGCCACGCAGTTCGTCCTCGGCCACGAGATCGCTCACCACGCGCTCGGGCACACCTCCGCTCCCAGCGCGTTCTCCCCCGGCGAGCACCTGCCTGCCTGTTCGGCCGACGCTCAGCGCGAACTCGACGCGGACCTGTTCGCCCACCGCGCCGTCGTCCGGGTGTTCGAGACGCAGCTCAGCGGCCGCCGGAAGTTCGGCCGCGGTCGGGGACGCGAGTCTCCCGAGATCAACGCGACCCTCGGCGCGCTGGTGGCGATCCTGACCGTGCACTCGACCGAGACCGCGCTCTTCATCCGGCGAGGCAATACCCACCCGCCCGCCGCCGAACGCGCCGCGCGGCTGCTCGACGGGCTGGGGCGCAGGGTTCAGCAGTTCTCCCCGTTGTTCCTTGGAAAGATGCTCTCCTCGACCGCGGCCTCGTCGGACTTCGGCGCCTCGGTCGAGCCGTTCGGCTGGGCGGCGTTCTACGCGGACCCGCGGGTGGACACCCCGCACCCCCGGAGCTACCTCGACCAGATCGCGCTGTTCGACCGCCTGCAGACCGCGCCCCGGGCACAGCTGCTCGAGGGACTCGCCCGCAAGAGCACGGACTCCTCCGGGATTCTCGCCAGGGGCGCCGCGGCCGCCCTAGAAGGAGACGTGCCCGGAGCCCTCGCGATCTGGGGTGTCGCGGACGAGTGGCAAGAACTCCTCCGCGACCGGCTGCAGCCGCTTTCCTTCCACACCGCCCTGACAGCGGTCAAGGAGGCGTTCGACGAGCAGGAACTGGACGAAGGGCTGGCCTTGCCGGGCTCCGTCGTGTGCACGGCCCTGCTCGCGGAGCAGCTCGCGTGACCCCGGACGGCCGGTTACCGACGGTCTTCCTCGATGAAGTCGACGACCTTGTGCCACAGCGACTCCGCGAACTCATCGGCAGCGAACAGCGCCGAGGCTACGGGGCCGTCGCCGTACCTGAGCGCGCCCTTTCGACGACCGGCGTCCCAGTGCACGGTCACTATTCCGTCGACGGCGGGCGGCCAAGGGCCGAGCCGAACCTCCAGGGAGTCCGGCACGGTCCGGCTCCACACGAGGGCGAGGTTCCAGACCTCGCGTCCGTTCTCCGCGAGGACCAGTTGCACCGACGTTTCCGAAGCCTGCACTCCGCAGGCGAAACCGTAATCCGGCAGCAGCCGCGAATGCCGCTCGAGAACCTGCCCGACCCGGGTCATCGCGTCCGCCAGCACACCGCGGGGGTCGAAGTGCACCGGCGCGACGCGCGGCAGCCTCGGCCCCGGAGCTTCCGCCACGACGTCCGCGACTTCTCTCGGCTCATGCCCTTCAGCCCGGGAAAGCGCGACTTTCCTTGCGACGAGCCGAGCCAGTTCCTCCGGAGAGTGGTCGGCGGCGCGCAGGTAGATGATCGCGGGATTGAGCAGTTCCGGAGGAATCTCGACGTCGTCCATCACCACGGGCAGGATGTAGTCGCCGCCGCGCCGCACGCTGACCGTCATGGCGGCGTAGAACTCGTCCATCGGGTACGCGCCGGCGATGTAGTCCTCGGACAGGAAGGGAATCACGTGGCGGACGGCCACCCCGCCGTAGACCCGGCGCAACTCGGTGATGACGTTCTTCCCCCAGAGCCGCACGGTTTCGTCGCGGTCGTAGAAGACCACGACCCCCAGCCCTTCGCAGGCACGGACGACCTGCTCGACGTAGTCGCGCTGGTTGCCGGAGAACGAGACCGCGACGTCGTACGTGCCGGAGCTGTCCGTCATCCGGCCATCCTAGAGCCATCCGCGACCGGTGGCTCCTGATGATCGCCTGGGCGGATCTTGTTCCGCAGTACGAGAATTCGTCCGACGACGCGTTGCACACAGCACTCGGGGCCGCACTGCTCGGCGAGGGGCTGGGCGTCTCGCCGACGGACCGGGCCCGGCTGGGCAGGTTCGCGAAGAGCTGGCTCGCCAACAAGGGCGACGAGATGATTCAGCGGATCAAGGCCACCGACACCTACCGGATCTGGGCGGAGACCGCTGGTCCCGGTCAGCTCGCCGAGAACGGGGTACTGGCCGGGGCGCTGCACGAGCAGGGCAGCGACGACCGGGTCGCGGCGGTGCTCGGCGAGGCGCTGGCACGCGATACGGCGGCTAAGCACACGCGCAGCTACGATGTCGCGGTCTCGTTCACCGACGAGGTGGGCGAATACGTCCGTTCCGTGGTGGAGGCCGCCCGGACGCTGGGCTTGGTCGTCTTCTTCGAGCCCGACATGACTTTCGAGTGGTGGGGGCGGAACTTCCTCGTCGAGGGGCGCAAGGTCTACGGGCAGCGCGCGTGGCACTTCGTCCCGTTCTTGTCGCCCGCATACCTGGCCGCCGCGCACGCGCGCGACGCTTTCGCCACCGCGATCGAGGCCGCCACGCGGCGAAACGACGACTACGTGCTGCCCGTCCTCGTGGACCAGTCGGAGGTGCCGGCCGAACTGCTCAACCCCGCCACCGGTTTCCTCCGCACCAAAGACCACACGCCTGCCGAGCTGGCGGCGCACTTGCTGGCCAAGGTCCGCCGAACCAAGGCCGATGACACCGCCGCGCGTGATTTCGGCACCGCCGTGCGGAACTCCGGCACTGGCACCTGAATGAGCCAGGGTGCCAGCGTCCGACCCGGACTTGTCTGAGCAAGATCCCCGGCTGGGCGAAGCACCCTCAACAACGGACGTCGCGGAGCTCGAATTCACAGTCCGCAACAGCCTCTGCCTCCCGGCCCTTCGCCGTTGTCGGCGGATCGGAGTTCCCGCTGAACCGGGCGGAGCCCCGCGAAAGGCTCCGCCCGGTTCGCGCCATCAGCTGTGCAGGAAGTGCGCGTCCCAGCCCTGCAGGGGGGCGAAGTTGTTGCACTGCCCGACAAACGTGTACACGCCCTTCTTGTTCACCTGGTCCAAACCGAACTGGATGCAGGTGCCCAGGAGGCGGTTGCGGATGGTCCCGTCGTCGTAGAAGACCCACTGCTGTTCGGCTCTGCCGTTGCAGCCCCAGCCCTCCAGGCGCGGGGTCGGGTCGCCCAGGCCGGTCGCGGACGGGGACAGGCAGCGGCCGTCGTTGGTGCTGTGGATGGAGCCGTCCGGGGCGATCGCCCATTGCTGGTTGTAGCTGCCGTTGCAGTTGTAGGTCCAGACTTTGCGGCCGTCGCCTCTGCTGTCGTCCGAGTCTTCGTCGATGCACTTCGTGCCGTTGAAGTAGTACGAGCCGAAGGCGTAATAGCCCACCGGCTGGACCGGCTTGGGGGCGGCGGCGGGGGCCGCGGACGCGGGGGCCGCGGTGAACATCGAGCCGGCCAGGGCCAGTGCGCCGATCGCGCCGGCCAGGAGCTTTCGCTTCATGGTGCTTCTCCTTGATTTCGGGGTGTTAGCTGACATGAGTGCGATCTGATCTTTCATTCATCTCAGCTGATATCCGATCCTGGATGACGGGGCGGCCGATGTCAACTAAGATGAATCCGGAAGCCGTACATGTTCACGCCAGCAGAGGAAGGCTGCCGATGGCCTCGCTCGCCGAGAAGATCGAGAAGCTGTTCGACGTCGTGCGCAAGCCGGGCCGCGATCAGTACTCCAGCGAAGAGGTCGCGAGCGCGTGCCGGGAGGCGACGGGCGAGACCTTCTCGGCTACCTATCTGTGGCAGCTGCGCACGGGCCGCCGGGACAATCCCACCAAGCGGCACCTCGAGGCGCTGGCCGGGTTTTTCCAGGTCCCGCCCGCGTATTTCTTCGACGACGAGCAGAGCGCCCGGATCGCCGAGGAGCTGGAGCTGCTCGGCGCGCTGCGCGACGCGGGGGTGCGGGACGTGGCGCTGCGCGCGGTGACCCTCTCCAGGGCCGGGCTGGGCACCATCAGCGACATGATCGACGCGATCGCGCGAAGAGAAGCGGGCGAGTAAGGCGGAACTGGGGGGTCGGTTCGTGGATCGCAAGCTGTGGCGAAGATGCCGGAAACTGGCCGGCGACCTGGACCTGCCGGAGCCCTTCGACCCGGCCGAGTTCGTCCGGGGCGTCGCCGCCGGGCGGGGCAGGCCGATCGAGCTGCTGCCGGCCAGAGTGATCGGGGGGCCGTGCGGGCTGGTGATGTCCACCGACCGCGCCGACTACATCCTGTTGCCCGCCAACACTTCCGCGCTGCACCGGCAGCACATCCTGTTGCACGAAATCGGGCACCTCGTGTGCGGGCACGCCGGCAGCGTCGACGTCGGTGCGCTCCTGCCCACCCTCTCCCCCGAACTCGTCCAGCGGGTGCTCGGCCGTTCGGTGTACACCGAGGTGCAGGAGCAGGAGGCGGAACTGCTCGCCACCCTGGTCGCGCACCGTGCGGCCCGCGGGCACGAGCCCGAGCCTGCCGGGGACGCGCTCGTTTCGCGCGGGCTGGCTTTGGTGGAGCGGTGGTTCGGGTGATCGAGGCGATCGGTTACTCCGGCTGTCTGTGCGCGCTGCTCGCGGTGGCCGCGAAGGTGGAGTCGCGCCGGCCGGTGCCGCCGCCGGGGATCAGGTACCTGGGCATGTTCATCGGCTGCTTGACCGCCGGGATGACCCTGCTCGCCGTCGGGGGCGGCAATACCGCGAGCTTGCTCGGCGACGAGCTGAAACTCGCCTCGCTCGCGTTCCTCGTCCTGTTCGCGCGATCGCTGTCGCCGGGAGAGCCGACGCGGCGGCAGGTCCGCTGTTCCCTGCTCGTGACCGGCGAACTGCTGGCGGTCAACGCCGTTCTGTTCGCCGCCGCCGACGCCAGGGAGATCGCCGGGAACACTGTGGTGAGCAGGGTCGGCGTCCTGCCGTTGCTGATCTACTACGTGATCTACACCTTGGCCGCCGCGTCGGCGTTGTCGCTGTTCATCCTCCTCATCTGGCGGTACGCCAAGCGGATGACGCCCGGCTCGCTGCGGCGCGGGCTCCAGTTGATCATCGCCGGAGCCTCGGCCGGTCTGTTGTGGACAGCGTGGGCGGTGGAGGACATCTACAGCTTGCTGGCGGCCGGTCGGGTCAGCGCCGCTGAGGACACTCCGTCGGTGCTGCTCGGGGCGGTGGCCGTGACGCTCGCCGCCGCGGGCGCGACACTTTCCGCGTGGGGACCGCGGCTGGGCGCGCCCGTGCGGTGGCTGCGGGCCTATCTGGGGTACCGCCGGCTCGGTCCGCTGTGGACGGTGATGCGGGAGGCGGTGCCGGGCATCGTCCTGAACACCGGCGGCGGGGTCCATCTCGCCCTCTACCGCCGGATCATCGAGATCCGGGACGGGCACCTGGCGCTGCGGGAGCATTTCGATCCCGCGGTGGCCGAGCGCGCGGCGTACCTCGCCCGGCGCGCTGGCATCGCCCCGCAGCGGATACCCGCCGCTGTCGAGGCCGCTTTGATCGTGGCCGCGCTGGCCGCCCACCGCGAAGGGCGCCGTTTCCGCGCTGCGGCGGACTACCGGCCGTCCGGCCTCGCTCCGACCATCGCCGCCGAGACCGCTTGGCTCACGGCGGTTTCCCGGGAACTCCGCTGGCCGGGCACGTACCGGCTTCAGTAAAGCTCCGCGGTATCCGGGACGAACCGCACCGGCAGGGTGCTGTACCCGGTCAGGAAGTTGGAGTGAATCCGCCTTGGTTCGCCGACGACCTCGAACCCGGTCGCGTACTTCCGGAGCGCCGAAAGCAGCTCAGCGATCTCGATCCGCGCCAGCTGGGCGCCGACGCAGTAGTGCGGGCCGTAGCCGAAGGCGAGGTGTTTGTTCGGGGTGCGGCGGAGGTCGAAACGGTCCGGGTCCGCGAAGACGGTGTCGTCGCGGTTCGCCGAACTGAGCCACAGCGTGACGATCTCCCCCGCCGCGACGGGATGACCGGCGATTTCGGTGTCAGCGATCGCAGTGCGGCCGAAGTGCATTGCGGGAGTCGACCAGCGCAGGACCTCGTCGGTGGCGGTGGGCAGAGCGACGTCTCCGTTGCGCAGCAGATCCCATTGCGAAGGGTGAGCAGCGAGGGCGCGGACGGCCTCGATCATGGACAGGCGGCTCGTCTCGTCGCCGCCGATGAGCAGGCTGTAGCAGTTCAGGACGATCTCTTCGGCCGACAACGCAGTGGCAGCCAGTGCGCTGAGGACATCGTCGGCGGGGGCGGCACGGCGCTCGGCCAGCCGGCCGGTGAAGTAGGCCAGGATTTCGTTGCGGGCCAGAGTCGATTCCAGCTCGTCGGAGTCGCGGTCCTCCGAGCTGAGGGCGCGTTTTGTTTGCGTCAGAAGGAAATCGTGATCGCTCTCGGGTACGCCCAGGAGGTGTCCGACCGTCGTGATGGGGATGCGGCTGGCGACGTCGGCGGCGAAGTCGCAATCGCCGCGCGAGACGGCGTCGGTGATCAGGGTGCGCGTGTTCCGGCGGACTTGGCGAGTGAGTCGGGCGAGCGCCGCGGGGGTGAAGGCGCGTTGCAGGATCTGGCGGAGTTCGCGGTGGCGCGGGCCGTCGGTGACCGCGAGCATGCGGCCGGACGCGGAGTCTCCCCGGCCAGCAGGGTGACCAGGACGTTGCCGCGTTCGGACGTGTAGTGGGCGGCGTCGCGGTAGACGGCCAGGACGTCCGCGTGCCGCGACACGACCCAGAAGCCGTGCGGTTCGTGGCGGTAGACCGGGCTGTCCGCGCGGGTGGAGCGCCAGAACTCGGTGAGGTCGGACTCGAAGGTACGAGGGTCGGCCAGGTTCATCGGAGTGCGTTGAGCTCGCCGGCGAGGGCGCGGATCGTCGAGTGGTCGAACAGGGTCGCGGCGGGCAGGTCGACGTCCAGGTGTTCGCGGAGCCGGGCGAGCAACTGGGTGGCTTGCAGCGAGTTGCCGCCGAGTTCGAAGAAGTCGCTGTCCAGGTCGAGGTCGGGGACGCCAAGGGTTTCTTCCCACAGTCGCAGCAGGCTTCGTTGCAGGTCGGTCGCGTCGGCCAGGTCCTCGCGCACTACCGGGGCGAGGTGGTGCGCGGGCGTCGGGGCGGCAGGGGGTTCCATCCGCTGGGCGGCTTCGCGGCCGACTTCGGCGAGGCCGCGCGGGGCGGCGATCACTTGCGGGCCGAGGCGGGCGGCGAGGATGCGCCAGAGCAGGTCGAGGCCTTCGCTGGTGCGGAGGTAGTTGCTGTGCGGATCGTCGGACGCGAGCATGCCGGTCTCGCTCCAGGCGTCCCAGTTGACCGACACGGTGTGCCGCGGGCCAGGCGGGCTGGCGTGGGCGAAGGCGTCGAGATAAGCGTTGGCGGCGAGGTAGTCGGCTTGGCCGTAGTAGGTCGGGACGAGCGCGGTGACTGAGGAGAACAGGACGAGGAAGTCCGGGTCCTGGCCGAAAACCCGGTCCAGGACCTGGGTTCCGGTGACCTTCGGGGCGAGCACGGCTTCGA
The DNA here is from genome assembly GCF_039525725.1 of Amycolatopsis albidoflavus. Classification (NCBI taxonomy): domain Bacteria; kingdom Bacillati; phylum Actinomycetota; class Actinomycetes; order Pseudonocardiales; family Pseudonocardiaceae; genus Amycolatopsis; species Amycolatopsis albidoflavus. The sequence continues at coordinate 590,179 of NZ_BAAAHV010000012.1, forward strand.
CGTCCTCGCGGCGGCGGACCGCCATCATGCCGCCGCCGGGGCTGCCCGCGGCGTGGAAGATGCCGTCGACGCGGCCGCAGGTGTCGCGGATCCGGCGCATGTCGGGTTCGTCGGCGACGTCCGAGACCTGGACCAGGACGGAGCCGCCCAGAGCCTCGATCTCCTTGAAGCGCCTGATGGTCTGCTTGCGGATCGGGCACGGGCCTTCGGCGAGGTAGGTGTCCCAATCGGGCCGGTCGGGGAAGCTGGAGCGGCCGACCAGGACGAGCCGGGCGCGGACCAGACGGGCGAGGTCTTCGGCGAGCGCCAGGCCGATACCGCCTAGTCCGCCGGTGATCAGGTAGGTGCCGCGTTCGCGCAGCAGCGACGGCAGGGATTGCGGCGGGTTGCTCGGCAGGGGGCGGATTTCGCGGACCCAGCGGCGGCGTCCGCGCAGGGCGACCTGGTCGTCCGCGGCGGCGAGTTCGGCGAGGACCTGCTGTGCGTCCGCGGGCATCGCGAGGTCGACGACGCGGCTCGACAGGTTCGGGATCTCCTGATTGACCATGTGGTGCGGGCCGAGGACGGTCGCTTTGGCGGGGGTGACCGGGTCGGTGCCGGTGACCTCGTGCAGGCCCGTGGCGAGGACGGTCAGGGTGATCGGGACCGAGATCTGCCGACGCGCCAGAATCCGGCCGAGCGCGAGCAGGCTGTACAGGCCGTGGTCGAGGCTTTCCTCGTCGAGCAGCCAGGCGTGCACGATGCGGCGGGGTGCCAGTCCGGCGGCGGCGAGATCGGTCAACAGGGCGTCGTAGTCGTCGGGGTTGGCTGGGCGGAGCGTGTACCGGCCGGGGGCGCGGCGGGCGAACTCGGCGCCGGGTTCGGCTCGGACGACGGTGGCTCCGGCGCGGCGGAGGTCGTCGAGGACCTGGTCTACGACCGGCGAGCCTGCGGTGAAGACGAGCCAGGGTTCGCCGGGGGTGACGCCGACGCTGGTCTGGTCGAGGGGTTGTTCGGCCCAAGTGGGCAGTTCGAGCGGCGTGGTTTCGGCTGCCGGCTGGGCGGTCAGCGGCACGCCGTACATGCCTGCCAGCGGCGGACGTCCGGGATCCGGGTCGACCCAGGCGTGGACGCGTTGGTACGGGTAGCCGGGCAGCGGCACGCGGCGGCGGTTCTCCCCCGCCCAGAACGTGTCCCAGTCCGGTTCGATTCCGGCGGACCAGAGGGTGCCGAGCGCGCGCAGCAGCAGGTCGGAGTCGGTGCGTTTGTCGGCGCGGTGGCGCATGGAAGAGACGATGGCCGGGGCGGGGGCGGTTCGAGTTTCGCGCCAGTGCAGGCGTGCGATGGTGGACAGTGCGCCGCCGGGGCCGACTTCGAGCAAGGCGTGCTCTCCGTTGTCCCACAACGTGTTCAGTGCGTCGGCGAAACGGACCGGCTGACGCAGTTGCCGGACCCAGTATTCCGGGTCGCGGGCCTGGCCGGCGGTCAGCCAGTCGCCGGTGACGCTCGAGACGACCGGGATTTCCGGGGCGCGGAACTCGATGTCCGCGAGGGCGGCGCGGAACTTCGGGAGGATCGGGTCCATCAGCGCGGAATGGAAGGCGTGGTCTACGGGAAGCGGGACGCAGCGGATTCCCTTGTCTGTCAACTGGTTTCGGAGCAGATCCATGAGGTGCACGGGCCCGGAGGCGACGGTGTTGCGGGCGCTGTTGACCGCGGCGATCTGCAAGCCCTCCGGCAGTTCGGCGCGCAGGTCGTCCTCGGACAGCGGGACGGCGAGCATCGCGCCGGGAGCGGTGCTCGCCATGAGTTCGCCGCGCAGGACGACCAGGTTGGCGGCGTCTTCGAGGCTGAAGCATCCCGCGACGCAGGCCGCGGCGTACTCGCCGATGCTGTGTCCGGCGAGGGCTCGGGGCCGAATGCCCCAGTGCGTCCACAGCTGGGCGAGGGCGTATTCGACGGCGAACAGCGCGGGTTGGGCGAGGTCCGTGGTACGCAGGGTTTCCTGGTCCAGGTCGATGCCGAGGAGTTCGGCGCAACGGTCGAGTTCGCGGCGGAACACCGGTTCGCGTGCGGCGAGTTCGCGGCCCATTCCCGCGTATTGCTCGCCCTGCCCCGGGAACAGGAACGCGACTGCCGGCGGACGTCGTGGGGCCGGCGGACGGCCGTCGACGGCCAGTTCTTCCAGGCGTTGAGCCAGATTCTCGTCAGGCGCGGCCACCAGGGTACGGCGGTGTGCGTGTGCGGCCCGGCCGCGGTGGAGGGTGTGGGCCAGGTCGGCGACGTCGAGGCCCGGGTTCGCGCGCACGGTCTCGGCCAGCGCGCGGACGGCGGCGTTGGCCGCGGCTTCGCTCCGGCCGGAGACGGTGATCAGCTGCCGGGGCCGCGTGCTGGCTTCGGTGGCGACAACCGGGGCTTGGGTGAGCACGACGTGGGCGTTGGTGCCGCCGATGCCGAAGGAGCTGACACCCGCCGCGCGGCGAACCTGCGGCCAGTCGCGGAGTTCCGTGTTGACGAAGCAGGGGCTGGACTCGAAGCCGACGTCCGGGTTGGGTTCGGCGAAACCGGCGCTCGCCGGGATTTGTCCATTGTGGATCGAGAGCGCGGTTTTGACGAGGCCCGCGATCCCCGCCGCGGAGCCCAGGTGGCCGATGTTGCCCTTGACCGAGCCGATGGGGACGTCGCCGCAGCCCGCCAGCACGGTGGTCAGCGCCTCGACCTCGATCGGGTCGCCGACGGTGGTGCCGGTGCCGTGGCATTCGACGTAGCCGAGGTCGGCGGCGGCGAGTCCGGCGCGGGCGAGCGCGGTCCGGACGAGTTCTACCTGGCCGATGATGCCGGGCGAGGTGAAGGTGAACCGGCGGGATCCGTCGTTGTTGACCGCGGAGCCGCCGATCACCGCGTAGATGTGGTCGCGGTCGGCGACGGCGTCGGCGAGGCGTTTGAGCGCGACGACGCCCGCGCCGGAGCCGAAGACGGTTCCGTCGGCGGCGGCGTCGAAGGGGCGGCACCGGCCGGTGCGGGACACGATGGCGCCCTCGTGCCAAAGGTAGCCGTGGCCGTAGGGCAACTGGACGTCGGCGGCTCCGGCGAGGGCGAGGTCGCAGTCGCCCTGCCGCAGGGATTGCGCGGCCAGGTGCACCGCGACGAGGGCCGAGGAGCACGCGGTGGAGACCGCCAGGCTGGGGCCGTCCAGGCCGAGGCGGTGCGAGACGTTCGTGGCCAGGTAGTCGTTTTCGTTGCCCACGCTCCACTCCAGCGACGCGAGCGCGGCGCGGGCGGCTGGGTCGCGGCTGACGTGCAGGGCGCCGTAGAGGTTCGGGGCGGCGGAACCGAACACTCCGGCTCGCCCGGGGACGCGGCCGGTGTCGTAGCCGGCGTTCTGGAGCGCGGCGTGCGCGCATTCGAGGAACAACCGGTGCTGCGGGTCGGTGGCCCTGGCCAGCTCCGGGCGGTAGCCGAACAGGTCCGCGTCGAATCCGGCCAGGTCGTCTACGAGCGCGGCGGCGCGGACGTAATCGGGGTCGGCGATGCGGGTGAGCGGGACTCCGGCCTCGCGGAGTTGCTCCTCGGTGCGGTCGGCGATCGAGGCGACGCCGCCGCGGAGGTTCTCCCACAACTGGCCGACCTCGTTCGCGCCGGGGAAACGGCAGGCCAGGCCTACGATCGCGATCTGGTCGCTCATCGTGCTCCTCGGTCGGTCAGGGTGGCCGAGACGGAGCGCACGGTCGCGGATTCGAACAGCGCGCCCGAGCTCAGCGCGATGCCGTAGCGCTGTTCGATCTGGTCCACGATGTGCACGGCGGCGAGCGAACTGCCGCCCACGTCGAAGAAGTCGTCGTCGAGGCCGATGTCGGGGTTGCCGAGCAGGTCTGTCCACAGTTGACGGACGACCTCGACGACTGGCTGCCCGGCTGGGGCGGGCGGCGGGGTCGGCTCGGCGGCGGGTTCCGGTGCGGACGGAGCGCCCAGGTGGTCGACGATCACCGTAGCGGGCAGGTCGCGGCTGAGAGCATCGAGGAAGATCCGCGCGCCTTCCGCTGGGGCGAGTTGCGGATCGCGCGACGTTGCCGCCGGGGCGGCGGGGCGGCTGAAGTCGGTGCGGGGCACGGCGCGGAAGGTCAGCGAGCGGATCGCGACGAGGTGTTTGCCGGTCTCGGTGTCGTGGAGGTCCACGTCGACTACGCGGGTGGTGCTGGTTTGCTCGCGTAGCTGGGAGCGGGCGGTGACCCGGCTGGTCAGGCGGTCGAAGACGGCGATCGAGCGGTAGCGGAACGGGACGAACACCGCGTCGGCGGTGGTGTCGATCAGGGTGGCGGTCGCGACGTCGAGCAGAGCCGGGTGCAGGAGGTGCTCGCGGAGGTCGGCGTGGAACTTTTCGGGCAGTTCGAGTTCGGCGACCGCTTCGTGTTCGTCGCGCCATCGGCGGACTTCGCTTTCCCAGCGCGGGCCGAATCCGAAGCCGGGACCTGCCGCTGCCGTGGGCACCTGCGGGACAGCGCTGGGGCGCGACGAGCTGGCGAGTTCGGGTTCGGCACCGGAGGCTTCGATTGATCCCTCGGCGTGGTCCGTCCACTCCCCTTGCCCCTGCACGGGTTTCGAGCGCAGGCGGAAGCGATGGCCGCCAGGTGCGGCGGAGACGGCTACCTCGACGTAGTGGGGCTCGGTGACGGGCAGGGAACGCAAGATCAGCACGTCGCGCAGGCCGACCGGTGACGTGTCCGGCAGGAGGGCTCGCGCGGCGGTGACGGCGAACTCCAGCATCGCGGTGGCGGGCAGGACCGCGACGCCGCCGAACTGGTGTTCGTCGAGCTGCCAGGTCTGTCCGGGGGTGATCACGACGCGGTGGCCGGGGGTGTCGGTCATGCCGGTTCGGTCCCAGGCGGGCCAGGCGATCGAGAGCGTCCGGGGGTGGCGGAGGCGGTGGTGGGCGGCGTGGGCGTTGAGGAACGCGTTGGCGGCGGCGTAGTCGGCGCTGCCGCGGAGGCCGGACACTCCGGCGTGGCTGGAGAAGTAGACGAGGAAGTCGAGGTCTCTTCCGGACAGGGCGTGTTCGAGTGCGAGAGTGCCGTGCACCTTCGGTCGCAGGACACTGTCCACATCGGACCGGGAGCGGCGTTCGATCAGGCCGCCGCCGGCGATTCCGGCGGCGTGGACGACTCCGTGCGGGCCTCGGCCGAACGTCCGCTCGACCTCGGCGAAGGCACTGCTCAGGGATTCGGAGTCGGTCACGTCGGCGTTGAGCACCGCGACGGTCGCGCCCGCTGCTTCGAGTCGCGCGATCCCCGGGGTGCGGGCGGCGGAGCGGCCGAGCAGGGCCAATCGCGGGCGGAGGCCGGTGTCCGCCAGTGCCTGCGCGATGACCAGGCCCACTCCCCCGAGGCCGCCGGTGATCAGGTAGATCCCGTTCTCCCGCAAAGGTCGTGGCTCGGCCGGAGCGTCGTCGACGGGCACGATGCCGGGCAGCCACCGGGTGCGGCCGCGCAGGGCGACGTGGGGTGCGGTCAGGGTGGCGAGTTCGGCGGCCAGGACAGAGGTCACCGCGACCGGGCCGACGTCGATCAGTACGCAGCGGAGGCTGGGGATCTCTCGTTCGACGGTGCGGGCGAAGGCATTCAGCATCGCGCGGGCGGGGTTGAGCGGTTCGGCGCCGGTCAGGTCGACTGCGTTCCGGACCAGGATCGCCAGGGTGGCCGGGGTGGACCGGAGTTGCTTCGCCAGGGTTTGGACGCAAGCCAGGACGCTGTAGAGGCCGGTTTCCAGGTCGGGGCTGTCGTCGTCGGTGACGCCGAGGGCGTGAACGATCAGCTCGGGTACCGCAGTTTCGCGCAGGGCCTCGACGGTGGGCAGGTCGGTGGCGTGGTACCCGGCTGTGGATACGGCATCCGTTACCCACTGGGCGTTCTCCGATCGGAGGACCAGTGCTCGTCCGCCGCGAACGGTGGTCGTTGGTGCCTCGCTGCCGGGTTGCCAGCGCTCGTGCAGCAGCGTCCATCCGGCGGGTTTCGGCACGTCGCTGGTGGCTGGGCCGTGGTACTCGACCCAGTGCCGCCGTCGTTGGTAGGGATAGCCGGGCACTGGGATCCGGCGGGCGGGGCGCGGGACGCGGCTGCGCCAGTCGATGTCCTGACCGTGGACCCACAGGGTGGCCAGAGCGTCGTCGAGGCCGGTGCCGGACAGGACGGGCAGGGTCCGCGACGACGCGGTGCCGGGGCCGATCAGCACCGTCAGGTCCGCTCGCGGCTCGATCCTTTGTGGACTCTCCGCGCCGCTCAGCACGCGTTCCGCAAGCTGGCGCGAGATCTCGCCCTCGCGGAAGGCTTGTGCGGCCAGTGTGCCGACGCCGTCTCCGGACACGCTCTCCGGCCGCACTCCCCAGCGGGTCAGGCAGGTGGCCATCGCGTACTGGAGGACGAAAAGAATCGGACGGGCGTGGTCGGGCGCGCCACCCGCGAGCCACGGGGCACGCAGCTGTCCGGCTAGGGGTTCGAAGACCTCGAAGGCGGCGTCGCAGACGTCGCGGAAGTCGGGCTCGGCGGCGTAAAGACCGGTCGCCAACCCGGGTTGCCACGCCGATTCGTCCGGGAAGTGCAGGCCCACACTGCGGGGACGGTCGTCCGAGCTGAGGACGCTGGACGCCAGCTGCGCGAGGAAATCGTCACGGTCGCGGGCCACCACCGCCGAACGCACCGCCCGGGCAGTCCGGCCGACCTGGAGCGTGTGAGCTGCGGCGGCGAACAGCGCCGGGTCGAGGTCGGCGAAGTAGCCGCGGAGGCGGTCGCGAAGCTCGGTCTCGGCGGTCCGGTCGTCCGCCGACCAGATGACGATCTGCGCCCCAGACGGAGGCGGGCCGGGCTCGATCGGCGGGGCCTCTTCCAGGATGACGTGGGCGTTCGTGCCGCCGATGCCGAAGGAATTCACACAAGCGCGGCGGACCGAACCCGGCTGACGGGGCCACGGGCGAGACTCGGTGAGCACCTCGAACGGCGAGTCGGCGAGGCCCAGTTCCGGGTTCACCGCGTCCACGTGGATGCTCGCGGGCAGCCGCTCGTGGTGCAGCGCGAGGACGGTCTTGATCACGCCCGCCACTCCGGCCGCGGTGCCGAGGTGGCCGACGTTGGACTTCACTGAGCCGAGCAGGCAGGAACCCGGCGGCAGGGGTTGCCCGGCGAGCGCGCGGAACGCCTGGGTCATCGCGGCGACCTCGGTGCGGTCGCCGATGCCCGTACCGGTGCCGTGGGCTTCGAAGTACGAGATCGTGCTCGGGTCGATCTCCGCCGCGGTGAACGCGCCGGTGATGCAGTCGGCCTGTCCGTCGACGCTCGGCGCGGTGAAGCCGGTGCCGCGTCCGCCGTCGTTGTTCACCATCGAACCGCGCACGACCGCGTGGACGGTGTCGCCGTCGGACAGCGCGTCGGAGAGCCGTTTGAGCACGATCGCGCCGACGCCGTCGCCGAAGTTCGTGCCGGTGGCCGTGCTGGAGAAGGGGCGGCACGAGCCGTCCGCGGAGTTGACTCCGCCGGGCACGTGCACGAATCCGCGTTCGCTCTGCGGGTCGATCATCGAACCGCCGACGAGCGCGAGTTCGCAATCGCCCGCGAGCAGCGCTTGACGCGCGAGGTGCAGGGCGACCAGCGAGGTGGAGCAGGCGGTGCGGACGGTCAGGCTCGGCCCGGTCAGCCCGAGGCGTTGCGCGACGCTGGCGGCGAAATAGTCCGGGTCGTTGTTGAAATCCACGGCGAGCTGGCCGACCGAGCGAAGCAGGCGGGCGTCCGGCTCCACGTGTTCGCTGGCGTACCGGTTGCTGCCCGCGCCGGCGAAAACGCCGATCCGGCCGGGGAAATCGGCGGGCACCTGCCCGGCGTGCTCCAGCGCAGCGTGGCCGACCTCGAGGAACACCCGGAACTGAGGGTCGCGGATCTCGGCTTCTCGCGGGGTGAGGCCGAAGAACGCGGCGTCGAAGTCGTAGGGCGCGTCGATGCGGGGACGGCCGCGCACATAGCCAGGCATGGCGAGGCGTTTCGGGTCTTCTCCGGCGCGCAGGATCTGGTCGTCGGAAAGCGCGGAGAGGCAATCCCGGCCGTCGAGGAGATTCCGCCAGAATGCGCCGAGGTCATTCGAACCCGGAAACCGGACCGCCATCCCGACTACGGCGATCGGCTCCATATCCACCCCTCACCATTTCACTCTCGGCGGAGAGCTGATACGCGCATTGCAGCACACACGCCGGCGCGGCAGCCAGCATTTCGGACAGAGCCGAAGGGAGCGTCGCACCAGGAGGAGCACCTGGTCAGAACTTGACCGGGCCGGGCGGGGAACGAAACAATGCGGGCACATCTCGGCCCCGCTCGGGCTCGCTGGCTTCGGGAGTTGCTCATGGCCGAACGGATCTGCCCCGCTTCTTCCGAACAGGAACGGATCTGGTTCGCCAGCCAATTCGCACCGAATTCTCCCGCTTACCACATTTCGGCGGCCATGACGTTGCCGCCGGCCGCTTTGCCGCCGGAGAAAATCGGGGAACTGCTCGCGGCGGTGACCGCGCGGCACGAAGCCCTGCGGACGTCGCTGGCCGCCGACGAGCACGGCGTGCTGCACCAGACGATCCATGACGAGGTCGTCCTCGACGTCGAGCACGTCGATCTGCGCGGGCACGCCGAGGCCGAGGCGGAAGCCCGCGGCCTGCTGCGCGAATTGAGCCTTCGGCCGCTCCCCCTCGATCGCGCGCCGCTGTGGCGTGCGGCGTGCGTGCGCTTGTCCGACAAGCACTACTGGCTGCTGTTCGTGGTGCACCATGCGGTTTTCGATGCGGCGTCGAGCGTGCTGTTGCAGTCTGAGCTGGACGAGCTGTGCGCGGCGTCGGCGGCCGGGCGGCCTCCGGAACTGCCCGAACTGGCCACGCAGTACGCCGATTACGCGGTGCGGCAGCGCTCCGCGAGCGGCGATCAGGAGCGGCGGCTGGCGTACTGGCGCGGACAACTCGCCGAGTTGCCGGACTTGGTGCCCACGGATCTTCCCCGGCCCGCCGTGCCGGGGCAAGAGGCCGCGGCGGTGCCGTTTCGCTTGCCGGACGGATTCATCGATCGCGTGACGGCGGTCGGGCGCGGTCTTCGCGCGACGGCGTTCATGGTGCTGCTGGCCGCGCATCACGTGCTGCTCGCGCGGCTTTCGGGCACCGCTGACGTCGCCGTCGCGGTGCCGACGTCCAGCCGGGACCGGCAGACGCGGTCGGTGATCGGGATGTTCATCGACACCGTGATCGTGCGCGTCGCGCTGCCCGCCGAACTGACCTTCGCGGAAGCGGTCGGGCGGGTGCGGGACGCGCTCTTCGACGGCTTGCGGCACAAGGGAATCTCGTTCCAGGAGATCGCCGAGGAGTTCAGCGCCGACGGGGCCGACCGGTTCGGGCGGCTGTCCCGGGTCGCGTTCAACTACGTGCCGTCGTCGGGACACGAGTCGATCCACAACGGGTGGGCCCGCGCCGATCTCGCCCTTGAGTTGTCCACTGTGGACGGCTGGCTGCTGTACCGGACGGATCTGTTCCAGCGGCGCGGTGCCGAGGCGCTGACCAGGCGGTATCTCGGTTTGCTGACCGCGGCCCTGGACGCGCCGGACACGCGGCTGCGCGACCTGCCCTTGCACGCCGACGGCGAACTGGCGGAGGTGCTGGCCTGGAGCACCGGCGAGCCCGCACCACGTCCGGCACCGCTGTCCGAACTGGTCGCCCGGCATGCCGAGAACGCTCCGCAGCGCACGGCGGTGGAAGCTGTCGACGGCACGCTGACTTACGCCGAGCTGCACAAACGGGTCGAGCACCTGGCCGGAGTGCTGGCCGCGCGCGGGATCGGTCCGGAGCAGGTCGTAGCGATCGTCGTGCCGCGCTCGGCCGCTTATCTGACCGCCGCGCTGGCGGTACTCCGGGCCGGAGCCGCGTTCGCCCCGATTGATGCCGCAACCCCGCCAGCGCGGATCGCGAAGCTGCTGGCCAACACCACGGCAACCTTGGCCACGTCGTCCACAGTGGACCTGCTGCCGCCGGGCAGCAACCCCGTTGTGCTGGACGCGCTGGATGATCTGCCCACCGCAGCTGTGCCGCATCAGGCGCTTCCGGACAATGTCGCGTACCTGCTGCACACCTCGGGGTCGACCGGCGAGCCGAAGGGCGTGGTGGTCACCCGCGATTCGTGGGCGCGGCTGGCGGCGACCTGGGCTGAACGGCTGGGGCTGACGGGCGCGTCACGGGTCGCGCAACTCGCCTCGGCGGCTTTCGACGCGTCCGTGGCCGAGATCGGCGCTGCCCTGGTCGCCGGGGCGACGCTGGTGATCCCTGAGGCTCCGACCGCCGGGGAGGACCTGGCGAGGTGGCTGGACGATCAGGCAGTCACCGAGCTGCTGCTCACTCCGACCGTTCTCGCCAGTCTCCCGGAAGGATCGCTCCGCGGCGTCCGGACCATGTTCGTCGGCAGCGAGGCGTGTCCGACGGACCTGGCGGCGCGGTGGCACGCGGACGGACGCCGGGTAGTCAACGCCTATGGCCCGACCGAGGCGACCGTCAGCGCCACGCTGTGGGACTTCGAGCCCGGTGTCGAGACGCCGACCGTGCCGATCGGCCGCCCGCATCGGGGCGCGTGGGTGTATGTGCTGGACGCGGCGCTGAAACCGGTGCCGCCGGGGGTGACCGGGGAGCTCTATCTCGCGGGATCCGGCGTCGCCAGGGGTTATCTGGGTCAGCCGGGCCGGTCGGCGGAGCGGTTCGTGGCGTGCCCGTTCGGGCCGCCGGGTGCGCGGATGTACCGCAGCGGCGACCTCGCGAGGTGGGGCTACGACGGGCTGCTGGAGTTCCGGGGCCGCGCCGACGACCAGGTCAAGGTGAACGGGATCCGGGTCGAGCCCGGCGAGATCGAGGCCGCTCTGCTGGCGCGGCCGGACGTCGAGCACGCGGTCGTTGTGCTCCGCGAAGGACGGCTCGTCGGATACGTGACGGGGTCCACCGTGGACACTGAAGCGGCGCTGGCGGACCTCGCCGGTCGCTTGCCCAGCGGGTTGGTGCCTGGTGCGTTGGTCGCGATGGAGTCGATTCCGTTCACTCGCAACGGCAAGCTGGACCGGAGCGCCTTGCCCGCGCCTGCTGCGCCTACCGCTCCGCGCGGAGAGGTGTCCGGCACGGTCGGGTTGATCTGCCGGTTGTTCGGCGAGGTGCTCGGGGTGGCCGACGCCGGGCCGGAGGACAGTTTTTTCGCGCTTGGCGGAGACAGCATGTCCTCGATCCGGCTGGTGAACCGCGCCCGGAAGGCGGGTCTGACGTTCTCGCCGCGAGACGTGTTCCGGCGGCGGACCCCGGCCCGGATCGCCGCGGCCATGTCCGAGAAGCCGCAGGAAGTGCTGGCCCACAAAGATTCTCGCGCGACCGAACGGACGCTGGCGGACGTCTTCGCCGAGACTGCGCGACGGCATCCGGAGGCCTCGGCGCTCGACGACGGAACCACGGTGCTGAGCTACTCCGAGCTGTCCGAACAGGCCGGTGCGCTGGCTGAGCGCCTGCGCGGGCACGGAATCGGCGCGGGCGACCGGGTCGGCGTGCGGGTTCCGTCCGGCACGGCTGAGCTGTACATCGCGATCCTCGGCGTGCTCATCGCCGGAGCCGCCTATGTCCCGGTGGATGCCGACGATCCGGACGAGCGCGTCGAGCGGGTCTTCGCCGAGGCTGAGGTTCGAGTGGTGGTGCGGCAGGGCGGCCGGGTCGAGCCGCGCTCCGCGAGTGCGAGCCGGGCTGGCGGCGAGGCGTGGGTGATCTTCACGTCCGGCTCCACCGGGCGGCCGAAGGGCGTGGCGGTCCCGCATTCCGCTGCCGTGTCCTTTGTGGACAGCGAGGCGCGGCTGTTCCGCGCCGGTCATCCGCTCGGGCCGGGCGACCGGGTCCTCGCCGGGCTCTCGGTCGCCTTCGACGGGTCCTGCGAGGAGATCTGGCTGGCGTGGCGCAGCGGCGCGTGCCTCGTCCCGGCGGCCCGGGAGACGGTCGAGGGGCCTTGGCTGAGGGAACGCGGCATCAGCGTGGTCTCGACGGTGCCCGCCCTCGCTGCGGCATGGACGGCACCGGACCTGGAGTCGGTCCGGCTGCTGATCTTCGGCGGCGAGTCGTGCCCGGCGGACCTGCTCGACCGCCTCGCCGGGCCGGACCGGGAGATCTGGAATACCTACGGGCCGACGGAAGCCACGGTGGTCGCGACGCTGTGGCGGCACCGGCCTGGCCGCGCGACGACGGCCGCCGCCCCGATCGGCCGTCCGCTGCCGGGTGTCGCCGCGCACGTGCTCGACGCGCGGTTGCGCCCGGTGGAGCCAGGCGAATCCGGCGAGTTGTACCTGACCGGGGCGGGGCTCGCCCGCGGCTACGTCGGCCGTCCGGGGTTGGCGGCCGAGCGGTTCGTGGCCTGCCCGTTCGGCCCGCCGGGCGCGCGGATGTACCGGACCGGGGACTTGGTCCGCGAGGACTCGGACGGCATCCTGCACTTCTGCGGGCGCGCCGACGCGCAGGTCAAGATCCACGGCGTGCGGATCGAGCCCGTCGAGGTCGAAGCGGCCTTGCGCGCCCATCCGGCGATCCGTCGCGCGGCGGTGGTCGTGCGGGAAGACGAGCCGGGCAGGCGACGCCTCGTCGGTTACGTCGTGCCCGCCGCGGAGTCCACAGTGGACGTCGAGGGCGTGCTGACCGGGCTCGCCGCCGCCCTTCCCGGCGCGTTCGTTCCGGCTGACCTTGTTGTCCTGGACGAGATCCCGACCACCCGCAACGGCAAGACCGACCTCGCCGCGCTGCCAGCCCCGGTCCGGTCCGCGACTCCGACAAAGCGCGCGACAACCTCCACTGAGCAGCTGCTGTGCCAGGTGTTCGCCGAGGTGCTCGGGCTCGCCGAGGCCGGAGTCGACGACAGCTTCTTCGCGCTCGGCGGGGACAGCCTGCTGGCGATCACGCTGGTCGGCCGGGCGCAGGCGAAAGGCATCCGCTTCACGCCGCACGACCTGTTCCTTCGCCGCACCCCGGCCCGGCTCGCACGGCTGGCCGGCGACCGTCGCACCCCCGCCGATTTCCCGTTGGCGTCAGTGAACCAGGCCGAGGTCGACGACCTGCTCCGCGACTATCCGGGCCTGGTCGACGTCGTGGCGCTCACGCCGCTGCAACAGGGTCTGGTGTTCCACGGCAGCTACGACAGCTCCGAGAACTACCGCGTGCAACTGGCGCTCGAGCTGGACGGCGACCTCGATCCGGACCGGCTTCGCGACGCAGTCGACACGCTGGTCCGCCGATACCCGAATCTCGGCGCGGCGTTTCCGGCCACCCGAGACGGCCGCCTCGTGCAGGTGATCCCGGCGCACCGTCCGCCGCACTGGCGCGAAGCTGACGTGTCCTCGGCAGAGCACGAAGCCGAACGGATCTCCGCCGAGGAGCTGCAGGCACCGCTGGACCTTACCCGTCCCCCGCTGCTGCGAGCTGCGCTGTTGAAGCTGGGCGAGGGACGGTCGAGGCTGCTGCTGACCGTGCACCACGTGCTGCTGGACGGCTGGTCGACGCCCATCGTCATCCGCGAACTGCTCGCGCTGGCCACCGGCGAGGACTTGCCTCCCGCCGCCGACCACCGCGACTACCTGCGCTGGCTGGCGGAACAGGACCACGCGGTGGCGGCCAAGGCTTGGGCGCAGACATTGCGGGATCTCGACGGGCCGACTCTGGTGGCCCCGCCGCGCTCGCGCGCTGTCCGGCCGAAGCAGGTCAGCGTCCGACTGGGGGCAGACATCTTCGCCGCGCTCCGGGATCGGTTGCGGGGATTGGACCTGACGCTCAACGCCGCGGTGCAGTCGGCGTGGGCGGTCCTGCTCGGCAGGCTCACCGGCAAGGCCGACGTCGTGTTCGGCACCACGGTTTCCGGACGGCCGGCGGAGCTGGAGCACGCGGACCGGATGGTCGGGCTGCTGATCAACACGATCCCGGTCCGGGTCCGGTGTTCGCCGCACGAGCCGCTGGGGGCGTTGCCGCGCCAGGTTCAGGACCAGCAGGCGGATCTGCTGGAGCACCAGTATCTCGGCCTCGCCGACATCCAGCGCGCGGCCGGGCACGGGGTGCTGTTCGACACCGCGACCGTCGTCGAGACGTATCCGGACATCGGCGGGCTCGGCCGCGCCGGCGAGCTGGCGGTCACCGGGTTCGGCAGGCAAGAGTCGACGCACTACGCGCTCTACCTTTACGTGATTCCCGGGCACGAGCTGACGGTCGAACTCGCCTACCGGCCGGACGTGCTCAGCGCGGACACCGCAGCGGAGGTCGCCGAGAGCTTCCTCAGCCTGCTGACCGCGATCGCTGATCAGCCTTCGCGACCGGCCGGGGCGCTCCGGCTTTTGACCGACGACCGTGCGCAGGAATTGCTCGCCGCGGGCCTCGGTGCCGCTGCGGGAGCGCGGCCGTTCGACCCGATCTCGGCGGGCACGGACCGGGTCGCCGTACGCGACGCGGACGGACAGCTCACCTATCGCGAACTCGACGCGGCCGCGAACCGGTTGGCGCACTTGCTGATCGAGCACGGCGTCGGTCCGGAAAGGACAGTGGCAGTGGCGATCCCGCCGTCCGCTTCGTATCTGACCGCGCTGCTCGCGATCACTCGCGCAGGCGCGGCCGCACTGCCGCTCGACCTCAACCATCCGCTCCACCGCCGACAGTTCATGGTCGAAGACGCCCGCCCGCTGCTGACGCTCGGAACCACGAAGACCCTGGACGGCCTGCCCGGCCCGCACCTCGTCCTGCCGAATACCATCGACCAGCCCGACACGCGACCGGTTGAGCGCGCGACGCCGCAGCATCCGGCCTTTCTCTTCTACACCTCAGGTTCGACCGGCACCCCGAAGGCCGTCGTCACCACACGCGCCGCGGTCGCGAACGCCATCGCCGCCTTCGTGACCGGCTACCGTCTCGACGAGAACGCCCGGGTAGCGCACACCACGTCGGCGGCGTTCGACATCTCGGTGGCGGAACTGTTCGCTCCGCTGTCCGCAGGGGCGACCGTGGTGATCCCGGATCCCAGCGTGCCGCGCGCCGGGGCCGGACTCGGCGATTGGCTTCGCGAGGCCGAAATCAGCCACGCTCAGCTGGTGCCGACGGTCCTGGGCACGATCCCGCCCGAATCGGCGGACGGCCTGACCACCGTGATCGTCGGCGGCGAGGCGTGCCCCGGCGAACTGGCGCAGCGATGGAGCGACGGCCGCACGGTGGTCAACGCCTACGGTCCGACCGAGGCGACCATCTGGGCGACCCTGTGGGACTGCGAGCCCGGTTCAGGAACGGCCGTCGCCGCGATCGGCCGGCCGATGCCGGGTGTGCGCGTGCTGGTGCTCGATTCCGCGCTGCGCCCGCTCCCGCCGGGGATCACCGGCGAGCTGTACCTGGCCGGAGACTGCCTGGCCCGCGGCTACGGCGGTCGCCCTGCCCTGACTGCTGAACGCTTCACCGCTTGCCCGTACGGTCCGCCGGGCGCGCGCATGTACCGGACCGGCGACCTCGCGCACTGGGACTCCGACGGCACGCTGCATTACGACGGGCGTACCGACGGACAGCTGAAGATCAACGGCGTGCGCGTGGAACCGGGCGAGATCGAAGCCGCCCTTCTGACGCATCCGGACGTCGAGCAGGCTGTGATGTCCACTGTGGACAAGCGGCTGCTCGCTTACGTGGTGCCTGCCGAGGTGGTGGGCGTTCGGGAGCATCTCGCTCAGCTGCTGCCGCAGTCCGTGGTGCCCGGTGCGGTCATCGGGCTCGACGAGCTGCCCCGGCTGCCGAACGGCAAGATCGACCGTGCCGCGCTCCCCCGCCCGGCCCGCCGCGAGTCTCGCCGCCCGGCCGATGCGCGGGAAAAGACGCTGTGCCGGATCTTCGGCTCGGTGCTCGGCGTGACCGACGTCGGCGCGGACGACGGGTTCCTGGACTTGGGCGGGGACAGCATTTCCGCGATCCAGCTGATGACGCGGGCGCAGGCCGCCGGTCTCGGGTTCACCCTGCGGGAGGTGTTCCGGCACGGAAGCCCGGCCGGGCTTGCCGCGGTGGCACGGGTCCGATCCGACGTCGAGCCTGGCGGCGAGGAGGTGCCGCTGACGCCGGTGATGCACTGGCTGGCCGAGACCGGCGGCGACATCGACCGGTTCAGTCAGTCGGCGTTCGTGCACACTCCCGCCGGGCTGACCGAGGATCGGCTGGCGGGTGCGCTGGAGCAGGTCCTCGCGCGGCACGAGATGCTGCGGATGCGGTGGGTGCCGGGGGCTCCCGACAGCCAGGCTGGGAGTTGGCTTGGCGGTGCACCGGGTGCCGGGGAGAGCGCGCCAGGGCGGGGCAGGGATGCCATCGCACCGAGCACTGGAGACAGCCACCCGACAGCCGACACCAGCGCAGGACCGAGCACATCCCCCTCACCCGAACCGGGCACGATCGTCATCGAACCAAGCACCGGAAACTGCCTTCGCCGCGTCGAGATCACCGGCCCCGACCCCGAAGCACTCGTCCAGTCCGAAGCCGCGGCAGCGGGAGCATCCCTCGCACCCGAGCGAGGCGTGATCGTCCGCGCGGTCTGGTTCGACGCCGGACCTGCTCGCCGGGGCCGCCTGTTGCTGATCGTGCACCACCTGGCCGTCGACATCGTCTCCTGGCCCATCCTCCTGTCCGATCTCGCCGCCGCCTGCGAGGACCCCGGCACCCCGTTGCCCCCGGTGCCCACGTCCTTCCGCGCTTGGGCGACCCGGCTGCACGAGGAAGCCCGGTCCGCGCGGCGGCTCGCGGAGCTGCCGTACTGGACCTCAGTCACAGCCAACACCGGCCCCGCGATCACCACGGGGAGCCTGAACAGCGAACGAGACACTTTCGGCACAGCCACTCACCACACCGTCTCGCTCCCGGCGGACACCACCCGCGCCGTACTCGGTCCGGTGTGTGCGGCCTTCCATGCTTCGGCGGAAGACGTCCTGCTCACCGCACTCGCGATCGCGGTCGCCGACTGGCGTGAGCGCAACAGCCTGCCCCGCAAGGCGTTCCGGGTCGACGTCGAGGGACACGGACGCGCGGACCTCGACGACGCGATCGACCTGACCCGCACGGTCGGCTGGTTCACCACCATGCGCCCGGTCCGCCTCGACCCTGGCCCGCTCCGGTGGGACGACCTTTGGTCCGACGGCCCGGACGCGGGCCCGTGCCTGCGGCGGGTCAAGGAACAGGTCCGCTCCGCACCAGGGCAGGGCCTCGGCTACGGGCTGCTGCGCTACCTCAACCCGGACACCGCGGCCACGCTCGCCGCCGCCCCCGCAGCCCAGATCGCGTTCAACTACCTCGGCCGGTTCACCCCGTCCGCCGAGGCCGACTGGGCTCCGGTGACCGACTACGGCGCGCTCACCGCCGAGGTGATCACCGGCGGCTCCGGCAACCGGCAGCCGCTGGGGCATCCGCTGCTCGTCGACGCCCACGTGACCGAAGGCCCGGACGGTCCCGTCCTCGGCGCCACCTGGACCTGCGCCCCGGCGCTGCTGTCCGAAGCGGACGTCCGAGACCTCGCGGAGAGCTGGACCCGGGCGGTGACCGCGCTCGCCGACCACGCCCGGATTCCCGGCGCTGGCGGGCACACGCCTTCGGACTTCCCGCTGACGCCGCTCCGACAGTCCGATGTGGACCGAATCGCGACGGAGTACCCCGGCTTCGCCGACATCCTTCCGCTCACGCCTTTGCAACGCGGACTCGTGTTCCACGCCAACCTCGACGGCGCCGGCACCGACCTCTATCGCATGCAGCTCAGCCTCGATCTCACCGGAGAGGTGGATGCTTCGCGGCTGCGGGCGGCGCTGGTCTCGGTGCTGGAGCGGCATCCGCACCTGCGCGCGGCGTTCCCGATGGTCAGTTCCGGCGAGCCGGTCGCGGTGATTCCCGCGCTGACGGAGCCGGAGTGGACCGATGTGCGCGGCAGCGGCGAAGTGGAAGCGCTTGTCGAGGCGGAGGCGGCCCGGCCGTTCGACCTGGCCAAGCCGCCGTTGCTGCGGGCGCTGCTGGTGCGGATGCCCGGCGGACAGAACCGGCTGGTGCTCACCTATCACCACGTCCTGCTGGACGGGTGGTCGATTCCGCTGCTGCTGGACGAGATTCGCCGTGGCTACGCCGGGGATCACCGGGCGTCCGTGGCGGAGCTGCGCGACTACTTCGACTGGCTCGGCGAACAAGACCGAGAGGCCGCGATTCGGGCGTGGCGGTCTTCGCTGGACGGCCTCCCCGGTCCGACGCTGGTCGCGGACCGGCGCGCGACCGCTGATCCGGTCGAGATCACGACGTCACTGTCCACTGAGGACTACGCCAGGTTGTCGGCACGGCTGCGGCAGCTCGGCGTCACGCTCAACTCCGCCGTCCAGGCTGCTTGGGCGATTCTGCTCGGCGAGCACACCGGTCGCGCGGACGTCGTGTTCGGCACCACCGTGTCCGGGCGTCCGCCGGAGCTGCCGGCGGCGAACGAGCTGATCGGCCTGCTGATCAACACGCTCCCGGTGCGCGTCCGGCTGGCCGCTGACGAGCCGCTCGCCGAGTTCTTGCGGCGGCTCCAGCGGGAGCAGACGGAGCTGTTCGAGCATCAGTACCTCGACCTCGCGGAGATCCAGCGCCTTGCCGGGCACGGCGAACTGTTCGACACGGCCACCGTCGTCGAGAACTACGCTGGCGCCAAAGAACTGCTCGGCGGCGATGCTCTGTTCGCCGGCATCAGCGGCCGGGAATCGACGCATTACCCGCTCGACCTCACCGTCCGCCCCGGCGCGGAACTCGGGATTCGGCTGGCGTACCGGCCTGACGTCGTCAGCCCGGCGACGGCGACTGAGCTGGCCTCGCGCTTCCGCCGGATCCTCCTGACCGTCGCGGCCGAACCCGGCCGGATCCTGCGGCCGACGCCGACCGTCGCGGAGTGGTTCGGCCGGATCGCCGCGCGTCACGCGGACCGGCCCGCGGTCTCCGATGCGCGGATTTCTTACACCTACGCGGAATTCGACGCGGCGGCCAACCGGCTCGCGCACCTCCTGATCGCCCACGGCGCGGGCCCGGAGCGGATCGTCGCCGTCGCGGTACCGCGCGGAGCCGACCACGCGCTCGCGATCCTGGCGGTGCTCAAGTCCGGGGCGGCGGTGCTGCCGGTGGACACCGGTTACCCGGCCGAGCGGATCCGGTTCATGCTCGCCGACGCCCGGCCGGTGCTGACGCTGACGCTGACGCACGAGGAACTGGACACGCCACACCTCAATCTCGCCGATTCCCGCACCGCCCTTGCCGCGCGACCAGACACAGTGCCGAAGACCGAGGTCGGGCCGCTCAACCCCGCGTTCGTGCTCTACACCTCCGGTTCGACCGGGACCCCGAAGGCGGTCTCCGTCCCGCACGCGGCGGTCGTCAGCATGGCTGCCGCGCAGATCGACGGGTTCGCCGTCGACGCGACCGCCACCGTCTCGCAGTTGTCGTCGCCGAGCTTCGACGCGGCGATTTCCGAACTGTGCACGGGGTTGCTGTCGGGTGCGCATCTGGTGTTGCCAGGATCCGACGTCATCCTGGAAGGACCTTCGCTAGCTGAATGGATCACCGAACACGAGGTCACGCACGTGCAGCTCGCCCCGGCAGTGCTGGCCACCGTCCCGGCGGAGAGCCTGCCTCAGGTGCGCACCCTGGTGGTCGGCGGCGAAGCCTGTCCGGGCACGCTGATCGAGACGTGGGCGCGCGGCCGAAGGATGGTGAACACCTACGGCCCGGCCGAAGCCGCCGACACCGTGACGTTGTGGCCCTGCTCCCCCGGTTCCGGCCGCGCCGTCGCGCCGATCGGCCGCCCGATCCGGGACACCGAGGTGTTCGTGCTGGACTCGCGGCTCGCTCCGGCGGCGCGGGGAACGGTCGGCGAGATCTACGTCTCCGGCCCCGGTCTCACCCGGGGCTATCTGGGCCGGCCGGGGCTGACGGCGGAGCGGTTCACCGCCTGCCCGTTCGGCCCGCCCGGCGCGCGGATGTATCGCACCGGCGACCTGGGCCGCTGGGACGCGGACGGTCTCCTGCACTACGAGGGGCGGGTCGACGACCAGGTCAAGGTCAACGGGATCCGGGTCGAGCTGGGCGAGGTCGAGGCTGCCTTGACCGATCATCCCGACGTCGGGCAGGCCGTTGTCATTCCGGACGACGGACGGCTGGTCGGCTACCTCGTGCCCGCGCCCGAAGCTGCGGTCGATCCCGCCGCGGTGCGGGCCGGGCTCACGGCGCGGCTGCCGGTCCATCTCGTGCCGGCGGCGCTGCTGGTAATGGCACAGATTCCCCGTACGGCCAATGGGAAAATCGACCGTGCGGCCCTGCCTCGGCCGCGGGCTTCCCAGCAGTCTCCGGCAGCAGCGGGCCGGGCTCCGCGCACCCCGCACGAGCGCATGCTCTGCGAGGTTTTCGCCGACACGCTCGACCGGGCGTCGGTCGGCGTCGACGAGGATTTCCTCGCGCTGGGCGGACATTCGCTGCTGGCGATGCGGGCGGTCTCCCGGATCCGGGACCTGCTCGGCGTTGAACTGGCCGTGCGCGAACTGTTCGATCACCCCACGGCGGCCGGGCTCGCCGCACGCGTGGAGCAGGCCCGGCCCGCGGTGGCGGGATCGCTGGAGCGCCGCGAGCTTCCGGACCGGATCCCGTTGTCGCACAGTCAGTTCCGGTTCTGGGCGCGGGATCAGCTGCACGGTCCGACAGCCACGACGGTGCTTCCGCTCGCGCTGCGGCTGCCGGAGCTGGACGAGACGGCGCTGACCGCCGCGCTGACCGATCTCGTCGCACGGCACGAATCGCTGCGGACGGTCTACGACGTGCACGAAGGCCAGCCATACCAACGTATCCTGCCCCCATCACCGCCTGACGTACGTCGGCTGACCGCTGTCGACCTGGATCGGGTGCTGTCCGAGGCAGCTTCCGAACCCTTCGACCTGACGCGTGAGCCCCCGCTGCACGCTTATCTGGTCACCGGTGCGGAGCAGCTTCTGCTGCTGGTGCTCCCCCATGTCGCCTCGGACGGCTGGTCGCTGGACGTGCTTTCCCGCGACTTCCGCCAGGCCTACTCCGCTCGCCGCGCCGGGGTCTCGCCCGCTTGGCCGCCGCTTCCAGTGCGTTATGCGGATTACGCGGTGTGGCAGCGTCATCTGCGCGTCGACGAGCAGCTCGCCCACTGGCGATCCGCGCTCGCCGGGCTCCCCTCGGAACTCCCGCTGCCCTCCGACCGGCCGAGACCGTCCATCAGGACCGGACGAGGCGGGACCGTGCTCGGCCGCTTCGACGCCGGGCTGCGCGACGGCCTGACCGCGGTGGCCCGGGAGTGCGGGGCGAGCCTGTTCATGGTGCTGCACGCCGGCCTGGCCGCTCTCCTCACCGGCCTCAGCGGTGCCACTGACCTGCCGCTGGGGACGCCGATCGCCGGCCGTCCGCGCCCTGAACTGGACGATCTCGTCGGGTGTTTCGCCGACTGTCTGGTGCTGCGCACCGACACCGCCGGAGACCCGTCGTTCCAGGAGCTGGTGGCACGGGTGCGCGAGGTGGACCTGACCGCGTACGCCAACCAGGACGTGCCGTTCGACCGCCTGGTGGCGGAACTGGGCGCTCGCACGCCGGACCGGCACCCGCTGTTCCAGGTGCAGCTGGCTCTTCAGGACATGCCAGTCGGCGCGAACCGGGGCGACGAGCGTGCGGTCGCCATCGGCACGGACTCCCACGATCACGACCTGTATCTGGAATTCCAGGAGGCCCGGACGAACGAGCTGGACGCCTATCTGCACTACTCCAGCGATCTGTTCGACCGCGCCACCGCCGCCGGACTGCTCGACCAGCTGCGGGCGCTGCTCACCGCGGCCGTCGATGCTCCTGACGCGCCGCTGTCCCGGCTGGGGTTGTCATGACGCATCTCTGCATGGTGAATCTGCCGTCGTACGGACATGTGCTGCCGAGCCTGGAGGTGATCCGGGAACTCGTCGCGCGCGGGCATCGGGTGAGCTATGCCAACGACCCCGCTTTCGCCGACGTGATCACCGCTGCCGGCGCGGACTTCGTGCCCTACCGGTCGACGCTCTTGTCCTATTTGGACGGCCGGGCGGAGTGGCCTTCCGACGAGATCGCGCACAGGGACCTGTTCCTCGACGACGCTATTGCGATGACCCCGCAGCTGCGGACGGCGTTCGAGCGGGACCGGCCGGATCTGGTCCTGTACGACCAGGGCGTCGGCGCAGTGCGGGTGCTGGCCGAACAGTGGCGGGTGCCGCACGTGATGTTCTCGCCGAACTCGGTCCCGAACCGCAGCGACGAGGAACTCCTGCGCGAATTCGAGGAACGACGGCGTGATCCGCGCTACTCAGTCCACTACGGACGGTGGGAGGAGTGGTTGCGCGGCAACGGAATCCCGTCTGGCTATCTGGGCCGTCCGACGCGGGAGCTGGCGCTGATCCCGCGAGTGCTGCAGCCGAATCCCGAGCGGGTGGATGCTCGGCGGACCACCTTCGTCGGCCCCTGCTTCGGTTCCCGCCCGGATCCGGAGTGGCGGCCTCCTGCCGGGGCGGAACGGGTGCTGCTGGTGTCGCTGGGGTCGACGTTCACCAGCAAACCCGGCTTTTACCGGGAATGCGTCGCGGCATTCGGCGATCTTCCGGGATGGCACGTGGTGCTCCAGATCGGCAAGCACGTCGATCCGGCCGCGCTCGGAGAGTTGCCGGGGACGGTCGAGGTGCGGGATTGGGTTCCGCAGCCGGCGGTGCTGGAGAAGGCTTCCGCGTTCGTGACCCATGGCGGGATGGGCGGGTGCGTGGAGGCGTTGTTCCACGGCGTGCCGATGATCGCGGTGCCGCAGGATCCGCATACCGACCAGCCGGACAATGCCGACGCTCTGGTGCGGCTCGGGGTCGGGCGCCGGATCGATCCCGGCCAGGTGACCGCGGAGGTGCTGCGGTCGAGTTTGCTGGAGCTGGCCGAGTCGCCGGAGGTCGCGGCTCGGTTGGCGGAGGTTCGCCAGGAGCTGATGGCGGAGGGCGGGACCGGGCGGGCTGCTGATCTGATCGAGGCGGAGCTGGCGGGGTGAACGGTTCCGTGAATTCTCCCCTGAGCAGATTGTGTCCACATTGGACCTGCTGGGGCAGGGCATCATTCGGCCGCCCAGCCGGGCCGGACGAGGCCGGTTTCGTAGGCGAGCACGACCAGCCCCGCCCGGTCCCGCACCGCGAGTTTGCCCATGATGCGCGAGACGTGGGTCTTCGCGGTCAGCGGGCTGACCCGCAGCCGGGCCGCGATGTCCGCATTGGACAGTCCCGTTCCGGCCAGCGCGAGGACCTGCCGTTCCCGCCCGGTCAACGCGGCGAGCGCCGCGGCGGCCGACGGGACCGGCTTCGTGCGGGCGGCGTATTCCGTGATCAGCCGACGCGTGACGCCGGGCGCGAGCAGGGCGTCGCCGGCCGCGGCGGCCCGCACGCCGCGCACGAGTTCGTCCGGTTCGCTGTTCTTCACCAGGAATCCGGCCGCACCTCGGCGCAGTGCCTCGAAGACGTATTCGTCCAGGTCGAAGGTGGTGAGCATGACTACGCGGGTCCCGCCGCACCGCGGGTCCGAGGCGATCTGCCCGGTCGCGGCCAGTCCGTCGAGGCCGGGCATGCGGATGTCCATCAGGACGACGTCGGGCCGCAGTTCCCGCACGAGGTTCAGCGCGGTCTCGCCGTCGTCGGCTTCGCCTGCCACCACGAGGTCCGGGCAGGTCTCCAGCAGCACCCGGATGCCCGCCCGCACCAGCGCCTGGTCGTCGGCCAGGACGACGCGGACCGGAGCCGGGCCGGTCACCGGGCGCCGCCGATCGGCAAAACCGCGGCCACCCGATACCCGCCGCCGGGAACCCGGCCCGTCGTCAGCGCGCCGCCGAACGCCACCGCGCGTTCCCGCATCCCCGGCAGGCCGTTGCCGCCTCCCGGCGCCGCGCGGCGAGGACGGCCGCCGCCGTCGTCGGTCACGGTGAGTTCCAGCCGGTCGTCGGCGCAGGTCAGGCTGAGTCCGACGGTCGCGCCTGAACCGGCGTGCCGGATCGCGTTCGTGACTGCTTCCTGGGCGATCCGGTACGCGGCCTGGTCCACCGGAGCGGGCAAGGCCGGCAGCGCGTCCTCGATCTCGGTCGCGACGCGCAGGCCCGCCGCTCGAGCGCCGTCCAGCAGTTCGGCCAGGTCGCCGGGCTGGGAAAGCCGGGGGCTCGGGCGGTAGGGGACGTCGCCGGAGTCGGGCGCACGGAGCGCGTCCAGCACCGCGCGCACCTCTCCGAGGGCGGAGTTGCCCGCGTCCTTGATCGCCGTCAGCGCCTGTTCGACGGCTGGCGGATCGCGCGGAAGCAGCGCGAGCCCGGCATTGGCCTGGACGGTGATCAAGGCCAGCTGGTGGCCGAGCACGTCGTGGAGATCCCGCGCGATTCGCAGCCGTTCGTCCCCGGCGCGACGCAATGCCTGTTCCCGTTGGGTGCGGGCCTCACCGGCCAGCTCCGCCTCGCGGGCTTTTCGTGCCTGCCGACGCACCCGGACGAGTTCCGCGGCCACGGCCAGCACGAGAAACCACGCGGCCAACCCGACTGCCGCGGCCGTGCTCGGAGCGTCCCAGCCGGGCACCGGGACAGTGACGGCCAGTGCATACCCGCTGGCGAGCACCGCATAAGCGACCGGGCGGCTGCCGAACACCACTGCGGCGGCGAAAGTGCCGACCAGCGGCAGGAACACCGGCGCGGGCACCACGCCCAAGAACAGATCCGCGCCGTACATGGCGAAGCCGGTCAGCAACGCGAGCGTCGGGCGGGTCCGCCACCACGCCACGGCCGCGCCAGCCAAGGCAGCGGTCGCATACCCCGCCCACGAGCCGCCGTGGGAGGCGACCACCGCGGCCGCAACGGAGACGACGGCGAAAGCCAACGCCAGCACGGCATTCCCGCCGCCCGGCAGGCGGTGGGACGCGGTGGTGGCCCGGCTCAATCTCACCTGGTCATCGTCCGCGTCTCGCGGCGGCGGCGCGTCCGTCCGGAAGCGCATTTCCCGCTACGCCCCCGGACGTACTCCCGTGGGAGCAGACCGGGATACGCCTGCGAAGCGACGCGGGACGGGCGTCGATGGCCGCATGATCCCCGTCATGACCACGCTTCCCCCGTGCTCGGGCTGACGGTCGCCGCACCGCCCGATCCGCTGACCATCGCCCCACCCCGCAAGGAGCAGTTCATGCCCGCCACCGAATTCCGCGTCCGCACCGGCGTGCTGGCCGCAGTGTCCTATGTGGTCTTCTTCGTCCTGTCCCTCGTTCTCCCCGGCCTGCTCGGGCAGAACCGAGGCGCGTCGATCGTCACCCCGTACTCGACGAACTCCGAAGTAGCGGCCTACCTCGCCGCCACCAGCCACGGCGGGCCGCCGATCGCCGCCTTCTGCCAAGCCCTCAGCGGACTCGCCCTGCTGGTCTTCGCAGGCTGGTCAACCAGCTACCTGCACCGCTTCGATGCCCACGCCGCGCTCGCACGCACCGCCGGTACCGCAGCGGCAGTGTTCCTCCTGCTCTCGGCCAGCGCCCAATGGATCCTCGCCCTGCCCGGAATCGCCGACAACCTCGCCGTCTACCGGGCCGTCACAGACCTGAGCTTCACCACGGGCGCTGCCGTCCAGGTCGCCACCACCGGGCTCCTCACCGCCGCGGTCTCGGCCGGTGCGCGAGACCGCCTCCCCAAGTGGCTTGCCTGGTTCGGCCTCGGCGTCGCCGCGCTGTCCGTCCTGTCCATGCTTTCGGTGCTGGCCAAGGGGTTCTCCCCCTTCCTGCCGATCGGCCGCTACCTCGGCATGGCCTGGTTCCTCGGGCTCGCCGCGCTCCTGCCGCGGCGAGCGGGCCGGCGAGCGCGGGCCGCTACCCCGTGAACCGGTAGCCGACTCCGCGGACCGTCTCGATCAAGGTTTGCTCCCGCAGCTTGCGCCGGAGCTGACGGACCACGACCTCCAGGACGTTCGAGTCCGGATCGGCCATCCGGTCCCACGCGTGCTCGATCAGCTCCCGGCGCGGCACCGGCGCGCCCGCCGCGGCCATCAGGCGTTCGAGGACCAGGAATTCCTTCGGGGCCAGGGTAAGCAGCACGCCCGCGCGGCGCACCTCGCGCGTGCCGGCGTCGAGTTCCACGTCGCCGCGGCGCAGGACGGCCGGGCGGGTCCGCGGCGCGGGGCTCAGCCGGCACAGGCTGCGGACGCGCGCGACCAGTTCGGCCATCTCGAACGGTTTGACCAGGTAGTCGCCGCCGAGTTGCAGGCCCTCGACCCGGTCGGCGGTGCTGTCGCGCGCGGTCAGGAACAGCACCGGCACCGGCCAGCCGGACCGGCGACGGTGCTGCACGTAGCCGAGCGAGTCGCCGGAGGGGAGCATCCGGTCGAAGACCACGCAGTCGTAGGCGTTGACGAAGAGCGCTTCGTCGGCGACCGGCAGATCGCCCACCGCGTCCACGGCGAATCCGGCACTGCGCAACGAAACGTCGAGAGCTATCCGCAAGTTGTCATCGTCTTCGACCACCAGCACCCGCACGAAACCCAGGTTAGCGGGCCACCGCCGCCTCGATGTCGGCGATGCTCAGGCTCCGCAGCTCCTCGAGCGTCGGCACCCGGCCGAGCAGCCGCAACCGCTGGGACTGCGACTTCCGCACGCCCTCGAACAACCGGCGCGCGTCGCGGGCGTTGCCGAAGTTCTCGTCGCCGGAGATCCGCGCGAAATGGTCCACGAGCACCGGTTCCGCGGCCGCGTCGAGTTCGTAGTCCTGGCCGGAGACCATCCGGCCGATGATGCCGAGCAGCTCGCCGGGGGTGTAGTTCTCGAACTCGATCGTCTTGCCGAACCGCGACGCGAGCCCGGGGTTCGCGGACAGGAACCCGGCCATCTCCTTGGTGTACCCGGCCGCGATCACGGCCACCTCGTCCCGGTGGTCCTCCATCATCTTGACCAGGGTGTCGATCGCCTCCTGCCCGAAATCGCCGCCCGCCGAACCCGCCCGCGACAGCGTGTAGGCCTCGTCGATGAACAGCACCCCGCCCTTGGCCTCCTCGAAGATCAGCGCCGTCTTCTCCGCGGTGTGCCCGATGTACTGGCCCACCAGATCGCGTCGCGACACCTCCCGGAACTGGCCGTGCGGCAGCACCCCCAGTGCTTGCAGCAGCCGCCCGTACAGCCGGGCCACGGTCGTTTTCCCGGTGCCGGGCGCGCCGGCGAAGATCAGGTGGTGGCTCGCGCCGCCCACCGGCAGGCCCGCGTTCCGCCGCCATTCGTTGACCTGCAGTTCGTCCACCAGCGAGCGGACTTCGGCCTTGACGCGAGGGAGGCCGACCATCGTGTCGAGTTCGGTCAGCAGTTCGTCCGGCGCCCCGCCCCCGGATCCGGCCGGTCCGGTGGCCTCGACCACGACCGGGTTCGCGCCGCCGTCGACGGAAATGCCCGGCTCCGCGGTGTTTTCCGCCCGGCACTCCTCGATGCTGCCGCCGCAGCCGGCCGCGAACGCGATGCCGACGCCGCGCGAGTCCCGGACGGTGCACTGCCGCAGCACCGGCGCGCTGTGCTGGGCCACGGCGATCCCGTCCGAGCCGGTCCGCGAAATGACGCAGTTTTCCAACACAGGGCGGCTGTATTGGTAGACATACACCCCGCGCAGTCCGCAATCGGTCACGGTGCAGCCGCGCAACACGGGTGCGGCCCCCATGCCGATGACGACGCCGTCCCCGGTCACCTCCTCGATGACGGTGTCCACCAGCCGCCCCGGGCTGCCTTCGATCACCACGCCCTGCTCGACAGCTTTCAGCGAGCAGCCCGTCAGCTCGAACGCCGCCATGCCCTCGATCCGCACCGCAGGCCCGCGCCCGCCGGTGATCAGACACCGGCGCACGACCAGCTCGACATTCTCCGCGGACAGCGCGGCCGACTCGCCGCCGTGCAGCTCGATCCCTTGCAGCGTCAGGGATCCGCCGACCGCGTGCAGCACCGGATGATCCGCTCCGGCGCCGTCGACGATCACCTGCGCCCCGGCCTCCGCCGTCAGCGTCACGTGCAGGCCGGACAGGGCGAGCACTTCGCGATACCGGCCCTCGGCGACGGTGATCTCGGCGTGGTCCGGAGCGACGGAGAGCGCGTCGCCGATCGTCGGGTACGCGCCAGGCCGGTCGGCGACCAGGAGACGTCGTGCGTTCGGGGTCGTCATCAGCCCGCCTCGGCCATCAGCCAGCCCCGGCCGGCGGCCTTCGCTCCGGCCTGGAACCGGCTGCGCGCGCCGAGCCGGTTCATGATGTCGGCGACCATCCGCCGGACCGTGCGCACCGAGATGTCCAGCCGGGCCGCGGCGGATTCGTCGGTGCTGCCGGAACACAGCAGCGTCAGCAGATCGCGCTCCCGGCGGGTGAGCCCTGCGGTGCCCTCTCGGTCGTCGAGACCGGTCGGGATCAGCGGCACGGCCTCGGGCCAGATCCGGTCGAACAGCCCGGCCGTCGCGGCGACGACGCCGGGCAGCCGGAACACCGCCGCCGAGGAACTCCCGGCCCGGTCGTCCGGCAGCACCGCGGCCGAACGGTCGACGACCACCGCGTCCATCGGCACGTCGGCCACGGTCCGCACGTCCGCGCCGGCGAGCGCGAGGCCGCCGAGCGCACCGGACAGCCGGACCGAATCGGGGCACAGCACGCGGTAGCGCACGCCGGGCCGCAGCGTGGCCTGGCCCAGCCGGCGCACCGCGTCCGCCGGTCCCGGCCCGGCGGTGGCGCACATGATCAGCACCTCGCTCGCGGCGGACGCCAGCAGCCCGTCGATCCCGGCCGGACGCGGCGCGGATCCGCCGCCCGCGACCAGGCTGAGCTTGGCGCCCGGGCCAGGCTGCCGTTCCCGCAGCACCTTCCGCTGCGCGGCAACGAGTTCCGGTCCCGGTTCCCAGCCGAGCTCGCGGGCCAGCAGCTTCCGCGCGTGCTCGAACGCGGCGAGAGCCTCGGCCGGACGGCCAGCTTGCTGCAGCGCCAGCACGAGCCGCGCCCAGCTGCTTTCGCGCAGCGGGTCGTGGTCGGCGACCTCGCGCAGCAGCGTGATCGCGTCCGTCGCGCGGTCCGACGCGAGGTACGCCTCGGCGAGCAGCGAGCGGAGCTCGGCGCGCCGTTCCTCCCACTTCGCCGCGGCCGCCCGCGCACCGTCGAACTCGAGCCCCTCGAACGGCTCGCCCTGCCAGTGCCCCAAGGCGGCGGACAGCCGCTCGGCCGCGGTGTCGTACTTCGCGTCGGCCAGCGCCGCGCGGCCGGACTCGGCCAGCGTTTCGACCAGCTCGGTGTCCAGTTCGCCCGGCAGCACCTTGATCCGGTAGCCGCCCGGACGGCTTTCCAGCCGCTCCCCCACGCTTTGGCGCAGCTGCCACACGTAGCTGCGCAGGTTGCGCAGCGCGGAGGCGGGCGCGGCCTGTTCATGCCAGATTCCGCCGATCAGCTGATCGACTCGGACCCAGGCGTTAGCGTGCAGGAGCAACAACGCCAGGAGCGCGCCCGGTTTCGTCGCCCTCAGCTCGATGCGGGTGCCGCTCGACGGGCGCGCCTCGAGCGGACCGAGTAGTTGAAACTGCATGCGCTAACTTTCCATCGGGACACCTGAGGTTTGGATGACAACGGTGATGGTCGTCGAGGACGACGAGAACATGCGGGTCGCGGTCGCCGCGCAGCTGAGCGCGGCCGGGCTCGGCGTGCACGTCTGCGGTGACCTCGCCGAAGCCGGAAGAGCCCTCGGCTCGCACCCCTACGACTGCGCGGTGTTCGACCGGATGCTGCCCGACGGAGATTCCCTCGGCTACGTCGACGCACTGCGCCGCCAGGGCTGGCACACCCCCGTGCTGTTCCTCACCGCGCGCGATTCGCCGGCCGACCGCGTCGCCGGGTTCGAGCACGGCGCGGACGACTACCTGGTCAAGCCGTTCGCGATGGCCGAGCTGACCCAGCGGGTGCTGAACCTGTGCCGGCGCAGCGGCTCCGACCGGCCCTCGGTGCTCCGCCACGACGACCTCGTGATGGACTGCGCGCGGCGCGAGGTCCGCCGGGCCGACGTGCTGCTCACCCTGTCCAACAAGGAGTTCGCCGTGCTGGAGTACCTGCTCGTCCGGTCCGGGCAGGCGGTGAGCCGGGCCGAACTGCTCGAACACTGCTGGGCCGCGGCTCCCGAGGAAATGGGAGACAAGTCCAATCCGGTCGACGCGGTGGTGAAGCGGCTGCGGCGCAAGCTGCGGGAACCGGAACTGATCCACGCCGTGCGCGGTCTCGGCTACCGGTTCGGCGCTCAGTGAACGGCTCCGCCGCCGACCGGCTGCGCCGGCTGCGCTGGGTCTTGACCGCGCTGTTCACCACGATGAACGCGATCGGGCTCATCGTGCTCGCCTGGATCGTGGTCAACGAGGACGCCGACCGCGGGACCGCCGCGGTCACCGCGAGCCTCGACCGCGTCACGTCGTCGGTCAGCAGGCTCGTCGGCTACGACGGCGGCGTGGTCAGCTTCGCGCTCGTCAACAGCGACCTGCTGAACGCCGACTGCCCCCAGTTCGCGATCCTGCCCGGCGGCGCGCAGACCTTCCGGCCGCATCTGTCCGGCCGCTCCTGCGTGCCGATGGACACCGGCGTGCTCAACGGCCTCGCCGCGGACGCGATCCACACCGGTGGCCTGGTCGAGGGCCACCAGCAAAGCACCGACGGCCGGTCGGTGCTGGTGCGCGCGCAGCCGCTGCTGAACCCGTCCGGGAAGTACCTCGGGGCGGTCGTCGCGGTCGCCGACCTGAGCGACACGCAGTCCGCGCACACGCGGTTCGTGCTGCTGGTGGTCGGCGGCTGCGTGTTGCTGATCGCCGTGCTGGGCTTCGCCGGGCACCTGCTGTCCGGCCGGTCGATCCGGCCCGCGGCGGCGGCGTTGCAGGAACAGGAAGTGCTGCTCGCCGAGACCGCGCACGACCTGCGCAGCCCCGTCGCCGCCCTGCGCGCGCTGGCCGAAACCGCCCAGGCGAACCCGGATCAGCGGGCCGCGCTGCTGCCGAGGACCGTGCAACTGGCGTCGGACATGGGCAGCATCATCGACAGCCTGCTGGTCCGCGCCCGGCTCGCGGCGGGAGTCGAACAGCTGAACCTGCAACCGGTGTGGCTCGATCAACTGGTCACCGACATCGCCGAGAGCGCGCACACCGGAGGCGCGCAGGTGACCGTGACCGCGGCCCCGACGAAGGTGAACGCCGACCCGACGCTGATCCGCCGCGCGGTCGGAAACCTGCTGGACAACGCCGTCCGCTACGGCAGGCAGCCGGGGGCCGAAGCGATCGTGCACATCACCGTTTACGGCGGGACTGTCACGGTGGCCGACCACGGGCCTGGCATCGACCCGTCGACAGCCGCGGACGCCTTCGACCGGTTCAGCAGCACGGGCGGGTCATCGGGGCTGGGGCTGTCGATTGTGCGGTGGGTTGCGCAGGCTCATGGCGGCGTGTTGTCGGTGTACAACGCTGATGAGGGCGGGGCGATCTTCGAGCTGCGCTTTCCGCAGGCGGCGTGACGGCCGGACCGAGAGATCCGGCCGCCGCGCCTCAGCGCTACTCCGCCGTGTTGATCAGCTCCACGGTGCCGCTCCCTGACTCACCGAACCGGTTGGGCCGCGCCACGAATCCGTCCTGCGCGCCGTTGGACCGGCCGCGAAGCGCGACAGTTACTCCGTCGTTCGCGGTGGAACGGCGGCGTCCGTTGGCGGATTGGCCATCCGTGTTCTCCGCGCTGCCGGGCCGCAAAGTCCCGGCAGCTCCGGCACTCATGCCGTGCGGCGTCATCGGCGGCATCATCCCGCCCGCACCGCCCCGGGCCGAACCGGTCGCCGTCCCCTCCGGTTCCACGCTGCTTCGTTTCGCCGCCGTGGAACGCATCGCGGGCATCGCGCCCAGCCCAGCGCCGGCGGCGCCGAGCGCACCGAAGGGCAGCCCCGAGGCCACCGGCGCGGAACCGGCCGGGGAAGGCATCCCGCCAATCCCGCCGATCGCGCCGCCCAGGTCGCCCGGCGACAGCGAGCCCGGACCCAGCCCGGCGAGCGCAAGTCCTTGTCCCGACGTCCAATCCTTCGGGTCCAGGCTCAGCCCGTGCCCGGTGCCGCCGAGGGCGCCCGGCAGGCTGCCGGTCAGCTTCGACAGGTCCGGGGAACTGCCCGAGCCGCTGCCGATTCCCGCCGCCTGAGCCAGGCTTTGCACCTCGGTCAGGAAATTCACCGCCGCGTCCGCCGTCTTCACCGCGTCCGCCGAAGAAATGTTGAAGTTCGGGATCAGGTCCGCCGGGTTCGTCACGCCCGCCGCCCCGCACACGGCCAGCATCGCGCCGTCGTACTGCGCGCCCAGCTCGTTCATCACCGTCGCCGAGCTTTGCCAGGCCTGCAAAGCCAATTCCCAGGTGAGCGGGTTCATCCGGGTCGCCGCGTATTCGGCGTAGAAGCCTTCGACGAGGCCTTGCGTCACCGGCAGGGTGTCCGCGAGCGCGTTCAGGTGGGTCGAGACCTGCGACGCGCCGATGCGATCGCCCCACGTCGTCAGGTCGGCGATCGACCGGCCGACCTTGGCCTCGAAGGAATCCGCGGCCTTGTCCTGCCAGCCGGCCAAGGTCACGGTGCCCGCGTTGCGCCGCAGTTCGGCGGCGGCGGTCTGGCTCCAGGCATGGACCTCCGACCACATCGTCGCCGCGGAGCGCAGCGTCGGGATGTGCGCCTGTTCGGCGTCGATCATCGCCTTGTGGAAATCGGGAAGCAGCACGTTGTAGGGAATCACCGGTCAACTCCTCTTCAGACGGATTCCGGGGCGGACGGATGTTCGGGCGAGGCGCCGCCGGTGCCGGTGCCGGTGCCGGTGCCAGCGCCCGTGCCGGTCCCGGTGCTCGGCGTTTTCCCGGCGCCGGAGAACTGCTTCAGCACGCCGATTCCCTTGTCGGCCACCTTCATCGTGGACGTCGCCAGGTCGATGCTGTTGATCAGATCCGTGGCCTTGTACTGCGCGGCGGCGGCTTTCACTTTCGCCGAAATGGTCGTCATGTCCTCGCTGGTGTTGCCGATGTAGGCGCCGACCACGCCGGTCGCGGCCTTGTCCAGCACTGCCATCAGGATTCCCTCGACCGTGCCCAGCGGGCTGACCGGCTCCCCCAGCCTGGCCAGCGACGCGGGCGGCGCCGGGGCCTTGGTCTGCGCGGAGAACACCGCCATCGCCTCGGGGTCCCCCTTGATGAAGGATGCGTCGGACATCTTTCCCCTCCTCAGGTTCGGTAACTGCGTTCCGGGCCGGCGCTGCCGACCTGCCACAACTCTTCGTCGAGCACCTCGGCGGGCGCCTGCTCGACCGGCGCCGGCGGCTTCTTCGGAGCCTTCGCCGGAGCGGGTTTCTTGCGCTTGCCTCCGGTTTCCCGTCCGGCCAGCACGACGCCGGTCTTGCCGTCGGTCTTGCGCGACCGCACCGCGTTGACCTGTTCCGCCGCGCCGGGCCGGATCCCGCCGGATCCGGAACCTCCCCGCCCTGCCCCGGATTGCGGCGGATACATCGGCGGCATGCCGCTGCTGCCGGTGCTCCCGGTCCCGCTCGCCGTCGCCGTTCCGGCGGGTGCCGCTCCAGCGGAAAGCCCGGCCTGCGCCGCGTTCGGCGAGACGGCCCCGCCGACCCCCGCGCCTGCCCCGGCCGGACCGCCGGCGGCGCCGCCGCCGATTCCCGCTCCCGCCCCGCCGCCGACCGAGCCGGCGAGCCCGGGCAGTCCGGAATCCGGTTGCGGGACCGAGGAAAAGTCCGCGGGCTGATACAGATCGGCGGGGTTGAAGGCGCTGCTGACCGGATTCGGCACCTGCGCGGCGTTTCCCCCGGCGCCGCCCGCGTTCTTCGCCAGGTCGAGCAGCTTGCTCGCCACGTCCGCCGCGTTCTTCGCGGTGACCAGCGGCGATTCGGGAGAACTGTCGGCCGGGTCCTTGGCGGGTTCCTTGGTGTCGGGAACGTCTTGCGGGGACGGAGTTTCCTGCGGATTCGCCGACGCGGGATCCCCGCCGCCGTTGTTCGGCGCGGCCGGACCCGGCCCCGGCTGGTCCGAGGTCGACGTCAACCCGACCTTCGGATCGCCCGACAGCTGCCTGCCGGGAGCGGCGAGCAGCTTCGACGTCACCTCCTGGTACAGCGGCGTCAGCGTGTCCAGCCGGTCTGCGACGTCATTGCGCGCCCGGTCCACGTCCGCTTGCGACGCGTTCGACGGCAGGTTCGCGATTTTGGCGTCCGCGAACCCCCGCGCGTCGTGGATCCCGTTGATCAGCGCGGAGATCGCCGCGGTGATCTGGTCGGTGGTCGTGCTGGTCGTCAGCGGGCCGCCCGATTCGGGCCCGCCGGCCATCTCGTCGGTCCAGGACTGCGCGACCCGCGCCACTTTGAGCGCCTCGGCGTCGAAGGCGGTGCCCGCGAAGTCTTTCCACGTGTCGCCGAGATCGAGGCGCATCCTGTCCAGATTGGCCGCTTGGTCCGCCAGCCAGGGACGGACCTGCGACCACATCGCCGAGGCCGCGCTCAGCAACGGCACGTGCTGGACGCACTCCGCCACGATCATGTCGCGGAGTTCGCCGAGCTGCTTGCTGCGGTAGTCGATCATGCCGGTCGCCCTACCGCTGCTGCCCGGACGTGAGCGAGGGCAGCACCGCGGGCAGGCCGTCGCCGGTCATCTTGCCGAACGCCGTGCGGGTGTAGTCGTCGAAGGCGGCCTTCGCGAGTTCGTCCTTGGCGGCTTGGTCGGTGAAGTGGTAGTTCTGCGCCGCGTTGTGCGCGAAAGTCCCGAGCGCGTTCACCGTCTCCTTGAACTGGGTGATGAACCGGTAGAGCCGGTCGGTGGTCCCGCTGTCCGCGTCCAGCACGCTTTCGTGGCCGTTCAGCATGCTGCCGCAGCCGCCGCTGCCCCGTCCGGCCACCAGCTCGGGAACCGGGACCCTGGCCAGGTTTCCCGCGGTCTCGGCGAACCGCTCCATCGCGGCCGGGATTCCGTCCATTCTGTCCGGTGGTGCCATCGCGCTCTCCTGCTTCCGCTCGTCTGTCCACAGTGGTCTGCCGGCCGGTCAGGCCCGGGGCGGCGACCAGGCCAGCTGCACCAGCCCCTTGTTCCCGCGTCGGTCGACCAGCCAGCCGCGGCCGGGCGGCAGCACCTGCGCCCGCATCCCGCCGAGCAGCGGGCCCTCGTCCCGGTCGCCGGACATCAGCACGCCGGCCGCGCCGACCTCGCGCAGGCGGTTGAGGACCGGTTCGTACAGGCCCTTGCCCGCGCCGCCGGTGCGGCGTGCCAGCACGACGCGCAAGCCGATGTCGCCCGCTTGGGCGGCCAGCGGCAGCAACGGCATGAGCGGGTGGTTCTGGTGCGTGGCCACCATGTCGTAGTCGTCGACGAGCACGAAGATTTCCGCGCCCTGCCACCAGTTCTTCGCGCGCAGCTGCTCGGGAGTGACGTCCGGGCCGGGCAGCCGCCGCGACAGCCTGGTGACCACCTCGTTCAGCAGCGAGATGCTGTGCGCGTCGTTGGTGCCGGTGCCCAGCAGGTACTCGTCGGGGATCTCGCCGAGCAGCCCGCGCCGGTGGTCGATCAACACGATCCGCGCCTGCTCCGGCGTGTACGCGGCGCAGATGCGGCGGGCCACGGTGCGCAGGAACGAGGTCTTGCCGGACTGGGTGTCGGCCAGCACGAAGAAATGCGGATCGTTCGCGAAGTCCAGCCGCAGCGGCGACAGGTCGTGCTCGTGGACGCCGACCGCCAGCCCGGCGTCCGGTCCGGTCAGCTCGTCGGCGGCTGGGAGTTCGCTGTAGTCCAGCAGGCCGGGCAGCAGCCGGACCGGCGGTGCCGCCGCGCCGGGCCACGCGTCCGCGATCGCCGTGACCACGCCGGCGATCCCGTCGGACAGATCGCCGACGCTGTGCCCGCCGTCGATGCGCGGCAACGCGATCAGCATCTGGTGCTTGCTCGCCGACAGCCCCCGGCCGGGCCGTTCGGCGGGCACGCCCATCGCCGCGCGCCGGTCGATGATCGAATCGATCGGGTCGCTGATCTTCAGCTCGAGCCTGCTGGCGAACAGGTCGCGCACGTTCATCCGCAGGTCGAAGGAGCGGGAACACGCGGCGACCACGTGGATTCCGTAGGCGAGACCGCGCGAGGCGATGTCGCTGACGATCTCCTCCTGCTGGTCGAAATCGTTGCGCAGGGTCAGCCAGCCGTCGATCACGAGGAAGACGTCGCCGTGCGGATCGTCCGGGAACTCGCCGGCGGCCTTCCGCTTCCGGAACGTCGCGACGCTGTCGATCTTGTGCTCGGCGAACAGCCGCTCGCGCTGGGCGAGCAGCGTGGCGACCTCGGAGACCGTGCGCCGGACCGCGCCGGTGTCCAGCCGTCCGGCCACTCCGGCGAGGTGCGGCAGTCCTTCCAGCGAAGCGAGCGTCCCGCCGCCGAAGTCGAGGCAGTAGAACTGCGTCTCGCGCGGCGTGTGCGTGAGCGCGAGGCTGAGGATCAACGTGCGCAAGGCCGTGCTCTTGCCGCTCCGCGGGCCGCCGATGACCACGACGTGCCCGGCGGCGCCCGACAGGTCCAGGCTCAGCGGATCGCGGCGCTGCTCGTACGGCCGGTCGACGAGGCCGAGCACCGGGCGCAGCGCACCGGCGAGTTCGGTCGAGTTGGCGGTCAGCCCGCGCTCGCGGTGCGCGACCAGGTCCGGCAGCAGTTCGTCCAGGGACGGGGATTCGTCCAGCGGCGGCAGCCACACCTGGTGCGCGGGCGTCCCGCGCCCGACCAGCCGGTCGACCATGATGTCCAGCAGCGACTCGCCGACCGCGGCGTCGGATTCCGGCTCGGGCTCGGCGGCGTCCCCGGCGTCGATCGCGGGCGCGTGGTAGGCGGTCGTGTATTCGTGCAGCACCAGGTCCTCCGGCGGACCGGCCGGCCCGCCGGACTGGCTGATCCGGCGGTGCACGCCGGAGACGTAGGCCGAACGGAACCGCACCATGGATTCGGTGCCCACCTTGAGGAAGCCGTTCCCCGGCGCCCGCGGCAGCTTGAACGCGTCCGGCACGCCGAGCACCGCCCTGCTCTCCATCTCGGAGAAGGTCCGCAGGCCGATCCGGTAGGACAGGTGGCCCTCCAGCCCGCGCAGGCGGCCCTCGTCCAGCCGCTGCGACGCGAGCAGCAGGTGCACGCCGAGCGACCGGCCCAGCCGTCCGATCTGGACGAACATGTCGATGAAATCCGGCTTGGCGGAAAGGAGTTCGGAGAATTCGTCGCAGATGACCAGCAGCGTGGGCACCTCCGGCAGCGGGGCTCCGGCTTGCCGGGCCTTCTCGTAGTCGCGCAGCGAGGAGAAGTTCCCGGCCGCGCGCAGCAGCTCCTGGCGGCGGATCAGCTCGCCGTTGATCGCGTCGGTCATCCGGTCGACCAGGTGCAGTTCCTCGGCGAGGTTGGTGATCACCGCGCTGGTGTGCGGCAGTTTGTCGAGCCGGGTGAAGGTCGCGCCGCCCTTGAAGTCGATCAGCGCGAAGTTCAGCGAGCTCGGCGGATGCGTGATCGCCAGCGCCAGCACGAGCGTCCGCAGCAGTTCGGACTTGCCGGAGCCGGTGGCCCCGATCAGGAGGCCGTGCGGGCCCATGCCCTCCTGCGCGGACTCCTTCAGGTCGAGGTCGATCGGGGCGCCGTCCTCCTGGATGCCGAACCGGATCCGCAGCCGGTCGCGGTTCGGCCGCGGCGTCCAGGTGTCCTCCGGCGACAAGTCGTACGGATCGCCCAGTCCCAGCAGGTCGGCGAGGCCGAGTTCGGAACTCATCGGCGCGTCGCGGATCCCCGAGCTGAGCCGCAGCGGCGCGAGCTGCCTCGCCAGTCCCTCGGCCGCGGCGCCGTCGAGGAAATCCGCCTCGCCGAGCTGCGCTTCGCCCTCGGCTGTCCGGCTGGAAAGCGCGCCGTCGGCCCCGACCGAAAGCAGCACCGAAGTCCGGGCGGGCACCCGCGGCGGCGGAGTCGACAGGTCGAACACCGTGACGCCCTCCACGCCGCCGCCGGTCATCAGGTGGTCCGAACCGGCGACCTCGCCGCCGTCCAGCACCACGACCAGGTACGGCCCGGGGACGCTGACCTGCTGGTCGGGATCGAACCGCGGGCGGGCGCCCAGTTCCTCCTCCAGCATCGCTTCCAGCGCCGACACCGCCGGAACCACCAGCCGCAGCGGACCGAGCGCGTCCGAACGCGCCGGGTGCAGCGAATGCGGGAGCCACTTCAGCCATTCCCAGTCGGCGCGGCGGTCCTCGCTCACGCACACCGCGATGCGCAGATCGTCGGGCGACTGCAGCGCGGCGAGCTGTGCCAGCACGGCACGCAGCATGCCGAGCGCCGCGGTGCGGTCGCCGCGCACGTGGATCCGGCTGAAGCCGTTGACCGCGATCGCCAGCGGCAGCCCGTCGACCGTGCGGTGGGTGGCGAGGAACTTCCGCAACGCCAACGCCGACAGCGGCTCAAGCTCTTCGAGCGGCAACGTGTCCGGCGCGACGAGCGCGAGCGCCGGCCCCTGCGGACCGCGCCCGATCCGGGCGACGGCGAAATCCTCGTCGTCCTTGCGGCGCTCCCACAGCCGATAGCTGGCCGCGAGCGACCACAACGCCGCCGGCTCCGGGTGGAGGTAGTCCATGGCCGTGCGCTGCCGGCGCACTGCCCGGCGCAGCCGCACCCGGTGCTGCGCCAGGTGCCGCAGGTACTTTCGGCGGGCCTGCCCCATCTCCCGTTTGCTCGGGCCGCCGCCCTGCAGCAGCCCGGTGAGGATCATCCCCAGCATCCCGACGCCCATCAGCCCGTAGACCACGAACCGGATGGAGCCGCCGAGGTTGCCGGAGTAGAGCAGCAGCGTCGAGGCCATCATGGCGAGCATCGGCAGCACCGTGAACACCTGCGCCCACTGCCGTCCCGGCGGGGCCGGGATCGCCGGGGGCGGTTGCAGCATCAGCTCGCCGGCCGGCATCTCCGGGGCCGGTTTCCGCGCGGGCCGCTTGACCAGGACTGTCGCCATGGCACCGATCTTGCGCGCCCGCCGGGCGTTGCGGGCGGCCGTGGCAGGAACGTGCCGCGCGGCGGGCATTCCCCGCCGGAGGAACTAGCTTCGGAAAAGTGGGGAGGCGGCCGGGAAATCCGGGGCGCGTTCCCGTGACCGCGAATGGAGGGTCTTGTGACAGGGTTCAATTTCATGAACGGCGATCCCACGCAGATGCGCGGGATCGCCGACAACTGGCGTGGCCTCTACGAGGAGGTCGCGAACCGCAACACCAGCCTGAACACCGGGAACACCGGGCTGGAAGGCGTCTGGAAGGGCGCGGGCGGGCGGATGTTCCAGGGCATCGAGCCGGACCGGTTCTCCCAGAACCAGCGGCTGACGACGAGCGGCCACGGACTGGCCGACACCCTGACGACGTCGGCGAACAAGTATTTCGAGAACGACGCGGAAAACGGCCGGGCGCTCAGCATGACCGGCGATTTCCAGGTCGACACCGGTTCGTTCGGTTCCGCTTTCGGCGCCGTCTGAGCCACCGCACCGGAGAAGGGAGACCGCAGTGACCGACCAGATCCTGATGTATTTCGACCAGGTCCAGAGCCAGGCCCAGGAGATCTTCAAGACCGCGGGCCAGGACTCGACGTCGTTCGGCGACGTGTACCAGCGCGCGAAGGACGCGTTCTCGAGCGTCCTGACCGACGGCAACGGGCACGAGATGGACGCGGCGATGGGCCAGAAGTTCAAGCTGGACAACGAATACAACGACCGGGCCCACGCGATGGGCCGCGCCACCTCGAACTCGGTGGACCGGTCGCAGCATTGCGTGCAGAGCTGCGCCGCTACGTGGCAGGTGTGATCCTGGCACGGTGAAGCGCGCCCCGTTCTCGGACGGGGCGCGCTTTCTTGTGTCCGCTTAGGACTGTCCGAGCAGAGAAACCTGATCCGGCAGCTCCTCCGCCACCGGCTCAGCGGGCAAGGCCGCGGCACGACTCGCACGCCACCCTCGACGACGGCCTCGCCGCAGGACGACCACAATCAGCACCACCAACAGCAAAGCACCAGCACCGCCGAAAGCAAGCCAGGACGCGGTCGAGGCACTGCTGCGCAGCCACTCCGCGTGCGCGGCCGCGGCCCGATCCACGGGAGCCGGGTGATACGCCGGAATCCCCGCCGACGGCGCGAGGTTCATCCCGTCCGTGACCGCGCGGTACGGATTGACCAAGCCGGCCCCGTAAGCGTCGCTGGCCTGCCCGCCCCGTGCCGGGCTGGCGGTCGCTTCCAGCCGCCGGATCACCTCAGGCGCGGACAGGTTCGGCCAAGCCGCACGAACCAAAGCCGCGGTACCGGCGACGAACGGCGTGGCGAAGCTGGTTCCGTCGTCATAGGCATGCCCGTCCACGCGGGTCGCCGCGAGCACCTTCGCGCCCGGCGCGACCAGTCCGACGTACGGCCCGATCTGCGAACTGGACGCCCGTGCTCCGTCGATGTCCACCGCTCCGACGCCGAGCACGCCGGGGTAAGCCGCGGGATACGAAGGAAGTTTCGTCGACGCGTCCTGCTGTGCGTTGCCCGCCGCGGCGACCACCACGACGTCGCTGGCCACCGCGTAGGCGACCGCTTCGCGGATCGCCGGGAAGTCGGCGGTCCCGGACATCGACAGGTTCAGCACGCGAGCGCCTTGCCCGACCGCGTAGACGATGCCGCTCGCGACGGTCTGCGGGTTGATCCGCTGGATCTGGCCCTGGTCGGTGAGGTCCTGGTCGCTGACCCGGACCGGCAGCACGGCGGCGTCCGGCGCGACGCCGCGGAAACCGACGCCGGGCACCGGATCCGCCGCCACGATGCTCGCCACCGCGGTGCCGTGCGAATCGCAGTCGAAGGAGCCGGGAAGGTCCTGGCCCGCCACGAAATCCCGGCCTGGCAACACCTTTCCGGGACGCCGCAGCTGCGGGTGATCGGCGTCCACCCCGGAATCCACCACCGCCACCACGACACCGCCGCCGCGCGTGTACCGCCACGCCGACTCGGGGGCGAGCATCTGCTGCGCCCAGGGCTGAGCGGTGATCTCCGGGTGCGCGGGTTGGGCGTTGGTGCAGGCTCCCGCGGGCGGTGCGGCCCGAGCCGGGCCGCCGCCGAGGACGAATGGGAGCGACGCCACCGTCAGCACGGTGGCGACAGAAGCCTTACGGTGTCGGGTCACCCTCGCGATACTGCGGCACTTCGCGCCCGTTCCCGCCCCCGTGGCCGCTACCGGTCACCGTCCGCCACAGCCGCCGGCGCGGCCCCAGACTGGCGTCCGGAAGCGAGGAGGACCGGGATGGACACGCCACCGCACCTGAACATGTACGAGGAATACCGGCAGCTGGCCGTCGATATCCGGGCCGCACAGTCCCAAATGGCCGAAGTCCGCGCCGAAGCATCTTCCGACGACGATCTCATCGCCGCGGTCGTCGGCAGTTCCGGCGAACTCGTGGAACTGCGCCTGGACTCCCGGATCTACCGCGCGCCGGATTCGGCCCGGCTGGCCGCCGACATCACCGATGTCGTGCGCCGCGCCGCGGAACTCGCCCGGCAGGAGACCTTCTCGATCCTGTCCGGATTCCTGCCGCCCGACGCCACTCCGGAAACCGCTGACCTGCGCGCCGACCCGATGCTGCACGAACTCGACCGGCAGGTCGCCGGGGAGCGCCGCTGATGGCCCCGCCGGAAAAACCCGCCCCCGGCGAGCACCTCGTCGACCGCACCGACCCCGGCGGGTACGCCGGGATGTACCCCGACGCGACCGAGCAGGTGTTCCGCGCGCTGGCGCACCTCCAGCAGACCTACCACGACACGTTGGGCGGCGTCCGGAAGGACTTGCAGCAGGAGTACCACGTCGGCAACGGGGCGAGCGGCAAGGCGTTCATGGAAACCTATCGCGAGTGGGCGATCAGCCTCGATAGGAACGCGCAGCTGGCCTCGATCGGCCTCGCGCAGCTGACCGGCCAGGCCGTCGGGCAGATCGCCGAATACCGCACCGCGGACGCGAAGAACGCCGCCGGGCTGCGTTCCTCCCAGACCGGGCAGTAGGCGGGAAGATGGCCCCCGGCGACGTCCAGGAACCGACCGAAGAGCTGTGGATCCGCGTCAAGTCCGATTGGCTGTCGCGGCACGCCGGATGGCTCGACGCGATCTGGCCGCTGGACAGCGAATCCGACGCGCGGGAGCTGGGCGACGCCTGGGACCGCCTGCGCGACGCGCTGAACACGCTGCACGATCAGGCCGGTCCGCACGTCGAGAGCCTGCACGACACCTGGACCGACCTGGCGGGCGTTTCCGCGTACAACGCCTTGCACCGCTTCCTCGACGGTTCGTCCGGCGGCGAGGGGCTGGCCCAGCTCGCCGGGCACTGCCACGAACTGGCCGAGGCTTGCCGGAAGTACGCGAAGGACCTCGCGGACATCAAAGGCGAGATCGTCGCGGACATCCTGATCAACGTCGCGCTCTTCGCCCTGTCCACATTGATCGCCGGACCGGCGGGCGAGGCTTTTTTCGCGGCGAGGCTCGGCGCCCAGATCGCGGCCAAGGTCGCCGCGGCCGTCGAGAAGATCGCCGCGGCCAGCCGGGCGACGCGGCTGGGTCTGGGCGCGCTCAAATTCGGCGGCGAGCTGGCGCTGAACGCCGGGCGCGGGGCCGTCGGCGGCGGGGTCGGCAACCTGCTGGGCCAGGAGTTCAGCTCGTGGCGCGGGTACGGGGACGTCGACCTCGGCAAGGTCAAGAACGCGGTCGAAGCGGGCGCGATCGGCGGGGCGCTCGGGCACGCGGCGAACCGGACGGTGGGAAAGGCCGTTTCCGACACCGCGGCCAAAGGCCTGGGAAAACTGCCGAAACTGTCCGAGGACACCGCGAAGCAGCTCGGCTCGGTCGCCGGCGCGAGCGTGTCCGGAGCGATCACTGGCGCCGGTACGAACTACATCCTCGAT
Organism: Amycolatopsis albidoflavus; assembly: GCF_039525725.1. Lineage (NCBI taxonomy): Bacteria > Bacillati > Actinomycetota > Actinomycetes > Pseudonocardiales > Pseudonocardiaceae > Amycolatopsis > Amycolatopsis albidoflavus. The sequence goes on from NZ_BAAAHV010000012.1 coordinate 633,214, forward strand.
CGCCCCATGGACGAGGGCGCGATCGCCGGCGCCGCGCGGGGCGGAATGCACGCGCTCGGGGCGAACGGCATGAAGAACACCTACGAGCGCGTGACCGGGGAGCAGCATCCGACCATCCGCGACCTCATCCGGTCCCACCTGCCGACTCCGCCCGACGGCGGTCCCCCGAACACCCCGATGCCGCCCCCTGACCACGGCTCCCCCGCTCCGTCCGGCGGGGAGGCGCGCGGTTCCGCCGAGCAGACTGGCCCGTCGCAGCACACCGAGGTGCACAGCTCCGCCGAACATCAGGCGTCGGCGCAGCACGCCGAAATGCGAGCCACCGGTACAGACGGCGTTCATTCCGGCGCGGGGCTGGCCCCGAGGATCGACGCCGGGTCGTCCGGGGCGGAGGTGACGAACCTGGTCCGGTCGCCGTCTTCGGCACCGGCGCAGCTGCCTGCGCGGACCGCTACCCTCGCCCCGCATTCGCCCGCGAGCGGAGCACCGCCGGCGCGGTCTGGGGATGGGCCCACGTCGGCGCCGGTCAAGGACGCTGGGGCGGGCGGCGGTGCGAAGGGTTCGTCTTCGGGCAAGGACGGGGCTGCTGCGCCGGAGAAGTCTGCGCCCGCACAAGAGGATTCGACCGCTTCCGGTGCTTCGGACGAGGGGCGCGGACAGTCGTCTGCTGATGCGTCGGAGTCCAAGTCGGGGAAGGTGATCGACCTCGAATCGCGGCGGAATCCGGACTCAGCTGGGGGACACAAGGCGGTCGAGGCGGAGGGGGTGAACAAGGCTCCGGAGACCCCGCCGGACGATCCGCCGGGGTCGGTTCAGCGGCCGGAGGGACCGTCTGGTTCCGGCCAGAACCAGGGGGAAGCGGCGCGGACGTCCGACACTGGCACCCGACCGGCGCGAACCGCCGCTGCCCCCACCGAGCCCACGCCGCTGCGGACGACCCCATCGGCCGAAACCGGCACCCGACCGACCGGGGGCCGGGCCACCGCGACCCACAACGAATCCACACCGTCCCGGACGACCCGCGAGCGGGACACCGCGACCCGAACCGCCTTGCCGCACGACGAATCCACGCCACAACGCTCCGCCGCGACGCCCGATAACGGTGCCCGGCCGACGAAAACCGCCACCGCGGCCCACCCCGAACCCGCGCCGCAACGCTCCGCAGCCTCGCCGGACAGCAGTGCCCGGCCGACAAAAGCCGGCACCAACTCCGAACCGGCACCGCCGAAGTCGGAAGCCGAGGGGCGCGACGAGGCCAAACCGGCGACCGAGCTCAAGGACTTCCGGCCGAAGGAGACGTTCGCCGGGCGGGCCAAGAGGGTTCTGCTGTCCGAGCCCGAGGCGAAGCTGGCGGAACTCTCCGAGCGCGCCGCCTACGCGCGCGACCGGGGCGTCGGCTGGCTCGGCGATCAGCTGCTCGGTTCGCTCGGCGGCCGCCCCGCCGGGCCGAAGCCGGGCGATCGGTGGTTCGCCCTCGAGAGCCGCCGCACCGAGGCCGAACTCGCCGAGGTCCTAGGCCGGCTGCGCGGGCTCGGGTATTCGCTGCCGGATCTGGCCGAGCAGGGCGTGGCGTCCCGGCATCTCGCGCTCGCCGACCGGATGGTGCACCGGGAACTCAGCGAGTCCGAGCTCAAGCAAGCGCTCGTGGCGCGAACCAGCCTGTCCGCCGCGGAAGGACATCCGGCGCGCTCGGCGTTCGACGAAGTGCTGTCGAGGACGGGCGACCTCCTCGCCGAGGCCAAGGGGTTGGAGGCCAAAGCCCACGAAGCGATAGCCCAGCCTCCCGAACCGCGCCCGGAGCCGGTGACCTTCACGGTGCTGTACGGCGACGGCGAGGAGTCGAGCACGCGAGCCGCGTTGCGCTCGGTTCCCGTCGTCACCGGGGCGAGCGAAGCGCTGGCTGGCGGCAACCGGCCGGCAGGCACCCGGGCACCGGAGGCTGTCGGAGCGCACTTGCCGGACGGCGAGGCACCGGTTTCTCCGGACCGGGCGCGGGCGCTCCCCGATCTGTGGGACAACTACCACGCACAGGCTCGTGTCGGCGGGCTCTCCGCGCACCTGACGCTCCTCCACGACGCCGAAACCGGGAACCTCGACGCTGCCGGACGCCGGGACTTCCGGCTGGCGGTAAGCGACTGGCTCGCCGACACGCCGACGCCGGAAGGAAGCGGGCTCCGCGCACAGTTCCGCGCCGCTTTCGACCAGCTAGCGCACCCGAGCACCGGCCCGCACTCGCCGTCCGCCACGCCGGAACCAGCCCGAACCGAGCCGACGCTCCCCCGGGCGCGGCTCGGGCAGTCGGTGAGCTTCGCCGAAAGCCTGCTCGGCCCGGTCGTCGGACCGGCGCCCGCGACCGTCACGGATCCAGTGCGGCCGTCGATCGGATTCCCCACGCGGCCTCCGGTGCGGACGGAACCGTTCCCGCGCGTCGGCGATCCGCACCCGCATCGGGTGGGCGACCCGGCACCGGTCCGCGTAGGCGATCCGCGCCCAGGCTCCGTCGCCGATCCGCGCCCAGGACCAGCGGTTCCCGGCGACCCGTTCCGCACCGGCGACGTCACCGCCGCCCCGATCCCGCGACTCCCGCCGGACTTCCCCGGCCGCGCCGAGCCGTCCGTCCCGGAGGTGCGCTACCCCAGCCCCGACGTGCTGGAGGTACCGCCCGTAGTCCCTGCCACTTTCCCTTACCCCGCCGAGAAAACCCCCGCGCGGCCGGTCCGCGAGCGCACCGAGGTCGTACCGCTGCGGCACGACTATCCCGGCGAGACGAAACCGCCGCCGCCGGTTCCGGACGAGGACGCCGACGAGCGTTTCGACCTTCCGCGCGAGGTCCGCGAGCAGCTCACCGAGCAGGAACTCGCCGACCTGTGGGCGCTGGTCCGCGCCACCGGCGCGCGTCCCGGCGACGTGCTCCGCTGGATCGTCGACAAGGTGCTCTACGACCGGGTGCGCAAACCGGGCCGCGGGCTGCCACACCAGGACGCGAGTCTCGCGGACAAGCTCCGGTTCCTCGCCGTCGAACGGGAAGCGGACCGCCTCCTCGTCGGCGACCGGCTCGCGGAACTCGTCGGCAGGCCGCGGGCGCGCGTCCAGGTCGTCGAGCAGGAGGAAAGCTCCGCCGACGGCGCCGCCGGCATCTACCTGCGCTACGGCGTCCTCACCACGCTGTCCTTCGCCTACGCCGAGTTCGCCAAGCGGCGAGACCTGCTGGACCGCATCGAGGCGCAGCTCGCGCTCGCGAAGTCCGCGGCGGCCGACAGCCCGGAACTCGCCGAACGAGCGTACGAACTGGCGTTGAAGCTGGCCCAGGAATACCTGGATCTGGTCGGCCCGGACCTGGGTTTCCTCCACGCGCTGAGCCTGTCCGACGACGCGGAACGAGCCGCGCTCGGCTTCGGCGGTGCGACGGATTTCCAGCCGCGCGGGCAGGTCCACGATCACGGCGAAACCATCGGGCTGGCCGAGTTCTCCTTCTCCCACGCCGACGGCAGACGGCGGAACGTCGTCGTGGCGCGGTTGCGCAGTCCCGGCTCCGCCGACCGCGAACGGCTGGTCAAGAACGCCCGGCGTTACCTGCGGAACCAGCGGTCCGGCGAGAAAAAGCCGTACCTCGTCCTCAGCCGCGAATGGCGCAATGTCGGCGAAGCAGATCTCGCCGAACTCACGGACAGCTTGCGGAAAATGGGCTTCGCCGCCGTCCTGTACAGCGACGCGACCCGGCCTGCCGAGGAACCGCGGGTCACCGCGCTGCACCTCGACGACGCAGTGCGCGCCGAATCGGCCGCCGCACCGGCACGTTCGGACAAACCCTGGCTGGGCAAGGTTTTCTCGGAATTGTGGAAAGCCGCCGGGACCAACGGACAGCCTGGCTTGCGGCAGATCGCCCAGCTGCCCGCGAAGGACGCCGTCGACGTCCTGTCTTTGCTGCTCCGGCCCGACAGCACGCCCGCGGCGAGAGATACGCATTTCGCCGCACTGGGGCGGGAACTGGCGCGGGTGCCGGAAGAGCAACGTCAAGCGCTGCGGGACAAGCTGCAGTGGCTCGGGGAATGGATCGACGGACGGCCACCCTGGAAACAGGCCTACGAGGACGCGCAAGGACTGTGGACCGCGTCCGCGCTGTTCGCCGCGCTCAGCGCCGGAGTGTCCATTAAGGACATCCGGCAGTTCGCGCCGGATTTCGGGCCGCTGCACGCGAGCCCGGACGAGGAGGTCGCAGCGGCGGCGGTGCTGGCCGAACTGGCCCTTCACTGGCACGGGCTGGGCGATCTGTGGCAGCCCGGGGTCTTCGAAGCCCCCGTCCGGCCGGACGGCGACCCGGCGGCCTTCCCGGATTTCCCCGTGCGGGACGCGACCTCGACCGGTCCGGACTATCACGTGGTCGTCGCGCGGGCGGACAGTCTCGACGAGCGCGAGACGATCTTCGCCCGGCTGCGGCGGAATCTGGCTGCGAACGGCGCGCACCCCCAGTTCGTCGTGCTCACTGGCGAGGTGACGGCCGCGGACCCCGAAGCGCTGCGCGAACTGTCCCAGCAGCTGCTTGCCGAGGGCTTCGACGCGGTCGCGGTCCACTGCCCCGGCTCGGCGTTCGACGTCCTCGCCGCGCGGACGAATCTCCTCACCAGCCTGACCGCGCACGCCGTCGGCCCGTCCCGGCCGACGATCGCCCCGGGACTCGCCGAATGGCTCTCCGGCAAAGCGGCGGCCAGGCACCAAGAACACGTCCGCCTCGCCGAACAGGCACAACGCTCGGTCGAAGGGGCCGAACACTCCCCCGCCGTTCCTCAACCGCCCAACGCCGTCCAGCCCAGTGCCAGTCAACCCAGTGCCACCCAACCCAGCGCCGTCCGGCCCGAAGCAGAAGCGGAACCAGCGCCGCCGCTCACCGGCGCCATCGAGATCCACACTCCGCTCAGCACCATCCGCGCCGCCCGCCAGCGGCCGACCGCCGAGGACATCGCCCGCCGGATGCTGCCCGCCGCGGCCGTCGCGGCTGGTGTGCGCGTCGTAGAGCACGGCCCGTTCCCCCGGCCGTCGGACGACACCGTGTTCCTCAGCCAATCCGGCACCGTGTTCGCCTTTCAGGTCGTCTCCACCCCGAACCTCGGCTACTCCGCGCGGAACCCGATCACCTTCCAGGTTTTCCGGGAGCCGACGGCCGGGCAGCCGCTGCCGCTGGTCGTCCTCCGGCTTCCCGACTGGCTCGCCCCGGACCTCGCCGTCCTCCCGATGGCCCACGCGATGGCCGCGGGCGCGGCATTGCTCGCGGCGCACCGGCGCGGCGACCCGGTTTCCCTCCCGGATCAGCACTTCTGGCACGACCGGTTCCCCGGCGCCGCCCCGAGGCCGACGCCCGCCGACCTCGGCTACGTCGCTCAGGTCGCCGCGCTCGGCGCGGAACTCGACCGGGACGGGACGCGGCGGCGCGACCGGCGGCGGATGCGCGAACACCTGTCGCGGCTGCTGTCCTACCTCGGCCTGGCCGCGGACGATCCCCACGCCGGCGTCCGCCGCTCCGCGCTGGACGCCGTCCGCACGGAAGGCATCGAGCGCGCGCTGACTGTGGCCGACCGATACCGCCCGGCCAAGGCGGTCGAGGGCTACCGCGTCACCCACTGGCCCCTCGCAGACCCCGCCGTCGAGATCGGCCACCGCCTCCCGGTGGACACCCCGGCGCGCCGCTTCGACCGTGCGGCGGCGGTCGAAGCCGCGATCCGCGCGCAGGTCGGCAAGGCCGCCGAACGGACCGGAATCCTGCTGGCGCCGGCTGGCCCCGATCTCCGCTACGACGTGTTCCACGACGGCAGGCATCTCTTCACCGCGGCGTTCCACGTGCTGCCGGGCACTACGCTCGAATCGACCGGGGTTTCCGTGCACCCGGGCGCCCGGGTGCTGTCGGGCTATCTCCCGGCCCGGCTCCGGCCCCGTGACGTCGAGGAAATCGTCCGCGCGGCGCTCGCCTTCGGCACGCGCTACTTCCGCACCGCGACCTGCGCCCCGGGAACGCTCCGCCCCAACACCGACGCGGACCGCTTGCCGGAGAGCCCGGCCGACCGGGCGCTGGAAGCCCGGCTCGAAGTGCTCGGCGACCGGATCACCACGACTCCGGCCTGGCGGCTGCGGCACCGGCAGCAGTTGCTCTCTCAGTTGCGCAGCCTGCTCGAACACGCGGGACTGGAAAAGCAACTGCCGGACTACGCCTACCGCGTCGCCGCCCTCGGAGCCCACGCGCGCGCTGTCGTGGACACCTTCGCCGTCGAGCGGAAGGACACCGCTTACCCGACCACTGCGTTCACCATCAAGACCACAGTCATGTTCGAGCAGCCCGCCACCGTCGCGATGACTGTCGCGCTTTCGATGTCCGGCTTCGCGAGCGGCCACCCGGGAAACGGCATCGGCTACCTCGTGTACGGCGCGGCGTCCGCGGTGCTGGGCGCGGCGATGACCCGGCGCTACGACATCGCCAGCGACAAACAGGCCGCGCTGAAGAAGAAGTACGACGAGATCCGCGCGAACATCGACCGCGGCCGCGATCAGCACGAACTGGTCAACAGCTGGCACGAAGCGAACTTCGGCACCCCGCTGCTGAGCACCGGCGTGCCGGCGCCGGCACAGCTCGAAAGCGACGCGCCCGACATCGCGCTGCCGCTGCGCACCCGGATCGTCCGGTTCAGCACCCCGCCGCTGGTCGCGCTGGGAACAGCCGCCGCGGTCGGGTTCCCGCTGGACATCGCGACCGGCTCGTTCTTCGCGCTCGTGACGACCGGCGTGGGCACGGCTGTGTTCCGTCCGCTCGCCGAGGGCTACACGCGGCGGCGGCGCAAGGGTGCCGAGCTCGCGGCGCACGACGCGATCCGGCGCGAACTGCACGAGTACGACCTCGAAGACGCGAAAGAGCTGTACCGGCAACTGGTGCACGCCCGCGCGGCGATCGCAAGCCTGCTGGCCGACGGCGTGATCCCTGATGCCGCGCTGGCCGAACTGTCCCCGCCGGCCGCCGAACGCGCCGCGGTGGATTTCGCGGAGCACGTCACGGGTTCGAAGCTGATGGACGCCGTCGCGAGCTTCCTGCCCTACCTGCCCGACCTGTACAAGATCACCCACCCGACTCTCCAGCCGCTCAAGGCCCTTCTCGACCACTTCACCCCGCTGCAGATCCTGGCCGCCGTGGACCTCGCCAAACTCGGGGTCGCGGGCTGGATCTCCGCGCTGGCGGACAACCACCTCGCAGTGGGCGAGGTCAACAACAAGCTCACCCGGATCGCGATGCGGATGCGCGCCGAACGGGAAACCCAGCTGCCGAGGAAAATCCGGGACCGCGACCTGCTGTTGCGGGACCTCGTGGGCGAAGCGCTCGTCGCGGTGGGAACCGCGCGGCCGGGCGCGAATTCGTCCACAGTGGAGCGTGCGCTCGCGGAAATTCGATCGAAGCCGCCGCTGCTGCCGAAGCCGGTGTCTCGCAAGGCCGCTGTTTCCCGGCTGCGGTACTTGGCGGTCATCACCGCCAAATCGTTCACCGTGGGCGGGTTCACGGTCGGCTTGAGCGTGCTCGCCGGAGTGCCCGCCACGTCCGTGTGGGGCGCTGTCGCCGCGGGCGTCGCCGGGCTGTTGGCAGTCGTCGGCAAGCCGTACTACCGGATCCGCGAGATCCTGACCGACGACCGCGCGGGCACCCCGGTCGAGCAGCAGAGCGACCGCGACGCGGTGGCCAACGGGCACGTGCTCGGGCTCCTGTTGAAGACCGCCGGACGAGAGCAAGGCGAACAGTCGGCGCTTCCCGCCGTGACGCCGCTTTCCGAATTCGAGCCGCTCACTTTCGACGACGAGAGCCTGCGATCCGGCGAATGGGCGACGGAACTCCGGGAGAAGCTGGACGCCCTGGACCGTGCGGTCGGGGCCGAACTGGGGCACTGGGGCTTCCGCCCAACACTGGAGCGTCGTCAGGCCTTGCTGCACGACGAGCTGCCGCGCCTTTCCGCGAGGGCAAGGGCGCAGCTGACCAGCTACGAAGGCAGCGAGCACGGCCTCCTCGCCAACCACTTGGACGCGACGCTGCGCGAGTACTTGCGCACCGGTGAGGGAGATTTCGCGACGCAGGTGGCGGAGGTCCTGCGGCAGCACGAAACCGCCGACGCGGAACTGCTCCGCGGGCTGATTTCCGTTGTGCGGCAGTACCAAGGCACCGGCACGCTCGCCGAGCGGCTGGGAGATCTGGTCCGAGAGCACGACCGCAGCCGTCAGCTCGCCGACCGGGTGACGGAGCTGCTGAACTCGCGCCCCCGGGACGAGGAAATCGCCGCGCACGCCGACCTCCTGGCGCACTGGCACGACACCAGCGGCGACGGCCGGCTCGCCCGGCAGGCCCGCGACCTGCTGCGGCAGCCCGAGCGGCTGCCCGGCGAACTGCGGCGGCTGCTGCTCCCGTTCGAGCACGACCGCACGCGAGCCGCCCGGCTGGCCGTCGCCGCGATCCGGGAACTCAACGAACTCCTCGACGAGTACCAGGCCGCCAGCGACCCGATGCGGTTCACGCGGCTCGAACCCCCGGCCGCCGAACTGCCCGAACCGGATTACCGAAGCCCCGGGCAGCTGCTCGCCGACCGTCTCGGCGCCCGGCCGGACCCGGCCCGGACGGTGCTGGGACTGCGCTTCCTCGCCGGCGTCGTTCCCGAAGACTGGGCGAAGCAGGCACGGACCTGGAGCGCCGAACAGCTCGCCGAGGCGAGGAAGGCGGTGGAACTGGCGGTCTGGTCCGGGAAGAAGAACGGGAAGTACACGCTGCCCGCGGTCACCGCCGACACCGCGCCCGCCGCCGTGCTCGAAGCGTTGCTGCGCGAAGAAGTCCCGCTGCTGCGGGAAATCAACCCGAACTACCGCTCGGCCCGGCTCGACCGCTACCGGTACCGGTCGAACTGCGTGTCCGCCACGAGCGCGCTCTTCCACCGGATGGCGGGCTGGGACACCACCGCGGCGCCCGCCGGGCCGGAGCCGGAAACGCTGGCCGCGCTCTGGCAGCGGCTCGGCGGAACGTGGGAAGCGCACGGCAGCGAGTACGACCGGCTCATCGCCGCGCTCACCGGCCGCAAGGGCCTGGTGGCCGCGGTCGCCGTCCGCTCGCTCAACGACGACGGCACCGTCGCCCGGCACGTGAGCGCGGTGATCGTCAGCGAGCGCACCGGAGTGCCGATCTTCGCCGACCCGATGACCGGATCCGCCACGAAGCTGCCTGCCCGGGCGTTGGAGATCCACCTGCTCCCGGTCGATCTCGCCGCGCTGCGGTCGACGGAACCGGTCGCCCTGCCGCCCGCTGGACTCCACCGCGTCCGGCCGGCCGAACGGACCGAGGGCTACCACGGGAAACGGCTGCGCGCGGTCTACGACGTGCTGCGGCAATCACCGCAGTTCGCGGGGAAGAACCTCCCGCCGCTGCCCGCCGGACAGCAGAGCCCGCCCGTCCACGTCCTGACCCATCCGGTGTTCCACCTCTGGCGGCGATCGCCGCTCGCGCGCGCGACCCGGACGCACTCCCTGCCGGCGATCGACGCTGGCACCGTGTCGAAGTCGCAGGCGGCGCGTTTCGTGCGAGAGGCGCAACCCGGCTACGACCGGCCGGACCCGAACGCCTACGGCACCGCCTGGGACCGTGCCGGACGGGTGGACCAGAGCTACCTCGCATACTGGTTCGGCGGATTCTGGTTCCACAGCCACGATTCCTACGACAGCGTGATCATCGCGATGGCGGAACGGCCGCTCGGCGCCAGGGCGCTCCTGCACATCGTCACGACGGACCGTCTCGACAACGAATACCACCAGCTCGGCTGGGTCGCCCACGGCCGCTACGGCATCGCGTTCTTCGACCGGTTGCAAGGAAAGCTGCTGCGCCTGCCCGAATATCCGGCCCGGCTGGCCTTGCTGCCGTTCACCGACGCCTTCCTGCCCTGGCCCGACGCGCCGCCGGAGTACCAGCCCGCGGCGGGCAAGCTGTACGTGCCGGACGTCCCGGTGCCGGCTCCCGGCGTCGATCTCCGGCGTCCGTACCAAGAACCGCCCGCGACTCCCGCGCCCGGTCCGATGTGGACAGCCGGGCACCGGGACCTCGCCCGGGATCCGCTGTTGTCCGGAGTGGACGAAGGACGCGGCGTCAAGTTTTCCACGCCCGGACCGCGCCGTCCGCTCCGGCCGCCGATGCGCCAGGCACCGCACCCCGCCGGACCGCCTTCGGACGCGGCGAAACCGGCGCGCTACGGCCCGTACCACCGGCTGGAAAGCCGCAGCCAATCCCCGGAAACGGCCAAACTGATCGAAGAGTCGAACGAGGTCTGGGGCCGGACGCCCCGGCACGGCAGCAATCCGGCGGTACAGGCGTGGAACGGCCCGCTGCCCTCGAACCGGCGCGGGGTCGAGTTCTACACCGACGTCAAGCCGCACTTCTACGGCGTTAAGGCGTCCGGGCTGCGGGAATGGCGGGCGGACCAAGGGATCCACGTGGACGACGAGTTCGCGAAGCTGGACGTCGTGGTCACCAAGAACACACAGGTCGAGGCCGCCCCGGAGCCGGCGGAGAACGTCATCCTCGCCGAGGCGGTGGCGGAGGTCGAAGCCCGCGGCCCGGAGGCGGTCCTGCGCGAGGACGCTCTCGCGCCGCCGCCCCGGCCGCTCGAACCGACTCCGGCCCAGGCCCAGACCCTCGACTCGATCCGGGAGAACGTCGGCGCTCCCCTGCCCGCCGGGCCGCCCGTCGCCGATCTCGCCCGGTGGCTGGCGGGCGAAACCAGCGGCGCCGCGGGACCCGGCTCCGTCCGGTTCGACCGGGTCTCGTGGATCTACCAGGCACTGGAGGTGCTGCGGCGGGACGGCCCGGCCCGGATCACCGGCGTCGAGGACGGATTCGCCGCTCCCGAGCCCACCGGGCACCGCGAACTCCGGATCTCCCTGCGCCTGCCCGACGGACGTCCCGCCGAACTCCGGCTCGGGCTGACCGCGATCGACGAGGTTGCCGGGACAGCGCGTGCGCTCGGCAATTTCGCCCGTGCCGTCGAGGAAACACAGCCGAGCACCCCGCAGGACGAGGCCGTCGCGGCGGTCCTGCGGCGGCGCCAGCGCGAACTGTTCGACGAAGCTCTGCGCCGCGGCCTGCCCGCACCGCCTCCCGACCTCGAGTCCTTTGTGGACCCGGACGAAGCGGTGCTGGCCGCCGCCGAGATAGCCGGTCACGTCGAATTCGGCGACAACCTCGCCAGTGCCAACGAGACCCACTGGCTCACCTACGCGGACGGTTCGCAAGCCATCTACAAGCCCGCCTCGGGCGAGTCACGGTCGTTGGCCGTGCCGATTCCCCATGGCGGACAAGGGTTCCGGGAGAACGCGATGTACCGCTTGGCCCGAGCAGCCGGGTCGAACGTCGTGCCGGTTACCGCGCACATCGACGGCCCGCGCGGGCCCGGTTCCGCACAGCGCCGGGTCGAAGGGCTCTCGCGCGCGCTGGACGTCTCGGACTATCCGCGCGTGCAGCAGCAGGAGATGGCGTACCTGGGCTATGTCGGGGCCAGTTCCGATTGCAAGGCGCTGTCGAAGGACGGTCAGGTCGCCGCGATCGACAACGGGCAGAATTTCCCGGACTACGCCGACGATCTCATCGGGATCAACTCCCCGTTCGTAGCGGCCTGGCTGGACCGGCCGCTCGACCCGGAGGTGCTGGCGCGGATCCGGGCGATCGATCCCGGGTGGCTGGTGCGGATGCTGCGGGCGAGCGGGATGAGCGAGCACGCGGCCGACGACGCCCGGGACCGGCACGAGGAAGTCCAGCGGCTCGGCCGGATCGGCGGGCAGCAGTGGACCGGCCGGATCTGGAACGGTCCCGGCGGATTGGCGAGGGATTACCGGTGACAGACCAAGGAGCAGCGTTGGAAGCCTCGGAAGCCGCGGCAAGGGTCGACCAGTGGCTGCGCACCGGCACGCCCGTCGACCTGACCGCCGGCGAGCACGCCGTGCGCGTCGACCGCGAGCACGTGCTGCGCGTGCCCGAGGGCTGGTACGTGCCCTACGACTCGGCCCGCGCGCTGGACACCGGCGACTGGCTCGCGTCCCTGGTCCCGCAGCCCGCGCTCGTCGTGCGCGAGGACGGCGCGCTGCGGCAGCCCGACCTCAGCCCCGAGGGGCGGCTGCCGAGTTCGCCGGTGGCGGCGGGCGGCGAGAGCGACTGGCGCGAAGTCCTGGAACCCGAGTTCGAACGCAGCGGCGTCGCCTATCTCGGCGTGCCGGAGGAAGCCGTCCTCGCCTGGCGCGAATACGTCGACGGCGCACCGACCGGAGAGATCCGGATCAATCCCGGATACCGGCAGGGACCGGAGCGGCTCGGGTACCCGCCGGCCGACACCCCGCTGGAGTACCTGCTCGGCTGCGCGGGAACCGGCCGCTACGACCGGTCCCGCTACCTGGCCGGGCTGCTGAACGCCGAGGTGCTCGTGCCGCTCGACCCCGGCCGAGGGGTGCCGCTGGAGCAGCAGTGGGAGGACGAGCGGACGATCCTGCGGGTGTACAGCTCCCGGCGCAGGCTGCCGGTCGGCACGGCGCAGTGGCTTCGCGCGGACGTGCTGTCGATCCTCGAAGACTTCCCCGGCGCCGGTCTGCTGATCAACCCGGGATCGTTCCCGGCCGACCGGCTCACCGCCGCGGACTTGGCTCAGGCACGCGGCGAGTGGCCGCAGTTGCGTCCCGCTCCGCGCGTCGTGGAGGTCTCGCTGGAGCTCTCGGCGCAGGTGGCCGAGACTGCCCGACTGGTCGGCGAGCGGTTCGGGTTGGCGCAGCCGCTGGCCGGGCTGTCCGAGGCGGTCGCGAAGGCCCGGGCGGCCGGGTTCGAACTGTCCGAGGCGGAGTGTGAACGGTTCGTCGTCGGCCGGGCTTGGGAGCGGCACAACGGCGTCGGTCCCGGCGACCTCGACGCGCCGCCGGGACAGGAATGGCCCGCGGACCTCGCCGCCAACGGGCTGATCGCCGGTTACGACTCCCTCGGCCGCGTTCGCCCGCATGCCACGGGTTCGGGCAAGTTCTTCCGGCAGGACGCGGACGGCGTCGGGTTCCAGTGGCATCGCATCGCGGGCGCGTTCGTCGGGTTCGCGCTCGGGGAATCGCTCGGGTTGTCCGTGGACCGGTCGCCCGTCGCCGAGTTCGACGGGGAACCGGCCGAGCGGATCGGCCCGCTTGCCGAACAGTTGCTGTTCCACACCGACGGACTGCTGCGGGGGCTTCCTGACTTGCGGGAGACCGGTGCCCGCGCCCAACGTCGTTGGCAGGAACCGGAAACCGTCGACGGCTGGCTGACTCGGGTCGAGGAATTGCGCTCTCGGGTTCCGGCCGAGCCGGATGACGTAAGCTTCCTCGTCCCCGGCCTCGCCGCCGCGCTGTGCGGAGGCGGGCCGGAGACCGACGAACACACCGCGGCCGAAGCGGGCCGGCTGCTCGCCGCGGGCGCCGGTGCCGACGGTCCTGCCGCCGACGCGGCCGCAGCGGTCGCCGAACTGTTCGCGCGGCTGTTCCGGCGGGCCGACCCAGTGTTGCCCCCGCACGCACACGTCGAACAGATGCTGGTGTCGGGATCGGTGCCCGGCCCAGTCGCCGAGGCGTTGGCGCACGCCGCCCGGGCGCGGGTCGAGCTGATCCGGGCCGACCACGAGGAACTGGACGCGCTCGGCTCCGGGCACACCGCCCCGGACGCGCTCGGCCGGAGCATGACGGCGGTCTTCCGCCGGTTCTTCGACCCGCGGTGGACTCTGGTGTCGGCGATCCGCCACTCCGGCCGCAGCGCGATCACCGGCGCACTGGCCGGTGCGGTGCTCGGCGCGCGGTACGGAATCCCCGGGCTGCCCGCCGAGTGGCTGGACCGGCTTGCGTCGCGCGACCTGGTGGAAACCGTGGCGGGCGACGCGTTCTGGCACTTCTCCGCGCACCCGCCGCAGGCCGATCCCCGGTACGCCGCGCAGTGGGAAGCCCGCTATCCCAGGGAAACCCGCTGAGCTGGCGCCCCGCTCACTGGGCGTCCAGCCAGTCGACGATGTCCTCCGCCTCCGACAGGCTGAACCAGCCGGAGATCTGCGCCCTGCCGCCAGGCATCGCCTGCTGGATGCAGGGCGCGATGATCACCTCCGCGCCCACCACGATCGCGATCGTCTTGCCGACGTTCTTCGCGGTCAGCTCGGCCCACTTGGCGGAACCGTCCGGAGTGAACGTCACGTCGACCGCGAATCCGGTGTTCCCTTGAGCTTCGCCAAGGCCCGCCGACTTGATCGCCGAGCCGTCGAGGACCGCCGGGCCGAGCAGGTACCTGACCCCGCCCGACCGGGCGCAGGTCACCAGCGGCAGATCGGCGTCGTCCTCGCCGGTCAGCGGATCGGGGCGGGTCGATCCGCAGGCGAAACTCCGGAGCGTCCGCTGCTGCACGGCGGGATCGGTGCTCTGCCGGTCCCGCTCCCTCGGCGGCGTGCCGGTGGACACGCCCTCCGCCGTGCCGAGGACGGGCCGGAACCGCAGTTGCTTCGCCGGGCTGGACGCCCGCACCAGATCGAGGAACGTGGGAGCGCCCGTCGACGGGCTGGCCTCGGGCCGCGGGCCCGAGCCGCACCCGGCCAGTCCGAGTACCGCGATCCCCAGCACGGCCAGCCGCGAAATCCGCTGTCCGGCACGACGTTCCGGCATGACACCCCCCAGGCTCATGATCGTTGCCGCGCCAGCTTAGGCCGTCACCCGGACACAGTGGGCCGCATCGCCGACGCCGGATCGAGGCCGGGTCCTTCCGGCAGCCGGGCCACGAGTCCGCCGGGCAGCCGCACCGGCGCGGCCGACGGGTAGCCGAGCGTCTTCGCGACGTCCGGCCGGGCCAGCGGATAGCGCCGGCCCAGGTCGGTGACCAGGGTGAGCGTGCCGGACGCGGCCTGCGCGGACGGCATCGCCTCGACGAGCACCGCCGAGCCCGGCGGCACGTAGACGCGATCAGCCAGCGGCGTGCCTGCGGCGGACCGGCCCGCGGTGGACAGCAGCTCGTTTTCCGGCGGCAGTTCCGGGCCGACGATCAGCTGCGGAGCGCTCGCGCCGGGAGCGTAGACCGCGCACAGCGTGGCGTCCTGATCGGACAGCCGGGCGACCTGCGGACGGGCGACCGGCGCGGCGTCCGCGGTGGCCGGGACCGGGTCCAGCTGACGGGCTGCGGCGGCTTCGGCCGGAGCGAGCGGGAGTGCGCGGGGCTGGGCGCCGGAGTAGGCGGCGCGGGCGAGCTGAGCGTCGGCCAGCTCGATTTGGTACTGCAGTTCGGTGATCGGGCGGAGCGCGTCCGGCTCGGCCGCGTAGTACTGCTGCCCGCCGCCCGCGGTGTGCACGACCAGCAGCGAGCCGGTCACCACGTCGGATCGCCCGGGGACAGCGGTCGACGGACGGCCTGCCTGTACGGCCGGAAGCGGCCCGATCGGCGCGCCTTCGGGCACGACGTCCAGCCAGGCCTGTCCCGCGCGAGCCCACGACGCGGTGGTCAGCGCGAGCCCGGTGCCGACCGTGCCGTAGTCGGTGATCTTGTGCCGGTAGCCGTGCCAGAGCAGGTATCGGTCCCCCGTCGACACGAGCTGCACCGGCAGCGCGGCGTCGGCCAATCCGGTCCCGCCGCCCGGTTCGGCCCCGGCCAGCAGGACCGATTCCTGGATCGCGCTCCCGGCGTTGTCGCGGGCCGGAGTCGAGCACAGCGACCACGATCCGGTCCGCAGGCGGTCCGGGCCGGGCAGCGCGTCCGGCGCGTCCGGGATCCCGATCCGCGGCCCGCGCGGGACTCCGGCGAGCGAATTCCCGGACACCTGCTCGGTCGCCGCGTGCTGACCGAGCGCCAGCAGCGCGGAGGTGTAGTTCGCGACCGGGTACAGCCGCCCGTTCTGGAAGACGTACCGCGTGCCGGTCTCCTTCTCCACGATCACCGCGGCCTGGCCGCGCCAGGAATCGTTGCCGCCCGGCACGATCATCCCGTAGACGCCGACGCAGGCCAGCGACACGATCGCCAGCGCGATGCCCGCGAACGCGGCGGCTCCGGAGCGGCGGAAGGGCGGCTGTTCCGGATCGGTCTCGCGGGTGACCAGCGCGGAAATCGCGCGCTGGACGAGGAATTGGTAAGCCTGGAGCTGATCGCGTTTCGACGCCACGGCCCTCAGCCCCCCAGCCCGCGCACGTAGCCGTACAACCCGAGCACCCAGCACGCGATCGGCACCAGCGAGCACACCAGGAGGATTTCGGAGTACTCCGCGAACCGGCCGAGATACGGGTTCGGCGCGCGGGTGCTGAACAGGAGCCCGGCCGCGACGACGGCCGCCGCGACCACGAGCAGGATCGCCCCGGAGGACACCAGCGGCATCGCCGGCCCGGAGCCCGGTCCCGTCGCCAGCGCCGCGGCCCCGGCCATTCCGGCCGCCAGCAACGGGATTCGCTGCCGGAGCGTCGGATACAGCCTGGCCCGCACCAGGAATCCGGCGGAGACCACCGCGACCAGCGTCACCGAAGCCGCGCTGCCGTCGTGCACGAGCAGCGCTTCACAGCACACCACCACCGCGGCCGCGCCGGCCAGCATGCCGGTGAGCAGGCCGTCCGCGCGGGCCACCGCGGCGTGCACGCGGTCGATCGGCGGCTGCGGATCGTCCCGCACCAGGTCCGCGGTCGAACGCGGAAGGACCGGCATTGGCACCTTTCCGAGCCGCAGCGCGAGCGGAGCGAACACAATGGACAGTGCCAGCAGTCCGGCGGCGAGCGCGGCCGCCGCCTGGTACGCCGCGAAATCGCCGCTCGCGCCGACGAAACCGCCGATCAGGGCGAAGATTCCGGCGGTGGCCGCGCCCGCGAACCACGACTGGGCCGCGGCGACCCCGAGGTAGCCCGCCACGGCCGCCAGCGTCAGCGCGACCCCCGCGAGCATCATCTGCCCCGGCGCGAGGTCGGTCAGCGCGTGCGTCCCGGCAGGCAGCAATCCGCCGCCGAGGAAGGCGAACGGCAGCGCGGCGGCGGCGAGCACCGCGCCCGCCCCCGCGTCACCGGCCGCCCGGGCGAGAACGACGCCCGCGACCAGCAGCAGTCCGGCGACCGCGAGCGCCCACACCGCCGGACCGGTCCACGGCGCACCGGCGCGGAGCACCGTGACCAGTCCTAACAGGACAGTCGCGCCGCCCGCGGCCAGGCCCGCCGCACGCGTGTGCCGCGGCCCCCACGCCCGGCCGAGCCCGCTGGCGCCGGTCGCGATCGCATCCACCACGTCGTCGTACTCCGCTTCCGGCCACTCGGCCCTGGCCGGAAGCAGATGCAGCACCTCGCCGTCGCGCACCCGGTGCCCGGCGAGCGTGCGGCCGAGGTCGAACCGCGCCCCGTCGGGACGGCGCAGCTGCCAGCCACCGCCCGCCGCGCCGTCGTCGGCCAGCCCCTCGCCCGCGCGGGCGAGCAGGCCCGGCAGCAGCTCCGCGACGCTCGCGTGCTCCGGGAGCGCCATGTCGATCCGTCGTTTCGGGGCGGCGACCGTGACTCTGATCAAGCCGGCTGTCTGCATGCGCTCACCTTTCTCCGGGAACCGCCGTCGCGGGGAGCCGAGGCAGGAACCTGCCGTTGATCCGGTCGGCTTGCTGTATGTCCACAAAGGACCTTCGGGCACGGCAATACCCTTGCCCCATCGGTGTTTCCGGGGCAAGGGCAGGCCATAGGGCCGCGCTCAGGCACGCACTCCGCGAAGGGCGGTTTCGAGCCGGGCGGCCAACTCCAGGACGGTGTCCGCGCGCGATTGCCATCCAGACGAGACGACGCGGTGCAGCGTACGCACCACCAGAACCGCGCCGCCGGATCCCGGGGTGATCATCAGCAGGCGATCGACGTCCCAGCTCTGGTGGGAAGTGCCGCTCGGCAGCGTTTTCGTCTGGCCCGCGCGGGTGCTCGACAGGCGGTTGGCGGCTTCGAGCAGCTCCGCGTCGGCGTTCAGCCGGTCCGCGACCGCCGGTTCGCCCTCGAACGGGGCGAGTCCCCGGCCGCCGGGCGCGCCGAGCGAAGCCCGCATCGGGTCCGGCAGGCGCAGCGGCATCGCGTAGACCAGCGCGCCCAGGCCGAGCGCCCGGCGCACCGCGGTGCGGCCGCTCATGACCGCGGCGCGGAGCTCGAACGGACGGGGCTGCTGAGCGTCGAGATAGACGAAGCAGTCGGTCGGCGCGGGCATGCCGCTGAAGCGTTCGCGCGGCGGCAGAAGACTGCCTGCCGGGACGCCGGTGCTGTTGCCCGGCAAGCTCATCGCCGCCGGGGCGGCGGCGAGGCCGAGTTCCTTCTGGACGGTCGCGGCGACATCCGCGGCGACCGTGGCGGGCTCGGCACGACGGCCGGTCCACAAGGCGGCGGGCATCGGAATTCCCCCTTCGATTTCAGGCCGGGCGCGCGGACCTGGTCAGCAGCTCGCGATTTTCAGGCCGGGCGCGCGGACCTGCTCAGCTCGTCGAAACGCGCTGAAGCGGCTTGCAACTCGGACTGGAAGCGGCCCGGCCGCAACTGGGCGAGTTCCTGCCAGCTGTCCACCGCCGCGCGCGCCTTGGCCAGCGCGTCCTGTCCGCGGGAGGCCAGCTCGTCGCGTTCGGCGTCGAACTGCTGCGCTTGCCGGAGCACCGCCTGTGAGCGGTCCTCGACCGGTGCCGGCGCGGCTGCTTCCGTGCGGGCGACGCGGCGCTTGCGGATCGTCATGCTGAGCCAGCCGACGCCGAAGATGATCAGGCCGGTGAGGATGGGCTTGGCGAGAATGTGCCAGATGTCCATGGGTGGTTCCTTGTCCGTTCCAGGCGGCGCCGGGCCGCCGAAGCTGCGGTGACGGGATCGAAACTAGGCAGCGGCGGATGAGGTTTCGATGACACGCGCCCGCGAGGCAGGAACCTGCCCGGGCGTTGCGCCGGACAGGCCCGCACAGGGGAGAATGGGAGCCATGAGCATCGGGGTGGGAGAGGAGCGGCTGCTCGCCGAAGGACCGGTCGCCAAGGTCTACGCGGGCCGGCTGGCGGGCGAGGACGTGGCGGTCAAGGTGTTCGACGGCGTCCTCGACCGCGACACGACGGCGCGGTTCGACCGGGAACGCAAGGCGCTCGCCGCCGTGCGCGGCGAACGGGCGATCCTGCCGGTCGACGAGGTGGGCGAACTCTCGGGCGGACGGCTCGGCGTGCGGATGGAGCTGTGCCAGCGGTCGCTGGCGCACCTGCTCGACGGACAGTTGCCGGTGCGCGACGTCCTCGCCGTCGGCTGGACCGTCTCGGCCGCGCTGGCGGCGGCGCATCAGGTCGGCGTCGTGCACGGCGGGGTGACGCCGCACAACGTGCTGCTGCGCCGTTCGGGGGAACTGGCGCTCGCCGATTTCGGGCTGGCCTTGCGCCGCCGTTTCCCGCGCGACCCCCTGCACGCGGTGGACTACGCCGCCCCGGAAACGCTGCGCGACGACGCCCTCTCCGAAGCAAGCGACCTGTACGGCCTCGGCGCGGTGCTCTACACGGCGCTCACCGGCTCGTCGCCGTTCCCGCGCCACACCGGGCAGCAGCGCGCCGAACGGATCCTGCAGGTGTTCCGCGACCCCGTGCCGCCGATCCGGGCGCCCGGGACGCCGCCCGCGCTGGCCGACCTGATCGGCCGGCTGCTGGCCAAGGACCCGGCGGACCGCCCGCAGGACCCGGCCGCGGTGGCGGAGACACTGGAGCGGCTGTACCGGGCCAGCGCTGCTCCGGCCGAGGTGGAATTCGACGATTTCGCGGGGCAGGGGCAGCAGGGCGGATTCGGCGGGGCGCCGCAACCGGGCGGGTGGCTTGGTGCCGCGCCGGGGGCTAGGGGTTTCGCCACGCCGCGGCAGGCTGGCTGGTCCGGTGCAGCAAAGCAGCCTGGGAATTCCGCAGTGCCCCAACACCAACCCGACGCTCCGCAGCCCAGCAATTGGCCTATGACCGCCCAAGTACCCGGGCTCGGCGGCGCACCACTACAACCAGACGGCGGTCCCACCGGCGCGGCGCAGCAACCTGGCGGTTGGCGAGGCCCAGCCCAGCAGCCGAGCGGTTTCGCCGCGCCGCAACCGCAACCCGGCGCTGAGAGCGCGGCACAGCACCAACCCGCCGGTTCAAGCGGCGCTCTTCAGCAGCCCGGCAGCCAGCAAAGCCCCGTCGCGCAACTGCCCGGAACCGGCCACGCGCCACACCAACCCGCCGGCTGGGCCAACCCCGCCCAGCAACCGAGCGCCACACACCAGCAACCCCACGTCCCAAGCGGCGCTCCGCACCAGCCCGCCAACTTCCCCAGTGCGCCCGCACCGACCCCCGGCCGAACCCTCCTCCACACCTTCGACGACACCAAAGAACCCCGCCGGGACCGGAAGCTGCCGAAGATCACCTGGTGGCCCGCCCTCGCCGCCGGGCTGGTCGCCGCGGTCGGCGCGCTGATCGCGGTCCCGATGCTGACCGCAAAACAAGACCCCCGCCCCGCGCTCCCCCTCGCGAACGCGCCGTCCTCGGGGCAGCTCCCGCCCGCCGAACGGCCCCCCGCCCCGGACGTGCACCTCGCCCTGGCCGCACCCGCCGATCTCGGCACGCAGATCAAGCTCGCCTGGACCGCCGACGGGAATTTGGACTTCGCGGTCGTCGTGGGCGCCGAGCGCATCCCGCCGATGGTCCTCGTGGCCAACCGCAATCGCACGATGTCGGTCCCGGTCGACCCGGCGCGCAAATACTGCTTCCAGATCCGCGCGACGGACGGCAACCACGTCTTCGAAACTCCCCCGGTGCCGATCCGCGGCGCGGTCTGCACTTCCTGACCACACCGTCCTAAGCGGACCGCCGGAACAACGAACGAGGATCGAAGACCGCGCGCACCCGCTTCAGCCAAGGACGTCCGGCCAGCGCCCGGCGCAGTTCCCGGATCTCCATCCACGCCACCCCCACCGCGCTCTCCGACGGCGGGAACCGCGACCACAGCGCCGAATCCATCACGCCGGACAGCCGCCGCACCGGCTCGCCCACCCGCTCCCCCAGCGCCGACCCGGCCGATTCCGCCAGATCCCGGGGCGTCATCCCCACTCGGTAAGCGACTCCGTGTGCGCGCAGCCGGTCCCGGGCTTCCGCCCACGCACCGAAAATCGCGTCTTTGCCAAGGCGGCGACGTCGGCGTCTCGTCCGGAGAAGCTTCGCCAACGGCACCGCGACCAGCCCGCACAGCAGCACCACGGGCACCACCGCCGCGGCGATCCACCACGGCCAACTGGCCGATCCGGAGACAGAGGCGGCGGCTTCCGGTTTGCCGCCCGGCGGCGCGACCGGCGGCTGGAGCTTTTCCAGCGGCGGCAACTGCGATTGGGCCCGCCCGGCCGCACCCGCCAGACCGGACGACTTGGCGGACGTGGTCGCGGACTTCGTCGGGTCCAGCGGCACCCAGCCGACCCCGGCAACCGCCACCTCCGGCCACGCCAGCGCGTCTCCGGCGTGCACGACGTGCTCCCCGGCGGTGTCCGCGCCGCGGTAGCCGACCACGAGCCGCGCGGGAATGCCGGTGATCCGGGCCAAAGCCACGTACGCGGCCGCGAACTGTTCGCTCGTCCCCCGTTTCGAGACGGTCAGGAACTGCCGCAGCTGCGGCCAGGAAGCCCCGGTCGGCAGGTCGTCGCCGACCGCGAGCTGGTAGTTCTGCTGGAGAAATCGCTGCAGTTGCAACGCGGATTGGAACGTCGGGCGCAGACCGTGCACCGCTGTCCAGGCGAGCCGGGCGACGTCGTCGGGCACCGCGCCGACACCGCTGAGGCCGCCCGGCGCGTCCGCGTCCACCGGCGCGGTGGCCAGGGATTTCGCGTCCGCCTCCGGTGCCGACCAGGTCATCCGGTAGTCGGTCTGCCCGCCCGGGGAGGCCGACAACAGCACGCCCGCTCCGGGGTCCACGAGCGGCGCGGCACCGGTCACGCTGGTCAAGCCGGGCTGGCTCGGCAGCCACGGCCCGGACAGCGGCGGCACGCTCAGCTCCGCCGAGACCTCCGGCGCGCCGGGAATACCGTCCAGTCTCTGGCCGAGCCGCCGCAGCTTCGGTTCCGCCGACCAGCCCGCCCCGTCGAACCCGTTCAGCACGACCAGCCGCCACCGGTCGACCGGAGCCGTGCTTCGGTAGCTGAACACCGGGCGCGCCGGATCGGCCAGCTGCCCGGCGATCTCGTCGAGCGGGTTGCTCACCGGAGTTTGCGGAGGCGGCACCGGATGGCCGTCCGCGAGCCGGAACGGCTCCCGCCCCGCCGGGTCGAGCCCGCCGAAAGCGACTGCTCCGGCGGCGATCGCGACCACCAGCGGGAGCACCGCCAACGCGGCCGAGCCGGACGGCCGCCGCAGCCGCAGCGACCCGCCTCCAGAACGCGCCGCCCACAGCATCAGCCCGGCAGGCGCGAAATATGCGACGGCGGCGTACAGCGCGGTGAAACCGGTCAGCGCCTGATACGCCTGCGCCAGACCGGCGACCGCCAGGCTCGGCAGGAGCGCCACGAGCGGCATTCGCAGGCGCAGCAACAGTTCCAACCCGAGCACGACGGCAAGCAGCACCGCCAGCGGCACGAACAGCAACTGCCCGGGGTCCGGTCGCGCGGGCCAGGTCGATTGCAGCGTCTGCAGCCAGCTCTCGGTCAGCCCGTGGCTCAATCCCTGAAGCGAGGCACCCGTCGGCAACCCGGAGAGAGTGGTCGAAAACAGCGTCGTCTCAACGATTCCGAGCAATCCGGCGACCAGCACGACCAGCGGACGCCACGCTGCCAGCCGCGGCAGGCGAAGGCACAACTCCGCACTCGCGTAGCCGAGCACCGCGACTACGAGCACCGGCAACAGCAGCGCCGACAACCCGAAAACCGGCGCGAACAACAGCCCGGCCACCGAGGTGGCGCCGAGCAGTCCGGTCACCGCCAACCGCGCGTTCACCCGTCGCCCCGGGCATTCCACTTCGCCGCCGCGTCCACGGCGTCCGTCGCGTCGATCGAGCCGGCGCGCACGCCCGGTTCGCGAACGCCCAGCCGGATCACGGTGTCCGGACGCCAGCGCAGCGCCGCCCCGAGATCGGCCTCCGGCCCGGTGACCACGACCAGCGCCCCGCCCGGCCGCGCGCCGGCCAGCCGCGCCGCGGGCAGCAGCAACGCATCGTCCGGGTCTTGCGCGGCCAGACAGAGTTCGTCCAGCAGCAGGCGAGCCGTCGGAATCCCGGTCCCCACTGGGGTTTCGAGCCCGGACGACGTCAGCAGCCGGCAATGCTGGCCCGCCATCGCGGACGCGTACAGCAGCGACGCCACGACTTCGACGGCTTCCTCGAACACTTCCGGTCGCATCGCCTCCGACCGGGTGTCGAGCACCGCGGTGAGCCGCGATTGCGCCGGATCGGCGTAGTCGCGCACCATCAATCGTCCGGTCCGCGCGCTGGCTTTCCAGTGCAGGTGCCGGACTTCGTCGCCGAGCATGTATTCGCGCACGGCCAGCAGATCCGCGGAACCGCGCAGCGGCGGATCGGTGATCGGGCCGTCGTGGTGGTGGCGCGGATGTCCGGAAGCGGCCGGGCGCATCGGGTTCAGCCGCGGGTGCACCCACAGGCACGCGGCCGCGCCCAGCGTCCGGTCGGCGCGCGCGAACCCGAACGGATCCGACCGGTGCAGCACCAGCGGCCCGACCTCGAGCCTGCCGCGCACACTGGTCGGCAGCTCGTAGTGGTAAGTCGCCGCAGCGCCCGGCGCGAGCGCACGGACCTGCACCTCGCGGACGTCCGCGCCGACGCAATCCTGCGCGGAGAATCCGCCGTGCCGTCGCTCGCTTTCGTTGCGCACCGCCAAAGTCGCCAGTGCCGGACGGCCGCGTTCGATGCGTTCCGGGTGCACCGACCGCGAAACCTCGGCCTTCGGCCGGGCTCGGGTCACGAGCACCGCGGCAACCACGGCTCCGGCCGCGATGCCGGCGAGCACGCGCAGCAGTGGATACCCGGCCAGTTCGCCGAGCGCGTAGCCCAGCACAGCACCGGCGAGCGCCGCGATTCCGCGGCGGGTGAGCCGCACGGCTCAGCGCCCAGGAGCGGCCGTCGGAGCGGCGGTGTCGGCGAGCAGTTCGGCGACGACGTCCTCGGCCCGCCGCTGGTTCAATTCGGCGTCCGGGGTCAGCACCAGCCGGTGGCACAGCACCGGAAGCGCCACGTCCTTGACGTCGTCCGGGGTCACGAAATCGCGGCCGTGCGTGGCCGCGAGGCCCTGTCCGGCGCGGATCAGCGCGATGCTGCCGCGCGGGCTCACGCCGTAGCGCACGGCCGGATGGCTGCGGCTCGCCGCGGCGAGCCGGACCGCGTACGACACGACCTCCGGCGCCAGGTACGCCTGCCGCACGCGGGCGATGACCTGCTGCACGTCCTCGATCCGCAGCACCGGCCGCAATTCGTCGGCGGTGACGCCCGCGCAGTCGCCCATCACGACCATCACTTCCGCGTCGTGGCTCGGATACCCGACCGACAACCGCATCAGGAACCGGTCCAGCTGTGCCTCGGGCAGCCGGTAGGTGCCCTCCATCTCGATCGGGTTCTGGGTCGCCACCACCAGGAACGGCCGCGGCACCGGCGTGCTGACCGCGTCGACCGTGACGCGGCGCTCGGCCATCGCCTCCAGCAGCGCCGCCTGCGTTTTCGGGGTGCCGCGGTTGATCTCGTCGGCCAGCACCACGTTGGCGAAGATCCCGCCGGGGTGGAACTGGAATTTCTCGGCGTGCTGGTGGTAGACCATCACGCCGAGGATGTCGCCGGGCAGCAGGTCCGGGGTGAACTGGATGCGGTTCCACCGGCCGCCGACGCTGGCCGCCAGGCAGCGCGCCAGCGTGGTTTTCCCGACCCCGGGCACGTCCTCGATCAGCAAGTGCCCCTCGGCGAACAGCGCCGCGACCGCCATCCGGACGACGTCCGGATGGCCGCGCAGCACCGTCTGCACGTTGTCGGCAATGAGGTCGTAGGCCGCTTTCGGCGTGAAGCTCACGGTCGCCCTTCTCATGAAGTGGTCGGAGTGCCGGTCCAGCTGTCGTTCGCCGAACCCGCCGAATTCCGGATCGTAGCCTTGATCGTGATCGCCCCCATCCAGACCACGTTGGAAATCGTGAGCTGGGTGGTGCCGGAACAGGACTTCGCGGGCGAAGTCGCTCCCATGAACGAGGCCTGGCAGGTGGCCGCGCCGCCGTTGGGATCCGCGTCGACCGTCACGATCAGCGCGTTCGTGCTGCGCACGCTCGTGATCTTCACCGACGGCGGGCCGGACGCGAGAGTCGCCCGCGCCGAACCGGGACTGCCGGTGAGCTGCCCCGAACCGTACGAGGTGATCGCCCGGACCGTGAAAGTGATGGTGCCGCTCAGACCCTGGAAGCTGGTCGACGTCCCGGACACCGACCGGTCGCCCTGCCCGGACGCGCTCACCGCGTAGTGGTCGAGGTCCGCGCCGTGCAGGTCCGGGGTCGTCCAGCTCACCGAAACCGCGCCGTTCGACCCGACGGTCGCGGTGACCTTCGGGGCCTCGGCGGCACCGCCCGGCACGATCGAGCGGGAACTGGCCGCCGCGCCCCGGCCCGCGGAGTTTTCCGCGGCCACGCTGAAGGAATAGGACTGGCCGTTAGTCAACCCGCTCACGGTGACCCGCGACCGCGCACCGTCCACTGTGGTCGAACCGCCGTCCCACGACACCGCATACCGGGTCACGCGGGAACCGTTGCTGGGGGCGGACGTCCACATCACCGTGGCCGAACCGGTGCCCGGGGTCGCGCGGACGTTGCGCGGCGCACCCGGCGGGGTCGGCTTCGCGACCGGCGGAGGCGGATTGTCCCGCTGCGCGGGCGGACCCGGCGGACCCGGCGGCGCGGGCGGCTGGCTGCTCGGCGTGGTTTCCGGCTGCGGCGGCGGCGTGGGCTTCGGCTGGGTCTTCGCGCTGACGTCCACATCCGCGGCCACGCCGTTGCCGCCGTCGACGACGACCATGTGCGAGCCGTCGTGGTTGTCGACGTAGATCCGGTGGTCCTGGCCGAGCGACAGCCGCGCTTCGCCGCCGCCCTCGGGCACCGCCTTGCTGCTCTTCAGCGCGCCCTTGCTGTCGTAGGTGCGCACCTCGTGCCGGGCCTGGTCGACCACGGCGACGGTGTGCGACGTCGCGACCGGGCCGGCGTAGTGGCCGCCCTTCTCCAGCGGCACCGAAACCGGCCGCGCGACCGGACGGCTCTGCAGCAGGCCGGCGGCGTCGATCAGGTGCAGCTGGCCGTGATCCGGGTCGACGACGGCGAGCCGCCCGTCGACGTCGTCGCTGGCCACCTGCACGGTCGCGGGCAGCGAGAGCCCGATGTCGGCCGGGTCGCCGAGCCCGTTCGCGCCGACCGAGCGGAGCACGCTGGCCGTCGTGTCGAGCACGACGGGGCGGTCGCCGACGATCGAGAGCGACGCGTCGTGTCCCTGCGGCAGCTGTGCGGGGCAGGTCAGGAGCGTGGCGCCGCGCGGGAGGTCGCAGATCGAGCCGTTGTCGATGCGATGCACCCAGACCGTGCCGTCGGACGTCGTGACCGGCGCGGACAGCGGGCCGCCCGCCGGGGCGGTCGCCGCCGGGTCGCCGAGCCGCGCGATCTGCCCGGCGTTGCGGTACACGAGGTACGGGCCGCCCGCGACCTCCAGCACGACCGGTTCCTCGGCGGCGGGCGGGGCTTTGCTGCTCTCGACGCCGAGCGTCGACTTGCTGAACTCGGTGATCCGCGTCCGGTCGACGACGTAGCCCGAACGGCCGCCTTGCGCGACCGGGCTGCCCGCCTCCGCGCCCGGGACCGCCGCCTGGGCGTCGACCTGGCCGGTCGCGCCGTCGACGTGCACCGCCGACTGCGACGAGGTGTTGTAGACCCAGTGCCCGGCGTCGGCGAACTGCATGTCCGCGGGCAGCGAGGCATGCCCGGTGACGGCGATGCCGACCACGGCGAGGGCGGCGACAACGACCGTGCCCAGCCGGAACATGGCGGCGCGCCTCGCGCGCGGCGTTTCTGTGGTCACCGGAGGACCGTAACGGGGTCGGCTACAGCCGAGATACATCCGGAACCCATGCCCGGACGCTAGAGCACGCCGTTGAAATCCTGATTAAACGAGCTGTCACGGAAACCTCAGCTTCTCCCCGCGACCCTGTCCGGGACGTGAGGAGAGCTGCCGTGACCCATCCCGGCGAGGCACATCCCGGCCGGCGCGCCAGCGCCCCCGCGCGAGGAGTCCCGGAGCCGATGCCGCTCGCCCGGCCGATCGGCCAGGGCCAGCGGATTCCCGTGCCGGCGGAGGCGCAGGCAGCGGCCCGCAGCGCCGCGCTGGCGGCGCTCACCGCGGCGAGAGCAGCGGCTCCTCCCCCGGCGGCGGCCTACGCCCAGCCGTGGCGTCCGGTCGTCACGACCCCGCCGCCGGCTCCAGCGCACCTGCCCGCGGAACGACGTCGCCGGTGGGGAGCGCTGCAGATCGTCTGCGGGCAACTGGTGCTGGTGGCAGCGGTCCTGGCGATCGGCAGGCCGTGGCCGGTGGCGGCCACGATCGGGCTCGGCGCCGCGGTGCTGCTGGCCCTGACGGCACTGCGCTGCCGCGGCCGCTGGGGCTACGAATGGCTGTCGCTTTCGGTCGGTTACGCACTGCGCGACCGGGAACGCGAACTGGCCGACGCCGACGAGACCGGCCGCGCCCTGCTGCGCACCCTGTCGCCGGAGGGTTCCGGATATCCCGGGCAACTCGGCGACGATCCGGTGTTCCTCTTCAGCCGCACGGACGGGATCAGCGCCGTCCTGCGCCCGGACTCGCTCCCACCGACCCCGATCCCCGGCCCCGAAGCGCTGCTGCCGCCCGCCGAGCCGGGCGCCGGCTTCGTCGCCCAGGTGCTCTACCACGCAGGTGTCGACCGTCGGCAACCACCGCGGATTTGGCTTGCGCTGCAGGCATTGCGCACCGTCGAGCGGTACGAGGACGATGTGGTGCGCCAAGCGCTGGCCAACGCATTGAGGCGCGTGCAGCGTCGCTTGCGCCGCGACGGACTGCCGACGACTCCGTTGGGAGAGCCCGAATTTCTCGGCTCGATCGCTTCGCTCGCGCACGTCACCGCGGGCCGCACCCAGGTTCGGGAGCAATGGCGGCTTTGGCACAGCGGCACGGTGTCCCAGGCGGCATTCCGGCTGGACGGCTGGTCTGCTCTCCCGCCGGCGACGACTCCGCGCTTGATCCACGCTGTGCTTGGCGCGACATCGCAGACCGCGGTGACGCTCTCGCTGACCGCCCGCCGCTCGGCCGGAGCGCCCGAGGTCACGGCCGCGGTGCGGGTCGCCTCCCCTAACGCGGCGGCGGTCGAGCAGGCGGCCCAGGTGCTGGCCCGGCTCACGGCGGAATGGGGCCTCCAGCTGGACCGGCTCGAAGGCCGTCAGCACGACGGGTTGACCGCCACTTTGCCGCTCGGGTCTTTCTGCTGAGTTTCAGTTCCGCAATTCCCGGAAAACCGCCCTTCTCTCGACCTCCGTCGCTAATCTGCGTTTCCACCCTGATTGCGTACGGAGAACGACACGATGAACGCCCCCGCTTTGCGCGATTCCCCGGCGATACGCCCTACAACGGCCGCCGCGGTCGCCGCGCTCGGCACCGTCGCCAGCGTCCTGATCGGGACTCCGGAACCGCTTTCGCCCTTCGTGGCTTCGGTTACGCCGACCGGGTGGAGCGGCGGGGTCGTGCTGGCCCAGATTGTCCCGATGATCGGGATTCTGGTCGCGGTTTTCACCATTCGATGGTGGCCGTGGACATTGCTGGCGGGCACCGTCCTCGCCATTCCTCGCACGCTCGCCCCGCTGCTTCCGGACGGACTCGGCGCGCATCCGTCGATCGGAGTAATCGCCAGGGTCGGCGCGCCGATGGTCCTGATCGCCGTGCTCGGCGCGGCCCAGGAGCTGTATCAGCGCGGCGCGCGGAAAACCGGGCTCTCGCTGACGGGGCTGGCGCTCGGATGCCAGATCTTCGCCGCCGCGCTCACCGGCGTCCGGTGGCTCTCGCTGCCGCTGGGCGGGGACTTCTGGCGGGTCGCGCTCGGCGTGCTCGGGATCGTCGGGGCCGTGCTGGCGGTCGTCGGCCAGCGCTTCCGCCGCAACGACAGCGCCTGGCCGGAGCCGACCGCACCCGGGCCGCGTCTCGCGGTCGCGGCGGTCTGCGCGGTACTGCTGCCCATGCTCGTCAGCCTGGTGGACGACAGCCTGGTCAGCCGGACGCTCGGGGTGTCGCCGAGTTCGCTGGCCCGGCACCCCGGGGTCGTCCCGACCATCGCCGGGCTCGGGGTGCTGGTCCTCGCGGTCGCGATCACCGCGGTCGCCGGGACTCGGGTGTTTTTCGGCGTGGCGACCATGGCGCTGGTCCAGCTGGGCGTCGCCGGCCCCCTGCTGCTGGCCCTGTACGCGACGGTGGCCGACCCGATCCTCAGCTGGATCGCGGCGGCCGCCGGTGTCGCCGCCGGATGCTGGGCCGCGGCGACCCGGTGGCGAGCCCAGTTCGCCGTCAGCGCCGGGGTGCTCGCGGCGCTGGTGTTGTGCGTCCTCTCGTTCGCGACCGACGGAAAGCCGGAGAAAATCATCGACCATCAGGCTTCGGCGGCCGGAGCGCTCCTGCTGGCGGTGCTCGCCGCGACGGCCGCGGTCATGGTGGCGACTGCCGCCCCGATCACCGTGCCCGGCGCGCTCCCCGCGTCCTTCGGCCCGATCACGTCAACGGTCGTCCTCGGCGGCGGCGCGGCGCTCGTCGCTGCCCGGCTGCACGAGGAGGACTCCAGCACCGGCGAGCTCGCTCCGGCGCATCACCTTGGGCTGAACGCGACGCTGTTGTTCCTCGCAGCGCTGCTGGTCGCGGGATTCGCCGGGCTGCAAGTGCTCCGGGCGGCGCGGCAGCCTGCCGCGCCGTCGGAGGTTGGGCCGTCCGCGGAGGGAGCCTGACACGGCTGAACCCACGAACCTCGGTGTCCTTTGTGGACCTTCCCCACCAACCGCTCCCAAGCCGTCTACCCGCAGCGTTCAGCCGTGCCACGACCCCCACAACGCCGCATAAGTCCCCTTCGCGGCAAGAAGCTCGTCATGACTGCCGAGTTCAGTGAGCCTGCCATGCTCCAGCACGGCAACCCGGTCCGCGTCGTACGCAGTGTGCAGGCGGTGCGCGATCGCGATGACCGTCCGGCCCTCCAGGACCGCGGCCAGGGCTCGTTCGATCCGGCGCGCCGCGTTCGGGTCGAGCATCGCGGTGGTCTCGTCGAGGATGACCGTCCGCGGGTCGGCCAGCAGGACCCGGGCTAGCGCGATCTGTTGTGCCTGGGCGGCATCGAGCGAAGGGTCGCCGCGGGCCGGGTCGCCGAGTTCGGTGTCCAGGTCGTCCGGGAGGGGGCGGGTCCAGCCGACGGCGTCCAGTGCCGAGGCGAGCCGGGCGTCGGGGGCTTCGGGGGCCGCCATCGCCAGGTTGTCCCGGAGGGTTCCGACGAAAACGTGGTGCTCCTGCGTGACCAGCAGCGCCCGGCCGGGGGCGAGCCGGTGCACGTCGACGCCGCCGAGGGTGATGCTGCCCGTTCGCGGGGTGTCCATTCCGGCCAGCAACCGGGCGAGCGTGGACTTGCCCGCGCCGGACGGGCCGACGATCGCCAGCCGTTCGCCGGGGCGCACGGTCAGGTCCAGGTCGTGGAGGACGTCGGCGGCGCCGTGGTAGGCGTAGCGCAGGGCCTTGACCTCGATCCGGTCGTCGACGGGCACGGCCCCGGCCGGCTCGTCATCGGCCGCGGCTTCGGCGACGCCCTTGATCCTGGCGAGGGAGGCACCGCTGCTTTGCAGTTGTTCCAGCCAGAACAGGACGTGGTCGAGCGGATCCACGAGCTGCCACAGGTACAGCCCGGCCGCGATCACCGCGCCCAGGCTGACGAGCCCGGCCCGGTGTGCGGTGCCGCCCCCGACGAGGATCGCCGCGACCGGGATCGAGTGTGCGAAAACCGTTCCGGGGATGAACACTGTCCGCAGCGACAACGTCCGCATCCGGGCGGCATACGATGCGGAGATCGCGCGTTCCGCGGCGTCGATCCGCTGCTGCTGCAAGCCGAACACCTCGACGGCCCGGGCTCCTTCCGCGGTCGCGGCCATGGCGTCGGCGAGCGCGGAATTCGCTTCCCCCTCGGCGAGGTACGCGGCCCGGGACCGGTTGAGATACCACCGGGTCACGCACCACATCAGCGGAATCCCCGCGAGCGCGCACAGGCCGAGCAGCGGATGCAGCGCGAAAACGGCGCCGAGGATGAACACCGCTTGCACCACCGAAACGAACAGGTCCGGGACCGTGTCGCGCAGAGTGCCGCCGACCTGCGCGACGTCGCTGGACCCTCGCGTGATCAGATCTCCGACGCCCGCGCGTTCCACCACGGACACCGGCAGCGCCAGCGTGTCGTCCACGAATCGCTCCCGCAGGCTGGCCAGCGACCGTTCCCCGAACCGGAACGCCGCGTACCGCGCGAACCGGGTGACCAGCATCTGCGCCACCGCGAAGGCGACGATCGCGACGGCCAGTAAGTCCACAGTGGACACTTCCGCGCCCGCGGTGACCCGGTTGACGATCTCGCCGACCAGCCACGGGGCGGCGAGGCCGAGCGCGGCCGCCGCACAGTTCAGGACGACGATCACGGTGACGGCGCGCGGGTCGGCGCGGAGGAGCCGCAGGGCCTCGTGGCGCACTGCGCGGCTGTCCGCGACCGGCAGCGACACACCGCTCACACCTCACCTCCGCGAGCGACCAGCGCCTGGTAGTCAGCGACCCGGGCAAGCAAATCCGCATGAGAACCCGCAGCGACAACCCGCCCGTCGCTCAAGAAAGCGACCCGGTCCGCCTTTGCCAGCAACAGCGGCGACGTGGTCACCACCACCGTGGTCCGCCCCTGCCGCGCCGCCCGGAGCCGGTCCGCGATCAGCGATTCGGTATGCGCGTCCACCGCCGCCGCGGGATCGACCAGCAGCAGGACGTCCGGATCCGCGAGCACGGCACGCGCCAGCCGCAGCCGTTGCCGTTGGCCGCCGGACAGGCTCCAGCCCTTTGCGTCCACTGTGGATGAAAGGCCGGAAGGCAGTGCCGCCAGCACGTCTTCCGCCGCCGCGACCTCCAAAGCCGCCGTGATCGCGGCGTCATCCCGTTGCGCGGCAAGGGTTTCGCGCAGCGGCCCGGCGAACAGGTACCCGTCGACGTCGCTCAGCACGACCCGGCGCCGGACCTCGGCCAGCGAGACCGCGCTGAGGGGAACCTCGCCCCATCGGACGTCCGAGTCCGTGAGCCGGGCGAGCCGTTCCAGGACCGCGGCGGCCTCGGCCGTCGTCGAAGGCGCGAGCA
Source organism: Amycolatopsis albidoflavus (assembly GCF_039525725.1). Classification (NCBI taxonomy): domain Bacteria; kingdom Bacillati; phylum Actinomycetota; class Actinomycetes; order Pseudonocardiales; family Pseudonocardiaceae; genus Amycolatopsis; species Amycolatopsis albidoflavus. The sequence continues at coordinate 665,614 of NZ_BAAAHV010000012.1, forward strand.
CCAGGAACTCCCCCGCGCGCACCTCCAGCCCAGAGGCGCGATCTGTCATCGGTGCCTGCCCCGGCGGGCCCGAAAGCGCACCGGGGCGCGAGGTGACCTCGGGGCGCAGCAACAGGATTCGCACCACCCGCCGCGCGGCCACCAGACCAAGACTGATGTCCCCCGCGCCCTCGATGAAGTACGACACCGGCACCACCAGCACGGCCACATACCCGTACACAGCGACCAGCTCGCCGAGCGTGATCTCCCCCGCCGCGGTCATCCGCGCCGCGATCCACGTGACCGCGCCCAGGAACAGCGCGGGCAGCCCGACGCCGAGCGCCTGGATCCAGCTGATCACCGCGCCGATCCGGTTTCCCTCCGCGCGCAGCGCCTGCGACGCACCGCGGTAACCGCGCGCGAACCGGTCCTTTCCGCCGATTCCGCACAGGATTCGCAGTCCTCCGGCGATATCGGCGGCCCGGGTCGTCAGCGCCGCCTCCTGCCGCCGGTACTCGGTCTCCACGTGCTGGAGCCGCCTCAGCAGCGGTCCGGTGAGCACGACGAGCAGCGGCACCCCGAGCAGGACCACGAGCGCCAGCGTCGGCGACACCGAGAACAGCAGCACCGCGACCACCGCGAACGCCACGACGCCGCCGAAACCGGGGCCGGTGACCGTCAAAGCCCAGCTGATCCGCATGACGTCCGTCGCGGAGATGCTGACGACCTCGCCCGCCGAAACCTTCCGCGGCAGGGTCGCGCCGACCTCGACGGCCTGGCGCGTCAAGGCCCGCACGGTGCGGAAGGAAGCATCCATCCGGACCTGCGTCATGGTGCGGTGCCGCACCGTCTCCAGCGTGGCGTTGACCGCGCCGATGCCCACGATCGCGGCGGCCCAGCCCAGCAGCGCCGCCGTGCTCCCGCCGCGCAGTCCCTCGTCGACGGCGCGCGACAGGAAGTACGGCGGCAGCATCAGGCAGCCCATCCACGCCGCGCTCACCAGCCCGCCGGACAGCACCCGGCCCGGTTGGCACCGCACCAGCCACCACAGATAGGGGCCGGGCCCGCGGGTGTCCGGGTCAGCCACCGGCGCCGTCCGGAACCGTCACCAGCCCCTTCGCGACCAGGGCGTCCACAGTGGACGGCAGTTCGCCGGCACGCGCGTCACCCTCGGCTAACCGGCGCAAGACCTTCTCCTCGTTGTCTCCCAAGGGGAGCACGCGCGAGTGGTTGCGGTCGAGGGCGATCGTGATCGCCAGGTGAGACTTTTCGAAGCCCGCGTGAGAGGACTCGGAGTCGTCGAAGTGGACCGCACCGGAGTTCGCGACCACCACGCGGTGCAGCACGACACCGTCGGCCAGCGACAGTTTCGCCTCGGCGGGGAGCGGATCGGCCGCTTCGCCGCCGCCGTCGAAGAACTTCCGGAAGGCGTTGGGGCCGAACCGGGCGGTGTAGAGGATGTCCTCCGGCACGTCGATCAGCGCGACCTCCGGATAGAGCCGCTGGATCCGCTCGGCCAGCCCGGTCGAGACGCCGGTGTCCTCCTCGTAGTCGAGGTGGTACCAGCGGCGCGCCGGGTCGTCCTTGACGGTGATCCCGTACACCTCGGGCTCGTCGGCGATCGGCGCGCCCTTGAGCAGCCGGAACGTGCCCGCGTCGGCGCGGCCGATCACGTGCCGGTGGTCGCGGACGAACCGGTAGGTGTCCTCCGCCTCGGCCGCCGTCTCCGACGGGAAGTCGCTGAACACCCCGGCTTCGACGGAGATCCCCGCGGTGTGGCACATCTCGAGGATACCGGCCATCCGCTGCGGGGTCGTGCCCTTGTCCATTGCCTTGAGCACGCGTTCGTTGGCGCTCTCCAGTCCCATGTAGAGCCGCACGCACCCGGCTTCGCGCATGGTCGCGAACACTTCCGGGGTGAAGCCCTTCTCGAAGCGGGCGACGCCGTGCCAGCTGATGTCGGTCTGCCGTTCCAGCAACGCCTCCGACAGCGACCGCAGGTGAGCGGGCAGCATCACGTCCGCCTCGAAGGAGAACACGTCCTCGCCGGTCGACGCGACGACAGACGCCACGTCCTCGGCGATCAGTTTCGGCGAACGCATCCGGTAGGGCGCGATCTTGATGAAGGCGTAGTTGCAGAACGCGCACCGGTTGAAGTAGCAGCCGCGCGTGGGCATCATGCAGATGACCCGCTTGGGCGCGAAGTAGTCGTTCAGCGGCAGCATCGTGAAATCCGGGGCGGGCAGCCAGTCCAGGTTGAGCTGGTAGGCGGGGTCGAGCTGCTCGCGGACCGCGCCGCCGGCGTAGCGGACGATGTTGCGCACCGAGGCCGGGTCCCGTTCTCCGGCAAGGGAATCCGCGAAGTGCAGCAGAGTCTCGTCGGCCTCGCCGACCAGGAACGAGTCGAGCCAGCGGCCGAACCGGGCGTCGGCGGTGAGCACTTCGCGTCCCCACGTGATCACCGGCCCGCCCGCGGTGACGTGCACGCTCGGGTCCTGCCGGCGGATCTCCTCGGCGAGCAGGAACGCCGGGATCAGCTGCGAGAAATACGGCACTGAAAGGCCGATCAGCCGCGGTTTCCGCGCCAGCAGCGACGGCACGGCGACGTCGCGGAAGTAGCCCGCGAGCGGCCCGGTCTCGGTGTCGACCGCGTGCGCGACCTCCTCATAGCTGTCGTAGGCCGCCTGCGAATAGGAGTACTTGCCGAACCGCGACTCCGGCTGTCCCGCGGTGATCAGGTCGCCGGCGAGATGGAAAATCCGCTTGGCGTAGAGCAGTTTCGCCGGATCGTAGAAGTCGGCCGGATCCCGCAGGATCCGCCGGGACTCGGCGATGTTCGCGACGACTTCGGCGGCCCCGCCGTCCGCCGCCTCCGCGAGCGGTTCCGGCCGCAGCAGGTGGTCGAAGGCCTCCAGGTTGAGGTCGCGGAGTTCGACCTCGTCGTGCCCGCCGCGCCGGAGCACCGCGCCGAGCAGCGGCAGCGCGCCGTGCGGCAGCGACGGATCCGCCGCGGGCGGGAAGACGAGCGTTACCGGGAGGCCCATGACCGCCCTCCTCGTGTCTGTGCTCGGTTCCGGCGGGCGCGGGCCCGCCGGTCGGCCGCTTCGAGTGCCGTGTCCGCGGCCTGGCCGTCCAGGAACGCCGCGAACGCGCGCACGGTGGGATAGCGGAACAGGTCGACCAGCCGGGCGCGGCTGCCCCACTGCCGCTCGATCCGGCCGTGCAGGACCGTCAGGGCGAACGAGGTCCCGCCGAGGTCGAAGAAGTTGTCGGCGACCCCGGCCGCGCGCCCGTCCAGGACCTCGGTCCACAGCCGGACCAGCTCCCGTTCGGTGTCGGACCAAGTGCCGTGCTCCGCCGCTGGCTCCTCGTCCGCCAGGACCTCGCGGATTCCCTGGCTGAGCGAGGGATCCAGCGCGGGTTTCTCGCCGGTCGTCGCCAATGCGGTGATCCATTCGAGGTACGCGGCGAGCAGCCGGTCGATCCGGTCGGGCTCGTACAGCGCGCGGTCATAGAGGATTTCGACGCCGAAGCCGTCCTCGTGGCGCTCCACATAGACGGTCAGGTCGAACGCGGAGCCGGGCTGTCCGGCGGGCAGGGTTTCCGTCGCGACGCCGGGCAGGACGACCTCGCCGGGCGCGAACCCGTAGACGTTGAACAACACCTGCACCAGCGGACCGCGAGTGGATTCGCGGGGCACGCGAAGTTCGGCGACGATGCGTTCCAGCGGTGCGGCGGGGTGGGCGAGGGCGGCCACGAACTCGGCGGCCGCGCCGCGAACCGTGTCGGCGAAGCTCCGCGTGTCGTCGGCGCGGCATCGCAACGGGGCGATCTCGACGAAGAAGCCGACCAAGTCGTGGAAGGCGACGTGGCCGCGGTCGGCGACCGGGGTGCCGACCACCAGGTCGTCGCGGCCGGTGACGCGGTGCAGGAGCTCGGCGAAGGCCGCGAACAACACCACCGAGGATGTTGTGTCCACTGTGGACGCAAGTGCCTCGACCGCGGTGGCGACGTCGTGGCTGAGCTGGCCTTTGACGAGGGCTCCGCGGTGCGTTTGCGCTGGTGGCCGGGGGTGGTCGCGAGGAAGGTCGAGGACGGTCGGCGCGTCCGAGAGACGGTCGCGCCACCACTGCAGGTCCTCGGCGGAACGACGCCGGTCGCGTTCGCTCCGCCAGGCCGGGTAGTCGGCGTAGCTGACCGGCAGCGGCGGCAGTTCGCCGGTGTAAGCAGCGGACAGGTCGCGACAGAACGGCAGGAGCGACCAGCCGTCGAACACCGCGTGGTGGAAAGTGATCGCGAGAACGTGGTCGTCCGGGGCGAGCCGCAGCAGCTTCGCCCGCACCAGCGGCCCGCTCGCCAGGTCGAACGGCGCGGTGGCTTCGGCGTCCAGCGCCGTTTGGAGCTGGTCGGCGGACGTGTCCAGGACCGGCAGCGGGAGTACGGACGGCGGGTCGGCCACCGCTCGGGGTGTGCCGCCGTCGGCCGGGAATCGCCACCGCAGCACCTCGTGCCGGGCGAGGACGGCGGTCAGCGCGGCCTGGAGCCTCGCCGGGTCGACCGGTCCGCGCAGTCTGCGCGCCATCGGCGTGTTGTACGCGGCGGAGCCGGGGGCCAGCTGGTCGAGGAACCACAGCCGTCGCTGTCCCGGCGAGAGCTCTGGCGGATGTCCGGTGGTCAGCTCGATCTCGTCGGTGCGCGCAGCCTGTGCGACGCGGGCGGTGAGCCCGGCGAGGGTGCGGCTTTGGTAGATGTCGCCGACCCCGATGTCCCGGCCGAGTTCGGCGCGCAGGGCGGCGGCCATGGTCATCGCGGTGAGGGAATGTCCGCCGCTGGCGAAGAAATCCTCCCCTTCGCCGAGCAGCCCGTGCCAGACGCGGGCCACCACCGCGGGCAGCGGCTCGTCCGGGGCTCCGGCTGGCTCGGGGGTGCTCTCCACCAGCTCCCGAAGCCGGTTCAGATCGACCTTGTGCGAGGTCAGCAAGGGCAGCTCAGGCAAGCAGAACACCCGCGCCGGGACCGTCGCGGCGGGCAGCCGGGCCGCGCAGTACTCCCGCAACGCCGACGGGTCCGCGGTCTCCGGTACACAGAACGCGACGACCGTGCCGGAAACCGCGTCCGCGACGGCGTGCCGGACCTTCGGATGCGCCCGCAGCGCGGTCTCGATCTCGCCGAGTTCCACGCGCTGGCCACGGATCTTGACCTGACGGTCCAGCCGGCCGAGGAACTCCAGGTATCCGTCCGCGGTGCGGCGCACGAGATCGCCGGTGCGATATGCCCGCCCGCCGCTGCCGAACGGATCCGCGATGAACCGTTCCGCGGTCAGCCCGGGCCGCCCGAGGTAGCCGCGCGCGAGGCCTACCCCGCTGATCAGCAGCTCGCCGGGGACACCAGCGGGTACCGGGCACAGCTTCTCGTCGACCACGTGCAGCCCGTGCTCCCCCAGCGCACGGCCGATCGGAATCGGCCGCGTCCACTCGCCGCGAGCATCGAAAGAGGACACCATGACGGTCGTCTCGGTCGGCCCGTAGCTGTTGAGGAACCGGCGGCCCGGCGCGGTCCACCGCGCGACCTGCTCCGGTCCCGGCGCCTCGGAACCCGTCCCGAGCACCGTCAACGCGGGCAGTCCGTGCGGTTCGACCAGCGGCAGCACCGAAACCGGCAGGTTCGCATACGACACCTCGTGGGCGCGCAGGAACTCGTGCAGGCGAACCGGGTCGAGACGGTCGGCCTCGGAAATCAGCGCTACTTCAGCGCCGAACGCGAGCGCGACCCCGATCTCGTGCAGCGAGAGGTCGAACCCGCAGGACGCGAAGGCCAAGACGCGGGCGTCCCCGTCGAGGCCGACCCACTCGGCGGCGGCTTCCAGGTGTGCGATCAGACCGCCGTGCCCGAGCGCGACGCCCTTCGGTTCGCCGGTGGAGCCGGAGGTGTACATCAGGAACGCGAGATTGTCCGCCGCGATCTCGACCGGCAGGGCGTCCTCTGCGGTTCCCTGGCGGAGGCGCGGAATACTGTGGTGCGCCAAGGCTTTCTCGCCGTCGTCGTCGACGAGGACCAGCTTCGGCCGGGCATCGGCGAGGATGGCGTCGCGGCGGTGGCGAGGGTGGGACAGCTCCAGCGGCAGGTACACCCCGCCCGCCAGCATGATCCCGAGAAGGCCGACGATCATCTCCGGCGAGCGGCGCCGGCAAAGGCCGACCGGGGTCTCCGGGCCGACACCGTGGGCGCGCAGAGTCGCGGCGAGGCTGGTGGCTGCGGTGGCTAACTCGGCGTAGGTCAGGCGCCGGTCCCATTGGCGGACGGCGATCGCGTCGGGCCGCTGCTGCGCGTGGACTAGGACCCGTTGTGGCAGAAGGATCATTCGGCCGCCTCCGGATCCCGCAACTGGACACGAAGCTCCGACAAGTACGTCCGCCCTTCGGCATCGGGCACCCACGCGTGCTCCGGACCCGGCAGCAACTCGGTGAGCGTCAGCGCGCTGTCCTCTCCGGCACGGGCGGCGGCCCGCAGCGCGGAGCAGAATCCCGCGACGTAGACCGGACTGGTGAAGTCGACGTAGAGCGGTTTGCCCTCCGTCGCGAACTTGGCGAAAACCCGTTCCGGCAGGCCGAGCTCACGCCGCCAGCGCCGCACCGCCAGATACCGCGGGCAATGCCCCTCGACCTCGGACAGCCCGGTCTCGCCGACGGTCGTCCGCCAGCTCTCCCGGCACACCACCAGCCGGTCCACGGTGATCCGCGGCGTGTACGGCCGTGCGGCGGCCGAGCGGAACGCGTCGACCGCCCGCATCATCAGCAGTTCGGAGAACAAGTCGAGCACGGGACGGCGGAACCCGGGCCCGTGCACGAGGAGTTCGCCGTCGTGTTCGGTGACGGCCAACGCGGCGATTCGCACCAGCCGGCCGGGATCAGCACCCGGTGCGTCGACGAAGCCGAACTGGCGGTCGCCGTCGTTCTCCAGGCAGCGGTTCACCCGCGCGGTCACGCGTGGCCAAGTGGACGGGAACAACGGCAGCATCCGGCCGGAACCGATGTCGTCGCGCAGGTCGGCGCGCAGTCGCTCCGGATCGGGGTGGACGCGGACGGTGACCCCGGAGTCGAACGTCGGCCACGAAACGTGCAGCTCGCCGAGAACGGCGAAGAAGTCCCCACGGCGCAAGGCGGCCAGATCCTCCGCGCACAGCTGGAGATCCGGGCTGTGCAACCTCGCCCCGGGCCAGCCGGGCCGGTCGGCGGGGAACAGCGTCTCGACGTCGAGGCTCGCGCTGTCGCACCGGATGTCCTCAGACTGGGTGTCGAGCGCGAACAACGCCGCCCACCGCCGGGAGAACTCTGCCAGCACGGCGGCGACCGGACCGTCCTCCTGGCCGAAGAGGACGCCTCGGGCGAGGTACCACAGCTGCCCGAACGGGACGTCCCGGCCGCCGCTGTCCTCAGCCAGATCGGCGTGCAGCTGCTTCAGTCCATTGTGGACAGCGGCGGCGAGTTCCGCGGTGAGCCAGCGCGCGAGGTGGGCCATCCGGGTGAGCGCGGGCCCGATTCCGTCCAGCAGCCCGGTGCCGAAACTGAGGTCCAGGTCCCGGATCGTGTCCTCGTAGCACGGAGTCCGGCCCGCGTACATCTCACCGGCACGCTGCCTCGGCGCGCTGCCGGTCACGGCGGTGACCTCGGCGTCCAGGTCCGCGAGGGCGATCAGCAACGCGTCGGCGTCGCCCGCTGCTTCGGCCACTCGCGCGCGTGCCCGGTCGAGACGGTCGAGTCCGGCAAGCGCGTCGTGCCTGATCCGCTCGTCGCCGATCGCCTGGATTCCTTGGTGCAGCGCGGATTGGGCGGTGTAGTTCAGCGGCAGATCGATGCCCCACGACACCAGCGAACGGTCGTGCAGGTCGGCGAGCATCCGCTCCAGGTCCGCCCGCGCCGCGAGTGCTCCGTCGAGCGCGGCCAGGACTTCGCGGGCCGGACGGCCGTCGCAGCAGGCGAGCAGTCGCGCTTGCTGCGGCGTGAGGGTCCGGGCGGGCTCGGTGGGGTGCAGCAGCCGGGTTCCGTCGAGCGCGAGGTGCGGCGGCAGGCGAACCGGGAGCCAGGACCGGGTCTCGCGGTCCTCGGCCAGGTGCCGGGCGTAGGCGTCGAGCACCCAGTACTCGAGATGGGTCGCACGGGCGCGGACCAGGCTCGGGCCGATCTCGGCGGTGACGACGTCCGGCCGGGCGGTGATCCCGGTCCAGCTGACGGGGCCGAAGAAGCCGATCGTCTCGGTCTTGGCGCAATAGCGCTGCCAGTAGCGGGCGAGCAGGTCCTCGTCCCGGCGGCGACGCCGGTTCAGCCGCGCGGGCTCGGTCTCCGCGGCGACCGAATCGGCCACCCGCAGCACCCGCGCGTTCTGCCAGACCAGGGCCTCGCGGAACAACGGGTCCGCCGCGATCTTCGACAGCGCGCGGCTCCCCTGCGCGGCAGCCTCGGCGAACGCCTGCTCGGCCTCGCGCTGGTCAACGGCACCGTCGAGATGCGCGTCGACGACGGCCGCGGCTTCGGAGCAGGTGAAGGCCGCGAGTCCGTCGGCGGGAAAACCGGTGGTGCGGAGCAGGGCCGCGCGCCAGACCTTCCAGTCGCCGCCGGGAACCTCGACGAGGTGCGCGTCAGCCACTGGCGTCGCCCCGCATCCGCGCGACCACGCCCGCCATCGCCGCGACGGTCGGCGCTTCGAACAGCACCTGCATCGGCACCCGGACACCGACCGCGCTGCGCACCTGGGAGATCAGCTGGACCGCGGTCAGCGAATTCCCGCCGAGCTCCGCGAAATCCTCGTCCACGCCGACCTCGGCGATCCCGAGCACGTCGGCCCACACGCGGGCGATGGCGGTCTCCAGGTCGTCCGCGGGCGCGGCGTCGGAGCCGGTCGCCATGACCGCCTCGGCGCGCTGGCGGATCCTGGCCAGCGGCACCGCGGAGACGATCGCCCGGGGTCCGAGGTCAGCGCCGAGGAGCCGGTCGAGGAGAGCCGCGGCCTCCGCCGGACGCAGTCCCTCGCCGCCCGGCGCGGCGGGTTTGCTGCTGAGCGCGGCGACGTCGGTGCGGCGCATGACGAAATCGGTGACCGTCAGCACCGGTTCCCCGCGTTCGTCCACAACGGACAGATCAGCGGTGATGACCTCGCCGTCTCTGGCCCCCTGGTAGCGCGCCCAGGCCCACAGCCGCGCGGGGAACGGCCGGTGCACGACCAGCCGTCCGTAGCTCAGCGGCAGATACTTGCCCTGTCCGTCGCTGGCCACCGAGGTGACCTCGTCGAGCACCGCCGGGTGGAGTGGCAGCCGCTGGGCCTCCTCCTGTACCGAGCCGGGGAGTTCGAACCAGGCCAGCCTGCTCATGCCGTCGGCGGCGTCGGTCGTGTGCCGCAGGCTGCGCCACCTCCCGCCCAGCGCGAAACCGCCCGCCTGCGCGAGCTGTTCGCCGTCGTAGTCCTGACGGCGTCCGCTGTGGCCAGCCCGAATCGCGCGCAGATCGACCGGCTCAGGGCCAGGATCGGTCCACCGTGCCCGCGCCTCGGCATGCACCCCCGCCTCGCTGGCGACTTCGACCCGGCACTCCCCCGCGCCGGCGCGCACGGCGACCCGGAGGCGGGCGCTCTCATCGTCGGCGAGCACCAGCGGGCGAACGAACACGAGATCGCCGAGTTCGATCCGGTGGCGCGGCGAGGATCGCGGCACCTGGTCCTCGAACGCCGCCCGGATCAGCTCGACGTGCGCCGCTCCCGGCATCAGAGCGCGGCCTTGGTGACGGTGCTCGTCAAGCACCCAATGCGTTGCCGGGGAAACAGTCCCGCTGTATCCGCCGTTGCCGTCGCGATGGGTCAGGATCGGGTGGTCCCAGGCCTCGCCGGGCTGGTCGAACACGCGCTGCCATTCCCGGGGCACCGCGGTCTCGACGGCCATGCCGACCTCCAGCCACCGCCCCCAGTTGACCGACAGCCGCCGCGTCGGCCACCCGCCCGCGGCGCCCGCGCACGCGTCCAGATAGGCGTTCGCCGCGCTGTAGTCGACCTGTCCCGGGGCTCCGGCCAGGGCCGAAGTCGAGGAGCAGAGCACGAGGAAATCCGGGGAGAGATCGCCGAACGCGGCAGCGAGGAATCTGGTGCCGAGCAGCTTCGGGCCGAGCACGCGTTCGGCCTCGGCGCGGTCCCACGCCTCGATCATCTGCCCGCCGGCGACGCCTGCCGCGTGCACGATGCCGTCGAGGCGGCCGAACCGTCCCAGGACGACTTTCCGCACGCGGGCCACGTCTTCGGCGTCGCTGACGTCCGCCGCGACGACCTCGACTTCCGCCCCGGCCGCCCGCATCCGACGGATTGCCGCGACCGCCCGGCCGATGCGATCGGTCTCGCCCAGCGCGTCCCACTCGTGTTCCGGCGGGAGGCCGTGGCGGCTGGTGAGGACGAGCCGTGCCGCGACCCGCCGCGCGAGGTGCTCGGCGACGGTGATCCCGATCCCTCCGGTACCCCCGGTGATCAGGTACACACCGTGCTGCCGGAGCGTCGCCGGGTCCGCTTCGGACAGTTCAGGAACGGGCTGGTGCTCGGGGACCCACCGGCGTCCGCCTCGCAGAGCCACGACCGGATCGCCCGGCGCAGCGCGCAGTTCCGCCAAGAGGGCACCGGCGGGACGATCGTCCGGCCCGAGATCGAGGTGGCGGACGCGCAAGACGGGCAGTTCGATCGGAGCGACCTCAGCGAACGCGGTCACCGTCGCGCTGGCCGGATTGACGAGGTCGGCACCGGTGACATCGCGCGCGCCCCGGGTGAGCACGTCCAGCCCGATCGCGCCGCTCTCCCCCGATTGGGCCCGCGGGGTCGCGGCGAGCGCCCGCGCACAGGCGATGAGACTGAACAGCCCGCGGTCCTGGGCGCGAAGAGGATCGTCCTCCTCGGTGTCGAGCAGCCAGGCGTGCGCGATCCGCGTCGGCATCCCGCCGCGCGCGGCAAGGTCGGCGAACAGGCGCGCGTAATCGTCCGGTTCGGTGGCGCGGACGCAGTAGGGGTTCCCCGGCTCCTCTCCGGCGACGACAACGTCGGCACCACTGCGCCGGAGCGCCGCGACCAGGTCGGTGCCGCGCGGGCCGTCGCTGAAAACCAGCCAGCTTGCCGGCTCTCCGGTCGCTGCCAGCGGCGCGGTCTGCCGCCAGGTCGGCACGGACACCCGGCTGTGGTCTGCCGGGGCGACGGGTTGCCGCGCGCCCGGCGGATCGGGCTCGACGAAGTAGTGCGTGCGCTCGAACGGATAGGTGGGCAAGGGCACGCGACGCCCGGGAGCACCGATGCGGTCGGTGCGCACCGGGACGCCGACCGTCCACAAGCGACCAGCCGCGGCGTACAGAGTCTCGACGTCGCCGCGAGAATCGCCGGGCGTCGGCAGGCTCGGCAGGGCCAGTGGGCCTTTCGACCGTGCCGCGCCCCGGGGCCGGATCCGCGCCAGCCCGGCGAGCTGCCGCCCGGGACCGCATTCCACCAACGCCCAGGAACCGTCCGCGAGCAGCCGCTGCACGCAGTCGCCGAAGCGGACGGTGTCGCGCAGCTGCCGGACCCAGTGTTCGGGATCGGTGGCCTGTTCCGGGGTGATCCAGTCCCCGGTGCGGGTCGAGAGGTAGGGCCGGCTCGGGCGGCGCGGCGACACCGCCGAGACCTCGGCACGGAAGTCCGCGAGAACCCCGTCCATCAGCGGAGAGTGGAAGGCGTGCGAGGTACGCAGACCGCGGTTCTGGATCTTCTCCGCCGACAGTTTCGCGGCGAACTCTTCGACCGCTTCCGCCGGCCCGGCGACCACGCAAGCCCCCGAACCGTTGACCGCGGCGAGCGCCAGGTCAGCGGGCAGCCATTCGCGGAGCCGGTCCTCGTCCATCGAGACGGCCAACATGGCTCCCGGCGGTGCCTGCTGCATCAGCCGCCCTCGCGCGCACACCAACCGGACCGCCTCGGAGACGGTGAACACTCCGGCTTCGGCAGCCGCCACGTACTCGCCGACGGAATGGCCGATCATCGCCTCGGGCTCGACGCCCCACGACCGCCACAGCCGGCTCAAGGCGTAGCCGACGGCGAACAGCGCGGGCTGCGCGAACTGGGTTTCCTCCGGGTGCGCCGCGAGCAGCTCACGCAGGTCGCCACCGAGTTCGTCCCGCGCCAGCTCAAGACATTCGTCCAGTGCGGACCGGAAGACCGGTTCGGCGCGGTGCAGTTCCTCGCCCATGCCCGGGTACTGGCTGCCTTGGCCGGAGAACAGGAACGCGACCTTCGTGGCGGGATCGGCGACCGCTGCGGTCGGCCGAGCCAGCGCGCGGGCAAGGTCTTCGCGAGTCCGCGCGACCACTGCGGCGCGGTGCGGATGCTCGTCGCGCCCGGTGCGCAACGTGTGGGCGATGTCGGTGAGACTCGATTCCGGAGATTCGGCGACGTGCTCGGCCAGTCGCGTCGCCGCCGCCTGCAGGGCGCTCTCGGTCTTGGCGGACAACGGAATCAGCGCGACTTCCCCCGCCTCGGCCACCGGCAGCTCGGGCGGTTGTCCGACCACCAGATGCGCGTTCGTACCGCCGAAGCCGAACGAACTCACCCCCGCCCGGCGCGGCCCCGTCGCCTCCCAAACCCGCGCGACTGTGTTGACAGTGAACGGCGAGTTCGCGAAATCGATGTCCGGATGCGGCGCGGTGACGTTCAGCGAAGGCGGCATCAGCCCGTTCGACACCATCAGCGCAGCTTTGATCAGGCCCACGACCCCGGCCCCTTGGCTGAGGTGGCCGATGTTGGACTTGGCCGAGCCGATCGCGCACCGCTGCCCGGCGCGCGGCTCGCGGCCGAAAACCTCGGTCAGCGCGGCGATTTCGATCGGGTCGCCGAGCCGGGTGCCGGTGCCGTGCGCCTCCACGTAACCGATCTCCGCCGGGGTCACGCCGGCCACGCTCAGCGCCTGCGCGATCACCGCGGTCTGGCCCTTCGGCCCGGGAGCGGTGAAGGACACCTTTTCCGAACCGTCGTTGTTGACCGCGTTGCCGAGGATCACCGCGTGGACGTGGTCGCCGTCCTCGACCGCCTCCGACAACCGTTTGAGCACGACGGTCCCGCCGCCGCTGCCCCAGACCGTCCCCGACGCCTGCTCGCTGAACGGCGCGCAATGGCCGTCGCTCGAATCGACACCGCCGACGCGCGGAAGGTAGCCGCGGTGGTGCGGCAGTTCGATGTTGGTGCCGCCCGCCACCGCCAGGTCGCATTCGCCGGACCGCAGGGCCTCGCACGCGAGGTGCACCGCGACCAGGGACGTCGAGCACGCGGTCTGCACGGTCAGGCTCGGCCCGCGCAGGTCGAGCTTGTACGAGGTGAAGGTCGCGAGGTAGTCCGGGGAGTTGCCGACCATCGTCAGGCCGCGGCCGGCCGACTCCCAGATCCGCCGGTTGCCGCGGATGTTGCGCCAGAGGTAGTCGTCCACGCCGGTGCCGCCGTAGACCCCGACCTCGCCGCGGACCCGGCCCGGCGGATGGCCCGCGTCCTCCAGCGCGGTGTGGCACAGCTCGAGGAACAGCCGTTGCTGCGGGTCGGCCAGTTCGGCCTCGCGCGGGGTCATGCCGAAGAACGCGGCGTCGAAGCCCGCCATGTCGTCCAGGACCGGCGCGGCCGGGACGAACGCGGGGTCGTCCAGTTCCTCGGCCGGCACGCCGGCGGCGAGCTGCTCGGCTCGGGTGAACCGCCGGACCGATTCGACGCCGGCGGTCAGGTTGCGCCAGAACTGGCGGACGTCGGCCGCGCCCGGCACCCGGCAGGCCATCCCGACGATCGCGACCGGTTCGACGGCCGGGCCGGGGTCAGCGGAGTCACCGATCGCCATACCGCCTCACTCATCGCACACGTCGGCCGACAACCTTCTCCTCGCCAGTAGATCCAGGCCGTCCCCGCGCGTCCATGCTTTCGGACCCAGGCGAAACCACAGTGGCGAGCGGGCGAACGCAGCTACCGTGAGCCCCGTTCTCCCGCGAAAGGACACCAGATTGACCGAAAATTCGGCCGGGGTGCCCCGCGTCGTCGTCGCCGGGAGCGGTTCCCTGGCGCGCGGCGGGTGTTTTTCGCTTGCCCTGGCGAAGATTCCGGCCGTGGTGCACATACTGGCGCGCAGGCCCGGCCAGGCGCGGGAGGTCGCGGATCTCGCCGCGATGCGCGCGCGGCTGAGCGGTTCGCCGGTCAGTTTCGAAGCGGGTGCCCTGACCGATCTCCGAGAGGTGCTTGCGCGGTTTCAGCCTCGCGTCGTGCTGAACTGTGCCTCGCACCAGTCCCCTTGGGAGCGGATGACGAGCCCGTCGGAGTGGACGAACCTGCTGCGACGCGGCGGTTTCGGGCTCACTCTGCCGCTGCAAGCCGGGCCGGCGATCTCGCTCGCCCAGGCAGTGGCAGAGGCCAGCCCGGCCACGATGCTGGTCAACGGCTGCTTCCCGGACGCGGTCAATCCCCTGCTGAAAGCACTGGGACTGCCGGTGTTCTGCGGCATCGGCAACGTGATGACCCTCGCCGCCGCCCTGCGTGCGACGCTTCCCGCCGACGAAACCCGGACGTTGCGCGTGCTCGCCCACCACGTCCACCTGCACGCGCCCGAAGACGAGGCCGGCGAAGCCTTGGCCTGGCTGGACGACGAGCCGCTGACCGACGTCACGGCCCGGCTGGCCAAGCTCCGCGCAGCCGACCGCCGGGAGCTGAACGCGGTGACCGGACACGCCGCCGCGCTGCTGGTCGAAAACCTCCTGACCGGCGCGGACACCCGGACGAACGTGCCGGGACCGCTCGGGCTGCCGGGCGGATACCCAGTGCGGATTCGCGACGGCGCACTGGCGCTCGACCTGCCCGTCGCCGAGGACGTCGCGGTGCGGCGAAACCAGCGCGACGGGCACCGGGACGGAGTCGTGGTCGAAGGATCGGACGTCGTGTTCGGCGAAACCGCGCGCCAGGCCTTGCTGCCGTATCTGCCTGACCTCGCGGCCGGATTCCCGGTCCACGACACCGCTTCCGTCTGCGACCGGCTCCTGGAACTGCGCGACCGCCTGCGCTCCCCGGCCCCTTTCCCGAACGAGGAGGAGCGATGCCCGTCCCCCGCGCGTCCCGGAACCTGATCACCGACTACTACGACCGGATCCGCGGCGAGATCGAGCGGCGGATCCCCGCTCCGGTGACCTCGGCGGGCCGGTTCGCTCCCGGCTCCGCGCTGCCAGACCTCGACCCCGCGGCCCGGGAGTACTACTCCGTCGCGACCGCCGCGTGGGGTCCGTTGGCGGAGATCGACGGCCACTCGATCCGGCTGCTCGACCTCACCGGCAACCCCGGCACCCACACGACGAAAACCTTCGCCTCCCTGCTGATCGTCGCCAGAGCGGTCGAGCACATCCGCCGCACCGGCGAGCCGATCGTGATCTTCACGCCGACGTCCGCGAACAAGGGCGTGGCCCTGCGCGACGCGGTGGACCGCGCGATCGCGACCGGTCTCGTGCGACCCGGCCAGCTCCGGGTGATCGTGCTCGCGCCCGCCCGTTCCGAGCCGAAATTCCGCTCCAGCGCGTTGTCCCGGGAACCGGAGCTGGCCCGCCGCAATCCGGTGCTGCTGCTGGACAGCGCGCGACCGGAGCAGGTCAAAGATCTCGCCCGCGAATTCGTGGCCCGCGAAGAAGTCCGCCCCGGTTCGCCGCGCCTGTGGTTCACCCTCGACCTCGACAACTACCTGGTCGCCGACGCCGCCCGGGCCTTCCTCGAACACGACGTGGACCCCGCCCGCGGCAACCGCTGGCACGCGCACGCGGTGTCGAGCGCGTTCGGCCTGCTCGGCTACCACCAGGGCCGGGACCAACTCGAAGCCGCCGGCGAGGCGGACCCGGCCGCGCACCCGGGTTTCCTGCTGGTTCAGCACCTCGGCGCGCCCGACATGGTGCTGAGCCTGCTCCACGGCGACCACGACCCCGCGAACGCGCCCCGGTACCGCCGCTCCGCAGGCCGCTATGTCCAGGACGCCGACCCGCACTTCCCACTGTCCACAGAGGACCCGGACGAGGTGCTGGAGCCGACGTTCTACACCCGCCGCCCGGTCACCTCGCAGACGATGGACCCGCTCGTGCGGCGCTTCGGCGGGACCGGGATCGTCGTGTCCCGGCAGGAGTGCGCGAGCCGGTACCCGATGATCCGCGACCTGCTGAACGCCGCCGGGCGGCCGATGCCCGCCGACCACGCCGAACTGCGGGAATGGTCGCTGGTGATGGCGATGACCGGCGTGCTGAACGCGATCGAGCGACGGCTGGTCCCAGCGGGCACCGAGATCGTGCTGCACGCGTCGGGGACTTACACCGCCGCCGACTACCAGCCGATCGAACCGTCGGCGCTCGTGCCGGTCACCGGGTTGGACGAGGTGCAGGCCGCCGTGGACGCGGCGCTGGCCGTCCCGGCGGGGCGATGACCTTGCGGACGCTGCGCATCACCGGGCCGCTCGACCGGGCGGAGCTGTCTGCCGTCCTGAAGCGGATCGCCGCCCGGCTTCCGGACGAGCCGTCGTCCACAGTGGACGCTCTTCCAGGCGACTTCGACCTCTCCGCACCGCCCCTGCGGGCACGCCTGCGCTCCGTCGCCGAGGACGAGCACGTTCTGCTGGTCGCGCTGCCCCACGCCACTCACCTGCGGTTCGGGCAATTCCTGGCACACCTCGTCGCCGAGCTTTCCGGCTCCCAAGCACCCGAGTTCACCCCGGCCGTCGCAGCGAGCCAGCCGGTCGACTCCCGGCTCGACCTGGCCCCTTCCGGCGACTGCGCGCGGTTGACCACCGAACTCGACGTGCGCTTCTCCGGTCAGCCCGCTTCGTTCTTCCTCACCGCGATCGCCTTGCTGCTGCGGCGCTACACGGGCACCGGCGCGATGACACTCGGCCTGGCCGACGGCTCAGCGCTCGTCGTCGACCTCGCTGAGGACCGGCCGGCTTCGGTCGCGCTCAGCGACATCGCCGCCGCCCGGCGCACGGCGGCCACCGGAATCGAAGCAGCGGTCGCGATCGACGAATTCCTCGACCATTCGAGCGTATGCGCTTTCGCCCTCGGCGAGGACGGCCCGCCCATCGCGGCAGGCAGGCTCACGCTGGAACCGGTCGCCCGTTCCTCGACGCCGTACGACCTGGAGATCATCCTTGCTCTGCGGAGCCACCGGATCTCGTGGCTCGGGCACCTGCCGGAATCCCTGCTCGCCGACCTCGCCGCCGACCTGCCCGCCCTGCTGGCCGAGATCCTCGACCATCCGGAGCGGTCCACGGCGCACCTGCTCCCGCACGCCCGCGGCGACCGGACATCGACCCTCGAACCCACCGGCGACGCCCTGTTCCCCGCCGACGCGACCTCGATCGCGCACCGGTTCGTCGAGATCTGCCAACGGTTTCCCGCCAACCCGGCGATCCTGACCGACGCCGAGTGCCTCACCTACGAAGAACTCGCCTCCCGAGCCGCCGGAACCGCGACCCTCCTGCGCTCCGGCACTGGCCCTGTCGGACTGCTGCTCCCGCACGGACCGGCACACATCGTCGCGATCGTCGCCGCCGTGCTCACCGGACGGCCGTACGTGCCCCTGGACCCGCACCATCCCCCTGACCGGCTGGCCGCGATCCTGTCCCACGCAGGCGCCACCACGATCCTGACCGACCCGGAACACCAGCCCCTGTGCGATCAGATCGCCCCCACGCTGACCGTGCACCATCTGTCCACAGTGGAACTCCGCCTGGCGGACCTCGCCGCGTCCGGCGATTCCCTGGCCTACCTGCTGTACACCTCGGGGTCCACCGGCAAGCCGAAGGCAGTCGCGCAAACCCACGCCAACGTCCTCTTCCAGGTCCGCAACCACGTCGACAACTTCCGGATCACCCCCGCCGACCGGCTCGGCCTGCTCACGTCCTTCGGCTTCGACATGGCCGTCACCGACCTGTTCTCCGCGCTGCTCAGCGGCGCCGCCGTGGTGCCGTTCGACGTGGCCGCGCACGGCGTGACCGCACTCGGCGAGGTCCTCGCGAAACACGAGGTGTCGGTCTACCACTCGACGCCGACGATGTTCCGCTATCTGACCGACTCGCTCGGCGACCGCCGGCTGCCCGCCCTGCGCGCGGTTCTCCTTGGCGGAGAACAGGTCCGCCGCGACGACGTGGAGCGAGCACGCCGCGTCGGTGCGCCGGATTGCGTGTTCGTCAACGGCTACGGCGCGACCGAGATCAGCTTCGTCACGCAGCACCACCTGGGGCCCGACGCGCGGGTGGACGGCGAGGTGATCCCGGTCGGCCGCCAGCTGCCCGGCGTCGAGGTCGTCCTGCTCGACGAGGCAGGCCGCCGCACCTGCCTGCGCGGCGAGATCACCGTGCTCAGCCAGCACGTCGCGCCCGGCTACTGGCGGGATCCGGCCGCGTCCGCAGGGAAGTTCGTGACGATCGACGGCGTGCCCGCCTACCGCACCGGGGACCTCGCCCGCAGGCTGCCGGACGGAACCCTCCTGCACCTCGGACGCGCCGACCGGCAGGTGAAGATCCGCGGCTATCGAGTCGAACTCGGCGAGATCGAGGCGGCTCTGTGCGCTCAGCCTTCGGTGGCGCAAGCCGTCGCGGTGGCCGGGCAGAGCGAGATCCTCGCGTACGTCGTGCCACGGGGCGAGCGTCCGGATCCGGCCTCGCTGCTCGAGGCACTCGCCCGGAAGCTGCCGCATTACCTGGTCCCGCGCGAGATCAGCGTCCTCGACACGTTTCCGCTGACCAGCACGGGAAAGGTCGACGTCCGCGCACTACCCGCTCCGTCGCCGACGCGCCGTCCTCAGGGTGACGTGCCCCGGGCGATCACCCGCGCCTGGTCGACTGTGCTCGGCCTGCCGGACCCGCCCGCTGACAAAGACTTCTTCGCCCTCGGCGGGCACTCCGCCCAGGTCCCGATGCTGAAACGCCTGCTGGAAAGGGAACTCGGCGTCGAAATCCCGCTCGGCCGGTTCTTCGACCACCCCACTATCACCGCCCTCGCCGACTCCCTGTCGAGCCTCCCCGACGGCACCCTGGACCGGGTCGGCGACCGCATGTCCCGCCGCCGCGCCGCCCGGGCAGGACGGCGCTCCCCGTGACCGAGGACATCGCGATCATCGGCATGGCGTGCCGCGTCCCGGGTGCCGCGGATCCGGATACGTTGTGGCGCAACCTGTTCGCAGGCGTCGACCCGATCCGCCGCTACTCCGACGAAGAGCTGCGCGCCGCCGGCGTCGAGGAGTCGCTGCTGCGCGACCCTCAGCTAGTGCGCACGGTAGGCCACCTCGACGGAATCGCCGACTTCGACGCGGAATTCTTCGGCTACCCCGCGGACGAGGCGGCGCGACTCGATCCACAACACCGACTGCTGCTGGAAACCGCGTGGTCAGCCTTCGAGGACGCGGGCTACGACCCGGCTTCGTGCCCGGACACCGGAGTCTTCGCCAGCGTCAGCCCGAGCTGGTACGAGCACTACCGCTTGGCCGGAGCCTGGCCCGGCGCGCATTCAGTAGGCACCGCGACCGACCACGCCGCCGCCCGCGTGTCCTACGCACTCGGCCTGTCGGGTCCAAGCCTGGCCGTGCAGAGCGCGTGTTCGTCTTCGCTAGTCGCGGTATGCCTGGCCGCGCAAAACCTCGCTGACTTCCGCTGCGACCTCGCCCTCGCCGGTGCCGCCGCCATCCCCTACCCGGCCCGCCTGGCCGCGGACGACGGCCTGGTCTCGCTGTCCGGCCGCTGCCGCACCTTCGACGCCGACGCGGACGGCTCGGTATTCGGCAGCGGTGCCGGCGTCGTCCTGCTCAAACGCCTCGCCGACGCGCTGGACGACGGCGACGCCGTCCACGCGGTGATCCGCGGCTGGGCAGTCAACAACGACGGCGACCGCCCCGACTACCGCACTCCCAGCGGCAACGGGCAGGCCGCCGTCGTGCTGGAAGCGCTGCGGGCAGCGGAGATCGACGCCGTCAGCTACGTGGAAGCACACGGCAGCGGCACGCTTCTCGGCGACGCGCTGGAGGTCGACGCCCTCGACCGCGCCTTCCGGCTCGCCGGGATCCCCGGGTGCCTTCTCGGTTCGGTGAAGCCCGCGATCGGCCATCTGGACGGGGCGTCCGGGGTCGTCGGCCTGATCAAGTCCGCCCTCGTCGCCCGGCACGGCACCGTCCCGCCGACCGCGCACTTCCGGCGCCCGAACCCGCATCTTCCCCTCTCGTCCGGCGGCTTCACCGTCACCACCGAGCCCGTCGACCTGGCCGCACCCCGCCGCGTCGGAGTCAGCTCGTTCGGCCTCGGCGGGACGAACGCGCACGTGATCCTCGAACAACCACCGCCGCTCCCCCGCCCGTCGGCGGCTCCCTCGCCGCACCTCCTCGTGCTGTCCGCTCGCACCCCGCGGGCACTGGCCCAGACGGCGGCCCGGCTCCGGGAGCACCTGGACCGCGAACCGGACCTGCCGCTGGCCGATGTCGCGTTCACCCTGGCCACCGGACGCCGGGCGTGGCCGTGCCGCCAGTTCGAGATCGTCGCTGACCGTTCCTCCGCCGCCCAGCCTGCCGAGTCCCCCGAGCTGGCGAACCTCGGCAGGCAGTGGGCGGAGGGAGGCACGCCGGACTGGTCGGCGGTCTTCGCGCCCGGCCGCCGCCGGGTGTGGCTGCCGACGTATCCGTTCGACCGCACCCGCCATTGGGCCAAAGGGGTTCCGGTGCTTCCCGGATGAGGTCAGGTTTGGTCACGCACCGCCTTCCGCGTCCCGGAGCCGACAGGTGCCCGGAGCAGCCCGCAGGATCGTCGACCCGCGGCCACCGCTGGGTCTTCCCGAGCCGAGGTCAACGCGCGTCGCACAACCGCGCATCGCTCGCCCGCACCAGCGACGCACCCAGCTCCGTCGCCGTATGCAGCACCTTCCGCCCCGCGCGCACCGTCATGATCAACCCGGCATTGCGCAACGCACTCGCGTGCTCCGAAGCCGACGACAAACTCACCCCCGCCTGCACCGCCAGCTCGGTCGTCCCACGCGGCACCACCGCGGCTCGCAGGATCGCCGCCCGCCGAGCGCCCACCAGCGCCGACAGACCGTCGCCGCTCGACCGGCCCGGCGCGCTTCGCGCGGACACGCCCGGAATCGGATACACCACGGTCACCGGCTCGCCCGCCCCGCCTGGGATCACCACCGTCTCCGGGGCCAGGCACGACGGCACGAAGTCCAGCCCGTGCGGCGCGGGCAGGTCGCGGTCCGCCGGACTGCCGATCTCCACCACGTTCCCGAACTGGCCGCTCGCCCCGGACACCGAGCCGATCGCCCTCGCCACGCCCTGGCGCAGCATGATGTGCCCGCGCTGGACCAGATCCGCCTGCGCGGTGGCCACGATCTCGGCCCACTGCGGCTCGACCAGGCCCCGGTATCCCTCCTCGACGGCCTTCACCAGCGCCGTCCGCGCGTCGCCGCTTCCGGCGGCGAGGTCGTTCAGCCAGGCGGCGGGCTGCTTCAGCCGGAACGTCGCCGCGAGGTCGGCGCGCACCCGGTCGGCGGGCAGGGCCGCGAGGTCGTCGAGCGCGGAGCCGATCTCGGCGCGGCGCGAGACGAGAAAGTCCGGCACCTCGCCGCGCGCGGAGAACAGGTCGAACAGCGGCCGGATCGGCCGAGGCGGCCGGAACCGCACCGGGAACGGCCCGGCGGGACGCGCGTCCCTTCTCAGCCGGCACAGTGCGCCGAGCAGTTCGACAACCGGAAGGGGGCCTTCGAGAAATCGGACGGACTGAAAGGACTCCAGGGTCAGATGAAGCCGGATCACTATACCACCGATCTGACAGAAACGCCGTTTAATCCCCCTCCAGGCGAAGTCAATCAGGCCCGCGTACACGAAGAATACAATCGTCGCGGCAACCGTTCGGCGGCTGCGACTTCAATGATTCCGCGACGCATTTATTGATGCGGAAATCGGTGTCGATTCCGGTGTTTCCCGACCCGGGAGGCGTCAGCTCGCGGGCGGCTCGGCGGACTCCGCCATCGCGGCGATCAGCGAGGCCGGACGCAGGTCAGTCCAGTTTTCGTTGACGTAGTCCAGGCACTGCGCCCGGGACGCCGGCCCGTGGACGGTCGTCCACCCGGCGGGCACGGCGGCGAACTCGGGCCACAGCGAGTGCTGATTCTCGGCATTGACCAGGACGAGGTAAACCCCATTCTCGTCTTCGAACGGATTGGTCACAGCGTTCTCCTATTCCGGTCAGCGACAGCACCGCACTGAGAGCAGGATAGACCAGCATTGCCACGACGACGAGCAGTTTGCCGTCCAGGCTACCCGATTCCTGAATTCTTCGCCGGAATCGGTTCAGAACGGCTTCGCCGGCAGGTACTTGCCGTCCAGGGTGATCACGGCGCGTTCGCCGCCCTCGGGGTCGGCGACCTTCTTCACGTCGAGCTTGAAGTTGACCGCGGAGATGATCCCGTCGCCGAACTGCTCGTGGATCAGGGCTTTGAGGGTCGTCCCGTAGACCTGGAGGATCTCGTAGAACCGGTACATCGTCGGGTCGGTCGGCACCCCGTCCGGGATCGACCCCCGCACCGGGACCGTCTGCAGCAGCAGTGCCGCGTCCTCGCCGAGGCCGAGCAGCTCGGCCACCGCCTCGGCGGACGCCTTCGGCAGCGGGTGCTGGCCGAGGACGGCGGCCGTCGTGAAGACCACCGACAGCCCCGAGGCGTCGGCGATCTCCTGCCAGGTGAGGTCCTTGCGGGTCTTGGCCTCCACCGCCTTCGCGGCGAGCGCCTCGCGGACGGCCGGGTCGAACTGGGTGTGCGCCATGGGAGTCCTTTCCTCGGGGATCTCGGGGGGACCGCTTTGCCGCCGCGCCGCCGGGGAGTTCAGCGGGACAGGACGCGCTCGTGCAGGCGCCGGACCACCAGCCGCGCGGACTCGAAAGCCCCAGCCTGCCAGGCGGTGAGGTGGGTGAGCCAGTCCCCGGCGAAATACACCCGTCCGGCGGGCTTGCCGAGCAGCTGGTAGGCCGGAGTGCCGAGCGGCGGCATGGCCCACGCGCTTTCGAGGTGCGGCATCAGATGCCAGGCGACCGAGAACGAGTCCGCCAGCTCCGTGCGGTGCTTCGCGCCGTGGATCTTGACGCCCTGCTCCACCGCCCGCTGAATCCGCTGCTCCGGGGAAAGCTCCCCGTATTGCCGGGCGTGGTTGCCGTAGCAGTAGTTCACGAGCAGGCCGCGCGGTCCGTGAAAACCGTGCGACGGATACCAGACGCGTTCGATGTCCAGGTCGGTGTCGGTGATCCCGCCGTAGATCCGGTAGTCGGTTTCCCACCAGCGGCTCTTGTACTCCAGGCCGATCTTCGCGGCCGTGCCGAGCTGCCACTTGCCGAGCGCGGCCTGGACGTCCGCGCCGAGGTTGTGCGGAATCCGGGCCAGCACCTGCGGAGGAAGCGCGGCGACGCAGAAATCGGCGACGAGGTGGCCCTCCTTGCCGTCCGGTCCGAGGAAGGTGACGCCGACCTTGTCCGGCGCGTTGACGATCCGGGTGACCGCCGTGCGCAGCCGGAGGCGCTGCGGGCCGAGCGCGCGGGCCAGCGCCATCGGGATCCGGTCCATGCCGCCGACCGGCTGGAACATCAGCATCGCCTGCTCGTAGGTGAAATCGAAGGAGAAGTACCGGCCGGCGCCGTCGGCGAGCGTCTGGGCCAGCGAGGGCACCGGCCCCAGCGGCACGCCGGCCTGGTCGCCCGCGCCCGGATCGGTCGAGTAGCCGCGCCGGGAGGAGCCGAGGTAGCGCCTGCCCGCGGCCTTGTCCCCGATCGCGCCCCAGTCCCGCAGGAAATCCAGCAGGCGTTCCTTGTCCGTCGCGGTGAGTTCGCCGTCCAGCGCGCCGCGGTCGGTCGCCTTGGCGAGCAGTTCGCTGACATATCCGTACACGTCGGCCTTGGCGGTCCGGATCCGTTCCGGCTGGCGCATTCCGGCCGCCTCATTGTAGACGAAACCGCTCGCGTTGGCATTGGCGAAGACCTCGATCGACACCCCGAGTTCACGGCAGTAATCGAGCGTCACCATCCATTGCGCGATCCGCGCCGGCCCGGCATTCAGGTAGATTCCTTCGCTGAACGCGGCGGTTTGCGTATTTCCGCGCAGATCGGTCTGCACGGTGCCGCCGCGCGCGGTGAAGTTGCGGCCGCCCGGACGATCGGCCGCCTCCAGAACGGTGCAGTCGTATCCCCCTTTCGTCAGTTCGTACGCCGTCGCCAGCCCGGCTATTCCGCCGCCGAGAATCACCACTTTCGCCGCCCCGCGCCCGGTCAGCGCGAAGTCCGACCGGCGCGGCGGCTCGTAACCCGCGCTCGCGTGAGCCGTCGGCGCGAGGCCCAGCGCCCCCATCGTCGCGAACATCGCACCCGCGCCGCCCGCGGCCCCCATTGCCGAAAGAAACCGCCGTCTGCTCAATCCCGGCGGCAAGACGGAACCAGCCATCGGATATCTTCCCCTCTCCCCGAGAACCGCGATGCATAAGGATTTCCTTAGCGCGGCGAAGCTCCGGCGAGCGTACTGCAGATTCCGCGAGCCGCTCAATACCGCATTCCGGGTAACCGCTTGAGCCGTCCCGGGTTATGTTTTTAATCGGATTACGTCTTCCGCAACGTGGACCGTGCCGCGCTTCAGTATTCGTTGCACCAATTGGCAGCCGAATTAAGCCAAAACCCGGGGAAACGCGCGTTCCTGCCCCATTCCGCGGTCGATTCCGCGTTCGTCGCCGAACTCTCCTGCCTTTCCCGGGTGTTTCCCGCCGCGGTGGAATATGCCCGCCGGACACCGGACCGTGCGGCAGGATAAAGTGCGGGCGGAGCGAGGGGGCGCGATGACGGCAGGCGAGGGGCAGTCCCGGTTGCGCTCCGCTGTTCTCGCGCAGGCCTGGCGGCGGATCCCCGGCGTCGAGGTCCTTTCGGCGGACGACGGCGGCCCGCTGACCCGCACGGTCAAGAAAATCGTCGACCCGCTGGTCATCCGCACCGCGGCCCGGCCCCGGCTCGGCCGCCCGCTGCTGGATCCGGCCACAGCGGCGGAAGTGACCGAGCTGCTGCTGGCCGACTCGGCACGGCTGCGCGCCACGGCAGCGTGGTTCACCCACCTGAAACGGCAACGCCGGGCCCTGCGCATCACGGCGGGAAACGTCCAGGACGTGTGCTTCCCGCTCGCCTACGAGCTCGCGACGACCTTCGCCATGCCGGACGCCTCCGCACCGGAACGAGCCGCGGCGGCATTACGCGAATGGCACGGCGAAGACGGCGCGGCCGGCGTCGATCAGCTGAGCCGGTACTTGGCAGACCCCCAACGCACCGCCGACTTGACCGCCGAACTGCGTCGTCGCTGGCACACCACCCCGGACCCGGGCCCGGTGGATGACGCCACGGCCCTGCTCGACGCGGTCGTCAACGGCTTCACCGACCAGACCTGGCAGGCGCTCGCCGACTCCCCAGCTGGACATGCGATCGGCCTCGCGCTCCGCCAGCCCGGAGGCACCGCCACGCTCGCCCGGGCCGTCCGCGAGATTTCCGGCCTGCCCGCGCCGGATCTCGGCCTGCAGCGCGGCGAACGCACCGCCGTACCCCCGCTGAATCAGCGTGACGAGACCGGCAACGAGCTTCTCGAACGCAGCATCGAACGCCGGATCCGTGCCACCCTGCGCCGCCTGCCCGCCGCTGAACAGAACCCCGTCGCCAGCCTCGTCGACGAAGAACTCAGCCGCGCGGCCGCCGGGTTCGGGCTCGAATTGCCGGTGCTGGCAACGTGTTTCGCACTCGGCGTCGTCCTCGCACCCGCGCTTCGACCGCTCGACGCTCCCCGTGGCGACATCCCGGACTTCGCGCAGCGGCTCAACGCGCAGGTCGCCAGGGAGGGCTACGTCCTGTACGCCCGCCGTGCCCTGGCCGGTTCGACGCCCCTCACCGCGCATCCGGACGCCGAGATCCTGCGAGAACTGCGCGCGTTCGCGAAGCGCTTCCTCGCCCGGCTGTGGGCTCGGCTGCACGGCTTCGACGTCAACGGCGAGACTCCGACCGCCGCGGCCGACATCCGAGACCTCCTCACCGGGGTCGTCCGATCGACGTCGCTGGACCTGCGGACGAAGGTCCGCCGCGCCCTCGTCGCCAGCCTGCCACGCTTGGAGGCCGCCTCGTGACGCATCCGGTGCCCACCTCCGTCGCCATTCCGCGACTGGAGGCCGCCCTGTGACCCATCCCGTCCACACCCCCGTCATCGCCGCCGACGGCGCCCTCATCCGCTTCGCACTCCCCGACCTGCTCGGCGGCCAAGTCGCGTCGATGCGGATCGAACTCACCGACGCCAGCGCTGCCGAACCGTGGCTGACCAGGCTCGTCGGCGCCGAAGCCAGCTTGACCGCGCTCCGCGACGGGCACGTCGACGTCCCGGCCCGCCCGGAACTGGCGCGGCTCGCACTCCTGCTGTGGGCCCGCCGCTGGTGGCCCGCCAGCCCGATCCTCGGAATCCCGTCGCTCGACCCGGCGCTGCTCGATTTCGAAGCCGCCGTCGCGACCACGGCAGTCGAAGACCTCGCCGAAGGCCTGCTCGACGGCTTCGAGGCCAACCCGGGCGAGCTGTTCGACGCAGCGAACGGCTCGCTCGCCGCAGGACTGGCCGCCGAGGAAGTCCGGCGGCTAAGCACCCAGCTTTCCTCCTGGTTCGACCGCCAGGACGACCTCGAACGAGCCGAAGCCGCCGCCGAACTGGCGGCGCGGGTGACGCCAGGCCAACGTGCGTACGCGTTGGCAGCGGGCTCCGGCCCCGCCACGTCCGGCGAGGGGGTGCTGGCCGAGGGACGCGTCAGTGTCGATTGGGCGCGGGTCCCGCCAGGCGTTCTGGACGCCGCCGAGGACACGGTGACCTGGCGGATCGTCGCGACCAGGACCGCCGCCCGGCTTGAGGTCGAGGTCGCGGGCGCGCTCGACGACGCGTCCCTCACCGCCGCCGCGACCCACGACGGCGAGCCCTTCGCCGAAGTCGCCCTGCACCTCGGCGGCGGAGGATTCGCCGGGACCGCAGACCTGGACGAAGCCGGGACGAGGCTGGCTGCGACGTCCCCCGCCCGGCTCGGCCTCATCGTCGGAGCGGCAGACCCGGACGTCCACGGGACCACGCCGGAAGACCGGGCCGAGGTAATCTCCCTGGTGCGATCCCGCGAAGCGCTGCCGCCCGCCGCCAGAACCTTGGCCGAGCGAGCCGTCGCCGACGAGGAGTTCTGACGTGCTCGCCGGGTTGCCGCCACCGCTCGAGCCGCCGGACCGGCCGGTGCCCCCGGAACTCGCCGACGCGGTTTCACATGGCTACAATTGTCGTTGCGTCGCAAGGCATTTCGGGCTCGATCCGGCTGCTTACCGGGAACTGCCCGCGTGCGCGCTGACTGAAGCCGAGTACGACGCGCTGCTCGCCGAAGCCTTCGCCGTCCAAGCCGAGGCCAAGCGACTCGCCGTGGCGCGGGATGTCGCCGGTGCGCAGCGGGCTTACACCCGAATGCGCCAGCTCGCCCAGCAGCTCGACCGCGTCAGCCTCGAAGTCGCCGCCGTCAGCGATCTGGCCACTGTCTGCTACTCCGCCGGCGATCTCCGCAACGCGCGGCAGTGCGCGGAAGCCGTGCTCAGCGTCTTCGCAGTGAGCACCGCCGCCATCGTCCACTTCGGACAGTACGCCGAACTGCGGATGATCGAAGGATCGCGCGAGGTAGCGGAACGCGTCCTCATCTCACTGTCCACTGAGGAGGGTGATCTCGACAAGGCACGCGAGCTGCTCGCCGATCAGCGCCGCCGCGCGGCATTCCGCAAGGCCGCCGAACCCGGCCAGTTCCCGCGCGAGCAACTCGACCCGCACGGCGCCGACGAGCTGGAGCTGCGCATCCTCGAAGTGCGCGTGCAAGTGGCCGCCGGAGATCCGGCCGGGGCGCACGACGCGATCGACCAGATCCTGACGGAGCTGGACAGTCTTGCGGACCTCGATGAGGTCCGCGTCCAAGTAGCGGCGCTGCAGGCGATGGCACGCGCCGAACGCGCCCGCATCCGCCAAGCAGGCGGCGAGGAAGCAGACGCGACGGCGGACCTGCTGCGGCTCACCACCCGGCACGAGGGTCCGGCGGCGGCGAAATTCGCCATCGGACTGGCCGAAACCCGCGCGCTCGGCGGTGATTTCCCGGGCGCGATCGCGGCGATCGTCAAGGCCAGGGACGAACTCGCCGCCGCCGGAGTGACCGGAGACGTCGCCGAGGCCAGCTACGCACTGGGCACGTTGCTGCTGCTCGCCGGCGAAGTCGCACAGGCGCGAGACCAGTTCGAGCACGCGGGAAAGGTGTGGGCTGCGAACGGCGACACTCCGGGCGCGCGTCGACTCGCGTCCGCACTGGCTCGCTGTGCCGCGGCCGAGAGCGACTGGCCGTCCGCGGAACAGCAGGTGGCCGAACTCCAGGCGGCGGCCCGCGAATCGGGCGAATGGCTGGAGTGCCTGCGCGCCGACTACCTGTCGGCCACGATCGGCTACGCGCGCGGCGAAGACCCGCGAGCGGTGCTGGACCTGCTGCTCCCGGTCGCCCTCGCCGCGCAGGAGTACCGGTTCGCCTTCGCGTCGGCGCAGGCGCGCACTGCGTGGTCGAACAGCGTCGCGGGACCGGCGACGGAACTGCTGATGGTCCTGCTGACCCAACTCGGCGAGACACGGCTGGCGGCCGAGCTGATCGAACGCGCCTGCGCGGTCGGCGCGTATCCCGAAGATCGTTCCCTCGACCTGACCGGCGAACTCCCCACGCTGACCGCAGCGCCCGCCGACTCCGATCAACTTCCGTTGGCAGCACTGGGTTCGGTCACCTCGTCGCTGCCCCTCCGGCTCGCCCCGCCGCCCGGACTGCGCTGGTCGCCGTCTTCGCCAATGGAACTGGACGCCTGGTCCCGGCTGGCCGCCGCACGGTACGGATGCGTCCCGGCACCTCGGACTGTCGAGTCTTGGCCCGCCGCCGACCCGGGCCGCGAGACGTTCATCCTGCGCTATGCCGATGCCGGGCACACCTACCTGAGCTGGCGTACCACGAGCGACCTCGACACCGTCCACACGCACCCGATCGACGCCGATCTCGTCGACACCGCACGCGGATTCCTCGCCGAAGCTTCGCCGACGCCACGCGAAGGCGAACGGGTCGCCGACGCCGTCCGACGTTCGCTCGACGCCTTTTCCGCCGGAGAACAACGCCTCGCCCGCGTCCTCGCGCTCAACCTCCTGCCCGCCGATCTGGTCGCGCAACTCCGGCGAGCCACTCGCCCCCTGCTGCGAATCCAGCCGTCGCCGGCTCTCGCCGCCGTCCCGTGGGGCCTGCTCGCCCTCCCCGATCGACGGCCAGACCACGTGCTGGAGGCCGACGAGGTCGACACCTGCTTCGACAGCGACGTCCGGATCCTCGATCTCGCCGACGTCTCCCTCCTCGCCCCCGCCGGGATCCCGCGCCGCGAGCCGGCCCCCGGCGGACCGCCCGTCTACCTGCTCGACCCGCGGATCCCCGGCCAGAGCGCGTTCGGCGAACTGGGTTCCGTGCTCGGCAAGCAAGATGCGGCCTCGCCCTTGATCCGTCACCTCGACGCCCAGCTCGCCACCGGCCCGGTCCGGCCTGCCGCCGTGCGCGGTCTGGACCTGGTCCGCCGCACCGACACCGACCGTCAGCTGCTCGCCGAGCTACTGGCTTCCGCGTGCTCACGGCTGGTTTTCGCGGGGCACGTCAGCCGCATCCAGGACGTCCACGGTGCGCAGACCGCGCTGCATCTGTCCTGCTCAGCCGACCTGCCGGGCACCGCCGCACCGATCGGCGCGCACCGGCCGTTCACCGCCGCCGACCTGGCACTGTCCGAAGTGGACATGCCCGCACGAGTCGCGCTGATCGGCTGCGCGAGCGACTTCGGCCTGCCCGAACCGTTCGGCGTGCTGCTCGCCGCCGTCGCCGCCGGAGCGGGCTTGGTCGCCGCGACGGTCTGGGCACTGCCGACGTCGGCCGCGGTGCCCGGCGCGGACCCGATGGCCGAGCTGATCATCGCCGTCGACACCGCGCTCGCCGGGCCGGACCCGGTCGCGGAGCTGTGCGCGTGGCAGCGGGAGCGGCTCGCGCGCTGGCGCGAACGGCCCGAGCCCGCCCGCTCCCCGGCCTTCTGGGCAGCTCTGACCTGCCTCGACGCCACCGACGACGGCAAGAGCTGGACCAGATAACAACCCACCCGCCGCCGCATCCGAGCTGTCCACCCGGCCGCGCCGGACCTCGACACCACCGACAACGGCCGGGCCTCGGGACAAGCAGCCCACCCCGGCCACAACCCCCTGACCAGCCTCAACTCAACCCGCGACCGCAAAACCTGGGTTCGGTAGCACCCAGCCCGCCCGAAGCTGTGTCCAGCACAACCGCCACAGCGAAAGGCACCCCATGTTCAAGAAAATCCGCGACAAGATCAACGAGGCCACCCAGCAGGGCATGGCCCGAGGCGCACAGGACTTCCAGCAGCACGCCGAGCAGTTCCGGCAGGCCGCCGCCGCGGAAGGCCACGACATCACCCCGCAGCTGCCGACCCCGCAGTTGGCCGCGCAGGCGTTCCGCACCGTCGCCGCCGACCCCGACACGGCCGCTTTCCTGGCGCTGCCGATGCAGGAACAGCTGCGCCAGCAGCAGGAACTCCAGGCCTACGGCACCGAACTGCGCCGCCTCTACGACACCGGTGAGAAGGCCACCCTGGTGATCCGTGCGTTGGAGCCGACCGGCCGGACGGTCGCCGGGCAGGCGCAGTACACCGCGACGCTGGAGGTCACCCGCGCCGACGGGATGATGTACCGGACTGTCACCCCGCTGATCACCCCGCAGGCGACGATCCAGCAGTACGCGCCCGGCACCCGGCACGAAGCCCGTCTCGACCCCGCCGATCCGGCCAAGGTCGCCGTGTTCGGCCCGATCGCGTAGGCGGCCTCGGTGTTCAGCTCATTCGCGTTCGGGCTGCGGGACGATCCTGAAGAGACCCGCGCGTCGAGCCGGCGGCTGTGGCTGCTCGGGATTCCCACCACTCTCGCCTGGGCTGTCGCGGGATGGTCGGGCACGCTCGGGTTGCTGGACAACTTCCGGCTGATGTCGCTGAACCGCGTCGGCGCGTGGGGGGCCGACGCGGGGCCGGCGGCGTCGCTCGTGCTGTTCTTCAGCCTGTCGGTCACGGTGGCGTCTTCGCTCGGCTTCGCGATGCTGTGGGGCGGCGGAATGTCGTTGCGCCGCATGGGCATCAGCTTCCGCGCGAGCTCACTGGCCGCGGCACTCGGGGTGACGCTGGGCAGCGGCGTGGCGGCTCCGTCGTGGACGCCGCCGGAATCGGTCGGCGAGCGGCTGCCCCTCCCCGGGGGCAAGGCCGAGCCGTGGTCCGATGTGGACTGGGTGGTCTACTACGAGCCGTTCCTGGTGCCCGTCGTGGCCGGGATCGTCGCGCTGGTCCTGATCGTGGTGCTGCTGCGGTCTTTCCTGCACGCGGCCGAGGCGGACGACCGCGAGCAGGCGCTGCTGCGCTGCGGTCGCCAGGTCACCGGGTTTCTCACCCGCGTGGACTTCACGAACGTCTGGGTCATGGGGAATCCGCGATTCACCGTCACCGTGCGGTTTCCCACCGAGACCGGCGAACGCGAGGTCGTGGCGACGATGACCACGTCGCTGTTCCAAGCCCCGTCGCAGGGTTCGGCGGTGAAGGTCCGCTACGACCCCCAGGACCCGAAAGCCGTTCTGGTGGAACCGATTTCCCTCTGACTGCCCCAAGGGAGCAGGTCCATGGCAACCCTTCGCACGGTCGCGTTCGGTTTCGTCACCGGCGCGATGATCGGAGCGACCCTGTGCTCGCTCGTCGTCGGCGTCATCGTCGAGAGTGCCCCGTTGTTCGTGACCGGACTGGGAATTCCGGTCGGCTACGGCCTTCTCGTGTACCTCGGCGGCATGCCGCGCCGCGCCCGCGAGGCCGCAGTACCACCGGTGGTGGCGCTCGCGCAGATCGAAAGCCTGCGCGCCGGAGGCACCGAAACCGGCGATCTCCCCGTCGAATTCATCCTCACGGTCGCGCCGGACGGGGCACCGTCCCATCGCGCGGCGATGAGCCACACCGTCAATCTGGTCGATCTTCCCAGCTACCGCGCGGGCGACGTCCTGGTGGTCGCGTACCCGCCGGACCGGCCGTGGAAGGTCCGGATCGTCTCCAATCCGTCGCCGGAATGGCAGCGCCGCGCAGCGAACGCGGTCATCGAGCCCGCGGCCGAGTCCACTTTGGTCCACCCGCCGCCGGAAGGCTGCGCGGCCGGCGTCCTCACGCTGCTCGGGCTGCTGCTCGGCGCGGGCGCCGTCCTCGGGCTTTTCCGCGCCGAACTGTTCGCCCCGGACACCAGCGCGCCCGCACCGCCGCCGCCCGCGTCGTCCGAGGTGACCACGTCGGGCTCCGCGACGGTCGACCTCGGCCCGGAACAGTCATTTCTCGACGAGGGAGAACTGCGCCACGCGGTCGACACGCTGGCTAAGAGCACCGACGTCTCGCAAACACTCACCGCGGTCGTCCAGAAACACCGGCTGACGGTCGTCTTCGCGCCGACCGGAGTCCAGGTCCCACGCTTCGACCTCCGTACCCTGCCCGTCACCGAGATTCCGGGTCTGGTCCGGAAAGCCTTGCGCACCATCGACGTCGGCACGCCGCAGACCTGGCAGGTCACCGTCGTCCAGTTGCCTTCAGCTCGGACCGTCCGCGTCACGGTGACCGGGCCGAACGGCAGCGGTTCTCTCGCCGGGTGATCAGCCCGCCAAGCCCAGCGACGCGCCGAGCAGCAGCAGTCCTTTGGCTGTCCGCGGATCCGCCCCGGTCAGGTTGGCGATGCGCGACAGGCGATTGTCCACTGTGTTCGGATGGACGTGCAGCTTCCGCGCGGTCTCCCGACGGTTGAAATCGGTGTCGAAGTACGTCCGGAGCGTCGTCGTCAGATCCGGCTCGCCGCCGAGGCTCGCCGCCAGCGCACGCAGCTGAGGAGTCGCCGCGCTGTCGTGGTTCAGCTGGTATTCGAAGAGGTGGTCGGCGAGCACCGCGACGGTGTCGGGGGCCGAATTCAGCTGCAGGAGCCGTTCCGCCTCCGCCACCGCCGCCGGGATTCCGGACAGCTCGGCCGCGTGGGCGAAGGCGCCGGTGATCGCCACGCCGGTCGTCTGGTGCGCTCGCGGAACTGCCTGCCGCGCCTCGGTCAGCGCCGCCTCCTGACTGTCCGAAGTGGACGGAATGAGCAGGAGCCCGCCGTCCGGGTCCAGGGCGGCCAGCACGTCGCCGGACAGTTCTCGACGCAGGTGCTGCAGCAGCAACCGCGCCTTCCGCTGCCCGGCCAGATGCCGGCCGACGGCGTCGCCGGCCGAATCCGCCGGGTCGGCGGCGAACCGCAACGCCAGCACGCCGTACGCCGGGGCGAGCCGGACGTCCGCCGGTTCCGGCACGGCCTCCCCTGCCGCCAGCCGCCGGACCAGCGCCCGGGCCGCCTCGCGCTGTTCGTGGTCCGCGGTCTGGAACTCCTTTTGATGCGCCTGCACGGCCGCGTTCAGCACCTGGTGCAGGCACTTCAGCAGCACCGCGGTCGTCTCTCCCGGCGGCGATCCGCCGGACAGGTCTTGAATCTCCGCCCACATCTCCTCGGCCGCCAGCAGATACGCGTGCACGAACTCGCTGACCGGCAGCCCCTCCGCGCCCCGCTCCCGGCCTCGCCGGCGGAACAGCTCCAGCTCGTCCTCGCGCAGTTCGCCGCTCTCCCGCACGGCACGGGCGAACAACCGGCCGAACTCGCGGCACGTGTGCGCCATGTGCAGGTGCAGATGTGCCGGCACCTCGCCGCGGTAGTGCGGGGACGTCTCGACGTACCGGCGGATCGTCCGCTCGCCCATCTTCGGCAGCCGGTGCTCGAAGCTGCGCCACGACAGTTGTGACATGTCACAGCACGGTAGCCGAAAACCTGGGCAATGTGCGCTTCCAGCCGGAATGGCCAGCGGCGACAGTTGGAGTTGTGTCCATGACCGCGATCACAGGAGGCCCCGGACCCATGCGCTGCGAGCCGCTGTTCCGCCCGAAGTCGGTCGCCGTGGTCGGCGTTTCCGCGACCACCGCGCTGTCCTGGGGACGGATCGCGCTGGACCGGCTGCTGCGCGGCGGCTACGGCGGCGAGGTCTTCGCGGTCTCCCGTGGCCCGCTCGAGCTGCCCGGGGTGCGGACGGTCAGCTCCCTCGCCGAGATCGGCTACGGCCCGGATCTCGTGGTCCTCGCGACCCCGGCGGAAACGGTGCCAGACCTGGTCCGGCAGGCGCGCGAACTCGGCTCCGGCGCGGTCATCGTCTTCGCGGCAGGCTTCGCCGAGGGAGGCAACACCGCGCTGGAAGACGAGCTGCGCGAAGCCGCCGGAGACCTGCCGGTGCTCGGCCCGAACTGTCTCGGGGTCGTGAGCCACCCGGCCGGGGTCCAGCTGTCGACGACCGTCTTCCTCGACCGCGAACGCGTGCCGCCAGGCCCGGTCGCGATCGTCACGCAGAGCGGCGCGATGGGTTTCGTGCTCGCTGACCTGCTCGAACAGGCCGGAATCGGCTACTCCTACTACGCGAGCGTCGGGAACGAAGCCTGCCTGTCGAGCCATGAACTCGGCAGCTACCTGCTCGGCCAGCCCGACGTCGAAGTGCTCGTGCTCTACCTCGAAGGCGTGCGCGACGCGGACGGTCTCCGCGAACTCGGCCGTCAGGCGCGAGCAGCGGGCAAGACGGTGGTGGCGCTCGCGGTGGGCAGCAGCGCCGCCGGCCGGCAGGCCGCGTTGTCGCACACCGCGGCCGTCGCCGGCGACCATTTCCTGCTCGCGTCGCTGTGCCGTCAGGAGGGCATTCACCTGGTCGCGGACGACGACCAGCTCGTGGACGCCGTGCTCTGCGCCCGCAAAGGAACGACGCTGCCCCCGGCTCCACGGCTGGCCGTGCTGACGATGTCCGGCGGCGCGGGCGGCATCCTCGCCGACAACCTGACC
This sequence comes from Amycolatopsis albidoflavus, assembly GCF_039525725.1. NCBI lineage: Bacteria > Bacillati > Actinomycetota > Actinomycetes > Pseudonocardiales > Pseudonocardiaceae > Amycolatopsis > Amycolatopsis albidoflavus. The sequence continues at coordinate 700,680 of NZ_BAAAHV010000012.1, forward strand.
GCGCTCGGCGTCCGGATTCCGCCGCTGTCCGGGACGACGCGCGCGAAGCTCGCCGAGGTCGGCGGCGTCGAGGCGGCCGACGAGAACCCGGTCGATCTCGGCGGCAACATCGACCGCTGGCTCGACCGCGTCGGCGATCTCCTCGGCGCGCTCGACGAAGATCCGGAGCTGGACGGGGTCGTGCTCTACCTGACGTTCGGCGACCGGTTCCGGGAGGCTTACCACCGGCTGGCCGCGGCCGCCGCCGCGATGCGGACGCCGACGTGGTTCATCTGGGCCTGCGCCCCGCCCGGCGAGCTGGCGCACGTCGGGCGGCCGGACACCGTGCTGCCCAGCATCGGCGCCCTCGTGCGACGGCTTCGGGTGCTGGTCCCGGACCGGATCCCGGAACCCGCGCACCGCCTTGCCGCCGACGACCGTCCAGTGTGGACTGAACTGCGGGCCATTCCGCTGTTGGAGGACGCCGGCATCGCGCACGTCGCCACCGTCGCCGGGATCGATCTCGCGTCAGCGGTCCAGCAAAACGGCTGGCCGGAGCCGTATGTGGTCAAGGGCGATGCCGCCGACGTGCCGCACCGGGCCCGCGCCGGGCTCGTCCGCGTCGGCGTCACGGCGGCCGAACTGCCCGCGGTGCTGGAGACGCTCCGGTCCCGCCTGGACGAGGTCTCGACCGACCCGGACCGCACGCTCGTCGTGCAGCCCCTGCTGCCGCACGCCGCCGAGCTCGCCTTAGGCGCGACGCGGGATCCGTTGTACGGCACCGCAATCGTCCTCGGCGCGGGCGGCGACCGTGCCGAAGACCCCACCGCACCCCGTCGCGCGCTGCTGCTCCCGGCGACCCCGGAGCAACAGGCCGAACTGGCCGCCTGGGCGGGCGACGTCCTCGCCGCCCCGGTCCCCGCCGTCGCCGCCGCGATCGACGCGCTGATCCGCATCCTCGGCGACCACCCGGAATTCGCCGAAGCCGACCTCAACCCGCTGTGCGTCACCGGAGACGACCTGGTCGCCGTCGACGCACTGTTCACCGAGACTCTTCAGGAGGCATCCCGTGACTGACCTGCTCGACTACGCCGACAAAGTCTGGCGAGGCGAGGCCGACACCCGCGTCTACCACACCGGCACGCTGCGCAAAGACGGTCTGCACGAGCTGGCCGAGGGCGTCTGGATGTGGCCGGCGTTCGGCAACGTCTTCCTCTTCCCCACCGCCGACGGCCTGTTCTGCTTCGACACCGGCGAACGCCGCACCGCCAAAGACCTCTTCGGCGCGACCCGCGCCCGCACCGACGCCCCGCTGCACACCGCCGTCTACTCGCACGGACACATCGACCACGTCTTCGGCGTCGGCCCGTTCGACACCGAGGCCGAGGAACGCGGCTGGCGTCGTCCGTCCGTGCTGGCCCACGAGAACACGCCGCCGCGCTTCGAGCGGTACGAACGCACCCGCGGCTACAACACGGTGATCAACCAACGCCAGTTCCAGTCACCCGGATTCCGCTGGCCGGACCGGTACCGGCATCCGGACATCACTTACCGCGACACCACGACGCTGCGGATCGGCGACCTCGACGTCCGGCTGAAGCACGGCCGCGGCGAGACGGACGACGCGACGATCGCGTGGCTGCCCGACCGGAAAATCCTCTGCTGCGGCGACTTTTTCATCTGGTCCTCCCCCAACCCGGGCAACCCGCAGAAGGTGCAGCGCTACGCCGCCGAGTGGGCGCGGGCGTTGCGCTGGATGGCCGGACTCGGCGCGGAACTGCTGCTGCCCGGCCACGGCGTGCCGATCGTCGGCGCCGACCGGATCCGGACCGCGCTGTCCGACACCGCGGAGTTCCTCGAAACGCTCCACGACCAGACCGTGGACGCGATGAACGCCGGCGCCACGCTCGACGAGGTCGTGCACGGCGTCACCGCGCCCGCCGAACTGCTGGCCAAGCCGTATCTGAAACCGTCCTACGACGAGCCGGAATTCGTCGTCCGCAACGTCTGGCGGCTCTACGGCGGCTGGTACGACGGCAACCCGGCCAACCTGAAACCCGCCCGCCGCGCCGACCTGTCGCGGGAGCTCGCCGATCTGTCCGGCGGCTCCGACCGGCTGGCCGCGCGGGCGCGGGAACTGCTCGCCGCCGGGGAACACCGGCTGGCCGGGCACTTCGCCCAGCTCGCCGTCGACGCGGCCCCGGACGACGAGACCGCGCACACCGCCCGCGCGGAAGTGTTCACCGCACTGGAAAAAGCCGCGACCTCGACGATGGCCAAGGGCGTCTACGCCTGGGCCGCCGCCGAATCCCAAGCCGTGCTCGACGGCACCGACCGTGCTGAGCAGCTGCGCGCCCGCACCGCAGGCCGCACTCGCTGGGCCTTCTGAGTTTTCTGTACCACCCCGTCCGACAACGACGTTGAAATGGGGACCCCACGATGAACGCTCCCGCTCTCCCCGCCGAAACCGCCGCCCGCCGGCGCGCCCGCGGCACCAGCGCCCGCGGCTGGGTCGTCACCGGGCTGCTGCTGGTGTTCATGCTGATCAACTTCGCGGACAAGGCCGTGCTCGGACTCGCCGCGAAGCCGCTGATGCACGATCTCGGCCTGACGCCCGAGGCGTACGGCCTGATCAGCAGCGGGTTCTACTTCCTGTTCAGCATTTCCGCGATCGTGGTCGGGTTCGTGTCGAACCGCGTGCCGACGAAGTGGATCCTGCTGGTGCTGGGCGTCGTCTGGGCGCTGACCCAGGCCCCGATGCTCGGCACGGTCGGCTTCGGCGCGGTGCTGGTCAGCCGGATCGTCCTCGGCGCGGCCGAGGGACCGGCGAATCCGCTGGCCATGCACGCGGCGTACAAGTGGTTCCCCAACGAGAAACGCGGGCTGCCGAGCGCCTTGCTGAACGCGGGGTCCGGCATCGGCGTGGCGCTGGCGTCGCCGCTGCTGACCGCGCTGATCGTCGGCTACGGCTGGCGGTGGGCGTTCTTCGCGCTGCTCGTCGTCGGACTGGTGTGGTCGTTGCTGTGGGCGATCTTCGGGCGGGAGGGGAAGGTCGCCGGGACCGCGTCCGTGCACGCGGACGAGGCCAAGACCGAAGCGGACGAACCCCGCGTGCCCTACCGCCGGATCCTGCTGAGCGGCACGTGGCTCGGCGGTTTCCTGGCCGGTTTCGCCGCGTACTGGGCGCTGTCCGTGCTGGTCGCGTGGGTGCCGCATTACCTCGAGACGGCGTTGCACTACAGCACGGTGACCACCGGGACGCTGGTCGCGCTGCCGTGGATCGCGTCGGTCGTGTTCAACCTCGCCCAGGGCGCGCTCAGCGACCGGCTGATGCGGCGCGGAGTGTCGAGCCGGGTGGCGCGAGGGGTGCTCGGCGGCATCGCGGTGCTGGTCTCCGGTCTGGCGATGCTGCTGTTCCCGCACACCGGGGGCTGGTTCCAGATCGCGTTGCTGACCGTCGCGTTCAGCCTCGGCGGGGTCGTGTTCGCGCTCGGCGTCACGATGAACGCCGAGATCAGCCCGACCCGCCAGCGCGGCGCGGTGCTGTCCATCAGCGTCGGGCTGGTCACCACCGCCGGATTGCTCGCCCCGTACCTCACCGGACGGCTGATCCAGGCCGCTTCGTCGCCCGGCAGCGGCTTCACGCTCGCCTTCACGATCAGCGGCCTGCTGTCCGTCGCGGGCGGTCTGCTCGCGATGTTCTTCGTCAACCCGGACCGCACCGCGCGGCGGCTCGGACTCCGCTCGGATCGGATCGAGGTGGTCGGCTGATGCCTTTTCCAGACACCAAAAACCCGCTCTACGGCACCGGCGAGATCACCGAGGTCGCGCCCGGCGTCCGTTCGATCGGCTTGCAGGGCAACAGTCTGGCGGTGGAAACGAACGCGGGTCTCGTCGTGGTCGACACCGGGCCGTCTCCGGACCTCGTCGCGCCCGTGCTGGACCAGCTTCGCGAGCCCGTGCGCTGGATCGTCTACAGCCACGGGCATCTCGGCTACAACTACGGCGTACCAGGGTTTTTCGACTACGCGGTCGCCCATGGCGAACGCCGCCCGACTGTCGTGGCGCACGAGAACGTCGTCCGGCGCTATCAGCGGTATCTGGAGACCGCCGGGCTGCAGAACCACATCAACACCCGGCAATTCCGCCGCCCGATGGCCGACCTTACGGCCCCGCCGCCGGTCACCTTCCCCGACCAGACCTACCGGGAAGCGATGACCCTCGCCCCGGACGTCCGGCTGCTGTGGGCGCCGTCCGAAACCGACGACGTGACCGCCGTGTGGCTGCCGTCCCAACGGGTTCTGTATGGCAGCGCGGCGGTGATCAACGGCATCCCCAACATCGGGACGCCCATGCGAACCATGCGCGACACGGTGCGATGGGCGGACACCTTGGACCGGCTCGCCGCGTTGAACCCGGCCGTGCTGGTGCCGGAGTTCGGCCCGGTGATCCGCGAGGACCCGGTCCGGCAACTCACCATGACCGCTGCCGCGCTCCGGTGGCTGCGCGGTGCGGTCGTGGATCAGCTCAACCGAGGCCGGCGGGTAGACGACATCGTGCACGATCTCCGGTATCCGGCCGAGCTGTTCGACGTGCCGTCGATGCGCGAGCATTACGGGCACCGGGAGTACATCGTCCGCGACATCGTGCGGTCGGAAACCGGCTGGTGGGACGGAAATCCGACGACCCTGCACCCGTCCCGCCCGGACGTCGCGGCCGCCGTCCGGGCCGAGGCGATCACGGACAAGCAGGCGGTGCTCGACCAGGCCGAGCGGCTGCGGGCGGACGGGCGGGTGCAGGACGCGTTGCACGTCATCGACCTGCTGGCGCTCGCGCCCGGGGACGACCCGCTGGTCAAGCAGGCGCGGGCAGTGAAAGAGGAGCTGTGCGCGGTGCGGGCGGCCGAGGCCAGCAGTTACGTGTCACGAAGCTTCTACCGCAGCGGCTGGTGACGCCGCAGCGATCCGGTCGCAGTCCGCGCTCGACCGCCTGATCGGCCCAGCGCCGGGAAGGTCCGTGAGGGGAACCCTGAGGGACTCTGATTCCCTCAGGGTTCCCCTCACGGACCTTTGCTAGGGCGTTACTGCGCGGGCAACGCCTCGGTCCACGTCAGCTCCAGCCGCTCCGGCCCCCGCTGCCGCCGCGCGCTCAGCCACGGCACCTCGGCCGCGTCCACCGCCAGCGCCAGATCCGGGAACCGGGCCAGCAGGGTGCCCAGCGCGACCTGCAGTTCCAGTCGCGCCATCTGGGCACCGAGGCAGTGGTGCGGGCCGTGGCCGAAGCCGACGTGGTGGTTGCGCGGGCGGGCCAGGTTCAGGTCCTCCGGGCACTCGAACACCGTCGCGTCGCGGTTGGCGCCGTCGACGTCGGCGAACACCGCTTCGCCCTTGCGGATCAGCTGGCCGCCGATTTCGACGTCCTCGCTGGCGATGTGCGCAAAACTGGCGCTCGCGCTGAGCGGGACGAACCGCAGCAGTTCCTCGACCGCCGACGGCATCAGGCTGGGATCCGAGCGCAGGCGGGCCAGCTGGTCCGGGTTCGCCAGCAGGGTGTAGAGCAGGTTGGAGATGTGGTTCGCGGTCGTCTCGTGCCCGACGGCCAGGATTCCGCCGGACAGGTCGATCAGCTCGCCCTCGGTCAGCCGGCCCTCGTCGTCGCGGGCCCGCACCAGCGCGCCGATCAGGTCGTCGGTCGGGGTCTCCCGGCGTTCCGCGACCAGACCGGCGATGTAACCCCACAGTTCGCGCTGCGCGGTCATGATCGCGGTGTGGTCCGAGCCGTCGCCGCTGAGCATCAGCATGGTGTCGGTCCAGGTGTGCACCTTCTCGCGATCCTCCTGCGGCACCCCGAGAAGCTCGCACAGCGCGGTGATCGGCAGCGGGATCGAGAACGACGACACCAGATCGACCGGCGGACCCTGCTGGATCATCCGGTCGATCAGGCCGTCGGTGATTTCCTGGACGCGCGGACGCAGCGTTTCCACCCGTTTCGGGGTGAACGCGGCCGCGACAAGCCGGCGCAGCCGGGAATGCATCGGCGGGTCCATCGTGATGATCGAGCTTTCGCTCTCGATCGCCTCGGTCCCGCGCGGCGCGTCCTTCCCGACGGTCAGGCTGCGCATCAGCCTGCGGTCCACCAGCACCGCCCGCACGTCCTCGTACCGCGTCGCCAGCCAGGCCTCGCCGCCGTAGGGCAACCGCACCCGGCTCATCCCCGGCTGCTCGCGCATTTCCGCGTACCGGGCGTCGACCGCCAGCGCCGACGGTGCGAACGGGTACGGGCACACTTCAGTATTCACGACGAACTCCCAAGTCCGGCAACGGTTTCCACGATCGGTTCTGCTACGGAGCCCAGCCACGCCTCGACGGCCGACGCCGTGCTCTGCGCGTCCTCGGCGACGAGGCTGAAATGGTCCCCGGGCACGGTTTCCACGCGGTCGGCCCGCGACCAGGTCGTCTGCCACTCCGGCCCGGCCAGGTCGCCGAAGCTGCGGGCGGAACGCAGCAGCACCGTGGGGACCTGGAGGTCCGGCGGTCCCGCTGTGGCGAGAAGGTCGAGGTAGCGGCCCATGGCGGTCAGTTGCGCCCGGTCGAATCCGCCGTCGTCCTGGCGGGTCAGCACCTCCCCGGCCATCGCGTGGACGGCGTTCTCGCCCGGGCCGCCGATCTCGTAGGTGTCCAGCAGGCACAGACCCGCCGGAGCACGCCCGGTGCGGGCCAGTTCCGCGGCGACGGCTTCGGCCAGCAGCCCGCCGGACGAATACCCCAGCAACGCGAAGGGCTCGCCCTCGGCTGCTTCGCGGGCCTGATCGGCGAGAACCGCGACGACCGTGGCGAGGTCGGCCGGAAGCGGCTCGTCCGCGGTGAAGCCGGGCAGCGAGAGCACCGAGACGCGCCGGTCGTCGCGGAAGGGTGCGGCCAAGCGTCCATATTGGACAGCACCGGTCATCGCGGCGGGCGAGGGCACGCACAGCAGCACCGGACGTCGCGGCCCCTCAGCCAGCCGTACCGGCCGAGATCGCGTGGTCGGTTCGCGGAACGACGGGCGCAGGTTCGCCGCGGCGCCGAGCAGAGCGACGCCTTCCGGCACCCGGCCCGCCGCCACCGCCTCGGCGAACAGCCGCGCGACCGGATCCCCTGGCGCCGGAGCAGCGGCCTCTTTCGGGGTGTCCGAAAAGGACTCGTTCAGGAATTCCGCCAGGTCCGCGACGGTGGGATGGTCGAACACCAGGGTCGCGCCGAGGGTCAGGCCGGTCAGCTCGGCGAGCCGGTTCCGCACTTGGACCGCGGTGAGCGAGTCGAACCCGAGGTCCGGCAGGGCACGGCCGGGTTCGAGGGCCTCGCCGTGGCCGAGCACCGCCGCGACCTGCGTGCCGACCAGTTCCTCCAGCCGTTCCCTGCGTTCGGTCGGCGGAGTGCGGCGCAGCCTGCCCGCGGCCGAACCGCCGGTGCGCCGGGTCGTCCGCACGTGTCCGCGGAGCAGCGGAGGGACGTCGTCGCCGCGCCACGCGTCGAGCCGCAGCGGGGCCAGTACCGGCGCCGGGTCGGCGAGGGCCGCGTCGAAGAGAGCCAAGCCTGCTTCGGCGGTGAGGCCGCCAGTGCGTTCGCCGGAGTTCCACAGCCCCCAGGCCAGTGACTGCGCGGGCAAGCCGAGACTGCGGCGGTGCTGGGCGAGCGCGTCGAGGAACGCGTTCGCCGCCGCGTAATTCGCCTGGCCGGGCGCGCCGAGGAGGCCTGCCGCGGACGAGAACAGGACGAACCTCTCGACGTCCCCGGCCAGTTCGTGCAGGTTCCACGCGGCCGTGGCTTTGGCCTCGAACACCGCGTCGACCTGGTCCGCGGTCAGCGAGGTGAGCATCCCGTCGGCCAGCACTCCCGCCGCGTGCACGATCGCGGTGACCGGGTGTGCGGTCAGCAGCGCGGCGACGGCGGATCGGTCGGCGAGGTCGCAGACCGCCACCTCGGCCTCCGCACCGAGCGCGGCCAGTTCGGCGGTCAGGCCGTCCCCGCCCCGTCCGGTCCGGCTCGCCAGCACCAGCTTCCGGACGCCGTGGCGGCGCACCAGGTGTTCGGCCGCCAACCGGCCCAGCTGCCCGGTCCCGCCGGTGATCAGCACCGGGCCGGGTCCCCATTCCGCGCTCTCGGCGGGTTCGACAGCGACCAGGCGCGGGGTCAGAGTCCGATCGCCACGCACGACGACGGCCGGTTCGAGGGTGGTGGCGATCAAGTCGTCGGACGGCGGCGCGTCCGTGTCCAGGTGCACGATGCGGCCCGGATGCTCGTTCTGCGCGGAGCGGACCAATCCGGCGACCGCCGCCCCGGCCAGGTCCACCGGTTCGCCGGGCAGCCCCGCCGCGTGGCGAGTGCTCACCACGATCCGCCGGTCGCCGGCGAGCGCCGTGCGCAACGCGACGAGAATCCGGTGGACCTCGTGTTGTGCCGAGGCAGCGTCGGCTCCTGGAGATACCACCAAAGTCTGGACGTCGTCCGCTTTCCTGCGCGGAAGGACGCACTCGGTCCATTCCGGACGGAGCAACGTCCCGGAACGGGGAGCACGCCGTACGCCGGAGACCGGACGCAACGTCAGAGAGCCGATCGTGGCCACCGGATTGCCCGAGCGGTCCGAAAAGGACAACGAAACCGTCTTCTCCCCCAGCGGTTTCACGTGTACTCGAAGCTCAGAGCTGCCAGCCGACCACAAGTCCGCTTCGGACCACGAGTATGGCAGCAGCGTCCCCGCATCGGCAGCCATGCCGAGGCCGACAGCGTGCAGCGCCGAATCGGCAAGCCCCGGATGCAGGCCGAACTCGGCGGCGTCCAGCACCGCGGACTCCGGCAGGGCGACTTCGGCGAACACCTCGTCCCCGCGCCGCCAAGCGGTCTTCAGGCCCCGGAACAACGGCCCGTACTCGACGCCGCGTTCGGCGAGAAGCTCATACATCCCGTCGAGATCAATCTCCTCGGCCCCGGCAGGCGGCCAATCCGCGCCGGTCGCGGGCACCGGTCCAGCCGGAGCCAGCGCACCGTCGGCGTGCCGCACCCAAGGCGCGTCGCCGGTCTGCGCGTGAATGCTCAACGGCCGCACCCCGGCTTCATCTGCCCCGCCGACGCGGACCTGAACCCGAACCCCGTCGCCGTCGAGAACCAGCGGCGCGTGCACGGTCAGCTCGCGAACCCGCGTGGCCCCCGCCTCTTCACCGGCACGCAGGGCGAGTTCGAGGAAGCCAGTGCCCGGAAACAACACGGAGCCGCCGACAGCGTGTCCGTTCAGCCAAGGCTGCGCGGCGGTCGAAATACGGCCGTGCAGCAGGAATCCGTCACCCTCGGCGAGCGGGACCGCGGCTCCCAGCAGCGGGTGGCCCGCGGCTTCGAGCCCGGTCGCGGACAGGTCTCCCGTCTCGTCCGAAGCGGACAGCCAGTAGCGTTCCCGCTGGAACGGGTAGGTCGGCAAGTCCGCGAACCCCGCTGCGCGCGGCGCGAGAACCGCCGCCCAGTCCAGGGAGACGCCGTCGGCGTGCAGCGCCCCGATCGCCTCGGCGATGGCGACGTCCTCAGGAACATCGCGACGCAACGCGGCGACGGCCAGCGGCGCGTCCGGCAGCAGCGCGGTGAGCGGCCCGTCCGCGCCGAGTTCGAAAAACCGGGTGACGCTTTGGCTCTCCAACGTGCGGACCGCATCGCCGAACCGGACCGGGTTGCGGATGTTGCGCACCCAGTAGTCGGCGTCGAAGGATTCGATCGGCTCGCCGGTCACCGTGGAGACGATCGGCAGTTCCGGTGTGGCGCAGGTGACCCGCGCGGCGATCGCGCGGAACGGTTCGAGCACCGGGTCCATCAGCCGCGAATGGCAGGCCACCGAGAGCGCCAGCCGTTTGGTGCGCCGCCCCTCGGCGGAGAACCGGTCGACGACGGCCAGCACCGCCGCTTCCTCCCCGGCGATGACGACCGTTCGCGGACCGTTGACCGCAGCGACATCGACCGCTTCCCCGGCGAATTCCTCCGGATCAGCCTCAATCGCCGCCACCGCGCCGCGCGGCTGCGCCTGCATCAGCGTCGCCCGCGCGACGACCAGCTCCGCCGCGTCCGCGAGCGTCAGCACTCCCGCACAATGCGCGGCCGCCAGCTCGCCGCCGGAGTGTCCACAAAGGACGTCCGGGAGCAGTTGCCACGATTCGGCCAGCCGGAACAACGCGACCTCGATCGCGAACAATCCCGCTTGGCTGTACCGGAACTCGTCGAGCGGCCCGCCGATCGCCTCCCGCAGCGGACGGTCCAGATGCCGGTCGAGTTCCGCGCAAGCGGCGGCATAAGCGCTCGCGAACACCGGATACGCGGCGGCCAGTTCCTCGCCCATGCCCGTCCGCTGCGACCCGGCACCGGAGAACAGGAACGCCACCGGCCCCTCGCCGCGCACCACTTTGCTCTCACCGCGCGCCACTCCGGCAGCCGGATCAGCCAACCCAGCGAGCAGTTCTTCCCGATCGCGCGCGACGACTGTCGCGCGATGCTCCAAGTGCGTGCGCCCGGTCGCGAGCGTCCAGGCGACGTCCGCCGGACGGAGATCCGGCTCGTCGCGCAGCCGCTCGGCCAGCCGTTCCGCCTGCGCCCGCAGGGCCGCCGGATCGCGCCCGCTGAGCACGACCGGCACCGCTACCCCGTCGCTCGCCACGGGTTCGGCGGGTGCCGGAGCTTCCTCCACCACGACGTGAGCGTTCGTCCCGCTCAACCCGAAACTCGAGACCGCCCCGCGCCGCGGCCGAGACCCGCGCGGCCACGGCGTCGCCTCGGTCAGCAGTTCGACCGCACCGGCGGACCACTCGATCCGGCTGCTGGGCGCGTCCACGTGCAAGGTCTTCGGGAGCAGCTCGTGCCGCAACGCGAGGCCCAGTTTCAGCAGCCCGGCGACGCCGGACGCCGCCTGGGTGTGCCCGAGATTGGACTTCAACGACCCGAGCCGCAACGGATCCGCGCCGCCCCGGTCCGCGCCGTAAGTGGCCAGGAGCGCCTGTGCCTCAATGGGATCGCCGAGCGGCGTCGCCGTCCCGTGCGCCTCCACGACGTCGATCTGCGCCGCGGACAGCCGGGCCGACGCCAGCGCCTGCCGGATCACCCGGCGCTGCGCCGGACCGTTCGGCGCTGTAATGCCGTTCGACGCGCCGTCGGAGTTGACCGCGCTGCCGCGAAGCACCGCCAGGATCGGGCGACCGGACCGGCGCGCGTCGGAAAGCCGTTGCAGCACCAGCATTACACAGCCTTCGGACCACGCCGTTCCGTCCGCGGATTCGGCAAAGCTCCGGCAGCGCGCGCCGCGGGACAACGTGCCGTCCTTGCTGAACTCGACGAACGTGCGCGGCGTCGACATCACCGTCGCCCCGCCCGCGAGCGCGAGTTCGCACTCCCCCGCACGCAGCGCCTGCGCCGCGAGATGCACGGTGACCAGCGACGACGAACACGCGGTGTCCACCGTGATCGCCGGCCCCTGCAACCCGAACGTGTAGGCGACCCGGCCGGACACCATCCCGGACGCGGCGAAACTGCCCGGATAGTCGTGGTACATCACGCCGGTGAACACGCCGGTCCGGCTGCCGCCCAGCGAACGCGGCGGAATCCCGGCCCGCTCCAGCGATTCCCAGCCGGTTTCGAGCAGGAGCCGCAACTGCGGGTCCATCAGCAAGGCGTCGCGGGGGCTGATCCCGAAGAGCCCGGCGTCGAAGTCCCCCGCACCGGCCAGAAACCCGCCCTCCCGCACGGAAATCGACCCCGGCCGGACCCCTTTGGGATCGTAAAGCCGCTCGACGTCCCAGCCCCGGTCGTCCGGGAACCCGCCGATCGCGTCGCCGCCGTCGGAGAGAAGCCGCCACAACTGTTCCGGCGTCTCTACCCCGCCCGGCAGCCGGCAACCAGCACCGACGACCGCGACCGGTTCCGCTCCCGCTCCCGCAGCCGCGGACGCGCCGAGCAGCCGCCGGTTCTCGTCTTTGAGCCGATGATTCTCCTTCAGCGACGTACGCAATGCGGCGACCAGGTTGCGTTCAGACTCGCTCAACGGCCCCCCAGGGCTAGATGTGCGGCATGACCAGTCCGACATTACGCACCAACCGGATCACTGCCACCCCCTAGATAGTGGGCCGCCGCTCGCGCACCTGGCTGATCGGCGCGGGGATCTCCGTTTCCTCAGCCGGAATCTGGCCACCCCTTCCTTGGGGCGCCGAGATCGACCGGCTCGGGGCTGTGCTCGCCTGGCATCCGCGCCACCTGTCGGCTCGACGCCGCGGGCTGCAAGCCGAGCGCCACACCGACACCGATCGCCCCTGGCGACACGACCGCTTCCGCCACCTCCTTGCCGCAACCCATGGCCTCCCCGTACGCGCTCTCAGCAGATCAGTGGGAGGTCTCCTTTTCCTCAACCGAAATGCCGCCACCCCCTCCCCTCAAATACCGAGATCGACCCCTTCCCGGCGACGCTCCCCAGGCGACCACACCACCGACCGCCGCAGCGCCGCGAGCTGCAAGCCGAGCACCACGCCAACAGCGATCGCCCGCAACGGCACGGCCGCATCCGTCACGACCTCCCCACAACCCGTGGGCCGCCGCTGGCGCACCCCGCTGAACAGCGCGGGGATCTCCCTTTCCTCAGCCGAATTCTTGCCGTCCCGCACCCTCCGGTCCCACGATCGGTCGGCGCAACACCGCCATTTGCAACCCGGGCACCACGCCAACACCAAACGCCCCTCCTCTCAGCAGTCAATGCGCCGCTACATGCGCCCCGCCGATCTCCCTTCACCCAGCCGAATTCCCCTCCCCTCAAATACCGAGATCGACCCCTTCCTGGCGACGCTCCCCAGGCGACCTCGCCACCGGCCGTCGCTGCGTGGCGAGTTGCAAGCCGAGCACCACGCCGACACCGATCGCCGCGGTGGACACGATTGCCTCCGCTACCGCGTCCCAAGAACCCGGGACGCGGGCAAAGACCTGAGACAGGCTCAGATACATCGCCGGTCCCGGCAGCACGGCACCCGTGAGACCGGGGATCGTGACCACCGCGGTCGGCACCTGCAAGATCCGGGTGGCCGCACCGGCGAGGATGCCCAGCACCGTCGTGGCAAGGAAAATCGACACCGGAGCGGACAGGCCGAGCACCGATCGTCCCGTCCAGTTCACCAGTGACGTCACGAGTCCAGCCCCGCAGGCGAGCAGCCACCACCGCGCCGGGGTGCCCATCAGGATCGCGTTTCCCAGCGAACCGGCCAGCGCCGTCACCGGCACCAGGGCCAGCGGGAGCGCGGCCAGCGAAACGCGGCTGGCCTCGCCGAGGATGTCGAGGTCGTTCGCCACCGACACCACGACCATCACCCCGGTCGCGATCGCGCCGGTCAGCAGCAGCACCGTCACGATCCGCGCGGCGGCCATCAGATGGAAATCGCCGACCGCGTCCTCCACCAGCGACACCAACGACAGGATCGGCAGCAACAGCACGAGATTCGCCGCCGCGAGGCTCGCTGCTTCATGCCCGGTGAGCACACCGAGCGACAGCAACGAAATCGCGACGACCAGCACCGTGCTCGCCTTCGCCGCGACCTGGAAGAACTCCGCGATGCCGACCGTGCTCAGCACCCATCCCACGCGGTTGGCGAAGACGAACAACCCGGCCGACACCACCGCGGCCAGCACAGTCCCGTTCGCCTGCAGGCAAATCATCGCCGCGAGCAGGCACCCGCCGAGCAAACTCACGTACCACGGCCACGTCGGCCCGGCCTGAGCGAGGATTCCGGCGTCGCGCTCGGCCTCGGCGGGCGAAATCGTAGCGGCGCCCGCGCGGACCGCGAGCGCCTCCAGGTCTCCCATCCGGCCGATGTCGCGCGCGTCGTTCGCCTGCACGCTCCCGAACAAAACCAGCGGTTCCGCCTCGCCGCCGGGGCAGTATTGGAGGTGAATTGCCCGTACTCCCACCGAAATCCGCAGGTCCTCGACGCCGCCCGCGAGCGCCAGCCCGCGCACCGTGCGCACGATCACCGCCGTTTCGAGTCCCTGCCTGAACATCTGCATCGCCACGTCGAGCGCGAAGCTCAGCACCCTTCGCGCTTGTTCGCGCTCGTCCTTTGCCATGAACCGCACTTTAAGGAGCCGCCCAGACAAAAATGCGCCCGCGAACGCGCCGCTCCCGAGGCTTCGCCCGATCGTGGCACGCCGACGCCCACAGCCTTTGTTCCAGCCACCGGAACACCTCCGGACAGTCTCTTGCGCGTCCGGCCAGGATGGCCACACTTCTGAGTGAACCGCCGCGATACCTGTGACACGGCCCACATCTGAACCGATACACCGTCTGCCGTGCCTTCGCACCGCGAGCCGAACAGCGCGTCCGAGACCTGGGGGAACCTCCCGTGATCACTGCCGCAGAACTCTTTGTCCGGCAGGCATTCCGGCGACCAGCGGAGGGAACGACCGCACCGGAGCCCGTGGTCGCACTGCTCGGGCCGAAGGGCGCGGGCAAGAGCACCGCGCTGAAGGCGATCGCCAAAGCCTGCGGCGGCACGCTCGTGCACGCCCGGCTCGATTTCCGGGACGCCCGCGTCGCCGATCCGATTTCCGCCGTCGCCTGCGTTTCCTTCCTGCTGGCGCGGCACTGGGACAATCTGCCGCGCGACCCGACCTTCCACCGCGTCGGGCTTTCCTTGCTGGCACTGAACGAAACCCTGCCGCCGGACAGCGACGCCGCCCGCGAGTACGTGCTTCAGCTCGTCGGAAGCTACCTTCGCCAGGAGGACGACGAGCGGGTCGCGGACCTGGCCGGCGCGGCGGTCCAGTTCGCCCTGTCGCTGTCCGGGATCGGGGCGCAGGTGCCGGGACCCGCGGTCCGGCAAGCGGTCAGCAGCGGAATCGGCGCCCTGCTGCGTCTCGCGAACCGACGACGGCGAAGCGTGCGGCAGGCGCTGAGATGGTTCAGCGGATTGCTCGAGGGAACCGGCGCGATCGACTCGCTAATCGCGCTGAGCCAGCGCAGTTCGGATCCGCTCCCGCACGTGATGAACGCGTTCCTGACCGATTTGTCGCGCAGCGCCGACCAGTGGACGACGCCGGTACGGCGATGCCGCTGCCTGACCCCGCACGGACAGCACGGCCCGCACGAGCACGCCTGGGCCTTGTTGATCGACAACGTCGACGCCACGCCCGCCGGCCGCGCATTCCTCACTGCCTTCGTGAGCGCACGGCAGAATCGGTTGCCCAAGCGCGATCCGCTGCTGGTCGTCGCGGCGATGGACCGATGGTCGGCCGATTGGGGCCATTGGTGGCGGGAACCGTGGCGGACGAAAGCGGATCGCCCGGACAAGCGCCCGATCCCCCTGCTGTCCCAGGCCGATTTCAAGCAGTGGACCCAGCATCTGGCCGCCGGCCAAGCGGGCTCGGCCCGGGCCTGGTATCCCGTCTGGCTGGACCCGCCCGGCCCCGAAGTGCTTCGCGAACTCGCCCCGACCACTCCAGACGGCTGGGAACCGGCCGTCTTCGCCAAGTTCGTCGAGCGGCTCTCCGGCAGCCTGCCCGCCGCCGCGCAGGAGATCGGCCGCTGGGTCACCGAACTGCCGGCAGACACCGCGCTGCTCGCGCGCTCGTTGCTGTTCCAGCAGCACAACGGAACCACGCTGTGGGAACGCGCGCTGAAGTCCTACCTGCCGAGGCCGCTGCTGGCGGACGCACTGCACGTCGTCATTCCGCAGGCGGTCGCGGTGGCGGCCCAGCTCCGACAGCCCGGGCAGGGGGCCAGGTTGAGCCCCGTCGCCTTTCCCGGCGCCAACCAGATCCTGAGCGCACTGCGCGAAAATCTCTGGGTCAGCACCTTCGCCGCCCGCCCTTCGCGACTGTGGCCGGTCGCCGCCCCCGGGCAGGAGCATCCCGCGGTCCTGCATCCGTGGCTGCTCGCTTGCCTGATGGCGGGCCTGCACGCGCAGAGCGCCTCCGACCGGCACGCCGTGACGACGACGTGGGCCGACGTGTTCAGCGCGATGGCGGCCACGTGCGCCGGGCCGAGCGGCGACGCGGACCTGGCCCGGCGGTTGTACTACCACCTCGCCTGCGACAACTTCGAAAAGGCAGTCGGGGAGCTGGTGGGGCAGTTCGCCGAGCTCGAGCACCCGGACTGGGTCAGGCTCCTGGACCAGGTGACCGCCGCCCCGTGCCGGTGGCCCGCGCTCGAGCCGGTCGACGACATCGTCGCGCGGCTCGTGCCGGACGCGCGGCCGGGGCGGGAATCGGCCGAAGCCGCGATCAGCTGCATCGCGGCCCTGCTCTGGCTGTACCACGACGCGCACACCCTGCCGGACCCGGCGCGGGATCAGCGGATCCGCCAGAGCCTCCTGCGGCTGGCCGGCAACTATTCGGCCCGGGTGGACACGGACGCGCTCATCGACGCCGCCGAACGATTCGACAGCCGGTAAGCCGCCACTTCTGCGACAGGAGCGCGATGAGCACCATGAAAAGAATCCTGCGCTGGTTCACCGAGAAGTTTCCGAAGCTGGCCAACTGGGTGCTGCGCCGGCCGGTGCTGGCCACCGGCTTCGCCACCCTGACGGTGGTCGTCCTGGTCGCCGCGGGCTTCCTCGTGCCCCCGCTGTTCGCCCGATGCGGGGCAGGCATGTTCGCGGACGCGAGCGACGCGTGCGTCGGCATCAACCTGGACAGCTCGCAGTTCCGGAGGGACGAACCCGAGCACATGCGGGACCTGGAAAAGACGATCCGGGCCAACAACGAAGCCGTGACCGGCAACTACGTGTCGGTGGTGCTGTTCCAGGACATGTCGCCGAACGAGGGCGTCGACACCAGGCTCTACCCCGACCTGTATCCCGACATCGAGGGCGCGATCGCGGGCGTGTGGCGAGCCAACCACACCGCCGCGTTCCAGGGCAGCGTGCCGAAGGTGAAGCTGTTCCTGGCCAGCATGGGCAGCCAGTACGCGAGCTGGTCCGAGGCCGCGGACAAGATCTCCGAGCACGCGGCCGCCCAGCACGTGGTCGCGGTGCTCGGGCTCGGGCAGAGCCTGGACAACACCCGCGCGGCGGCGGCGAAACTGACCGGCCAGGCCCGTCTTCCGGTGATCGGCGCGACGGTCACCGGCGACACCATGAACCTGACTCCGGAGGGCAAGCTCAACACCGGTTTCTTCCGCACCTCGCCCACGAACACCCACTCCGTGGCGGCCGCCGCCCGCTACATCGCGAGCATCGAGCCGGATCCGTCGCGGGTCGCGATCGTGCAGGACAACATCCCCGGCGACGACTACACCCAGACGCTCGGCGCGATGGCCGTCAAGGAAATGCCCGCCGCGCACCGGTTCCCGTTCACGTCGCCGGGCGCACTGCCCGCCGACGTCTCGCGCAGCGACCCGCTGCTCACCCAATTCGCTTATCTGGACCAGAATCTCTGCTCGGTCGCGCCGACGGTCGTCTACTTCACCGGCCGCGGCACCGATCTCGGGCCGTTCGTGCAGTCCTGGACGCAGGGGAACACCCCGTGCGTGAACGGGAAACTGACGGTCGTCACCGGTGACGACGGCGGCTCCGCGATCAACGAGGCCAGCCTCCGCGACGCCGTCCGCGGCGGCCACGTCCGGGTGCTGTTCACCTCGCTGGCGAGCCCCGACGAATGGGGTCCGTGCAACGGCTCCGCGGAACAGGCCGCCTACAACACTTTCCAGGCGGTCTTCACCGGCAAACCCGGCGCCTGCGACGGCCAGCCGGTCCGCGCGGACGACGGCGCCGCCCCGCTGAGCTTCTCCGTCGCCGACCTGGGCAGCGGCGAAGGCATCCTCACCCACGACGCCGTGATGGTCGCCGTGACCGCCGCCCGCCGCGCCGCGAACGGCAACGCCGACACGGTCGTGCGCGCGCCCCTGTCGCAGATCGGGTTCATCGAGGAAATGCGCTGCCAGAACGCCGTCCACGGGGCGAGCGGCACCATCCAGTTCAGCCCGGATCAGGCACAGTACGGCAACCCGGTGGAGAAGCCGTTCCCGGTCGTGGAGATCAGGGCCGACGGGTCCACTGCGACGGTCTGGAACAAGGCGGTCACGTCTGCGGTGCCGAAACCGTCTTGCTGACGCCCCGGGCGTTCAGCCAGCCACGGTAGCGACGCAAGGCACCTTGCTGCAGAACGGTTTCCTTCACCAGCGCCAGCTTCGGATTCGTCCGCAACCGCGGCGCACGACCCGCGCCCAGCCGCCGCAGCTGGCGGCGCACCCGGGCCATCCCCGCCGCGGACGCCAGCGCTTTGTCCTTGATCGCCACCGGCTCGAGCTCCACAACGGCGTCCTCGCCGTGCAGCCACTTCTTCGGCAGGTCCGGATCCACCGCGAGCGCGGTCCCCATCCCAGCCAGGTCGATACCGCCCGCCAGCACCTGCTCGGCGACCGACCGCCGGACGATGCCGCCGGTCAGCATCAACGGCAGCGGGCTGGTCCGGGCGAGTTCTTCCGCCAGCGTCAAGAAGTACGCCTCCCTCGCCAACGTGCGCTCGTCGGCGGACCGGCCCGACATCGCCGGGCTTTCGTAGCTGCCGCCGGACAGTTCGACCACGTCGACGCCGAGCGGTGCCAGCATTTCGATGACCCGGCCAGCATCCGCGGCATCGAATCCGCCGCGCTGAAAATCGGCCGAGTTCAGCTTCACCGCGACAGTGAAATCCGACGACACCCCAGCACGCACGGCGCGCACGATGTCGAGCAGCAACCGCGCGCGGTTGGCCAAACTGCCGCCCCACTCGTCGGTGCGCGTGTTGACCAGCGGCGAAAGGAACTGCGACAGCAGATACCCGTGCGCGGCGTGGATCTCGACGCCGTCGAACCCGGCTTCCTCGGCACGGCGCGCGGTTTCGGCGAAGCGCGCGACCGTCTGTCCAATGTGGTCAGACGTCATCGCGGCCGGCCGAGCGAACCGCTTGCTCTGCTTGCCGAGGTCCACTTTGACCTCCGACGGGCCCCACGCGACGCCGGGCAGGTTCGCCAGCACCTGGCGGCCGGGGTGGTTGATCTGCATCCACACGCGCGCGCCGCCGCTCTTGGCCGCGTCCGCCCAGGCGCGGAACGGCTCCAGCGGCGACCGCTCGTCCAGGACGATGCCAGCCGGCCCGGTCATCGCTTCGGCGTGCACCATCACGTTGCCGGTGACGAGCAGCCCGGCGCCGCCCGCGCTCCAGCGGCGGTACAGGCGGCGGATCGGCTCGCCGGGCACCTGCCCGGGGCCGGCCATGTTCTCCTCCATGGCCGCTTTGACGAGCCGGTTGGCCAGCGCCGGCCCGTGGGCGGGCGCGAACGGCGCGAACAGGGGCGAGGCAGTCATGATTCCTTCGATCCGTGCGGTATGTTTGCAGTGCTCACATGAGAGTAGGAGGCGATGTAAGCGGTGTCAACTTCCACGAAGGACGGCTACCACCACGGCGATCTGCGGGCAACCCTGCTGACGACCGCGATGGAGATGCTCGAACAGGGCGAGCAGTTCTCCCTGCGGGCCGTCGCACGGAAAGCAGGCGTCTCGCCGACCGCCCCCTACCGGCACTTCGCCGACCGCGACGCCCTGGAGTCCGCCCTGGCCGCCCAAGGCCTGCGCGACCTGAACGAAGACCTGATCCAGGGCGACGCGATGCCGGCCACAGTCGCCGAACTGGCCGAACTGGGCGTCGCGTATGTCGACTTCGCCCTGCGCCGCCCGGCGTTGTTCCGGCTCATGTTCGGCAACGCCTGCGACGACACGAACGACGACCGCGTCCAGGCCGCCGCCGCGGTGCACGAAACGCTCGCGCGCGCCGTCGCCGCCGTGTTCCCCGAAGCCGACCTGGCCGCCATCACCATCGCGGGCTGGGGAATGGTGCACGGGCTGGCCAGCCTGCACCTCGACGGCAAGCTCGCCAGCGACTCCCCCGACGACGTCGCCAAGCAGGTCCGCTCGTCCTTCGCCGCGGTGTTCGCCGCCCGGGCGGGTGAGTGACGACCCCGGTGTTGACAGTGCTCACATCGAGGCTTACCGTCATGTAAGCACTGCACACATGACGCGACGGGAGCGACCCTGATGGCATCGACCGGAACCGTGGACGTCGACCTGGGCGGTCGCCTCGTCACCGTGCCCGAGGGCGGCCTGTTCGACCGCTACCGGATGGACACCGACCTCGACGAGGTGGCCCGCGACTCCCGTGTCAGCGGCGTCGAGTTCTTCCGCGGCCTGCCGAAGACGAGGGCCGAATCGCCGATCGGCCCCACCCTGACGCCGAACTTCTACTACCGGATGTCCTCCGCCCGCCTCACCATGCTCGCCCGTTCCCGCGCGATCCGCGCCCGGCTGCCGGAGGAACTGGCCCCGCTGGAGGTCGCGCCCGGCCTGGGCCTGGTATCGGTGATGTTCTTCCGCTACGACGTGTGCGACATCGACTTCTACACCGAGGCCGCGGTCGGCGTCGCGGTCCGGCCCGCGCGGCACGGCAAGCTCGGGTTCGTCGACCTGCTCGCCGCACTGAAAAACGACCACCTCGACACGTTCGTCCTGTCGCTGCCGGTCAACACCGCCATCGCGCAGGTCCGCGGCCACGACGGCTACGGCTTCCCGAAGTGGGTCACCGAACTGGACGTCGACATCGACGCCGACCGCACCACCGCACGCGTCGCCAACGACGACGGCGGCACGGATCTGACGCTGTCCGCGCCCACCCCCGCGCAGACCAGGCACCCCAGCGGCGAACGCGTTTCGACCCTCACCTCGTACACGACGATCAACGGCGCCTGGCACTCGACGTTCAGCCAGACCAACGCCCTGTCGTCCGGCAGCGCGTCTTTCCCGCGCACCGTCGACCTACGCCTCGGCCAGGGCCGGATGAGCGACGACCTGCGCTCGCTCAAGCCGACTCGCCCGGTCCGGTTCGACGTGCTCGCCGAGGGGCAGCTCGCGCTCCACCTGCCGGTCCCGTACTCGGTTCCCCAGCAAGGAGTTTCGCGATGACCAAGGTTCTGCAGGTGCTGTCCGCCGCCCGGGTCTGGACGCTGAAAGACGGCGCCGAGCACCCGACCGGATTCTGGGCCGAGGAGTTCGTCGTCCCCTACACGCTGTTCACCGAAGCGGGCTGGGACGTCACCGTCGCCACCCCCGGCGGCAAGCAGCCCGTGGTCGACAACCTCAGCCTCGGCGTCAAAGGCGGCGTTCTTCCGCGCACCGCCAAGAAACTCAAGGCCGAACTCGACCGCCTCTCCCCCGTGCTGGCCCAGCCCGCTGATCTGTCCGAAGTGGACCCGGACGAGTTCGGCGTCGTCTTCTACTCCGGCGGCCACGGTCCGATGGAAGACCTCGCCGTCGACCCGGTTTCCGGTGCGTTGCTGACCAAACGGCTCTCGTCGGCCCGGCCGCTCGCGCTGCTGTGCCACGCGCCCGCCGCCGCGCTGGCCGCGAAGAACCCGGACGGGACGTGGCCGTTCGCCGGGTACCGGATGACCGGGCTTTCCAACGTCGAGGAACGGTTCAACCCGTTCGCGTGGAAAGCCAAATGGCTGCTGGAAGACCGGTTGAAGGAGGCAGGCGCGGACTACACCGCCGGACTTCCGCTGAAGTCTCACGTCGTTGTCGACCGCGGCCTCTACACCGGCCAGAACCCCGGTTCCTCGGCCGCGCTCGCGCGCCGGATCATCGCCGACGTCTCCGGCGCATAGCGCAAATGACGCCACGCCTTACGCTCATAGGCTGATTGTGCTCACCCGTCCCCGCGCGCAACGATACCCGGACCGCTTCGCGAGGCGCACCACAAAGCGATAATTCCGGACAGAGACGGACGGATTTCCGATGAGAAAATCACGGTTCAGATCGCTGTTGGCCGCGGCGGGCGGCGCATTGCTCGCATTCCTGCTCATTTCCCCCGCCGCATCCGCCGCCCCCGCGGCACCTGCCAAGACCGCCTCGCCCGCGACCGTCGGCGACCTCGGCGGCATGCTGCTCCGCGAGTTCTGCCAAGCGAACGGGTTCGCGGACGTCACGCGGCGCGCCGACGTCTGGTTCTGCATCGGGAACCACAAAATCGACACGGCGGTGCCGCTGACAGCCGCCTGCCGGTGGCAATTCTCCGACCTCGTGCGGGCCGGATTCACCGTGACCAACAACGGCGGCCGGTGCTGGGCCAATCCGTCCGCGTACGCCGACGTCGGCGGAATCGCGGTCAACCAATACTGCAACTCCCTCGGCTATTCCGACGCGAGCGTCGGCGACAATGTCGCGTCCTGGCGGTGCGTCGGGCACGGAACGTCGGTCCCCATCGACTTCCACGCCGCCTGCCGCTGGCAGAATCCGGCCTGGGTCGCCAAAGGGTTCAGTCTGGTGTCCTATTTCAACAATTACGGAGACCGCTTCGGGATCCGGTGCCTCGCCCTGTCGCGCTAGCTAGACCTCCGCGCGGAGCCGGCTCGCCGCCGGGGCCTCAGCCGCCTCGACGGCGAGCCGGACCAGGTCCGGGTTGTACCGCGCGAGCAGATAGAACGCCCGGCCCGCCATCACCAGGCTGTCCAGCGACTCCAGCCCGCGGTCCATCGCCGCCAGTTCCAGCTCCGCCCTGGCGACTCCCCACCGCCCGGCGAACAGGTCGAGGATCTTCTCGTGCGCCAGGTCGTTGACGTCCCGGTCCTGTCCCTCGGCGAACACCCGGTCGTTGACCTCCCACGCCAGCCGCACGAGCCGCCGCGCGTCCTCCCACGACGGCTTCTCGCGCAGTTCCCGAAGCGGCAGTTCCTCCCACGTCAGACCCGGATTCACCCGGAAACTGCGCACGAGGAACGTGCGGAGCCGCTCCGCCGGGGCGAGGGTTTCCTGCTCCGCCGGGGTCAGCCATTGCGCCGCGAGAAACCCCAGCCGCCCCGGCTCGGCGGGAAGCCGGTACAGGCCCCGGTGTTCGCCGTGCCGCAATGCGACCTCGGCGTCGTCAGCCCCTGGCTCCGTGCCGCATTCGTCGGCGCACTTCGCCGCCAGCGCACGGAAAATCACCTTTCGGTGAAACTCCGGATAGTCGGCGGCGAACAGCTGACAGGCCCGCAGCGCGCCGAGGTCGCCCTGGTGCGGCGAGTCCCCGATCTCCAGCCCCAGCGCCGCCGTTTGCCACAGATAAAGAAAGGAAGTCCGGTTCACCGCCGGCGGGTCGAGCCGGGTCGGCCGTTCTCGCCGCAACGCGTCCACCAGCAGGATCGCGTCCGAACGCTTGGGGTCCAGCCGATGCGCGACGCAGTACCGGCCGATCTCCCGGGCGAGCTTCGGGTCGATTCCCGCTTCCCGGCCGGCCGCCGCGAGTCCGCCGTAGGACCGTCGGCCGAAGGGCCAGCAGGCCAGGACAGCGACCAGCCGGGCGACGGTCTCGCTGTCGCACACCCCGGCCGCCACCGCTTGGGAGAAGGTCGCGCGCATGCATACCAAGGGCTCCGAGAGCGGCCGGTAGTTCTCTTCCCGCGTGCTGTGCAGCAGGGTCACCTCGTCGTCCGCTTCAAGCCTGCCGTCGCGGTAGTCCGCGTAGATCCGGCCGATGCCCTCCATGCCGAAGACGTCCAGTTCGGCGGCCCGGAGCGCGCCCATGCTGGCCGCGCCGAGCACCCGCACCCCTTCGCTCAGCAGCGCCAGGATTTCCTTGTGCCGCACCGTGCCGACCTGGTGGAAGTAGCCGTCGACGATGCCGACCGCGTCCCCGGCGGCCAGCGACAGCCGGGGCAGATCGCCCGCGGCCACCGGCGGCAGCACCTCGAGGTCCGAGCCCCGCGCCAGCTCGGCGGCGTCCGGCAGGCTCGGACCGGCGAAAAGAATACGACGGGGCATGGGGCGTCCGTTCTGGGTCAATGGTGTTGGAAGGAGGTTCCCGGGCAGACGACGTGCGCCACCGGGACCGCGAGGTCCGGCTGGGTCAGGTCGACGTACAGCGGGGCGTGCCCGGTCACCCGCTCGACTCGCGCGGCGACGTCCCGCACTTCACCGGCCAAGGTGGCCAGCGGAGCGGATTCGATGTCGGCGAACGGAATCGCCGGGCCGTCCTGCGCGGTGAAGGGCGGCGAATCCGACGAACGCCGGACACCGAAGACGCGCGCCTCCCGGTACGGCGCCTTGCCGATGTCGTCGCGCGCCCCGGCGATCGCTGTCGCGCGGGACTGCGCGGCTTCGGTGAGCGCGCGCGACAACGCGACCGCCGCGTCCAGATGAGCGCCGGAACCGGTGAAGGTCGCGGGGAACGCGTCGCTCCAGATGAGGACGTCGAAAGCGGGGATGCCGAACGGATTCGGCAGGAAGCTCATCTGGACGTGCACCTTCGCCGCCCGGTATTTCTCCAGCAGCACCGCCAGCCCGGCGTTGTCGACGGTTTCCGGGTGGACCAGCAACGACTGTTCCCCGGCGGCCCGGCGCGCCATCGAGTCGCGTTCGACCACCTCGTACATCCCGTGCAGCAACGCTTCGTCCAGGGTGTTCCCGCTGGCCAGGCCGTTGCTGCTGATCCGGAACAGCGGCGGGAGCCAGCGCTCGTCGAACCGGAAGTCGAGCGTGATCAGCTCGACCGGCACCAGCGACGTGCCGCCGCCCTCGACCCGCCGCGCCGTCCGCCAAGCCAAGCGCGTGTCCGGATTGAGGTAATGCCGGGCGGCGAGGGCGAGTTCGTCGACGCGGTATCCGATGAACCGTTCCGCCTCGCCGACCGCGGCCGTCTCGCTCGGGAATGCCAGCGGATGTTCCGCGTGCCAGAGCTCGACGCCCTCCATCACTCCGGACACCCGGGCGAGCGCGGCGCTCACACCCTTGCCCTGGGAAACCGAGAGGGTCAGCGCGTTCGGCCGCATCGCTTGAAACACCGGGATCCCGATTTCGTCGAGCCAGGTGACGTCGGCGACCCTGGTGATGCCGAGCCGCGGCAGTTTCGGCTTGATCCACTCCCACGTCTCCTCCGGCCGCCGGCTCCGGTGCGTTCCGTCGAACACCACCTTGGCCGGGCCCGGGTCCGCGGCCGCCTGCTGGGTCATCCTCGCCTCGTTTCTTCCGCGCCGATCGGGCTGGCGGCGCGCACCGCCAGCCCGACCCCGGTCAGCAGCCGCAGAGTTCGCTGCTCTCGGCCACGCCCTCGGCGAACGGGGACTGGAAGGTCGAGATCTTTTCCGAGCGGACGCCCGCTAGGTCGGCTTCCAGTTCGGCGGCCGTGGGCAGCACGATTTCGTTCATGCGGGAACTTCCTTTCATTCTGCTTTTCCCTGAGGACCAGGGAAATTCGGGGGCGCAGGCCTGTGGTCAGGCGGAAACGGCCCGTTCGAGCAGCGCCGCGTAGGCGATCCCGCCCTGCCATTCCTTGCGGGCGGTGATCCGCAGCCCCGCTTCGGAGCACGCCTTTTCCAGCGCGTCGGGATCGACGAACAGCCACGGGAACCACGGGCCTGCCTCGCCCTCGAGCCACAGCCGCATCCGGATGTCTCCGCGGTATCCGCCGTCCGGGAGTTCGCGGGTGTTGAATGTTCCGGGCGGAAGTTTGCGCCAATCCGTACTGGTGAACACAATGCGGCCGGTTTCGTTCAGCCACGAGGACAAGCGAAGCAGGAATTCCGGCAGCGCGGCGAGCCTTGCCGCCATTCCGCCATTTCCGCCGACCGCGAGCACCGTGTCCACGGGTCGCGGCGGCGTGTAGGAGAAAACATCCGCCCGCACACAGGAAACACCCGCGTCCTTCGCCATCGCCACCGCGGCCGGGATCAGCTCGATCCCGTGCCCGGCTACCCCGCGAGCGGCGAGAATCTCCAGGTCACGGCCGGTCGCGCAGCCGATGTCGAGGACGTAGCCGTCCCGCACCCAGTCGAGCACGTCGGAGCCGACCGGCGGCTCGGCTCCGGGTTCCCGCTTCCACCATTCCAGCGGCTGCGGGGCGACCGGCAGCTTGCTGTCGCCGATTTCGACCGTAAAGGATCCCGGCCGGATTTCGCGTTGCAAAGCCTGTTCGAAGAAAGTGACATCCACGCCTGACACTCCCAGCACCATTGCCGAAATGCGGATGACGCCGGACCGGGCAACGAATTACCCGGCTCGACCGAGACCTCAGCATCCGGCGGGCAGCCGCCGGAGGCAGAACTCCAGAGTCGCAGCGCCCGCGACGCACCGTCAAAGGTCGTTACCCGAAGAAACTGGCACGCCTGCCCGATCGACTCTCGGCGGAAAACCGGTCGCAGCGCGAATTAGCCCAGCCGTACGAATGGATCCTGCGCCGCCCGGAGGTCAGTCGAGCGCGGCGAGAACCAATGCGGCCATCGCCACCGGGTCACCGTTTTCCGGGCGCAGCACGAGATCCGGCGACGCGGGCCGTTCGTACGGCGCGTCCACTCCGGTGAATCCGGTGATCTCGCCTGAGCGCGCCTTGGCGTACATGCCCTTCGGATCGCGGTCCTCGCACACTTCGAGCGGGGTGTCGACGAAGACTTCCAGAAACGGCAAACCCGCGGTTTCGTGCACGGCCCGCGCGAGTTCGCGGTCAGCCTGATACGGGCTGATCAACGACACGACCGCCACCACTCCGGCGTCGGCGAACAGCTTGGCGACCTCCGCGACGCGGCGGATGTTCTCGGCCCGCTGTTCCGGGGCGAACCCGAGGTCGCCGTTGAGGCCGTGCCGGAGGTTGTCCCCGTCCAGCAGGTAGGCGGGGCGGCCCGAGGCGACCAGCCGGCGCTCCAGCTCCACCGCCACGCTCGACTTGCCCGAGGCGGACAGCCCGGTGAGCCAGACGGTGCGGCCGCGGGTCGCGCGTTCGTCCCGCGACACCGCCGCCGGATGCCAGACCACGTTCGGCGCCGTCGCGCTCGGGCCGGTGATCATGCCCGCCGCGACGGTGTCCCCGGAATGTTCGTCGACCAGGAGGAAGCCGCCGGTCGGCTTGTTGCGGAGGTAGGGGTCGAACAGCAGCGGCTGTCGCGTGCGCAGCCGGATCCGGCCGATCTCGTTCAGCGACAACGATTCCGCGGCCTCGTCGCGGTGCAGGGTGGTGACGTCCAGCCGGTAGTCGAGCGCGCGGACCTCGGCCCTGGTCTCGCGGGTGGTGTGCCGGACCAGATAGTTCGCGCCCGGAGCGAGCGCGGCCTGTTCGGAGAACCAGCACACCATGGCGTCGACGTCCTGGCCGACATACGGGCGGTTGCCCGGGCGGCAGATCAGGTCGCCGCGGCTGAGGTCCAGTTCGTCGGCGAGTTCGATGGTGACCGCCAGCGAGGCGAACGCCTCCGGCACCTCGACTCCGCCGGGACCCCAGATCGCGCGGACGGTCGTGGTGAACCCCGACGGCAGCACCGTCACCTCGTCGCCTGGCTTGAACACGCCTCCGGCCACCGTTCCGGCGTAACCGCGGAAGTCCCGGCTGTGTTCGCGAATCACGTATTGCACCGGAAAACGCGCGTCGACGAGGTTGCGATCCGAAGCGACGTGCACCTGTTCGAGGTGGTGCAACAGCGAAGTGCCCTCGTACCACGGCATGCTCGCGCCCCGGTGCACCACGTTGTCGCCGTGCAGCGCGGACATCGGCACAAAAGTCAGATCAGGGGTTTGCAATTTCATCGCGAACCGGCGGAAGTCCTCGCGGATTTCCTCGAACCGTTCCTGCGACCAGTCGACCAGGTCCATTTTGTTCACGCACACCACCAGGTGCCGGATGCCCAGCAGGCTGGCGAGGAACGCGTGCCGGCGCGACTGTTCGAGCACGCCCTTGCGCGCGTCGACCAGGATCAGCGCGACGTCCGAAGTGGACGCTCCGGTGACCATGTTCCGGGTGTACTGCACGTGTCCCGGGGTGTCGGCGATGATGAACTTCCGCTTGGGCGTGGCGAAATACCGGTGCGCGACATCGATGGTGATGCCCTGTTCGCGTTCCGCGCGCAGGCCGTCGGTCAGCAGCGCGAGGTCCGGATACGCGTCGCCCCGGTCCCGGCTGGTGCGCTCGATCGCTTCGAGCTGGTCGGTGAACACCGTCTTCGAATCGAACAGCAACCGCCCGATCAGGGTCGATTTCCCGTCGTCCACGCTGCCCGCGGTGGCGAGCCGCACCGTCGTGACCCGGTCCCCGGCGCCCATCAGAAGTAGCCTTCCTTCTTGCGGTCTTCCATCCCCGCCTCGGAAATCCGGTCGTCGGCCCGGGTCGCGCCGCGTTCGGTGACCCGCGTCGCGGCGACCTCGGCCACCACTTCCGCGGGCGAGGAAGCGGTCGACTCGACGCAGCCGGTGCAGGTCGCGTCCCCGATCGTGCGGAAGCGAACCGTTGCCGGATAAGGCACTTCGCCCTCTCCGACGGTCAGGAACCGGGTGTCCGCGAGCAGCATCCCGTCCCGCTGGACCACCGGCCGCCGGTGCGCGTAGTACAGCGACGGCAAGGTCACGTCTTCTGCTTCGACGTACTGCCAGATGTCCAGCTCGGTCCAGTTCGACAACGGGAACACCCGGATGTGCTCGCCCTTGCGATGCCTGCCGTTGTACAGATTCCACAGTTCCGGACGCTGCCGCCGCGGATCCCATTGCCCGAATTCGTCGCGGAAGCTGAACACGCGCTCCTTGGCCCGGGCCTTCTCCTCGTCGCGCCGCGCGCCGCCGAACACCGCGTCGAAGCCGTTCTCGCGAATGCCGCGCAGCAAGGTCGCCGTCTGGAGCCGGTTCCGGCCCGCCTTGGGGTCTTCGACGGTCCGGCCCGCGTCGATGTCGTCCTGGACGCTCGCGACCACCATCCGCAACCCGTAGCGCTCGACGATCTCGTCGCGGAACCGGATCACTTCGTCGAAGTTGTGCCCGGTGTCGACGTGCATGACCGGGAACGGCAGCGGCGCGGGCCAGAACGCTTTCGCCGCGACGTGCAGCATCACCATCGAGTCTTTCCCGCCGGAGAACAGCAGCACCGGCCGCTCGAAGGTCGCCGCGACCTCGCGGAAGACATGCACGGCTTCGGCTTCGAGCGCACCGAGGTGGCTCAGCTCGTAGGCCGGGGGTGCCTGGGTCGCCATCGGATCCGCCCTTCCGGGGTTCGAGGACAGAAAAGTAGAACAGGTTCTTGCGCTGGGTCAAGCGGCGGAGGACGCTGAGCGCATGGATCTGGCCGCACTCGAAGAAATCCGCCGCGTGAAATTCCGCTACCTCCGGTGCCTCGACCTGAAGCGCTGGGACGAGATGGCGGAGACGCTGACCGCCGACGCGCGCGTGCACTACGGCACGCCCTCCTACGGCGAACCGCTGAACTTCGACAACCGCGACGCGCTCATGGAATTCCTGCGCACCACCGTCGGCCCCGGAATCACGACGATGCACTTCGCCGGCCACCCGGAAATCGAGATCGACGGCGACACCGCGACCGGGCGATGGATGTTCCAGGACAAGGTGATCGTCGCCGAGCACCGCGTGGTGATCGAGGGAGCCGCGTACTACGAGGACACCTACCGGCGCGAGGACGGCGCCTGGCGGATCAGCAGCACGGGGTATGAGCGGCTGTACGAGACGCTGGTGTCGATGAAGGACCAGCCGGGGTGGAAGCTGACGGCGAACATGTGGGGCCAGCCCGCCTGACCGGAGCGGTCAACGGAGCCGTTCGGCGCCTTTCCGCAGTCCGTGAGGGGAACCCTGCGGGAATCAGAGTCCCTCAGGGTTCCCCTCACGGACGTGCGGCTCAGCCAGGGCGGTGCCCGCCAGCCTCCGCTGTGACGGCATCCGCGATCGCGGCCAGCGCCGCGCCTCGGCGAGCGATCTCCGCACCGGTGATCGGCTCGCCGACCGAGAGCGTCAGCACCAGCTCCTGCCGCCCCGACGCGTCGAAAGTCGGGGCGGCGAGCAGGCTCACCGCGTGTTTCTTCCGCGGCTCGAGATCCGCGCCGAGGTACACCCGCTCCCCCAGGCTCGACACCAGTTCGCCGACCAGTCCCCGCACCTCGGGCGGGAGATCGCCCGCCGCCACGCCTGCCATCAGCGTGTAGAGCCGACGGCCCGCCGACGTCAGGCTTTCCACCAGATACCCGTGTTCCCGGCACTCGGCGACCACGCGCCGCAGGTACGCCTCGTCCAGCCGCACCGGCACCGCGGGCGGCGTCGCGAGCCAGGCGTCGAAGGCGGATTCGGCGTCCCACAGCACGTACATCAGCCCGACCGGCGGCGCGAACGGGTACGTCTCGCCGAGCCGCACCTTGCCCGGCCCGGCGCTCTGCAGCATCAGGATGCGCCCGTCGACCACGGCCGACGCGGTGCACGTCGCCTGGTACCGGGCGCTGAGTTCTTCCAGGTGGGTGCGGGCGATTTCGCTGGCGCCGAAACCCTCGGAGGCCGCGCGGCCGGCCGCGATCATCGCCGGTCCCAGGCGATAGGTCGTCGACCGGGGATCGCGGACCACGTAGCCGCTCGCGGTCAGCTCGGTCAGGATGCCGAGGCAGGTCGGCTTGCTCAGGCCCAGTTCGCGCGCGAGCGCGGACAGCCCGAACCGCTGCCCCGGCCGGGCCGCGAAATAATCCAGCAGCCGCACGACGCGTTCGGTCGGCGGCGAGCGCCGGGTAACCGCCATTGACCCATCCTTAGAACGCGTTCTAGTCTCAACCAACACCGAACGTACCACCCCGGTACAGAGTTGGACCAGTGTGAGGAGTCTCCGGTGCTGACCGAACCGCTCGCCGGCGCGATCGCCGAAGCCGAAAAGATCATCGCCGAGGCGCCGCACGTCCGGACCGAACAGGACCTGGTCGAGGGTTACGACTACCTCGCGGGCAGCATCCGGGCCTCGGTCCAGACGGCCTGGGCCTACGACCGCGACTTCCCGTACTTCACCCTGTCCACCGGCCCGTACACGAAAATGGGCCTCGACAACCCGGACACCCTGTACTTCAACGCGAACATCCGCGAGGACCGCGAGTACGTCGTCACCGGCACCCGCGGCACCACCGCCGACCTGAGCTTCCAGATCCTCAACGGCGACTACACGCCGGTCGAGGTGCCCGACAGCATGACCGCGTTCGACGACCGCGACATCCCGATCGCCGCCGACGGCTCCTTCGAGATCCGCTTCGGCCCGGCGAAACGCGACCCCGAGCCCGGTTACTTCGTGCTCGGTCCCGGCTCGTCCATGCTCGTCGTGCGCGAGGTCTACAGCGACTGGGCGACCGAGCAGCGCGGCACGATCCAGCTCCGCTGCGCGGACACCACCGGTCAGGCACCGCCGGCGCTGTCGCGCACCGCGATGGAGAAACGCTACGGCGTCACCGGAAAGATCCTGCTCAGCCGGATCCGGACGTTCCTCGCCTTCCCCAAGTGGTTCTACCTGAACCTGCCGGTGAACACGATGACCGAACCGCGCAGCACGCCCGGCGGCCTGCCCACCCAGTACTCCTCGGCCGGGCATTACGAACTCGCCGACGACGAGGTCATGATCGTCACCGTGCCCCGATCGGACGCGCCGTACCAGGGCATCCAGCTCGGCAGCCCGTGGTACATCTCGCTGGACTACCTCAACCACCAGACCAGCCTCACCGCCGACCAGGCCCGCGTCGACCCGGACGGCAAGATGCGGTTCGTCATCAGCGAACGCGACCCCGGCGTCGCGAACTGGCTCGAACGCACCGGGCACGACCGCGGCTACGTCCAGATCCGCTGGCAGCGGCTTTCCCGGGAACTGACCACCGAGGACGGTCCGGAGGTCGAGGTCGTGAAGTTCGGCGAACTCGCCGACCGGCTGCCCTTCCACAAGGAGGCCCGCGTAACCCCTGAGGAATGGGCAGAGCGGACCGCCGCGCGACAGGCCGCGATCGCGGCCAGGATGCTGGGCTGAATTCATGGACCTCCTTGCCGGCAAAGTCGTTCTCGTGTCCGGAATCGGCCCGGGCCTTGGCCGCTCGATCGCGTTGCGGTCTGCCGCGGCCGGCGCCGACGTCGTCCTCGCGGCCCGCACCGAATCCCGGCTCGCCGAAGTCAAAGCCGAGGTCGAAGCGCTCGGCAGGCGCGCCGTCTCGGTGCCCACCGACATCACCGACGACGCCTCGGCGACCAAGCTCGTCGAAACCGCGTTGAGCGAGTTCGGCCGGGTGGATACCTTGGTGAACAACGCTTTCGCCATTCCGCCGATCACCGATCTCGCCGAAGTCGACCTCGACGCCGTCCGCGCCGGTTTCGAAACCAACGTGCTCGCCGCGCTCCGGCTGACCCGGCTCTGCACCGCCGCGCTGGCCGAGAGCGCCGGTTCGGTCGTGATGATCAACTCGGCCGTGCTGCGGCATTCGCGGCGCACCTTCGGCGCGTACAAAATGGCCAAGGCGAGTTTGCTGGCGCTCGCGCAGAGCCTGGCGTCGGAACTCGGGCCGCGCGGAATCCGGGTCAATTCCGTCGCCCCGGGCTACATCTGGGCGGATTCGCTCAAGTGGTATTTCGCTTACCTGGCCAAGGAACGCGGCGTGCCCGCGGAGCAGGTGTACCAGGAAACGGCGGAGACGATCGACCTGCGCCGCCTCCCGGAACCGGACGAGATCGCCGACACCGTCGTGTTCCTCGCGTCCGCGCTGGCCCGCTGCGTCACCGGGCAATGCCTCGACGTGAACGCCGGCGAATACCATCACTGAGGGGAAGATCATGCGTCCAGGACGAGACAGCGTCGGCACGGTCGAAGACCTCCACGCGTCCGCCACGAAGCTCACCGGCCTCGACGATTTCGGCGGCGACGAGTACCTCGAAGGCCTGCGCGTGCTGCTCGATTCCTATGCCGGCGAAGCGGATTTGACGCCGTACGGCAACAAAGTCCACCGTGCTTTCCTGCGCGGCGCGCTGGTCGCACGGCTGCTGAGCGAAGCTTCGTGGAAGCAGAATCCGCAGTACGCCGACGTACCGATCGAGCGGCCGATCTTCGTCACCGGACTGCCGCGCACCGGGACGACCGCGCTGCACCGGCTGCTGACCGAAGACCCGGCCCACCAAGGTCTCGAAGTGTGGCTGACCGAAATGCCGCAGCCGCGCCCGCCGCGCGAAACCTGGGCGGAAAACCCGGTGTTCCAAGCGATTCAGGCCGGCTACGAGCAGCACCACGTCGAGCATCCCGAGTTCATGGGCCTGCACCACATGTCGGCGGACCAGGTCGAGGAATGCTGGCAACTGCTGCGGCAGTCGCTGAAATCCGTTTCGTACGAATGCCTCGCGCACGTGCCCGGCTATTCGCGCTGGCTCGACGGACAGGACTGGACCGACGCCTACCGCAGGCACCGGCGCAACCTCCAGCTCATCGGCCTCCCCGACGCCGGACGGCGCTGGGTGCTCAAGAACCCGAGCCACCTGTTCGCGCTCGACGCGCTGATGGAGGTCTACCCCGACGCGCTGGTCGTGCAGACTCATCGCGCGCCCAGCACCATCATCGCGTCAGTGTGCAGCCTCACCGAGCAGGCTTCGGAAGGCTGGTCGGACACTTTCCGCGGCGAGGTCGTCGGACGCAGTCAGCTCGATCTGTGGGCGCGCGGCGCGGAACAGTTCGCCGCCGCTCGCGCCCGGCACAACCCCGCACAGTTCTGCGACGTCCGGTACGAGGACTTCGTCGCGGATCCGATCGGCACCGTCGAGGGCGTCTACCAGCACTTCGGCCTCGACCTCGCCCCGCAGGCGCGCGAAGCGATGACCAAGTTGCACGAGCGGAGCCGCACCGGGGACGCGAAACCGAAGCACCGCTACGATCTCGCCGACTTCGGCCTGACCGCCGGGGAGGTCGACGAGCGGTTCGCCGGATACCGCGGCGCGCACCGAAGTTGAAGCCGTTTCGAGACCGGCATCTTCGGCGAACCGGCCACGCCGGCCGGGGCCGCCCCCTAGGATCTGCCCGACGTTCCTTGAGCGGAGAGCAGGTATGACGACCTTCACCAGCACGATCCTCCAGATCCTCCCGCAGGCGTTGCTGCTGATCGTGGGGCTGTTCGGCCTGATCCTCTCGATCGGGCGGCGCTCGCGCGGCGGCTCCGGGCTGATGGTGGCCGCCTTCGCGGTCATGCTCGTCACCACGGCGCTGAACATCGCCTGGCAGCTCATGCTGACGAACGTGGCGTCCTGGATGGCGTCCGATCACCTGAGCAGCGACGAGATGTCGACGATCTTCCTGGCCGTGGGCATCCCGCTCAGCCTTCTCGAGGTGCTGTCGTGGCTGCTCGTCGTGCTCGCGGTCGCGAAGGGCGGCCGCGCGCCGCAGCCCGGCTTCGCGCCGGGCGGGTACCCGATGGGCGGGCAGCCCGGGATCGCTCCGCAGACCGGTTACGGCCAGCCCGGGTATCCGCAGACCGGCTACGCGCAGCCTGGTTATCCGCAGCCGGGTCAGCCTGTTCAACCGGGTCAGCCTCAGCCTGGTCAGCCGCAGCCCGGTTACCCCGCGCCGGAGCCCGGTCAGCAGTCCGGCTACTTCCAGCAGCAGCCCGGCTACCCCCAGCCGGAACAGCCTGGTTACTCCCAGCCCGAGCCACCTCAGCCCCACCCGGGCGAAGGCCCGCAGCAACCGCCGAACTGACGCCGGTCAGACCACCGCTTCAGCCTCGGCCCGGGCGAGAATCTCGTCGACAGTCTCCTCGACGGTCAGCTCAGAGGTGTCCAGCCACAGCCCGACATGCGGGGTCTCCTCGCGGAGGTACGCGTCCAGCCCGGCGATGCCCGTGTCGCCCGGCTGGTACGCGATCTTCCCCCGCGCCGCCTGCCGAGCCGCGTCGCGCTGCTCCACCACCGCGGCGCTGGGCGCGAGAACCACGACATAACAGGGCCGCGTGCGAAGCGCGTCGACCATTTCCGTCAGGTGTTCGCCGAGCACGATGTCCTGCAGCACCACGGTGAACCCGGCGTCGGCGTACCCGTCCGCGGCCTGTGCCGCGAGCGCGTGCCGGAGCCGAAGCTGCCGGATCGCCTCGGCGGGCGGGTCGGCCGGGCCCATTTCGACCCGGCCGTTGACCACCATCCGCCGGAACGCGTCCCCGCGGACGTGCACGGATTTCGGCAACCGCTCGGCGAGCGCCTGCGCCACCGTCGACTTGCCCGCCGCTTGGATTCCGGTCACCACGAAGATCGTCACGTCCGGGAACCCTGCCTCCTTCTTCGGCGGCCCGCCAACGATTTTCAGCCTCGTTGCCTGCGCCGCCGGGTGGCAACCAGCAGCGCGAAGCCGGTGAGCAAGCTGAACAGCGAGCCGGACAAGAGATCCCACAACGGTGTGCCGGTCGAGGCCAGCAGCGGTGTCCCCGGCGGACCGGTCGGCGGAATCCCCGGAGCCGGCGGTTTCACCGGAGTGTCGGTGGAACAACCAGGCTCGGCTCCGGTGACGCAACTGGTTCCCGGGTTAGCGGAGACCACCACGTTGCGCAGATGGCTCCCGGCAGCGGCCTCGGGTTTGACTGTGATCGAATACGTGACCGTGACGGTCTGGCCGACCGCGAGCGTCCCGTGCCAGGTCAGCCGTGAGCCGCTCTCGTCGACGGTTCCGCTGGTGGCCTTGGCGTCCTGGTTGTAGGCGGCGTCGTCCAGAACGTCGGAGAGATCGTCGACGAACGCCGCGTCCGGATAGGCGGTGGAGCCGGTGTTGGCGATACCGACGGTGTAGGTGACCTTCTCCCCCGGTTTCGCCGTCGCCACGCCTGCTCGCTTGGTGATGGTCATGGCTCGCACCGGAGTTTCCGTGCCGCAAGCCGGGTCTCGAGTCAGGCAGTTCGTGTCGTCCGGACTCGTGACCGCGTTGCGCAGGATCTTGTCGCCCCGCGGCGGCTCTCCGACGGTGACCGAATACCGGATGACGACCTGCGCACCCGCCTCGACGGGTCCGGTCCACTGCAGACGCGGGGTTTGGTAGCGGACGGTTCCAGCGGTCGCCGCGGCGTCTCCGTTGTAGGCGGCATCGTCCAGGACTCCGGACAGGTTGTCGGTGAACTGTGCGTGCGGTTGCGGCGCCTCGCCGGTATTGCGCACGGTGACGGTGTAGGTGACCTTCCCGCCCGGTTCAGCGATCGCGGGGTCGGCGGTTTTGGTGATCCGCAGGTGCGGCTTCGGCAGCACGACGCGACAGTCCGGGTCGGTCGAGCCCTCCGGGCAGTTCGACCCGTTTCCGGTGACGGTGTTGACGAGCCGGTGGTCGCCGGCGTTGGTGACGATGACGGAGTAGGTGATTTTCGCGGTGGCGCCCTTGGCCAGATCACCGGTCCAGGTCAGGTTCGGCGGCGCGACGGCGACCGTGCCGGTGTCCGCTTTGGCGTCGTTGTCGTAGGTCGCGTCGTCGAGGACGCCCGCGAGATTGTCCGTGATCGACGCCGCCCGGTAATCAGCCTCGCCAACGTTCTCGACGGTGATCGTGTAGCTGACCCGATCGCCGGTCTTGATCTCGGCTGGGGTCGCGGTCTTCGTGATCTTCAGCGCGGGCAACGGTGTGACCGTCCCACAGTCCGGATCGTGACCGCCCGGCGGACAATCGCCGCCGGTCACCGCGTTGACCAACTTCTTGTCGCCGGTCGGCGGGTTGTGCACGGTCACGGTGTACGTGATCGTCACCGTCGCACCCGCCTCGACATCGC
Source organism: Amycolatopsis albidoflavus (assembly GCF_039525725.1). Lineage (NCBI taxonomy): Bacteria > Bacillati > Actinomycetota > Actinomycetes > Pseudonocardiales > Pseudonocardiaceae > Amycolatopsis > Amycolatopsis albidoflavus. The sequence continues at coordinate 737,172 of NZ_BAAAHV010000012.1, forward strand.
CGCTCCACGTCAGTTTTGGTGCGGCATAAGCAGTTGTGCCGCTAGTCGCGCGAACGTCATTGTTATAACTCGCGTCATCAAGAACACCACTCAGATCATCCACGGCGGTCGCACCGCGGTAAGCGGCCTCGCCGTCGTTGGCAACCAGGACCGTATACGTCACGGTGTCGCCAGGCCGTGGGTTCGACGGGGCCGCGGTTTTCTTGACGTGCAGCGCAGGCAACGGCGTCACCGTCCCGCAATCCGGATCATGCCCACCCGGCGGACAATCGCCACCGGTCACCGCGTTGACCAACTTCTTGTCCCCGGTGGGCGGGTTGTGCACGGTGACGGTGTAGGTGATCGTCACCGTCGCACCCGCCTCAACGTCGCCGCTCCACGTCAGTTTCGGTGCGGCATAAGCAGTCGTGCCACTCGTCGCCCGAACATCGTTGTTATAACTCGCATCATCAAGAACACCAGTCAGATCATCCGCGACGGTCGCACCGCGGTAGCCAGCCTTGCCATCGTTCGCGACCAGGACCGTATACGTCACCGTGTCGCCAGGCCGTGGGTTCGACGGGCTCACGCTCTTCTTGACGTGCAGCCGAGCGACCGGGGTCACCGTCCCGCAGTCCGGTTCCGTGTTGCCGGGCGGGCAGTTGGAGTCGGGCGGACCGGTGATCGCGTTGCGGAGTTCGCTGTCGCCGGCGTGCGTGACGGTGACCGAATAGGTGATGGTCGCGGTCGCACCAGCAGGCAGGTCGGCGGTCCACGTCAAAGTGGGTTCGGCGTAGGTGACACTGCCCGAGCTGGCGCTGGCGTCCTGGTTGTAGGTCGCGTCGTCCAGGACGCGGCTCAGGTCGTCAGTGAACCGCGCACCTCGATAGGTTGCGGTGCCTGGGTTTCGCGCGGTCACCGTGTAGGTCACCTTGTCGCCGGGCTGAGCCGTCGCGGGTGACGCGGTCTTCGACAACTCGAGGGCGCCGATGCCAGTGTCAGTGCCGCAGTTCGGGTCGGTATTGCCGGGCGGGCACGTCGAACCGTCGGGTCCGGTGACGAGGTTGCGCAGCCGTTTGTCGCCACCGGGCGGGCTGCCGACAGTGACGGAATAGCGCACGGTCACCGTTGCACCAGCCGGGACGTCGCCGGTCCAGTGCAATCGCGAGGCCGCGAAGGAGGTGATACCCGAGGTGGCCGTCGCGTCGTTGTTCCACGTCGCGTCGTCGAGCACGCCGGAGAGATCATCGGTGAACGACGCTCCGGGATAGCCGGCCTCGCCGGTGTTCCGCACGCTCACGGTGTAACTGACGCGCTCGCCGGGTTTCGCGTCCGTCTTGTCCGCGGTTTTCTTGATTTCGAGTGCGCCGATCGGGGTTTCAGTCGCACAGTCCGTGCTTTTCGGCGGGCAGTTCGATCCTTCCGGGCCGGTCACGGTGTTGCGCAGTTTGTGGTCCCCGCGCGGCGGCGAGTGCACGGTGACCGTGTAGCGGATGGTGACAGTCTGGGCGGCGGGAACGTCGCCGGTCCAGGTCAGTTTCGCGGTGTTCGGGTCGTATCCCGGCTGGGTCGGCGCGGGAGTGCCGCCGAGGGTGGCGGCGGCATTGTTGTTGTAGGCGGCGTCGTCGATCACGCCGGTGAGATCGTCGGTCAGAGTGACCGCGGACGCCGCCGCGCCGCCGATGTTCTCGGCGGTGATCGTATACGTGACGGTGTCGCCCGGCTTCGCGGTGGCGGGCGAGGCCGATTTCCGGATCACCAAGCCGGAAATCGGTTCGTCCGTGGTGCACGACGGGTCCGTGCCACAGTTCGAACCGTCCGGGCCGGCTACCCGGTTGGTCAGCCGGCGGTTTCCGCGCGGCGGGTCGGCGACCGTCACCGTGTACGTGATGGTGACCGTGGCACCCGCCGCGACGTCGCCGGTCCAGTGCAGCGCGCGGCCTGGGTCGTAGGTAATCGTGCCGGATCCGGTGGCGCGCGCGTCGTTGTTGTAGGTGGCGTCGTCGAGGACGTCGGTCAGATCGTCGGTGACCTGCGCTGCTGGCCAATCAGCCTGGCCGTCGTTGGTCACAGTGACCGTGTACGAGACGACGCTCCCTGGGCTCGGCTTGGCGGGCGACGCGTGCTTCGCGATCATCAAAGTGGCGATCGGCACGACCGTCGAACACGCCGGATCCTTCGACGGTTCAGCACAGTTGCTTTCCGGGACCGTCACGACGTTGGTCAGCTTTTTGTCCCCGCCGGGCGGTTTTCCGACGGTCACCGAGTAAGTCATCGTGACGGTGTCGCCCGGCGCGATCGCGCCCGTCCAGGTCAGCTTGCTGCCGGCGTAGGCCGGCTGGGTCGGGGTCGGCGCGCCGCCGGTCGTGGTGGCCGCGTCGTTGTTGTACGCGGCGTCGTCGAGGACTGCGCTCAGGTCGTCGGTCAGCCTCGCCGCCGGGGCGGGAGCGTCGCCCTCGTTGGCGATCGTCACCGTGTACCGCACGGTGTCCCCCGCCTTCGCCGACTGCTCGCTGGCGGTCTTGCGCACGACGAGCCGGGAGGTCAGGTTCGGCGCGATCGAGCAGCTGGCCAGGTCGGTGATCGGCCAGGAGCCGCCGGATTCGGACGTGATCCGGCCGACCTGGTTGTCCTGGGCGTTGCCGCCGGGCACGAGCGTCGAGGCGCCGGTTTTCGGGTCCACTTTGTACAGTGCGCCGCCGTAGTAGCCCAGGTAGATCGAACCGTGGAAGTAGGCCATTCCGTAGTTGTTGAACCCGTTGCTCGACCCCGGCCCGACGACGTGCACCGCCTGGGTCGTGGTCCCGGTCGCCGGGTCAAGCCGGTACACGTAGGTCGAACCGCCGTAGGAAATCCCGTAGTACGCGCCGCCGTCGGCGTCCACGAACAGGTCGGGCACCAGCGATCCGCCGAGGAAAACCGGATCGTTCGACGGGACCGGCGTGAGGTTCGAGCCCCTGGTCCAGACGGTCGTCGCGCCGGTCGCCAGGTTCATCCCGAACAGCTTCGGCGCGCCGCCGTTCTGCGCGCCGAAGAGCATCCCGGTGTTCGGGTCCGCGGTGATGCCGCCCCAGTTCACCCCGGCGGGCAGGTCGCGGGTCTGGCCGGCCGCGATCTCGTCGGTGGCCCGGTCCGTTCCGGAAACGTGTTTGTACAGCTTCCGGTTCGCGCTCGTGTAACTGGAATAGAACGCCGCCGGACGGCCGGTGTCGGGATCCTTGCCGAGCGCCATATTGGTCGACCAGTAATCCGGCAGGCCGCCGCCGGCCCGTTTGCTGATCACCGTGTTCTGGATCTCGGCGTCCCCGGCGGCGTCGGTGCGGAACTGCATGCCCGAGCGGAAATTGCTGTAATAAAGATGGTCGCAGTCGAATGCGGACGGACTCTGCTCTCCTTCCACCGGCCACGTCTGCGCTGACGCGGGAGCCGCACCGCCGACGACCACGCCCGATACGGCGACCGCCGTCACGAGAACCTGCACGGCTAACCGCCGGACCGCTTTCCCGCTCCCACCCGCCCAGCGCACCATGATCGCATCGAATCAACGCGCACCCCGGCCGACAACTCGAAAGCGCGGCGGGGCGCACAAGTCACCCGCTTGAGTTCACCCGGAATTGCCCGGCCGCGAAAAACATTCGCGCGCGGGTATTTCCGTTACCGCGAGACGGTCGCCTGGATCAGCTCGTAAGCCAGGTCCATCTGGACGCCGTCGGGATTGGCAAGCCCCTTCTCGTCGTACCAGGAGGCGTCGGCTTCCGGATGCGGCCCGCTGACGCCCACCCGTCCCTTGCCGTACGGGGTGACGGCTACCGCGGGCGCCCCGTTGGTGTAGGTCGCCAGCACCGTCGCGTTGGAGCCCTCGTCCAGCCGGAAGGCCGGCCCGTCCTGGAAATACATGTGCCGCGGCTTCCCGCGCCAACTGACCTCGATGACGGTGTCGCGCTCGTCCGGAACCGTGGAGCCGGGAGAACCCGCGTACCCGTGAGTGTCGCCGGGCAGCAGGCCGAACCCCGGATCGCGGCCCGCGAGATACCCGCCGAAGCACAGGCCGAGGTAGCTGCCGCCGTTCCGGACCCAGGCGCGGAGCGCGTCGGCGGAATCGTCAAGGTCCTGCCAGGTCCGGTCGAGATCCTGACCGCCGCCCGGCTGGACGTACAACTGCGCCTCCGCCAGCACCGCCGCGGTGAGCGGCTTCCCGGTGCCCGGCCCGACGTACTCGATCCGGTAATGCTGCGGCGCCCGGCGCAGCAGATCAGCCACCGCTGGCCCGCATTCCGCGCACCCTTGCGGTCCGTTGTAGACCAGCGCGAGCGGCGCTTCCGCATTCCGCGCCGGAGGTTTCGCCACGGCTTCCGGCTGACCGCAGCCCACCGCCAGCACCGCGGCAGCCGAAAGCAGCCCGGCCAGCAGTCGCCGCCGCCCCGGAATCGCTGGACGACGGTCGGAGCTTCGGTCCGTACCGGGCATGGGTTTCTCTCTCCTCGCGGTGGCCGTTGCCGTACCATGGCACTAACGATTAGCTTTTAATTACAGTCACACTTTTGAGCCTGATAGGGTCAGCGCCGACCTTTCGCCCGTAACCGATCGTGCCGCAGGACCCGCTCGTCCTGCCACTCCGCGAGGAACTGCATGCCCGCCTGGCCCTCCACCGAGGCCGACGCTCTTGCCGAACAACACCGTCTGCGCGCCCTGGTCGACCCGACCGGCCCGGCGCTTGCCGACGGCGCGTTGGTCGCGGGCGTCGACGTCGCTTATGACGACGAACGAGACGTGGTCGTCGCGGCCGCCGTGGTCGTCGACTTCACCTCTCTCGAGACCGTGGAAGAAACGACCGCGGTGGGACCGGTCAGCTTTCCATACGTGCCCGGCTTGCTGGCCTTCCGCGAACTCCCGCCGGTCCTGGACGCCCTGTCCGCACTCCGCCACCGCCCAGACCTGGTCCTCTGCGACGGTTACGGCCTCGCACACCCGCGCCGTCTCGGTCTGGCCAGCCACCTCGGAGTCCTGACCGGACTCCGCACCGCCGGAGTCGCCAAGACGCCGTTCACCTTCACACACGACCAACCCGGCCCAGCACGCGGCGATTGGTCCCCGCTGCTCGACGGCGCGGAGATCGTCGGCCGCGCCCTGCGCACGCAGGCTGGGGTCAAGCCGGTCTTCGTTTCGGCCGGCCACCGGATCGGCTTGGCCGCGGCCAGCGACGCGACGCTGGCGTTGGCACGGAAATACCGGCTGCCGGAGACGACTCGGCGGGCTGATTCCTTGTGCCGTCGGGCGTTGGCGGAGCACGAGGTTTCAGAATGACCGCAGACACTCGCCGATGACCACGAAATCCTCCTCGACGAGACCGCGATGCGGAGCGACGCGGTGCAGCAGTGCACGACCAGGATGGCGGGCCCGCACCCACTCCCGATCTCCCTCGGTGATCTCGTCGTCGACCCAGACGAAGGGACGTCCGTCCGCCCATTCGACCAGTGTCCGGATCTTCCAGTGCACACCGAACCACCGGTCTTCGCGTTCCTCCGCCGCCGAGGGCTCCGGCCAGCGCACGACCGGCAGCGACGGCAAGCCGAGCCGCGACGCGATCTCGGTGTTGGCTTCGTCCTCCCACGTCGTGGCCCACACCAATTCAGCAGGCAGCGCGGCGAGCCGGATCCCGCACTGCGGATCGAGCCGATCCAGCAGCGGACCCGGCCCGAGCGGTTCGCGGCCCGGGGCAGGACCGAACGGCAGCAGCGTTCCGTCGATGTCAAGGAAAACCAGCGAGCGACGGGAAGATCCGGTCGATTCCATTGTGCTGCCAGCATATCGAGTTGAGCCGCCACCCCGCGCGAGCTACCTTCACCCGACGCAAGCCTGGAAGGAACCCCGTTGACCGTCATCGACAAGATCGCCTGGATCACGTTCGACAAGGGCCGGGTCCTCAGCACCCGTTCCCGCGGCAAGGACGTCTACTACCTCCCCGGCGGCAAACGCGAACCCGGCGAGACCGATCTCCAGACGCTCGTCCGCGAGATCGACGAGGAACTCGCCGTCGCCATCGCGCCCGAGAGTGCCCGGCATTTCGGCACCTTCCAGGCCCAAGCCCACGGACACGCCGCGGGCGTCGCGGTCCGGATGACCTGCTACACCGCCGACTACCGCGGCACCCTCGCGCCCAGCAGCGAGATCGCGGAAATCGTCTGGCTGACCTACGCCGACCGGGGCCGGGTCTCCCCGGTCGACCAGGTCATCTTCGATCACCTGCGCGAAGTCGGGCTGCTCGCTCAAGCTCCACAGTAGACAGTCGCCTCGCGGAAGCCCGACGGAAGCCCGACGACGCGCCGACTTCCGTTACGCCCCAGCAGGAGTCCCGTAGCCCCCTCCCCCGCCGGACTCGCACCGCAGCACATCCCCCCGGCGCACCCGAAGGCTGTTCACCTTCAACATCTCCCGCGCCTGCGGCGTCCCGGGGTTCAACACCACCCGCGGCGGCGCCCCGGCCGACCCGCCGAAGAGCCCCCAGGCCGGCGTCACCGAGCGTTCCCACCACAGCGACAGATCCTGGTCCGCCTCCATCACATACTCCCGGACCACCCCGTCGCCCCCGCGCCACCGGCCCGCGCCTCCCGAGCCCGCGCGGACGCGGTATTCGTTCACCCGCACCGGATACAGCGTCTCCACGACCTCGACCGGCAGGTCCCGCAGCGACCCGTTGACGTTGTTGATCAGCGCCGTCTCCCCGTCGCCGCCTTCCCAGGCGCCCCAGCCGCCGACGGTCGCCTCCAGGGTCACGAACGGCTCCCCCGTCCGCGGATGATCACCGGCGAACTGCACGATCATCGAATCGCCGTAGCTGGCCGCGGCGACCCGGTCCGGCATCGCGGGCGCGAGGGCGGCCACGACGAGATCGATGAGCATGCCGAGGCTGGAGTAGTAGTACTGGCAGGCCGCAGGCTCCCGCGCGCCGAGCATCGACCCGTCGCGGACCTGAACGTCCAGCGGCGCGAACGAACCGCCGTTGAGGCTCACCTGCGGCGAGATCAGCAGCTTGTAGCCGACCCGCGCCGCCGAAATCGCTTGGGAGCGGCCGCAGTTCACCGGACCGGTGGCCTGGTCGGCACAGTCGGTGAGGTCGATCGTCATCGACTCGCCCTCGACGACCACTCGCACGCGCACCTTCAGCGGCGTGTCCGGGTCGATCGCGTCGTTGTCCAGATGCCCGGTCGCCTCGTACTCGCCGTCCGGGATCGCCGCGATGCGTTCGCGTTCGAGCCGTTCGGTCTGGGCGAAGATCTGCTCGCGCGCGGCGTCGACGGTTTCCGCGCCGTAGCGGGCGAACAGCTCGCCGAGCCGCCGCACGCCCATCCGGGCGCAGGCGATCTGCGCCCGCATGTCGCCGAGGGTCACGTACGGGAACCGCACGTTCGTCTCGATCAGCCGCAGGATGTCGGCGCATTCGACCCCGCCGGCGACGATCCGCGTCGGCCCCATCCGGAGGCCTTCCTGGTAGATGTTCGTGGAATCCATCGAACCGCCGGGATCCTTGGAACCCATGTCGATCCAATGCGCGCGCGAAGCCGCGAAACCGACCAGTTCGTCGCCGACGAAAATCGGCGCGTACACCGTGCAGTCGTTGAGGTGCGTGCCGCCGACGTAGGAATCGTTGAGCACCCAGACGTCGCCCGGCCGCCAGACGTCCGCGCCGAACAGGTCCTCGGTGTGGCTCGTGCAGATCTCCAGGTTCCCCAGGAAAATCGGCAGCCCGGACGACTGGCCGAGGACGCGATGGCGACGGTCCAGCAGCGCGACGGCGCAGTCTTTGCCCTCGTAGATCGTCGGCGTGTAGGACGACCGGATCAGGGTCATGTTCATGTCCTCGGCCGCCTGGATCAGCGCCGAGCGGATGATTTCGGTGGTGACGGGGCTGATGCTCACGCGTGCTCCTCCTGCAGGTGGCCGGCGGCCGCGAGGGTGACTACCAGGAAGCCGTGGTCGTCGACGGCGAGTTCGGCGTCCGGCGGGACGACCGTGGTGGCGGTTTCCTCGTGCACGATCGCGGGTCCGGACAACCGGCTGCCGGGGGCGAGCGAGGCGCGCGCCACGATCGTGGTGGGCACGGCCTGTCCGGCGAAAACGACTTCGCGGACAACAGGCTCGGGTCGTTCGACAATCGCCTCGGCAGAAGCTGCCGCGCGGTCGACGACGCCGTGGCCGGTGGTGCGGAGTGCGACGAACTGCACCGGCGCGCCGGGGGTGGCGTGCCCGTAGCGCTGGTGGTGGATTTCGGCGAAACGGGCCTCGACGGCTGGCAGGAAATCAGGACTGTCGACGGGATCGGAGTCCAGGATCGGCACGGTCAGGGTGTAGTCCTGACTCTCGTACCGCATGTCGACGCCATGGGTCACCGACTGGCGGTCCTCGGCGATTCCCTGTTCCCGCAACGCTTCCAGCGCCTGATCGCGCAGCGAATCGAGCGCCGCGCGCAGGGCACGGGTGTCGAGTTCGGCTCCGTTGGCGAAGAACTGCATGGTGAAGTCCCGGCGGACGTCGGCTTCGAGCATGCCCCACGCCGAGAACGCGCCCGGGAACCGCGGCACGATCACCTCGGTGATGCCGATTTCCTGTGCGATGAACGCCGCGTGCATCGGTCCCGCGCCGCCGAACGCGAGCAGCGCGAACTGGCCCGGCTCGCGGCCGTGCTCGACGGTCAGGGTGCGGATCGCCTGTGCCATCTTGGCATTGCCGACGTCGCAAATGCCGGACGCCAGCTCGACCGGATCCATGCTGAGCTGCTGCGCCAACGTCGAGACGGCCGTCCGCGCGGCGTCGAGGTCGAGCGGCATGCCCCCGCCGGCGAACGACTCGGGATCGACGCGGCCGAGCACGCAGTTCGCGTCGGTGACCGTCGCCTGCGTACCGCCGCGGCCGTAGCAAGCCGGGCCGGGCACCGCGCCCGCCGATTCGGGGCCGACACGCAGCGCGTCGCCCTCGGCGTAGGCGAGCGAACCGCCGCCCGCGCCGACCGTGTGCAGGTTGACCAACGGCATCAGCAGCGGGAATCCCTCCGCCTCGCCGTCCGGTGACACGTCGGCGGCGTAGTCCATCACCAGCGAGACGTCGAACGAGGTCCCGCCCATATCGATGCAGATCAGGTCGGGACGGCCGAGCAGCTTCGCCGCCGCGACGCCGCCCATCGTGCCGCCGACCGGGCCCGACAGCAGCGTCTGCAACGGATGCCGCCGCGCAAATCCGGCGTTGACCAGACCGCCGGAAGACTGCATGACGTGCACCGGGACGTGCAGGCCCTTCTCCGTGAACCGCGCTTCGATGCGGTCGAGGTAGCGGTGCACGGACGGGCCGGTGTAGGCCTCGAGTACCGCGGTCGACGTCCGCTCGTACTCCCGCCATTCCGGCGCGACCTCGTGCGACAGCACGACCAGCGCGTCGTCGCCAAGCTCGTCCCGCAAGATCTCTCCCGCCCGGCGTTCGTGCCCGGAATCCAGGTAGGAGAACAGGAAACACACCGCGACGGCCTCGAAACCCTCTTCGCGCACGCGTTTCGCGACCAGCCGCACCGCGTCCTCGTCGAGCGGTTCGAGTTCCGCGCCGGTGGCGTCGAGTCGTCCGGCGACCTCCGCGACCGCTTCCGGCCCGACGAGCGGCTCGGGCTTGCGGTAGTGCAGGTCGAACAGCCGGTTCCGGTTGCCGCGCGCGATCCGGTAGACGTCGCCGATCCCCCGCGTGGTGAGGATCAGCACCTTCGCGCCGCGCCGTTCGAGCAGCGCGTTCAGGCCCTGCGTGGTGCCGTGCACGAAGAACTCGATCTCGGCGAACGGCAGGTCGAATCCTTCGAGCGCGCCGAAAACGCCGCGCGCGAGGTCGTCGGGGGTGGTGAGCACCTTGCCCGCGCGCAGCCGCTGCGTCGCGCCGTCGTGGACGACCACGTCGGTGAAGGTGCCGCCGATGTCCATGGCGACCCGGTAGGTCATGGGAACTCCTTGTCCGGTAAGGGAAATCAGGTGAGCGCGCGGCCCTCGGTCTCGGGCAGCGGAAGGACGGCGAGAAGCGCGACGACGAGGAAGGCGACGATCGACGCGACAGTCAGCGAGGACGCGACGCCGTGGTCCATCATCGCGCCGATCACCGGCACCGAAACGGTGTTGGCCAGCAGGATCGCCGAGGTGGACCACGAGTAGCCGACGCCGCGCAGCCCGGTCGGCAGCACCTCGGCCGACCAGGTGTTCCAGATGCCCCAGGCGCCGAGCGAGAAGAACGCGAGGATCAGGTTGCCCGCGTACAGCTGGGTCGAACCGGTCGCGAGACCGAACAGCACGCCGCCGATCGCCGAAGCGAGCACGAACAGCAGGAAGATCCGCTTGCGGCCGTGGCGGCGGGTCAGCCACGCGGCGAGCAGGTAGCCGGGGACGGACACGACCTGGGTCACCGCGACGAACCACAGCGCTCCGGACACGCTCAGCCCCCGGTTCTGCAACAGCACGGGCAGCCAGGTCTGCAAACCCCAATAGCCCCAGCTGAACGTGAACGACGTGAGCAGCAGCGGCAGGAACCGCCGCCGCACCGGCGACCGGAACAGGTTCCGCACCGCGCCTGCCTTGCGGTCGGCGTCCTCGACGGAAAACGTGGTGTCAGAAGGAATTTCCGCGCCAAGACCACGAAGCACAGTGGCAGCTTCCGCGTGCCGACCGCGCCGCGCAAGCCAGTAAGGCGACTCAGGGACCCAGCGCAGCACGGCGAATGCCCACAGCCCGGCCAGCGCGGCGACCACGGCGACGGCGCGCCAGCTGATCATCCCGAGCGACTGGCTCACACCGATGCACAGCAGCGTGCCGATCGGAAACCCGATGCTGAGCGCCACGGCGCCTTGGCCGCGCCGGGCGGTGGGCAGCAGTTCGAGAAAATACGGGAACGTGACCGCGTAGACCCCGCCGAACGCGACGCCGGAGAGGAACCGCAGCACGACGAACGGCCAGAACGCCGGCGACAGGCCCGCGGCCAGCGCGAGCACCGCGTAAATCAGCAGGCTCGCGACCGTGACGCGGCGGCGGCCGAGCCGGTCGATCAGCCCGCCCCACAGCAGCGCGCCGGGCACCATGCCGAACGCGACCGCGGACAGCGCCCAGCCGAGTTTCGTGTTGTCCACGCCGAATTCGTCCGCGATCCCGTTCGAGACGTAGACCAGCCCGACCTGTTCCCAGGCCTCGACGACGAACGCGAAGAACAGCACCGAGCCGGCCAGCCAATGCCGTCGGGTCAGCCGCATGCCGGTGCAGACGTCGCCGACTGTCGGCGCGGCGGCGGAGGTGGGCGGGGCGGGCTCGTGCGGGGCGGCCATGGCGCCTCCTATCATCATCAAAACGTTTTGATGAGCTTTCGCGGCATCAAACCCGCGCGCCGGTGCGGTGTCAAGCCCTCCTCCGCCGGCCGGTGGGCGATACTGGGCCGTCCGGAGGCAGGGCGAAGGGGTACGAGGAGTGGACACGGCGAGCGGCAAACGGCCGGTGACGATCCGGGAGGTCGCCGAGCGCGCCGGGGTCTCGATCAGCACGGTTTCGCACGCGCTTTCCGGCCGCAGGCCCATTTCGGCGGCGACGAAGGCGCGGGTGCGCGAGGCCGCCGCCGAGCTGGGCTACGACCCGAACCCGAACGCCCGCTCGCTGCGCACCGGCCGGTCCGGGCTGGTCGGGCTCATCCTCCGGCCGCGCTACGCGGTGGCCGGCACGCCCGACCGCGCCGAGACGTTCAACCGGCTCGTCGGGTCGATCGCGACCGAGATGCTGCGGCACAAGACCGGGCTCATCCACGTGCCCGACCTGCACGACCCCGCGGTCGCGAGCGTGCCGATGGACGGCTGCATCGTGGCCCACCCCTACGGCGGCGACACCGCGCTCGCCGAACTGCTCGGCCGGGGCCTGCCCGTGGTGACCGTCGAGGAGGACCCGGAACAGCCGGACCTGCCGTGGGCGGTGCGGCTGGACTACCCGCCGGTGGTCGAGGCGCTGCTGGAGCACCTCTACGACCAGGGCGCACGCGACGTGCTTCTGCTGTCCGGCACCGAGGACAACGCCTGGAACCGGCGGCCGCGCGAAACCTATCTGGCGTGGTGCGAACGACGCGGGCTGCCGGCGCGGACCGCCTTGCTCAGCGAAGGCCTGACCCCGCGCGATGTGCCCGAACTGGTGCAGCCCCTGCTTTCCGGCCCGGACCGGCCGGACGCGATCGTCGTCGCGACCAGCGATTTCGCCCCGCTGATCGCCGAAGCCGCTGCCGCGCAAGGCCTGCGTATTCCGGACGACCTGCTGCTCGCCGCCCTGACTGACAGCGAACATGCCCGCACGAGCGCCCCGCCGATCACCGCGATGGACCTGACCCACGAAGCGCTGGCCGAGCAGGCGGTGGAGTTGATGCTGGCGCGGCTGTCCGGGGCCGAGACGCCCGAGGGGCCGGTGTTTCTCGCGCCGGAGCTGCGCTTGCGGGAGTCGACTCAGCGGGGAACGTAACTCGCTCAGTCAGAGGTCTTCCGCGGACAACGCCAGCCACAGTTCCAGCCGATCCCGCGGCCGGTCGAGCCGCCGCTGCGAAACCCGTTCCGCGGTCCGCAGCCGGGTCCGCACCGTGTTCCGATGCACGCCCAGCTCCCGCGCGGTGGTTTCCAGATTGCCGTCCGCGTCGAGGTAGCAGCGCAGCGTCGGCACCAGCTCGCCGCCGGTGCGGCGGTCGTGTTCGCGCAACGGCCCGAGCACCGCGGCGGTGAACGGGGCCAGCGCCGCCGGGCGCAACGCCTCCCGCAGCAGACCCCACGACGACGTCTCGTCAGCGTCCACATAGGACGAATCGGCGGGCACGACGCCGGCGGCTCGCGCGATCGCCGCCGGGATTCCCGCGACGTCCGAAGCCCGGCTCGCGCCGCAGCCGACGGGGACGCCGGCCAATTCCGCGGCCCTGGCCCGGATCCGTGCGCCCAGCCCGGCCGCCGCGGGCAGCACCGCCGCGAGACCGCCGGGGCGCGGGGTCAGCAGGAGCCGGTCCTGGTCGGTTTCCCGGCCACGTCGGCGATCGCGTCGAGCACCGCGGCGAGCGGATCGTCGAGCGCCATCGCGAAAACCGCGACCTCGAACGGAGGCTCCGGCATCAGCGACGCGTCCGGTTCCGCGATCGAGGGCAGCAGCCGCGCCCGCTGTTCGTGCAAAGTGCGGCGGAGCGCGCGGATGCCCAGCAAGGTCATGCCCAGCAGCACCGCCGCGTGGCTGACCAGCAGCCGCTGGTGCGCCGGATCGCCCGCCGGGCAGTCGAGCGCGAGCCAGCCGCGCGGATGTCCGGACAGGCCGATGCTGTGCACGACCAAATACCGGCCCTCGTGCTCCTCCGCGCCCGCGGCCTGCCCCGGTCCGGCCATCGCGGCGACCAGGTCACGCGCCCGGCCGTGCCAGGAGCGCTCCCCCGCCGGATGCGCCGCGCGCGGCCTGCCCTCGACGTCCAGCAGCAGCGCCTCCCCGTCGACGCCCTTCGCCAGTTCGGCCAGGATCCCGCGGTCGCCGGAGCGCAGCGCCGCCCGCGCGATCGCCTCCTGCACCGCGATCGCGTGCCGTTCCGCGCGCAGCGTCGCCTCCGCGTGCCAGCGCGCGACGGCTTGGCTGACCGCGATGAACGGCGTCGTTCCCAGCACGCCCACCACCGGCAACCCGCACGCCTCGGCTTCTTCGAGCACCTCCGGTGGCAACGCGTCGAGCACCTCCGCGGCGAATCCCAGCCCGGCCGCGCCCGCCTCGGCCAGCCGCCGCACGTACGCCCGCCGTCCCGGTTCGTCCGCCGGCAGCCCAAGCCCGATCGTCAGCACCAGCTCGCCGCCGCGCAGCCACGGGACCGGGTCGGCGACTTCGATCGCGTGCGCCCAGGACACATCGCGGCCCAGCCCGGCCCGCCCGGCGAGCAAGCCCAGCTCAAGCCCTTCGAACCGGAGCACGCCGGCCACGGTCAGCACAGCCTGCCTCCCAGTGCGGTTCGCACAAAACGATCTTCGGCGAAGGACACATCGTACAGCGGGTTCCGGCCGCTCCCGCGGTTAGCGTTGCCCGAACCGATCCCCCGGAGCAGTGGGAGCCCCCATGACCGCATCCGTCTCGAGCGCCCGCCGCGCGGCCGCCGCGGCGTTCGTCGGCACCACCATCGAGTGGTACGACTTCTACGCCTATTCGACCGCCGCGAGCCTCGTGTTCGGGAAGCTCTTCTTCCCCGAAGGCACCAGTCCGCTGGTCGGGCTCATGGCGTCGTTCGCGACCTACGCGGTCGGCTTCCTCGCCCGTCCGCTCGGCGGCATCGTGTTCGGGCATTTCGGCGACCGTGTCGGGCGCAAGGCCGCGCTCGTCACGACGTTGCTGATCATGGGGATCGCGACGTTCGCCACCGGCCTGCTGCCCACCTACGCCACCGCCGGGGTGCTCGCGCCGCTGCTGCTCGTCGTGCTGCGGTTCGCCCAAGGGCTCGCGGTCGGCGGCGAATGGGGCGGCGCGGTGCTGATGGCCGTCGAGCACGCGCCCGCCGGGCGCAAGACGTTCTACGGTTCGTTCGCGCAGCTCGGAAACCCGGCCGGGGCGCTGCTCGCGTCCGGGCTGTTCGGCCTGCTCGCCGGACAGGGCGACGGGGCGCTCGCCGCGGGCGGCTGGCGGGTGCCGTTCCTGCTGTCGGCGGTGCTCGTGATCGTCGGGCTGGTGATCCGGCTGAAGGTCGAGGAATCGCCGGTGTTCAAGCAGGCGGAACCGGTCGCCGAACTGCCGGTGCGGCTCGCGCTGCGCACGTCGTGGCGGCAGATCCTGCGCGGGATCGGCGCGCTGCCGGTGGCCGTGGGCGGCTACTACATCGTCACCACGTTCCTGCTCGGCTACTCCACGACCGATCTGCACGTGAGCGAGGAACTCGTGCTGACCGGGCTGAGCATCGCGTCTTTCGTGGAACTCGTCGCGACCGTCGGCGTCGCCTGGCTCGGCGACCGCGTCGGCGGACGGCGCGTGGTGATCGCCGGGCTGATCGGCGTCGCGGTGCTGGCCGCGCCGCAGTTCCTCGTGATGGGCAGCGGCAGCACCGGGCTGATTTTCCTGACCCTGTCGCTGATGCGGCTCGTCATGGCCGCCACCTACGGGCCGATCGCGGCGATCCTCGCGCAGATGTTCCCCGCCCGTGCCCGCTACACCAGCATCTCGCTGTCCTACCAGGTCGCCGGCGCCGTCTTCGGCGGGTTCTCGCCCTTGGCCTGCACCGCGCTCGTCGCCGGGTTCGGCGGCGTCGCGCCGGTGATCGTCCTGCTCGTCGTGATGTGCCTGGTCAGCATCGCCTGCCTGCGCAATGCGCCGCAGCTGTCCGACGACGTCCCCCAGCCCCACCGAACGGAGATCGCCCGTGGCTGACGTCCTGATCCACAGCGCCCGCGTCCTGACTATGGACCCGAACCTAGCCGGTGCCGACGCGGTGCTCGTCCGCGACGGCCGCGTCGCCGCACTCGGCGCGGCGGCGGTCGCGCAGGCCGCCCCGGAGGCCGAACGCGTGGACGCGCGCGGCGCGACGGTGCTGCCCGGTTTCGTGGACCCGCACAACCACCTGCTGTCCACCGCGGAATCCCTCGCCGCGGAAGACGCGAGCTACCCCGCAGTGTCCACTGTGGATGATCTGGTCGAGATGGTCGCCAAGGCCGCCGCTCGCACGCCGGCCGGACAATGGATCCGCGCGTTCGGCATGGACGACGCGAAATATCCGGAGGGCCGCCCGACCCGGCAGCGGCTCGACGAAGCGACGACCGAGCATCCGGTGATCGTCTACCACGTGTCCGGCCACCACGCCGTCGTCAACTCCGCGGCGCTGCAATGGCGGGGCATCGGCAGCGACGTCGCCGACCCGGCGGGCGGGCAGTTCCTCCGCGACGCGGCCGGGCGGCTGACCGGAATGGTCCTCGACTCCGCGATGCAGCTGCTGTTGCCGGTCGCGGTCGAAATCGGCTGCCACGGCCCGAATTTCCACACCGACCTGCCGTTCGAACAGCTGTCCGGCTGGCTCGGCGACGCGGGCAGGCACTACGTCGAAGCCGGGTTGACGACCATCGCCGACCCGCAGGTGTCGGCGCGGGAACTGCGCGTGTACCGGGCGGCCCGCGCGGCCGGACGGCTTCCGGTGCGGACGGTCGCGATGCCGCTGTCGCACCAGCTCGACGCCCTCGCCGCGGTCGGCCTCGGCGACCCGTTCGGCGACGACTGGCTGAGCCTCGGCGCGATGAAGTTCTACTCCGACGGCACGCTCATCGGCGGCACCGCGGTGTTCAGCGAACCCTACGGCGAACACGGCGAATTCACCGGCAGCCTCTACTGGCCCGCCGACGACCTCACCGCGCTCGTCGAACGCGCCGCCCGCGCCGGGTGGCGGGTCGCCGTCCACACGCAGGGCGACCTGGCGATGGAGAACACGCTGCGGGCGCTCGAAGCGGGTTCCCGCGCGTACGGCGACGACTTCCGCCCCCGCATCGAACACTGCGGCTACCCGACCCGCGAGCACGTCCGCCGGTTCGCCGGGCTGGGCGTGATCCCGGTGAACCAGCCGAACTTCCTGCACGACAGCGGCGGAGACTTCCTGCGCCGCCTGGGCGACCGCGCACACCGCCTCCAGCCGGTCCGCGAGGAACTCGACGCGGGGCTGCGGCCCGCGTTGTCCAGCGATTCGTTCGTCTCGTCGTTCAAACCGCTGCACACGATCGCGAACGCGATGCTCCGGCGGACCCGCGAAGGCGCGGACATCGGTGCGGAACAAGCGATTTCGCTGCACGAGGCACTGCGCGCGCACACGCTCGACGCGGCGTACACGCTCGGCATGGAGGACCGGATCGGCTCGCTGACACCGGGCAAGCTGGGCGATGTCGTGGTGCTGGACGCCGACCTCGAACAGACCCGCCCGGAGAACTTCGGCGACGTGCACGTCACGACCACGGTGCTCGACGGGCGGATCGTGCACCAGCGGTGAAGGGACGGCCGGCCGCGACCGGCCGTCCCTCAACCCGCGCTGCTGCTAGTCGACCGGCGTGACCTCGGCCATTTCCGACCAGGCCGCGCCGTCGAGGTTCTGGTAATTGATCTCGGGCTTCTTCGCCACGACCGTCGACATGAACGGGAAGAACTCCTGCGCGTGCGCGGTCGCGACGTGCGCGTCCCCGGCGGCGCTGTCGGCGAAGACCTCGACCATCACGAATTCGTTCTCGTCGCCGCCGTTCTGGTAATAGTCGAACGACACATTGCCCGGTTCGCTCCGCACCTGCGCGGTGTAGCGCTCGATGCCTTCCAGCCATTCGGTTCGCTTCTCGGGCCGGATCTGTGCTTTGAGGACGATCAAAATCATGCGTCGAGTATCGCAGCTCAGGTCCCGCTCGGCACCGCGGCGAGCGCCGGTACGCCAGCGAGTTCGCGCGAGAACTTCCGCAGCAGCAACACCGCTGTCGCGCCGAACCCGACGCACAGCCCGAGCCAGATTCCGGGCCCGCGCAGATCCAGTGCGAAGCCGCACAACACCATCACCGGGGTTCCGATCAGCCAGTAGCCGAGCAGCGTCGCGCGGAAGCCGCTTTTGGTGTTGCCGAGACCGCGCAGCAGGCCGACGCACACGTTCTGCGCTCCCTTGACGTATTGCTGCGCGATCCCGAAGAACAGCAGGGTGTGCGCCAGCGCCAGCACTTCCGGCGGCGGGTTCCTTTCGAGGAACAGGCCCAGCACCCAGCCCGGCACCGCGAGATACAGCAAACCCGCCGCGGTCATCGCGGTCGCCGACAGCGTCAGCGCCTGCCGCGCGGTTCTGGTCACCGCGGCCCGGTCGCGCTGGCTCACCGCGCGGCTGATCAGGATCGAGGATCCTTGCGACAGGCCGATGTTGACCTGGTACACGATATAGGCGAGCTGGTTGACCACGCTCTGCGCGGCCAGCGTCGCCGGTCCGAAGCCGCCCATCAGCACGGTGGCGACGGACGTGATGCCCGCTTCGGAGCCGTAGGTCAGGCTGATCGGGATCCCGAGCCGGAGGATCTCGCGCACCGCGGGCAGTTCGCCGCGCCCGAAGCCCGCCGACAGCAGCGGCGCGAGGTGCTCGTCGCGGCGCAGAATCAGCAGGAACGCGAAGCAGTTGACGAACTGCACGATCGTGGTGGCCAGCCCGATGCCCGGGGCACCGAGTTCCGGGAAGCCGAACCAGCCGTAGCCGAATCCGCCGTCCAGCAGGATATTGACGCCGACCGAGCCGATGGTCACCCACAGCAGAGAGCCGGGTCTGCGCATGCCGACGGCGAACTGCCGCAGCACGTTGAGCCACAGCATCGGGATCAGTCCGGGCGCGAGCGCGAGCATCGTGGGACGGGCGAGCGCGAGCACCTCGGGATCCTGGCCGAACCAGGCCAGGACGTAGCCCAGGCCGATCAGGATCAGCGCCGCGCCCAGCCCGACCGCCGTCGCCACCAGGAACGAAGCCCGCACCAGGTCGCGGACTTCGCCGCGCGCCCGCTCGTCCAACTGGTCGCCGCCGGTCCGCGCTTCGCCGCGACCGGCGGTGCTGGCCACCAGGTTGCCGACGGCCGTGACCGTGCCGACGCACATCGTGCGGACCTGGTTGTACAGGGTCAGCGCCAGCCCGCCCGCCGCGATCGCCCGCACGCTCATCCCGCCGAGCATCGCCAGGTCGGTCGTGGTGAGCGCGACTTGCGCGAGCTGGATTCCGGCGATCGGGGCCGACACCGCGAGCAGCGGGCGGCACCCGGCGAGCCACCGCCTCACGACACCCACCGCAGGCCGACGTCCTCGTGCCGCCCGAGCCGTTTCCCGACCTCGGCTTCGATCTCCGGCGCGTGCAGCCCGTGCCCGCGCAGCCATTCGTCGTCGAACACGGTGTCGAGGTACTTCTCCCCCGCGTCGCAGACCAGGACGACCGCGGTGCTGCCCGGCCGCATCGTGTCGATCCGGTTCAGCGCCGCGTGGATCGCCCCGCCGGCCGATCCGCCGACCATCAGCCCGGTGTGCCGGGCCAGCGCCCGCGCGGTCGCGAAAGCGTCCACATCGGACGCCTGCACGCCCTCGTCGATCAAGTCCCGGCACACGTTGGCGCCGACCGGGAATCCTTCCGGGCTGCCGCTGCCGGTCTGCCGGTACGGCCCCGGCGGCGCGCCGAAGATGATCGATCCCGCCGGCTCCACCGCGAGCGTCCGCGCCGGGCAGCGCAGCCGGCGCAGCTCGCGGACCGTCCCGCACAGCGAGCCGCCGGTGCCGATCGCGCCGATCAGCCAGTCGACCTGGCCCGCGTCGGCGAGCAGTTCTTTGGCCAGTTCGCGGTAGCCGCCGCCGTTGCCGGGGTGGTTGTGCTGATCGGGCCAGTACGCCTCGCGATCCGCCGCGACCAGCTCGGCCGCGACCCGGCGGCGTTCCACCGAACGGAGTTCCCCGCCGCCCTCCCCGCCGACGTAGACGAGCTCGGCCCCCAGCGCCGCCATCGCGCGCAGCTTGTCCTTGCTCGCGTGGTGGTCCACCACCGCGGTGAACCGGTAGCCCCGTTCCAGCGCGGCCAGTGCGAGGCCCAAGCCGGTGTTGCCCGACGTCGGCTCGACGATCCGCCCGCCCGGCCGGAGCTTCCCCTCGCGCTCGGCGTCGGCGATCATCTGCTCGGCCATGCGCACCTTCGCCGACCCGGTCGGGTTGAACTGCTCCAGCTTCAGCAGCAACCGGACGCCCGAACCGGTCACGCACACCTCGAACAACGGCGTCCGGCCGATCAGTTCCGACACGTGCGACACGATTCCGCGCCCGCGACGCGGGATGAAATCCCTCATCGGCCGTCCCCTCCTTCGATCCGCCAGCCCGCGCCGTCCACCACGACCCTGCCCGGCAGCGGAAGGCCGTGGAAGCGGGTCTCGTTCTTGTCCATCTGGTATCCGGCGGTGTTCGGGTACACGAGCAGGTCGCCGTGGCGCGGCGGACGGGGGAACGGGATCTTGCGCCAGCTGAGCATGTCGTATTCGAGGCAGCTCGAACCGCCCACGCACGCGGCCACCGGTCCTCCCGGCCCCTCGGCGGGCCACAGCAGCGGATCCGGCAGGAATTCGCTGCCCTTCCATTGTTCGGACACGCTCATGCTCAGCCCCGCGACCGTCACGATCCCGTAGCTGTCGCGCATTTTGAAGCCCTGCACCGGAAACACCGTGAACCCGGCCTGGTCCAGCAGCGCCCGTCCCGGTTCCAGCAGCAGCCGCGTGCCGGTGCGCGCGAATTCGGAGGCGACCGTGCCGCCGCGCAGCGGGCTCGCCAGCACGTCGGCCAGCATGTCCGCGCCGGTCGGGGCCTGGTGGTAGGGATAGAAATGGGTGAAGTTCTTGCCGTTATGGAACCACGAAGGCCGGTACTCCTCGGTGAACCTCGTCCAGTCCGCCTCGTCCAGGTAACTGGCCGCGAACCCGCCGCCGATCGACACCGACTCCGCGGGCAGCCCCGCCTCGCGCGCCCGCAGGCACTGCTCCAGCGCGACCTCCGCCATCCGGGCGCGCGACTGGACCTCGTAACCGCCGAGGTGGAAGGAAAACCCCTCCATCCGCACCGCGGCGCCCGCACACCGGCGAAGCGCCTCGTCCACCTCGTCCGGGTTGAGCCCGAACCGGCTCCCCTGGTCCTTTTCCGGCAGCAGCCGCAGCAGAATCCGGATCGGCGGCGCCTGCCCGATCGCGAGCACCCGGTCGAGCTCGTCGAGCGCGTCGACGGCCACCACGCACCGGTGCCGCGCCGACAACCACAGCAGATCCGCGCTTTTCGCCGCCCCGGTGACCATCACGTCCTCACCGCGGACACCGCCCGCGAGCGCACCCACCAACTCGGGAACGCTCGCCACGTCGACACCGGCGCCGACGCTCGCACATTCCGGCACCCAGCACGCCGACCGGTTGGCCTTCTTGCCGAAATACACCTGCCCGGACACGCCCGCCGTCACCAGCGCGTCGGTGAACGCCACGAGGTTGTCCGCGAACTGGCGCGGATTCAGGACGTGGAACGGACCGCCGACCGCACGGGCGATCTCGCCGAGCAGCCGGGGATCGGACTGCGTTTCGCTGGCCCAGTCCGCCTGGCGGGCCGGCAGGGAAATGGTCGACGCGGTCAGCTCCACAGCCGCACCCGCTGTCCTCGGCCGGCCTCGATCGCCCGGGTCGCCAGCAGGTGCGCCACCGGGATGTCGGTGATCACCATTCCGCTGCTGAACGCGAACACCCGATCCGAATCGCTGCGGCGGGCCGGCTTGCGCCCGGCGAGCACGTCCGGGAATTCCGCGTCGATGGTCGCTTTCCCTTCCCCGTCGTCGAAACGAGAGCCCGTCACGCCCAACTGGCCCTCGCTCGTCGCGAGCGCGTAATCCGCGTCCCGCAGCGAGGAGGAGTCGACTCCCTTGCTGGACACCGAAATCAACAATCCGCCCGGTTTCAGCCAGCTCGTTTTCACCTTCGGATGCGCCGCCCGCCCCGACGCCGCCACCGCGATGTCCGCCTCGGCGACCGCTTCCGGAACGTCGTCGACGATTTCGACCTCCCGGTCCGGGAAATACCGGTGGAAGGTGTCCACGCAAGCCCGCAGGCCCTCTTTCGCGGTGCCGAAAAGCATCAGCCGCTCGAGGCCGGGCAGCACGGTGAGCAGGTACGGAAGCGTCAGCTGCCCTTGCACGCCGGTGCCGATCAGCAACGCCGAGCGCGCGTCCGGCTTCGCGCACTCCTGCGCGATCAACGCGGTCGTCGCCGGGGTCCGGGACGCGCCGACGCGGTCGCAGTCCATCAACGCGAACGGCATTCCGGTCGTGTCGTCGTAAAGGCTGAGCACCGTGTAGTACTTGTCCCGATTGTCGTTCCCCTGCCGGTAAGAGGTCTTGAACCCGACGTGTTGTGCGTTCGCGTCGAATCCCAGCATCGAATACGCCACCGCGTCCCGCGACTGGTCCGGCAGCGGCATCATCAGTTTCGTCGGACAGCGCGAATCCCCGGCGGCCAGCGCGAGATATCCCTGCCGGACCGCGGAAATCACCTCCTCCGGCGCCAGTTCGACACCGGCGAGATCGCTTCGGGTGAACACATGGAACTCTGGCTCCGCCATCTGAAGAAATCCTCACGAGAGAGAACGGGGAATCGCGCACTGGATCGGTTTTCACGGCCGGAACGCGCCTGCCGGATGTTTCGGCTGCTGTCGCGCGCCCGAGCCGGCCGCGTTGCCGAAACCGTAACGGAATCCGAAGACTTAGGCAAGGCTTGCCTTACTACTTCCCCGACGCGGGGGAGAACCTCCTTGCCGGTCGACCCGGCGGCGAGCAGAACGTGAAAACCTTTGCAGCACAACGGGTCGGACGACCGCTCGAAGAGTCAGATCCGGTCGGCGATCGCGACGGTCAGCACGCCGTTGCCCGCCCGCTGCACGGTGCCGTCCACCTGGTAGACCTCGCTGAGCATCGCGGTCGTCAGCACCTCGGCGGGAGACCCGTGCGAATGCACTGTTCCGTTGTGCAGCACCACGATCCGGTCCGCGATCCGCGCCGCGAGCGACAGGTCGTGCACCACCGCCAGCACCGCGGCCGGCTGGTTCCGCGCGAGATCGCGCACCGACCGCAGCACCCGGAACTGGTTGCGCAGGTCGAGATTGCTGGTCGGCTCGTCCAGCAGCAGCACGCCGGGTCTCCGGATCATCGCCTGCGCGAGCCCGACCATCTGCCGCTGCCCGCCGGAAAGCTCGGCCAGCCGCCGTCCGGCCAGCCCGTCCAGGTCCAGCGCCGCCAGGGTCTCCGCCACCCGCGCCTCGTGCTCCCGCCTGCCGCCGCCGGAGCCCCCGACCCGCCGGGCGACCAGCACCGCCTCGAACACGGTCAGCGAACTCGGCGGAGGAGGATCCTGTGGCAGGTAAAGGATCTCGCCGCCGCCCGACACTCGGACCCGCCCGCGCGCCCGGTGAAAACCCGCGACGCACCGCAGCAGCGTCGACTTGCCCGAACCGTTCGGCCCGATGACCGCCGTCACCTCCGCCGCCCGCACTTCCGGCAGCGTCACCTCGCGCAGCACCGGCGTCCGGCCGTACTCGAACCCGAGTCTCTCGACCCGCAGCGTCAGGTCCACAGTGTCCTCCGGGTCCTCCGGCGCGACAGGATCAGCGCGAGGAAAACCGGCACCCCGACAATCGAGGTGATGATCCCGACCGGAACGACCACGCCCGGCACGATCAGCTTCGCCGCCAGCGACGACGCGCACAGCAGGAACGCCCCGCCGGACAACGACGCCGCGACGAAATACCGGTGGTCCTCCCCCACCAGCATCCGCGCGACGTGCGGCCCGACCAGCCCGACGAAACCGATGCTCCCGGCGATCGACACCGCGGTCGCCGCCACCAGCGAAATCCCGGCCAGCACCACGATCCGCATCCGGGCGACCGGCACGCCGAGCGCCCGCGCACGATCGTCGCCGAGCCGCATCGCCGTCAGTTTCCACGACGCGCGCAGCACCAACGGGACCGCGGCGAGCACGACTACCGCGAGCATCCCGACCTGCGGCCAGCTCGCGCGGGTCAGGCTGCCCAGCGTCCAGAACACCACCTGTTGCAGCTGCGCTTCGGACGCGACGTACTGCATCAGCGAAAGCAGCGCGGTGAACAGGAACACCATCGCGATCCCCAGCAGCACCATCGTTTCCGTGTCCGGCCCGCGTGCCGCGCTGAACCCGATGATCACCGCGCTGGCCAGCAAGGCGAAGACCCAGGCCGTCCCGGCCGTGCCGAGCACGCCCAGCACCGGCACCGCTGAGACCCCGACCACCAGGCTCAACGCCGCACCGAAACTCGCCGCCGCCGAGACGCCGAGCGTGTACGGCTCGGCCAGCGGATTGTTCAAGATCGTCTGCATTTCCGCGCCCGCCAGCGACAACGCCGCGCCGACCAGAATGCCCGTCACGGTCATCGGCATCCGGATGTGCCAGACGATCTCCGTGTCCGCCGCCGGCGCGCTCCACGGCGCAAAAATCGCCCGCACTGTCTCCACAATGGACAGAGACTCGCCGCCGACCACCACGTCAGCGACGGCCACGACCAGCGCCAGCACCGCGAGCGCCGTCACGGTCAGCCGTTTTCGCCGCATCCGGCTGCGGTGCGCCAGGACAACCTCGTGCGTGCTCGGCTCAGCGAGGGCGGGCGCGGCGGTCACGGAAGCTCCGCCCAGAACGTGCCCTCATACGGGATCGGCAGGAATTTCGCGTGCAGCTCCCGGATCGTCGCGTCCGGATCGACGTCCTGGAACAGGCCGGGATGCAGCCACTTGGCGAACCATTCCACCGCGAGGAAGTTGTACGGCGAGTCGTAGAAGTGGTGCCACGCCGCGTACACCCGATGCTCGCGAACCGCCTTGAGCCCGGAGAAACCGGCTTGCTTTTGCACGATCGCCTGCAACCGGGCCCGGGCGTCCGGCCCCTTTTCGCTGTACCCGAGCGGAATGAACTCCCCCGGTTTGGCCGACGTCCCCGGAGCCCAGTCCGCACCGGTCGCGATGACCACGTCCGGGTCCCGGCTCAGGACCGCCTCCGGGGAGACGGTCCCCTGCCGGGTTTTCAGGACGTCGTCGGCGAGGTTCTTCCCGCCCGCGAGGTCCACGAGCGCGGCGAGATTGGACTTCGCGAAACTGGAACAGCATTCGAAATACCCCGGGGCCCGCCACAGAAACGTCGAGGTCGGCGGTTCGTGCGCCGCCGCCAGCCGCGAACGGACCCGGTCCACCGCGGCCTGATAATACGAGGCGAACGCCTCCGCCTCGGCCGTCTTGCCGGTCAACGCGCCCATCAGCCGCACCGACGGAACCGTGTTCTTCACCGGATCCACGAAATAGTCCAGCACGACGGTCGGGACCCCGACCCGGCTGAGCCGATCGACGATTCCGGAATCCTGCGCGGCTTTGTAGTTCGCGGCGCTGACGACATATACGTCCGGCCGGAGCTGGATCGCCGCCTCGATCGAAAACGACCCGTCGTACGCCTGCCCGGTGCGCTTGATCTTGTCGATCCCCGGGAACTTCGCCCGGTACTGCTCCAGCGAATCCGGGTCGTTCTGCTCGAGGTCGTTCGGCAGCCCGACGATCCCCGCCAGCGGATCCCGCTTGTCCAGCAACGCGGTCGTGTACAGCATCCGCGCCCCGTCGAGCAGAATTCTCTTGGCCGGCAAGGGAACCTCGACCGTCCGCCCCAGCACGTCGGTGACCGGCCGCTTGGCCGCGCCCGGCTGTTCCCCTTGCGGCGCCGAACACGCCGCTGCCGCCAGCAAGGCCACGACCGCGGCGGCACCCCATCGGCGACGGAGCGGACGCGAGCGGCGACGCTCCGCGAAGTTAGGCATGCCTCACCTTAGCAGCCGGCCCGATTCGCGCCAGGGCAAGAATTGTGACTACGGCCACCGGGGCATACCGCGGCCCGACATTAATGCGCGGCCATTAATATGACGCCAAACCGGACATTCCACCGCACTCAGAGCTGGACTGGAGTCCATTCGGAAATGGCGCGGCCGGCATTCACGCCCGGTGACCGCTGACTGCCGCGGAACGGATCACGCGTGCCCCGGCCACATACGTCACCGCCAACGCCACCCCTCCCCCGAAAACCGCGCTCCCCACGAACGGCCAGACACCGAACGCGGCAGCCGGGCTCCCTGTCTTGACAATCGAAAACGGCAGGACGGCCACCACCGAACCCACCACCGCGACGACAATCGCCAGCAGCGTCGCGGCCGCCGTTTCGCGCAGGAGCACGCCGCGGACCTGCCGGACAGTCGAGCCGATCAGCGACAACGTCGCGAACTCCGTCCGGCGGTCGCCGATCGCGGCGACCAGGTTGTTGGTCAGCGCGATCGCCATGAACAGCGAGATCAGGACGACGACCAGATAATTGATCGACGCCAGCACCTCGGCCGTGCTGCCCGCGACGCTGTGCTGGTTTTCGATGCCCTGCATGGCCAACGTGCCCGCGGAGACGCCGACCAGCAGCGTAAGGAAGGTGACGATCGGACGAGCGCGCTCCGGTGCCGCGCGCAGGTTCACGCCCGCCAGATGCGCCTCCGCATTCTTCGCACCGCGCGAAAGACGGCCGACGATCCGGTTCGCCGCGGCGATCAGTTCCGGAGCCAGGATCGCGAACCCGATCGAGCACAGCACCACGGCCGGCCCGGTCATCCCCGTCGTCGCGATGCTGTCCGCGGGCAAGGCCAGCACCGCGCTCGCCGAGCCGAAACCCACTGCCAGCAACACAATCGCCGCGATCCGACGCGGCCTCGCCGACCTGACCCGGCGCGGTCCGGACTCTTCTTCGACCGGACTGCGCCGAGCCGGACCGCGACTGCCGATCCACGCCGCGAGCACTCCGGCCAGCAGCACGACCGCGACGCCGACCAGCGGCAGCACAATCCCAGGCGCGAACGACGTGCTCGGCGCGGTGAGCCCGGCGGAACGCACTCCGGTCAGGAGCAGGAGCCCGAGCAGGTAGCCGAGCCCCAGGCCGGGCAGCGCCGCCACGGCGGTGATCGCGAGGGTTTCCATCGAGACGAGCACCCGGATTTGCCGCGGCGCCGCACCGATCAGCCGCAACCCGCCGATCTCGCCGGACCGCGCGGCGAGCGTGACGCCGATCGTCGACACCATCGCGAACACCACGATCGCCACCACCCAGCCGCCCAGGATGAGCGGGAACTGAGTGAGGAATCCCCGATCGGCCGGGGCGGTGCCCCCGGAGAGGCCGGTGCCGAGCAGGGCGGTCATCGCGACCACCAGCGCCATCCCGACAAGCGCGACCAGACCGGTGGCCACGGCGGCGGCGCGATGGTGGCCGAAGAGCCGCAGAGCGAGTTTCAGCATGTCAATTCCCCTTCCGCGGCCGCGGCAACGGCGCCCGCACGGCAACCGCCACCAACCGTCCACAATGCACGCTTCCCCATGTCACTTCCCCCTCCGCGGCCGCGGCAACGGCACCCGCACGGCAACCGCCACCAACCGTCCACAATGCACGCTTCCCCATGTCACTTCCCCCCTCCGCAGCCGCGGCAACAACACCGCGCGACAGCAGCCGTCTACCGTCCACAAAGCGCACTTCCCCTCGGTCTTGCCGTCCGGCTCCAAGCACCCCAGCTCACCGGACGCCGACCGCATTCGCCGCCCGCTCCGCCGATTCGACAAGCACCGCCATCCGGTTCGCCACCGCCGCGGCGGTCGGCCGGGCCAGTTGATCGACCACCAGCCCGTCCGCCAGGAACAACACCGCGTCGGCGTAGGACGCGGCCACCGGATCGTGCGTCACCATCACGATCGTCTGACCGCGATCGGCCAAGGACCGCAGCAAGGCCAGCACTTCCCGCGCGCTGCGGATGTCCAGTGCGCCAGTCGGTTCGTCGGCGAAAACCACCTCCGGATCCGTGACCAGCGCCCGGGCCACCGCCACCCGCTGCTGCTGCCCGCCGGAAAGCTGACCCGGCCGGTGTCCCCCGCGCTGCGCCAGGCCGACCTGCGCCAGCGACGCCGCGGTGCGTCGCGGGTCCGGGGTGCGGCCGTCCAACCGCAACGGCAGTTCGATGTTCTCCTCCGCGGTCAGCGCGGGCAGGAGGTTGAACTGCTGGAACACGAAACCGATCCGCTGACGTCGCAGCTCGGCCAGGCGCGGTTCGTCCAAAGCAGACAGATCGGCGCCGTCCAGTTCGACGGTGCCTTCGGTCGGGGTGCGCAGACCGGCCGCGCAGTGCAACAACGTCGTCTTCCCTGAGCCCGACGGACCCATGATCGCGGCGAAGGCGCCGCGCGGGACGTCCAGGTCCACTCCGCGCAGTGCGTCGACCGGGCCGCCCTCTCCTTCGAAACGGCAGCGCAGCCGTCTGGTGCGGATCGCGGGTGCGGTCATCTTCCAGTCCTCCCAGTGATGCGAATGAACGTTTAAAACGAACGTTTACATGATACGGTAGCACGTGTGGGACACCGCGAGAACCTGATCACCGCCGCCCGGGAATGCCTCCTCAAAGCCGGCTACGCGCGCACGACGGTGCGCGACCTCGTCGCCGCCTCCGGGGCCAACCAGGCGTCGATCAACTACCACTTCGGGTCGAAGGAACAGCTGCTCACACAGGCGCTGTTCGACCTCAACACGAAGTGGGGCGACATGCTGTTCGCCGTCCTCACCGACCCGGCCGACAAGGAGGCCGGGCCCGAGCGGCGCTGGGCGCGGATCATCGAGTCCATCCAGCAGCACCGCGAGCTGTGGTTCGTGAACTTCGAGAGCGTCAGCTACCTGCAGCACGACGAGACGATCCGGAAGATCAACGCGGAAGGCCAGCGCCAGGCGCGCGTCGCGCTCGCGAACGCCTTCGGCGACCTGGGGCCGGACGCCGACCCGAAGGACGTCCACGCGATCGGCGCGCATTACTACTCGCTGCTGGTCGGGACCGCGCTGCAGTGGCTGACCGATCCGGACAACGCTCCCTCCGCGGCGGACGTCGTCCGCGCCGACTGGCGATCCCTCTGAGCCGGCACCGAACCAGCGCCCCACCAGCGTTGGGCCAGCACACGTCACGCTGAAGTCACAGATCCCCGGACCCCGCGACAGCTCCGTTGACACGTCCACCATCCGGGTGACATGATCCTGGCGCCGCTTGGAAACGTTTCCAAGCCATCCAGTCCGCAGACTGGAAACGTTTCCAACAGCGGTATCCGCACCGTTGCCCGCTGTGTCCGACTGGGAGGGACGATGACGTCAACCCGAGCCACGCTGATCCAGGTGGCCGAGCGCGCCGGCGTGTCGCTGGCTTCGACCTCGCGCGCGCTGCACGGGACCGGCGCGAGCAAGGCGATGGTCGAGCGGGTGCGGGCCGCCGCGGCGGAGCTCGGGTACAGCGCGGACGCGATCGGGCGGTCGTTGCGGCTGAAGAAGACATCGCAGATCGCGTTCGCGGTGGCGGACATCGGCAACCCGGTCTACGTCGAGATCATGCGCGGCATCCACGAAGTCCTGGCACCGCACGGGTATCGGGTCGTGGTGATGTCCACTGGGGACACCGCGGCGTCGACGACCGAGCTCATGCACAGCCTGCACGGCGGGTTCGTCGACGGCATGATCGTCATCCCGCTGCGCACCGACGACGAACTGATCGAGCAGATCGGCCGCGCCCCCGTGCCCGTCGTGGTGATCGGCCGCGCGATGAGCGACCGCGGGATCAGCTCGGTCTCCACGGATTCCGCCGCCGGGATCGGCGCGGCGATGCAGCACGTCGTTTCGCTGGGCCGCCGCCGGATCGGCTTCCTCAACGGGCCGCTCGACACCACACCGGGCTCCTCGCGGCAGCGCGGATTCGACGAAGCGGTGTCCGCCAAGGACTTCTCCGCTGAGACCGACGTCGAGGTCGCGGCCGATTTCACTGTCGCGGCAGGGATCGAGGCCGCAAGGAAGCTGCTCGACCGTCCGCAACGGCCGGACGCCATCGTGGCGGCCAACGACCTGCTCGCCATCGGGGCCATCCGCGCCGCTCGGGAGCTGGGGCTGAGCATCCCGCGCGACGTCGCCGTCACCGGGATGGACGACACCGAACTCGGGCAGGTTTTCCTGCCCCGGCTGACCAGCGTGTCCCTCGGCTCGGCCGAACGCGGGCGCGCCGCCGCCCGGCTGATGCTCGGGCTCGCCGACGACGCGGACGCCCCGGCGCGGCAGATTTCGGTCGGCACCGAGCTGTTCGTCCGGGAATCCACTGTGGACCAGAACGCGGAGGACACGGAATGACCACCGCGACGCAGCCGAGGCGAGCCGCCCCCGCTCCCCCGCCGCGCCCGAAGAAGACCACGCAGGCCCGCACGCGCCGGCGCGAGGCGATCGCGCTGGTGATGCCGTCGCTGATCCCGATCCTGGTGCTTTCGGTGGCCCCGCTGGTCATCGGCATCGTGCTGGCGTTCACCGACACGCGGCTGGTGCGGCATCCGGACTTCGGCTTCGCCGGGATCGACAATTTCGTCCGCCTCGGCGGGAACTCGCTGTTCTGGGACTCGCTGCGGATCGGTCTGATTTGGACAGTCGGGGTGACCGTCCTGCAGCTGGCCGCCGCGATGGGGCTGGCACTGCTGCTCAACTCCGGCCTCAAACTGCAGGGCCTCACCCGGGTGCTCGCGCTCATTCCGTGGGCGATGCCGCCGGTCGTCGTCGCGATCATGTGGCAAATGATCTACTCCGCCAACGGCGGACCGCTCAACGCTTTCCTCGGCAGCATCGGGCTGCCGGACGGAATCAACTGGCTCGGCGATTTCAACACCGCCTTGCCCGCGGTGATCGTGGTCGGCGTCTGGGTCGGCATGCCGCAGACCACCGTGACGCTTCTTGCTGGCCTGCAACAAATCCCGGCCGAACTGCACGAAGCGGCGGCCGTGGACGGAGCCGGAGCCTGGCGGCGCTTCACCGCGGTGACCTGGCCGAGCATGCGCCCGATCGTCAGCTCCATTACTTCGCTCAACTTCATCTGGAATTTCAATTCCTTCTCGCTCGTGTACGTGCTCACCGCGGGCGGCCCGGGCGGCAAAACCATGGTCCCGGTGCTGTTCGTGTACCTCGAAGCGTTCAAGAACCGCGAGATCGGCTACGCCGCCGCGATGGGGCTGGTCCTCGTCATCGTGGTCGTCGCGCTGCTCGCGATCTACCTGCGGTCGCAGTTCCGCGGCGACCGCCCGGAAAGGGGGCGGTGATCGATGCGCTGGTCCGTGCGCCCCGCGCAATACCTGGCTCTCGTGCTGTACCTGCTGTTCCTCGGTTTCCCGTTGCTGTGGCTGATCTCCGCGTCGGTGAAGTCGTCGGCGGAGCTGAACTCGCTGTCGGTCAACCTGATCCCGAGCGAATGGCATTGGGACAACTACGGCGAGGCGCTCTCCCGGCAAGGCCTGCTGCATTCGGCGTTCAACAGCCTGCTGGTCGCGCTTGCCAGCACCGTGCTCGCGATCCTGATCTCGGTGCCCGCCGCCTACGTGCTGGCCCGGCTCAAGGGCAAGCTGCGCGTCGCGGGCGTCACCTGGATCCTGGTCAGCCAGGTGTTCCCGGTGGTGCTGGTGATCCTGCCGCTGTTCCTCGTGCTGCGGACGCTCGGCCTCGCCGACAGCCTCGTCGGGCTGACGCTCGTGCACACCACCTACATCCTCCCGTTCGCGCTGTGGATGCTGCAGGGCTACGTCGCGGCGATCCCGGTCGACCTCGAGGAGGCCGGGGCGATGGACGGCGCGACCCGGTTCACCGTGCTGCGCACCATCGTGTTCCCGCTGCTGGCCCCCGGCGTGGTGGCGACCGCGATGTTCAGCTTCGTGTCGTCGTGGAACGAGTTCTTCTTCGCGCTGGTGCTGCTGCAGTCGCCGGAGAACTACACGCTGCCGATCACGCTCACTATGTTCATCGGCGGCGAGGGCAAGGTCGCCCTCGGTCCGCTGGCCGCGGGCGCCGTGCTCGCGGCGATCCCGAGCATCGCCTTCTTCAGCCTCCTGCGGAAGAAACTCACCGGCGGCCTCATGGCCGGGGCGGTGAAGGGATGAGCCCCACCCCATCGGAAACACCCTCGAAAGGTCGGTCGATGAAGACACGACGCGCGGCCATCGCCGCCAGCCTCGCCCTCACCAGCCTGCTCGCCGCGGCGTGCGGCAGCGGCGGGGACGCCGGCAGCGGGGACGGCGGACCGGTCACCCTCACCTTCCAGTCGCTGTCGGACCAGCCCGCCGCGATCGCCGCCACGAACAAGATCGTCGGGGCGTGGAACCAGGCGCATCCGGACACGCAGGTGAAGGTCGTCCAAGCAGGCTGGGACAGCGCCTACGACAAGCTGATCACCCAGTTCAACGCGGGCACCGCGCCGGACATCGTGCACTACGAGGCGGCCGGGATCGGCCCGTTCGCCGCCGACGGCTACCTCGCCGACCTCTCCTCTTACCTGTCCGAGCAGAAGCGCGCCGACATCCCGAAGGGCGTGCTCGACTCGGTCACCGTGGACAGCAAGGTCGTCGCCTACCCGACCGAGCTGCAGTCCTATGTGGTCTTCGCGAACAAGAAGCTGCTGGAGCAGTCTGGCGCGCAGGTCCCGACCGGCGAGACGATGACCTGGGACCAGCTGCGCCAGCTGGCCAAGACCGCCACGAAGGACGGCAAATACGGCCTCGGCTGGGGCCTGTCGAGCCCGACCGCGACGTTCGTGGCGATGGCCCCGGCGTTCGGCGGCAAGTACTTCGAGGGCACCGGCGACCAGGCGCAGATCAGCGTCGGCCAGGGCGAAATGGCGCTGCCGCAGCTGGTGCACGACATGAACGCGACCGACCACTCGATCCTGCCGGTGACGCTGACCCAGTCCGGCGGCAAGGCGCTGGCCCCGTTCTACGCGGGCCAGGTCGCGATGACCGTGCAGGGCTCGTACCAGGCGGCGAACATCGAGAAGGACGCGCCGAAGGACCTCGACTGGGTCGCGCTGCCCCCGATCGCCGGCCCGGCCGGACCGGCGCAGGCGGCGAACCCGCAGACGCTGTCGGTCAACAAGGACTCCAAGCACGTCGAGCAGGCCGCGAAGTTCCTGGACTTCTTCACGAACACCGAGAACCTGGCCGCGCTCAACGAGGCCGACACGCTCATCCCGGCGAGCAACTCCGCTCGCGACGCGCTGGACAAGAAGCTCGGCGCGAAGAAGGGCTGGAGCACCATCCTCGCCTCGGGCAAGTACCTGACCTCGGCGCCGTATCTGTTCGCCGGCAAGTACGCGCAGTGGAAGGACACTGTCGCGACGCCTGCCTACCAGCGCTTCCTGGCGAACCAGATCGACGCGAACACGCTGGCGCAGCAGCTGAAGGACGGCTGGAAGAGCGTCGGCAAGTGACCGCCGCGCCGGGGTCGTCGCGACCCCGGCGCGCACAACAGGCGCGGGCACGCTGCCCGCGGAACGAAGGGACGCAAGCCGGTGACCTGGCTGGAGGACCGCGCGGTGGCAGTGATCACCGGCGCGGCAGTGGGGGACGCGCTCGGCGGCGCGACCGAAGGGTGGACGCCCGAGCAGATCGAGGAGCGCCACGGCGGCCGGGTGACCGGCATCGTCGGCCCCTGGTACCCGAACTGGCGGGACGCGCGCCCGATCGCCCCGTACCACAAGGGCGACGGGCACATCACCGACGACACCTTGATGACCCGCGCGATCGTGGAGGTGTACGCGAAGCGCCGCGCGCACCTCGACGCGTACTCGATGGCCGAGGACCTGGTGCCGCTGATGATCGGCGAGCCGCGCTGGGTGCCGGAGCTGGAGTCGACGGCGTTGTTGCTGCAGCGGGTGTTCCTCGCCGAGAAGTGGATCGTCGCGAAGCTGCACTACGGGCATGTGGACCCGCGCGAGGCGGGCGTCGGCAACATCGTGAACTGCGGTGCGGCGATGTACATCGCACCGGTCGGCGTCGTGAACCCGGGCGACCCGCAGGCGGCGTATGCGGAGGCGATCGATCTGACCGCGCCGCATCAGTCGAGCTACGGCCGGGAAGCCGCCGGGGTGCTGGCTGCGATGGTCGCCGCGTCGGTCGCGCCCGGCGCTGGGCTGGACGACGTCGTGCAGGCCGCGCTCGCGGTGTCCCACGACGGGACTCTGGCGGCGCTGCAGGCTGTGGTCGAAGCCTTCGAGGGGTGGAATGCCGCGCCCAAGACCGAGGACGAGGAACGGGCGCTCGCGCGCAAGATCCGCGAGGTCGTCGCGCCGTTCGATTCGGTCGGGCCGGAGTACCGGCAGATGTCGATGGACGCACGGCGGCCGTCGCGGACCAAGGCGATCGAGGAATTGCCTGCCGCGCTGGGGTTTGTGCTGGGACATCGGGGCGATTACCGAGGTGCGGTGCTGGGTTCGGTGAACTACGGCCGGGACGCGGACTCGATCGCGTCGATGGCGGGCGCGCTCTGTGCCGGGCTCGGCGGTGCGGCTTCGGTGCCGGACGAGTGGATCGATCCGATCGGCGAGGCCAGCAAGATGGATCTGCGCGAGACCGGGCTGCTGCTCGCGTCCGCCGCGACGGACATCGTGAATGCCGACCGGGCGCGGACCCAGGCGCGGCTCGCCGCTCTCGACGCGCTGGCCGCCGCATGAGGCTGACCTGGGCGCAACCCGAAGACCTGCTCGCGCACGAGTTCGTCCAGTCCGCAGTGGAGGGCAAGGACGTCGCCTCGGTGCGGGAGCGCTGGATCGCCGCCGGCGGCGATCCGGTACCCGCCGTGAGCGGGGCAGGACCGCGGCCGGCGCCCCCAGCGTTGCGGGCGCTGGCCCGGACGCTGCTGGAGGAACTGGCCGCGCTCCCCGGTCCGGCCGCGCCGCACGAGCCGGACGACTGGGACGCGATCGCCGCGCTGCTTCCGGCCGCGCCGGTCCTCCCCCGGCCCGCCGCGGACCGCACGCTCGGCGCGTGGACCGGGCGGGCGGCGGGGTGCCTGCTCGGGAAGCCGGTCGAGAAGATCCCGCGCGAGGGCATCGAGGAGATCCTGCGCGCGACCGGACGCTGGCCGCTCGACCGGTGGTTCACCGAGGTCGGGCTGCCCGAGGACGTCGCGGCGCGGTGGCCGTGGAACCGGCGTTCGCGGCCGACGTCCCTGGAGGAGAACATCTCCGGGATGCCGGAGGACGACGACCTCAACTACCCGATCCTCGCGCTGACGCTGCTGGAACGGCACGGCCGCGAGTTCACCACCGACGACGTCGCGCAGCTGTGGCTGGAGCAGCTGCCCGCCGGGCGGGTGTTCACCGCCGAGCGCGCCGCGTACCGGAATCTGCTGGACGCGCGGCCGGTGCCGGAAACCGCGACGCATCTCAACCCGTTCCGCGAGTGGATCGGCGCGTTGATCCGCACCGACGTCTTCGGCTGGGTCTCCCCCGGTGACGTCCGCGGCGCGGCTCGGCTGGCGTGGGTCGACGCGCGGCTGAGCCATACTCGCAACGGCATTTACGGTGCGATGTGGGCGGCTGCGCTGGCGTCGGCGGCGATGGTGTGCGACTCCGTCCACAGTGTCCTCGACGCTGCGGAAACTGTTCTGCCGCCTTCGAGTCGTATTGCCTCGGCGGTGCGGTTCGGGCGGGAAGCCGCTGCTTACGACGACGGCCTGGACCGGTTGCATGCCCGATACGGCGATCTGCATTGGGTGCACGTGCTCAACAACGCGGCGGTGATCGCGTACGCGCTGACTCGCGGCGATGGTGACTTCGGGCAGAGCATCTCGCTCGCAGTCACAGCTGGCTGGGACACGGATTCCGCGGCCGCGACGGTCGGCGGGGTTGCCGGTGCGCTGCTGGGGGTGGACGGGATCGGCGAGCAGTGGACTAAGCCGCTGGACAACCGGATCGCGACGTCATTGCCGGGCGGCGAGCAGCGCATCACCGACCTCGCCGCGCGGACGGCCGGGGTGGCGCGATGACCGGGCGAGTTGTCGTCGTCGGGTCGGCGAATGTCGATCTGGTGGTCGACGTTCCGCGGCAACCGCACGGGGGCGAGACCGTTCTTGGCGGGGATGTGCGGCGCAGTCCCGGTGGCAAGGGGGCCAATCAGGCCGTTGCCGCATCGCTCGCCGGCGGGGCGGAGACGACGTTCCTCGGGGCGTTCGGGGACGACGACGGTGCCGAGTTTCTGTTGGCGTCGTTGACGAAGGCCGAGGTGCGGACAGATCTCGTGTCGCGAGTGGACAGTGCGACTGGGACCGCGTTCATCATGGTGTCGCCGGACGGCGAGAACTCCATTGTGGTCGCGCCTGGGGCCAACTCGCGGCTCCAGCTGGGGCAGACACAGCTGGAGCGGATCGCCGCCGCGGACGTCGTGCTCGCTCAGCTGGAAGTTCCGCTGGAGGCCGTAACGGCTGCCGCGGCGGCCCGGCGGACTGGCGCGCGGATGGTGCTCAACGCCGCGCCGTCCCGGCCGCTGCCTGATCTTGATCTCGACGTGCTGATCGTCAATGAGCATGAAGCCGCGGACCTGGCTGGGACGTCCGGTACTCCCGAAGAGCTGGCCCGGATCCTGCAGAGACGCGCACCCGCTGTGGTGATCACGCTCGGGGCGGCCGGTTGCGTAGTCGCTGAGCGGGAAATCGAGCACCTACCCGGCTTCGGAGTGTCCCCGGTGGACACAACCGGAGCCGGGGACACGTTCTGCGGCGTGCTCGCCGCGGCGCTCGCCGAGGGTCGTCCGCTCCGCGAAGCCGCCGAACGCGCCGGGGCCGCCGCCGCGCTCGCTGTCACCCGTCCCGGCGCGCAGTCCGCCGTGCCGACCGCTGCGGAGGTCGCCGAGTTCGCTGAGTTCGCGACCGGAGGAAACGCCTGATGACGTACGTGTTCGACCCGCTCGTCCCGCGCCCGATCGACCGGCCGACCGAGATCCCGCTCGACGCTCCGCTGTCGGCTGAGCAGCTCGTCGAGCTGGACGAGGCCAAGATCTTCGTCGGCCCGGCGGATCCCGCCGACCGTCCGGAGTGGCGGGCGCGGCTGCGGCAATGGCGGACTGACGCGCACGAACGGCACCGCTATCACGGCCGCGCCTACGACCGGCCGGAAGCCGCGTGGGCCGCCGGATGCCACACGGTCGCGCAGGTCTGGCTGTGGGACGAATTGCTGTATTCGTTCGAGGAGCACCGGTTCACGCCGGAGCGGTTCCTCGCCGACGCGCACCAGCGATTCGGCGGCCTCGACGCGGTCGTGCTGTGGCACGCGTACCCGGTGATCGGCCTCGACGACCGCAACCAGTGGGATTTCTACCGCGATGTGCCCGGCCTCCGCGAGCTGGTCGAGACGTTCCATTCGGCGGGCGTGCGGGTGTTCGTGGACTACAACCCGTGGGACGTCGGCACGCGCCGGGGCGAGGACGACGCCGCAGAGCTGTCCGCGGTGCTGGCGGACTTCGGTGCGGACGGCGTCTTCCTGGACACGTTGAAGAAGGCCGATCCGGCGCTGGTCGAGCAGCTCGAACGCGCGCGGCCCGGGGTCGTGCTGGAGGGCGAGTCGAAGCTGCCGGTCGAGCGGATCGAGGACCATTCGGCTTCGTGGGCGCAGTTCTTCGCCGATTCGCCGGTGCCGGGCGTGCTGCGTTCCCACTGGTACGAGCGGCGGCACATGCAGCACCACGTGCGGCGATGGCACCGCGACCACACCGAGGAACTGCAGTCGGCGTGGCTGAACGGCGTCGGCGTGATGGTGTGGGAAGTCGTGTTCGGCGTGTGGGTCGGCTGGTCGCAGCGCGACGCCGCGACGGTGCGGCGGATGGTGACGGTGCAGCGGGCGGCGGGCGACCTGCTGCGCGAGGGCGAGTGGACGCCGTTGGCTCCGCTCGCGCCGGAAGCCGAGGCGGCTGGGGTTTACGCGTCGCGCTGGGAACTGGGTGACTGGACACTGTGGACGGTCGTCAACCGCGGCTCCGTGGATTATGTCGGTCCGGTCGTTGACGGGCCGGTGATCGATCTTTTCGCCGACGGGCGCGTGCCCGCGCACGGGATCTCGGCGCTGCTGCGGGTCGCCGAGGGTGCGGCGGAGCCGTCGTGGCTGTCCCGGGTGGCGACCCTCCCCCACGATCCGGACGCTTCTTTCCCGCACCGGCTCGCCGTGCGCCGGCAGCCGGAACCGTCGCACGGTCAGCCGGAAAGCGACGCGGTCGTGGTGCCTGCCGGGCCGTACGTGCTGACGGTGCGCTACCGCGGGCGCGAGACCGGGATGTACCAGGGCGCGCCGTATGTCGACGAGTGGAAGCCGTTGCCGCCACGACTGCACGACGCCCGGACGCTGCAGCGAGACGGTTCGCTGGCGTCGCCGGTCGCGGTCGCCGCCACCGAGGTGACGAACGGCCAGTTCGCGGAATTCCTCGCCGCTACTGGATACCAGCCGGTCGAGCCCCGTCGGTTCCTCGCGCATTGGGCCGATGGCCTGGTCGAGGACGAGCCGGTGACCTTTGTGGACCTGGACGACGCCCGTGCGTACTGCGCGTGGCGCGGCAGCCGGTTGCCGACCGAGGACGAATGGCAGCTCGCCGGGGAGACCGGCGGGCTGCGGCGCGGCGCGCCCGCGGTGTGGAACTGGACCGAAAGCGAACACTCCGACGGGAGGACCCGGTTCGTGATGCTCAAGGGCGGCAGCGATTACCGCGCCGAGGGTTCGGAATGGTACGTCGAGGGAGGTCGGCACGAGCCGGACTACAGCGTGAAGCTGCTGTTGCCCGGGCTCGGGCTGGCGCGGGGCGCGACGGTCGGGTTCCGGTGCGCGTGGGACGTGACGCGATGACCGTGGCGAGGGAAGCGTCCGCCGGGGCGCTGGCCGGGCTGCGGGTGGTGGACGCGTCGACGTTGTTCGCCGGGCCGATGGCCGCGATGCATCTGGGCGACATGGGCGCCGAGGTGATCAAGGTCGAGCACCCGTCGCGGCCTGACCCGTCGCGCACGCACGGGGTGGCCAAGGGCGACGTCAACCTGTGGTGGAAGACGTTGGGGCGCAACAAACGCACCGTCACCGCGAACCTCAGCAGCGACGGCGGGCGCGAGGTGTTCCTGGCGCTCGCCGAGACCGCGGACGTGGTGATCGAGAACTTCCGCCCGGGCACGCTCGAACGCTGGGGCCTCGGTTACGAGGAGCTGTCCGCGCGCAATCCTGGGCTGGTCCTGGCGCGGGTGACCGGGTTCGGCCAGCTCGGCCCGTACCGCTCGCGGCCCGGCTTCGGCACGCTCGCCGAGGCGATGAGCGGCTTCGCGGCCGCGACCGGCGAACCGGACGGACCGCCGACGCTGCCGCCGTTCGGCCTCGCCGACGGGGTCGCGTCGCTGGCCACCGCGTACGCGATCATGGTCGCGCTCGCCGGGCGGACCGCCAGCGGACGCGGCCAGGTGGTGGACGTCGCGATCATCGAGCCGATTCTCGCCATGCTCGGACCGCAGATCACACGATGGGACCAGCTCGGCACGGTCCAGCCGCGCACCGGCAACCGGTCCACGAACAACGCGCCGCGCAACACCTACCGCACGAGCGACGGTCAGTGGGTGGCGGTGTCGACGTCGGCACAGTCGATCGCGGAACGCGTGGTGCGGCTGGTCGGCCGTCCGGAACTGGCCGCCGAACCGTGGTTCGCGACCGGCGCGGACCGGGCGGCGCACGCGGACGAACTGGACGAGGCCGTCGGCGGATGGATCGCCCGGCACACGCGCGACGAGGTCGTGGCCGCGTTCGAGGAAGCGCAGGCCGCGGTCGCGCCGATTTACGACGGGGCCGACATCGTGGCCGACCCGCAGTTCCGCGCGCTGGGCACGATTCACGAGATCGAGGACCCGGAACTGGGCACGACGTTGATGCAGGGGCCGCTCTTCCGGTTGTCGGACAACGACGGCGTCATCGGCTTCACCGGACGACCGCACGGCGCGGACACCGACGACGTGCTCGGCTCGCTGGGCTTCGCTCCGGCGCGGATCGCTGAGCTTCGCGCGGAGGGAGCGGTATGACGCCCGCGCTGACCCTGCTCTACGTCCCAGCGGACCGGCCCGACCGCGTGGCCAAGGCGCTCGCCTCGGATGCCGACGTCGTGCTGGTCGACCTAGAGGACGCCGTCGCGCCCGCGCAGAAGGATGCCGCGCGGGACAACGCGATACGGCTGTTGGCGGAGGTGCCGGCGTCCCGTTCGGTGCAGGTGCGGATCAACCATCCGGACACGCCGTGGCACGCGGCGGACGTGGCCGCGGTCGCCGCGCTTCCGGCGTGGGTGGGCGCGCGGTTGCCGAAGGTCGAGAGTTCGGTCGACGTCCGGTCGCACGCCGATGCGTTGCCGGGCCGGGAATTGCACCCGCTGATCGAATCGGCGCTCGGGGTGGAACGGGCGCTGGAGATCGCGCTCGCTTCCCCGCGGACGGCGTCGCTCGGGCTTGGCGAGGCGGATCTGCGGTCCGACCTGCGGCTCGCCGACGAAGCCGGGCTCACCTGGGCGCGCAGCCGGATCGTGAACGCCGCCCGCGCCGCGCGCCTGCCGCCGCCGGCGATGTCGGTGTACGCGAATGTCCGGGATCTCGACGGGCTGGCGGAAAGCTGCCGGGCCGGGCGAGCGCTCGGGTTCCGGGGCCGGACGGCGATTCATCCGGTGCAGCTGCCGACGATCCGTGCGGCTTTTCTGCCGACCGCGGAGGAAATCGCCCGGGCGCGGGAGGTGCTGTCCCGAATGGACGGTGCCACGGAGGCCGGGGTGGGCGCGATCGCTCTTGCCGACGGGACGTTCCTCGACGTCGCGATGCGGGACCAGGCCTTGGCGGTGCTGGCGCTCGTCTCCGATTAAGCCCTGTCCGCGGAAACCAAGCGCAGCAACGGATCGAAGCGAACCGGGCCTTCATCCGTCAGCTGCACCGGACCCGCGACCGGCTGATATCCGGTCACGACGACGGTGTACTCGCCGGGGAACAGATCGTCGACGGTGTAGTGCCCCGCCTCGTCCGTGACGGTCACCCGCTGGACCTGGCCCTCGGCATCCAGCACCGCGACCTGCGCCCCCGGGAACGGGCCCCGGACCGCGTGCACGGTGCCGGTGAGCCGGACCGACCGTGCCAGTTCGACGTCCTCGCGCACCGGCTGGGCGCCCACTCGCACGTGCCGGGCCACCGGCTCGCGGCCGCCCGCCTGGACCAGCAGCAGATACGTGCCCGCCGGGGCGTCCAGTGCGAAGCTGCTGTCCGCGCCGGTGGTGGTGCGGCGAACTTCGTGGGTTTCCAAGGACGTCAAGGACACTGCGGCAGTCTCGTCGGGAGCGAGACCGCTCACCGCGCCGGAAATCGCCGCAGGCTTGCTTTGCGTGGTGCTGCGGCTTTTCCGGGTCCGCGACAGCAGCACGTCGACGACCCCGAACAGCAGCGCGAGCACGACCAGCGCGGTCGAGCCGATCAGCCCGAGCGCGGTCGCGGAGTGGTAATCCCCGTGCGAGCGGCCGAGTTCGCCGAAGAACAGCGACCCGCCGAGGGCCGTGCCGACCGCCGAGCCGATCCGCTGCCCGGTCTGCAGCACTCCGGCCGCGGTCCCGCCTTCCGCGGGCGGGACCTCTTCCAGGGCGAGCGTCGAGTTCGGCGAAATCACCAGCCCGCTGCCGAACCCGCCGACGAACAACGGCGCGGCCAGCACGAACGCGGTGTTCGCGCCGGAGTAGTCGCGGACGAGCCACGCGGTGGCGGCGAGCCCGATCGCCACGAGCAGCGTGCCGAGGACGACCATCGGCCTGCCGAACCGGTGCACGAGCCGCCCGCCGATGGTCGGCGAGATCGCCGAGCCGATCGCGAACGCGAGCATCGCCGCGCCGGCCTGCAGCGCCGTGTAACCGAGGCCCTGCTGGAAAAACAGTGTCAGGACAAGGAAAATCCCGGTGAACCCGGCGAAATAGACCATGCCGAGCGCGGAACCCATGGAGTAGCTGCGCACGGTCAGCAGCTTGAGGTTCACCAGCGGCTGCTTGCCGCGGTTGCCGAGCCAGCGTTCCCACAGCACGAACAGCACAAGCAGCCCGGCCGCGACGCCCATCAGCCACCAGCGCGGCGACGTCGCCTGTTCCTCTTCCTCGATCAACGGCAGCATCACCAGCACGACCGCCACGCCGAGCAGCACACTGCCCACCAGGTCCGGCGTCCGCTTCCGGCCGCTGCGCGCGTCCTTGGGCAGCAGCCGCAGCCCGAACAGGATCGCGAGAATCCCGATCGGCAGGTTGACGTAAAACACCCAGCGCCACCCTTGGTCGACGCCGATGCCCTGGATCAGCAACCCGCCCAGCACCGGCCCGATCGCGGTGGACAGCCCGACCGTCGCCCCGAACGCGCCGAACGCCTTGCCCCGCTCGCGGCCGGAGAAAAGCTGCTGCATCAGGCCGATGATCTGCGGATTCAGCAGCCCGCCCGCGACGCCCTGCCCCAGCCGGGCCACGACGAGCCAGGTCGCGTTCGGCGCCGCACCGCACAACACGCTGGTCGCGACGAACAACGCCAGCCCGAGCAGAAACATCCGGCGGCGTCCGTAGTCGTCGCCGAGCCTCCCCGACGGCACCAGCGCGAGACCGAACGTGAGCGCGTACCCGGAGACGACCCACGAGACGTCCGCGGGCGTCGCGCCGATCCCGTGCTCCATCGAGGGCAGGGCGACGTTGACGATGCTGACGTCGAGCAGCGTCATGAACCCGGCGATGAGGCACACCCACAAGGCGCGCCAGCGCTGCGGATCGGGCTCGGGGGTAGCGGAAGCGTGCACAGACCGTCCTGAGATTCGAGACCGGTAAGATAATTACTGGTGTTAGAATACTCGCCCATGCCAGCGGAGCGGGACCACGTCGACGGAGTCATGGCGCAGATCACCGGCGTGCGCGAGGAAGACCGGGTCAGCAAGGCGCTGAGTTTCCGTTTGCTGCGCGCGGCCCGGCTGCTGGAAACGGAACTGCGCCGCGAGTTCGACGCTTTCGGGGTGGGTTTGTGGGAAGTCGAGCTGCTGGGCGCGCTCAAGCGGGCCGGTCCTCCGTACCGCCTGTCGGCCGGGCAGCTGCTGGACAGCATGCGCCTGACGTCCGGCGGGGTGACCAAACGGGTGGCCGGGCTGGAACGCAAAGGCTGGGTCCGCCGCGACATCGACCCGGACGACCGCCGGCAGATCCTGGTGAGCCTGACCGAGGAGGGGCTGACCCGGGCGCTTGAGGTATTCGGGATGAAGACGCAGACCGAGGCGCGTCTGCTGGGGGTTTTGTCGCATGCGGAACAGGACCGGATGAACGCCGACCTGCGGGAGCTGCTGCTGGAGTGGGAAGGGCCGGACGGGCGGGCTTGAGGTTCTGGTGTTTTCGGAGCGCTGCTGGGGCGGCCGAACGCCTGTCGAGACCGATCCCGCGCCAGGCTGGACGATCGCGCCGCGGCTCAGGATTATCCAGCAGACGGTGCCACAGTCCGTTGTGGCAATTCCGAGGACGGGCTCGACAGCCGCGCACAACCACCCCGACAACCCGCGCTGTCCGGCGACCTCCCCCGCGCGGTGGCAGGCGATTCCGTCGTGGCGGATCCTGCGGCAGGCCGCACTCGCCGTGGGCGAGCTCCCGACAATAGTTCCGCCACCGCCGCTCATCGCAGAACCGGACCACTGCGGTCAACTCCCGGCCGACTCCCAGCAGGTTTGGGCCGCCACTGCGCGCCGGACTAAACCTGGCCGCCGCACCCAAACTCCAGCCGACTCCCAGCAGCCAATCCCGTCACAGCCACCCCGCACCGAGCCGGTCCACGGCAGCCAATCCCGTCACAGCCACCCCGCACCGAGCCGGTCCACGGCAGCCAATCCCCCGGCAGACTCCCAGCACGCAAGTCCCGCTACGGCCGACCCGCCCCAAAACCGGGCCACCGCGATCAATCCCTGGCGAACTCCCAGCACGTCGCCCCATGCGGTTCCTCCGACGCGACTCCCACCGCGCGTCGCAGGGTGAGGCGGTACAGGTGCCACGGCGGCGGGCCCGCGCTCGGCGCGCTGAACGGTGCCGTCAGCGCATCCCCGGTCGCTTCGGCTGGCCAGCCGCCGGAGCGGTAGACCTCGGCCAGGCGCGCGACGGTGTCGACGTCCGTGACTCGGTGCGCATCGCCCTCCAGCACCAGGTCCAGGCCGCGCAGCCGGACCGAAATGCTGCATGCCGGGTTGGCCGCGAGGTTGCGGGAGCGGCGCGTGCCCGGGCCGCCGACGAAGTACAGGGT
The DNA here is from genome assembly GCF_039525725.1 of Amycolatopsis albidoflavus. Taxonomy (NCBI): domain Bacteria; kingdom Bacillati; phylum Actinomycetota; class Actinomycetes; order Pseudonocardiales; family Pseudonocardiaceae; genus Amycolatopsis; species Amycolatopsis albidoflavus. The sequence continues at coordinate 780,886 of NZ_BAAAHV010000012.1, forward strand.
GTCGTCCACCCAGACTGCGCCTACGCCCGCCGAGTGCGGGCGTCCGTCTGGGCGGACGGTCGCCACGAAGAACGTCAGGTCGGCGGTCGGGGTGTCGGCGGCGAGAACATCGCGGGCACGGCCCCACGGCAGCGGGGCGTTTCCGTAGCGGTCGAGGCTGCGGGTTGTGGTCGGTTCGTAGTCAGTCATGCCCATACGTCGAACGGGGTGCCGCCGAATCGACACGGCACCCGGACGACGACGGGTCAGGCACCTCCTGTCGAGGTCGGGCGGTAGCGGAAACCGTCGCCGTCCTGGGTGATTCGTCCGATCGGGAAGTGCGCGGGAAGGAGGAGCGCCTCCCGTTCGACGGCTAGTTCGCACAGGGTCCGCCGGGATTCCGCGGCGGCGACGGGGTCCGCGTCGCCGCCTTGGGCCAGGGTCAGGTTCGCGAACTGGAACGGGTGGTGCAGCACATCCCCGCTCACCAAGGCGTGCTGATCGCCGCTGCTGAGTTCCGCGATCAGGTGGCCGGTGGTGTGGCCGGGCAGAGCGCGCAGGGTGATGCCGTCCGCCACCTCGTACGGGAGGTCGATCAACTCGACCAGGCCTGCCTCGACGACCGGCAGCACGCTGTCTTCGAACGTCCTGGCCAGGTCGCCCGCGACGCCGCCGTCCGGTGCCGACGCGTGGACCTGCTGGAGCCAGGCGTATTCCTCGCTCGGGATCAGATACCGGGCGCGCGGGAAGGTCGGATCCCAGGAACCGTCGACCAGGGTGGTGAAGCCGCCGCAGTGGTCGGGGTGCAGGTGGGTCGCCACTACGACGTCGACGTCCTCCGGCACGACGCCGGCCGCGGCCAGGCGGTCGAGGTACGGCGCGTCGAAGTGGTGGTGCGCCAGCAGGACCGGGCGTTCCTTGGCGTTGCCGTTCCCGGCGTCGAGGAGCACGGTCTGGTCCGGCGTGCGCACCAGGTACGTGGTGATCGACAGGTCGAGGTCGCCACGATGCTCCCCCAGGTGTTCCGGCGTGACCGCCGGGAACAGGTCGGCCGGGGCGAACGGCCAGTGGTCCAGTTCGGCTACCGGGTCGATCCGCAGCTGTCCGAGGGTGATGGTCATCGGGCTTCCTGTCGTTCGGAGAGCAGGTTCATCGGGGCACCGCCGCCATCGCTTCGATTTCCACGAAGAGCTCAGGTTTCGCCAGCGCGGACACGACGATCAGCGATTGCGTCGGCCAGTCGCTCTCCGGGAACCACCGGCTGAACACGTCGCCGGTCGCCGCACGGAAACCGGGCAGGTGCTCGGCGCCCGCGACCATGCTGAAGACCTTGACCAGATGCTCCGGCCCGGCACCGGCCGCCGCGAGCACGCGTTCGATGTTCGCCAGCACCTCGCGCGTCTGCGCTTCCGCGTCCGGGCCGGCGAGCGTGCCGTCCGGCCGGGCGCCGATCTGACCGGCCACTACGACCAGCTCGTGGCCTGCGGGAATCTGCGCGAGGTGGCTGTAGCGGCCGACCGGCGCCGCGACCGTCCCGGGATTCCAGCGCTTGCTCATCAGGTGTTCCCCTCCCTTAATTCGTGTCCACAGTTCACCACGAGGCACCGACAAAAAATCACCGGCCGGGTCAGCCGATCGCGACCACCAGCTTGCCGAACTGGTCCCCCGACGCCAGTTCGGCCAGCCCGCGCGGCCCGTCCGCGAGGTCGTAGACGTGGTGCACCACCGGCCGCAGACGGTGTTCCGTGACCAGCTCGACCATCCGCGAGAACTCCCGCGCGCTGCCCATCGACGTGCCCAGCAGGCTGATCTGCCGGAAGAAGAGGTTGCGCAGCGACAGCTCGACGTCCGGGCCGGTGGTCGCGCCGAGCGTCACCATCCGGCCGCCGGAGCGAAGCACGGAGAGACACGCGTCGAAGGTCGCCGAGCCGATGCTGTCGACGACCAGGTCCACCGGTTCGCCGAGTTCGGCGGCCCAGTCGCCGCTGCTGCCGATCGCACGGTCGGCGCCCAGTTCCGTTGCCCCGGCGAGCTTTTCGGGGCTGCGCGAGGTGACGCTGACCGTCGCGCCCACGGCTTTGGCCATGGCGAGGGCGAACGTCGCGACCCCGCTGCCGATACCGGGCAGCAGCACGTGTTCCCCGGCGGTCAGCCCGCCGCGAGTGAACAGCGCCCGGTACGCGGTGAGCGCGGCCAGCGGCAGCGCGGCGGCCTCCGTCCAGCTCAGGTGCGCGGGCTTCGGCAGGACATTGCCCGCCGGGACCACCACGTACTCAGCCAGCGTGCCGTTCGTCGGCACCCCGAGGATGGCCGGGACTTCCGGCACCACGTCCGGCTCGGCCCACTCGAGGGACGGGTTGATGACGACCTCGGTACCCACCTCGACGGACGCGTCCGCCGCCACGACCACTCCGGCACCGTCCGAGCCCAGCACGGCCAAGGGATCGGCCGGATCGCGACTGTCCACGATGAACAGATCCCGGTGGTTCAACCCGGCCGCTTTCAGCTGGACCAGCACTTCGCCCGGCCCCGGTCGCGGCACCGGGACCTCCGCGACCCGCACCCCGCCGACTCCCGCCGCGCCTTCGTGGACCACTGCCTGCATCGCTTTTGTTGTCACGTCCGCGAACCTAACAGCCGGGACCGTCCGCCGCCGCGCCCGGGCGAATCCCGTCACAGCGGGGAATTTTCGCGCCGGACCCCGTCGCGCCGACCGGAGCTGAGCTGATCTTTTTCACTAGATAGTTTGGATATATGACTCCTCGATTCGCCGCCGCGGCACCGTTCGCCGCGCTCGGCATCGGGTGCGCGGTCGCCGGCGGGCTCGCGTCCGCGGTCATCGCCCCGCATCCGACCCCGCACGGCGCGTGGGCGGTCGCCTATCTGGTGCTGGTCGGCGGGATCGCGCAGGTCGGCCTCGGGATCGGACAGGCGCTGCTCGCCCCGGCACCGCCCGCCCGGCGGCTGGTCGTCGCTGAAGTCGCGGCTTGGAACGTCGGAAATGCCGCCGTACTGGGCGGAACGCTCTCCGACGCAATGCCCGTCGTCGACCTCGGCGGCGCGATTCTGGCCGTCGGCCTGGCACTGCTGGTCCTGGGTGTGCGCGGCGGATCGCCGGACGGCCGGGCGCGCTGGGTGCGACACGGTTTCCAGGCATTGGTCGTGCTGCTGCTGGTCAGCATCCCGGTCGGACTCGTCCTCGCGCGGATCGGCCCGCGCTGAGTCCCACGTCACGTCCGCCAGCCCCGCTCTTTTACACTATTATTCTCGTACATACTCTTTCCGGGAGGTTCCCGTGACCGGCGCGTCCGAGGTATACATCAGCGGCACCAGCACCGACCCGGCGCTCCGGGCCAGTCGTGCCCTCCGCGCCGAAGCCGGCCGGATTCTCACCGAGTACCGGGAAAAAGCCGCTGTGGTCACGGAACTTCAGCTCGACGGCAGCGCTCGCGCGGAGGCCAACGCGCGGCTGAGCGCGTTCGCCACAGGCCCGTTGACCGGGTACCTGTCCGCCGCGGACCGCGCCCTCAACGCGACTGCCGCCGGAGCTCCCGCGACCCGGCTGCTGGTCCGCGCGCTGCGTCGGATCCAGGACTCCGTGCTCCGCTCGGTCGACGAGCTGCGGCAAGCCGACACCTCGGCCCAGGTCAGCCATGCCGCACAGGCGTTGGACGCGCTTCTCGCCGCCTACCTGGACGCCGAGACAAATGTCCTCTTGCCCGCGCTCGCCGACCTGCCAGGAGCCGACGTCCCCGCCCTCGTCGACGACCTCCGCACCCTCCTCGACGGCGGCGAACTGGAGAGCCCGGAAATCCTCGACGTGCGCGAAATCCCGCACGGCACCCGGCATCCGCGCATCTTCGGCCGCTACGCGCGGCTCGCGCCCGGCGAATCGTTCGTACTCGTCAACAACCACGACCCGAAGCCGCTGCGCCGCGAGTTCGCCGCCGCGCACGGCGAGGGTTTCACCTGGGAGTACGTGGAATCCGGGCCGGAGAAGTGGCAGGTCCGGATCGGACGCGCCGCGGTCCCGGCCTGACCCCGGTGCCCGCGCCGACCCCCTTCGGCGCGCCCCCGCGGCGGCCGGTCTCCCCCGCCCCGGCCGCCGCGGACCGGGTTCACGCTCCTGACACCGATCGATCGCGCGCAGCGGAGTCCGTACCTCGGGTTTCGCCGCAGTGGCCGTCCACATCAGACAGCTGGCGAGTAGTCGACGATCAGCTCGGTTCCGCATCCTGCAAGATGAGGATCACCGGCGACAGAAGGTGAAATGCGTGTTCGATGACCTCACCCCGCGCGAGCCACCCGGGAGCATGCGGCCACGGCAAGAGCCTAGCGACGACGTTTCCCCGCCGGTTTCAAGTGCGCCAAACACAACGACGGCTCCACAAACGCCTCCAGCCTCTCCGCGGTCAACGGCGCGCGCACCTCGGCCAGCACCCCGCGCATCAGCCCGAGATGCAAACCGCACACCACGTCGCGGCGTTCCTCGGCGACCTCCCGGAACGGGCAGTGCCGCAACCGGATCACCGGGCGCTCCGAGTCGTCCACCGCGTCCGGGGCGAAGCCGGCGTCACTGAGCACAGTGGACAGTCGCCGGAGGCCCTCGGCCTCGTCGACACGCCGGGTCGGGGGCGGGCGGTCGGCCAGGTAGCGGCCCCACGCTTCGCCTGCGGATTCCGCGGCTTTGCCGGGGTCGGCGACGTTTTCCGCGATCAGACCGGTGAGCATCTCCGCGAGCAACCGGTAGCTGCGCCGTCCCTCGGCGGCTTCCTCGGCGACCGCGACGTAGACCGTCCGCGGGCGGCCGGGGCGGGTGCGGTCTTCGATGCGGCGTTCGGCGAGGCCGGAGTCGACGAGGCCGTCCAGGTGGAATCGCGCGGTATTGGGGTGCAGTCCTACCTGCACGGCGACGTCCTGCACCGCGACCGGACCGCCCTCCGAACGCAGCGCGTGCAGCACCCGTGCCCGGCTCTCGCCCAGCGCGCGGGAGCCGAGCGGATCGGTCAGCGTCTGCTCGCTCATGCGGGACAGTTTAACTGAGTGGACTAGGGCAAACTACTGCTGCGCGGAAAGGTCCGGACGCGGCTGCCCGGCGACCAAGGGAGTGTCCACCCCGAGGTCGCCGAGTTTCGCCGCGCCGCCAGGACTGTCCAGCGGGGCGTCGCGGCCAGGCAGGGTTTCGCTGAAGAACCGGGCGTTGTCCCCGGCGTAGCCGCGCCAGCGCTCCGGAAGGTCGTCCTCGTAATAGATGGCCTCAACGGGGCACACCGGTTCGCACGCTCCGCAGTCGACGCATTCGTCCGGGTGGATGTAGAGCGAGCGTTCGCCGACGTAGATGCAGTCCACCGGGCATTCGTCCACGCACGCCCGGTCCGTCACGTCCACGCACGGCTCCGCGATCACATACGCCACGGCCCGCTCCCTTCACCCTGGCTTTTTCACCAATGTACTCGGTAAAAGGGTCAAGCCAGCGGGATGGCGCGGAAAACTCCGTCCGGGTCGTAGCGGTGTTTGATGTCCCGCAGCCGGGCGGTGTGGGGGCCGAAGGGCTCGGCGGACGGCACGTCCGGTCCGAGCAGGTTCGCGTACGCGCCAGGCAGGGCGTAGGGGGCCAGCGCGGCGGACGTGGCATCCGCCCAGGACCGGTCGTCGGTGCCCTCTCCCAATCCGAGCACCTCGACCATCACGTGGTCCTCCCGCAGCGGGAAAGGCGTGCTCGCCGCCGGGATCCGGGCGGCGACGCCGTGGAAGTGGTGGATCGACAGCCCGGACAACGGCGAGGTCCGGGCTTCCGCCTGCGTGACCAGCACCGAGACGATCTCCGGGGTGAACGCCGGGAACGACCGCGTCCGGATGGTGACCGACCGGCCGCCGGGGAACATCGCGTCCCGGCGAGCGATCTCCGCCGCGTACGACGACACCGGCGCTATCTCCGCCGCGAGCGGCGTCCCGAGCCGGGCGAGGAAGCTGTCGGGATCGGCGTTGCCACACCACGTCGGCCAGACCATGACGCACAGCGAACCGTCGGCACCGGCGAGCACACCGGTCTGCACGGTCAACTCGTCGGGCGCGCTGGCCTGGATTTCCGCTACCGCGGCGAAAACCCGGCCGGCGTCGGCCGCCGGGTACCAAACCGGACCGGTCGTGATCTGCGGTGGCGCGTGCAATCGCACGCCCAGCGACGTCACCACGCCGAAGTTTCCGCCGCCGCCGCGCAGCGCCCACCACAGATCCGGCAGCCGCGAAGCATTGGCGAGCACCACTTCGCCGTCCGCGAGGACGATCTCGGCACCGAGCAGATTGTCCGCGGCGAGCCCGTATTTCCCCAGGAAAGGACCGTATCCGCCGCCGAGCGCGAGCCCGGCGAAGCCGACCGTGCCGATGGTGCCGACAGCCGCCGTCAGCCCGTGCGCCTCCGCCGCGGCAAGCACGTCGTTGGACTGAGCCCCGCCGCCGACCACGGCGGCTCGCCGTCCGGCATCGACCGCGACCCGGTTCAACGGACGCAGATCGAGCGTGATCCCGCCGTCCGCCAGCGCGCGTCCGGCCCAGTCGTGGCCGCCGCCGCGCACGGACAACGGCAGGCCCAGTTCGCGCGCAACCCGCACCGAGGCTTGGACATCCGCTGTGCTCCGGCATTCCACGACCACGTCCGGCCGTGCGACGACGGCGGCGTTCCACACCGTCGCCGCCGATTCGTACTGAGGACCAGAGGTGTGCACTTGCCCGTCGGGCAATCGAGCCCGCAAGGCGCGGGCGGCATCCTCGGCAGTCATGGGCGGCTCCCCTGCTCGTCGATTCCGACTCTAGGGCCGAACCGGCCGGAAAAGGCAGCCGCGCAACAAGATTCAGCGATTCACATAAGTCGCCGACGCCTCGCTGAGCGCCTCCAGCGCCGCCCGGACCCCGCCGTGCGCCTCCTCGCCGGACCGGCACGCGGCGATGATCGTGCGGTTCAGCACCGGCCGGGTCGCGAGCATCCGGACGCCGTCGGGCACCGGTCCGCGAGCGAGCCGCGGGACGAGCGCGGCGCCGACGTTGCCCGCGACGAGCGCCAGTTGCGTCACGTAACTCCCGATGGTGCAACTGATCCGCGGCTCCAGGTCCTGCGAACGGAGCACGTGCACGAGCCATTCGTAGCAGCCGGACCGGCCGGTCCAGCTGATCCACGACACGTCGTCCACCTCGGAGAGATCGACCGTGCGCCGGTGCGCGAGCCGGTGCCCGGCGGGCAGCGCCAGATCGGCGACGTCGGAGAACAGCGTGACCTGCGTGATCCCGGGCGGCACCACGGTCGGCCGGTCCGCCCAGCTTTCGAACACCGCGACGTCGAGGTCGCCGGCGAGCACCTTCGGCAACGTCTGTTCGGCTTCGCCCTCGCCCAGCGTCACGTTCAGCCGCGGGTGCTGTTCGGTGAGCGTGGCGAGCGCGGGCGGGAGCAGGGCGTGCACGCAGGTCGCGATCGAGCCGATCCGCAACGGCCCGAAGACGTCCTCGCGCAGCCGTTCGAGATCCGTGCGCGCCTCGGCGAGTTGCGCCAGCACGCGCTCGGCGTGTCCGACCAGCACCTGCCCGGCGCGCGTGAGCCGCACGGTCCGGCCGCGCGGCTCCAGCAGCGCCAAGCCCGCTTCCCGCTCGAGCTTCGCCAGCTGCTGCGACACCCCGGACGGCGTGACGTGCAACGCGGCCGCCGCCCGGGCGACCGAGCCGTGCTGCGCGACCGCGTGCAGGGCGCGCATTCGATCCACACTAAACACGGTAGTGATGCTACTGGATTTCCCGCAGGAACATTCACTTGTCCTTGATAGTTAGCGCCCCCACCATAGAAGGCATGACCACCGAATCCGCCCCGTTGCCGACCGCCGGTCCGATCGCCGCGCTCACCGGCCGCGCCGACCCTTGGCTGCTGGCCGCGGCCGGCTGCCTCTGCATCGCGCTGACCTCGGTGCTCATCAAGGTTTCCGGGGCCAGCGGGGCGACCAGCGCGTTCTGGCGCTGCGCCCTCGCGCTGCCGCTGCTCGCGATCCTGGCGTTCAGCGAGGCGCGGCGGACCCGCGTCGGCGCGAAGATCCTGCTGCCGCTGCTGGCCGGGCTCGGCCTCGGCCTCGACTTCGTCCTGTGGGGCGAGGCGATCCCGCGCGTCGGCGCGGGCGTCGCGACCATGCTGCTTTCGGTGCAGGTCGTGATCGTGCCGCTGCTCGCGTTCGTCTTCCTCAAGGAGCGTCCGGACCCGCGGTTCAAGTTCGTCGCGCCGACGCTGATCGTCGGCATCGTGCTCGCGGGCGGCGTGTTCGGCTCGTCGATGAGCGGCTCGAACCCGGTGCTGGGCATGGTTTTCGCGCTCGCCGCGGGCGCGGGCTACTCGGGGTACCTGTTGCTGCTCCGGCTCAGCAGCAGCCCCGCGACGCAGGTCCGCTCGCTGTCGCTGGCCACCGTGTCGGCGGGCTTCGTGTCCGTCGCGCTCGGGCTGCCGTTCGGCCGCCTCGACCTGACGCCCAGCCTGCCCTCGCTCGGCTGGTTCGCCGCGCTGGCCCTGGTCGGCCAGGTCATCGGGTGGCTGCTGATCGCCGGCGCGCTGCCGCGGCTGGCGGCTTCGACCGGCGCGACGATGATGCTGCTGCAGCCGGTCGGCGCGGTCATCTTCGGGTTCCTGCTGCTCAGCGAACGACCGGGTGCGCTGCAGCTCGTCGGCTGCGTGATCGTGCTCGGCGCGGTGTGTTTCGCGGGGCGCGGCGCGGCGAAGCGACCCGCGGTTCAGCCGTCGGCCAAGCTCAGCCCGGCCGAGTCGAGCAGCCCGCGCGCCATGTCCCTGAACTCGTCGCGACGGTGATCGACCAGGCCGTCCCCGCCGAGCAGGTCCGCGGCCAGCTCGTCGACCGGCCAGCGGACGAGCTTGCCGTGCCGTCCGAGCAGCAGCCCGACGTCGCGGATCCGGTACAGGTCGGCGACGTCGAGCCAGGCGTACAGCAGGATCTGCCACAGCCAGCGCCCGGCGCGCTCCGGGTCGCCGACGGTCAGCACGGTCTTCACGTCCAGCAGTGTGCCCTCGGCGATCCCCGCTTCGGGGTCGAGCTTCCCGAGCAGGAGGTCGCCGTCCGCCCAGCCGGGCACGATGGTCGGCGCGGCGATGCCGAGCGGATAGCCCTCGGGCGGGGCGCCGGCGAGGCGGCGCAGTTCCCACAGCGCACCGTTGTCGTGTAAGCGTTTCGCGAGTTCCGCCAGCTCGGTCACCGCCGCGTCGGCGGGCAGGGCGCGCAGGTCCGCGATCGTGCCGCCGCCGTCGACCACCCGGGCGAGCTGCGGTTCGATCCGGCCGGAGCGGTAGATGTCCTCGCACGCCGACAGCACCCAGTTCGTCCGCGCCAGTCCCGCTTCCGCGCCCGGCCCGCCGAGCACGCCGGGCGGGGCGTGCCGCGCTTGGTAGCGACGAGCGCGTCCTAGCAGTTCGCCCCACAGCTCCTCGGCACCCGGAAGTGCTTCGCCGTGCGGCATTCCGTCGCCGAGGTCGAGCCAGGTCGCCGCCGCTGGACGGATGCGGAGCGCCCGTGCCCGGTATTCCGGCGGGAGCTCGTCGTGCGTCGGGTACTCCGCGGCTTGCGCGTGTGCCCACGGGCCGCTGCCCCACTGCGCGCGCACCATGCCGAGCAACGCGTAGTACGGCGGCGCGGGCTGTACGAGGTCCGCGATCCGCTGGCCGAACGCGCCGCCGATCTCGGCCCAGTGCTGACGCGGAGGGCGCGCGAGCGTCGGGCGGATCGGGCGTACCCCGTTCGTCGCCTCCTCGACCCGGCGCGCGGCCGCGGCCGTGCCGGTGAACACCCGCGCACACCAGCGCGCGAGTGTCCCTCGCGGGTCGGCCAGCTCGGACGTCAACGACACCCGGCCAGTATCTCCCGGGACAGGAACGGCAGCAGGAGATCGAGGAATTCGCGCGGGCGGTCCAGCGGGATCAGGTGCCCGCAGTCCGGCAGCACGTGCCCGGTGAGGTCGGCGGCGATCGGGCGCAACTGCTGCTCCAGGGCGTCGCCCACGGGATTCGCGCCAATCGCCATCGTCGGGACGGTCAGCCGCTTCTCCGCCGCTTCGGTCAGCTGACGGGCGCTTTCCGGCAGCGCCCGGTAGTACTCGAAGGCGCAGCGGAGCGCGTCGGTCCCGGTGTAGGCCTCGGCGAACGCTACGTGGATGGCTGCCGGAACGCCGCGGCCGAGCGTGCCCTGGTCGAGGAACCAGCCGACGTACTCCGCTTCGTGTCCATTAAGGACAGTCTCGGCGAGGCCCGGCACCGCGTGGAAGCCGAACCACCACGGCGGGCTGGCCGGGAAACCCCACGGCAGCGACTCCATCAGCACCAGGCGGCGCACGCGCTCCGGCCGCCGCAGCGCCAGCAGCAACGCGCCCGCCACCGCCAGGTCGATCGCCACCACCTCCGCGTTCGGCTCTTCCAGCGCGTCGAGCAGGGCCGCGACATCGTCGGCAACTGTTTCCGCGTCGAAACCGCTCTCCGGACGGCTGCTCGCGCCAAGGCCGCGAAGGTCCGGCGCGATTACTCGGTACCGCTCGGCGAGCGCCGGGACGACCTTGTCCCACAGCCGCGAGGTGTGCGGAAACCCGTGCAGCAGCACCACCGCCGGGCCGCTCCCGGAGACGGCGACGTTCAGCCGGACCCCGTTCGCCTCGACCTGCCGCACCGCGTTCATCAGACCTCCTGTGGTTACCATTGGTTACCAGCACACGGTAGGTAACTCCAACGGTGCCGCCAAGACGGCACTTTCCCGACAGGTGGTGAGCCCGAGGTGACCCCCTCCGCCCGCGGCGATCTGTTCGACCCGGCCTGCCCGACGCGGCGGCTGCTCGACCGGATCGGGACCAAGTGGACGTCCATGACGGTCAAGATCCTCGCCGAGGCCGCGCCGGACGAGGTGCGGTTCGCCGACCTGCGCCGCCGGATCCCCGGGGTGTCGCAGAAGATGCTTTCGGTGACTCTGCAGAGCCTCGTCCGCGACGGTCTCGTCTCGCGGCGCGTCGAGGCCACCGTGCCGCCACGGGTGCATTACCGGCTCACCTCGCTCGGCGCGTCGCTGGAGTCCGCGCTCGCGGTATTGCGCACGTGGGCCGAAGAACACATGGCCGACGTCGACCAGGCCAATCAGGAATCCGAACGGTAATTTTCCGCACACGGGCGAGTCGGTCAGCCACCGCGCGGCGAAAACGGCACACACTCACCCGCTGTGGAGTCGCCAACCGAACGGGACAGCAAACCCGCACGGCACGCAATCGGACAGTTCTTCGCGCATCCGCTCGCGTCGTTCCGGATCATCACCGCGATCTGGGCACTGCTGACGCTGCTCGGCGCGGTGATGGCGCTGTCGTCCTCGGCCGCCGCGGCCAACCCGACCGCGGGAACCGGCGTGTACCAAGCCTTTTTCCGGCATCTGACCTTCGTGGCGCTCGGCGCGGCCGCCTTCGTGCTCGGCCTGCGCATCCCGTTTTCCCGTCTGCGCAAGGCAGCCACCCCGGCGCTCGCCGCCGCGGTCGTGCTGCTGCTTCTCGTGCTGACCCCGCTGGGTTCCGACCACGGCGGCGCGCAACGCTGGCTCGCCGCCGGGCCGATCACCTTGCAGCCAGTGGAAATCGCGAAGGTCGCGCTGGTGTTCTGGGGCGCGCATCTGCTGGTGTCGAAGCAGCGGGTGCTGCACCATTGGCGGCATCTGCTGGTGCCGCTGATCCCGGTGACCCTCGCGTTGTGCGCGCTGCTGCTGGCCCAGCCGAATCTCAGCGGCACGGTCACGCTCGCTCTGATCACCTTGGGATTGCTGTGGTTCGCCGGCGCGCCGAAACGCTTGTTCGCCGCCATTCTCGCCGGCGGCGTCGTCGGAATCGTCGTACTCGCCCTTTTCGCCAGTTATCGCCTCGCGCGCATCCTTTCTTTTCTCTCGCCGAATCCCGACGCGAGCGGCAGCGGCTACCAGGCACAGCAGGCGCAATACGCCCTCGCCGACGGCGGCTGGTTCGGCGTCGGGCTCGGCCGGGGCGCGGCGAAATGGAGCTACCTGCCGGACGTGCAGAACGACTTCGTCTTCGCGCTCGTCGGCGAGGAGCTCGGCTTCGCCGGCTGCCTCCTGGTGCTCGGGCTGTTCGGCTACCTCGCGGTGATCGGCCTGCGCACCGCGTCCCGGGTCACTGATCCATGGGTGCGGCTCGTCGCCGGGACGACCACCCTGCTGCTGGTCGCGCAGGCGCTGATCAACATCGGCTACGTCGCGGGCGCGCTGCCGGTCACCGGCGTGACCCTGCCGCTGGTGTCCGCGGGCGGGACGTCGCTGGTGGTCACCATGCTGCAGTTCGGCATCCTCGCCCAGGCCGCGCGCGAGGAGCCGGCGGCGCGGACGTTCCTCGCCGGGCTCCCGAAGAAGGCCTCCGGTACAGTCCGAGCGTGATCAAGAAGGCACTCTCCGCTACCTTCGCGGCAGTCGCGCTCGCCAGTCTCGCCGCGTGCTCCAACCCGACCGGCAAGTCGTGGGCGATCACCTACGAGATCACCTCCGACCAGCAGACCACGGCCACCGGCGTCACCTACGGCGAATCGGGCAACCGCTACGAGGACAAGGTCGCGCCGCACCAACTCGCCGGCCCGCTCGGGCTGCCGTGGAAACAGGATGTCGTGGTCAGCGCCGGACAAGACGCCTCGGTCACCGCGACTCCCTCGACCGCCGCGACCCTGCGCTGCCGGATCCTGCTGGACAAGAAGAAGGAACTCGCCAAGGCCAGCGCCCCCGCTCCCGGCAAGCCGGTGGCCTGCAAGCACACCACCGACTCCTGACCCGTCCCGGAGAGTCCCCGCGGACTCACGGGGCGTCGCGGCCTCCTCTCCGCCGCTCGGTACGCTCGTAACCTTCGGGTGAACGCGAGATGGCCGCCAGGCGAACCGGCGGACCGGGGAGGGATTGTATGGCGACCACGGCCGGAGCTTCCAGCAGCGAGACGTACGACGCGATCACCCATTTCGCCCAGGCGATGCCGGGCTGGGTGCAGTCTCTCGTACTGGCATACACGTCCTACGGCCTGGTCCTCGTGGCCCCGTTCTTCGCCTGGCTCTGGTGGCGGGCCCGCCCGACCGGCTCGCCCGAGCGGATGGCGGCGGCGCTGCTGGTGCCGGCAGCCACGGTGGTGGCGTACGTGCTCAGCGAGATCGTGAAAGCGTTCGTGCACGAGCAGCGGCCGTGCCGGGGACTGCCGCCGGAGGCGATCGTCGGCGTCTGCCCGCCGCCGGACGACTGGTCGTTTCCCAGCAACCACTCGACCATCGCGGCCGCGGTCGCGCTCGGCGGGGCTTTCGCCTGGCGCAAGGGCGCGCCGTGGCTCGCGGCCTTCGCGGCGACGATGGGTTTCTCGCGGGTGTTCGTGGGGGCGCACTATCCGCACGACGTGCTGATCGGGCTCGCGCTCGGGGCCGGGATGGCGTTGCTGCTGCAGCGGTATGCGCTGGCTCCGGCGGCTGGGCTCGTGCGGCGGTTCTCGGGCAAGGTGCCGTTCGGGTTGCTGGGTGTCACGCCGGAAGGTGCGGAGGCGACGACGGTGCTTCCTCCGGCGGAGAAGAAGGCTCGGGGACCTCGCGGTGGCCGCCGGGACGTCGATGCCGCGTCTGTTCGTCCCGAAGACGCGCCCGCCGATTCTCTGCCCCCGCGCAGGCCGGTCCGGCCCGCCGATTCAGCACCCCAGGACGCCAGCGGTCGCCCGGTTCGCCCGCGGAATCCGCAGCCGGAGGGCGGTGCCGCAGGGGGTCCGCCGCCGCGGAGGCAGAATTCGCAACCGATCCGCACCGCCGAACCGCAACCCGGTCCGGCCCGCCCGCGGCAGAATTCGCAGCCGATGCGCACTGCGGAACCCCAGCCCGGTCCGGCCGACGCGCCGCCGCAGAACCCGGGCCGTCCGCCCGAGCAACCACCGGCGCGCGGCGCCAACCAGCCGCCAGCCCGTCCGACGCGCTCGCAACAGCCCCGTCCGGCAGGTCCGCCGCAGTCGCGCGGCGCGGGCTCGCCGCCGCGTCCGTCGAATCAGGCTCCGGCCGGTCCGCCGCCGGACCTCAGCCCGGGAGATCGCCCGTCGCGGCGAACTCCAGGCGCTTCGCGACCGACACCGCCTGGTCGGCGAAACGCTCGTAGAAACGGGTGAGCAGGCTCAGCGCGACCGCGATCCGCTGGTCCTGCGTCCAGTCCGGCGCGGTGACCGTCGCCATCACCTGGGCGTGCAGCGCGTCGACGCGCTCGTCGGCGCGGCTCAGTTCGGCGTAGCCGCCGCGGGCCTCGCCGTGCACGAGGTCGGCGAGCCGCTCGGCCATCGCCGAGGTGACCTCGCCGAGTTCGGCGAACACCGGCTCCAGGTCGGCGGGCACGGTCGGGTCCGGGTGGCCGCGCCGGGCGGTGCCCGCGACGTGCGCCGCCAGATCGCCCATCCGTTCGATCTTCTCCGCGCAGTACACCGCGGCCAGCACAGCGCGCAGGTCGCCCGCCACCGGTGCCTGCAGCGCGAGCAGCGAATACGCCTCGTCCTCGCAGGCGGCGCGCTCGTCGTCGAGCTCGGCGTCGCCGCTGAGCACCTGTTCGGCCAGCGGCAGGTCGGTAGTCAGCAGTGCCCGGGTGGCCCGGCGCATCGCCTCGGCGGCCGCCTCGGCCATCGCCGCCAGACGCCCGTCGAGCTGTTTCAGGTCGTCCTGGAAGCCTTCGCGCATGTCGAGCGACTTTACCGGCGGCCGGCGGACAGGCCCGCGTCGGCCAGCGACCAGGCCTCCTCGGGCTCGGCCAGCTCGTAGCTGTGGCTGCCCTCGTGCCCGCCGGGCACCCGGCAGAACACGCCCTCGTCGGACTCGGCGCCGCAGAGCGCGCGGGTCTCCAGCACGCGGCGGCCGGGCCACCAGCGCAGCCACATCAGCGGCTCCTCGCCGCGTCCGCCGACCTGGGTCGCGTGCTCGTGGCCGTGCCCGGCCTCCAGCTCGCAGAACAGCTCGGGCTCCGTCCCGCGGACCGCGACGCTCCGCAGGACCGAGCGCTCGCGCCCGGTCAGCTCCACCGGTTCGCGGCACAGCGCACCTTCGGCCATGCGGCCAGCGTAAACGGCCGCCGCCGATTCCGCGCGCAGGGCCCGGCCGCGAGCCGTGAAGGGCTCCTTGAGGGAATCAGATTCCCGCAAGGAGCCCTTCACGGACAGCAAGCCGGCTGTCGCGCGGTGTTGGTCACCGGCAGGTCAGCGCACCCGCTCCAGGAGCGCGAACAGGTTCTCCCAGTGCCGCTTCTCGCCCTCGGCGTGGTACGCCGCCGTGTCCGACATCGTGAACCCGTGCGTCGCGCCCTCGTAGACCTCCGACCGGTAAGTCACGCCTGCCTCGTCGAGGGCGTGCTCCAGCGTCTTGATCTGCTCGGCGGTGGCCGACGGGTCCTGGTCGGCGTGCCCGAAGTACACCTCGCCGGTGATCGACCCGACCCGCAGGTGCGGGCTGTCCGGCTGGTCGGTCGCGAGACGCCCGCCGTGGAACGACGCGATCGCCTTGACCCGGTCCGGGAACGCCTCGATCACGCGCAGCGCGTTCGTGCCGCCCATGCAGTAGCCGGTGATCACGACCGGCCCCTCGGCGACGCCGTCCTGCGCGACGAACCAGTCGAGGTACTTCTCCGCGTCGCGGGTGATCGCGTCGGTGTCGAGGGCCTCGATCAGCGGCATCAGCTTGCCGAAGACCTCGCCGCGCCGCTCCGGGTCTTCCAGCGCGGAGAAGTCCACCAGCGGCGTCCGGCCGCCGCGGTAGAGCAGGTTCGGCGCCAGCACGGCGTAGCCCGCCTCGGCGATGCGGTCGGCCATCTCCTCGATCCGCGGCCGCAGCCCGAACGCGTCCGGGAAGAGCAGCACCCCGGGATGCGGCCCGCCGTCCGGCACGGCCAGGTACGCGTCCGCGGTCCCGTCGGCGGCCGGAACGTCTGGCTTTTCCTTGCGCATCCGCTTTGTCCTCCCTTGTATTCAGTGCCTTCAATGCCTTCGCGGCCTTCGCGATCAATCTATCCCCGTCCGGCGCCGGGCCGCCGCGCCCCGCGAATGTCCCGTTTCCTGTCCGGTCAATGGACTGAACCACTGCGGTCGGCGGATTGACGGAGTCCGGTTTGCCCGGTCAGGATCACCGGGCCCGCTCCGGGCCGCCCTCCGCAGAACGGACTGTCGATGGCCAGACCTCCACGCTCCCCGCGCGCCCGGAACCGGGTCGCCCTCGCCGCGCTCGTCCTCCTCGGCGGGCTCGTCCCCGCCCAGGCCGCGCACGCCGCTCCCCCGCGCCAGCCGGACGTCGGCCCGCCCGCGCTCGACCGGAATGGCTGTGCCCGCATCGAAAACTCGCTGCCCGAACTGGCGGACTGGCCGAAGGTGCGCAGCGCGATGCCGCGGAACCCGGTCGACGAATGGCGGATCAAGCAGATGCTCTCCGGCATGTCGCTGGAGGAAAAAGTCGGGCAGATGACCCAGCCCGAGATCGGCGCGATCACGCCGGCCGAGGTGACCCAGTACTCCATCGGGTCGGTGCTCAACGGCGGCGGCTCGTGGCCGGGCGGGAACAAGCACGCCAGCCAGCAGGACTGGCTCAAGCTCGCGGATTCCTATTGGGACGCGGCGAAGGCCACGAGGACAAAGATTCCGGTAATTTGGGGCATAGATGCCGTGCACGGAAATAACAATGTGTACGGCTCCACCGTTTTCCCGCAGAACATCGCGCTCGGTGCGGCGCACGACCCGTGCCTGGTGCGCGACGTCGAGAACTCCACCGCGCGGCAGATCCGCTCGACTGGCCAGGACTGGGCGTTCGCGCCGACGCTCGCCGTGGTGCAGGACGACCGCTGGGGCCGTACTTACGAGGGCTTCTCCGAGGATCCGCGCATCACGCGCGCCTACGGATACGAGGCGATGAACGGCCTGCAGGCCGGGGCGCGGCTGCGGATCGGGCCGAACGGCGTGATCGGCACCGCCAAGCACTTCATCGGCGACGGCGGCACCACCAACGGCCAGGACCAGGGCGTGAACGCTTCTTCTGAAGCGGACATGATCAACCTGCACGGCCAGGGTTATTACGGCGCGCTCGCCGCGGGCGCGCAGACGGTCATGGCGTCGTTCAACAGCTGGACCAACCCCGCCCTCGGCATCAACGAAGGCAAGATCCACGGCAGCGACAAGGTCCTCAACCAGATCCTCAAGGGCAAAATGGGCTTCGACGGCCTGGTCGTGTCGGACTGGAACGGCATCGGCCAGGTGGACGGCTGCACCAACGCCAGCTGCCCGCGCGCGATCAACGCCGGCCTCGACGTCGTGATGGTCCCGAACGACTGGAAAGCCTTCATCGCCAACACGGTCGCGCAGGTGCGCGGCGGCGAGATCCCGATGTCCCGCATCGACGACGCGGTCACCCGGATCCTGCGGGTGAAGCTGCGCGCCGGGCTGTTCGAGGAACGCAAGCCGTCGCAGCGCTGGTACGCCGGTTCGTCGGACGCGCTCACGGACAAGGCGCTCGCGCGCGAAGCGGTGCGCAAGTCGCAGACGCTGTTGAAGAACAACGGCAACGTGCTTCCCTTGGCGCGCAACGCGAAGGTGCTCGTGGTCGGCAAGAGCGCGGACAGCATCCAGAACCAGACCGGCGGCTGGACGCTGACCTGGCAGGGCACCGGGAACACCAACGCGGACTTCCCTGGCGCTACTTCGATCCTCGCTGGGCTCAAGGAGGATCTCGCGAACGTCACTTTCGATCCCACCGGCACCGTCGATCCGAAGGGTTACGACGCCGTCATCGCTGTCGTCGGCGAAACGCCGTACGCGGAGGGCGTCGGCGATCTGCAGCGAAAGAGCCTTGAAGCGGCGAAGCTGTATCCGGAAGACCTTGCGGTGCTGGACAAAGTCAGCGGCAAGGGCACGCCGGTGGTGACGGTGTATGTCAGCGGGCGTCCGCTGTACGTCAACAAGGAGCTCAACCGTTCCGACGCGTTCGTCGCCGCGTGGCTGCCCGGCACCGAGGGCGGCGGGGTCGCGGACATGCTGGTGCGCGGCAAGGATCGCGGCGGATACCACGGCAAGCTGTCCTACTCGTGGCCGAAGAGCGCGTGCCAGACGCCGCTCAACCCGTGGAGTCCCGGCTACGACCCGCTGTTCGCGCTCGGCTACGGCCTCACGTCGAACCAGCGGACCACCGTCGGCAAGCTCGACGAGACCGAAGGCCCGGCCCGCTGCGGGTCGACCGGGGGCGGCGGCACCGCGACCGAGGACCTGCCGATCTACGACCGCACGGATGTCGCGCCGTACAAGAGCTTCATCGGCTCGGCGTCGAACTGGGGCGGCACCGAGATCGGTCCCGGCGGCACCGCTTCGCATCCGGAGATCACCGTGGTGCCGGCCGACGTCAACGTCCAGGGCGACGGCCTGAAAGCGACGTGGACCGGCACCGGCGCGGCGCAGCTGTACTCGCAGCATCCCGGCGGCACCGATGATCTGCGCGGGTACCTGAATGCCGACGGCGCGCTCGAGTTCGACGTGATCGTGCATTCGCCGCCGGTGAACCGGACGGTCGTCAGCCTGCACTGCGTCTACCCGTGCTCGTCCGAGGTCAATGCCACGAAACTGTTCGGCGATCTGCCCGCCGGGCAGAAGTCGACGGTGAAGATCCCGTTGTCCTGCTTCGCGAGCGGGCTGGACTTCGAGAGCGTCGACACGCCGTTCCTCGTCTACACCGACGGCGCGTTCTCCGCCTCGTTCGCGAACGTGCGGTGGTCGCCCGGCGGGGCGAAGGATCCGGACGCGCGGAAGTGCTCCGACCTCACCGGATGAGCCGCTGAGCGGTTTCTCCGGCCTGAGACCTGGCCGCCGCGCGCGACGCGGCGGCCAGGTCTTCGAGCCCGTCCAGCGCCGGCACGTCGCCGACGCGGGTGAACTCCTGGGTCACGAACGTCAGCCGCTCGACGCCTTTGTCGCCGAGGTAAGCGCGCAGATAAGACTCCTGGAACTCGAACTTCTCGCGCGGCGCGCCCGGGCCGTATCCGCCGCCGCGCGCGTTGACGACCACGAAGTCCTTGTCCGCCAGCAGTTTCCGACCGGTCTCCGGGTCGACGAACACGCCCGGGAAGCTGATCCGGTCGATCCACGCCTTGAGCGTCGCGGGCACGCCGAAGTTGTACATCGGCACCCCGAGCAGCACGGCGCGGGCTTCGCGCACCTCGTTGACCAGCGGCAGGGTCAGCTCCCATTCGCGCTGTTCGTCGTCGTCCGCGATCAGTGCCGCGATGTCTTCCAGGGACAGCACTCCCTTGCGTTCCACCCGGCGGCCGAGCCGGGCGTACGCCTCCCTCAACGGCGGCACCGGCTCAGCGGAAACGTCGCGGTGACGCACGATTCCGCCGCCTCTTCGCCACTCGCCGGCGAACAGCGTGCCGAGCTGCCTGCTCACCGACGCCTCTCGGTCGGCGCTCGAATCCACGTGCAGCAGGGGCGCTAGCATGACGGTCATCCGGTTCCTCTCCTCGTCCTTGGTCCTCGGGCCGGCACTCCCATGACGGATCGAGACGGGAAAAGGTGACCGATGGACGACGCACTGGCGCGGCGCTTCGAAGACGAGCGCCCGCGACTGCACGCGCTGGCCTACCGCATGCTGGGCAACGCGGCCGAGGCCGAGGACGTCGTGCAGGAGTCGTGGCTGCGCTTGGACCGGACGTCCGGCGTCGACAACCTCGGCGGCTGGCTGACCACTGTGGTGTCGCGGCTGTGCCTGGACGCGCTGCGCGCCCGCCGGGAAACGCCGGTTTCTTCGGTGCCCGATGCCGCCGGCGGCACTGTTCCCGAGGACGAGATCCTGCTGGCCGGGGAGGTCGGACGCGCGCTTCTGGTGGTCCTGGACCGGCTCGCCCCGCCCGAACGGGTCGCGTTCGTGCTGCACGATCTGTTCGCGGTGCCGTTCGACGCGGTCGGGCCGATCCTCGACCGGACGCCCGCCACCGCGAAGAAACTCGCCAGCCGCGCGCGGCTGCGAGTGCGCGGGGTCCCGGCGGTGCCTGCCGCGGAGCTGGCCGAGCACCGCGAAGTGGTGACGGCGTTCCTGTCCGCGGCTCGCGGCGGGGATATGGCGACTCTGCTGACCGTGCTGGCTCCGGATGTCGTCCGGGTTACCGATCCGGCGATGCTGCCACCGGGTGCTGCTGCGGTGTTGCGCGGGGCGGATGAGGTTGCGCGGGGGACGAAGCTGTTCGCGCGCAATGCGCGGCTGGCGGAGCTGGCGCTGATCGACGGGGATGTCGGTCTGGTACTCGCTCCGGCTGGGAGGTTGGTGGGGGTGCTGAGGATCGAGGTTCGAGGCGGGTTGCTCCAGGCGTATGAAGTGGTGGTGAGTGCCGAGCGGTTGGCGGGGATGGAGATCGCCGCGCTTTCTAGCGAGGCCGTATAGGTCGTTATACACTTTGTTGAGCCGGGCACGCCTTCGTGGACCACTTCTCCGGAGCAAACAGTCGATGAGGCCTGCCCCAGCCCAGGGGAGGTGGCGTGCCGCGCCAGGCTGGGGCAGGCATAACGGTGCGGTGAGCGATGGGCGGGACGCTCCTAACCGCACCGAGCCTTATCGGGTTTCTCCCCTTTTCGCGGTTTCTCGACCTCCGGGAAGACGATCGTGTCCTCGACTTTCGGGATGACCTCGGTGTCCTCCTCGGCGCGTTCGGCGGCCGTCGCCTCGGCCGTCCGGCGGAATTCGGCGAGGCGGGCTTCCTCGATCTCCGCCTGGACCTCGTAGTCCAGCCGGGCCTTGAGGTCGCGGACTGTCAGCCGTCCGCGCGGGGGCGGGATCGGCCGGCGGGCCCGCCACAGCCACATCGAGAGCAGTACCAGCAGCAGGAGCAGACAACACACGATGACCACTGCCGGATGGCCGGTGCGGGTCGCCTCGCCGAGCGTCTCTGCTGCCTTCATGCGATGCACCTCTCGGCTTCGGAAGTGTCTTCGCGTGCCCCACCACCATGGAGCGGTCCAGTGGCCTGGACCAGCCAGCAAACCGGGCGAAAAGCGGGCGGCAACCGAGCGACTTGCCTTGCCTCGCAGGCGGTGACCTGCGGTAACCTGACGACCCCGGTTCGTGGCGAAGGAGTGTCGCCCATGGGCGAACGGCGTGAAGGGCTTGTCCGGGCGCGCAAAGCGGCGAACCTGACGCAAGAAAAGCTCGCCGCGCTGCTCCCCGCGGACGAGAAGAGCATCCGGGCCTGGGAATCCGGCCGGTCCGAGCCTCGTCCGCACCGGCGCGACCGGCTCGCCCGGCTTCTGCGCATCAGCCCCGACCGGCTGGAGGAGCTGCTCCGGGAAGGCACCTCCGCGGACCTCCGGGGGCCGCCGGGCGCGTCGAACGTCCTGCTCCCCGTCGTCGTGGACGGGCGGCCGGTCGCGCTGCCGCTGGACCGGGGCACGGTCGCGGCCAGCGTCCTCGGCCGGCTCGTGCCCGCTCCCGGCGACGCGGCCCCGCCAGCGGTTCCGACCACAGAATGGGACGTCATGAGCCCGCTCAGTCGCCGCTCACTGCTCAAGAACGGCCTGCCGGTCGCGGCTTTGCCCGCGCTGGGAATAGGCAGCGCCGAGCACGTCGCGCGAGCGCTGGAGAATCCCCGGCGGTACATGGACAAAACCGTCACGCACTATTTCCGCAGACAGCTCGACCAGTACAAATACGAGGACGGCGAACGCGGTCCGGCCAAAACGCTGCCGATGACGCTCGGCGTGCTGGACATCATCGACCGCATCGCGCGCGACGCGACCGCCGACGATCAGCGGGACCTTCTGCAAATCGGTTCGGAGGGCGCGGAGTTCGCCGGATGGCTCTACCGGGACCGGCGGCAGATGGAAGATTCGCTGTACTGGCACGACCGCGCGATGGAATGGGCGCAGGCGGCGGGCGACAGCACGATGCAGGGGTACATCCTGCTCAAAAAAGCCCAGGTAGCCTACGACGAACGCGACCCGCGGCGGATGCTCATCCTCACCCGCGCGGTGCGCAAAGGCCCCTGGTCGCTCCCCCAGCGGCTCCAGGCCGAGGCCGCCCAGCAGGAAGCCCGCGCGGAGGCGATGCTCGGCGCGTCGGCCGATCAGGTAAACCGGAAACTCGACGTCGCCTGGAAACTGCTCGCCGACGCCGGGCCGGCCGAATCACCGCTGGGCGCGCACTTCAACGCGACTCTTCTGAATATGCAAACCGCCATCTGCTACACCGAAGCGGGCGAGCCGCGGCGGTCGGTCGAGCTGTACGAGAAAACGTTGAAGGAAACCCAATTCTCCCGTCGCGACTACGGATTCTTCCTGTCTCTCATGGCGAACTCGCTCGCCCTTTCCGGCGAACCGGACCAAGCCGCCAAAACCGGCCTGGTCTCCGCTCATCGCGCGGCGGAAACGAACTCCCGCCGCACCAGAGAAGAACTCCGGCGGGTCGTCGGAGTGCTCAAGCCGTGGCATAACCGTCCCGACGTAAGGGAATTGCGCGAGGCGCTCAGCAGCTGACCGCTCAGCGAAGCCATTCCTGTACTTCGCGGATCACTTGCCGTTGCCAGGCTTGCGTTCGCGGATCGGCGTACTGCGGATCGTTGTGCACCGCGAAGCCGTGCTGTGCGCCCTCGAGCTGCACCAGCCGGTGTTCGCAGGTCAGCTCCCGATCGGCGGCGCGCGACGACTCGACGGGAACGAAGGTGTCCTCGGTGCCGTGCACGATGAGCGTCGGGGCGGTGATGCGGGGCAGGTTTTGCCGTGCCTCGAACCAGAACGCCTCGTTGAGCAAGGCCCGCCCGAGCCGGAAGCCGGGCCCGTGCCCGAGGTAGTTCTGCTCCTTGAGGTCGGCGGCGCCCTTGTCGTCGAGATAGCCGTCCGCCGACCACGCGGGCTTCTCGTCGATGAACCGGCCGCGGTAATCGAGGAGGGGGTTGAACAGCACGAGCCGCTCGACGTCGTCCGGCCGCTCGGCCGCGTAGCACGCCGCGACGCCGCCGGAGAAACTAGCCGCCGCGAGCGACGTCCGCACACCGGGGACGGCGTTCGACAGATGCTCGATGCTGCCGCGAATCACGTTGAGCAGAGCGAAAAGCGACAGATCCTCTTGGCGGCCTTCGCTCTCGCCGTGGCCGGGGAGGTCGATTCTCAGCGACGCTATGCCGACCTCGGCCAGCCCCGCGGCGAGGCGGGTGAAGAAGCCGCCTTCCTCGCGGGTGACGGTCGCCCCCTGCACGAGCAGCACCGCGCGGCGAGCCGGGCCGTCCGGCTCGGTGAGGGTGCTGGCCAGGTCGAGGCCGTCCGGTGTACGAACTGTCCGATAGCTGTCGCGCGACATGGACACTCCCGGAGTTGTCGTCAACTCCCAGTGTGTCAGGTTCGCGCGTTCGGGGGATGAAATTCTCCGACGGTGTAACGAAGTCGACAGTCGCCGCAACCGGATGCGACGACCACCTGGCCGAGTTCAGCACGCCAGAGCCCGCCGGATGGCGCCCGCTTCGGGTCCCGGCCGGGGATCGAGGCCGCCTACTTCTTCAGGCGCCGGCTCCCGCCATGCCAATCCTGTTCCTTCCCCGTCTCCCCCGCCGCCACTCCGAACGACGGCAGTTGCGGCATCTCCCGCAAGCTCCGCTTCAGCTCGGCGAATCCCGGGAACGCGGCCAATCCCACCACGTGGTCCCACAGCTCCACCGCCTCCTCGTCCGAAGGCAGCCGGCTGATCACCGGGCCGAAGAAGGCGACTCCCTCCGGCGGCCGGAAGTGCAGGATCGGCGTCCCGACATCCTTGCCGGTCAGCGAAAGCGCTTCATCCGTCTCCCGCTGGATTTCCGCGTCCCACTGAGCGTCGTCGACCGCCTCCGCGAGCTCCGCTGGGAGTCCAGCGCGCGAAAGCGCCGCCGCCGCGGCCGAGCGGGTCCCGTGCGCAGCCCGTGCCTCAGCGGTGTCCTCGACCAGACCGCTCTCGAAGTTCTGCTCTCCCAGCGCCTCGTACAGCGGACCGACCGCCGCACGACCGCACTCGGCGCGCACCGCGGCCGCCACGCGCAAAAGGCGCAAACCGGCCGTGTGGGAAGCGTCGTACTCCGGCGGGAAGTGCGTCGCGTAGTCCAGGTGCGCGTTCAGCATCCGGAGTGAGATGAACCGCCAGTCCACCGAGTACGAGCGCTGGCTGGCGACCTGGCGGACCCACTTGCTGGTCATCCACGCGAACGGGCACACCGGATCGAAGTAGAAGTTCAGCTCGGCCATGACCCGACTCTACGTCGGGCAGAGGTCAAGCGCCTTTGCTCCGCCGAACGTCGCCCGACAGCTCCTGATGGTGCTGCACCGCCAACTGGACGATGTGCCGCACGTGCGGGTCGTCGAGCACGTACACCTGCCGTTTCCCCTCGCGGCGGGCGCGGACCAGGCCGGCGAGCTTCAGTTTGCCCAGGTGGTGGCTCGCGGTCGGCACGGTCTGGCCGGTCTCCTCGGCGAGCGTGCCGACGTCGCGTTCCCCGTGCGACAACAGCCAGAGCAGGTGCAGCCGCACGGTCGCGGACAGCAGGCCGAACGTCGCGGCCGCGTCCTGCAGCAGGTCGGCGGGGAGCGGTTCCAGCGGGGGCTGGGATGGGGTGGACACGACGGACATCCTCTCGGGTGGGCCCTCAGCGTGACTTAGCCCCCATCAGTTGCACAAGTGTTTGACTGTTTTCGTGATCTGCGCTCTACTGGTCCCGGCCGGCGCGAAACGCCGGTCGATGAGTCTTGCGGAGGAGGTGAGCCGGGTGACCGGCGAAGGAAGTAGTCGGCACGACCGTGCGGGGACCCCGGCAGCCAGCTAGGTCCGGAAGAACCCGCGCGGTCCGCTGACGCCCAGCTGACCTCGAGGGGACGACCATGACCCGCTTTCCCGCCCTGCGCGCCCACGGCGACGCGCCGGTGCTCACTCTTTTCCGGAATCTCGACAGCTCGCCGAAAGGCCTCACCGAGAACGAAGCCGCCGAGAGGTTGCGTCGTTTCGGCGACAATCGCATCGACGGCACGATCCGGGCGCCCGTCCGCGTCTGGGCCGCCGCGCGCAGCCCGTTCGTCGCGTTGCTGACCGCGCTCGGGGTGGTGTTCGCCGGTGTCGGCGACATCCGCGGTGCGGTGACCGTCGGCGTGATGGTCGTGCTCAGCATTGGTCTCCGCTACTGGCAGCACGCGCGGTCCGAGCGCGCGATCAGTGCCGTGCGCGACCAGATCACCACCACTGTCACCGTGCGTCGGCGCGCGGCGGCGGAGTTTCCCGGCAGCGAGCGCGAAGTGCCCACGTCCGACCTCGTGCCGGGCGACGTCGTGCTGCTCGGGCCTGGTGACGTGATCCCGGCTGACGTGCGCATTGTTGCTGCTAAAGACTTCGTGGTCGACCAGTCGGCGCTGTCCGGCGAGGCATTGCCGGTCGCGAAGCGGGCACCCCAGCCGGGCACGCACGAGGAGCACGAACTCGTCGAGACGCCCGCGCTCGGGTTCGCGGGCACATCGGTGGTCGGCGGAACGGCCACCGCGGTCGTAGCCGCGACCGGCAGCGACACCTACTTCGGCGCGCTGGCCCAGCAATCCGCCGAGCCGCGCGCGGAATCCAGCTTCGACGCCGGAGTACGCCGCGTCGGCTGGACGCTCGTGCGGTTCATGCTCGTGATGGTGCCGATCGTCCTCGTCGTCAACGGCACGGTCACCGGCGACTGGGCGCAGGCCGGGATGTTCGCGGTCGCCGTCGCGGTCGGTCTCACCCCGGAGATGCTGCCGGTCATCGTCACGACAAACCTCGCCCGGGGCGCGGCGGCACTGTCCCGACGACAAGTGATTGTCAAGCGGCTCAACGCCATTCAGGACCTCGCCGCGATGGACGTGCTGTGCGTCGACAAGACCGGCACCCTCACCGAGGACCGGATCGCCTACGCGCACAGCGTCGACTACTCCGGCAGCCCGGACGGCGAGGCAGCCGAGTACGCCGGGCTGGCGGTGCGGTTCCAGACCGACCGGCACGACCGGCTGGACGAGGCGATCGAGACCCTGTTCGACGGCGAGGACGACCTGGTCGCCGACGCGCTGTTCACCGGCGTCGCCGAGATCGGCTTCGACCACGCGCGCCGCCGGGCCAGCGTCGTGGTCCGGCGCGGCAGCGAGCACCTGCTGATCAGCAAGGGCGACCCGGACGAGATCCTGCCGCGCTGCGGCTACGCGCGCCGCGACGGGGTCGTCACCGAATTCGACGACGCCGCCCGGATCGGCGCGGACGAACTGGTGCGCGCGTACGCAGAACACGGCATGCGGGTGCTCGCGGTTGCGGCAAGGGAAGTCAACGCCCGGCTCGACGGGTTTGACGAAACTGACGAGAACGAAATGATCCTCGTCGGTTTCGTGGGATTCGTCGACCCGGTCCGCGACGGCGTCGTGAACGCGGTGAAAACCCTTGGCGAGCAAGGCGTCGCACTGAAAGTGCTGACCGGGGACAACCGGCATGTCGCCGCGCGCGTCGCGGATTCGGCGGGTATCCCGGTCGGCGAAGTCGTGCTCGGCCGCCAGGTCGAAGCGGCGGACGACGCTGAATTGCGCGAGATGGTCAAGGACACCACCGTCTTCGCGAAACTCACGCCAGCGCACAAAGCTCGCGTGGTCACCGCGTTGCGGGAGAACGGCCGTGCGGTCGGCTTCGTCGGCGACGGCGTCAACGACGTCACCGCGCTGCGCACCGCCGACGTCGAGATCGCGCCGGACACCGCGACCGACGCGGCGAAGGACGCCGCCGACCTGGTGCTACTGGAACGAGACCTCGGCGTGCTCGCGCGCGGCGTGGCCGAAGGACGGAGGACGCTCGGCAACACGCTGAAGTACGTCAACATCACCGCCGCGTCGAACTTCGGAAACGTGCTGTCGGTGCTTGCGGCCAGCGCGTTCCTGCCGTTCCTGCCCATCTTGCCGATCCAGCTCGTGGTGTCGAACCTGCTCTACGACCTGGCCCAGCTCGCGCTGGCGTGGGACCGGGTGGACGACGAGTACCTCAGCAAACCGCGCCGCTGGGACGCCCGCGGACTGACCGGATTCATGCTGATCTTCGGCCCGCTGTCGTCGCTGTTCGACCTCGCGACGTTCGCGGTGCTGTGGCACGTCTTCGGCGCGGGAGCCGATCCGTTGCTGTTCCAGACCGGCTGGTTCGTCGAAGGCCTGCTCTCGCAGCTCCTGGTCGTGCTGGTCCTGCGCGGTCGCGGCACTCCCCTGCGCGCCAGCCGTCCGGTCGTGCTGGCTACGGCGGCTGCCGCGCTCGTCGGCCTGCTGGTGCCGCTGTCGCCGCTCGCCGGTCCGTTGCGGATGCAGGCGCTGCCCGCCAGTTACCTGCTGTGGCTCGTGCTCGTCCTGGCCGGGTACGCGGTGGCGGCTCAAGTAGCGAAACGCGGCTACGCACGCCAACGTACGTGGTGGTAACCCGTCCTTTCTTGAGGCTTTTCCAACCCTTTTCTGAACTTTTCGCAACAACCAGTGGGAGCGCAGATGACGACTGCGGAAATGCTGCTGCGCCTGGGAGCCGGCGTAGGCCTCGGCACAGTAATCGGATTTGAACGCCAATACCGCGCCCGGATGGCAGGGCTGCGGACGAATGCCCTGGTCGCGGCCGGGTCGACGCTGTTCGTGCTGCTGTCCGCGCACGGCTTCAGCGGAGCGAGCGCCGATCCTACCCGGGTCGCCGCGCAAATCGTTTCCGGAATCGGTTTTCTCGGCGCGGGCGTGATTCTGCGCGAAGGGTTGACCGTGCGCGGGCTCAACACGGCGGCGACGCTCTGGTGTTCCGCCGCGGTGGGCGCGCTGGCCGGGGCCGGGCTGTACACGGCGGCGGGCGCGGGCACTGCCGTGGTGATGGCGGTGAACATCGCGCTGCGCCCGCTCGGCCGGGTGGTCGACCGCCGTCCGGCCACCGGCCGCGAAACCCCGACGTCGTACACCTTCCTGGCGGTGACCAAGGACGATGCCGAAGCGCACGTGCGCGCGTTGCTCGTGCAGGCGTTGGCGCGCACGGATTTCGCGCTGCAATCGGTCACCAGCACCAATACCGACACCGCAGGACAGGTGCAGGTGCGCGCCGAACTGTCCGCCGATCAGCGGGACGACAAGCAGATGGAGTCGGCGGTCAGCCGGCTGTCCATGGAGCCGTCGGTGACCAGCGTGCGCTGGCAAGCCGAACTCTCCTACACCGAGGAAGACAGCGAGAACTAGACCATGCTGCGTACCTTCCCCACCCGCGGCGCGCTCGTCCGGCCCCGCCGCACGATCGCCGACGTGGCGGTGTTCCTCGGCGCCGCCGCCGCGCTGTGGCTGATCGTGCGGCTCGCGCACGGCGCCGCCACGGCGTGGACTCCGGCGACCGCACCGTCCACAGTGTCCACTGACCCGGCCGAACTCCCTTACTACGCCGGACGTTCGCTGCTGCGGATGTTCGTCGCTCTCGTGTTGTCGGTCGGGTTCACCTTCGTCTACGCGACCGCCGCGGCCCGGCTGCGGCGCACCGAAAAGATCCTGCTGCCCGCGCTCGACATCCTGCAGTCGGTGCCGGTGCTCGGGTTCCTGTCGGTGACGATCACCGGGTTCATCGCGTTGTTCCCTGGCTCGCAGCTCGGCCTGGAATGCGCGTCGATCTTCGCGATTTTCACCGCGCAGGCGTGGAACATGACGTTCGCGTTCCACCACTCGCTGGTGTCGCAGCCGCGCGACCTCGACGAGGCGTCCCGGCTGCTACGCCTCTCGCGCTGGCAGCGATTCTGGCGCGTCGACGTGCCGAGCGGGATGATCCCGCTGGTCTGGAACGGGATGATGAGCTTCGGCGGCGGCTGGTTCTTCCTCACCGCCTCCGAAGCGCTCAGCGTGAACAACCAGAAGTTCGCGCTGCCCGGCATCGGCGCGTACGTCGCGACCGCCTCCGCAGACGGCGACCTCGGCAAGGTGTTGCTGGCCGTCGGGGTGATGGTGGTCCTGGTCGTCGGCGTGAACGTGCTGTTCTGGCGGCCGCTCACCGCGTGGTCGGAACGGTTCCGCATCGAGAACTCCGAAGCCGCCGAAGCACCCCGCAGCCTGGTGCTCGACCTGCTGCGCCGCTCGCGGATCCCGACGCTGCTCGGCCGGGTGTTCGGCAAGCTGGTGTTCCCGCTCGACCGCGCGCTGGCGGTCTTCGGGCTCGCCGAGTATCCGCTGCGGTTCTCCCCCGCCCGCCGGCGCGCCGCGGACATCGTGTTCAGCGTCGTGGTCTTCGGGCTGATCCTCTACGGAACCGTGCGCGCGGTGCTGTTCGTCGGCGAGACCACTGGGTACGGCGAAATCGGCCACGTGCTCCTGCTCGGCCTGATCACGTTCGCGCGAGTGGTGACGCTGGTGGTCGTCGGGACGCTCGTGTGGGTGCCGATCGGCGTGTGGATCGGCATGAACCCGCGCGTCTCACGGCTCGCCCAGCCGGTGGTGCAGGTGCTCGCGTCGTTCCCGGCGAACTTCCTGTTCCCGCTGATCACCGCGGTGCTCGTGTCGACCGGGATTTCCCTGGACTGGGGCGGCATCCTGCTGATGAGCCTCGGCGCGCAGTGGTACATCCTGTTCAACGTCATCGCGGGAGCCTCGGCCATCCCGCACGACCTGCGCGAGGCCGCCGCGAACTTGCGGCTGCCCCGGGCATTGTGGTGGCGGCGGCTCGTGCTGCCCGCGATCTTCCCGAGCTACGTCACCGGCGGGATCACCGCGGCGGGCGGAGCGTGGAACGCCTCCATCGTCGCGGAAATCGTCTCCTACAACGGGGTCACGCTGACCGCGACCGGTCTCGGCGCGTACATCGCCGACGCGACCGGCTCCGGCGATTCCGGGCGGATCCTGCTTGGCGTCGCCGTGATGAGCCTGTACGTCGTCGGCCTCAACCGGCTCTTCTGGCGGCGCCTCTACCGCCTCGCCGAACGCCGGTTCTCCCTGTCCTGAAAGGAACCCCTCATGTCCGAAGTCCTCGTGTCCGTCGAGCAGGTCAGCAAAAGCTTCCCCGGTTCGGCGGGCGACGAACTGCGCGTCCTCGACGACATCACCCTCGACCTGCGCGCGGGCGAGATCGTCGCGCTGCTCGGCCGGTCCGGCTCCGGGAAATCGACGCTGCTGCGCACGATCGCCGGGCTGATCGGCCCGACGCGGGGCACCGTGCGCTATCGCGGCGACGAACTCGACGGGGCCAATCCGGGCACCGCGATGGTGTTCCAGACCTTCGCGCTGATGCCGTGGCTGACCGTGCAGGACAACGTCGAACTCGGCCTCGCCGCGCGCGGGATCCCGCCGAGAGCCCGCCGGGACCGCGCGCTGCAAGCGATCGACCTGATCGGGCTCGACGGTTTCGAATCCGCTTATCCCAAGGAGCTTTCCGGCGGAATGCGCCAGCGCGTCGGGTTCGCCCGCGCGCTGGTGCTCGAACCGGACGTGCTGCTGATGGATGAGCCGTTCTCCGCGCTCGACGTGCTGACCGCGGAGAACCTGCGCACCGAGCTGATGAGCCTGTGGCAGCGTGAGGATTTCCCGACCAAGGCGGTCTGCATCGTCACGCACAACATCGAGGAGGCGGTGCTGCTCGCCGACCGTGTGCTGGTCCTCGGCTCCAACCCCGGAAACCTGCGCGCGGAAGTGGAAATCGACCTCGCCCGGCCGCGCGACCGCAAATCCCCCGCGTTCGCCGCGCTGGTCGACCGGCTCTACGACCTGCTCACCGGACGCGACCCGGCAGCCGTCGAACCCGCGCAGGCCACGCCCACCGCACGGCCCCTGCCGCAGGCGTCGGTCGGCGGACTCGCCGGTCTGGTCGAACTCGTGCATGCCCGCGGCGGACACGCCGACCTGCCGGATCTCGCCGCCGAGCTGAGCTTCGAGGTCGACGACCTGCTGCCGCTCGTGGACGCCGCCGCCCTGCTCGACCTCCTCTTCGTGGCGGGCGGCGACCTGCACCTCACGCCGGTCGGCACCGCCTTCACCACCGCGGACATCCAGACCAGCAAGAAAATCTTCGCTGGTCAGGTCCGCGACCGGGCGCCGCTGGTGCGCACGATTGTCAACGCGCTCACCGCGAGTTCGGACGGCACGCTGCGCGCGGAGTTCTTCCTCGACCTCCTCCGCCGCGGCTTCTCCGCCACCGACGCCCGGCACCAACTCGACACGGCGATCGACTGGGGCCGGTACGCGGAACTGTTCGACTACGACACCGACAGCGACCGCCTCACCCGGACAACCGCCGAATAACTCAGCCCTCCGGAGCCGTCTCCACCCGCGGCGCCGGGCTGTCCGCCGGAGCGTCCGGCGCCGGATCCCGGTTCACCAGCGCGATCGCGAGCGCACCGATCACCGCCACCACCGCGAAGAGGTAGAAGCCCCACGGATACGCCAGCCCCGCCGACAGCAGCAGCCCGGTCACCAGCGGCCCGGACATCGCGCCGAACCGGCCGATCCCGCTCGCCGCGCCGAGCCCGGTGCCGCGCGCTTCGGCGGGGTACACGCGGGCGATGTACACGTAGACCAGCACCTGCGAGCTGAAGGTGAAGATCCCCGCCAGCAGCACCCCGACGTACACGCTCGCCCCGGGCAGTTTGATGCTCAGCAGCGCCAGGAACACCGCGGCCGCGGCGAACCAGACGATCGCGGAACGGCGGTAGCCGATCTTGTCCGCCACCCGGCCGCCGACCAGCAGGCCGATGACCGCGCCGACGTTCAGCACCAGCAGCAGCGCCAGCGCCGCGCCGAGTTCGTAGCCCGCCGCGCGCATGATCTGCGGCAGCCAGGTGTTCAGGCCGTACACCAGCAGCAGCCCCATGAACGACGTCACCCAGAACGCGATCGTCGCGCGCCCGTAGCCGTGCCGGAACAGGACGCCGAGCGGATTGCGGTTGCGCCGGGCTTCCTTCGCTCGCTCCAGCGCCTTCGACTCGGGCAGGAACTTCACCATGAGCGGCACCAGGATCAGCGCGGGCGCGGCTCCGATGACGAACATCCACTGCCAGCCGAACCGTTGCAGCACCAGGATTCCCAGCAGCGCGGTGAGCACCGCGCCGACGTGGTAGCCGGTCATCAGCACGGTGGTCGCGCTGCCGCCGCGGCCGATCCGCGCGTACTCGGTGATCAGCGCCAGCGCCGTCGGCAGCACGCCGCCGAGCCCGAGCCCGGCGAGGAACCGCAGCACGCCGAACAGCCACGGGCCGTTCGCGAACGCGCACAGCAGCGTGCAGACCGAGAAACTGATCACGGTCAGCAGCATCATCCCGCGGCGGCCGAACAGGTCGCTCAGCGGGCCGATGGCGAACGCGCCGACCGCCACGCCGAGCAGCCCGACCGCGGAGATCAGCGACGCCGTGTTGGGGTCGAGCCCCCACGCTTTGTCCTTGAGCAGCGCGGGCAGCACGACGCCCAGCACCACCAGGTCGAACCCTTCGAGCGCCACCGCCGTCCAGCACAGCGGGGCCACCCAGCGGGCGTGGCGCGCCCGGGGGTCAGTCGAGACCGTCATGTCATCACCTGCGTCGTCGGAGGGGACCTGGGCGGATGCTTCGGTTGAACGGGTTCAGAACGGGTACTGCGGAAGGTCGCCGCGCACGGTGACCCACTGGGTTTCGGTGAACGCCTCCAGGTTGGCCTGCGCGCCGCCGTGCCGGGAGCCGGTTCCCGAATCCCCCACCCCGCCGAACGGCGCGAGGGCCTCGTCGTTGACCGTCTGGTCGTTGATGTGCACCAGACCGGACGGGATCCGCTCGGCCAGCGCCAGCCCCCGCGCGGCGTCCCGGGTCAGGATGCCCAGCGACAGCCCGTATTCGGTACCGCCGGCCAGGCGGACTGCTTCGTCCACTGTGGAGAACGGGACGACCGGCGCGACCGGGCCGAACACCTCCTGGGCATAGGCGGGCGCGGCGAGCGGGACGTCGGTGAGGACGGTCGGGCGGTAGAAGAGGTCCTCGTAGGTGCCGCCGGTGGCGATCTTCGCCCCGGCCTCCGCGCTGCCCGTGACCACCGAGTGCACGCGGTCGCGCTGCCCCGCGTCGATCAGCGGGCCGAGCGCGACGTCGCCGTTCGCCGGGTTTCCGACGGTCAGCTTGGCCGCGTGCTCAGCGAGCGCGGCCGCGTAGTCGTCGGCGATCTCCGCGGCGACCAGGTGGCGTCCGGTCGCCATGCAGATCTGCCCGGAGTGGTTGAACGAACCGAACGCGCCGACCGACGCGGCCTGCTCGACGTCCGCGTCCGCGAGCACGACCAGCGCCGAGTTGCCGCCGAGTTCGAGGTGCACGCGCTTGAGCCGCTCCCCCGCCGCGGCGGCGATTTTGCGGCCCGCGTTCGTGGAACCGGTGAACGCGATCACGCGCACCAGCGGATCCTCGACCAGCGCCGCCCCGACGTCCGCGCCGCCGGGCAGGAGGTGGAACAGACCTTCGGGCAGCCCGGCTTCCTCGAAAATCCGGGCCAGCACGACGCCGCCGCACACCGCGGTGCGCGGGTCTGGCTTCGCCAGCACCGCGTTGCCGAGCGCCAAGGCGGGCGCGATCGCGCGGATGGACAGGATGATCGGCGCGTTGAACGGCGAGATCACGCCGACCACCCCGGCCGGAACGCGGCGCGCCATCGACAGCCGAGGCCGGCTGGAACGCAAGAGTTCCCCGTACGGATGCGCGGCCAGCGCGGCGGCTTCGTGGCATTCCTCCGCGGCGACCGCGCGGGTCTGGAACTGCGCGAACCCGCGCGTGGCACCGGATTCCCGGATGAGCCACTCGTCGATCTCGTCGCCGTGGTCCTCGAAAAGCCGCGCCGCCCGACGCAACACCCGCGCCCGCTGGTCGTAGGGCTGGGCGGCCCACTCCCGCTGCGCTTCCCGCGCCGCGGCGGCAGCCTTGGCGACGTCCTCCGGAGCCGCCGCGCCGACCCGGGCCAGCGTGTTTCCGGTGGCGGGCTCGACCGCGTCGTATTCGCCGCCTGCGCCGGGGATCCAGCCGCTGGAGAAGATCCGGCCCTGCCATCCGGTTCCGAGCAACGTCATGCCGTCACCGCCACTTCCAGCACCAGCGGCTCCGTGCGCGCGGCCAGGGTCGGCAGCACCTCGTTCAACACTGACTCCAGTTCCTCGTAGGTTTCCGCGCGCCGCGTCGGGCAGCCGAGCGACTTCGCGAGCCCGCTCACGCTGACCTCGTCGAACCCGGGCCACGGCGCTTTGCCGCCGCCGGCCGTCCGTTCGCCGTGCCGCACCGCGAGTTTGTCCATGATCGCGTAACCGCCGTTGGACAGCACGATCACGAGAACGCCGGCGCCGTAATGCGCGGCGCTCCACAGCGCCTGGATCGAGTACAGCGACGAGCCGTCCCCGATCACCGCCACCACCGGACGTTTCAGACCGCCCATCCGCAGCCCGATCGCCGCCGGAATGCCGAAGCCCAGACCGCCCATGGCCGCGCTGAGGAACCCGAGCGGCTCGCGCGCCGGGACATACGCGTGCAGCAACGGGCGGCTCGACGGCGATTCCTCGACCAGCACCGTGTCCTTCGGCAACCGGCGAGCCAGCAGCCCGAACACGCTCTCCGGCCGCAGCGGCGCGTCGTCCTCCGGCGCGCCAGGCAGGTCGACCGTCCGGCCGATCTTTTCCGGGCCCGCTTCCCGCGCCGGAATCAGCTCCGCCAACGGCCCGCACACCGCCGACGGCCGCGCCAGCACAGCGAGATCAACCGGACTGCGGTGCGCTTCGTTCGGATCGTCGGTGACCACCGCGATGCGAGTGTCCGGCTCCGTCAGCTGTCCCGGTTCCCGGGGGTACTGCCGGAAAACCGGTGCGCCGACCGAGAGCACCGCGTCGTGTCCGGACAACGCTTTCCGCAGTTCTTCCCGGCCCGGCGGCAGATGTCCGGCGAACTGCGGGTGATCCTGCGGGAATCCGGCGCGGGCGCCGAACGCCTCCTGCCAGACCGGGCAGGCGAGCTTCTCGGCGAGCGCGGTCAGCCCGCGCCACGATTCGGCGTCGTCCGCCCCGGCGCCCGCCACGAGCACCGGATTGCTTGCGGTACTGAGGAATTCCGCCAGCTCGGCCAGCACCGCCGGCTCGGCGGCGTTCGCGCGGACCAGCTTGGCGGGCGCGGGCAGCGGCTCGTCCACGCCCGCCGGCTCCGCCCAGTCGTCCATCGGCACGATCACCAGCGCCGGGCCGCGGTGTTCGCGCGCCTCGTGCCAGGCGCGGGCCAGCGCGCCCGGAACGTCCTGCGCGCGCGGCGGTTCCGCGATCCACACCGGCGCGGGGCGGGCCAGGTCGTCGAGCCGGTGGCCGGTGAGGAACGGCTCCAGCGCGAGGTGCCTGCGGTCCTGCTGCCCGACGAGCACGACCAGCGGCGCGCGGTTGACCCGGGCGGTCGCGAGCGCGCCGACCGCGTTGCCGAGCCCGGCGGTGGTGTGCAGGATCGCGACCGCGGGCCGGTCGTTCGCGAGCGCCCAGCCGGTCGCCATGCCGACCACCGAACCCTCGTGCAGCGCCAGCACGAACTCGAGGTCGTCGGGCAGGTCGGTGAGCAGCGCGATCTCGGTCGACCCGGGATTGGCGAACAACGTCGTCGCGCCGAACCGGCGCAGCACGTCGAACGCGGCGTCGCGGACGGTCGGGGCAGGGCTCACGGACTTCTCCTCCGGCAGTACGAGCGGGTGGGTCCGGAGTCTCCCGGCTCGGTTCCGGGCCGCCCAGCCCCTCTTCCACTCAGCGGAAAAGTTCCTCAGCCTTGCAACGCCCGCGTGACCCCCAGCGCCGCCATCCGGACCACCGGCACGAGCGGTGACAGATTCGGCGTGCAACTCGGCACCACCACGGAAATCGCCGCCACGACCTGATCGCCCGGCCCGCGCACCGGAGCCGCGACCGACGACGCGCCCTCGGTCATTTCGTTGCGGGAAATGCAGAACCCCTGCAGCCGCACCTCCGCGAGCACTTGGCGCAGCCGAGCCGGATCCGTGATCGTCCCGCTGGCCCGCCGCTCCAGCCCGGTGGTCAGAATGCTCTCGAGACATTCCGGCGGCGCGTGCGCGAGCAGCACCTTGCCCGGCCCCGCCGCGTGCAACGGCAGCCGCAGTCCCACCCGCGAGGTCACCACGACGTCCGGATGCGCCTCGAGCTTTTCCAGATACAGCGCGCGGTCCCCGTCGAGGACGACCAGATGCACGACCTCGTGCGTCACCTGCAGCAGATCCTGCAGGAACGGCAGCGCGACGTCTCGCAGCTCGCGCCCGCCCGGAGCCTGCGCCCCGAGCTGCCACAGCCGAAGCCCGATCCGGTACCGGCCGCGCCCGGTGCGCTCCAACGCGCCCCAGCCGGTCAATTCGGCCAGCAGGCGATGCACCGTGGCAGGCGCGAGCCCGGTCGCCCGGGTGATCTCGCCGTGAGTCTGCTCGGGTCGGCCGGACAGGAAGGAATCCAGCACCGCGAACGCGCGGCTGAGGACCGTGCGCCCGGGTTCGGCGGCGTTGCCGGCGATCGCGTGCCTCCGGGGCTGCGGTGGAACGGGACGGGGACTGGCCGCCCATCATCCGCCAGTCCCGCGGACACGGCAACCCGCGGTTCTCCCGTCTGTCCACACTGGACGTTCAGGGGGTCGCGCGGGCCAGTTTCGCGTCTTGGCGCTCCGGGGCGGTGCTCAGCGCGACCGCCAGCACGAGGGCTGCCAGGAGCGCCGCCGCGGGGCCGAGCCACTCCGGTCCGGCGTTCGCCAGCACGAGCCCGCCGGCTCCGGCGCCGATCGCGGTGCCGACGTAATTCATGGAACCGTTGAGGCTCAGTGCGACAGCCGCCACGTCGCCGCCTGCTGCGAATACGCGGTTTTGCTGGGGAATGAACAGCATCGATCCCAGGACGCCGAGCAGGAACAGCACGACGAGCGTCGGGACGAACCACCGTTGCACGACTCCCAGCGATGCTGCGGCCACCACCACGACCCCGAGCCCCGCCGCGATCACTCGCAACGAGGCGAACCGATCCGTGACCCATCCGACGAGCCGGTTGCCGAGGAAGAATCCCGCTCCGTTGACCAGCAATGCCACCAGGATCGCGTTCGCGCTGCCTGGCGAACTGATCCCCACTACTGCTGACGCGTACGCGATCAGCAAGAACGACGGGGCCAGCACCAGCGCGCTTACCGCGAGAAGCGTGAGGATGCGGGGATTGACCAGTACCGCGAGCCTTTCGCGCATCGTTGTAGCCGGCAAGGTCATCGACGGGACGAAGATCCCGGCCAGTACTGCCGCTGCCGTGGCCAATGCGGCAATCGTCCATAACGTGCCGCGCCAGCCCCAAACCTGGCCGATCAGCAGGCCCAGCGGGACTCCGAGAACTGCGGCGAGGCTGGATCCCGCGCCGATCACCGCGAATGCCCGTGCCCGTCGCTCCGCCGGAGCCAGTACTCCCGCTACGGCGAAGGCGTTGGCCTGGAACGCGGCGGCGCCTAGTGCTGCGACGACTCGGCCGGCGAGGACGGTGCCGAAGGTCGGGCCTGCCGCCTGCAGCAGCATGCCGCCGAGGAAGGTCGACATGCCCGCGCCGATGACCAGCCTGCGGTCGGCTCTCCCGGCGAGTGTCGCGATCACCGGGGAGCCGACTGCGTACGCGACCGCGAACACCGTGGTGAGCTGGCCCGCCGTCGCCACGCTTACTGACAGGTCTCGGGAGATGTTCGCGAGCAGGCCGGGGAGGACGAATCCGTCCACGCCCAGGACGAAGGTGCCCATCGCCAGGATCACCAGGCGGGTGTTATTCGATGCTTGTCGAATCGTCACATCGAGGGACCATAGACTATGGTTCGATGACGGTCAAAGTGTGGAAGGAGCCGTTGCCGTGTCGCGCACGTTGCCTGAGCCGGTGGTCGAGTCGTTCGATCTGACGGTGATCCTCAGCGCTCTCGCCGATCCCGGGCGGCGGACGATTTTGCGGGCGATGTACGAGGCCGAGGGGCCGGTCGACTGTGCGACGCTGGTGGAGAAAGCCGGGTTGGGGTTGAGCAATCCGACGATCTCGCATCACTATCGGGTGTTGCGGGAGGCTGGGTTGACTCGGACCGTCACCGAGGGGCGGCGGCGGATTGTGCATGTTCGGCGGGAGGAGGTGGAGGGGCGGTTTCCTGGGTTGTTGGGGGCGGTTCTTTCTGCTTCGGAGCGGGACGCGCATGGTTGAGGTTCGACTCGTCGCCTGGCGGCGACATTGCCGTGAGGTTGCATGGGGCACCCCGAAGCTTGATTGTGATGACGGTCTGAGGGTGTTTGTCAAGGCTGGAAAGATGCCTTGACAAACACCCTCAGACCGCATTGTGGCTTCGTATCGGGGTGCGGGGGTGGTGTGGGTGCTTGGCTGGCTGGGTGTTTCGGCTCAGTGTTTGAACGTGGGGGTTTCGGGGTGGGTGTTTAGTGCCTCGTGATTGAACGTTGCTGTTGCGCCGCGGGCTTGCAATCGGGATGCTTGCTGGTTGATCTTCCATCCGTCGACTCGGATTCCTACGTTCGAATGGTGCCGGGTCTGCTCGCTGTTCAGTTGAGCTTTTACGGTTGTCGCTTCTCCGGCTGCCAGGTTTAGATAGTTGTCGCTGAACGTCGCTGGCAGGATTCGTTCGCCAGTTCGGACGTCGTAGATCTGCAAATGCACCATCAAGGCCACGGGCTTTCCGACGTTGCGCACATCGACTGCCACCTCGGTGCCGTCTTGGTGTCGTGAAACTCCGGCGATCACTGAAATGGTTGCCGGGGGCATCTCGTCAAGGGCGGTGAAGCCCGCCGCTCGTGTGGGGTTCTCTACCCAATAGAAGTTCCGCACTAGCTCCGAGTTTCGAGAGTCCTTGAGGACCATCCGGGCGAAGACGATCTCTGACGGAATTTCCTTCACACGCGCCGCGATGCTCCCGACCACAGTTCGATCAGAAGCTCCCGCGTCCACCCCGAACGAGTCGCGGCCTAACTCTGCGCCACCCAGTCCGTAGAGCGTGACCTCGGCCCTGCCGCGGATCGGCGATCGGCCATGGTTCGCTACCACGACGTCGAAAGATTTCGCGTCCAGAACCACATTGATCCGCCGGCATGCGTGCTGGACCGCGTAGTACGACGAATGTGCTTCCAAATCGTGGCTGTACATCTGCCAGACGAAGCTCGGTTGCGCGGGGTTGGTCATCCACATGATGACTCCGGTACGCGGGTACGGTCCGGCGCTGCGCATATTGGCCACCGGGGCCTCGTAAATCGCCTTGATGCATTCGTAGTTCATCAGCTGCGACTTGCGTGCGAAGTCCGGCAGGTTCCGTATTTCTCCGTAGCGGTCCGCGGTCAATGCGAGGTAACCTGCGCCGCCGCCGTTTCCTCCGTTGCCGTTCACGTCTCGGTCGGCCCAGAAATCATCGGGATGCTCCCACGAAGACTCCGGAAGCATCTTCCGCATGAACTCCAGCGTCGGGATCGAGTACGAGCCGACCTCGTTGTGGAAGGGCGGCCACTGCGTGCCGTCGTTGAGCGAGAAATGCTTGGCGGGCGGGACCCAATGATAAGGCCCGCCGGAACGGTATCCGTCGATCGGGTTCTGCCCGGTGTCGCCCGCCGAACTGGTCAGCGCGACTCGCTGCGGGTCCAGTTCGGCGACCAGTGCGTCCAGTCCGTCGATCAGCGGCTGCGGCGGCGGTCCCTCGTTGCCGCCGCACCAGAGCAGGATCGACGGGTGGTTGCGGAACCGCACGATGCAATCGCGGATGTTGGCCAGGTCGCGAGCGGTGTTCTCGGCGGGCGGGCCTTCGGTCGAGCAGAAGAAATCCTGCCAGACCAGGATGCCGTATTCGTCACAGGCGGCGAAGAAGTCCTCGGTGCTGCTCTGGCCGTTCCAGTTGCGGATCAGGTTGAGGTTCGCGTCGCGATGCAGGCGCACCTGCGCGCGCAACCGCTCCCGGGGAATCCGCTTGAGGGCCTCGTCGAGCCCCCAGTTGCCGCCCATCACCAGGATCGGCTGGTTGTTGACGGTGATCGCCAGGCAGTCGGTCGTTGTTCCGGACGGCGAGCGCATCGGTGTCGTGTATTCGATGCGCCGGATCCCGAAGTCCACTTTTCTTTCGTCCTGGACCTGGCCGCTGGATTCGACGCTGACGGTCAGCCGATAGCGATACGGGTCGCCGTAGCCGTTGGGCCACCACAGCTTCGGCCGGTCCAAGCGCAGGCAGGCGATGTCCTTCGACGTCAGCACGACCGACGACGCGCCCGCCGGCACGCTGATCGTTCGCCGGAACTCTTGTCCGTCCAGCGATCCCTTCACCACCACGGACTTCGCCGCGGCGCTGTGCAGTGCGAGCTCGACCGACACGTCCGCCGTGTGCAAGTCCTGCGACAGGGTCGAGGTGACCTGCACGTCGGCCAGCCGGACCGGTCCGGTGGTACGCCAGGTGACCGGCTGCCAGATTCCGAGGTCCCGGTCGGGGATGGTGGGGAGCCAATCCCAGCCAGCGGTGCAGAAGAAGGTCGGGCCGTTCTTCAGCGTGATCCCGGTCGGACCGCCGTTGCGGCCGCCCCGCGTCACCCCGCTGGCGTAGCTCGGCAGCGCGGGCGGATCGGTGTAGTCGAGCTTTCCGACCAGCACCGCCAGCCAAGCCATGCCGGCTGCCTTCGCCACGATGTCCGTGACCTCGAAGACCGCCCGCTTGAACGCGCCCTCGACGGTGCCGACCTTGGTGCCGTTGAGCCACACGGTCCCGAGGTAGTTGATGCCGTCGAACTGCAGCCAGAACCGCTGCCCGGGAATCGGCTTCGGCACCCGGAACGCGACCCGGTACCAGTAGGCGGTGTCCTTGAGGGTGTCCGGAACGGTGTCGGTCACGATGTGGCCGTACAGCGGATCCGGGTACTCGCCGTTGGCGATCATGCTCGTCAGCGGCGTCCCCGGGACCACGGCCGGCTTCAGACCGGCGACGTCCTGCGCGCTGGCCAGTGCGCTGCCCGCCGCTTTGCCGTCGGCCGCGACGAAGGTCCAGCCGCTGCCGATCTCGCCGCCGCCGACCTGGGGCGGCCGGGCCTCCGGAGCCGCTCCGGCGGTGCCGGACAGCCCGAACGCGCCGAGCACACCTCCGCCCGCGACAGCAATCCCGCCGGACAGGAAACGCCTGCGATTCACCTGGGTCACGTCGCTCCCGAAACCTCTACTGACATCGTTGTCAACCGCGCTTGAACCCTATTATTCGGCCGTCCGCGGGTCCGCTGTCAAGCCGCATCGGGAGGTTTTCGCGCGCCCGCAAGGAATCTGTCGGGCGGACAAGAGGCGGCGGCGCCCGAGAGTGACCGCTCGCTGCGCCATCGGAAGGAATATTTACAAAGTCCGCGGGAAATCGGCCCGCACCCCTGGCGACCGGCCGCCTTGCGCTTTTAGGGTGACGGCGTTCGCGGCGGGACGCCTGCCCCGCTCACCGGTGCACCACCGAAGGAAAGCGAGTTTCCTCATGACCGAAACCGCCGAAATGTGGACCGCGCCCGACTTCGTCGAGTACGAAACGCCGATGGAGGTCACCGCCTACGCGGCCCGCCGGGAGGAGTGACCCGCCGGACGGGGCCGGTGCGCTGGCGGTCCCGTCCTTCCGGAAAACCGTACCGCTCAGTGAATCCCGGAGTATGCGAATGTCCACTGTGCACCCGATGAGCCCGGCGGAGTTCACCGCCGCCCTGCGCGGCCTCTCCCACCGGTACTGGGGCAGCCACCCGTTCCACCAGCGGATGCACGCCGGCGAACTCACCGAACACGAACTGAAACTCTGGGCCGCGAATCGCTGGTACTACCAATGCGTGCTGCCGCGAAAGGACGCGGCCGTCATCAGCAATTGTCCGATCCCGGAAATCCGCCGGATCTGGCTGGACCGGATCGTGTACCACGACGGCGCCGTCGAAGGCGAGGGCGGAGCCGAACGCTGGCTGCGGCTGTGCGCCGCCGTCGGCCTCGACCGAGCCGAGGTCCTCGACGAACGGCACGTCGCTCCCGGCGTCCGGTTCGCTGTCGACGCGTACGTCACCTTCGCGCGCACCAAACCCTGGATCGAAGCTATTGCCTCCGGCCTGACCGAGATGTTCGCCGGGCACCTGATGCAGCAGCGGGTGGCCGACGTCCTGGCGAACTACTCGTGGATCTCTCGGGCGGACCTTGCGTATTTCACCAACCGGATCGACAAGGTTTCCGGCGAGGGCAAGGACACTTTGGACATTGTCGTGCGCCACTGCGTCACCCGCGAGCAACAGGAGAAGGCGGTGGCCGCGCTGTCGTTCAAATGCGACGTGCTGTGGTCGATGCTGGACGCCATCGAACGCGCCGCGGCCAAGGAGTGAGCCATGGACACCATCACCGTCGCTTCGGTGCCGAAGCTCCGCACGGGCGTGCGCCTGACGTTCGATCACGTGCGCGGGGTGCATGTCCTGTTGTTTCCGGAAGGCGTTCTCGTGCCGAACTCCACCGCCACCGCAGTCTTGCAACTCTGCGACGGCACCACTCCAGTCTCCGGCATCATCGCGCTCCTGGAGGGCCGATACCAAGGCGTCCAAGAGACTGATGTCCTGGCGGTGCTGGCTCGGTTCGGACAACGGCGGGTGATCGAATGGACGTGACCGCACCGCTGGGGTTGCTCGCGGAGCTGACGCACCGCTGTCCCCTGCACTGCTCGTACTGTTCGAACCCCGTGGAGCTGGTGAGCCGGTCCGCGGAACTGTCCACTGCGGACTGGACGGACGCCCTGTCCCAGGCCCGGGAACTAGGCGTGCTGCAGGTCCACCTGTCGGGCGGGGAACCGCTGGCGCGCCCGGATCTTCCGGAGCTGGTCACGCACGCGAGCGGCCTCGGCTGCTACGTCAACCTGGTCACCTCCGGCCTCGGCCTGACCGAGCCGCGGCTGAACGACCTCGCCGAACGGGGCCTGGCCCACGTCCAGCTTTCCGTGCAAGCCGCCACTCCCGACCGCGCGAACCTCCTCGCCGGGGCCAAGGCCTTCGACCGAAAGCTGGCCGTCGCCGAACTCGTGAAAGCCTCGGGTCTGCCGCTGACCGTCAACGTGGTGCTGCACCGGCAAAACCACGACCAGCTGGCGGAAATCATCGCCCTAGCCGAGTCGATGGGCGCGGACCGCCTGGAACTGGCGAACACCCAGTACTACGGCTGGGCCCTGCGCAACCGCGACGCGCTGATGCCCACGCGCACGCAACTCGCCGCCGCCGAACCCGTAGTCCGCGCGGCCGTCAACCGCCTGCGCGGCACGATGGAAATCATCTACGTCGTCGCCGACTACTACGAGCCGTTCCCCAAACCCTGCATGCACGGCTGGGGCGCGCGGCAACTGACAATCGCCCCCGATGGCACTGTGCTCCCCTGCACCGCCGCGAGCGCGATCACCACGCTCACTCTCGACAACGTCCGCGACACCTCCCTCGCCGACATCTGGTACCGCTCGGAATCTTTCAACGCTTACCGCGGCGAAGAATGGATGAGCGACCCGTGCCGCACCTGCGACCGCCGCACCACCGACTTCGGCGGCTGCCGCTGCCAGGCATTCCAGCTCACCGGCGACGCGGCCAACACCGATCCCGTCTGCTCGCGCTCCCCGAACCGCGGCACCGTCGACCTGATCCTCGCCGCACCGTCCACTCCGGACCTGATCATGCGTGGCCCGGCCCGGTGAAAGTCATCCTCCTAGGCACCGCCGCGGGCGGCGGGTGTCCACAATGGAACTGCGCCTGCGCACCGTGCACCTCCGGCTCTCCCCCGCGCACGCAGGACAGCGCCGCCTTCAGCGCAGACGGCCGCGCGTGGCACCTCCTCAACGCCTCGCCCGACATCCGCGCCCAAATCCTGGCGACCCCCGCCCTACGCGCCGGCCCCGGTCCGCGCGAGACGCCGCTGCGCACAGTCCTGCTCACCGACGCCGAACTAGACCACACCCTCGGCCTGCTCATGCTTCGCGAGGCGGCGGATTTCACTGTCCACGCCCCCGCCGCCGCCCTGCACGCTTTGACCGACCATTTCCCGGCCCGCACCATCATCAGCGAGTACCACCACTGGAACTGGCTCCCCACCACCGAAACCACCCTCGACGGCTTGGTGATCACCTCTTTCCCCATCAGCGACAAACAACCGAAATACGCCCGCTCCTCCGCCCACGCCGGCCCGTGGGTCGTCGCCTACCGCATCCACGACCCGACGACCGGGGGCACGCTCG
The DNA here is from genome assembly GCF_039525725.1 of Amycolatopsis albidoflavus. NCBI lineage: Bacteria > Bacillati > Actinomycetota > Actinomycetes > Pseudonocardiales > Pseudonocardiaceae > Amycolatopsis > Amycolatopsis albidoflavus. The sequence goes on from NZ_BAAAHV010000012.1 coordinate 825,099, forward strand.
TCTACGCGCCTTGCCTGCGCACTTGGCCGCCCGCCTTCGACGCGTTCGTCGAAGGCGCGAGCCTCGTGCTGCTGGACGGCACCTTCCACGGCGGCACTGAATTCACGACCGCCACTGACGGTGCCAACCCGGCCGCGCAGCAGGCGATGGGCCACGTGCCGATCACCACGACGCTGCCGATGATCACGAACCGGGCGGGTGCCACGCGATGGGCGTACACCCATCTGAACAACACGAACCCGGTCGTCGACCTGGCCAGCCCAGAACACGCCGCGGTGGTGGGCGCGGGTGCGGAGTTGCCGCCGGATGGGGCCGAGTTCATCCTCTGAGCGCGACACCTCGGCGCGGGCCGCTCTGGGTTCCGCAGGCTTCCGCCGGCGCGAGAACGGCCCCGGTCGCGTCGGCCCTAAACCGCTCACCGCCCACGACCCACGACCCACGGGCACGGGCACGGGCACGGGCACGGGCACGGGCACGGGCACGGGCACGGGCACGGGACGATGAATCACAGCCCCCAGGCAATGGTCCCGTCAGCCTCCCCGCTCACCTCCTGACAAAACAGCTCAGCCCACCGCACTCACCTCCCAATCACAGCTCAGCCCGCTCGCCTCCTAATCAAAGCTCTACCAACCGCACACTCGCCTCCCCGTCACAGCTCACCCCACCCCACACTCGCCACCACGCAAGCGATCCGCCACCCGCACCCAACGCAACAGGCACCGGCTACGTCCGAATGTCCCCCACCAGCAACGACTCCTCAAGAAACTCCCGCGTGAACCTCACCCCGGTCATCCTCGCCGCAACCGCGAACGCCGACGCGATCGGGTTCGCCGGACGTTCCTCCCGGTCCGGACCCAGCCCGGCCTCGCGCATCCATGGTGTCAACCGCTCCGGTTCGCTGCCGTACTGGTGGCTCGGCAGACGCGGGAGGAAGCCTGCGAGCACCGTGCCGTCCACCGCGTAGACGAAGTGTGCTTCGGCGTAGTCATGCCGGTTGATCGCCACGACCTCGCTTCCCTTCGACAGTCCGCCAACAACTTCCGGCAGATTCCCCTGCCAGCCCCACGGCTCAACAGCCACACTCCATTCCCCGGATGCCACCACGCCGACGTACCCACCGCCGTTGCCGCCTTGGGTTTGTTCGACGTATTCCGCTACCAGGCTGTTCAGATCGGCGAAGGCGAGCCGCTCGCCGGAGGCGGCTCCGAAGCGGCGTAAAACCTCTGGCGGGTCGAGACCGCGCACGAACGAAACGCAGAAGATGTCGTGCAGCGGACCATAGCTGTCCAGCCAAGCAAGTTCGGTCAAAGAATCCGTCATCGTGCCCTCCTCGGTCGGTCCAGGCCATGATCGCAGCCACCACCGACAAAAAACGCACGCGGGCAAGCACAACCCGCCCCCATCGGGTGAAGACCCGACCTCCGCGCCCGGGCACAGTGGGGCCTGTCTCGGGAGGGATTCGCATGGTGCGAGCGTCGTTCACCGATTTCCCGGCTCGCCGGTTCCGCAAGTCCAGGCTCGCACGTCCCCACCTCGCCGGCCGAGAAGGCGAAGGCGCGCAACCGCGACTGCCGCCGGTCCTGCCCGAGTGCGAGGCGAACAAAACCCCGCTTCCCCGCGCGCTCGTCGTGCTGCTCGGCGCTGCCGCCGCGACAGTCGTGCTCGCCGGGGTGCAAGCCATCGCCTGGCTCGTCGCGCCGGTGTTTCTCGCGCTGGTCGTGGTAATCACCCTCGATCCGGTGCGAACCTGGTTGCGGGACAAGGGGTTGCCGCGCTGGCTAACCGTTACCGTGCTGGTCGTCGCTGTCTACGCGGTTCTGCTGGTTTTCTTCCTCGTCGTCGTGGTGTCTGTCGCGCAGTTGTCCGCGCTGGCTCCCCGCTACGCCGGACGGGTCGACGAGCTGCTGCACGACGGGCTGGCCACGCTCGGGGTCGGCGAAGCGCAGGTGCGCGGCATGCTTTCCTCCGTCGATGCCGGAAAACTCGTCCAGCTGGCCGGTTCTGTGCTCGCGAGCGCGGGCAAGCTGGTCACGAATCTCGCCTTCCTCTTCGGCCTTTTGCTGTTCCTCAGCGCCGAAACCGCCTGGGCTGGCCAACGCATGAGGCGCATCGCACGCGACCGGCCGTGGATTTCCGAGGCGCTGCGCGGTTTCGTCAAGAGCACGCGGCGATACCTGCTCGTGACGACAGTGTTCGGCGGGCTCGTGGCGGCGCTCGACACGGCGGCGCTGGCGCTGATCGGCGTTCCGGGTGCGATACTGTGGGGGCTGCTTTCCTTCGTCACCAACTACATTCCCAACGTGGGCTTCGTGATCGGGGTGGCCCCGCCCGCGGTGATCGCGCTCCTCGACCACGGCTGGCGCGGCCTGACCGTGGTGCTCGCCGTGTACCTCGTGCTGAACTTCGTGGTGCAGTCGCTGATCCAGCCCCGGTTCGTCGCCGGTTCGGTCGGACTGTCCACTGTGGTCACCGTACTGGCGCTGGTGTTCTGGACCTGGCTGCTCGGCCCGCTCGGCGCGGTCCTCGCGGTGCCGGCGACCCTGCTGGCCAAGGCGCTGCTGGTGGACGTCGATCCGCGGGCGCGCTGGGCCGACGCGCTGCTGTCTGCTCCGCGCCGCTACGACGGCTGAGCGTCGTCAGGTCAGGCCGTGCCGCCGGGCGACCACGACGGCGGAGCGCCGGTTGTTCACACCGAGCTTTCCGTAGATGGCCCGCACGTGGGTTTTGACGGTGTTGACCGAAACAGTGAGGTCGGACGCGATCTCGTCCAGCGAACGCTGAGACGGCAGACGCTGCAGCACCACCTGCTCGCGATCGGTCAGATCGCTGGGCGGAGCGTGCGGGACGAGCCTGCCGCGGACGGTCTGCGCGAACCGGTCGAGCGAGCCGAATCCGCCGGAGTGCCCGATCAGCAGGTCCCGGACCGCGGGCTCGGCGAGCGCGAACGGCCGCACCAGGCCGTTCGGGCGGGCGAGCGCGAGGGCCTGGTCGAGGGCTTGGAGGGCTTTGGTCCGGCGGTGCGAGCGCAGGCCGAGCGCGGTTTCGGCCAGGCAGCGGTCCACCGGGGTGGCGGGGAGCAGCGCGATCGCCGACGCCGTTTCCCGCAGCACGGCTTCGGCCGCGGCGGTTTCGTCGGCGGCGAGGTGGGCGCGGATCCGCAGGACAGCCAGTTCTCCGCTGCCTGGCAGCCGATCCTGCGCCCAGGCCAGGACTTCCGTCGCGTGCAACGCTTCGCCGAGAGCCAGCGCCACGTGCTGCTCGGCGACCGCGCACGCCCCGACGAGTTCGCGGGACAGGTCCAAGGCCGCGAGCTGCCAGCGCGCCGCGCGCATGAGCTGAGAGCCCGCCGTCCGGTCGCCCTCGTCGAAGCGCGCGACGCCTTCGAAGAACTCCCGCAACGGCACCAGCAACGGTGCCGAACCAGGCACCTCGGCCGCGGTTGCCTGGGCCAGTTCCCGCGCCGCAGCAGCCGGTTCAGCGCGCATGAGTTCGTCGTAGGCGAGCAACAAGCGGCACTCGGCCACGCCCGGGGTGCGCTGCCAATCGTGTCGGCGCGCGACTGCGAGCGCCCCGGTACACGCGCGGCGCGTCGCGGGGTGTTTTCCGCCGACCGCGCTGGCGACCGCCAGTGCCAGCCTGCTGTGCAGCACGAGGTGGTCCAGCCGCTCGCCACTCGCCAGGCGCAGTGCTTCCCGGGCCTGCGTGGCCGCGTGACGGCGCGCGCCTCGGTGCAGCGAACGCCACGCGCGATCGAGATGGGCCCAGGCGTCGAACGCCGGGTACCCCGCCGCGGAAGGTTCCGCTCCGGCTGGGCGTTCCCCCTTCATCGCGGCCAGATGCCGGACGGCGAGCGGCCACCAGTCGCCACCGCCCTCGTCGCCGAGATCGGACTCCGCTTCGGTGAGCCGTCCGCCTTGGATGTTCTCGAGCGCGGACGCCAGCCGCAGCGACGGGTTCGCGGCGACCGTCGCGCTGCCGAGGCTGTCGAGCGCGGCGCGCACCGGTTCCCCGTCCCCTGCCAGCACTTGGCGCACAGCCCGGTCCCGGGCCAGCGCGAGGACGTACTCGCGGTCGTGTCCCTCGACCGCGTGCCGGAGTGCCTCCCCGAATCGTCCCTCGCCGGCGTGCCATCGCGCGGCGATCCCGTGCAGCCGCGGCACCCGTGACGGGTCCCGCCGCTCCAGTTCGGCTTGCAGGAAACCACGCAGCAGCGGGAAAAACTGGTAGCTGTCGGCCGGGGTGCGCGCGACCAGGCCCCACGCGCGCTCGAGTTCGTCCAATCGCGCGCCGGCGTCCCGGCGGCCGGACAGGCGGACCGCGAGGGCCGCCGAAACCGCGTCGCAGATGCTGAGGCACAGCAACAGATCCGTCGTGGCCGCGGGCAGGTGTGCGAGCACTTCGTCGGCGAAAAACCGCGCCACGGCCCGGTCGTCGCCGGTGACGGAGTCGACCGCGGAGTCCTCCGCTTCGCGCACCGAAACCGCCGTCCAGCCGAGTGCCGCGGCCCAGCCCGCGGTGCGCTCGGCGAGATCCCGGACGCGTTCGTCGTCCGCTGAAGCCCCGGCGGCCCGCAGCAGGCTCGCCGTTTCCTTCGCGGTGAACCGGAGTTCGGCCGCGTCCACCCGGGACAGCACGTCTTCGAACTGCAGGCGGGCCAGCCGCAGCGGCGGCTCGACCCGGGTGGACAGCACCAGGCGCAGCGCGGGCGGCAGATGGCGGGCCAGCGCCGCGAGCGCTTCCAGTGCCTCGGGGCTCCGGATCTCCTGCAGGTCGTCCAGGATCAGCCGCGCCGGACCGGCTTCGCAGGCGAGCGCGTCGTCGAGGTCGGCCAGGAACGCCCGCCGCAGCCCGGGCGGCGGCGGGCGCAACCGGCGCAGCGCGCTGTCCTCCGCGCGATCCCGCCGCAACGCCCCGAGAATCGCCTCCCACAAACGGCTTTCTTCGTTGTCGTCCTCGTCCAGCGACACCCAGGCGACCGCGCGGCCGACCCCGGCCCAGGCGGCCAGCGCCGTGGTCTTGCCCGCCCCGGCAGGCGCCCGGACCAGGGTGACCGGCCGCACGACCGCGCGGCAGAACAGCACGTCCAGCCGGGGGCGGGGGACGAAGATCCCCGGCAGCCGCGGCACCGCGACCTTCGCGCCGGGGACCGGCCGGGACCGGGTCGTCGTTCGAGCGGGCACGTCGAACCTCTCGGCTGTCGGGAGATTTCGCCCCCGGCTCCCGCGGCCGGCGCCGGGGGCGAGGCCACGACTGTACTGAGCGCCGGGGACGGGGCCGCCGGGTCACCAGATTTCGACAGCGGCCTCGTCTCCGTGCACGATGACGGCCCAGATCACCAGGATGTCGAGAGCGATCACGATCGCGCCCCAGAACGGGTACGCGGACAGGAAGGCCAGCTGTGCCAGCGCGTTGAAGCCGGCGAGCGCTACGGTGCAGACCCGGGCCCACTGCGCGCCGGAGAACAGCGCGATCCCGGTCAGCACGACGAGGACTCCGACGATCAGGTGGACCCAGCCCCAGCCGGCCAGGGAGAAGACGAGCAGGCCGGACGGGCCGACGACGTAGTAGTGCCGGTCGACCAGCGCGACCAGGCCTTCCACCGTGGTGAACAGTCCGGCGAGGACGGTGATCGTCCCGGCGAACCAGATCCAGCCGGTCCGGCGCGTCCGGGCGGCGGCCCGCTCCGGCGGGAACGGCGGCCGGGCTCCGACGTTTCCGGCGGGCGGGTGCGTGCGTTCGGTCATGGGTTCTCTTCCTCGTTCGTCGACGGGCTGCGGACCCGGGCGATCCTGGTCGGCTCCCGCGCCGCCGGGCCTCGCCCGCCTCAGGTGAGATCAGGAGCCGCCGCGGGTCCCCGCCTTTCACCCGGCCCGGGCGACGCCAGGCGCCGCCGGAGGCGAAACAGTGCGGCGGACCACCGATCCCGGAGCGAGGAGACGTCATGGCCACGTTGACCGTATGGAGGTTCCCGACCGTCGACGGCGCGGAAAACGCACTGGATCTGCTGCAGCGGCTGCAGAAGCAGCAGCTGATCTCGATCGCCGACGCGGCGCGGGTGAGCTGGCCGGAGGGCCGGAAGAAGCCGAAGACCAAGGAACTCGGCTCGCTGGCCGGGGCCGGCGCGCTGGGCGGGACGTTCTGGGGCCTGCTGTTCGGCCTGATCTTCCTCGTCCCGCTGCTGGGCGCGGCCGTCGGCGCGGCGATCGGCGCGCTGACCGGATCGCTGCGGCACGTCGGGATCGACGAGGAGTTCGTCGACACCGTGCGGACCCAGGTCACGCCCGGCACGTCGGCGCTGTTCGTCATGTCGGACAACGCGGTGCTGGACCGGGTCGCCGAGCCGTTCAAGGAAACCGGGGCCACGCTGCTGACGACCAATCTGTCCGACGAGGAGGAAGCCCGGCTGCGCGCCGCTTTCGGGGAGTCCCCGGAGCACGAGCAGCTCTAGCACGCGCGAACCGCGGGCCCTCGCCGAACCGTTCGGCGAGGGCCCGCTCGCGTCCGTTCGGTCCATTGTGCTCGGCAGCACGGGCGAACGCCGTTGCGGCGCGGGCGAGACCGCGGCGGCGCCCCCGAACGTCGCCGCGGCCTCCCGCCGGAGGCGGACCCCGCACCTGCACCGTCCACTCTGCGGGCCCGCCCGCCTTCCGTCGTCACCCGCCTCGGATGACTCCGCTTCACCCCCGGCGGGCGACGCCGTGCTCCGGTCGCCGGGCCGACGATCCGTCCCATGCCCCTCACCGACAATGACCCCGGCGTGCGGCTCGCCCGCGCTCGTGCCGCGCGCGCCGCCGTGCCCGCCGCCTGCCACGCGGAGTTTCCCAGTACCGTCCTGCGCGCCGATCCCCTCGCCCTGCTGGCGCGCCAGGATTCCGGCCGGGTCCCGGAACTGCTGCCACTGCGCTACACCCGGCTGGCCGCCTCGCCGCTCGCGTATTTCCGCGGCTCCGCGCTGCCCGCCGCGGCGGATCTCGCCGCCACGCCGCGGACCGGATTCGCGGTCCAGGCCTGCGGAGACGCCCAGCTGGCCAATTTCGGCCTGTTCGCCGCGCAGGGCCGCCGGCTGGTGTTCGACTTCGCCGACTTCGACGAAACCCTGCGCGCGCCCTGGGAATGGGACGTCAAACGGCTCGCCGCGAGCTTCGAAGTCACCGGGCGCGAGATCGGGCACCCCGCCGCGCAACGCAGGCGCACGGTGCTGGCCGCGGTCGAGTCGTACCGGCTGGCGATGCACGAGTTCGCGCGCCGCGCCCCGCTCGAGATCTTCTTCGCCCCTCCCGACGCCAGAACGCTGCGCACGGTCGCGGCACATCGCCTCGGCCCCGCCGGGCGGCGCGCCGCCGAGGCCTTCCGGCACACCGAAATCCGCGACGGACAGCTGAAACTCGCCGCCCGCGCACCGTGGGCGCTCGCGGCAGGACGCCTTGGCGGGGACGGCGATCCGGCGACGCTCGCTGATCGCCTCTGCGCCGTGCTCAAGCGTTACCGGCGCACGCTCGGCTCCGCGCGACGGGCCATGCTGGACCGTTACCGGCTGGCCGACGCGGCGCGCACAGTGCCGGGACAGACCGGTTCCGGCACCCGCTGCTGGGTCGCCCTGCTCGTCCGGACGGACACCGGAGACCCGCTTCTCCTGCAGCTGAAGGAAGCCCGGCCGTCGGTACTGCAGGAGTACACCGGCGCTTCCGCACTGGACAGTCCCGGCAGACGCGTGGTCACCGGGCAACGGCTGATCCAGGCCGCCGGCGACGTTTTCCTCGGCTGGGCGCACTCCCCCGGTTTCGACGGCCCGGCCCGCGACTTCCACGTCCGCAGGCTGCGCGACGACCGCAGCCGCGGCGACGTCGCGACGATGACCCCGGACGTCCTGCGGGCCAACGCCCGGCTGTGCGGATGGACGGTGGCCAAGGCGCACGCGCGCACCGGCGACGCGCTCGCGATCGCCGCGTATCTCGGCTCCGGGCCGGGTTTCGCCGAGGCCGTCCGGGAATTCTCGACGGCCTGCGCCGACCAGAACGAACGCGACCACGCCGCGCTGCGGCGGGCGATCCGGCTCGGCCGCGTCGCGGCGGCCGGGTCGTGACGGACCGCCTCACCCGAGCGCGCGGTGCTCCGTCCGGGGGACTTCGCGGACCCGATGGACGGATTCGACGTGCATCCCGAGCGATTCGAGCCGGCACAGGATTCGCGGAAGGTCCCCGGGATCGGCGACGGTGCCGAACACAATCGTTTCCGGCGGAACGGGGACCACGAGCACGTCGCGGAAATCGGCGGCGCTTTCGGCGGCTCCTCCCGGAATGGCGCCGCAGCCGCGGAAAACGTAATTCATGCGGAAACCCGGGACGGCGGGCGCGCTCATCGGCGGCCGCCGTCCCGCCCCGCCGCGTGCCACGCGAAGCCGACGACAGCCAGATCGAGCAGCACCACGAACGCCGACCAGCCGTGCGGCGGCAGGAAAACCAGCCGCGCGACCAGGTCCGCAGCGGCGCGGAGGCCGGCCCGGACCCGGGCGGGCGAGACCAGCGAGGCGAGCGCCACGGTCAGCCCGAGCACCGCTGTCCCGGCGCTGAGCGAGCCCGTCCGCACCAGGTCGAGCACCACGACCTCGCCCGGCCCGAGCCAGAAGAACTGCGTGCAGCCGAATCGCGGACGGCCGCCCGCCGAGGAATTGCCGCGTATTTTCACCCGCCCCACGATTCTGCCGCCGGACGCCGTTTTCCTCGCCCGCAGCGGATGAGCCGCTGTTCGCGCCTGGCACAATCCGCCGGAATCGCCCGGAACCGACCGCGAAGGAGAATTGCGCATGCGCCGACGCCTCGACGTCTCGCTCCGAAGACAAGTGCCGAGAACCAAAGTCGCCGTTCCCGGCCCTCCCGCGGACCTCGTGTCGCGGCCGCGACTGCTCGCGGTCCTCGACCGCGCGGCCGAGGCCGCCCTCGTGTTCGTCGGGGCCCCGGCCGGATTCGGCAAGACCGTGCTGCTGGCCGAATGGGCGCGCCGCCGGGGTCGCGGCGCGGTCGCGTGGCTGTCCGCGGACGCCGACGACAACGACGACCGGCTTTTCTGGTCCGCGGTCCTCGAAGCGCTCGGCCGCTGCGGCCGGTTCCCCGACGGCGATCCGTTGCGGTTCCTCGCGGTGCCCGAGTCCCCGAGCACCGATCTCGCGTTCCTGGCCGAACTCGCCGACGCGCTCGACACGCTGAGCGAACCCGTCGTGCTCGTGCTGGACAGCGCGCACGAGATCACCTCGCCCGAGCCGTGGCGCGGGTTGCGGGCGCTGGTGCGCCACCAGCCCGCCGGACTGTGCCTCGCGGTTTCGAGCAGGCGGGAGCCGCCGTTGCCGCTGGGCCGGGCCCGGCTCGCGGACCGGCTCGTCGAAATCGGAGCCGAGCGGCTGCGGTTCACCGCCGGAGAGGCCGAAACGCTGTTCGCCGCCGCCGACGCGGCGATCCCCCGGGACGAGGTCGCGCCGCTGGTCGACCGGACCGGCGGCTGGCCGGCCGGGCTGCGCCTCGCGGCGGCGTCCGCGTCCCGGCACGGCAGCCTGTGGGACTTCGACACCGGACGCGACAGCGCCGCGCTCGCCTACCTGACCGACGAGGTCCTCGCCCCGCTTTCGGCGGCGCAGCGGGAACTGCTGCGGACGATCAGCGTCTGCGACGACGTCCCGGCCGGGCTCGCTCCGGCGCTGTGCGGGCGGGCCGACGCGGAGGCGATGCTCCACGAATTGAGCGGGCCGTCCGTCCGGGCAGTCGACTCCGGCGGCACCCCGCCGCACCGCTGCGTCACGCCGTTGCTGCGGACCTACCTGCGGGCGGAACTGCAGCGGCGGGCTCCGGACCGGGCGCGGTCGCTGCACGCGACGGCCGCGCGCTGGTTCGCCGAGCACGACCGGCCCGCGTCCGCCTTGCCGCACAGCGTCCACGCGGGCGATCCGGGCCAGGTCGGCGAACTGCTGCGGGCGCACGCGGTTCCGCTGTTCCTCGCCGGTGAGCACCAGATCCTGCGTCTGGCACTCGCCGCGGTGGAAGACCGCCGGGTCGCGGCCGATCCGCTGGCGGCGCTGATCTCGGCCTCGCTGAGTCTCGAAGCCGCCGAGACCTCAGCGGCCTCCCTCCAGCTCGCCTGGGCGGACGCCGCGTGGCCGGACCAGCCGGCAGCGGAGCTGACCGTTCTGCGGCAGCTGGCACAGTCCCGGCTCGCCCAGCTCGACCGCACCCCGGCGCACGCTGAGCGCGCGGCGGAACAGATCGACGAAGGGACCGCGCTGGACAGCCTCGCCGCCGCGCACCGGGCCGGTGCACTCGCAATCCGCGGCGAGCGCGAAGAAGCCCGACGATCGTTGGAGCGCCTCCTCGCCGCGGCGGAAGGACTCGGGCAGGAGTTCACGGTCGCCCATTGCCTCGCCGCGCTCGCCGAGATCGCCTGCCACGACGGCAATTACCCGGAGATGGACCGGCTCGCCCGCCGAGTCGGGACAGTGCAGCCGCGCCAGGATTCCCCGCAGTCGTTCCAGCGCGCGCAAGCAGCGGCCCTGCTGGCGTACGGCGCGCTGGTGCGCGGCGAGCCCGCTGACTGTGTCGCGCACGCGAAACGGGTCGGGCAATTGCTCGGCGACGCGCCCGCGCGGGCGGCCCGCGCTCTGCGGCTGCTCGCGGAAACGTTGCGCGGTGCCGCCGAATTCGAGCTCGGCGGCTGGCACTCCGGGCTGCGGCGGATGCGCCGGGCCCGCCGCCGTCTCGGTACCGGCCGGTCCTGCCCGGCCCGCCACGCGGTCCTGTGCGCCGTCCTCGAACACCGCGCGGCGCTGCGGCTGGGAGCGGCCGGCCAGGCCAAGGAAGCCGTTCGCTGGGCTGCACCCGCGCTCGCCGGTTCAGGCGAGGAATTGCTCGTGCGGGCCCGGACCCAGTTGCGGCTCGGCCGTCACCACGGGGCGAGTTCCGTGCTGCGTTCCCTCGCGGAGGACGAGGCACCCATGACGCTCCCGTGGGCGGCCGTCGAGGCGACGCTGGTCGGAGTGCAGGCCGCGCTGGCCGCCGGGGCGCCGGAGCGGGCGGCCCGGCTGCTCGACGACGCCCTGCGCGCGGCCGAACCCGCCGGGGTCCGCTTCCCGTTCGTCTTCGCCCCGCCCGATCTCGTCGGGTTCCTGACCAGCAGGCTCGGCGCGCTCGGCACCGGCGAGCGGTTCGCCGGGGAAATCCTCGCGGTGCGGCGCGGGCTGCGCACCCCGCCGATGCCGGAGCCGCTGACCGAACGCGAACGCAGCGTCCTGCGCCTGCTGCCGACCCAGCGGTCGATCGACGAGATCGCCGAAGACCTGACCGTCTCGCCCAACACCGTCAAGACGCACGTCCGCGGGATCTACGCGAAGCTCGCCGTCCGCAGCAGACGGGACGCGGTCGCGATCGCGCAGGAACACGGACTGCTCGACGCGGAGGTCCCCGACTTCGCCGGATAGCGCCCGCCCCACCCGCGGCGGGCGAGGCGGGCGCGTCCGCGATCCGGTCGGGTGGGGCGGGCACGGGCCCGTGCGGCCCCCGATCGACGGCGAGGAGAAGTCCATGACCCTGGCGAGCGCGGAATACTTGAACGTGCTGGCGACGATGCTGGTGTTCTTCTGCTGGGCCGCGTGGTTCGGCCTGTTGTTCGTGGCCATCGGCGACCTCTGCCGCCGCTCCGACGCCTCCGGCTGGGCCAAAGCGGGCTGGACCCTGCTGATGCTCGTGCTGCCGGTCCTCGGCGTCCTGCTCTACTTCGGCATCGAGGGCCGGCGACTGCGCGACCGGCGGCGAGCGCGCTCTGTGTCCACATCGGACACTATGAGCGCGGCCCAGATCGCCGAGGCCCGGCGGCTGCTGGACGACGGCGTCATCACCGACGCGGAATACCAGACCCTGATGCGGAAAGCGCTCGCCCCGTGACCGCGTCTCGGCGGTGGCGGTTCGTCCACCTCGCGGTGCTCCGGCCGCTGCTCACGGTCACCGCGCTGGTCTGTCTCTACTATCTGCTCCCGGTCGGCCAGCCGTTGCGGCCGTGGACGTTGACTGTGCTGGTCGCCGGGCTCGCGCTCGTGGTGCTGCTGGTCGTCGGCGAGGTGCGGATGATCCTGCGCTCGCCGTTCCCGGCCGGGCAGGGCGTCCAGGCGCTGGCGCTCGTCGTCCCGTTGTTCCTGTTGCTGTTCGCGAACGGCTACTACGTGCTCGGCCGGGGATCTTTCAACGCCGGCCTGACGCGCACCGACGCGCTGTACTTCACGGTCACGGTGTTCAGCTCCGTCGGATTCGGCGACATCGCCCCGGTTTCCGCGACGGCCCGGGTGCTGGTGACCCTCCAGATGGTCGCCGACCTGGTCGTGCTCGGCGTGGTGCTGCGGGTGATCGTGGCCGCGGTGCGCCGCCGCCGACCGTCCACAAGAGACAACTCATTCCGCGGCAGGCAGGAACAGCGCCGCGACGAGACCGGCCACCGCCGCGACGACCAAGGTCGCGAGGGCGAGCGCGAAGGACCGGTCGCCGAGATGCGGCGTCCCGGCCAGAACGGAACCGGCCAGCGCGGTCCCGACCGACGAGCCGAGGTTGGACACGCTGCGCGAGACCCCGGAAATGTCGCCCTGGGCCGAGTCCGGGAAGCGGGACTGCACCAGGTTCGCCGACGCCGTGAGCATGATCCCAACGCCGGCGCCGAGCAGGAACAGCCCGGGCGCCGCGCTCGCCACGCCCGAATCGGCGCGCACCAGCACAAGCACGAGGACCAATCCGGCGACGGCGAGGACGAAGCCGATGCGGATCAGCCACCGCTGCGAGTGCCGCCGCGCCATCCGGCCCGCAGCGGCCGAAGCGGCGAGGATGCCGATCGTCGCGGGTGTCAGCAGCAACCCGGTTTCGATCGCGTCGCAGCCGCGGACCTCCTGCAGAAAGACAGCCAGCACGAAGAACGCGCCCTGCAGAACGAGCCATTGCACGTGCTGGGTCGCCAAACCGAGCCCGGTGGTCCGGTCGCGGAAAAGCCCTGACGGCACCAACGGCTCCCGCCCGGCCCGTTCGCGCGCGCGGACGTGGACGAAGAACAGGACCAAGAGCACCGCACCGATTCCGGCGAACAGCCAGACCGGCGAGACGCTTCCCGCCGGAATCAGCACAACCCCGGCGACGGCGAAGTCCGCCCGGGAGACCAGCCAGCCGTACGAACCCGATTGCAGGACACCGAAAACGACGAAGAACAGCCCCGCCGCCGACAGGAGCGCGCCGCCCACGTCGAACCGCTTCTCGCGGGGCGGCGCGGGCGGTTCGGCGACGCGCAGGGCCAGCAGGACGATGAGCCCGACCAGCAACACCTGCAGCAGGAACGACGCGCGCCAGCCGAGCCACGTCGTGACCAGGCCGCCGAGCAGCGGACCGGCCGCCGCGCCGAGCGCGCCCGCCCCGCTGACCACGCCCAACGCTCGCGCGCGGGCCGCGAGGTCCGGGCTGGTCACGGTGACCAGGATGTAGATCGGCGGGATCATCAGCGCCGAGCCGATCCCTTCCAGCAGCGAGTAGCCGACGATCAGCATCCCCGGCCCGTGCGCGAGCGAAGCCAGCAGCGCGCCGGTGCCGTAAACGCCGAGGCCGGCCAGGAAACACCGCTTGCGGCCCAGCAGGTCGCTCAGTTTGCTGCCCGGCACCATCAGCGACGCCATGGTCAGCGTGAACACCGTGATCGCCGTCTGCACGCCGAGCACGGTGGTGCCGAGATCCGCGGCGACGGCGCTGACGGCGACGGTCATGGTGGTGGCCGCGTAACTCGCGACGAATTGGGCGAGGGCCAAGGGCAGCACGATCATCGGCGGGCCTTCCTGCTCGGGTGCCGCACACGGTGGCGCGGCGGCGGCCGGGCCACCTCACCCCGCGCGGATGAGGCGGCCCCGGCCCGCTCCGGCGACCGTGCGGACGAGGAAACCGTTGCCCCGAAGGAGAAAGCCATGACCGAGACCACGATCGCCGAGCACGCGCTGATCGGCGACCTGCAGACCGCCGCGCTGGTGACCACCGACGGGTCGATCGACTGGTTCTGCGCGCCGCGGTTCGATTCGGCGTCGGTCTTCGGCGCCCTGCTCGACGACGAACGCGGCGGCCGGTTCCGCGTCCGCCCGGCGGGCGCCTGCGCGAGCTCGCAGATGTACCACCCGGACACCGCGGTGCTGATCACCCGGTTCTCCGGCCCGGACGGCATCGGCGAGGTCGTCGACTTCATGCCGCCGTGCGGCGACGCGCCCGTCGAGCGGCACCGGATCGCCCGGCTCGTGCGCTGCGTCCGCGGCCGGATGACCTTCGACGTGCTGGTCGCGCCCCGCTTCGACTACGGCCGCCGTCCGCACCGGGCGATGCTCGTCAAGAACGGAGCCGTGTTCACCGCGCCCGGGATGTCATTGGTGCTGCACGCGGTTCGCGAGCCGGGCGACGAGCAGCTCGCCGACGCGCGCGTCGAAGGCGAGGATGTGCATCTGCGGGTGGCTCTCGACGCGGGCCAGGTCCGCGGGGTCGTGCTCGAGACCGGAGCCGACGCGCCGCCGCGAGAGATCGGCGTCGCCGAGTTCACCGCGCTTTTCGAGTCCACAGTGGACTGGTGGCGCGGCTGGCTCGCCCGCTCCTCCTATCGCGGCCGCTGGCGGGAAATCGTGGCCCGTTCGGCGATCACGCTCAAACTGCTCACCTACGCCCCGACCGGCGGGCTGGTCGCCGCGCCCACGCTCGGGCTGCCCGAGCAGATCGGCGGCGAACGCAACTGGGACTACCGCTACACCTGGGTCCGCGACGCGTCGTTCTCGGTCTCGGCGTTGCTGGCTCTCGGATTCGCCGAGGAGGCGGCCCGGTTCGGGAACTGGCTCGGCGACCGCATCCGGGAAGGCGACGGCGGGGCCAGCGGACCGCTCGCCGTCCTGTACCGGGTGGACGGCACGTCGGACCTGCGGGAGGAACGCCTCGCGCACTGGTCCGGGCACCGCGGGTCAAGCCCGGTCCGGATCGGCAACGCCGCGTCCGGGCAGCTGCAACTCGACATCTACGGCGAAGCCCTCGACAGCGTCTACGCCGCCGACCGCGCGGGATTCGAACTGCCGCACCAGGGCTGGACCGCGCTCCGCGCCGCGCTCGACTGGCTCGGCGACCACTGGGACCAGCCCGAGGAAGGCATCTGGGAAACCCGCGGCGGCCGGAAACGCTTCACCTACGGCCGCCTGATGAGCTGGGTCGCCTTCGACCGCGCCATCCGGCTCGCGGACACGCACGGCCGCCCCGCCCCGGTCGAGGACTGGACCTGGCAGCGCGACAGCATCCACAGCCAGATCCTCAGCCGAAGCTGGCACCGCACGCGCAACGCCTTCGTCCAGCACGACACCGGCGACGAACTGGACGCGGCCCTGCTTCGCATGCCCCGCACCGGTTTCCTCCCGGCCAAGGACCCGCTGTGGCTCTCGACGCTCGACGCGATCAAGGCCGATCTGGTCACCGACAGCCTGGTCTACCGCTACGACCCGGTCGTGTCCCCGGACGGGCTCGCCGGCGGGGAAGGCACGTTTTCGTTGTGCAGCTTCGATTACGTCGACGCGCTGACCCGCGCCGGACGGCTTGAGGAAGCTCGCACAGCGTTCGAGAAAATGCTGACCTACGCCAACCACGTCGGCCTCTACGCCGAAGAAATCGCCCCCACCGGCGAGCAACTCGGCAACTTCCCCCAAGCCTTCACCCACCTGGCACTCATCGACGCCGCAGTCACCCTCGACACCGCACTCGGCTGACCGCCCTCAGGTCCGCGGCCGAGCCGCCTGCAAAGTCCCCGCAGGCAGCCGATCCGCTCCCCAGCTCCGCTCGACGTAACCGAGAATCCGCTCGACATCCTCGGCGGGCACCTTCTCCGGCTCCCCGTGCTCCCGCGGGTCGACATGGAAGATGTACAACCGGGACGCGAACTGGTCGAACGGCAGCGAAGCCTCGCCGAACCGCTCGCCGTTGCCCGCGGTCGAGACCACGACGCCGTCGCCCCAGTCCTGGCCGCTGTCGTTGTTCGGGTTGTAGAAGTACACCCGCATGACGTCCTCGGGGTCCGGGGCCGTGCGCAGGATCGTGATCGCGTGCCAGCCGACGTAGCGGGCCGCGCTGTCGGTGACCGCGATGCCGGCCGGCTGCGGGTGGATCAGCGGCTGGTCGCCGTTGTAGGCCGGGTGGTAGCTCGCGTGGAACTGCCGCAGGAAATCGTCCGGGTCGACCAGTTTGCCGGTGGCGACGTCGACGTTGATCCGGAATCCCCGCGACGCCCACCAGCCGTGGAACTCGGGGTTGACCCAGCGGTGCGGGTCGCCGGGGCGGTCGGCGCAGCGGCGGCCCATCTCCGCGTAGATCCGGTCGAGATGCGGCACGACCAGCGACGACACCGGGTCCAGGTCGGCGGGCAGCTCGGCGGACAGGCCGGCGCCGCTTTCCTTCGACGAGACCGGCTGTCCCTCGAAGTGCATGACGACCTCGTCGTCGCGCGCCGCCCACACCACGACCTGCAGCAGGTAGTCCGGGTCGTTGTAGGCCCACATCGACAACGCGCGCGCCGACTGGCAGGTCGGGTTGTCGCCCTGCCCGACCCCGAGCGGCTGGCCCAGCATCGAGAGCACGCCCGCGAGCAGCCGCGCCTCGGGTCCCGGCTGGTCGCCGAACACGAGCGTCAGCCGTTCCCGCGCGGCGGGCGACAGCTCCAGCGCCAGCTGCCGCCACAACGCGGGCACCACCGGCGGCTCGTACAGAATGCCGCGGTCGAGCAGCAGCGCGAGCCCGTAGACGCACTGCGCGGTCTGCGGGTGCACGGCCTCCTCGATCAGCCGGTGGGCCAGGTCGTGATAGCGCAGCAGGCAGTTCCGGCCCACGTCGGACAACCCGAGCGCCTCGCCGAGCAGGTAGTCGCTCTCGTGCGCCAGGTACCGCAGCAGTTCGGCGTGATACGGCGACACCAGGCCGGTGTCGTGCATGGCCCGGGCGAACCCGGCCGCCTCGTACTGCAGGCTCGCCGCGTCCATCGCCTCGAGCCGGGACCGGAACACGTCGACGCCCGGGTCCTCCCGGCAGGCCTCGGTGGTCCCGAACAGGCTGGTGATGAGCCGGTCGAGCCCCTGCACCGAGGACCCGCCGAGGTCGACGTCCGGATCGCCGCGGTAGATCGAGATCCGGGTGATCAGCGAGCGGACCTGGTCGACCTGGATCGGGCGCTGGCGCAGGATCCGCCAGATCTCCTCGACCACCTTGTCCAGGATGCTGTCGTAGCCGATCTGGTCGGCCAGGTACCGCAGCAGGTCCCGGATCAGCTGCGCGGTCCGGCCCTGCCTCGTCCGCTCGGCCTCGCTGGGCGGGGTGAACAGCAGCTCCAGGTTCGCCCCGAGCACCTGCGACAGGAACACGCGGGCGTCCTCGGCCGACAGCGTCGGATGCTCGTAGTCGCCGCACGCGACCGCCAGCATCCGCAGTTCGCTGGTCGCCTCGATCACCACGGTGTCGGTGTTCCCGCTGTGCAGGCCCGGGCCGACCAGCGCGGGGATGAGGATCTCCGGGGTGTCCCAGTCGGTGTCCTGGAAGACCCCGGCCTCCTCCAGCGCCCGCGCCCTCGCCCGGACCGCCGCCGCGCCGTCCGGCTGGAGCAGCACGCGCCGCAGCGCCTCCAGCACCCGCCGCAGCTTCGTGTGCTTGCCGAAGTCGCGGGTCGCGGCCATCGCCGCTACAGCGTCGTCCAGCGACGCCACGCGTTTGGCCAGCGTCGCATTCGTGCCGGTGACGTCGGCGTTCGGCTCCAAGTGCGTCCTTCGGTCGGGGTGGCGGACACGTCGTGGGTCAGACGTAGAAGTCCAGTTCTTCCTGTTCCTTCAGCAGGTCGCGCATCCGGTAGGCATCTTCCCCGAAGAAGTACAGCAGACCCCAGTGCGTGCCGAACGCGGTCCTCTTCGTCACCGTCTCTTCCAGCGGCGCGGTCAGGTCGTGCGACTCGTAGTAGTCGTCGTCCTCGGTCTGTTGCGGGATCCGCAACTCGCTGACCACGCGGCGGCGCGGGTACACGCCGAAGCAGCCCGCAACGCCGGTCGCGTCGACGACCTCCCTCGGGAAGAAGGCGTCGATCTCCTCCTCGGTCGTCTTCGGGTCGAAGGACAGGACCAGCGCCTGGTAGGCGTTGAAGCCGTAGGCCCGTTCGAGCAGCTCGAAGACCTTGAACCCCGGCGGCCGGTAGGCGACCTCGCCGAAGTACATCTCGCCGTCGCTGGTGACGAAGTACTCCGGGTGCACGAAGCCGAACTCGATGTCGAAGGTCTTGACGAGCTTCTCGATCTGCTCGGTGATCTGCGGCCGGTACCGCTCCAGCTCCGGGGTCGCCGGCACGAACACCGAGTACCCGAGCGTGACGTACTCCGAGATGTTCAGGAACTTGACCTTGCCGCCGTGGATCCACGCCTCGACGGCGAACTCCCAGCCGTCCAGATGCGACTCCATCAGGACCGGGAACTCCTCGTCCGGGATCGAGTCGATCTCGTCCGGGGTGCGGATGACGCGGTGGCCGAGGCAGCCCGCCTTGTCGAACGCCTTGAGGTGGATCGGGTCGTTCGGGTCGCCGTCGAGCTTGAGCAGCGTCTGGTTGACCCGCTTGAGGAACCGGACCACGTCGTCGCGGGCGTGCGCCTCCTCGAAGATCCCGACCCGGATGCCGCCGAGCTGCGCGCGCCGCTTCATCAGCGCCTTGTCCCGCAGCAGCATGGCCTGGCCGAACAGGCGCGGGTTGTCCATCAGCACCGAGTTGATCGCCCCCGCCCATTCGACGGTCTCCTCGAACAGCGGGATGGCGACGTCGACGCCTTCCTCGTGCAGGATCTCGGCGATCTCCATCGAACGGTCGTTGAGCCGCTCGAAGTTCCACAGCAGGTACGGGATGTCGTGCTCGACGCAGTACTTCTCCGCCCAGTCCGGGGCGACCACGACGTAGCGCCGGTCGAACCGGTCGAGCGCCTCGACCGCGTTGAGCGACCAGCCGAGCAGCGCTACGTATCCCTTGTCCGGATCCTTCGCGATCGGCTCGGACTCCTGCATAAAGCGTTCCTCCGTTCAGCACGCGCGGACTCGCCACGGCGTGGCGGCCACAGCCGTGCTGAAGTCATATACCCGTAACCGGCGGAATGAAACGGAGCCGTCCCGCTCAGCAAGGATCAGCACACGGGAACGGTTGTGCCGCAAGGCTTTCCCGGGCTACGCGGCCCCGCCTGCCCGCTCGAGCAACGCACACGCCGTCGCGAACGCCCCCTCCAGGTCGTGTCCCATCCCGGTCACCACGTCGTCGAGCCCGCGCAACCCCGCCCGTTCCAGCAAGGTTTTCTCGTTCGTCACCCACTCCCCGCGCGCGGCCAGCACCCCGTGCCCGGTCTGCATCGCCGCCACGCCAACCGAAGCCGCGGTTTCCGTGACCCGCCCGTGCCGCACATACGCCGTCTTGGCGTACTCCAAAGTCCGCTCCGCCGAAGCACGCCAGAACTTGGGCGCGTTCTCCCGCAACAGTTCCGGGTACACCGGCCGCGGCAGCTCCCCGCGCAGCACCCGGTTCAGCGCCAGCTCCGCCACCACCAGGTAGCTCGGGATCCCGGCCAGGTGGAACGCCAGCGGCTCCCAGCGGACCCGGCCCTTCTCCGCCTCCGCGAGCTCGTGCTCGACCACGTCCAGGTCGCGGTAGTGCACGTCCACCGGCCGCCCCTGGACAGTCAGCCACGCGCCGCCGTTGAACACCCCGCCGCCCCATTCGCCGAGGCCGGACACCTCGCCGGGCAGGCCGAGCGCGCGCAGGTCGTCCGGGTCGAAGGTGCCGCGGTAGTACACCGCGTAGTCCCAGTCGCTGTCCGGGCGGTGGGTTCCGCGCGCCCGCGAGCCGCCCAGCGCCACCGCCTCGACTCCGGGCAAACCGGACAGCAGCTCCGCCACGTGGTCGGCGAACGTTTCCTCGTCGTTTTCCCGCATCAGGAGAAGATGCCATGAATCTCTGCCAAGATCGCCTGTATTTCGCCGGTTGTCCATCTGGCCTGGGGGTCCGAATGCACCGTTTACGCACCATCGCGGTCACCGCTGCGGCTGTCACCGCGCTCGGCACCGCTCCCGCGAACGCCGCGCAGCCCTTCTCCGACACGATCTTCGCCGCGACGCACAACAGCTACTCCGGCAACGTCGACGGCGCGAAGGGAGCCATCTCCTACCAGCTCGACCAGGGCGTCCGGTTCATCGAATTCGACGTCCACGACAACGGCTACGCCACCCGCCGCGACTACGGCATCGGCCACAGCTCGCCCGGCGACCTCGTCGACCACGCGGGCAACCCGGCGTCCGACAGCCTCCGCGACTGGCTCGCCGTGGTGAACACCTGGTCCGCGGCGCACCCGGACGCGGCGCCGATCGTCGTCATGCTCGACCTGAAGGACGACCTCACCGACAACGAGTCGTTCGCCGCCGGAAACCTCGGCGCGGTCAACGCCGAGCTGAGTGCCGCGTTCGGGCCGCGGCTGCTGTCCCCCGCCGCCTACCGCGCCGGCGCGACCACGGATTCCTTGCGCGGCAAGGTGCTCCCGCTGCTGTCGGGCGACGGCGGCACGCGCGCCGCGTATCGCCGGGATGTCGGGTATCACCCGGCGGTCGCGGTCAACAGCCGCGGCCAGGTCGTCGAGGTGCACGATTCCGGCGGCGGCGCGCTCTGGTATTGGACCGGGCAGCTTGGCACCGACGGACGCGTCACCTGGCAGCGCCACGGCCGTTACGACAGCGGCCAGACGCCCGCGGTCGCGCTCGACGACTCCGGCCGGATCGTCGAAGTGCACCAGTCGCAGAGCGCCACCACGCTCTGGTACCACACCGGACAGCTCGGCGCGGACGGCGAAATCAGCTGGTCGGCGAGCCATCAGTACGACAACGGGGTGCTGCCGACGGTCGCGTTCACCGGCGGCGGGCTCCGCGAAATCCACCGCAGCCAGTCGAGCAACCAGAACTGGCAGTGGCGCGGCATCCTTTCCGGCGACACAGTGACCTGGACCGGCAACGCGAAAACGTCCGATCCTCGTTACGACAAGGCGAACGCGGGACGGATCTCTGTCGCCACCGGCGCCGACGGTTCCACGCCGGCGCAAACCCTGCGCTACTCCACGGATCTCGTCAGCGGCGGCCGGATGCAGTACCAGCAGGTCGCGTTCGACGAATACCAGCAGGGCGACCCGGCCGAACTCCAGGACGGGCTGTTCTACGGGGCGCCGGCGAAGGAATCCGCGTTCCTGGTCGCCGCACGCAAGAGCGGGCACGTCGTCCGCGGCTGGGACTTCGACAACGCGGGCCTCGCCACCGATCCGCTGATCAACTACCCGGCGACCAACCACCCGTACGACGACTGGTACCGGCAGCTCACCAAGGACGCCGCCCGGTAGCGAGCGCAAGTCACCGGACGCTGCCGCTCATCCGGTCCACGGCGTCTTTGGCTTCCTTCAGGCTGGTGCCGGTGACTTCGCGATAGCGTTTGATCGCGGCGATCGTCTTGCCCTCACGCAGCAACGGCTCCAGTTCCGCGGCGAGCGCGCCGTCCGGTTCCTGGACACCGAGGTGGCCGAGCACCAGATCGAGTTTGCGCTCCAGCCGGGTCATCCGGCGCTCGAGCGATCTGGTGCTCGAACCCCAGCCCGTGCTCAGCACGATTCCGAGGACCAGCAGCGCGACGATCAGCCACAGCAATTCGATGTTCACGCGCGCAGCGTACTTGTCCGTATTGTCCGGGAAGATCAACGGGACCGGGCCGAGTCGAGGCTAAAGTGCAACGATGCGACCGGGGCACAGCGAGCCACTCGACACCTCGCGCGGCGCGGTCGCCGAAGGCCTTGCCGCAGGTGCGCTGGACTGGTTGCTGAGCGCCGCGCGGACCACCGACGCGGGCCTGGTCTGGGGGACCACCGCGACCGACGACGACGTGGACCCGTTCCTCTACAACGGAGCGTCGGGAATCGTGCTCGCATTGCTGGAAGCCCAGCACCACTTCGGTGACGACAGCTACGGCGACGCCGCCCAGCGAGGCGCGCGCACCATCGCGGCCGCTGTCGATCACGAGAAGGCCTGCTGAACGACACCTCCGCGACGACGGCCGCACGGACCGCGCTGCGCCATGTGCGTTCCCGCTTCGACGGGCAGCGGTGGGGCGACATGTTCGAGCTGCTGGCGGGCAACGCCGGCATCGGCCTGGGCGCCTTGTCCTGCGGCGATCGCGACCTGGCCGTCCTCGCCGTCGAACCCTATCTCCGCTCCGCCGATCCGACTCCCGGCGGCGTGAACTGGGCGGTGCGGCCCAGCCCGCCGCGATCGCACCACATGGCCCACGGAACGCTCGGCATCGTTGTCGCATTGGCCACGATCGGGAGCGCCGCCGGCCGCCGCGATCTGATCGACCTGGCGCTGGCCGGCGCCGCTGACGTCGTGGCACGCGACGAAGCCGGGCCGAACGGTTTCCTGGTTCCGCACTCCGACCCGCAGCACCGGCCGGACCTGATCGAGCGCTACAGCTACGGCTGGTGCAACGGCCCCGCCGGCGACGCACAGGCCTTTCGGCTGCTCGGCGCGGTCACCGGCGACCCGGCATGGGCCGCTCTCGCCGATCGGTGCTGGCACACCGTCACCCAGTCCGGCCTGCCGCGCCGGATCCGCCCGGGGTTCTGGGACAACAACGGTTCGTGCTGCGGCACCGCCGGAGTGCTCGCGCTGGCGTGCGATCGGCACGTCGAACAGCGGGAGCACTCCGGCTTCAGCACCGTGCTGGTCGACGACCTCGCCGCGCGCGCGACGTCCGATGCCGCGGGCGTTCGCTGGTCCAACCACGAACCCCGAGCGACGCCCAGTGTCCTGGAACCTCGCACGGGGTGGGCGATGGGGAACGCCGGGATCATCCGGGAACTGCTGAGGTTCGCCCGCGTCAGTGCCGGCCGCGATCCGGCCTACGCCACACCGTGGCCGGACCACCCCGTCGCCTCTCCCATGACCGGTCTCGCAGGTCACGGGAGAGGCGCGGAGTCGGCGTAGCGCAAGGAAGGTCTCTGACCTCGATACGCATCGAAAGAGGACCCGCCTCGGCCTCTGCTCCCCCTGGCCAAGATCACGTCCGGTCGGGGCGTGCTGGCAGCCAAGCGATATCGTGCCCCGTTGACGTCGAAGCCGTCGCTGGTGAGCCCGCTGCCGTCCGAGGCGCCGCGGTGCTTCGGACGGGTCGGTTCCCTCGCTGAGGAAGGTGTTCATGTTCCGTTGGCGTACAGCTCTCGCCGCGATCACCGTCGGTGCCGCTGTCCTTCCCTCGCCGCCCGCGGTCGCGTCCGAGTCCTCCGGGAACGAGGCCGCCTCGCCGTATGCGGACGTGCTCGATCTGCAAGGCGTGCCCACGTCGGCGCTCCCCGGCTCGGCCGGCGGCGATGTCAGCGATATCAACGTGTTCGCCGACCGCGGCGCGTGGCACGCCTACGCGCTGCCCAAGGCCGGCGACACCGCGTCCTACGGTGCGTTCACCGGGCCGTTGTACCTCGCGCAGGAGTACCCGTGGTGGCTGAGCGCCGGTTTCAGCCGGCTCAACCTGAGCGAAGCCGGGCACCCGATCAACCTCGCGGACGCTCGCGACCCGGCATTCAGCTCGCTGCCCGGCGCGCTGCGGCAGAGTTTCGAGGTCGACGGTCTGCGCGTCGTCATGGAACTGCGCTACGCCAGCAACCGCACCGCACTGGTCCAGGCCACTGTGGAGAACGCCGGACAGCGGTCGCGGTCGATCAGCGCAGGCTGGAGCGGCACGCTGCTGCGGCCGGACGCCGGACCTGAGCACGACGCTCCCCGGCTTTCCGCGACCAAGGACGGCGTCGCGGTCGGCTTCGCCAAGGTGCGCGAAACGAACGACTACCTGACCGACGGCACCGAACGGTTCCAGGTCGCTCACGCCGACCCGGTGACCACCACGGTCACCGGCGACACGTACACCACCACGAACGACGCTCCCCTGGTGCTCGGCCCGCACGGCCGGCGAACGCTGAACTGGACCGAGTCCTACACCTTCACTCCCGCCGAGGCCGCGGCCGACGCACCGGCGGCGAGGCGCGCGTTGGCTCAGCCGTGGCGCACCGTCGCCGAGGACGACGCTCGCTGGCACGGCTACGTCGCCGCTGCCACACACGGGGTGCCACCGGACCGGCGGCGGCTCGCGGTGAAGTCGGCCGAAACGCTGATCACCAACTGGCGCAGCGCGGCGGGCGCGTTGAAACACGACGGCATCACGCCCGCGATCTCCAACAAGTGGTTCAACGGCCTGTGGGCATGGGACACCTGGAAACAGGCGGTCGGCACCGCCGTGTTCGATCCGGCGCTGGCCGAATCCCAGATCCGTTCCATGTTCGACTACCAGGTGACCGCGGCGTCGGCGACACGGCCGCAGGACGCCGGAATGATCCCGGACGCCGTCTTCTACAACGACCCCGCCCACGGCGGCGGCAACTGGAACGAGCGCAACTCCAAACCGCCGCTCGCCTCCTGGGCCGTCTGGTCGGTCTACCAGCGCAACGGAGATCTCGGGTTCCTGCGCGAGATGTACCCGAAGCTGGCCGCCTACCACGCCTGGTGGTACCGCAACCGCGACCACGACCACAACGGCCTCGCCGAGTACGGCGCCACCGTCGACCCCGCCAACGCGACAGCCGAGAACAAACGCCTGGCGGCGGCGTGGGAAAGCGGAATGGACAACGCGCCCCGCTTCGACGCGAAACTCGGCGCCACCGTCGTGGACAACACCTCGCCGACCGGACAGGTCGTCGGCTCGTCCCTCGCCCAGGAGTCAGTGGATCTCAACTCCTACCTGGTGATGGACAAGAAGACTTTGGCGCAGATCGCCGACCGGCTCGGCGACCGCCGGGCAGCCCAGGCCTACCGCGCCTCGGCGGCCAGCGTCGCGGCGGCTGTCCAGCGCACCATGTTCGACCCGGCCACCGGCTGGTTCTACGACACGGAACTGGGCACCGGCCGGCGGCTGACCGCACGCGGCAAGGGAATCGAAGGCGTCATCCCCCTGTGGGCCGGCGTCGCCACCCCCGGCCAGGCGGCAGCCGCGCGGAAGAACCTCCTGTCCCCCAACGAATTCGACACCCGCGTGCCGTTCCCGACCACCTCGGCGAGTTCGCCGTACTACCAACCGACCGGCTACTGGCGCGGCGCGGTGTGGCTGGACCACGCATACTTCGCCTTGGCGGGCTTGCAGCGCTACGGATACGGCGCCGACTCGGCGGCACTGGCCGGCCAGCTGCGCTCGAACGCGGCCGGCATGCTGGGCAACGGGCCGCTGATGGAGAACTACAACCCCGCCACCGGAGCGCCGATGAACTCACGAGGCTTCAGCTGGTCCGCGGCGATGCTGCTGGCGCTCGAACACCCGCAGCGAACCTGACGCACGGCCAGGAATCCGTCCATGCTTCGTATTCGTCGTCGGGGCCTGGATCGCGGCTCCGTTGTGCAAACCCTCATTTTCAGATCCTTGTTGATCTGGGCCAGATCGTCCTCAGCATCAGGTCCTGTCGCCGTTCTAGCGTCCAGGCAGACTTCGTCATCGCAAATCCGACGACGTGAAGCTCCGATGCTATAACACCAGCGCGCTCACCGCGTCAATGACGAGATCGAACATTCCAGGAGCCGGGCGTTCCGGGATGAGGGCGCCGCCGAACTCGCCTGGACGGTGGATGTACACGGTGCGCATTCCTGCCTCCGCGGCTGCGGCGAGGTCGTACGAATGCGATGCGACCAGAGCACAGCGGGCCGGTTCGGTCGCCACCGAGGCGATCGCGGTCCGGTACATGTCTGGGTGTGCTTTGAACCGCCCTACCAGTTCCGCGGTCAGGACGAGATCCCAGTGCCAGCCGTGCCGGCGGGCGAGATCGACGATCACGGCGGTGTCGACGTTGGAGAATGCCGAAACGACAACGCCCTGATCCCGAAGCTTGTCCAGGCCTGCTGCCGTGTCCGGCCAAGGCCGCTGCTGCGTCCAGGCATGCACAAGCCGCTCGTGCGCACTGGGGTCGACCTTGAATCCCAGGTCGCGAGCGATTCCGGCAAGGCCGTCCGAATACACCGCTCGCGACGACCGCCATCGGCGATCCGGAGTGCCGGATGTGTTCGCAGTCCAGAATTGCCGCCACCGCACCAGCACCTCCGCCCGCTGGCTCGCCGTCAATCGCGGCAGCTCCTGAGCGAGCGCCTCCGACACCGGAGCGGCGAAATCAGTCAACGTGCCCTGAACGTCGAAGAACACCGCGTCGACATCGCCGAGTCCCGTTAGGTTCCCCATAGGCCCAAGGTACCCGGCCGACGATGCGGCAACTCGTCGCCGCGGCAGCGAACGCGCCCGCCCGGAACCTGTGACCAGCACGGCGTCCTGCCGCCGCCCTCGCCGAAGACCTCAACCGCACAAGCACGCCATGCCGCCGAACGCTCGCTCAGACACAGCCCAGCGCACGGAAATCCCTTCCCTCACAGAGGTATCCGCACCTCAGCTCGTGAAGCGCATCGCGTTCCTTCCTTGACGCTGTTTCGAAGTCGCGGCGTCCGCGGCCGCCGGGCGCGTTGACGGCCGCGGACGTGCTGATCCGCAGAGATCAGCAGTGCCGGGCTTCTGGCTCCCGACACCAGGAAGACGTGTCGCGGCAACGAATCGTGAGATCGGATCCGGGAATCAGTGCCGCCACCGCCCCGCCGTGGTTGGTCCCTCAGCGCGCGAACGCGAGCTCGGCTCTCAACCAGCGGCCGCAGCACCGGCATCGGTTGCGAGAGTGCGGGGCGGCATCGATGCTGGGCGACTGCCGGACCGTGTCCGCGATACCGGACAGTCAGCCGGGACAGCAACCCCGTTGCAGGCAAGGCTCTCTCGGCGCGCACCTTGCCAGGCGTCCGACAAGGAGCCGCACGTAGCGGTGCCCGGAAATGCCGGCACAGGGCGGTCAGACAGCCCAGATGCCGGAGCTGCCCCGCCGATGCGAGCCGAGCAGATGTGTGTCGACGATGCCGATAGCCTCCATGAGCGCGTACATCGTGGTCGGCCCAACGAAAGCGAACCCGCGCCGCCGCAATTCTTTCGACAGGGCAATGGATTCGGCGGACTTCGTGGGGATCTCATCGAACCGGACGGGACGGGGCGTGTCCTCCGGACGGAACGACCACACCAGTTTGGCGAGGCCCATTTCCTCTCGCAGCGCGACAGTGGCGCGGGCGTTGCCGATGGCCGCCTCGATTTTCTTCCGGTTGCGGACGATCCCGGCGTCGGCCATCAGCCGTTCGACGTCGGCGTCGCCGAACGCGGCGACCTTGTCCGGGACGAAGTCGGAGAACGCGGCGCGGAAAGCGGGGCGTTTGCGGAGAATCGTCGCCCAGGACAGGCCCGCCTGGAAGCCTTCGAGGCTGATGCGCTCGTAGACGCCGTGCTCGTCGGTGACGGGCATGCCCCATTCGGTGTCGTAGTAGTCGCGCAGCAGCGGGTCGGCCGCGGCCCACGCGGGGCGGGCGAGTCCGTCGTCCCCGACGACGACGTTCGGGCCCGGGGTCATGCGTTCATCCTTCGAGACCGGTGGTGCGCATGGTGATGTTGATGCGGCCGCTGTCAACGCCGCAGCCTTCGGGAGCTGTGCCCGGGTGCACCCGGGTGACGCCGTGATAGGCGAGCCGGGCGGGGCCGCCGAATACGAACAGGTCGCCGGAGCCCAAGCAGACGTCGGTGTAGGGCTTGCCACGGTTTTCGGTGTTGCCGAACCGGAAAGTGCAGCTGTCCCCGATCGACAGCGAGACGACCGGAGCGCGGGAGATCTCGTCCTTGTCCTGGTGCATTCCCAGCCGGGCGGCCTCGTCGTAGTAGTTCGCCAGCGCGGTGTCGGGGACGTAGGAATCCGCGGCCGCGTGGCCGGTCGCACGCAGCGCGCCCCGGCCCAGGCGGGTCATCCAGTCCGGGAACGGAAGGACGCGGGCGCCGTTCACATCGGTGGCGTCGCGCGTGTACTTGTACGGCTGCCAGTGCCAGCCCAGGCACACTGTGCGCACCGACATTTCGTGTCCGCGGACCTTCGCGGCGCGGAGAGGGACCGGACCGCGCGTCCACTCGCGGAACCGGTCGGCGAGCCAGGATTGTTGTTCCAGGGTCAGCCAATTCGGGACGTGGACGGCCCCCGGGGCCACGGTCTTCCGGTCGCGTTCGCCGGACATCGGTGGGAAGAGCGCGTTCATCGGGTGTCCGCCGCGAACGATTCATCCGCCACGCTCCACGAAGCACCCGCCGCCGTGACTCCGGCGAGGCCGTCCAGGTTGGCGAGGCCGACGAGGGCGAGGGTGCGCGGATCGCCGATTCCGGCGGTCGCCAGGGTGCGGTCCGGGCTCCAGCGGGTGGACCACAGGAGCCGCCGGGTCATTTGCGCCCAGCCGGTCGCCGGTCCGGTCATGATCCACAGATCGGGGTCCGCCGCGGCGAATCGGGACGCGGGGCGCAGCCAGGACGCGCCGGTCTCGGGCCAGGTGATCGTGGCGAGAGTCCGGCCGCCTGCCCGGTCCCAGGCGGATTCGATCGAACGTGCGGCGGCGACTGCACGAACAGTGCGGCCGGAGCCGATCGCGATGTCCCTGGCGCCGCGGCCGCGGGCGAGCCGGACGATCGCCTCGATTTCGGCTTCGGCGGCGATCAGGTCCGAGTCGTGCCTGGCGGGGCTGGTCAGCAGCGGGCTGGTCAGGGTGTCCATGGTTCGCCGTTCTCCAGGGAGGTCTTCCATTTCCGGTACCGGTCCTGGCAGCAGCATCCGCAGGGGCGGTAGCCGGCCGCGACGGCGGTGGCCTCGTCGGCGAAGAAGACCCGGTGCCGGACATAGCCGCCGCCAGCGATCGCGCGCAGCGCGGACGCGCAGTCGAGCCGCCCGTAGATCTTCGAAACCCGGTGGCCGCCCCACCGCCCCTCGGCCGCGGACCGGAACGGCGTGCCGTCCGGTCCGAGCAGGGTGTAGGTCTTCTTCGCCTCGTTCATGCCGCGTCGTGAAAGACGAGGGCCAGGGTGTGCCGTTCGCCCGACCGGATGGCGGACACGCCGTGCCGGACCGGCGCGGCCGACCAGCCCCTGGCGGATTCGACCGGCCGGTCGCGGGTGGTGAACAGGTAGCCGTGCCCGTGCGGCAGCAGGGTGGCCGTTCCCCGGGACTGGGCGCGGGGACGCTGTTCCAGCAACAGGAATTCGCCGCCGGTGTGGTCCACACCCGGCTCGTTGAGGTTGATCACGACCTGCAGCGGGAACACCAGATCGCCGTACAGGTCGCGGTGCAGCGCGTTCCAGTCCTTCTCGGCGTAGCGCAACAGGATCGCGGTCGACTTCGGCTGGCCCGCGTCGTGGCACATCCGGAGCCACTCGTCGAGCGTGTCCGGCCAGGGCGCGGGACGGCCGAGTTTCGCCCACCAGTCGCGGGCGATCGGCAGAAGACGCGGGTACAGCGCCTGTTTGAGCCGCTCGACCGGCTCCGGATACGGCGCGTGGAAGTACCGGTACTCGCCGCGGCCGAAGCGATGCCGTCCCATGTCGACAGTGCTGCGGAACAGCTCGTCCCGCCCGTACAGGCCCCTGATCTCCTCGGTTTCCTCCGGGGACAGCAACTGCGGAAGCAGCGCACCGCCGTACTCGTTGACTTCAGCGGTGATCGCGGCCCAGTCCCCCGACTCGACCCGCTCGCGCCAGCGGTCCCGGGTGCTCATGCGGCCTCCAGATTCAGCAGAGCGGTCTTGGCCGCGGTCCCGCCGATGTATCCGCCGTACGTGCCGTCGGAACGCAGCACGCGATGGCACGGGACGACGATCGGCAGCGGGTTCGTCGCGCACGCCGTGCCGACCGCGCGAACGGCCTTCGGGCTGCCGACGAGTTCGGCCATGTCCCGGTAGCTGCGGGTCTCGCCGTAGCCGATCTCCGGCAGATGCGTCTGCACGAGCCGCCGGAATCCGCGCGACAGCGACAGATCCAGCGGCAGGTCGAACGTCCGGCGGCTCCGGGCGAAGTACTCGTCGATCTCGCGCGCGGCCTCGTCCAGCCGCTTCGGCGCGCGCAGGATCCGCGGGCTCAGCTTCTGGCCGAGGGCTTCCAGCACCTGGTCGTGGTCCTCGCTGGCGTAGGCGACCCGGACCAGTCCCTCCGGGGTCGCGGCGAGCAGCAGCTTGCCGACCGGCGAGTCGACGGTGGTGTAGGCGATGTCGACCAGACCGGCCGCTTCGGCCTGCTGCTCCAGTTGCCGGTGGAGCCGGTCCAGGAGACCGGCCGCGACGGGCGTCGACGCCAGCGCGACCAGGTCGTCGTCGTTCCGGTTGCCGTTCATGACGATGCTCCCTTCGTGATCGCGCCCGGATGGTTCTTTCTGAGGTTCTTGAGCCCGTCGGCGACGGCTCTGCGCGCCGCGTCGACAGAACCGCCGAGGATCTCCGCGATCTCGGCGTACCGCAGCCCGGCGACGTAGCGATAGGCGACGGCCTGCCGCTGCTTCGCGGGCAGATCGCGCACCGCGGCCCACAGGTCGCCGTCCTCCGCATTGGACAGTCCCGGTGGCGCCGGTTCCTCGGGGATTTCCTCCACCGGCAGCGGATTCCGCTTCGTCGCGCGCGCCACGTCGATCGCTTTGCGGTGCGCGATCGTCACCAGCCACGCCTCGACGTTCGCCGTCTCCGGCAAGTCGGGATAGGCGCGCATCGCGGACAGGAACGTCTCCGACCACGCGTCTTCCGCGTCGTGCGGGCCGAGCACGACCCGGCAGACGCGCAGCACGGTCGCGCCGTGCCGCGCGACTATGCGTTCAAAAGGCTGCTGCATGTCCATCCCGCCGAAGACGTGGTCACGGTCGCTGGGGTGAGATCGCCGGTCACGACGAGCGTCCCACAGTGAGCAGGGCCTGCTCGTGCTCCAGCAACGCCCGCTTGCGCGACAGCCCGCCGGCGTATCCGGTGAGCGCGCCGGTCGAACCGACGACGCGATGGCACGGCACGAAAACGCACAACGGGTTCGCGCCGAGAGCCTGCCCGACCTGCCACGCGAGACTCCGGTCGCCCAACTGCACGGCGATCCGGCCGTAGGTCGACGTTTCGCCGCACTGAATCGTCTTCACGACGTTCCACACGGAGTGCTGGAAGTCGTCGCCTTCCGCGGC
Organism: Amycolatopsis albidoflavus; assembly: GCF_039525725.1. NCBI lineage: Bacteria > Bacillati > Actinomycetota > Actinomycetes > Pseudonocardiales > Pseudonocardiaceae > Amycolatopsis > Amycolatopsis albidoflavus. Next base: position 856,315 of record NZ_BAAAHV010000012.1, read on the forward strand.
GAACGGGAGAGCGAACTCGCGGCGTTCCCCCGCCAGGTACTCGTGCAGCTGCCGGGCCGCCTCGCCGAGCAGCGGATCCGCGGAAACCGCCGTCTCCCGGCCGAACGCCGCGCGAGCCGGCCTGCGGACATGCCGCTCGAAGTACAAGCCGGTGACGGCCTCGTCCCGGGCGATCAGCGCGACCGGCCCCAGCCTGGTCTCGACGACGATGTGCCGAATGCTCATCTGCGACTCCTCTCTCTGCTGCCCAGCAGACGACCGGCGCGGGCAAAACGTGAGATCCGCGGGCATCCGGCGAGGGCTGTGCGGCTCTTAAGCAGAGCGAGCACAGCGGAACAAGCCGCAGCAGTGCCGCACGGCGCAAGCACGAGGTCGAAGCGGCTGATGACGTGCCCGGGCTCGCGTACTAGTTTCTTGCTCACTCGGGTCCGATCCGGAGCCGCCTGGTCAGGACGGATTCGCCGATGAGCGCAGTCCCCGATGCCGACACGCCGCTGGGGGCGGACCGTGTCGTCGCCGTCGAACCGGAGCAGGGTCAGCCGCCGAGCCAGAACCGATGGTTCGCGCCGGGCCTGCGCGGGGACCGGAATACGCGCCGCAAACGCGCCGTGATCCTGTTCGCCTGCTTGGCGGCGGGCGTGGCGCTGATCGTGTTCGCCCGGTCGAAGACCTACCTGGCTCTTCCCGCGGTCGTCACCGCCTTCGCGGCTGCCAGGCTCTGGTTGCTCGCCCGGAGCACCTTCCGTACCCCGCGAAAAGCGCGAGAGCGGTTGCTCGACCTGCCCTTCCGCAAGGTGCTCGTGGACGACGACATGCTCCGAGCCACGAAGCGCGCGCTGTACCTGAGGCTGGCGGACGACCAGTGGTTCCGGGTCGGCCCGCCAGCGGCCAACGGCTTGATCAACAGCCGGGGTTACGTCTGGGTGGTTGGCCCCGAACCTTCGGGCCGCGCGGGGATCGTGGTGCCAGGCTCAGTGACAACGGCCGTTCTGCGCGCCAACGAACTGCCCGGCTCGGCGCATCCGGTGTCCCCTCGGGTGCCGCGTCCGACCGACAACGCGCAGCTGCGCCTCATCGTCCGGCTCTACCAGCCCCGGAGAATCGCGGCCGCCGTCACGAGGCTCGCGCTGGCGGCCTGGCTGGGCGCCACCTACGCGCCGCTGCTGCTGCACACCTACCGGCAGTCCGACGAACTCCTCGGGCTCGCCACGTTTCTCGCGCTTTATCTGGCCGCCGCCCTCATCTGGACGTCAGCGGCATCCCTGCACCACTGGCTGATCCACGCACCGCGTGCGCTTCGGGCGACCCCATGGACCCCGCTGCGGATCGTCTCCGGCTCGATGAGAAACGGCGGCGACCGACGGAAACTCGCCTGCCGGGCCGCCTCACCGGAAGGATCTCGCATGGTGTCGATCGCCGGAGCCCCCTTAGTCGCCGCAGCCCGCACGACCGGAGTCCTGTGGGTAGCCGGCCGGCCGAAGAAAGGCGTCGTCCTGATCGGGTTGCCCGGCTACCCGATCCTCGGCCAGGCGAAACTGGGGCGCATCGAGCACCGTTGACCGGCGCGGTCAGGTGCCCCGCGAAACGTAAAGCGGCCCTCGCTCTCCCACCCCGACGGGGAGAGCGAGGGCCTCGCCCACCGGCTGGAGGGTCGGTGTTCCTCCCAAGAACACCGGCCCCTCCGGCCTGCGGGCGCTCAGGCGGTCCGCTGCCTGAGCCGAGCCGCCCCGACGGCTACGACCGGCATCGACGCTTCCCGCAGCGCCGCCCGTTCGACCGGCCGCCGGACCGTCCCGCTGGGAGTCCGCACGCAATATCGCTCCACGGATTCCATCAGCACGGCGGCGACCATCACGACCACGGGCGTAGCCAGCGCGAACCACATGGTGCCTTTGGTACCCAAGCGCGCGGAAAACCAATCGCCCTTTCCCCGGCCGGGTGGAGATTAGACTGGCGGCGTGCGCACGCGACCGACGCTGACCTGGGCCGGACCTGGAGAACCGCTGCCGCGCACGGGCACGGTCGCCGACGTGGCCGAGGTCGTCTCCGGGCGGCGGGTGCTCGTGCTGAGCGGCGCGGGCCTCTCCACCGAATCCGGCATTCCTGACTACCGCGGCGAAAGCGGCAGCCTTCGCCGGCACACGCCCATGACGTACGGCGATTTCGTCGCCAGCGAGGCGGGCCGTCAGCGGTACTGGGCGCGCAGCCACCTCGGCTGGCGCACCATCGCGCGGGCCGCGCCGAACGTCGGGCACCACGCCGTTTCCGCGCTGCGGGCGGGCGGCTGGCTGTCGGGCGTCATCACGCAGAACGTCGACGGGCTGCACCGCGCCGCCGGCACCCCGGGCGTGGTCGAACTGCACGGCAACCTCGACCGCGTCGTCTGCCTCGACTGCCGCCGCACCTCCGCGCGCGAGGAGCTCGACGACCGGCTGCGCGCGGCCAACCCGGATTTCGGCGCCGTGGCAACGCGGATCAACCCGGACGGCGACGTCGAACTGGCCGAGGACGTCGTCCAGACCTTCCGCACCGTGCCCTGCGCGAGCTGTTCCGGCGTGCTGAAACCGGACGTGGTGTTCTTCGGCGAGAACGTCCCGCGCGCCCGCGTGGAGCGGTGCTACCGGATGGTCGACGAGGCGGCCGCGGTGCTGGTGCTGGGTTCTTCGCTCACGGTCATGTCCGGCTTGCGATTCGTCCGGAGGGCCGCGAAATCCGGCAAACCCGTCGTGATCGTCAACCGCGGCCAGACCCGCGGCGACGAGCACGCGGCGGTGCGCGCCGACCTGCCGCTCGGCCCCGCGCTCGCCGAACTGCTGGCCATGCTGGAAATCTCGTTGCCCGGCGCGACGGCCGCCGGATAGGCTTCGAGCACTCCGATGGGCCGGTCCTCGGAAGTACGCCGCAGAACGGACCGGCCAGCCTGAAGACCCCCCGGGCGCAGGAGCGGGCGGCAACTTTGTTGTTGTCGACCCGTTTACCCGGAGGTTCCCCGATGTCCATCGGCATTGGCCTGCCCATCAGCGACCCCGCCGCCCTGCTCGAGTGGGCGCGGCGCGCGGACGCCGGCCCGTTCAGCACGCTCGGGCTGCTCGACCGGCTCGTCTACCACAATCCCGAACCGCTCACCGCGCTCGCCGTGCTGGCCGGCGCGACCACCCGCGTCCGGCTGCAGACCGAGGTCCTGCTCGCCCCGCTGCGCGAGACGGCGCTGCTCGCCAAGCAGGCCGCCACGCTCGACCTGATGAGCGGCGGCCGGTTCGTGCTCGGCCTCGGCGTCGGCGGCCGCGAGGACGACCACCACGCCGCCGGCACCCCGCTGCGCGAGCGCGGCCGCCGCTTCGACCAGCAGCTCGCCGACCTGTCCCGGCTGTGGTCCGGCGAACCGCACAGCGCCGAAGCCGGTCCGATCGGCCCGGCCCCCGCCCGCGAAGGCGGTCCGGAAATCCTGATCGGCGCGTTCAAACCCAAGGCGCTGGCCCGCGTCGCCCGCTGGGGCGACGGCCTGCTCGCCGCCGCTCCGCCGTCGTGGGCGGGCGGGTTGTTCGACACCGTGCGCCGCGACTGGCAGGAGCTCGGCCGCAAGGGCGAGCCGCGCCTTGTCGCGCAGGTGAACGTCGCGCTCGGCCCGGATTCCCTCGTGGACGAAGCCAAAAAGGCGATGTACGCGTACTACGAATTCACCGGAATGGCGGAGCAGATGGTGAGCGGCATGCTCACCGCGGCCGCCGACATCCGGTCCGCGATCCGCGCGTACCGCGATCTCGGCGCGGACGAGGTGATGCTGTACTGCTACGGCGGCGATCCCGACCAGGTCGACCGGCTCGCCGACCTCGCCTGAGCAGCTGACCTCTGCTGAACAAGAGCGGAAGTAAGCTCGCGCCATGCAGGCAGCGACGCTTCCCGGCGGCCCGTCCGCGCCCCGCCCCGGAACTGCCCGCCGACGGGGATGACGGGCGAGCCCTCCGGGCGGGCCTCCTGGTTCGCCGCGCACCCCCGGCGAAGTTTCCTGCTGGGGGCCGGCGCGGCGATCGCCGGTTCGGGCGCGCTCGCCGCCGCGCTTTCCCGTCCCGCGCCCCCGGTGGCGCGGGACGGGTTCGGCGCGGACTGGCTTTTCGGCCCGTTCGTGCCCGGCAGCACCGATCCGGACTTCGACGACGGCGAGATGGCGCTGGTTTCGGTGCCGCACTGCGTCGTCCCGCTGTCCTGGCAGGACTGGGAGCCGTCGGACTGGCAGCGCGTCTGGGTGTACCGGCAGCATTTCCTCGCGCCCGCGCAGCTGCGCCGGAACCGGGCGTTCCTGCGGTTCGACGGGGTGCTCAGCGCCGCGACGGTGTATCTCAACGGCCGCCGCGTCGCCATGCGCAGCGGCGGTTACCTGCCGCTGAGCTGCGAGGTGACCGGCCTGCTGACCGACAAGGACAACGTGCTCGCGGTGGTCGTCGACGGGCGCTGGCAGCAGAACACGCCGCCGGACCTGCCGGAATTCCCGAACCCGACCGCCATCGACTTCTACCAGCCGGCCGGGCTGTACCGCGACGTCCAGCTCACGGGTGTGCCGCAGACCTACCTGTCCGATGTGTACGCGCAGCAGATCGCCGTGCTGACGCCGAATCGCGAGGTGCTGCTGCACTGCACGGTGGATTCGGCGAAGGCGGTCAAAGGCCCGGTCCGGCTCACCGCCGAGCTCAGCCAGCACGGTGCCGAGGTGGCGTCGTCCTACACCGATCTCACCGGACTGCCGAAGGGAAACACCGAGGTCACGGTGTCGCTGCAAGGCCTCGACGCGGTGCAGCTGTGGGATCTGGACGACCCGGTATTGTGCGACATCCTCGTCACGCTCGCCGTCGACGGCCGGAAAGTGCACACGTACCCGGTGCGCACCGGGCTGCGCGACGCCCAGTTCACTGTGGACGGTTTCCGGCTGAACGGGAAGCCGCTCAAGCTGTTCGGGCTCAACCGGCACCAGTGGTACCCGTTCGTCGGCGGCGCGATGCCGGATCGGGTGCAGCGTCGTGACGCTCAGCTGCTGAAAGAAGAGCTGAACTGCACGATGGTCCGCTGCTCGCATTATCCGCAGGCCACGGCGTTTCTCGACGCCTGCGACGAACTCGGCCTGCTGGTGTGGGAGGAACTGCCGGGCTGGGATCACGTCGGCGACACGGCGTGGCAGGAGCTGGCGGTGCGCGACGTGCACGACATGATCGTCCGCGACCGCAACCATCCGTCGATCATCGTGTGGGGCACCCGGGTGAACGAGACACTCGGCCAATACGCCCTGTACGGAAGGACCGATCAGCTCGCCGCGGAACTCGACCCGATGCGGCCGTGCACCGGTGCCGTCGCGGGCGAACGCGGCTACGTTTCGCCGCTGTACCCGGTGAAAGCGGCGGGCGGGGTGTTCTCCTTCAACGACTACAGCCGCCCGCGGCCGGCGGGTTCCCCTCCCCCGCTGCGCCCGCCGCGACGCGGAGTTCCTTATCTGGTCAGCGAAGCGATCGGCACGCTCGTCGGCTCAGCGTACTTCCGCCGGACGGATTCCCTCGCGGTGCAACGGGAACAGAGCATGCTGCACGCCTGGGTGCACGACCACGCCGCGTCCGATCCGCGGTACAGCGGCCTGCTCGGCTGGTGCGGTTTCGACTATCCGTCCGGCTGGTATCACCACTATCGCGGCGTGAAATACCCCGGCGTGATGGATTTCTTCCGCATCCCCAAACTGGGCGCGGCTTTCTACCGCGCCCAGCGGGATCCATCCCGCGGCGCGGTGATCGAACCGGCCTTCTACTGGGATTTCGGCCCCGGTTCGCCGCCGGGCGGACCGGGTCGCGACGCGATCATCTGGTCTAACTGCGAGGTGCTGGTGGTCACCGTCGCGGGCAAGCGCCCGATCACCGTGCGGCCGGATCGCGCGCGGTTCCCGCACCTGGCGTATCCGCCGTTCTCGGTGGACTTACGGGTGAACGGCCGGACGCGCCCCGAGTTGACCATCGAGGGCCGGATCGGCGGGCAAACCGTGCTGCGCAGGCGATTCAGCGCGGACCCGGCGTACGACACCATCGCGGTGACCGCCGACGACGACCAGATCATCGCCGACGGCGCGGACACCACCCGGGTCGCGCTGCGCTCGCTCGACCGTTACGGCGCACCGCGTCCGCATGCCCGAGGAGTGCTGGCCGTCGCCGTGAAGGGCCCCGGCGTGCTGATCGGCGACCCTTACCTGGATTTCGGTGCCGTCGGCGGCGCGGCGGCGGTGTGGGTGCGGTCGATGCGCGGCACTCCGGGGACGATCACCGTGAGTGCCACGCATCCGTTCGTCAACACCGGGACTGCCACGATCGAGTCCTTGTGAGTGTTCGTGCCGGTTCTCACCGGCTGGCCAGGACCGGCTGGTTAGCCACGCACGACCCTCACCACACCACCGGCACCTGCGAAACCCCGCCCGTCAGCCGGTTCGCCCGCACCTCCAACTCGTCGGCGGGCACCGCGAGCCGCAGATTCGGGAAGCGGCGGAACAACGTCGTGAACACCACGCGCAACTCCGTGCGCGCAAGGCTCGCCCCGATGCAGAAGTAACCGCCGTAGCCGAAGGCGATGTGCGAGTTGGGTTTGCGGTCCGCGTCGAACTCGTGCGCGTCCGCGAACACCGACGGGTCACGGTTGGCCGAAGCGGTCGAGATCATCACCGCGTCGCCGCGCGGGATGCGGACGCCGCCGATTTCGACGTCCTCGTGCGCGTACCGAAGCAAGCCGAGCCCTCCCGGCGCGGACATCCGCAGGATTTCCTCGACAGTGGCGTGCACGCGCGCTTCGGGGTCGGCGGCCAGTGCGTCGCGGCGGGCGAGGTCGGTGAGCAGGAACAGCACGCCGAGGTCGATCCGGTTCGACGTGGTCTCGTGGCCGGCGAAGAGCAGTCCCGCGGCGAGCCTGCCGAGGTCGTCGTCGGTGAACGTCGGGTCGTCGGCCTGCGCGGCGACCAGGTCCGACACCACGTCCTGGCCCGGGTTCGCGCGTTTCGTGTCGGCGAGCCCGGACATGTAGGCGGTGAACTCGGTCATGGCTACCTCGGCGTCGCCGCCGCTGTCGAGCACGCCAATGCGGTCGGAGAGGTCGCGGAACTTCTCGCGGTCCTCGTACGGGACGCCGAGGAGTTCGCAGATCACCAGCACCGGCAAGGGAAACGACAGATGCTCGTGCAGATTCGCCGGCGAGCCCGCGCCTTCCATCCCGTCGAGGCACCGGTCCGCGAGTTCCTGAATCCGGCTGCCGAGCCGGCGCATCCGGTTCGCCGAGAACGCCGGGACCAGCAGGCGGCGCAGCCGGGCGTGCTCCCGCTGCTCGGTCTCGAAATCGCCCTGCGGGCCGTTCAGCACCGCGGCGTCGGAGACGGCCGAGGCGTCCTCGGGATGCGGGTGCGAACGGCCGAACCGGTTGTCCGCGAACACTTCCCGCGCCTGCTCGTAGGCCGTGACGAGCCAGGCCGGGTCGCCCGCCGGGGTCGTCACCGGGACGATCGGGCCTTCGCGGCGCAGGACTTCGTACAGCGGCGCGATGTCCAGGACGTTCGGCCTGGCGAAAGGCAGCTTGGTTGGGGTCGACATTCGGGATCCTCCTCGGTCAGCCCGCTCGCGTGCGCAACGACGCGAGCCAGTCCTGTTCGTTCTCCGCGCGGCGCTGGACCTCGGCCAGCACGAGCCTGCTCCACGGGTCGGTCTGCCCCGCGCCGAGCTTCGCGATCCGGTCCCGCTGCGCCGCGACAGCGGTCTCCCTGGCGTCCAGCACCCGCAGCCGTTCCTCCGGGGCGAGCCTGCCGAATCCCGCCAGCCGCGCCAGAAACTCGGCCGGATCGCCAGCCAGCTCCGGCGGCAGGTCGGCGAGCAGATCGTGCAGCAGCTCCCGCCCGACGTCGGTGATCGTGTAAACGTGCCGCGGCGGCCGCCCCTCCTGCGGCTCGGCGGTCCGGGTCACCGCGCCCGCTTCGGCGAACCGTCGCAGCGCCGGGTAGAGCGAGTTGTTCGACAGCGCGCGACCGCTGGATTCCTCGACCTGCTTGCGCAGCTCGTACCCGTGCCACGGCCGCTCGGCGAGCTTCGCGAGCAGGAGCACGTCGATCCACACATAGGTCACCGTAACCTAGGGTCCCGTTACCCGGCAACGTCCGAACGGCGGAGGCCGGAAGAAGATCTCGGGCCGGTTTTTTGTCGGTGCGTCCCGGTACGGTCGGGTTCGACCGATCCGGAGGGGGATCTCCATGTCAGACCACGTTCGCTACGGCCTCTACCTGCCGCCGTTCGGCCCGCTCGGCGACCCGGCGGCGTTGGTCGACCTGGCGGTCCGAGCCGAAGCCGCCGGCTGGGACGGCGTGTTCCTGTGGGACCACGTGGTGCCCGCGATGCCGCCGATCGCGGACACCTGGACCACCCTGGCCGCGATGGCGCAGGCGACGAGCCGGGTGCTGCTGGGCCCGATGGTCACGCCGCCGAGCCGCCGCCGTCCGTGGGTGCTGGCCCGCCAAGCCGCCACCGTCGCACGCCTCTCGCGCGGGCGATTGATCCTGGGAACCGGCATCGGCTCCGACGAAACGGGCGACTTCAGCCGCTTCGGCGATCCGTCCTCGCCCGGTGCTTTGTCGTCCCGGACCGACGAGGCGCTGGAGATCGTCCGCGCGATGTGGGCGGGGAAGGCCGTTGACCACCGGGGCCCGCACTACCAGGTGAGCCTGGACGCCGCCGATCCGGAGCCCTATCGCATTCCGGTGTGGACAGGCAGCACGACGCGGCACCCGCGGGTCTTGGAACGTGCCGCCGCGAGCGACGGGATCTTCCCGGACCCGGGCCCTCAGCCGCCCTCGCCCTCGCCCTCGGCGTTGGCCAGCCTGGTCGCCCAAGTCCGGCCAGCGGACCGCCCTTACGACGTCGCGGTCTCCGGCAACGCCAGCCCGGCGTGGGAAGACCCGAGCGGAGTGAATCTCGCGGCGCTCGCCGAGGCGGGGATGACATGGTGGATGGAATCGCTGATCCACTTCGACCCGCTGGAGCTCTCGCTGACCGTCGTGGACGCCGGGCCGCCTCGGATCGGCGGTTAGACGGGGTTCGATCGGGGGATTTCGGAAGCCGCGCTGTTCTCGCTGTCGAAGCTGGAGGAGGCCAGCACGAGCGCCTCTCCCGACGGCCACGGCCTTCCCGCGCAACGGATCTCCGCCGCCAGCGAGGTGCACGCCCCGCCCCGCCGGATTGTTCTTCGTCTGTCCTCCCGGCTGCCGCCGCCATCTCACGCAACGGGTCTCGGACCCCGCGCGACGGCCGGAATGTTCTTCCCGGTTCCGTTCCCAGCCACCTCCCTCATCCCGCCGCCACCGGCGTCGCCCGCCCGTCAGCAAAACGCCCCGACCGGACCGGATTGCCCTTCGCCCGCACCTCTCCCAGCCGCCGCCCCCACCCCACCGCACCCAAAACGCACCAACCCCGACCGGATCGCCCTCCACCGGCACCTCTTCCAACCACGTCCCCATCCCGCCGCCCCGAACTCCCCCACCAGCCAGCAGAACGCCCCGACCGGACCGGATCCGCCCTCCACCCGCGCCTCCCCCAGCCGCGTCCCCCAGCCCACCGCAACAGACCTCGCCCACCCGCCAGCAAACGCACCAACCCAACCGGATTGCCCTTCACCGGCCCCGTTTTCGGCGCGCGCAGCGTCGGCCTCCCCCGCGGTCGTCCGATCGTTCAACAACCGCCCGGCCCTTACCGTCCCGACCTGCGGCGGCCGTGCTCGCAGGGCGACCGGTTGCCGTCCGTCCCCCTTCGGCGGCTTCCCTGTGCGGCGGAGGGGAGCTACCGTGGAGGGTGGTTGAGCCTCCAGCCACCGTGATTCGTCCCGCGCGCCGGGATGCCCGGGGCCGGCCGGTCCGGCATTCCGCCGCAGCCCTGTGCGCGGCTCAGAGAGAGTGCCGTGATGACCGCCGCGCACAGTGCCCGACTGACCGCTCTTCCCCCGCCGGATCCGACGGGGATGCTCCGGCTGCGCGTCCGCCACCCCGCGCCGGGGACGGCCGTCGTCGAGGTCGCCGGGGAGGTTGACCTCGCTACCGCGCCTCGGCTGGCCGAGGTTGTCGAGTCCAGGCTGCGCAGCACGGTCAGCCTGGTGATCGTCGACCTTCGCCGCACGACCTTCCTCGGCGTCGCCGGGCTTCGCGTCCTGATCCGGCTGAAGCTGCTCGCCGCGGGGGCGGAGACCGATTTCTACGTCGATCCGGGCACCGCGCCCACGGTCCGGCGTTTGCTCTCGCTCTTCCCCCTGGACTGCGCACGCTCCGGTGCCGCCGAGGGGCTCACCGAGATCCCGCTGCCCCGCCCGGCCGAGAAAGCTTGACCGTCCACTGAGGACACCCAGGACGCCGATAACTACATCAGACACCGCGCAGGCGGCGCAAGCTTGAGCACAACCGCACCCCGGGGGCTGAGGCGGAATTCATCCCGCCTTGGCTAACCTGCCGCAGCCGAGACCTGGCAGCCAAGAGCCGAAGCCTCCTGCTCGACCGCCCCACAGGGGCATCACCCATGACTTCACTGGCCACACAAGGCAATCTCGGCGACCAACCGTGTTCCACGGAGCCTCGCCGCACCTTCTCCCCACGGACCGCGATCAGGCGTCCGGATCCCGGAAATCCTCCGGACTCACGTCGTCCAGCAAATCCCGGAACCGCCGGATCTCGTCCTCGGCGGCCTCCGCCGGTTCCTCCAGATCCGCCGCGGCCTCGAGCGCCGAGCCGAGCGACGCCTCGTCCCCCGCCGCGACAGTCACGTCGACCGCCGCCTCGTCCAGCACCGCTTCGGCGACCTCCAGCGGGGCGTGGGTCCGCAGCCCGATCGCGATCGCGTCGCTCGGGCGGGCCGAGACCCGCACGCCGCCGGTCAGGACGAGGTCCGCGTGGAAGATGCTGTCCAGCAGCTGGGTGATCTCGATCCGCTCCACGCGCTGGCCCAGCGCCGCCAGCACCTCGATGATCAGCTCGACCGTCCCCGGCCTCGCCGACACGACCTGTTCCTGCGCGGCGGCCAGTTCCTGCGCTTCCGGCGCGCCGATGGTGATGGCGAGCCACCGGCGCGAGCCCGATTCCTCGCGCAGCAGCACGACCGGCGCCGACTCCTGCGCCACCACGGCCAGCCCCTGCACCCGCACCTGCACCATGGGGGTCACCCCGCTTCCGAAAAGGTTCTCCCTGCTGACTACCCAACGCCCGCCGGTTTGTCACGCGAAATCGCCGTCCGCCTCACCGGAGATTCACGCGCCGGAGCGCCCGGCCCGGCGCCTCGGTCCGGGAGAACGCGGCCGCAAACGTGCCCCTGCGCACAATTCGGGAATCCCGCCGCACGTGTCGATCGCGCCGCGCCTGGGTATGCGGAGGCCATGAACGACGAGGGACCCGGCGGCCGCGCCAGCGGCGGCATGCCAGCCGTGGACCGTTTGCTCGACGAGGTGATCGAGCTGCGGCTTCCGGCGGAGACGTACCAGATCCCGCTTGTCCGCATGCTCGCGCAGGCTGTCGCCGCGCGGGCCGACTACGGGCTCGACGCGATCGCCGACGCCAAGATGGCCGTCGACGAGGCGTGCGCCCAGGTCGTCTCGACGGCGGCCCCCGGCGCGGCGATGACCTGCCAGTTCACCGTCTCGCCCGACGGGATCCGGTTCGGCGTCAAGACCCGCACGCGTCATCCCGAGCCGCCGAGCGAGCGAAGTTTCGGCTGGCACGTGCTGACCACCCTGGCCGCGAACGTGTCGGCGCGGTGCGTGCCGGACCCCGCCGAAGACGGGTACGCGCTCACCCTCGACCTCGATCTGCACCGGGAGGGGAGCGGGTGAACCAGCAGCCGGTCACCCGCCACCGCGACGAATACGCGCACACCGCGCCGCTGTTCGAGGAGCTTGCCGCTCTGCCCGCCGACGACGGGCGGCGGCCGCGGCTGCGCGAACAGCTCGTCACCGAATTCCTGCCGGTCGCCGAGCACATCGCCACCCGGTTCACCGGGCGCGGCGAACCCCGCGAGGACCTGGTCCAGGTCGCCCGGATCGGACTGATCAACGCGATCGACCGGTTCACCCCGGACCGCGGACCGGACTTCCTGTCCTTCGCCGTGCCGACGATCATGGGCGAGATCCGCCGGTACTTCCGCGACACCGGCTGGTCGGTGCGCGTGCCGCGGCGGCTCAAGGAACTGCACCTCGCGCTCAGCCGCGGTTCGGCCACCCTGTCGCAGACGCTCGGCCGCGCGCCGACGCCCACCGAACTCGCCGAGCACCTCGGCCTCGAGCTGTCCGAGGTCCACGAAGGACTCGTCGCGGGCCACGCGTACCAGACTTTGTCCGTCGACAAGCCGGTGCACGACGACGCCGAACCGCTGCTGCTCGCCGACACGCTCGGCAGCGACGACCCGGAGATCGAGCACATCGAGAATCACGAGGCCCTGCAGCCGCTGCTGCGCGAACTGCCCAAGCGGGAGCGCGCGATCCTGGTGATGCGGTTCTTCGGCGGCCTCACCCAGACGCAGATCGCCGAGCAGGTCGGGATCTCCCAGATGCACGTGTCCCGGCTGCTGTCGCAAACGCTCGAACAGCTGCGCGACAAACTCACCGGCGACCCCTGAGCATGCCCGCGACGGGGGTCGCCCGACCGGGCTTGATCCCGTTGCCGCGCCCCTTCGCAGCTGCGACGATTCGAGTCCGTCCAGTACCTGAGGAGGGCCCGATGGCCTCGAAACTCAACCCCTACATCAGCTTCGCGGGCAACGCGCGCCAGGCGATGGAGTACTACCACGGCGTATTCGGCGGCGACCTCGCGCTGAACACCTACGGGGAGGCCGGCGCCCCTGCGGAGGCCGGCAACGCGGACAACGTCATGCACGCGATGCTGGAGGGCGGCAACGGGTTCACGCTCATGGCCTCCGACGTCCCGCCGGGCATGGAGCACAACCCGGGCACGAACATCTCGATCAGCCTCAGCGGCGACGACGGCGATCTGCTGCGCGGCTGCTGGGAAAAGCTGTCCGACGGCGGAACGGTGACGGTTCCGCTGGAGAAGCAGATGTGGGGCGACGAGTTCGGCGCCTGCACCGACCGGTTCGGCATCTCCTGGATGGTGAACATCGGCCAGCCGGGCTGACCCGCCGGTCAGCCGTGCACCTCGACCTCGGCCCCCACCGGCAGCCGGTCGAAGAACAGCGCCGAATCCTCCTCGGTCAGGTGGATGCAGCCGTGCGACGGCCGGTCGAGCGGCCCGGCGTGGAAGGCGATGCCGCCCGCGGCGAAGAAGACCGAGTTCGGCATGTCGTCGCCGTACTCGTCGCTGCGGTGCACGCGGTCCTTCCACGCCACCTTGAACGTCCCGGTCGGAGTCGGCTCGCCAGGGGCGCCCGGTTCCATCGGGACCGAACGCACCACCGCGCCCTTCTCCAGCAGCCACGCCCGCCGCAGCGAGAGGCTGGCGCACGCGCCGGTGTCCACTGAGCACGGCGGGCGCGGCGGGGTGTGCGCGACCCGCGGCACGGGCAGCTCCGGCGACGGCGCCAGCGGCTGCCCGGCCGCCTGCGCCTCCGGTTCCGCCTGCGCGGCGCACCCGGCCGCGACCGCGGCCGTCCCGGCCAGCACCATCGCGACGATCTTCCCGCGCATCCGTCCGCTCCCGCCGTGCGTTCCACTGTGCTCTACGGGCGAGCGGGCCGGAAGGTTGCACCGATGACACGTCAACAACCGGTATCGTCGGCGGGCGACGACGAGGAAGTGAAGCGATGGAACTCGGCATCTACAGTTTCGGCGACCGGCCCGCCGACCCGGTGACCGGCGAGCAGGTCCCGGTCGCGCGGCGGCTAGCCGAAACGCTGGAGCGGATCCGGCTCGCCGACGAGCTCGGCCTCGGGTTCTACGGCCTCGGCGAGCACCATCTGGAACAGTTCGCGATCTCCAACCCGGCGACCGTGCTGGCCGCCGCGGCGAGCGTCACCGAGCGCATCACGCTCTCCAGCGCCGTCACCGTGCTGTCCACCGAGGACCCGGTGCGGGTGTACCAGCAGTTCACGACGCTGGACCAGCTCAGCCGCGGCCGTGCGGAACTGCTCGCCGGGCGGGGTTCGTTCACCGAGTCGTTCCCGCTGTTCGGAGCCGACCTCGCCGAGTACGACGAGCTGTTCGAGGAGAAGCTGGCCCTGCTGCTGCGGCTCGACCGAGAGGACCCGATCACCTGGTCCGGCCGGTTCCGCCCGCCGCTCACCGACGCGCACGTCTACCCGCGCCCGTACGGACGGCGGCTGCGGATTTCGGTCGGCACCGGCGGGCATCCGGAGTCGTCGGTGCGCGCCGGGCTGCTCGGCCTGCCCGTGGTGTACGCGGTGATCGGCGGCGAGCCGGAGCGGTTCGCGCCGCTCGTGGACCTCTACCGGCGGGCGGGCGAAGCGGGCGAGCACTCCCCCGGCGACCTGCACGTCACGATGAGCGCGATCGGTCTCGTCGCGGAGAATTCGCAGGACGCCAAGGAGAGTTTCTACCCGTACTGGCTGGAAACGATGAAGTACGGCGCGCGGGCCCGCGGCTGGCAGATCCCGACCCGCGCGGAGTACGACGAGTACACGCGGGACGCCACGGCGCTGTTCGTCGGCAGCCCCGACGAGGTCGCCGACCGGCTGATCGCCGTCGGGAAACTCACCGGGGCCGACCGCTACGCCATGCAGATGGACTGGTCCGGCGTGCCGCACCGCAAGGTCATGAAGGCGATCGAACTGCTCGGCGCCGAGGTCCTGCCGAGAATCCAGAAGGAATTCGGCGCCTGACTGTCCACTCAGGACTTCTTGCCGCCGAGAACCTGGTGCAGCGCCGCACCGTCGGGCACCCCGAGCCCGGTGCACGCGTCCCATCCGGCGGCGGCCGAGTACGCGCCGTTGCCGCCTTCGGTGATGTCGCGGAACCCCGGCTGCGCCTTGCCCGCGCCGACCCCGGCGTACAGCTTGCTGTGCACCAGCCCGAATCCGCGCCCGGACAGCTGCGCCAGCCTGGCCAGCAGCGCCGCCCACAACGGCGAAACCGCGCTCGTGCCGCCGACCACGATCTGCTGTCCGTCGACGAGAACCTGGTACCCCGTCGAAGGATCCGCGTTGCCTGCCACGTCCGGGACGCCGCGGCCGGGCTTGCCGTCCCCCGCCCGCGCGGGCACGCCCGCGGCCTTCTGGAAGTCCGGAACTCCGAAAGCGTCGCTCACCCCGCCGCCGGTCGCGCCGCCGCCCGAGGTGTTCCAGACGGTTTCGGAGTTCACTGTGGACGGTGGGGTGCCGTCGAGCTTGGTGCCGCCGCAGGCGAGCGCGTGCGGGCTCGACGCCGGGAAATCGACGTGCTGCGCGCCGTCGGTCTGCCCGTCCGCGCTGCCGTTGTCGCCGGACGCGCAGCACACCGTCACGCCGAGCGCGGCGGCGTCGGCGAACGCCTGGTCCATCGCGGTGCGGGCCTGCGGCGTCCACTGGTCCTCGGACTGGCCCCAGCTGATGCTGACCGCGACCGGGGTCGGCGTCGCGTGCACCGCGGTGCTCACCGCGTCCAGGAAACCCTGGTCAGTGTTCGGCGCGAAGTACACGATCTGCGCGGCTCCCGGCGCGAGCGCACCGATCACCTCGACGTCCAGCAGCACTTCCCCGTCGGCCGAATTCGGGTCGCCGGTCGGTGCGTTCTTGCCGCCGTCGACCCCGGCCGCGGTGATCTTCGGCTCGGTGATCTTCAAGCCCGAGAAGTACTTCTTCAGGTCCTCCGGCTTGTAGCCGCCGCCGAGTTCGATCACCGCGACGGTCTGGCCGGTGCCGTCGGCGTCGGCCGGGAACCCGTAGAGCTGCCCGACCTGATCCGGCGTGTACCCCTTCGCGGCGGCTTGCTTGTGCAGTCGGAACTGCGCCCGCGCCTGCGGCCGCTCGTCGAGGCCGAGCACGGCGACCACGACGTCCCCGAGCGCGGCGGGCAGTTCCAGTTCCCCGCTGCGTGCGGCGAATTCGCCGGTCTCGCCGTGGCGGACCCGGTTCAGTTCGGCCTTGAACGCGGCAGTCATCGCGCGCGCCGGGCCGCGGACCGAGACGCGGCGCGAGCCGGCGTGCGCGTCGGTGACGGTGAGGCCGGCGTCGGTGAGGACGGTGCGCACCAGGTCGAGATCGTCGGCGGTGGCCCCGTAGCGCTCGGCGAAGTCCGCGGGAGCGAGCGGCTCGCTCAGCGCGGCGACGTCCAGATCGGCGCGCCGCCGCAGCACGACGGTCGCGGTGACGGTGGCGTCCGCGTCGAGCGGGCCGAGCACCTCGGCCTCGGACAGCGCGGGACGCAGGCTTCCGGATAGCGATACCCACTGTGAGTCTGTCATCACTCCATGGTCTCCCCGTCGCGGGCCGCACACCACCGTCGTATCCCCCGTCCGGAGGCAGAACCTGTCCGGTTTTTTGTCGACCCGATGGCCGGGACCGCGGATGCCTGGCCGTGCGGGCGCGCGCACAGTGTCTCCATGAAACGGACCCTGACTCTTGCCACGGCCGCCGCGCTCACGCTGGGCGCGGTCACCGCGTCGGGCAGTGCCGAGGGCGACCTGGCCGCGCACGGCTGGGTGGGCACGTGGGCGGCGTCGCCCGCGGCCGCCGTCGCGAACACGCCGCAGGGGTATCCGAACTACTCGATCCGCAACGTCGTGCACACCAGCGCGGGCGGAAACCAGGCCAGGGTAAGGCTTTCCAACACCTTCGGCACCGCGCCGCTCGCCTTCGGCCACGTGACGCTCGCCGTCGCCGCCGACGGCCCGCGCGCCGCCAGCGGCACCATGCGCACGCTGACGTTCGGCGGACAGTCCACAGTGGTCGTTCCGCCCGGCGCCGAGGTGCTGAGCGACCCGGCGTGGCTGCGCGTCCCGGCCGACGCGAACCTGCTGGTGACCACCTACGTGCCCACGCCGTCCGGCCCGGTCACTTACCATCCGCTCGCCCAGCAGACGTCGTTCTTCACCCGCGCCGGCGATTTCGCGGGCGAGGAATCCGGCGCGTCGTTCACCGAGCAAACCGCGGTGTGGCACTACGTCAGCGAGGTCGACGTCCGCGGGCCGGCGCGCGGCACCGTCGTGACGCTCGGCGATTCGATCACCGACGGCTCGCACTCCACCCCGGGCGCGAACCGGCGCTGGCCGGACAAGCTGAGCGACCGGCTGCACGGACAGCTCGGCGTGCTCAACGCCGGGATCAGCGGCAACCGGCTGCTGCTCGACGGCGGCACCTCAGGCCGCAACGCGCTCGCCCGGCTCGCCGACGACGTGCTGACCAGCGGCGACGTCCGCACGCTGATCGTGCTGGAGGGCATCAACGACATCCAGCAGAACCCGCACCAGACCGATCCGGCGATGATCGTCTCCGCGCTGCGGCAGATCGTCGCGCAGGCCAAGGCGCAGGGCATCCGGGTCATCGGCGGCACGCTGACGCCGTTCAAGGGCTGGAAGGTCTACGACGCGACGCTGGAGAAAACCCGCCAGGCGGTGAACACCTTCATCCGGACCAGCGGGATCTACGACGGCGTCGTCGACTTCGACGCGGCCGTCCGCGATCCCGCCGATCCGCTCGCGATGCTCCCCGCCTACGACTCCGGCGACCACCTGCACCCGAGCGACGCCGGGTACCAGCGGATGGCGGACGCGGTGCCGCTCACTCTCCTGTGACCGCCACGAGCGGCTTGCGCGGGAACGCCAGCACGGCGAGGAGACTGAGCACGCCGACGCCCACCATGTACAGCGAAACGGACAACGACGTCCCGGTCGAGCTCTGCAGCGAGGCCGCGATCAGCGGGGCGAACCCGCCGCCCAGCACCGCGCCGACGGCGTAGGCGAACGACGATCCGCTGTAGCGGAACCGGGATTCGAACAGCTCCGAGAACAACGCCGACTGCGGCCCGTACGTCGCGCCGAGCCCGATGTTCAGCACCACCACCGCGACGATCAGCAGCCACGGCTTCGCGGTGTCCACGAGCAGGAAGAACGGGATCGACCAGACCACCAGCAGCACGGAACCCGCCAGATAGACCGGTTTCCGCCCGACCGAGTCCGACCAGATCGCCGCCGCGACGATGCTCGCCAGCCACACCACGCTGCCGACGATCACCACGACCAGCATCGTCGTGCTGGACAGCTTCAGCACCGAAGTGCCGTACGACAGCAGGTAAGCGAAGAAGATGTAGCCGAGCGCGGTGTTGGCGATGAAGCTGACCGCCGCCGCGAGCACCTGCTTCGGCCGCGCACGCAGCACCTCCACGATCGGCAGCTTGCTGCGCTCGCCGGTGCTGCGCAGCTTCGCGAACACCGGGCTTTCCTCCACGCGCAGCCGGATCACCAGCCCGACCGCCACCAGCACGAGGCTGACCAGGAACGGGATCCGCCAGCCCCAGGACCGGAACTGATCCGGCGACAGCGAGTTGTTGACCAGGAAGAACACCAGCTGCGCCAGGATCAGCCCGGCCGGGACGCCGATCTGCGAGAAGGATCCGTACCGCCCGCGTTTGCCTTCCGGAGCGTGCTCGACCGCCATCAGCGCCGCGCCGCCCCACTCGCCGCCGGCCGAAATCCCTTGCAGCACGCGGAGAACGACGAGCAGGATCGGCGCGATCACGCCTGCCTGGTGGTACGTCGGCAACGCCCCGACACCCGCGGTCGCGAGCCCCATCAGCAACAGCGACGCGACCAGCATCGCCTTGCGCCCCACGCGGTCGCCGAAGTGGCCCCAGACGATCCCGCCCAGCGGCCGCGCGACGAACCCGACGCCGAGCGTCGCGAACGCGGCGAGCGTGCCGGACGACGGGGACAGCGACGGGAAGAAGAGCTTGTTGAATACCAAGGCGGTCGCCGTGCTGTAGGCGAAGTAGTCGTACCACTCGATCGTCGTCCCGATCGCGCTGGCGAGCGCCACCCGCCGGACCCGTCCCGCCGTGTTCACGTCCTGCTCAAGCACCACTGCCGAGCCCCCTTCTCGTCCAGGCGCGTCATCTTGGCACGGCGGCTCCCCTCCGGTCGACCACCGGAAGGCGGGGGCTTCGCCCGTCCGGCAGCTCCGCCTCCAGCCAACCGCCCACTGAGACCGCCTAGCCCGCCTTCGCGATCAACTCCTCCGCCACCCACTCCGCGACCCCAGCCGGAAACGGCGCCGACAGCCCGAGCACCACATGGCCGAACCCGGCTTCCAGCGCCTCCCCGATCGCCGCCCGGGTGTGAGCGGGCTGGTCGTAGGACACCGGTAGGTGGATCGAGCGCGTGATCTCCGCCGGATCGCGGCCGATTTCCGCGCAGTACTCGTCCAGCATCGCGTTGCGTTCGACAGCGTCCGCGATGTCCCCGCCGGGGATGTTCCAGACGTCGGCGTGCTCGGCGACCACCCGCAGCGTCGCGCGGGCCCGGCCGCCGATGACGAACGGCGGATGCGGGCGCTGCACCGGCTTCGGGTTGCCGAACGCGCCGGTCAGCTGAACGTGTTCACCGGCGAAATCGAACGGCTGGTCCTCCGTCCACAGCTTCCGGATCACCGTGCACGCCTCGGCGAACCGGCCCACCGCGTCGGCGGTTTCCAGATACGGCAGGCCGTGCGCTTCGTATTCCCGGCGCGCCAGCGGGTGACTCGGCCGCGAGCCGACGCCGATGCCGAAATCGAGCCGTCCGCCGGACACGACGTCGACGGTCGCCGCGATCTTCGCCAGCATCGCCGGCGGGCGGAACCGGTTGCTGGTCACCAAAAGCCCGAGCCGGAGCCGTTCGGTCTGCGCGGCCAGTGCCGAAAGCAGCGTCCAGCCCTCGAAAATCGGCCCGTCCGGTTCTCCCGCGATGGGGAGGAGGTGGTCGAACAGCCAGGCGTGCTCGATGGACGGGATCGCGTCCGCTTCGCGCCAAACCTGCCGCAGCGAGGCGTACGTGGTCTGCATCGGCGCGGTCATGATGCCGAACCGCGGTTTCGTGGTCATCTCGGGAAGTCCTTTCACTCGTGCGATTCGACGCGGCCGAGCGGGCTGTCTTCGATCCCGGCCCAGCTGTCGTCGCCCGGGATGAGCGCGCTGCGGAGGTACGCCGTGGTGAGCCGCTGCTGGAGTGCGACGCGTTCGGGGCTTTCGTCGGTGGTTTCCTTGGCCTCGTAGCCCGAGATGCCGCCGAGCGAATGCTCCGCGCCGAAGAGCGTCAGCAGGCTCTTCTCCCCCGGGCTGAGCCGGTACGCGTCGGTGAACCAGTCCGGGCCGCGCACGGACAGCATCGAATCGTCCTGGTCCCCCGCGATGATCAGCGCGGGTGCCTTCAGGTTGTCGAAATTCGGGCTCATGAACGGGAAATGCTCGGCCGCGAATAGCGACAGGTCCGCGCCGCCGGTGCCGGTGAGCGCGAACAGTACGCCGGCGGTCACGCGCGAATCGGACAGATCCTCGCCGACACTGCCGTCCGCCTCGACGACGCGCGCGCCCAGCAGCATGCTCGCCGACTGCGCACCCCAGGAGTGCCCAGCGACGGCGATCCGGCTGTGGTCGACTCGTCCGCTGAGCCCAGGCAAGGCCGCCTCGACGGTGTCCAGCTGGTCGATGACGTGCCGGAGGTCTTCGACCCGCAGCCGCCAGATGTTCGGCGTGCGCGGGTCTTCCGCGGGCAGCGCACGGGTCCGCGAATCGAGGTGAGTCGGTTGCACGACAACGAATCCGTGCGCGGCCCAGTAGTCGGCGAGCGGGCCGTAACTGTCGAGGGACTGGCTGAATCCGTGCGAGAACACGATCACCGGAAGATCCCGGCCGGACGCCGGGGCGGACACGCGCACCGGCAGATCCTCGCCGCGGCCCGGCGCGTCGAGCCGCACCGGTTTGACCGAAACGACCGGAGTCGCGGGCTGTACTGCAGACATGGGAAGTACCTTCTTTCGCCGTCGGGCGCGAGGATGTGGTGGCCGGCGGCCCGATCTGGCATCATGAGCAAACGGAACGTTGCTCCGGTAACTATACGGAACACTGTTCCGCTTGTCTAGCGGCGGCACGCGGAGGGAGTGGCACGTGGGTGAGAACGCGGGAGCCCGGGCGAAACGGGCGGACGCCCGGCGCAACGAGAAAACCCTGCTCGACGCGGCGTCGGCGGTGTTCGTCGAATCCGGGGTCGACGCGCCGGTGCGCGACATCGCGACCAGGGCGGGCGTCGGCGTCGGCACGATCTACCGGCACTTCCCCACCCGCGCGGACCTGATCATCGCGGTGTACCGGCACCAGGTCGAAGCGTGCGCGGACGCGGGGCCGAAACTGCTGGCGGACAACGAGTCCCCGCACGCCGCGCTCGCGCAGTGGATCGACCTGTTCGTCGACTTCCTCGTCACGAAGCACGGGCTGGCCGGGATCATGCAATCCGACCACAGCGGGTTCGAGGCGCTGCACGCGTATTTCCTCGAACGGCTTGTGCCGGTGTGCACTGAACTGCTCGACGCTGCCGCGAAGGCCGGAGAAATCCGCACCGATCTGGAGGCTGTGCACCTGATGCGCGGCGTCGGGAACCTGTGCATCGGCGCGGAGGCGGACGACAGTTACGACGCGCGACGCCTCGCCGCGCTGCTGATTACCGGGCTGCGGCAGGACGGGTAAGGATGTCCTCGACCGCGCGGCCGAGTCCGGACAGACCTGGCCGCGCCCGCTTCATCGCGCAGCCGGAACCTCGACCTCATCCGGCCTCCGCTCCGGACGCAGCCCCCGCCAAGCCGTGTGCCGCAGCCGGCCGTCCCCCGGCGTGAGGCGGCGGTACACCACCTCGCCCACCATCTCCGGGTTCAGCCAATGCGCGCCGCGCGCCCGGTCTCGCGGCACCTGGTCGGCGAATGGGCTTGTCTTGCGCTCCAACGGAATCAGCTGCTTCTGAAGGTCTTTGAGCATCGCGTCGGTGAAGCCGGTGCCGACGTCGCCCAGGTACCGCAGCTCCCCCGAATCCGGGTCGTGCGCGCCGAGCAGCAGCGCGCCGATCGTGCCTTCCCGGCGGCCCTGGCCCGGACGCCAGCCGCCCAGCACCACCTCGGTCGTCTGCACCAGCGGGTGTTTGAGCCATTCCGGGCTGCGCCGTCCCGGGTGATACCGCGACGTGCGGGCCTTCACCATCAGGCCTTCGAGCATCATCTTCCGCGCGACATCGAGCAGACCGGCCGGGGTCATGCCGTCTTCGGCGAGGTCGCGGTGCCGGTACCAGGGCGTGATCGCGACCAGGCGCCGGTCCGGCGGCTCGATTTCGGCGAGGATCTCGCGGCGTTCCTCGTACGGCGCGTCGAGCAGGCTTTCGCCGTCCAGGCTCAGGATGTCGAAGGCGAAGTACGCGACCGCCTGCCAGGTGCGGTTCTGCAGGAGCCCGAAATCGGGACGGCCGCGCTCGTCGAGGGCGACGATCTCGCCGTCCAGCACGGCCGGGCGGCCGCCGAGCGCGTCCCCGAGCGCGCCGGACAGCTGCGGGAACCTGGTGGTGAAGTCGTTGTCGTTGCGGCTGGTCAGCAACGTGGCCCCGTCCGGCGCGACACGCATGGTCGCGCGGTAACCGTCCCATTTGAACTCGTAGGCGTACGCCGGATCGTCGCGCAGCGTGCCGCCGTCGGGCGACGCCAGCATCGGCTCGATCGCGGGCGGCATGCCGCGGGACGGTTCGGACATTCGGGCACCTCCGCGCACCACCGTAAGCCGAACCCGCCGGATCCGCCGCCGTAAGATGGCGGGGTCCACGATGGAGGGGGCCAGGACCGGTGCCGAGCAAGGATTTCGAACGGATCATCCGCAAGCTGCGCGAGGTCGAGCGCGGCAGCGGCCGCGACTACACGTCGTTCAGCGTGCGCGGCAAGCGCTTCGGCTACCACTGGCCGCGCACCGACACCGTCGGGTTGAAGCAGACCATCGCGGAACAGCAGGCGCTCGTCGCGGAACGCCCGGACGTCTTCGAGGAGCAGTTCACCTCCGGCGGGTTCGGCTGGGTGGTGGTGCAGCTGAGCGGCATCGAGGCCGACGAGCTGGCCGAACTCGTGTACGAGGCGTGGCGGCTTTCCGCCCCGGAGGACCTGGCTGCCGAGGTTCCGCTGCCGCAGCTCTGACAATCCGGCATATCGGGTAACGACCCGGCTGGATCCGGCGATCTTCTTCGTGTTCTGCGAGAAGGGGGTCTGCGGTGTCGCGGCGGTCGGTGCAGGTGCTGGTGGCGTTCGGGGTGCTGGCTGTGGGGGTGTTTCTGAAGTGCCTGCCGCTTTTCGCCTTCGAACCCGGTCTCAGGTGCATCCCGGGCCCGGACCAGCCCGCTTGGTGCGGCCCGGCCTACGCCAACCCCGCGGAGTGGGGCAATGTTCTGGTCGTCGGAGCGGTACTGGCGCTGCTCTACCTGCGCTACCTCGCGGACCGCAAACAGGTGCTGTGACCCGGAGTCCACATCGGATCCGGCCGCCAACCGGCCGCAGGGTGCGCGGCCCCTCGTCGCGCCGCCAGCCCCGAAGTCCACATCGGACCGGCCTCGCATCGCCAGCCTCTCTGGGACGCGGGTACCCGGCGCTGATCGCCGACCGCGGCCTGGCCCGCACCGCCGAGTCCACATCGGACCGTCCACAAACGACAGTGCGCCCCGGCCGGAAAGGCCGGGGCGCACCAAAAGTCACCAGGGATTGTTGTCCTGCTCGTCCGGATCGATCCCGCCCGGACGGCGGCCCTGCGGCGGCGAAGCGGGCCCGCCCGGCGCGGGCGGCGTCGCGGGCGGACGCGGCGCACCGCCCGCGGGAGGCGGCGTCTTGGCGGGCGGCTCCTGCTGCTCCTGCGCGCTGTCCTGCTGCTCGTCCGGATCCGGGTCGGGGTCCGGGAAGCGGTTGCGGAGCGAATCGAGCATGACGGCGCGGGTGTCCGGGTCCTCGTCGCCCAGGCTGCGGCCCATGACCTCGGCCACCCGGTCGGTGATGCCCGACTGCGCCTTCCGCATGGTCTCGAGCACCATCCTGGAGAGCTCCTCCGGCGGGATGGTGCGCGTGCGGGAGCTGAACACCAGGTCCGACACGACCCCGTCGGCCCCGACGGTGACCTTGACGGTCCCGTCCGGGCTCGTCGCGGTCAGCCGCAGCTGTTCGGTTTCCTGCTGGGCCGCCGCGTAGCGTTCCGCCTTGCGGGCGAACCCGGCCGCCCATTCGTCCATTCGCCGGATTGCGTCGTCGGGGTCCCTGATCAGGTCGCCCAGCCCACCCGCGCTGGTCATGCTTTTCGTTCTCCTCGAATCCCGTCACCCGCGCCGTTGCGGGCGGGTCTCATCCTCGCCGCGACGGGCACCGTCATCTGTCGACGGTACCCGCCCGCCGCGGCGCCGCGAGGGCGCCACCGCCTCGCTACGTCTCGTCCGGCGAAACGCCCCGGTCGACCGGCTGCGCGGCATCGACCCGTTGCTTCGGCTGCAAGGGCTCCGCGCTGTCGTACCGGGCCTCCGCGGGCACGCCGTCCCGGTTGAACGGCACGTTCTGCCCGGTCGGAGCCTGCACGCCGCCGACGCGGAACCGCTCCTTGAGCTCCCCGCTGTCGGTCTTGCTGAGCATCCCCTCGGTCGCCACCTTCTTGAACGGCTTCGACTGGCCCTCGTCGCCCTCCTGGTAGGACTTCGCGGCCGTCCGGACGTTGTCCGAGGTCGCCTGGACGCCCTCGATCGCCCCGCTGATCGCTTCCTTCGCCTTCTCGCCGGTCGGGTTGATGATCGGCGGGAGGAAGGCGCAGAGCAGCCCGTACGCGTCGTCGGACATCGCGTAGTTCGCCGCCTGCGCCGCGGTGTTCAGCCGGTCCACCAGTCCGTCCAGGTGGCTCGCGTGCGCCACGAGGTCGTCGGGTTCTACGCGGAACCCCTGTGCGCCTCCGCTCATCGCCGCCTCACTTCCAGTCCTTGTTCTTCCAGTCGCCGATCACCGGCGGGGCGACGACCTCGTCGGGCGCGAAGAACGACGGGTCGTCCGACTCGACGAAGCTCGCGACCTTGTGTTCCTTGTCCTCCGGGCCCTTGCCGCCCTTGCCGCCGCCCATGGCTCCCATGCCGGGAGCGCCGGTCGCGCCCTTGCCGCCGGCGCCGCCCGAGCCGGGGCCGCCGCGCCCGGCGACGCCTTCCTCGGCCGCTCCGGAGCCGCCCGCGCCGCTGAACGCGCCGCCGGAGCCCGGGCCGCCCTTGGCGCCGCCGAGACCGCCCGCGCCGCCGCCGAGCCTGCTGCTGATGCTCTCGCCGTTGACGCCGCCGACCTTGCCGATGCCGCCGAGCTTCTCGCCGCTCGGGCCGGTGCCGCCGCCGGGGAACAGCGGTTTGCCGTCCGGGCCGATCTTGCCGGGGTTGAACGGCTTCGGCTCGTAGGGCTTGATCCCGCCGGGGCCCTCGGGGATCGAGGGCTTGAACGGCTGCGGCTTGTACGGGTTCGACTTGTACGGGTCGCCGTCCTTGCCGGTCGGGAAGGACGGGATGGGCGGCGGGGTGAAGCCGGGGCCGGGGTTGCCGCCGCCAGGACCCGGGATCGGCGGGATGTTCGGCGGGTTGAAGCCGGGACCGGGGTTGCCGCCGCCAGGACCCGGAATGGGCGGGATGCTCGGCGGGTTGAAGCCCTGCGCCTTCGTCGAATCCGGGTTGGTGTCCGGGATGGGCGGGAACGAGCCGCCGGGCCCGCCGGGGACGCCGCCCGGACCGCCGGTGGCTCCGCCGGGGCCGCCCTGCGGGATCTGCAGCGACGCCGGGTCGAACCTGCGCTCGGGCTGCTGTCCGCCGGGGCCTCCGGGGACACCGCCCGGGCCGCCGCCGTACGGTTTGCCGTCCGGTCCGATCGGCCGTCCGTCGGGCCCGATCGGCTGCCCGTTCGGGCCCACCGTCGTCCCCGGCGGGCCGATCGGCTTGCCGTCGGGACCCAGCGGACGCCCGTCCGGTCCGATGAGCTGGCCGTTCGGGCCGACCGTGGTGCCGGGCGGGCCGATCGGGTTGCCGTCGGGGCCGAGCGGGCGGCCGTCCGGGCCGACCCGCACCCCGCCCGGAGCGCCCGCGCCGCCGCCGGGCTTCATCGGGGTGCCCTGCGTCGCGGGCCGCCACCGGTCCGTCTCGGCGGGCAGCTTCGGCGGCTCGGCGAACCGCGGCGTGGCGACCGCGCCGCCGATCGTCTGGTCGTACCGCGTCATGATCTGCGCGGCCTGGTCCCGGGCGGCCTGCTGGTCGGTGAAGGTCTTCATGGCCGAGGAGTAGGCCACGACGTACGCGGCCGGATCCCGGATCGTCATCAGGACCTTGTTCGCGTCCTGCGCCGAGAATTTCACCGGCGGGTTGGCGTTCATCGCCTTCTGCGTCTCGTTGAGCGCCTGGGAGTGGACCTCCTGCTGGCGCCCGGTGAGCGTCGCGCCCTGCGCGGTGGTGCCGAGCCACTTGCCGACGTTGGCGAGGTGCACGCGCGCCGCGTCGCCGGCGTCGCCCTTCCAGTTCGAGGTGCTCGCGTTGATCGCGTCGCCGAGGTTCTTCTGGTGCGTCGCCAGCTCGTTGCCGAGGCTCACCCAGGCCTCCGACGACTCGGCCACCGAGGCCGGGTCGGCGTGCGTGGTGATGGCGTCGATCATCTGCTCGTGCGTCGCGTTCTTCCAGTCGGTGTGCGGCGCGGCGCCCGGATCGCGCATCTCGAGGTCTTTGCCGAGATGTTTCTTCGACTCGTCCAGGTTCCGCTGGTACATCGCCTGGATCAGCTGGTCGCGCGCCTTCCCCTGGACGTTCGGGAGCAGCCAGCCGTTGAAGATCGCGTCGATCTTCGTGGTGGCGTCCTGGCGCAGCTGGTCGCCCGAGGCCACGTCGTCCGGGCGGACCGGGCCGATGTAGTACTTCGACGAGGGGTCCAGCGTCGGGTTGTAGAGCGCGGTGTTGCCCGGGTCGTAGTCCGTCGAGGACGGATCGGAGACGGACTCGGCGGTCGGTTGCTTCTTGTCGGCCACTGGTCTCCCCTTCAGCCCTGCTGTTCGGCGGTGCGGTGGATGCGCTCGAAGGTCTCCTTGGAGCTGTGCTCCCGCTCCTTGTAGTTCTTCTTCGCGAGCTTGATCGCCTCGACGTAGGTCGGGAACTCCTTGTGCGCCGCCTGCAGCTGGGTGACCAGGCCCTGCTGGTCGCGCGCGGTCTCGGCCATGTGCTTGCTGACGAACATCCCGGCCGGGCTCTTCGACATCGCCGGGACCCCGGCGATCTTCTCGATCAGCTGCACGTGCGCCTCCAGTGCGTCGAGCACGCCCTGGAGCGCGGCGATCATCTTGTCGCCGGTGCTGTCGTCCACCGCGAACGATCCGCGCTCGGCCAGCGTCTTCAGCTGGCGCGCGGGCAGCGAGAAGCCCACCGGGGCCACGGGGGCCGTCCTCGCTTCCATCGCCATCGGTGCCTCGTCGGTCATCGGGACCTCGTTCTCCTCGTGAACTGTCGCCGCTTGCAGTGGAATGGTCAGTAAACCTCGGAAACCGCCTGCTGCACGGCGCGCTTGAGCTCGCGGTGCCCGGCGGGCACGTACTCCGCGGTCAGGTCGCCCGCCTCGCTGACGGTCGATGTGATCAGGTAGCGGCCGTCGGCGGTGTCGAGCCAGCCGATCGGGTCGCCGCCGCGCCGCTCGCCGCGGCGGCCCCAGCCGCTCACCGCGATGTGCCCGCCGCCGAGCCGCGGCTGCGCCAGCACGCGTTCGAGCACCTCGACCCCGCCGGCCGCGGGACGGGAGACCCGCGGGTCCGGGCGGCGCGGCTGCACGCGCCCGCTGACCTCGATCATCCCGAACGCGTCGGTCTCTTCCTCGTCCTCGGCCGCCTCGGCCCGCCGGCGCGCGGTCATCGCGGACACCTCCCGCGAGGCCGCCTGGCGGATCGTGTGCGCGCCGGTGCTGGCCGGGCGCGCCTGCGGCAGCACCCCGGCGATCACCTCGACGAGCTCCTCGTCGTCGAAGAGCGAGAACAGCAGCTTGTCGGTCTTCGGGTCCTGCGTGATCCCGAGCGCCTGCCTGCCGTCGGTGAGCGCGACCACCGCGATGTCCGCGCCGAGGCCGTCGATCCCGCTGACCGAGACCGAGACCCGCGGCTTCGCGAGCAGCTCGAAGGCGGTGCGCACGTACGGGCTCAGCTCGTCGCCGCTGGAAAGCCTGCGCTCCTCGATCGCGTCGTTGACGATCTTCGCGACCCGCACGTACCGCTCCGGTTCCGCCGGCACCGTGCCGATCCGGAGCGGGAACTGGCGGATGTTCCCGCCGGTCGCCTCCCCGACCACCAAAGCTTCGACGACGTCGAGCACGAACTCGAACCTGTCCGCCATCCCGAGGGCATCCTTCCCACAGCCGGGTCGGGCACGGCCGCTTCGGCACCCTTGTGAGTGACACCGAATTGCGTTGCCGTGCCTGGGATTCGCAATGGGGAAAGACTATCAGTCCGGCAGGGGCCGGTGATCACCACGGGGACTGCTGCCCCAATGTACCGAGGGCCGTGTCCGAACAGACACGACCTGCGGTTTCGCCGTGCGCGCCGCTTGACGCGCGGCCGGGAAGCGACGGAAATTCCCGGGTGCGAGAAACGTGACAAAGGCCGCCGCGGATCGCGGCGGCCCCTTGCCGTGCCCGGTTTTACCGAGTTGTTCTTCCGTCCTTTGCCGTCGTTTCGCCGGTTCGTTGCTCCACAGTGGACTGGACG
This sequence comes from Amycolatopsis albidoflavus, assembly GCF_039525725.1. Taxonomy (NCBI): domain Bacteria; kingdom Bacillati; phylum Actinomycetota; class Actinomycetes; order Pseudonocardiales; family Pseudonocardiaceae; genus Amycolatopsis; species Amycolatopsis albidoflavus. The sequence goes on from NZ_BAAAHV010000012.1 coordinate 884,989, forward strand.
GCGTCAGGAGACGCCGCGCGCCCGTTCGATGTCCGGCGAGCGGTACATCCGCTCCGGGATCCGCGCCAGCGTCGACTCGTGCACCTGCGGCCCGAGCCCGTACAGCTTCTGGAAGCTCATGATCAGCGGCCGCCACGCGTCCGGGTCGACGTGGTCGTCGGCGCCCGGCAGCCGGATGTCGTCGTGCACGAACACCCGCTGCACGCGCACCTCCAGCCCGACGATGCCGCCGCGCTGGGCTTCGTCGTCCTCGGCGAACGGGTGCACGGACTCCAGCACGACCTCCATCGCGACCGGGCATTCGGCGACCCGGGGCGGCGCCACCGTCTCGGACGGCACCGGAGTGAGCCCCGCGCGGCCGAACTTGTCCGCGACGTGGAAGTAGCCGCGCTTCTCCTTGAGCGGCGGAACCGGATCGGACCCGGTGGTCAGCGCGAGCCGGTCCACCGCGGCGGCCATCGCCGAGGACGGCAGGTTCAGCACGCATTCGCGGGTGCGCAGGAGGTTGAGCGTGGTCTTCGACCGCGCGCCGAGGCCGAGCATCGCGCGCCAGCCGAGCCAGAACGCCGACGACATCGGGGCGAGGTTGGCCGAACCGTCCTCATTGGACGTCGAGATGAGCACCACCGGCGTGCCGAAGTACAGGATTCCGGGCTCGATCGCCGTGTGCGTAGGAAAAGTCGTGTTCACACCGCCCAGTCTGGCCACCGCCGCCCGCCCGCCGCTGGCGGAAATCAGCCGTCGCTTTCCGGTCCCGGAAAAGCCGTGAAGGGCTCCTTGAGGGAATCTGATTCCCTCAAGGAGCCCTTCACGGACGGCTAGGCGACGCCGGCGGCGGCAAGGGCCCGGGCGGTGAGGACCCGGGCGAGGTGCTGGCGGTACTCGGCCGTGGCGTGCGGTTCTTCCGGCGGCGAAGTGCCCTCCGCGGCCAGTTTCGCCGCCTCCGCCGCGGTGGCTCCGCCGGCCAGCGCGCGTTCGGTGGCCGACGCCCGCAGCGGCGTGCCGCCCATGTTGATCAGGCCGACCGAACATCCGGCGACCACGACGCCGACGATCGCCCAGTCGATGGCCCGGCGAGTGAACTTCTCGAAGCCCCAGCCGAGTCCGGCCTGGCTGGGCAGCCGGATCTCGGTGAGCAATTCGTCCGGCTCCAGCGGCGTCGTGAACGGCCCGAGGAAGAACTCCGCGGCCGGAATCCGCCGCTCCCCTCCCGGCCCGCGCGCGACGAGCACGCCGTCCGCCGCGAGGACCGCGGCGGGCAGGTCAGCCGCCGAGTCGGCGTGCACCAGCGACCCGCCGATCGTCCCGCGATGGCGCACCTGCGGGTCGCCGACCGACCCGGACACGTGCGCGAGCAGCGGCGCGTGCTCGGCGAGCACCGGGTCGTGCTCGAGGTCGTGATAGCGGGACAACGCCCCGATCACCACCTCGTCGCCCTCGGCCCGGACGAACTTCAGCTCCCGCAACGGCGCGATGTCCACCACGACCTCCGGCACGGCGAACCGGAGCTTCATCAACGGCAGCAGCGAATGCCCGCCCGCGAGCAGCTTCGCGTCCTCGCCGTGCTCGGCGAGCAACGCGAGCGCTTCGTCCACAGTGGACGCACGCCGGTAGGCGAAGCCAGCCGGGATCACCGCGTCACCTCCTGGCCGGACGCTTCGATCACGGCGCTCACGATGTTGTGGTACCCGGTGCACCGGCAGAGGTTGCCCTCCAGCGCCGCCCGGGCCTCGTCGCGGGTCGGCTTCGGGTTTTCCTTCAGCAGCGACACCGTCGCCATCATCATGCCGGGCGTGCAGAAGCCGCACTGCAGGCCGTGCTGCTCGCGGAACGCGCGCTGCACCGGGTGCAGGCCGTCTTCTGAGGCCAGACCCTCCACAGTGGTCACTTCGTGCCCGTCCGCCTGCGCGGCCAGCACCGTGCAGGACTTCACCGATTCGCCGTCGAGCAGCACCGTGCACGCCCCGCAGGACGTCGTGTCGCAGCCGATGTTCGTGCCGGTGAGGCCCGCGGTGTCCCGCAGGTAGTGCACGAGCAGGGTGCGGTCGGGCACCTCCTGCGCGACCGTCTTCCCGTTCACCTCGATCGAGACCCGCACGTCAGTTCGCCTTCCTAGCGTCGTTCAGCGCCGTCCACACCCGCAGCGGGGTGGTCGGCATGTCCAGGTGCGTCACGCCGAGGTGGGCGAGCGCGTCGACCACCGCGTTGTGCACCGCAGGCGTCGACCCGATCGTCGCCGCCTCGCCGATTCCCTTGACTCCCAGCAGGTTCCGGGTCGTCGGCGTCTCCATGTCCACCAGTTCGAAATCGGGCAGCTCGGGCGCGGTGACGAACGAGTAGTCGGCCAGCGTCGCCGTCGTCGGGTTGCCGTCCGCGTCGTAGCTCATCACCTCGAGCAGCGCCTGCGCGATGCCCTGGCCGAGCCCGCCGTGCCGCTGGCCGCGGAAGGTCAGCGGGTTCACGATCGGGCCCGCGTCGTCGAGCGCGACCAGCCGGCGCACCTCGACCTTGCCGGTTTCGGTGTCCACCTCGACGACCGCGAGGTGCGCGCCGAACGGGAACGTCGGGGCGCCGTCGCCGAACCAGACGTCGGCGGTGAAGCCTTCCGCCTCGGCGGCGACCCTGGCCCAGTCGAGCGTCGTGCTGGACGGCGCGCCGCGGACCTGCCAGACGCCGCGTTCGACGTCCAGCTCCAGGTCGTCCGGCGCGGCTTCGAGCAGTTCCGCCGCGACCTGGCGGGCCTGCGCGACGACCTCCTCGGCCGCCCGCCGGATCGCCGAACCGCCGAGCTGCAGCGACCGCGAGCCGAAGGTGCCGACCGCGCGCGGGACCTCGTCGGTGTCGCCGTGCCGCACGGTGATCTTCTCCAGCGGCAGGCCCAGCTGGTCCGACAAGAGCATCGCCAGCGACGTCCCGAGGCCCTGCCCGTGCGGGGAACTTCCGGTCCACGCGGTGACCGAACCGTCCGGATGCACGTCGACCCGGCCGCTCTCGCCTCCCGCGTCGCCGCCGGTGATCTCCACGTAGGAGGCGATGCCGAGCCCCAGCGCCACCGGATCCCCGGCCTCGCGGCGCTTCCGCTGCTCCTCGCGCAGCTGCGCGTATCCCGCCGCGTCGAGCACCTTGTCGAGCGCCGCGGCGTACTCGCCGGTGTCGTAGGAGCCGCCGGTCGGTGTCTGGTAAGGGAATTCCTCGGGACGGATGAAGTTGACCCGCCGGACGTCGGCCGGGTCCATCCCGATTTTCGCGGCGAACAGGTCGATCGCGCGCTCGACCGCCGCGGTCGCCTCCGGACGGCCCGCGCCGCGGTAGGCCGCGATCGGGGTCGTCGTGGTGACCACGCCGCGGCTTCGCGTCTGCACCACCGGGAAGCGGTAGACGCCCGGGGCCATCAGCTCGGTGAGCGACGGGAGGAACAGTGCCCGCGGGTACGCGCCGGTGTCCTGGAGGACGTCGAGCCGGTACGCCAGCACGGTTCCGTCGCGCTTGCCGCCGATGGTCACGGTGTTGCGCTGCGCGCGGCCGTGCGTCATCGAGGTGAGGTTCTCGCTGCGCGACTCGGCCCATCGCACCGCGCGACCGGCGCGCTTCGACGCCCAGGCGAGCAGCGTCGCTTCCGGGTCCGCGCCGATCTTCGCCCCGAACCCGCCCCCGACGTCCGGCGCGATCACCCGCACCCGGTCCTTGCCGACGCCGAGCCCGCCGGCCACGAGGTCGCGAGCGAGCTGCGCGTTCTGCGTGGAAAGCCACACCGTGGCCCGGCCGTCCTCGCCCCACGCGACGGACGCGCCGCGCGGCTCGACCGGAGCCGGGGCCACGCGCTGGTTCAGGATGTCCTCGGTGACGACGACGTCGCAGCCCTCGAACACCGAATCGTCGAACTCCGCCGGGCCCTTCGAGTGGACCACGTTGCTGCCGTGGTCCGGGAACACCAGCGTCTCCCCGGCGAGCGCGGCGTCGAAATCCACGACCGCTTCGAGCGGGTCGTAGTCCACGTCGACCAGTTCGGCCGCGTCGGCGAGCTGGTACCGCTCCTCGGCGAGCACCAGCGCGACCGGCTCGCCGACGTACCGCACGACGTCCGCGGCCAGGAACGGCTCCGCGACCGGCCCGGCCTTGCCCGGTTCGAGATCGAGGTCCGCCGCGGTGTAGACGCCGACGACACCCGGCGCGGTGCGGGCTTCCTCCACGTCGATGCCGGCGATCCGCGCGTGCGCGATCGGGCTGCGCACGAAAACCGCGTGCACGGCGCCGTCGAGCGCTTCCTCCCTGAGGTCGTCGACGTACGTTCCGCCCGCGGTGATCAGCTTCTCGTCTTCGACGCGCACCACCCGGGTGCCGACAATGCTCATCTGTCCTCCTGCTCGGGTACCCCGCCGACTATGCCCGCATCGGAGGCCGCGCGTCAGCATCAAGGGGTTTGCCACGCCGGAACCGCGGCGAGGAGTGCGTGCGGCGGCGTGGCTCAACCTGAGTAAGCCTGCCAAGCCAGCACCGCTGCCAAAGAAAGCCCTCCCAGACCGATCGCGATCCTCAACGGCGTCGCAGGCAGATAACGCACCAGCACCGAGCCCAGCCACGACCCCGCCACCGACCCGAGGCACACCGCGATCGCCGCGGGCCAGAACACCTTGCCGGTGAAGGCGAAGACGAGCGCGGCGATCAGGTTCGCGGTGCCGGTGGCGATGTTCTTCGCCGCGTTCGTGCGGGCGAGCGACTGGCTCCACACTGTCGTCAGCAGCGCGAGCATCAACACCCCGGCCGCGGCCCCGAAGTACCCGCCGTAGACGCCGACAAGGAACGCGGCGATCCCGGTGAGCGGGCCGATCCCCCGGTGTTCGCGGTGCTCGGCCATCCGCCGAAGCCGCGGCCCGGCCATCAGCACGATCGACGCGCCGCCGATCAGCCACGGCACGACGACGGTGAACGCGTCCGGCGAGCTGACGAGCAGCACAAGCCCGCCGCACGCCCCGCCCGCCGTCGTGATCAGGCACAACGGCAGCAGCTGGCGGCCCTGGCCCTTCAACTCCGGACGCGCGCCGACCGCGGCCCCGGCCGTCGTTCCCAGCATCGCGACGGTGTTGGTGACGTTCGCCGTCACCGGCGGCAGCCCGGCGGCGAGCAGCGCCGGGTACGACACCAGCGACGCGAGGCCCGCGGTCGCGCCGGTCAGCCCGGCCCCGACCCCGGCCAGCACGAGAAGCAGGAATCCGCCGGGACCAGTGATCACGTTGTCATCTCAACACGGCGGTCCCGGCGCTCTTCGGCGGGGGACGCGGTGGTGAGCGCGGTAGGCAGGTGTCGCCTGGACGTCTAGTGCGTGTCTCAGGTCGTGCCTGTCACTGAAACCGGCTCTAGTTGTCTGGGTCGCCCTGCTGGTCGCTCGAGCGACTGGTCCGCGCGTTTCAGCTTGTGCGGCGAGACGTCACCGCTTCGCCTCCCGGGCACGGACTTCGTGGCCGAACCTGTCGGTCTGTTTGTGGACGGTCGGCGATGTTTCCGGTGCCGGCCATACGGAGATCAGGTAGTGCTCGTTGGGAGTGTCGGCGCGGGAGTGAGGGGCGATGTCGCGGCCGCGGGCGTGCACGCGCACCCGGTAGGTTCCGGGCCCCACGTAGGCGATTTCGTCGAGTTCCTGCGGCGGGCCGTCCATCATGTTGTGGACGAGGAGGAATCCCTCTTCAGCCACCCCGCCGGAATCCACTCCGACGAGGCCGTTCGCGTAGGCAGCGCCCAGTTCGGGGACATCCGCGGCGTAGTCGGTGACGGAGAAGTGTCCGTAGTCCACGTACAGGTCAGCGGTCGCTGTCTGCACCGGCTCGCTCACGCGTTCCCACCGCGGCACGCGTCCCGCCGCCTCCGCGCTCTCCAGCCGAGACGTATAGGGCGTTATACACCCTCGTCCGCCATTGTCCGAAACCGGACGGGATCGGGCTGGATGCTTGCCCGGGCGCTCGGCCGCCGCACAGAATCCGCGTTGACAAGGTTGTCAGCGGTTCTGGAGGACGCGGGATGGACGGGTTCACCCGGCGGCAGGCGCTCGGTCTCGCGGGCGCCGGAGCCACGCTCCTGCTCACCGCCGGAACAGCGCGTGCGACGCCCCGGTCCGCTCCGGATCCCGTCGCGGCCACCTACCTGCGGGTACTCCTGCGGCACACCCGCTGGGCCGAGCAGCAGTTCGACCCGGTTGCCGGGATCTATCCCGCCCGCGACTTCACCTTCGCGGTCGTCCTCGGCAACGCGCTCCTGCTGACCCGCGACGGTTACGACGCCGCCGTCGCGGGGGTCGACCGCGAAACCCTCCGCGCGCACACCCTCGCCACCATCAAGCACTTCGCCGCCTCGAACCGGCTCACCGGCGGTGCCGAATGGGGCCGGAAACTGTTCTTCGACACCACTTTCCAGTCCTACTTCCAGCTCGCCGCCCGTCTCTTGTGGACAGAGCTGGACGCCGCGACGCGACGGAACGTCGAGCGCATCGCCACCGAACAGGCTGCCTACACGACCAGCCTCGGCACCGGCAACGACCCCGCTTCCGGCGACTGGACGCCCAACGGCCTGCGCGGCGGCTACGTCGGCGACACGAAGCTCGAAGAGATGGGCGTCTACGCGCAGTCGCTCGCCCCGGCGCTCGCCTGGGCGCCGAACGATCCGCGCGCTCCCGAATGGCGCGCGGCCTTCGGTTCCTGGAGCCGCAACGAAGGCGGTCTGCCCGCGGCCGATCTGGCGAATCCCCGTCTGGTGGACGGAAAACCGATCAGCGACAACACCGCCACCAACCTGTACGACACGTTCCTCGTCGAGAACCACGGCTCGTTCGGGCCGCATTACCAGGAAGAACTCTGGCGCACGTCCGGCCGCAACGCGATGCACTTCCTCGCCGCCGGCGTCCCGCTGCCCGAGGTGCTCACCGCGCAGCCGAACGGCGAACTGCTGTGGCGCACCATGCTCCTGATGACCAGCGACGCCGGCGAACCGCTGATGCCGATGGTCGCCGACCGCGAACACCTCTACGGCCGCGACGTCATCCCGCTCGCCTTCCGCGCCCAGGTGCTCGGAGACCGCTACGCCGCCTATGCCGAGACCCAGCTGGCCGCGCGGCTGGAGCCGTACCAGGCGTATCCGCCGGTCGACCGGATCACGAAGTTCTCCGGCGAACCCAAATACGAACCGGAAGCCCGCGCCGAACTCGCCGTCAGCTATCTGCTGCACGAATGGCGCGCCGAGCACGGCGGCCCGATCAGTGCGGTGCGCAAGGACGAATTCGACGCCCACGCCGCGCACGCCGCCGATTTCGGCACCGGGCCGGGCCTGCTGGCCCACCGCTCCCCTGCCGCGTGGGCCGCGACCGTCAGCAAACCCGGTTTCGTGAAATTCGCCTGGCAGCCGAACCACGACGACTGGCTGTTCGTGCTCGGCGGAGCCAATCCGATGCTGCTGCCCGCCACGAACCTCGCCGTGCGCGAGCGCCACGCCACGACCTACCGCAAGGTGCGCGATGGATTCGACGGCACCGTCGGCATTCTGCGGTTCGACACCGGATACGCCGCGCTCGCCACTCTCCCCACCGGTGCCGCGGTCTATGCCAGCACCGGTGTAGCGTCGGACGAAGGCGTGCTCAACGTCTACAACCTCGCCATGCCAGGCGTTCCCGGCCTCGACGGCGATCGCACCTACACCGCCGCCGAGGGTTCCGTGACGCTCCCGGCGCAGCCCTCTTCGACCGGTGCCCGCACTGACAGCCTGAACTTCGCGCCGGTGACCGCGCGGCATGTACGGATGCTTGGCGTGCAGCCGGATCCGCAGTACGGCTACTCGCTCTGGTCGTTCGAAATCCACGACGGCGACGGCCCCGACTTAGCCTTGGCCGGCACCGCGTCCGCGTCATCGGCCGCCTCGGGCAAGGAGGCGAAATACGCAACCGACGGGAATCCCGCCACGCGCTGGGCAGTGTCCACATCGGACCGGACGCGCGCGGACAGCTGGCTGGCCGTCGACCTCGGAGCGCCGCGGAAATTCGACCGGGTCCGCCTGAGCTGGGAGGCGGCCGCCGGACGGAAGTACCGGATCGAAACCTCGCCCGACGGCGTCGCCTGGACTCCCGTCGCGACCTATCCGGTGCCCGCGCTGCACAGCACCGGCGGCTGGCTGGACGTCGACGGCCGGGCCGGGATCGTCGTGACCAGCCCGAATCCGCTCACCGTCACGAACGACCACGTCACGCTCTCCGCCGGTGCGCCCGCACCGCTGCTGGCCGAGCTGTATCCCGGCCGGGTGAATCTGCCGAAGCTCGCTCAGCGGCCCCGCGCCACCGCGACCGGAATCCACGCGAGTGTCACGGACGATTTCCTAGTGCTGGCAAACCTTTCCGCGACACCCGCGTCCGGAACCGCTTCGCTGCCATTAGATCGCACCGCACTGCCGCTGTACCGCGGCACGCAGAAAGTCACCATGTCCGGCAGCTCGTTCAGCTACGAACTTGCCCCCGCCGAAGGCCGGATCGAACCGCCCCGCTTCATCGTGCGCGGCATGCTCGGCGCCGCCGCACCGCCCGGACTGACCGCCGTCGTGCACGACGCCAGCCACGTCGACCTCACCGCGCCGCCCGGACTGACCGCGACAGTCGTGACCGTGACCCCGACCGACGGCCGCCCGCGCACAGTCGCGCTGCCGCCGCGCCACACCGTGCCCGTCGTCTTCGCCGGCACCCGGCCGTACCCGCTGAACGACCGCGCGCTCGGAGCCGTGATCTTCCCCGCCGAACCGCTGCCGCCCGGAATGACCAGCCCGGACGCCGCCGTGGACGACAACCCGGCAACCGCGTGGCAACCCGGCCCCGGCGGCCGGTTGGTCGTGGACCTCGGCGCCCCGCTGCCGATCGCGACCGCCGAACTCGCCTGGACGGCCGGACGCGTGCCCGCCACCGTCGTCGAGACCAGCACTGACGGCGTCGTCTACACCGAGGCTGCCCGCCCCGACCGGAAACGCACCGTCTCTGTCGCACTCACCGAACCGGTCCGATACCTAGCCGTCCGAACCCTCGATTGGCGGCCGGGCGATGCCAGCCTCACCCGCGTCTCCGCCCTCACACCGCCGAACTAGCCGACCACTCCCCAAACCGGCAACGCGCCGTCCCCGCAGCACTCGCCAAACCAGTCCGGCACCTAACCATCCGCACCCTCGACTGGCGACCAGGCGACGCCCACCTCACCCACGCCCTCACACCGCCGAACTAGCCGACCACTCCCCAAACGGCAACGCGAGCGTGTGCCCGGTCTGCTCGGCTTTCGCGCGCAGATACCGGACGTTGTTCTCGTTCGCGAAAACCCCGGTGCGGAGCTGTTCGCGCACCGCGAGACCGTGCCGGGCCAGCTGTGCGGCCTTGTCCGGGTTGTTCGACAGCAGATCCAGCTGCTGAACGCCGAACACAGTGAGCATTTGCGCGGCGGCGGTGTAGTCGCGCGCGTCTTCCGGCAAGCCGAGCGCTGCATTAGCCGCGTAGGTGTCCAAACCGGAATCCTGCAACGCGTACGCGTCGAGCTTGTTGTACAGCCCGATTCCGCGGCCTTCCTGCCGCAGGTAGAGCAGGTACCCGCCGACCTCGGAAATCCGCGCGACAGCCTCCGCCAGCTGCGGGCCGCAATCGCAGCGCGCGGAGCCGAACACGTCGCCGGTGAGGCATTCCGAATGCAGGCGCACCAACGGCACCGGGCCGGGTTTGCCCAGCACGAAGGCAAGATGCTCAAGCCCGTCGGACAGCCCCGTGAACGTGACCGCCTCCGAGGGCACCGCCGGCCCGTCGCCGAACCGCAGCGGGATCCGCACACGGGTGCGCACCTGTGGAACTGTCGTCATCGGGCAACTCCTTTCCCCCTGAACGATTCCGACCCTACCCAGAACCACCGACAGAAACGCGTTCCCGGAGTGCGGCCGAGATCACGTAGGCTCGAGGGCATGGCCGACCGCCCGGAATTGTTCGCCCCGGAAACCGATCCCGCGCAGCTCGCCGACCTGCGCTCACGGCTGCGCGCGACCCGCTGGCCAGACGCCCCGGAAGAAGGCTGGGCGCTCGGCGCCGACGTCGGTTACCTGCGCGAACTGATCACCTATTGGGCGGAAGAGTTCGACTGGGCGAAGCAGGAGGCAGCGCTCGCCCAGCTGCCCCGCTACCGAGTCCGGCTCGGCGAATCGCGGATCCACTTCGTGCACGCCCGCGCGGTCGCGCCGAGCGGTCCGGCGCTGCCGCTCGTGCTGACCCACGGCTGGCCGGACTCGTTCTGGCGCTATTCGAAGGTCGTCCCGCTGCTCACCGACCCCACCGCGCACGGCGGCGACCCGGCGGACGCGTTCGACGTCATCGTCCCGGACATGCCCGGCTACGGCTATTCCGACCGTCCCACCGGCCCAGCGCCCGATTCGATCGCCGTCGCCGGACTGTGGGCCGAGCTGATGACCGTGCTCGGCTACCCGCGCTTCGCCGCGGCGGGCGGCGACATCGGCAGCAGCGTCAGCCGCTTCCTCGCCCTCGACCACCCGGACCGGGTCGTCGCCGTGCACAGGATGGACGGCGGACTGCCCGTGGTCGTCCCGGACGACGTGACGCCGGAGGAACGCAGCTGGCTCCAGGACGTCACGGCCTGGGGCGCGGCCGAGGGCGCGTACGCGGCGATGCACCGCACCAAACCGCAGACGGCTGCCGTAGGGCTCACCGATTCGCCTGCCGGGCTCGCCGCGTGGATCGTGGAGAAGCTCCGCGCGTGGAGCGACTGCGACGGAGATGTCGAGCGCGCCTTCACCAAGGACGAGATTCTCACGAACGTCACCATCTACTGGCTCACCGGGACCATCGGCTCAGCCATGCGGATGTATCGGGCCAACGCCGCGATCCCGCCGGAGCAGTACGCCAGGCGGGTCGAAGTGCCGTCGGGATTCTCGCTGTTCCCGGCTGATCTCGTCCGCACGCCGCGCGCGTGGCTCGACCGGATGGCCAACACGGTCCGGGTCACCGAACCTGAGCGCGGCGGGCATTTCGCGCCGTTCGAGGAGCCGGAGTTGTACGCGCAGGAGCTGCGGGAGTTCTTCCGCCCGTTCCGGACCGCTTAGCTGCCCCAGGTGGACGGCATCCACTCGTCCTCCCCCACCGGCGGCAACGCGGGCGACAGCAACGCCAGATCCGGCGGAACCAGCACCGCCGCCGAAACCAGCGCCGCCACCAGATCGTCGTCCGCGGATCCCGGCCGGAACCGGAATCGCACCGAGTCCAGCACCGCCGCCACGACTTCAGCAGTCCAGCCGCCATCGGGGTCCAGCGCCGACAACCGGCGCGCCGCCAGCGAAACCGGCACCGGACGCGGCCGTTCCTCCCGGCGCAGGAATCCCCGCGCCACCATCGCGAGCACGAGCCGTTCGTCCGGCCGCAGCCGTCCGGCCGGGGCCGGCGTCGGCGTTCCGTCCGCGAGCCGGACCTCCAGCACGTGCTCGCGGTCCCCCGAACCGCGCGCGTACACCGGCAGATAGCCGGGCGGCAGCGGGACCGGCGCGGCTCCGGCGAACAACAACCGCGACCGCGGCAGCCGCAGCGGCACCTTGCCGGTCGCGCGCACCCACCATCGGCCCGCGCGTTGCTCCAGCACGCCGTGACAGCGGCTGACCCGCCGGTCGTCCTCGCCGAGCGGCACCGTCACCTCCGGGGTGTTCCGCCCGAACGTGACCGGCCCGCGCGCCGCCGGCGGCACCAGGACTCCCCCCGCGCGTCCCAGCACCACCAGCGTGCCCGGCGGCGACGCGAACCCGAGCGCGAGGCTCGGGTGTCCCGCGGGCAGCGTCCGCATCGCCTCCCCTGCCACGGACACCCCCTGCGGAGCCGCTGCCGACCCCGGCCGGGCGACCGCGACGGCCCTCCGGGGGCGCGGGGCCGGATCCGCCGCGCACCGCGAGTCAAGCAGGAGGAGCCGGGACCCCTCCCGGATCGTCGCCGGGTTCGAGCAGCGCCAGGTCCGGCGGGACCAGCGACGTCGACAGCAGGAGTTCCTTGATCAGGTTGTCGTTCAACGCGTTCCCGACCGGTTCGCCGACTTCCTCCCTCGTCAGCCCGGCCACTCCAGCACGCGCCAGACGGGCGCGCACCGCGCCGACGAGGTGTTCGACGCGCTTGCCGCTCCAGCGCGCTTCCGGCTTCAGCTCGGACAGCTGCTCCGCCACCTGCCGCCACGCGAGCGGCTGCGGATACTGGTCCTGCAGCAGATACCGCTGCGCGAGCGAAACCAGGACGAGCCGTTCGTCCGGGGTGAGCCGCCACATCCGCGGCGGTTCGGTGACGTCCTGCGGCCGCGAATCCGGGCGGCGGCCGTCCGCGCCCGCGACGTACACCTCCAGCAGATGCTCGCGCCCGGCCGAACCGCGCACGAACGCCGCGGTGTAGCCCTCGGCCAGCGGCACCGGTTCCTCCTCCGGGAACAGCAGCCGCGAGCCGGGCAGCCGGATGGGCAGCTTCCCGGTGTTGTGGATCCACCAGGAATCCCTGCGGCGCACCAGGAATCCCTGCTGCCGGCTGACTTTCCGATCGTCCTCGCCGACGCACACGTGCACGTCGTCGCGGTTGCGGCCGAACAGCACCTGTCGCCCGTCGCGCGGCGGCATCCGCACGCCGCCGGTGACGGCGAGCGCGAAAATCGTGCCCGGAGGGGAAGGCGGAACGCCGTGCGCGAGGCTGCCGTGGTCCGGGCCCAGCTCTTCCGGCGTGCCGCCGGCGAACGCGGTCATGTTTTCGGCAGCTTTCCGGCCAGCGAACCGGCCAAGGTGGACGCTGGCGCGCACAGCCGTTCCGGCGGCCCGCCGCCCTTCACCACGACCCGCAGCCGTTCCACCCTGGGTTCCCCGTGCGCGTCGGTGTAGCGACGGTAGACGAGGACCGCCTGGCAGCTGCCGTCGGCGAAATCGTTGGTCTTGAGGTACGCGTCGTGTCCGCCGACCTGCACGAGCTGGCCGGTCTTGCTGTCCGGCGGCTGGTCCCGGTCGAACATGACGGTGACCGCACGGTCGCTCGCCGGGCTCGTCCAGTCGCACCACCAGCCGCTGAAACCGCGCTCGATCTTGACCGGCGCGGCGACCCCGGCCGCCGGGGAGATCGCGAGCGTGTCCAGCAGCGAGCACGCGTCCACGTACGCCAATGAACCCGCCGGGAACGCCGCCGCGCGCGCCGGAACCCCAGCCGCCGCCATGGCTTTCGTCGCCGAAGCGACCGCGGTGTCGGCGGCCTGGCACAGGTCGAGGCTGTACGCGTCGTCCAGCCGCTTGGCGGTCACTCGCACCAGGAAACGGTCCTGCAGCTGGATCGGCCGCTCGCACTTGCTGTCGTCCGAAGAACCGAACACCGTGAACGGGCCGGACTTCGACTGCGTGCCCTCCAGCGCCGCGGCCGGCGGATCGTTCAGCTCCACCAGGACGTCCGCCTGGAGCTTGCCGCGGCGCAGGATCACGTCGCAGCGGTTGAAGTTCCCGTAGTCCGGGACGACTTCCGGATCGCCGAACGGTTTCAGCGGCGCGGGATCGACCAGCCGGCACGGATCCGCGGCCCGCGGGTCGGGGCCGATCCCGAGCTCCGTCTGGGCCACCGGGGCGACCGGCGGCGAGGTTTTCGCCGGGCGGGTCACGAAATACGTGGCGACCACGACCGCGACCGCCGCGACGACCACCCCGGCGATCAGCAGCCCGCGCCGCTTGCCGGGCGGCGGCGGAACGTCGACCGGCAGGGTGTCGATCCCCTCGGCCAGCAGCTCCCCCGCCGCCACCGCGGTCGGCCGTTCGGCGGGGTCGAGCCGCATCAGCAGCTCCAGCGTCGGCGCGAGCCCGTCCGCGTGCCGCGGCGGCGGGACCGAGCCCTCGGCGACCCGGCGGATGGTGGCGTACTCGTTGCCGCCGGAGAACGGCGGCTTGCCCTCGACGGCGGCGAAAAGCGTTGCCCCCAGGGAAAACACGTCCGACGCCGCGGTGGGCGGATGCCCTTGCGCGACCTCCGGGGCGAGGTAGTCCGGCGTGCCGCCGATCAGCGGCGAATCGGTCACCGTCTCGTCCGTGCGGACCGAGCGGGAGATGCCGAAATCGGTGAGCTTCGCGCGGCCGTCCGAGGCGATGAGGACGTTGCCCGGCTTGACGTCGCGGTGCACGATGCCGTGCGCGTGCACCGCGCCGAGCGCCGCCGAGATCTGGACGCCGATTTCGGCGACCTTGCGCGCGGGCAGCCTTCCCTCCGCGGCGAGGATTTCCGCCAGGCTGCGCGAAGGGACGTACTCCATTACGAGCCACAGCTCGTCGCCGTCGGCGGCGACGTCGAAGAAGGTGACCACGTTCGGGTGCAGCACCCCAGCTGCCAGCCGGGCCTCGCGGCGCAGCGTCCGCCCGCTCACCACGTCGGACAGCCGGGCCTGTTTGAGCGCCACCTCGCGGCCGAGCCGGTCGTCGTGCGCCCGCCAGACGACGCCCATGCCGCCGCTGCCCACCCGCTCCAGCAGCCGGTACCGGCCCGCGATCAGCTGGTCCGCGTCCACCGACGCTCCCCTCGGCGTGGTCCGACCCTCTGTGAGGTAACTCGCAGTAACGATACTGCATCACCTCCGTCGGCAGAAAGCGGCCCGGGACCCCTCCCGCCGATCGGCCCTACCTTCGCCGACGTCCCCGTCCGCGCGATCGAAGGAGTCCCGATGCGCGCCCTCGTCCTCTCCGCCGCGCTTGTCCTGGCGGCCGTCTTCGCCCCGGCCGCACACGCCGCCGACTCGCGGCTGCACATCACCGCCGGCGGCACGCCGGACCAGCCGCGCGTGTACTCCGGCGCCGGGAAATCCGTGTCCGGCATCGACGTCGACGCCGACTGGGTCATCCTCGACGGCTTCACCCTCGACGAACCGTCCGCGCCCGGCGTCGAAATCCGCGGCAATCACGTGACCCTGAAGAACAGCAGAATCACCGCTCCGCACGGCGGCGACGGCGACGGCATCCGGTTCTTCGGCGACTACATCGCCATCGAGCACAACACGATCAGCAAGACGGTGAACCGCGACGGCGCGCACGCCGACTGCATGCAAACCTTTTCCAGCGACAGCCCGCCCAGCAATCACATCCGGATCGAAAGAAACCGCTGCGAGAAAATCGACAACATGTGCCTGATGGCGGAAGGCCCCAACGACGGCCAAGGCGACGGAAAAGGCCACACCACCGATTTCCTCATCAAGGACAATTTCTGCGAGACGCTCGTCGCTTCGCAGACGCTGATGTTCGAGGACGTCCAGCAGGCCACCATCACCGGCAACACCTTCGCCGCCGGTCCGGACCACGCGATCGGCTTGGCGATCCACTCGACCGGCGCCCGCGTCGAAGGCAACCGCGTGGACCCGTCGATCCCGTGCGAGGTCGGCATCGACGACTCCTCGCGCGAGGGCTACGTCGGCCCGGAGCCCGCTTGCGCTCCGTGACCAATGTGGACGGTCCGGCCGACAGCGCACGGTGACCGGACTGCCCGGATTCCCGCCGGATTCGGGCAGTCGGGTGAATCGGAGGCGACGCGGTTCACGACGAGACGGGGCGGGTACTTCCTCCAGGACGGCACGCGGGCCGCCGAAGGAGACCTCCATGCTCAGTCACCACGAACGCGTCGAGCTGGACAAGATCGAGCGCTGGTTCGAAACCAGCGACCCGGAACTGGCCGCCGCCCTGCGCCGCGGCAAACCGGCCCGCTCCGCCGCGCTGCTCTCCGCGTTCGCGATCCTGCTGGACGTCGCCGCGTGTGGCCTCCTGGTGGCCGGTCTCGTCGGGTCGAGCCCAGTGCTGACGGTGTGCTCCCTGTTCGCGGCGGCGGGCGGGGTGGCGGCGCACGTCGCCGGATGCCGCGACCGCGGGTGACCGGCTGACGCTTGCCGCGGGAATTACGGGCGGTCGCGGTCCGGGCTGGCCCGCGTCCAACCCGGACTGAAGCGCAACGACGCGTCGGCAAGTCCTGCGGCAGCTCCTGACCAAGCCGGGAACGACGGTCGCCGCGGCATCCAGCCGGAAAGCCGCTCCGGCAGGGATCGCACTGGGCCGGATCGAGTTCAACCCGGCTGCTCGCCCCGCCCGGAATGCCATCTAGCGCGGGCATGCCCAACCCGCCGCCTCCGGATGCGCCGCCCGCCCGGCACACCGGTCAGCCGCTCCAGCCCACCCCGAACGCCACCCAAGCCCACCCCGCCGCCTCCGGATGCGCCACTCGCCCCGCACACCGCACACTGGTTCCGTGTCCGAGTGGGTGCTGCACGTCGATCTCGACCAGTTCATCGCCGCCGTCGAGGTGGCGCGACGGCCGGAGTTGCGGGGGCGGCCGGTGATCGTCGGCGGGAACGGCGATCCGGCCGAGCGCGCCGTCGTGGCCACCGCGTCCTACGAGGCGCGCGAGTTCGGCATCGACTCCGGCATGCCGCTGCGGCTGGCCGTCAAACGCTGCCCGGACGCCGTCCTCCTCCCCGTCGACGCCCCGGCCTACCAGGAAGTCTCCGACCGCGTCATGGCCCGGCTCCGAGAGTTCCCGGTAGTCGTCGAGGTGCTCGGCTGGGACGAAGCCTTCCTCGGCGCGACCGCCGGCGATCCCGAAGCTCTCGCGGCGGAAATCCGGCGCGGAATCGAGGAGGAAACCGGGCTTTCGTCCTCGGTCGGGATCGGCGACAACAAGCTCCGCGCCAAGCTTGCCACCGGTTTCGCGAAACCGGCCGGAATTTACCGGCTCACCCAGGAAAACTGGTGGGACGTCATGGCGGACCGGCCCACCGACGCGCTGTGGGGAATCGGCCGGAAAACCGCGAAGAAACTGACCGAAGCTGGGTATTCCACCATTCTCGATCTCGCCGCCGCCGATCCGGACGCGCTCGCCGCGCGGTTCGGGCCGAAACTCGGCCCGTGGTACCGCCTGCTGGCCGGCGGCATCAGCGACGCCGAGGTCAGCGCGACCCCGTACGTCGCGCGTTCCCGAAGCAGGGAAACAACATTCCAGCAAGACCTCACCGACCCCGAGGCCATCGCGCGGGAAACCGCGACCCTGGCCGCCCGCGTCGCGCAGGACGTCGCCGACGAGGGACGTCCGGCGGCGCGCGTCGCGGTCAAGGTGCGGTTCGCGCCGTTCCTCACGCACACCCACAGCGTGACGCTGCCCGCACCGTCCTCGGATCCGGCAGTGCTCGCCGCGGCGGCGCAGGACCTGTTGGGCCGCTTCAGTTTCGGCAAACCGGTGCGGCTGCTCGGCGTCCGCGCGGAGTTCCGGCGCGCTTGACAGCCCCGCGCCGGGCTTGCCAAGGTGGAACCCACGCGCCCGCCGGGGCGCGGCTCGGGGCCGAGAGGCGCTGCGACGGGGTTTCCCCGCCACGCTCGGCCCGCGAGAATGCGAACGAAGGGCGCCTCCTGGTTCAGGAGGTGTCGCGTGCCATTGGCGATTCCGGCCCGGTCAGCACCGTCGTGCGAGGTGCGCCGTGTGGTCGGAGACCAGTTCGACCGTATCCGGCAACACTCGCCGGATCCGCTGGAAAACCTGCTCCCGCACCGAAATCGGCAGTATCAGGTACGCCGAGACAGTGGAAAGCAATCCGACAAGGTCGTCCGCGCTGAGCGTCGCGCGCTGCTGGACGACGACCTGCCGAACGTCGGCGAACAACTCCGACTGCTCGAGTTCGGTGCCCGGCCACTGGAGTTCGTCCTCCGGCGGCGTGCCGTCCGGCGACGGGACCTGCGCGCTCTCCAGAAACGGAGCCTGGGCCTCGTCGATCGCTTTCCGCACCGCGGGATCCGCCGGTTCGACGGGTCCGCCGAACGACGCGAACACCCCGCCCGGAGCGAGCAGGGCGGCGATGCGCGGCCACCGCCCGGCCGGGTCCGTCCAGTGCAGCGCCGAGGCCGAGTACACCAGTCCGTACTGCCGGTCCGGCCACAGGTCTTCCAACGCACCCACGCGAGTTTCGGCGGACACGTGTTCGCGCAGTTCGGCGAGCATCGCCGGATCCGGGTCGGTCGCGGTGACCGCGATCCCCCGCGCCGCGAACAGCCGGGTCATTTTCCCTGTCCCGGCCCCGATTTCGAGCGCCTCGCCCACCGGCGTGCCCGCGTAGTCCAGCACCTTCTCGACTAGTTCGGCGGGATACCCCAGGCGGAACCGCTCGTACGCCGCGGCCACCGGCCCAAAACTCAACGCGCGCTCTGTCATGCCGTCATTCTGGCCTGATCCGCACCGCGCGCGCCTCCCTTTTCGGGCGCCAGCAAGGCGTCCGCGACCGAATCTGCCCGAAAAACCTTGAAAGGACCGGAAAATGTCGCCCACCCTGCGCACCGTCGACGGCCTGGAGTTCGCGGTCGCCGACCTGTCGCTCGCCGCGGCCGGACGCATCCAGCTCGACCTCGCCGAGCACGAGATGCCCGGCCTGATGGCCATCCGCCGCGAATTCGCGGAATCCCAGCCGCTCAAGGGCGCGCGCATCGCCGGCTCGCTGCACATGACCGTGCAGACCGCGGTGCTGATCGAAACGCTCGTCGCGCTCGGCGCCGAGGTGCGCTGGGTTTCCTGCAACATCTTCTCCACCCAGGACGAGGCGGCCGCGGCCGTCGTCGTCGGCCGGAACGGGACTCCGGAGCACCCGCAGGGCACCGCGGTCTTCGCGTGGAAGGGCGAAACCCTCGACGAATACTGGTGGTGCACCGACCAGCTGTTCCGCTTCCCGGGCGGCGACCTGCCGAACATGATCCTCGACGACGGCGGCGACGCGACCCTGCTCGTCCACAAGGGAGCCGAGTTCGAGAAGGCGGGCGCGGTGCCCGCCGCGCACGAGGACGACCCGGAGGACTACCGGATCCTGCTGCGCACCCTGGCCGCCAGCCTGGCCGAGGAGCCGCGGCGGTTCACCCGGATCGCCGGAGCGATGCGCGGCGTCACCGAGGAGACCACGGCCGGCGTGAACCGGCTGTACCAGCTCGCGGCCAACGGCGAACTGCTGTTCCCGGCGATGAACGTCAACGATTCGGTCACCAAGTCGAAATTCGACAACAAGTACGGAATCCGCCATTCGCTCCCGGACGGCCTCAACCGCGGCACGGACGTGATGATCGGCGGAAAGTACGCCGTCGTGTGCGGGTACGGCGACGTCGGCAAGGGCGCGGTCGAGGCGCTGCGCGGACAGGGCGCGCGCGTCGTGGTGACCGAGGTCGACCCGATCTGCGCGCTGCAGGCCGCGATGGACGGGCTCGACGTGGTGGAACTCGACGACGTCGTGGAGCGCGCCGACCTCTTCCTCACCACCACCGGCAACTTCGGCATCATCTCCGCCGCGCAGATGGGGCGGATGAAGCACCAGGCGATCGTGGCGAACGTCGGCCACTTCGACAACGAGATCGACATGGCCGGGCTGGCGAAGGTCCCGGGCATCGTCAAGACCGAGGTCAAACCGCAGGTGCACACGTGGCGGTTCCCGGACGGGCACGCGATCATCGTGCTGTCCGAGGGCAGGCTGATGAACCTCGGCAACGCGACCGGGCACCCGTCGTTCGTGATGTCCGCTTCGTTCGCGAACCAGGTGCTCGCGCAGATCGAGCTGTTCACCAAGCCGGGCGACTACGCGAACGACGTGTACCGGCTGCCGAAGCACCTTGACGAGAAGGTCGCGCGGCTGCACCTGGACGCGCTCGGCGTCCGGCTGACGAAGCTCAGCAAGGAGCAGGCGGAGTACATCGGCGTGGACGTGGACGGTCCGTACAAACTGGACCACTACCGCTACTGAGGCCGGGAGCGCCGGATTCTGCGGGGGCGGAGCGGGGGCCGCGCCGGATGCGCGCGGGCCCGGCCGTTCCGCGACGGAGATCGCGCGGGTTCGGCGCACCGAAGCTGAAAGGGGTCCTCCGGCTCCGAGGGGGAGGGAGAGCCGAAGGACCCCCGGTAGTGTTAGCACACTGCCAAGCAGCTTGTACACGGCCCGGTACCCGATCGGGTACCGGCGCCGGGGCCGCGCGAGCCGGTCGACCCGGTGCGGCCGGCGGTCAGGAAGCGTGCCGCAGCAGAGGTTTCGCCGCTCCGGTGCAGGCGCACCCGGCGTCGAGGGTGTGACAGTCGATGATCAGGCCGTGCCGGACCCGGTCGAGGTCCAGGCAGGACGGATCCGTGCACTCGGCGAACCCGCGGTCCGGGTGGACCACCAGAGTTCCGTGACAGTGGTCGATGCCGCTCGTGCAGAACGCGCACTCCATGCTCAGCCGCCTTCCGCTCAGGTTTTCGAATCCCCGGCTCCGCTGCTCCGGGCCGGACTCCTCTTTGGTACCACTGGAAAACTCGCCGCGGCAGGATACCCGGCGGCGTGTCGGCCCACTCGGTCCGGTGAAGTCCGCCGCGCTCGCTCACCGGGCGTGACGATCGCCGTTTTCCGGACAGCGGCGGTGAAATTTCACTGTTCCGCGTCGCGGAACATCCCCGGCCGCCCCGGGTCAGGCGCTCTTCGGCCGCCGAGCCGGCTTCTTCGCCGCCGCTTTGCCGTCGCCGGCGGCTTTCTTCGTCTCCTTGGCGGGCCCGCGGGTCTTCTTCGCCGCCGACACGCTCGCCTCCAGCGCCGCCATCAGGTCGACGACCTCGGCCTTCTCCCCCTGTTTCGGCGCGCCGACCGTCTCGCCGCCGCCCGCCTTCGCCTCGATCATCGCTTCGAGCGCTTCCCGGTAGGAGTCCGAGTATTTCTCCGGTTCGAAGACCGGCTCGGACAGCGAGTCGATCAGCGAACCCGCCATCGTCACCTCCTGCGGGCGGACCTGCGGCGGATCCTCGTGCAGGAACGGGAAATCCGGGACCCGGACCTCGTCGGCCCACAGCATCGTGGTCATCACGAGCACGTCGTCCACGACGCGCAGCAGCGCCAGGCTCTCCCGCTGGCGCACCGCGACCTTCGCGATCGCCACGTGGCTCGCCTTCTGCAGCGCGTCGCGCAGCACGATGTACGGCTTCACCGCGTTCTTCTGCGGCTCCAGGTAATAGGTGCGGTCGAACCGGATCGGGTCGATCGACTCCAGCGGCACGAATTCGAGCACGTCGATCGAACGCTGGGTGGGCAGCGGCAGTTCGGCGAGGTCGGAGTCGGTGATCACCACCATCTCGCCGTCGGGCAGCTCGTACCCCTTGGCGATGTCGGAGTAGGGCACCTCCTCGCCGTCGATCGAGCAGAACCGCTTGTACTGGATCCGCCCGCCGTCGGCGACGTGCACCTGGCGCAGCGACACGTTTTTGTTCTCGGTCGCCGCGTACAGCTGGATCGGGATGCTGACCAGCCCGAAGGACACCGAGCCCTTCCACATCGACCGCATGCCGCGCACCTCCGCCGAGTTCGCCGGTACGTATTCACGCTCGGTGACCACCGTAGCCGCGATCGTCCGAATCCGACAGTCCGCGCACGTAGGGGGCCTGCGCACGGCCACCGCGAGTACGCGACCGCTCCCCGGCAGTGCCCTCTTACGGCCGTGTGCTCGTCAGGCCGGGGTCCCCGGGAAATGCGGGTTTTCGATCACCCCGACCAGATTCCCGTCCGGCGAGCGCACCAGCGCGGTCCGGATCCCGCCGCCGAAGTCGGTCACCGCCGAGTGCTCCGCCGCCCCCTCCCCGACCAGCTTCGCCACCGCGGCTTCCACATCGGACACTCCCCAGTACGTGACCGGCCCGTCGCCGTTCTCCGCGCGGCCGTTCGGGTCGAGGGCAAGCTCGTAGCCGTGCACGCTGTAGCCGACGTAGAACGGCTCGTCGAAGTACGGCGGCACCCCGAGCACGCGGGTCCACCATTCCTTGGCCGCCACGAGGTCGTCGGCCGGGTACACGATCGTGCGCAATCCATCGAACATGTGTTCATCCTGGCACAATTGCCGCTGGTCATGGGGCGGCCGACCGCGCGGTGACGACAGGCGATAGTTGGCATATCCCAGCGCTAGTCGGCATGGCGTTCAGCGATGCGTGACTACGACACTGTGACGGAGCGCTTCAGTTGGCCAGTTGTGGTTGTCGGCGCGTTCGCCTGGCTGGGCAAATCGGTCGGCGGTGTCTTCCTGACCGCTTTGCTCACCGTCATCGGGCTGTCGGTCAACGACTCCGGGGCGGTGGTCTGGATGTCAGTTCCGGTCCCAGGTGACGGGGAGCCGCCACGTCCCGTAGACGGCGGAAGACTCCCGCATCGAGATCTCCTCGGCCGGGACAGCCAGGCGCAGGGTCGGGAAGCGTTCGAACAGCGCGCGATAGGCGATGCGCATCTCGATCCGGGCGAGTTGTTGGCCAAGGCACTGGTGCACACCGTGCCCGAAACCCAGATGGTGCTTGGCATTGGCGCGGTCGAGCCGCAGGGTGTCAGGGTCGGCGAACTGCCGGGGGTCCCGGTTGATCGCGGGCAGCCCCAGGACCACGGTTTCGCCCTTGCGGACGAGCTGGCCCGCTAGGTCGACGTCCTCCAGCGCGGCGCGGTTGGGTGCGCCCAGGTGGACGATGGTCAGGTAGCGCATCAGTTCCTCGACCGCGGTCTCGTCCAGCGCGGAGCCGGCAAGCTGCCGGGGGTGTCGCAGCAGCGCGAATGTGCCCAGGGCGAGCATGTGCGCGGTGGTCTCGTGTCCGGCGACCAGCAGCTGCAAGCCGATGTTGGTCAGTTCCTCATCGCTCAGGCCGGTCTCGACGATCAGGCCGCCCAGCAGGTCGTCGGCGGGCGTGGATCGCTTGTGCTGCACCAACTCGTTCAGGTAGCGGGAAAGATTCCCCATAGCGGCCATGGCTTGTTCCACTGTGCTGTCCAGGCTGGCGACCACCGTGGTCTGTTCCTCGAAGAACGCGTGGTCGCGATAGGGAACGCCGAGCAGTTCGCAGATCACCAGGGATGGGACCGGGAGCGCGAAGGCCGGCACGAGGTCCGCCGGCGGACCGGCCTCGGCCATCGCGTCCAGGCGATCGGAGGCGATCTGCGCGATGCGCGGTTCGAGGGCTTTCATCCGGCGAACGGTGAACCGGCCGGTGAGCAGGCGCCGGTAGCGGGTGTGCTCGGGCCGGTCCATGCTGGCGAACCAGCCGGGCGCGGGAGGCTTGTCATGGCCGCCGGGGCGGACGTTCGGACGGGGCAGCGCAGAGTGCCGCAGCTCGGGCCGGATGGTGAAGCGGTCGTCCGACAGCACAGCGCGCGCGGCCTCGTAGCCGGTCACCAGCCACCCCACGTGCCCGTCCGGGAAGGCGAGGCGGATCAGCGGCTCGCGCTGCCGCGCCAGCTCTGTCAGCTGTGGGGGCGGGTCGAACGGGCAGCCGGGAGTGCGCGAGGCGGGCAAGGCGACCGGGTTGTCACGGTGGTGATCGTTCAACGGACACACTCCATATCGATAGTCGAGTCTCTTATGAGACTGCAGTATCATTTGTGCGTCAAGTATGATCACTGAATGAGCGGGCTGCGTGAACGCAAGAAGGTCAAGACCCGGGAGTCGATCCTCCGGGAGGCATTCCGGCTTTTCCGCGAACGCGGCTACAGCGCCACCACGATCGAGCAGATCGCCGAGGCCGCCGAGGTCTCGCGCGCCACGTTCTTCCGCTACTTCCCGACGAAGGAAGATTTGGTCACGCTGGACCACTTCCCGCCGCTGATCGAGGCGCTGAAGGCGCAACCGCCTGCCGCGGCGCCGGTCAGTGCGCTGCGCGGCGCGTTCCGCACCGCGTTCGCCGGCCTCTCCGCGGAAGAGATCGCCGCCGGGCACGCGCGGGAGGTGTTCGCGGCGACCGTTCCCGAACTGGTGGCGGCCAACCTGCGCAAGAGCCCCGGCTTGATCCGGCAGGTCGGCGAGATCCTGGCCGCCAGGGCCGGGTGCCGACCCGACGATCCCCGGATACGGAATGTCGTGGGTGCGGTTCTCGGGGTCGTAGCCATGACGTGGATGCGCTGGGCCCAAGACCCCGCCATGGACGGCCCGGCCGAGATCGACAGGTCACTGGCGCACCTGGAGTCCGGGCTCAACCTCTAGACCAGACCCCCGACGTAGCCTGTCGCCACCTCCCAGCCGGCCAGCGCATGCGAGGTCGAGGCTGTCGCAGGGTCGATGGCCGACGCGACCGCCTCCGGTGCCAGATCCACTCGGCCCGTCACCCGGCCACCCCGACCAGCGTCCCGTCGCCCAGCGGCTGCCGCAGATCCATCGTCGGCCGCCGGTGCCAGAGCAGATGCAGCAGTTAGGCCCGTGTGACTGCGGGTCGTCACCGCGGCACCGTGTCGAAGTCGAAGAGAGCCCGCGCATTGCAACGGAGGATCGCCTCGATCTCCTCGGCGGCCAAAGGGGATTCCTTGATGTACTCGAACGTCCGCCGGTAGGACTCGACCGACAGCAGAATCGGGAAGTCGCTGCCCGGCAGGAGGCGGTCGGCGCCGAAAGCTTCGCAGGCGCACCGGAGGGCGGCTTGCGAGCCCCATCCGACAGTGTCGTAGTACAGACTGCGGGCCATCACGCTGGGCGGGCTGAGCAGATCCGGCGTGTTCGCCTGGCCGTCGAGCCTCGCCAGCTGCATCGGGATCATGCCGCCCAGGTGCGGGATGACGATCTTGATGTCCGGATACCGCACCGGGATGTTCCGCTTGATCAGATGGAGGACGAGGGCGGTGTCCTCAAGGGACGCCCCGGCTGCCGCGGTGAAGCCGTAGTCGTTGATGAACGGCGAACAGATGCCGTTTTGAGCCGGGTGAAAGAACAGAGTCGTGCCGCGCGCGTTCATCTCCTCGTACAGCGGGTCGAATTCCTCTTCCGCTGTCGAGCGGTTGAACACCGAACAGTTCATGGTCACGCCGGCCATGCCCAGTTCGTCCAGCCCGCGCCGCATTTCCTCGAGTGCCGCGTCGATGTGCGGCAAGGGCAGGGAAACGAAGGACGAGAACCGGCCGGGGTGCGAAGCGGTCAGCTCGCGGTAGCTGTCGTTGAGCACCCGCGCCGCCTCGACCGCCACCCGGGATTCTGCCGCATAAGGCGCGATACCGGCGGCGGAGAGGATCTGCCGCTCCACTCCGGCCTCGTCCATCATGGCGATCCGCTGCTCGATCATTCCGGGTTCGTCGGTCATCACCGCGAGCGTCTTGCGCTCCCCCAGCACCGAACTCGCCGTGGTCGACGCTCCGGACTTCGCGGCCAGCTTTCCCAGCATCGGCCGATACGCGGCAGGAAAGTAATGGGCGTGCACATCGATGATCATTTGTGTCGATCCTCCCCGCAATCTCGTGAATGCATCTCTAGAAATCCGCTGGGTCCCGGCGCAGGGTGACCTCGCGTCCGGTCGCGGTGCGCACCGTGACCGCGTGCACGCCAGGCGGGCCGGACACGACGGTCAGCGGCAGCCGGTCGAAGGTTTCGGCGCCGATGTGCTCCCTCAGTTCCCGGGCGTCAGCGCCGATCTCCAGCCCGGTCACCGCCGCCCCGCGCTCGCCGTTCTCCGCCGCCCCGCGATCCGGGTTGGTGGCCGGATCCTCGCGGTAGAACCAGTTCGGCAGCCCGCGTCGCCAACACGTGTCGAGCGCTCGGCCAGGGCCGGGCGCGGTGGTGATGATGCGCTGGGTCCCGTCGGGCTGAACGCGTCCCGGAACCCGCGCCACTTCGCCGCCGAGGCGTTGCGCGATCTCGGCCAGCTCTTCGAGGGTGTCGGCGCGCAGGCTCCAGAACATCCACCGGTCGCCGTCCGCGACGACCCGGTCGAACCAGGCGACCGCCGCCTCCCGTTCGGCCGCGGGAGCCGTCACCGCCTCGACCTCCAGGTAGACGTCCTCGCCGAGCGGGAAGATCGTGTTCGCGATGCCGGCGGCGAAGGCGCCCCCGTCGTAGCAGGCGAGCCCGGTCTCCTCCCGCACCCGGCGGACGCCGTCGGGCAGGTCGGGGACGCCGAGGCAGAGGTGATCGAGGTGGAACATGCCGGTCCTTTCCGGATTCACCACGTCACGGGGAGCTCGTGCACCCCGTGGACGACCATGTCGTGCTTGAACTTGACCTCGCGCAGCGGAATCGCGAGCCGCAGCGTCGGGATCCGCCGGTAAAGCGCGCCGCAGGCCACTTGCAGTTCGATCCGCGCGAGCGCCTGGCCGAGACACTGGTGCACGCCGTAGCCGAAGGCGAGATGCCCGCGCGCCTGCCGCGTCACGTCGAGCCGGTCGGGTTCGGGGAACTGCGCCGGGTCGCGGTTGGCGGCATTGTCCGCGGCGATCAGACCGTCGCCCCTTGCGGATCCGCTGCCCGCCGACTTCCAGGTCCTCCCGCGCGACGCGCCGCCGTCCACTGTGGACGATGGTGAGGTAGCGCAGCAGTTCCTCGACCGCGTTCGCCACGAGCGCGCCGTCGCCGTCGCGGACGGCGGCGAGCTGATCCGGGTTCTCCAGCAGCGCGGCGGTGCCCAACGCGATCATGGTGGCCGCACCAGCCGTTCGAGGTAGCCGAGCAGTTCCTCCAGCGCGGCAAGCGATTCGGCCGCCGGGACGTCGCTCGAAGTCAGCACTTCGCTGATCTGGTGGAAGAACTCCCGGTCCGCGTACGGCACGCCCAGCAGTTCGCAGATCACCTGCGAAGGAACCGGAAGCGCGAACGCCCGCACCAGATCGACCGGCTTCGGACCGGCGAGCAGGCCGTCGATCAGGCTGTCGACGATCTGCTGGATCCGCGGCCGCGCAGCCTGCGGCCGAGTTCGGGCGGCGGGTCGAACGGGCAGCCGCCTCGCGCCATCGGATAAGGGGGCACGACCTCCGACATCGGAGTCCTCCCTGCGGAGAGTTACCAAACGAATGTTCAGAAACTTACTGAACACATGTTAGGAATCTCGGGCGGCCTTGTCCACCCGCTTGATCAAGGTCGCCGCGCAGGAAGGGAAAGTCGTGGTATTTCAGGCGAAAACGAGCGAGAAGAACTCGTCGACAAACGCCAGCACGGCGTCCGCGCCGGAGTGCTCGGCGGAGTTCGGGAAGAGGGCGACGCGTCCGTGCGCCCCGACGAACGCGATCACGGCGGCTCGCTCCGCGGGCACCCGGAGCGCGATCCCCGCCTCGGCGCACCGTGCGAACCCGTCGACGAGCAGACCGATCACGTCGGCCAGCGGCCCGACCCGCCGCGCGCCGGGCTCGGTGCGGGGAGGCCCGTTGGCCGTCATCAGCCGGTAGTGCCCCGGGTTGTCCACCGCGAACCGGCAGGAGGCGTGCAGCATCGCCCGCACGCGGCCGACCGCGTCGTCGGAGTCCACGCGCGCCTCGGCCGCCTCCATCGCGACGCGCAGACGGCCGAATTCGTGCTCGGCGAGGCCCGCCACGAGCGCGGCCCGATCGGTGAAGTGCTGGTAGATGCTGGCCGGCGCGATCCCGGCGGCGCGGGCGACTCCGCGGATGGTCAGCCCGTCCTCCCCACCGAGCTCGGACAGCAACCGGCTGGCCGCGTCGAGGATCTCCCCGCGCAGCAGCTCGCCCTCTCCCCAGCGATTGCGCGTGCGCGGAGCGCCGACCTGGGCCTCTTCCGACATGTCCCCATTCTTACGCCCGCGTCGCCGCAGAGCTCGGGCAGCTACGCGGGACGAAGCGCTCAGCAGCCGAGAGGATGAGCGGAGAGCCAGCCGGAGTGCCGGCTTTTCAGCAGGTCGCGTTCCGCGGTCGTGGGCAGCAGGACGTCGGCACCTCCGTCGTACGGGTGGTACCCACGGTCGTGCCGGTGTCAGGCACCGGGATTCCACAGCGAGTGCTGCTCCGACAGCCCCGGAGATTCGGACGAGCACGGTGGCATACTCCGCGTCGTTGCCGGGATAGCGCGGTAAGCGTGCTTCAGCCGGCGGGCCAACGACGGACGCTCGCACCACTGCTGCCACAGCGCTGACAGATCGACCTCCGAACTCGGTCGTGCACCCACGTGACGGGCCGGTGACAGCGGACTACGACGATCGCTCCGTGGCAAATCCTGCTCCCGCACAACCCGATCCTCCCCCATCGTCCGCACCTCCCCCGCCTCGGCCGGCCGTCCCGCTGCGAGAACGCAACTTTTCGCGGTCCGCATAATTTTTCGCGTCGCGCAACTTTTGCTGCTACTCTCGTCCCGGTGACCTCCACTGCACCTCTGGGCCTGCGCGAGCGCAAGAAGCGAGCCGCGCGAAGGGCGCTTGCCGAAGCCGCGTTGCGGATCGCGCTCGAGCGGGGGCTCGAGCAACTCCGGGTGGAGGACATCGCGAACGAGGTGGGCGTTTCGCCGCGCACCTTCAACAACTATTTTTCCAGCAAGGAGGAAGCTGTCTGCGCGTTCATCGTCGAACGGCAGGAGCGCGTGCGCGAGGCGCTCCTGGCCCGGCCCGCTGACGAACCGCTGTGGGACGCGGTCGTCAACGCCTCCATCACCCGGTTCGCCGAGGACGACCGCCCGATCCGCGAGGACGTGCGGCGGGTGCGGGCGATGATGGAGAACGGCGGCCTGTTCGGCGAGATGCTGCGCGCGTACGCCACCGTCGAGCGCGTGCTCGCCGACGCGATCGCCGAACGAGCGGGCGAGCACGCAAATCCGTTGCACGCCCGGCTGATGGCGAGCATTGTGCAGAACGCTTCGCGCATCGCCTTCGACACCTGGCTCAATTCGGACTCCGACGACAAGGAGTTCGTAACGGCCTTCACCGGCCTCCTGCGGGAGGCCGCCGCCGGGATGCCGGCCCTGGCCGCGTCCGGCGCGGCCCGCTAGACCCGAACCGACGCCATTCACTTTTGGGGGAGTACCCGACCGTGCTGGTCAAACTGTTGCGCAGCTACCTGCGCCCGTACCGGGCCGCGCTGTGGCTCGTCGTCGCACTGCAACTGGTGCAGACGATCGCCGCGCTGTACCTGCCCACGCTCAACGCCGACATCATCGACGGCGGCCTCGTCAAGGGCGACACCGGCTACATCATGAAGATCGGCGGCGTGATGCTGCTGATCACGCTGGTGCAGATCGCCGGGTCGATCGGGGCCGTCTACTACGGTTCCCGCGTCGCCTCGGCCGTCGGCCGCGACATCCGCGCCGGGGTCTTCCACCGCGTGCAGGATTTCTCCGCGCGCGAGATCGGGAAGTTCGGCACGCCGTCGCTGATCACCCGCACCACCAACGACGTCCAGCAGATCCAGCTGCTCGCCGCGCTCACCTTCACGCTGATGGTGTCCGCGCCGATCATGTGCGTCGGCGGCATCCTGCTCGCGCTGCAGCAGGACGTGCCGCTGTCGTCGCTGCTCGTCGTCATCGTGCCGGTGCTGGGCATCGCCGTCGGCCTGATCATCATGCGGATGCGCTCGGCCTTCCGGCTCATGCAGGTGCGCCTCGACAAGATCAACCAGGTGCTGCGCGAGCAGATCATGGGCATCCGGGTGATCCGCGCGTTCGTGCGCGACAAGCACGAGCGCGAGCGTTTCGGCCGCGCCAACGACGAGTTGTTCACCGTGTCACTGCGGGTCGGCAGGCTGATGTCGCTGATGTTCCCCACCGTGATGCTGGTGGTGAACGTGTCGAGCGTCGCCGTGCTGTGGTTCGGCGGGCAGCGGGTAGACAGCGGAGCCATGCAGATCGGCGCGCTCACCGCGTTCCTGGCCTATCTGCTGCAGATCCT
This sequence comes from Amycolatopsis albidoflavus, assembly GCF_039525725.1. Taxonomy (NCBI): domain Bacteria; kingdom Bacillati; phylum Actinomycetota; class Actinomycetes; order Pseudonocardiales; family Pseudonocardiaceae; genus Amycolatopsis; species Amycolatopsis albidoflavus. The sequence goes on from NZ_BAAAHV010000012.1 coordinate 914,588, forward strand.
GATGGCGGTCATGATGGCCACCTTCATGTTCATGATGGTGCCGCGCGCTGAGGTCAGCGCCGAGCGCATCACCGAGGTGCTGGACACCGAGTCGAGCGTGCGCCCGCCCGCCGAGCCGCTCCCGGCCGGGGCCGAGCGCGGGCACCTCGACCTGTCCACTGTGGAATTCCGGTACCCCGGCGCGGAAAAGCCGGTGCTGCAGGACGTTTCGCTGTTCGCGCGGCCCGGCGAGACCACCGCGATCATCGGCAGCACGGGCAGCGGGAAGACGACGCTGCTCAACCTGATCCCGCGGCTGATGGACGCCACCGAGGGTTCCGTCCGGGTGGACGGCGTCGACGTGCGCCGGCTCGATCCGGCGACGCTCTCGTCCGTGGTCGGCATGGTGCCGCAGAAGCCGTACCTGTTCGCCGGGACGGTCGCCAGCAACCTCCGCTACGGCAATCCGGACGCCACCGACGAAGAACTGTGGCACGCGCTGGAAGTCGCGCAGGGCAAGGATTTCGTGGAACGGATGGAAGAGGGCCTCGACTCCCCCATCTCCCAGGGCGGCACGAACGTCTCGGGCGGGCAGCGGCAGCGGATCGCGATCGCCCGGATGCTGGTGCACCGGCCGGAGATCTACCTGTTCGACGACTCGTTCAGCGCACTCGACTACGCCACCGACGCCGCGCTGCGCCGCGCGCTCGCCGACGAAACCCGCGACGCGACCGTCGTCATCGTCGCGCAGCGGGTCAGCACGATCCGCGGCGCGGACCGGATCATCGTGCTCGACGACGGCCGCGTCGTCGGCACCGGAACCCACCACGAGCTGATGGACACCAACGAAACGTATCGGGAAATCGTGCTTTCGCAGCTGACCGAACAGGAGGCGGCGTGAGCGAGGAAACGAAAACCGCCACCGCGCCCGACGCCGACGAACCGGCGGCCGTCGCGCGCGACAAGACGCGGCCGCAGGCGCCCGCGGTCGGGCCCGGCCGGATGATGTCCGCCGGCATGCCCGCGGAAAAAGCGCTCGACTTCAAGGGTTCGCTGGCCCGCCTGCTGCGGCTGCTGCGCCCGCAACGGGCGGCGCTGGCCGGGGTGCTGGTGCTCGGCGCGATCGGCGTCGCGCTGACCGTGGTCGGGCCGAAGGTGCTCGCCCGCGCGACCGACCTCATCTTCGCCGGCATCACCAGCAGGCACCTGCCGCTGGGCGCGACCAAAGAGCAGGTGATCGACGGCCTGCGAGCGCGCGGGGAGAACACCCTGGCCGACATGTTCACCAGCGTCGACCTGATGCCCGGCCACGGCATCGACTTCACCGCGGTCGGCCAGGTCCTGATGATCGTGCTGGCGCTGTACGTCTTCGCGTCGTTCCTGGGCGTCATCCAGGCGCGGCTCACGACGAACCTGGTGCAGGGCGCGGTGTTCCGGCTGCGCCAGGACATCGAGGAGAAATTCGCGCGGCTGCCGCTGCGCTACTTCGACCGCCAGCCGCGCGGCGAGGTGCTGAGCCGGGTCACCAACGACATCGACAACCTGGCCCAGTCGCTGCAGCAGACGTTGTCGCAGATCGTCACGTCGCTTTTCACCGTCCTGGGTGTGCTGGTGATGATGTTTGTCATCTCGCCGCTGCTGGGCGTGATCGTGCTGCTGACGGTGCCGGTGTCGGTGTTGGTCGCCGCCAAGGTCGGCAAGCGCGCACAGCCGCAGTTCATCCGGCAGTGGGGCACGACCGGAAAGCTGAACGCGCACATCGAGGAGATGTACACCGGCCATTCGCTGGTGCACGTCTTCGGCCGCCGCAAGGAGGCCGAGGAGCTGTTCCGGCAGCAGAACGAGGCGCTGTACGAGGCGAGCTTCAAGGCAGCTTTCATTTCCGGCACGATCCAGCCGGTCATGATGTTCATCGGCAACCTGAGCTACGTCCTGGTCGCCGTCGTCGGTGCGCTGCGAGTCGCCTCCGGCACGTTGACGCTGGGCGACGTGCAGGCGTTCATCCAGTACTCGCGCCAGTTCAGCCAGCCGGTCACGCAGATCGCGAGCATGGCGAACCTCCTGCAGTCCGGCGTCGCCTCGGCCGAGCGGGTGTTCGCGCTGCTGGACGCCAAGGAGCAGGAACCGGAGCCGGAGCACCCGCAGCGTCCGGAGGTCGTGCACGGACAGGTCGATTTCGAGCACGTGTCGTTCAGGTACCTGGAAGACACCCCGCTCATCGAAGACCTGTCGCTGTCGGTGGAACCCGGCCACACCGTCGCCATCGTCGGCCCGACCGGCGCGGGCAAGACCACCCTGGTCAACCTCCTGATGAGGTTCTACGAAATCGACGGCGGCCGCATCACCCTGGACGGCGTCGACATCAAGGCCATGGACCGCGAAGAACTGCGGTCGAAGACCGGCATGGTCCTGCAGGACGCCTGGCTGTTCGGCGGCACCATCGCGGACAACATCGCCTACGGCGCGGACAACGTCACCCGCGAACAGGTCATCGAAGCCGCGAAGGCAACCTACGTGGACCGCTTCGTCCGCACCCTCCCAGACGGCTACGACACCGTCCTGGACGACGAAGGCGGCACGGTCAGCGCAGGCGAGAAACAGCTGATCACAGTCGCCCGAGCCTTCCTGGCCAAGCCAGCGATCCTGATCCTGGACGAAGCGACCAGCTCGGTGGACACTCGCACTGAAGTCCTGATCCAGCACGCCATGAACTCCCTGCGCACCGGCCGCACGAGTTTCGTGATCGCCCACCGCCTCTCCACCATCCGGGACGCAGACGTAATCCTGGTGATGGAAAACGGCAACATAGTGGAACAAGGAAACCACGAAACCCTCATCAACGCAGGCGGCGCCTACTCCCGCCTCTACGCAGCCCAATTCGCAGAAGCCATGGCAGAAACCGAATAACCCGCACCACATTCCGTGAGGGGAACCCTGAGGAACTCAGAGTCCCTCAGGGTTCCCCTCACGAACTTTCACCCAACCGCAGCCGATGCACCCACCCAAGGCAGCCACACTCCCCCGCACCCCGATACGAAGCCAAAACGCGGCGCGGGGGTGTTTGTCAAGGCATCTTTCCCGCCTTGACAAACACCCCCGCGCCGCAGTCACAATCAAGCTTCGGGGTGCCCCACGCACCAACGGGCCAATGTCGCCGCCAGGCGACGAGGCCCAGCGAACCATCAAGGCCGAGGAATATTCCGCAAATTAGACTTGGCCAGCCCCAACATCTTCCCCACTCCCCCACTCAACACAGTCTTACTGGCCGCCAACGCAAACCCCTTAACCTGAGCAGCAGTAATATTAGGCGGAATAGACAACGCGTTAGGATCCGTAACCACATCCAACACCGCAGGCCCGTCGTGCGCCAAAATATCCCGAAGCCCCTCCCGGACCTCCCCAGGCTTCTCCACCCGCCGCGAATACAACCCAGCCGCCCGGGCAATCCCGGCAAAGTCGACCTGATCGTGGTCAGTGCCGAACTCCGGCAACCCGTCCACGAGCATCTCCAGCTTCACCATTCCCAACGAAGAGTTGTTGAACACCACAGCCTTAACCGGCAACCCATGCGTCTTAAGCGTCAACAACTCCCCCATCAACATCGCCAGCCCGCCATCGCCGCACATAGCCACGATCTGCCGCCCCGGAGCAGCAGCCTGCGCCCCGATAGCATGCGGCAACGCATTAGCCATACTCCCGTGCACGAACGACCCCAAGATCCGCCGCCGCCCGTTAGGCGTGATGTACCGAGCCGCCCACACATTGCACATCCCAGTGTCCACAGTGAACACCGCGTCCTCGGCAGCTTCCTCGTCCAGCACATCCGCGACGAACTCCGGATGCAACGGAACATGCTTGGAAACCTCGGCCGTATAAGCGTCGACTACCCGTTGCAACCCCCGCTCGTGCTTGCGCAGCATGGCATGCAAGAACGACCGGTCCTCGCGCTCCCGCAATCGCGGCAGCACCGCCCGGACCGTGGCCCCGACATCGCCTTGGACCCCGAACTCCAGCACCGACCGCCGGCCCATCCGAGCCGGATCGATGTCCACCTGCACGGTATTGCGCTGCGGCAGGAAGTTGTCGTACGGAAAGTCCGTACCCAGCAACAACACGAGATCGGCCTCGTGCATCGCCTCGTAACAGGCCCCGTACCCGAGCAACCCGCTCATCCCCACATCGAACGGATTGTCGTACTGCACGAACTCCTTGCCCCGCAACGAATGCCCCACCGGCGCCCCGACCGCCTCCGCGAGCGCGAGCACCTCGTCATGCGCGTCCCGGCACCCCGCGCCGGCCATGATCATCACCTTCTCGGCCCGATCGATCCGATCGGCAAGACGGGCGATGTCGGCCTCAGCGGGCACCACGGCAGGCGGACTCCCCAGCGACGCCGACTCCCCCGTGGCGTGCGCGGCGGGCTCGTGCGACACATCCCCGGGCAGCACCAGCACCGCCGCCCCGCGCCGCCCGACCGCGTTCTGCACCGCGATCCGCGCCAGCCGCGGCATCTGCTCCGGCGAACTCACCATCTCGCAGTAGTGCGAACACTCAGCGAACAACTGCTGCGGATGCGTCTCCTGAAAAAACCCAGTGCCGATCTGGTCGGACGGAATGTGCGAGGCGATCGCGAGCACCGGCGCTCCCGAGCGATGCGCGTCGTAAACCCCTTGCAGCAGATGCAGGTTCCCCGGTCCGCAGCTTCCCGCGCACACCGCGAGCCGCCCGGTCAACTGCGCCTCGGCCGCGGCGGCGAACGCGCCCGCCTCTTCGTTGCGCACGTGCACCCAGTCGATCCCGCCGCGCGCCGAACCTCCGGTGCGGCGCACCGCGTCCACGACGGGGTTGAGGCTGTCGCCCACCACCCCGTAGATCCGGCGCACCCCGGATTGCACCAGAACGTCGATCAACTGGTCGGCCACCGTTGCCATGCTCAAGCGTCCCTTCGTGAGAGTCCCTTCGCAGTCTGTCACCGATCAGGCGAACCGCCACCGCATTGACAAGTATTGTTGTCAATGGCACCGTGGCCAGGACCGACCACGAGGAGGAACGCCGCAGATGCCACGCGAGTTCGAGGTGCGCAAAGAGGTTCAGCTGCCCGCGGGGCCTGAGGCCGTGTGGGAGGCCGTCGCGACCGGGCCCGGCATCGATTCGTGGTTCATGGGCCGGCACGAGGTCGACGCCGCGGCCAGGCGGATCCGCTTCAGCCTCGGCGAAATGCGCACCGAGGCCGAGATCACCACGTGGGATCCCCCGCGCCGGTTCGCCTACCGGGGCGAGGCGGCCGAGGACGGCACGTTCGACGCGATGGAATTCCTCGTGGAGGCGGCCGAAGGCGGCACTTCTGTACTCCGTTTCGTGCACCGCGGGTTCGTCGAGGACGGCTGGGACGACGAATACCACGAGTCCTTCGCCGTCGGCTGGGAGATGTACCTGCACACGCTCGCCGAACTGCTGGCGCACTTCCCCGGCCGCTTCGCGACGTACGTGACCGCGGACGGCCCGGCGTCGTCGGCAAGCCGGGACGCGTGGCCGAAGCTGCTGGCCGCGCTCGGCTTGCCCGCTGAACCCGCGGCCGGGCAAGCGGTCCAGTTCAGTGTCGGCGACGAGGTGGTGGAGGGCGTCCTCGACTACTCGACCCCGAACTACGCCGGAGTCCGCACCGAGGACGCCCTCTACCGGTTCCACGAACGGTCGCTGCTCGGCATGCCGATCGCGGTGGGACATCACCTCTTCCGCCCGGACGTCGACGAGACCGCCGAAACCGCGACCTGGAACCGCTGGCTCGCCGACGCGCTCGGCTGACGTCAGCGGCGGCGCAGGAGCAGCGCCGCCCCGCCGGCGGCCACGACGACCCCGGCGATCACGTTGCCGGTCACCGCACCGGCCGACGGCACCGTTTCGTCGCCGTACCGGAGCAAGAACGGAGACACCGCGGCCCATACGCCGAGCACCGGCAGCACCCAGGTCAACGCCTGGGCACCGGAATCCCGCGCGCGCATCGCGGCGAAAACGACGATCGCGAGCCCGGCCACGGTGTTGCTCACCGCGAGTTCGGCGGCCCCGCCGAAGCGCAGCAGCCACGGCGCGGCGATCAGGTACAGCCCGGCCAGCACAGCGAGGCCCGCTGCGCCCCCGGAGACCGCGGTCTTGCCGGACATCGTGCTGGTGGACATCTGGATCACCTCAGCAGATCTCGGTTCCACCCCACGGGTACCCAGATTCCGGCCGGACATTCACGCCCCCGCGGCGGCGCACGCCTCGCGAAGACCGCTGCGCACCGGCGCCTTGATCCCGGACACCGCGAACGCGCGCAGCACGAGCGGCCCGGTCGCCACGATCGACAACGCAGGCCGGACGTGGCTCGTCTCCTCGAGCACGCGCAGCCCGGCACAGCTGAGATAGCCGACCCGCGACAGGTCCACGACGAGTTTCCCGCCGGCTCCGGACGCGGCGGACAGCGCGGAGCGGAACTGCCCCACGGACGCGATGTCGATCTCGCCCGCCGCTGTGACCAGCACGATGTCGCCGTCCCTCCGGCTGGTGAAGACGGTGAGACCGGCATCCCCGCGAGAACCCATTGGCGGAACGGTACGCGCCGCAGAGGCGCTGGCAAACCGTTCTGCCTCAGCCGGGTGGGGCAGTTTACCCGCGCGTCACCGCTGCGCCAGCAGCTTTTCGCGCAGCTCCGGCTGATCGGCGAGACCCTCGCGGACGGTGTGGTCGACGAACGGCCGCATTTGCTCGCGCGGGGCGAGCGACCAGTCGAGCGGGCCGAGCGGCGGCTGCGGGTCGTACTCGATGCCGAACTGCACCAGCCGCGCGACGTCCGCTCCGCTCATCCGCTCCACCAGGTGCAACGCCAGGTCGATGCCGGCGGACACGCCGGCCGCGGTGATCACCGGCCCGCTGTCGGCCCAACGCTGCCGGACCGGCTCGGCCCCGAACGCGCGCAGGGTGTCCAGGAAAGTCCAGTGCGTCGTCGCTTCACGGCCTTCGAGCAGCCCAGCTTGCCCGAGCAGCAGCGAACCGGTGCACACGGACGTCATCAGCTCGGCGGACTCCGCGGCGCGGCGGAGGTAGCCGATGAGCGTCTCGTCGCCGAGCGCGCGCAGCGTCGGCGCGCCGCCGCCGGGGACCAGGACCCAGGACGGGTCCGGAATCTGGTCGAAGGTATGGCTCGGCGCGATCCGCAGCGGCGTGTCGGTGCCGAGGGCCTCCAGGGTTTCGCCGACCACCGCCACCCGGACCGAGGGGTCCACCGCCGCGTGGCCGTTGATCACCTGCAGCGGTCCCACCAGGTCGAGCGGCGTCAGGCCGGGGTACACGACGAATGCGAACGTCTTCTGAGTCATGCCGCCAGGCTCCCGCCCCCGCGACCCGGCCGGGACACGCGTGTCCGAAATCCTGCGAACCCGGTTGATCCGGCCCGGCGAACTGCTACCGTGCGGCCATGCCGAGTACCGCCCGGCAGGTCGTGATCCTCGGGTACCCCGACGCCGAACTGCTCGACATCGCCTGCGTGTCCGACGTTTTCGACGCCGCCACCCGGCTCGGCGCGGCCCGGCCGTACGAGGTCCGGCTCGCCAGCGTCGACGGTCTCCCCTTCGCCTGCCAGTCCGGGCTCACGCTCGCCCCGCACGTCCGGATCGACCAGGTCCGCGGCCCGCTCGACACGTTCGTGGTCGCGGGCGGGCTCGGCCACCACGCCGCCGCCAAGGACGAACGGCTGCTCTCGCACGTGCGGCGGCTGTCGCAGGAGAGCAGGCGGACGGCGTCGGTCTGCACCGGAGCGACCGTGCTCGCCGCCGCCGGGCTGCTGAGCGGCCGTCGCGCGACCACGCACTGGTCGCACGCCTCGCGGCTCGCCGAGCAGTACCCGTCGGTGACGGTGGACCCAGTGCCGCTTTTCGTGCGGCACGGCGACGTCTACACCTCCGCCGGCGTCACTAGCGGGCTCGACCTCACCCTCGCGTTCGTCGAGGAGGACCACGGCCCGACGCTCGCCCGCGAGGCCGCCCGGTCGCTGGTCACCTACCTGCAGCGGCCCGGGAACCAGGCGCAGGTGAGCATGTTCCTCGCCGGGCCGCCACCGGAACACCGGCAGGTCCGCGACCTCACCGCGTACGTCGCCGAGCACCTCGCCGACGACCTCGGCGCCCCCGCGCTGGCGAACCAGGCCGGCATCAGCACGCGCCAGCTGACCCGGCTGTTCGACGCCCATCTCGGCACCACACCGGGCAAATACGTCCGGACCGTGCGCGCGGAACACGCCGCCCGCCTGCTGTCCGGCACCGACCTCCCGCTCACCGCGATCGCGCGACGCTGCGGTTTCGGCTCCACCGAGACGCTCCGGCAAGCGTTTCTGGACCATTTCGACACCCCGCCCTCCGCTTACCGGCGGGTGCACCTCCGTTCTGCGCACGCCTGAACGAAACGCCGGATACGCCCGCCTCCTCCCCCACCCGGTACGGGTGAGCCGCGAGCCGGGAGGGCAGGATGTCCGCCGTGGCACCGCACGACTACCCCGATCAGGACCCCGACGACACTGGCCCGCTGCCGCGAGTGCCGGGCGAACCCGCGTCCCCGTCTCCCGCCGTGCCACCCGCCGCCCCTCCCCGCGCCCGTCCGGACGCCCCGCGCCGCCCGCGCCGCGCCGAACCCGGACGACCGGCTGAACGCACTCCCGGACGCACCGGCGACCCGGGACGCCACCCCGAGCGGTCCGGCGAACCCCGACGCCCGCGCGCCGCCGCGCCGCGCCCTGCCCAACCCGGTGCCCCGCGCTCCGCACAACCGGGCGCCCCTCGCTCCGCCGATCCCCGAGGCTCGCAATCCGGCGAACTGCGCGTCCCCCGCCGCCCAGGCGACACCCCGCCCCCCGGCACCCGCCGCCGTCCGCCCGGGCGACCCCCGCAGTCCGAAAAGGACACTCCAAAACCCGCCGCCGCCAAGGAAACCCCGCCACCAACCGGACACGGCCACGGTCATGGACACGGACACGGCCCGGCCGCCCCCGCGTCGCAACGAGTCCGCAAACTCCTGATCTGGCTCCTAGTACCGCTGGCCCTGGCGACCGTCGTCGGCATGATCATCCTGTACCCGTGGGGCAGCTCCCTGCCGAAGAGCGCCGTACAGCAAGGCACCCCGGTCCAGGCAGCGATCACGACCGCGACCTCCGGCCCGTGCCTGCAACCCGGCCAAGTGCAAGTCGGCTCGCAACCGGACCCGAACGCGAAACCGTGCCTCACCGTCGACCTGCAAATGTCCGACGGCCCAGCAGCCGGAAAACCGGTACGCCTCACCGTCCCCATCGAACCGAGCACCCCAAGGTTCACCGCAGGCGACAAGGTCGTCCTCGCCTACAACGGCGGCAACCCGCTCGACCCGCAGTCGTTCACCCTCGTCGACTTCCAACGCGGCACCCCTTTGGTACTGCTCGCCGCGCTGTTCGCAATCGCCGTACTCGTACTAGGCCGCTGGCAAGGCCTGGCCGCGCTAGTCGCCCTGGTACTGAGCTTCGTAGTGATCGTGCTCTTCGTCCTGCCAGCGATCCTCTCCGGAGAAAATCCGCTGCTAGTCGCGATCGCCGGAGCAGGCGCGATCATGTTCATCGCGCTGTACCTGACCCACGGCCTGTCCGCGAGAACCTCAGTCGCCGTACTGGGCACCCTGGTCAGCCTCGCCCTGATCGGAATCCTGTCCGCGATCTTCTCCGCCGCCGCGTCGCTGACCGGCCTGGACGACAGCACCACCACCCTGATCGCGTCCCTGGGCCACGGCATCGACGCCCGAGGCCTCCTGCTGGCCGGAATCGTCATCGGCGCACTGGGCGTCCTGGACGACGTGACGATCACCCAAACCAGCGCAGTATGGGAACTGCGCCGAGCAAACCCGTCCCTGAGCTGGCGCGACCTGTACAGCTCAGGCCTGCGAATCGGCCGAGACCACGTAGGCTCCGCGGTAAACACCCTGGTCATGGCCTACGCAGGCGCCGCACTGCCGGTAATGCTCTACTCCGCCATCTCCGGCGTAGGCCTGGGCTCTCTCCTGGGCAGCGAAGACATCGCCGCAGAAATCATCCGCACCCTGGCCGGCTCAGTAGGCATCGTCGCCGCAGTCCCAGTCACCACAGTCCTGGCCGCCCTAATCGCCTCCCGCGAGCCCATCGACCACCTCATCAACACCACCACCCCCACTGATTCACACCAGTAACACCCCACAGCCCCCGCCCGGGCGCGCCCTCCGCGAATGAGGTACGAAGACTCGCGACCGCCGTACCCCCGTAGGAGGGGCCTGTGTTCTCAGCAGTCCTGGCCGGACCCCGAGTCACCGTGCACCTGATCCGCCGCCTATTCGCGTCCGCCCTAGAAGCAGCCGAAACAGTGCCAAGAATCGCCACCGCCCTAGACGACGCCCGCACCACCCTGCGCCACGTAGAACGCCTACTCACCTACGTAGCCGAGCAACTCCCAGAACTAACCGACCACCTAGACCAAATCCGCGCCCGCCTAGACGCCCTAGACGAACACACCCGCACCCCCACCGGCCTCGACTAACCCAGCCCCCCACGCACTTCCCTAAACCCGACCACCACGCGGGATCGCGCCGGCGTTTGGGGGCTGCCCGGCGTGACAGGCCGAAGGCCCCTCACGCCGGGCAGCCCCCAAACGCCGGCATAAAAGCGATCCCGCACGCGACGACGAAGTCGGCGCCAAAAACACAGCTGGTGACCTAGTCACCCAACTCACCCCAGCGTAGCCACAAACCGACTAACAGCCTCCATGGGAAACCTCTGCAAATACTTCCCCCCAGGCGCAGCAGAAGCCAACCGATACAACGGCCTCTCCGCCACCGCATCCCCCCGAGCCTCAGCCCGCAACTCCGCCACCAACAACTCCGAAAACACCAACCCATTAGCCTCAGTATTGTTCAACAACGCATCAGCCAGCCTCCGCAACTGAAGCGCCCCCAACTCCCGCCCCCCAGTCCCGGAAAACACGGCCAAATCAAGCTTCACAGCCCGCCGCCGCTGCCCAGCATTAACCAGCAACGCAACAGTCCGATTCCCCCGAACGTCACTGATCACCACATCCAACCGAGGCGCCTCAAGCAAATCCACCCGCCGAACCCCCCAGGTCCGCACGACGAGCGTCGTCCCCTCCAGCCAAACCCGCCGCCGAGCCGCATACAACACCACGTAAACCAACGGCACAGCCACCACAGCCGCCACGATCAGCCCGGCCACCTGCCCGCCGATCAACCCCACAATCCCGCCAAACGCAGCAGCCAAAACCACCACGCCAAAAATCCCAGACCAAGCCCGCCGCCGCCGCAACTTCGGCTCATCAGCGAACAACGGCACCCGCTCCACCGGCTTCTCAGTCACCGCGCACCCCCCGGCACGAACGGATTCCCGGCGCGCTCGCGCCCGATAGTCGTAGCCGGCCCATGACCAGGCAACACGACGGTCTCATCAGCGAGCGTAAGCAATGTGCGCAACGAACTCTCCAGGTCAGCACCGGACCCGCCGGTACGCCCGACCGATCCGGCGAAAAGCGTGTCCCCCGTGAACACCAGCCTGCCACCCTCGCCCGTCTCGACCGCGAACGCCACGGACCCCGGCGTGTGCCCAGGCAGCGAAAGCACTCCCACAGCCAGCCCAGCCGCCTCGACGCAGTTCCCGGTGAGCGGTTCAAACGCCCCGTCGTACCACTCAGCGTCCCCCGGATGCATCCACAGCGGCACCCCGTGCACCCGCGACAGCTCAGCAGCAGCACCCACATGATCCGGATGCCCATGCGTAGCCAGCAACGCGACCGGCGTCAGCCCGTGCTCCGCCGACGCCTCGGCCAGCGGTTCGGCAGCCCCCTCGCCCGGGTCGACGACGACGCACGGACCCTCGGCGGCAGGGGCCAGCAGGTAGCAATTCGAGCGGAGCGGACCCGCGGCGAACCCGGCGACGAGCACCGAACCCTCCTCCCAGGAAGCGGCCTTGATCACGACCCGGTGAAGACTAGCCGCCCCTGTACGGAGTCCTCACAGGCTGTGCCCATACACTGCCGCTACCTCAGACGTGTGACTTCGAGCGGAAACTGGAGGGCGGGTGGCGACCAACCAGCAGCGCCGAGAAGCCGCTAAGCGCAAACTCGAGCGGCAGCTCGTGCGCCGGGCGGAACAGGCGAAGCGACGCAAGATCGTGGGCGCTGGAGTGGTCGGCGGTGTGGTCCTCATCGTCGCCGGTCTCGTGGTGTGGATCGTGAACAGCGGGGGCAGCGGCGACCAGCAGGCCGCCACGCCGCCGCCGTCGAGCTCCGCGCCGCCGGTCCCGAGCGTCACGAACATCCCCACCGAGCGCACCGCGCTCCCCAAGCGCCCGAAGGCGCTGCCGAACCCGACGACGTGCTCGTACCCGGCCGACGCGAGCGGCAAGCCGCCGTCGACGAAGAAGCCGACTGTGCCGGACGGCAAGAACGTCTCCTCGAGCGGGACCGTGAACATCACGATGAAGTCCACCCAGGGCGACATCCCGATGACGCTGGACCGCGCGCTCGCGCCGTGCACCGTGCAGGCCTTCGAGAGCCTCGCGAAGCAGGGCTTCTTCACCGACACGATCTGCCACCGCCTCGGCGTCACCGACCTGCAGATGCTGCAGTGCGGCGACCCGGACGCGAAGGGCGACGTGCTGAAGGACGGCCGCGGCGGCCCGGGCTTCACCGTGCCGGACGAGTTCATCGACACCGCGAAGTACGGCCGCGGCGTCCTCGCGATGGCCAACACCGGCCAGCCGAACAGCGGCGGCAGCCAGTTCTTCATGGTCTACGGCAACGCGCCGCTGCAGCCGCAGTACACGATCTTCGGCAGCATCTCCGACGAGGGCCTGAAGGTGCTCGACAAGATCGCGAAGAACGGCATCGGCGCCATCGGCCAGGACGGTTCGACCGGCGAGCCCAAGGAGCCGGTCAAGTTCACCGCGGTCACGGTTTCCTGAGTTGACGATGCGAGTCGAGATCGGCGGCACCGCTCCCGGTACCGCCGATCTCGCCGCCGCGGCGACCAGCTACGGCCACTTCACCGCGATGCAGGTCCGCGACGGGCGCGTGCGCGGCCTCGGCTATCACCTCGACCGCCTCGCGGCGAACACTCGCGAGGTGTTCGGCAGCGAACTGGACACGGATCTGGTCCGCGCCTACGTCCGGCGGCTCGTCGCCGGTCAGGGCGCGTTGTCGGTGCGAGTGATCATTTTCTCGCGCTCGTCGCCGCACGACGCCGCGATGACGCCCGAAATCCTCGTGCGCACCGCGCCGCCCCGCTCTCACGTCGCCACGCCGATGCGGCTGCGATCTGTTGCCTACCAACGGGATCTGCCGCATGTGAAGCACCTCGGCGGCTTCGGTCTCACGCAGCATTCGCGCGCCGCCGCCCTCGCCGGTTACGACGACGCCGTGTTCCTCGCCGCGGACGGCCGGATCAGCGAGGCGACGATCTGGAACGTCGGCTTCCTGCGCGACGGGACGATCGTGTGGCCGGAAGCCCCGGTGCTGCCGGGGATCACGTACCTGGTGCTCGAGGAACAGCTGCGCGCGGCTGGCGTTCCGCAGGAGACGCGGCCGGTGTACCCGGCGGAGCTTCCGGAATTCGACGCGATGTTCGTGACCAACTCCGCGACCATCGGCCGCCCGGTCGCGTCGGTGGACGATGTCCCCCTGCGCACCTCCCCTGTCGCGACGGAACTCCTGACGGCAGCTTACGAAGCCGCGCCCTGGGACGAGATCTAGCAGCGCTCAGGGCCTGCGATGCTCCACCCAGACATTCGGCTCCACATACACGGCAGAATCCTGCGCCAACGACACCAGCACCGGGCTCAGCGCGCCTTCCACGACCACCGGCCCGTCGGTGTCGAACGGCAGCCCCGTCCACTCCCGCCACTGCGCGAGCGTTCCGGGAATCGTCATCGACACCGGGCAGACCTTCAGGATCCGCCCGCCCGCGCGCACGTGCACCCGCAGCCACGCGTCGTAGGGCAGGCCGTCGTCCCGCACCCGGAAGGCGTACTCACTCATCGGAGTCTCCGGCTCGTCAGCCTTCCGCGACGGCCGCACCGGGGCGTAGAGCACCTCATGCCCAAGCCGGAAAGCGTTGTCCCGCAGGGCATTCACCATCACCGAAGCAAGCCCGGCGCCCTGACGTTCCTTGCGGACGACGATCTCCAGCGCGGTCGCCGCGTTGCGGTCCCGGCCAGCCAGCCGGTCGCTGTGCTGCCACCGGATCACCTCGTCCCACCCGCCGTCGGGCAGTGCCTCGCGCCCCGGGCCGCCGAAGGCGAAGGGCGTCGAGTAGGCCTTGGCGACCGGCTCGTCTCCGTCGGTCGCCAGCAGCACGTAATCGGCGACGGTGTCGAGCTCGCCGTAATAGAGGTGCCCGGTCGGGTTGTGCTGCATGAAAACCGGCCACGACCGGTCGAAATCGGCGTGGTCGACCGTCCGGAAAAGCTCCGGGTTCTGGCTGCGTCGGTGAATTGTCAGAGCCACAGGCCCCAGTCTCACCGAGCCGTCAACCGCTTTATCGCGCTGGTCTAGCGGTAGGTGAACTTCGGCGCGCGCCGGTTCAGGAACGCGTCCACGCCCTCCGCGTAGTCCTCTCCGTGCAGCGCGGCGAGCCGGATCTCCTCGACCTCGTCGTCGGTCTTCTCCTGGCCCGCCGCGATTTTCTCGATGATGCGGTTCATCCCGCGGATCGACGCCTGCGACCGCCCGCACAGGGTCTCGGTGAACCGGGCCGTCGCGGCTTCCAGGTCCGCGGCCGGGACCACGTCGTTGACCAGCCCGATCTCGCGGGCCCTGGTCGCGTCGACGAGTTCGCCGGACAGCAGGAAGTACTTGGCGTTCGCCGGACCGACCAGCGATACCAGCTGCCGCGTCGAGGCGAAGTGGTAGACGATGCCGAGTTTGGCCGGGGTGATGCCGAAGCGCGCGTCGTCCGCGGCGAAGCGGAAGTCGCAGGCGACCGAGATCTGGCAGCCGCCGCCGATGCAGTTGCCCTGGACCATCGCGACCGTCGGCTTGCGCATCGCGGTCAGCGCCGCCACCGCGCTGTCCACGGCCTCGTCGTACTTCGCGGCGGCGTCCGCGGTCGAGCGCAGCTCGCGGAACTCGCCGATGTCCGCGCCCGCGGAGAAATGCCGGCCGGCCCCGGTCAGCACGAGCGCCTTCAGCTCGGGATCGGCCTCGACCTCGGCCGCCACGCCCGGGATCGCCGCCCACATGCCGTGGGTGATCGCGTTCATCTTCTCCGGGCGGGAGAACGTCAGCCGGGCCACGGCGCCTTCGCGGGTGAACTCGAGTCCGTCCGTCATGCCAGCACCCTAATGCGCCCTCGCCTCGCTCCCGCTGTGGGACAGATCACCGGCCTAACCGGACAGCCGTGCGGTCAGCTCGCCGCGGCTGCGCACGCCGACCTTGCCGAACACCGACTTGAGGTGGTCCTGCACGGTGTTCGCCGAGATCCCCAGCCGCGCCGCGATGTCCGAAGTGGACAGTCCGGACAGGACTTCCCGGCACACGTCGCGTTCGCGCGAGGTCAGCCGGTACGCCGCGAGCAGCACGTCCAGCAGCTCGCCGCCGGAGGCGCGGCGGATCGTCACGACGATGTCGCGGGCGTCGTCGTCCGAGACCAACCTGCTGGCCTGCAACACAATCCAGCCGCCGCGCGCGTCGCGGACCCGGGCTCGGAACGTCCCGCTCGCCGCGGCCTGAGCACCGACCGCGACCGCGCGCAGCAGCACCGCGAACCGGCCGTCGGCGATCGCGTCCAATTCGGACTCCCACGCGCCGACCTCCTCGGTCGCCCCGCGACGGCGGCCGTCCGGTCCGACCACGACAATCGCCGGTTCCGCCGCCGAAGCCGCCCCTTGCGCCAGCGCCGCCACCCGAGTGGCGGCGGCCAGCGTCGGCCCGATCGAGGTCAGGAACTCCACCTCCCGGTCGCTGAACTCGCCCCGGCGCACCAGCCCGGCGGCGGCCCAGCAGACGCCGTCCGCGCGAAACCCGACGCGCAACTCGCTTTCCAGCCCGAGCGGCCGCCACACCTGCGCCCACCGGCCGCTGCGCTCGCGTTCCCGGCGCGGCAGGTCGGAAAGCCGCGCTACCGGCACCGGCCGCCGGGCGAGCTGCGCGAAGGTATGCGGCTCCGCGCCGTCGTATTCGTACGTCGCCAGCAGCGGCTCGTACTCCCCCGGGATGCGCGCGCGGCCGCTGGTCATCGAGCTGATCACGGCGGTGTCCGGATCGAGCGACGCCCAGCAGGTCAGCTCCGTCGGCACGACCCGGTCGACCAGTTCGATGGCCGCCGCGTGCAGCTCGGCGACGCCGCAGCCGGCCGTGGCGAGAGCCGCCAGCTCCCGCCGCACGCCCTGCGCCCGGCCTTCCCACACCCGAGGAAGTATGCGCGCGCCCTCGCGCAGCCGGTATCCCTGATTTCCGGGATGGTCGCGCGGCCGCGGCGTTTCTACCTTCGGTGCTATGACCATTCACTTCAGCACTGCGGGCGAAGGCCCGGAACTAGACACGAAAGATGCCATCGTGACGGTGAAAGCGTCCGCCGCGGACACCGGCGGCTACGAGCTTTTCGAGGTCGACGCCTCGCGCGGCCCCGCCGTGCCGCCGCACGCCGACCCGTGGGCGAAAGGGTTCTACGTCCTGCACGGCCGCATCACCGTCTGCCTCGACGGCGAACTCCACGACCTCGGCCCCGGTGCCTTCGTGCACATCCCGGCGGGCATCCCCAACACCTTCACCGTGCACACGCCGCACGCGAAGTTCCTCGTGCTCACCCCGGACGACGCGATGGGCGAGTTCTTCCGCGAGATCGACCGCAGCGTCCCGGCCAACGCCCTGTGGCCAGCCGCAGTGCCGCTGCTCGGCGACATCGCGGCCAGGCACGGGGTCACCTTCGGGGAGCTGGTGCCGTGAGCGCCGCGCGCAGGTCTTCGCCGGAGTCGCAGTCCCGCTGCACCTGCTGGCGCTCGCGGGAGAAATGCGCCTGTTCGACCGGCCAATCCGGCGCGCAGGCCTACCCCAGGGCCCGGCCGAGAAACTGCCAGCCACCCGTCTCGGCCCGGACGGCTTGCACGCCGCCGGATCAGCTATGACGCGGAGGTCACCCGGTACACGTCGTACACGCCCTCGACGCCGCGGACGACCTTGAGCACGTGCCCGAGGTGCTTCGGGTCGCCCATCTCGAACGAGAACCGGCTCACCGCGACCCGGTCCCGCGACGTCGTCACCGAGGCCGACAGGATGTTCACTTTCTCGTCCGCCAGCACCTTCGTGACGTCCGACAGCAGCCGGTGCCGGTCGAGCGCCTCAACCTGGATCGCCACCAGGAACACCGAGGACGACGACGGCGCCCACTCCACCTCGACCAGCCGCTCCGGCTGCGTCCGCAGGTCGTCGGCGTTCGTGCAGTCCGTCCGGTGCACGCTCACGCCGCCGCCGCGCGTCACGAAACCAAGGATCTCGTCGCCCGGCACCGGCGTGCAGCAGCGCGCCAGCTTCGCCCAGACGTCGCTCGCGCCCTTGACGATGACGCCGACGTCGTTGGAGCCGCGGCGGCGCGTGACGGTGGACGGCGTGGCCCGTTCGGCCAGCTCCTCCTCGGCCTCCTCGACCCCGCCGATGAGCGCGACCAGCCGCTGCACCACGTGCTTCGCGCTGGTGTGGCCCTCGCCGACGGCCGCGTACAGCGACGAAATGTCGCCATGCCGCAGTTCGGTCGCCACCGAGCCCATCGACTCCGCCGACACCAGCCGCTGGATCGGCAGCCCGACCTTGCGGATCTCCTTGGTGATCGCTTCCTTGCCCGCGTCGATCGCCTCGTCGCGGCGCTCCTTCGCGAACCACTGCCGGATCTTCGCGCGCGCCTTCGGCGAACCGGCGAACTGCAGCCAGTCGCGGCTCGGCCCGGCGCTCTCCGCCTTGGACGTGAAGATCTCGACGACCTCGCCGTTCTCGAGCTTCCGCTCGAGCGCGACCAGCCGCCCGTTCACGCGCGCGCCGATGCAGCGGTGGCCGACCTCGGTGTGCACCGCGTACGCGAAGTCCACCGGCGTCGAATCCGCGGGCAGCGTGATCACGTCGCCCTTCGGCGTGAACACGAAGATTTCGCGCGCGGCCAGCTCGTAGCGCAGCGATTCGAGGAAGTCGCCCGGGTCCGCGGCCTCGCGCTGCCAGTCGAGCAGCTGCCGCATCCACGCGATCTCGTCCAGCTCCATCGCGTTGTTGCTGGCGTGCGTGCCCTTGGTTTCCTTGTACCGCCAGTGCGCGGCGATGCCGTACTCGGCGGTGCGGTGCATGTCGTAGGTGCGGATCTGCACCTCGAGCGGCTTGCCGTCCGGGCCGATCACTGTGGTGTGCAGCGACTGGTACACGCCGAACCGCGGCTGCGCGATGTAGTCCTTGAACCGTCCCGGGACCGGCTGCCACAGCGCGTGCACCACGCCCATCGCGGCGTAGCAGTCGCGCACGTCTTCGACCAGGATCCGCACGCCGACCAGGTCGTGGATGTCGTCCAGGTCCCGGCCTCGGACGATCATCTTCTGGTGGATCGAGTAGTAGTGCTTCGGCCGTCCCTCGACCTTCGCGGTGATCCGCGACGACACCAGGTTGTTCGTCAGGTCCGCGATCACCTTGCGCAGATAGGTGTCGCGCGAGGGCGCGCGGTCGGCGACCAGCCGGACGATCTCGTCGTACTTCTTCGGCTGCAGGATCGCGAACGCGAGGTCTTCCAGCTCCCACTTCACCGTGGCCATGCCCAGCCGGTGCGCCAGCGGGGCGAGCACCTCGAGCGTCTCGCGCGCCTTGCGGGCCTGCTTCTCCGGCGGCAGGAAGCGCATCGTGCGCATGTTGTGCAGGCGGTCGGCGAGCTTGATGACCAGGACGCGCGGGTCCTTCGCCATCGCGATCACCATTTTGCGGATGGTCTCCGCTTCGGCTGAAGTGCCGAGCTTGACCTTGTCCAGTTTGGTGACGCCGTCGACCAGTTCGCCGACCTTGTCGCCGAAATCGGCCTTCAGCTGTTCCAGGGAGTAGCCGGTGTCTTCCACTGTGTCGTGCAGCAGGGCTGCTACGAGGGTGGTGGTGTCCATGCCCAGTTCGGCGAGGATGGTGGCTACTGCCAGGGGGTGGGTGATGTACGGGTCGCCGGATTTGCGGCGTTGTTCGCGGTGGAGTTCTTCGGCGACGTCGTAGGCGCGTTGGAGCTGGCCCAGGTCGGAGTTGGGGTGCAGTTCGCGGTGGATGACCGCCAGGGGTTCGAGGACCTGCTTGACCGGGGCGGCGCGCTGGGCGGTGATCCGGCGCGCCAGGCGGGCGCGGACGCGGCGGGTCGCGGACGGGTTGGGCGCGGCTCCGTTGGGCCGTCCGGGGTCCGCGGCGGTGGCCCCCGTCTTGGCGGGGGTGGTGCCGCCTTTGGAGGGGGTGGCACCGCCCTTGGCGGGGACGTTGGCGTCGAGCTCTTGGCTCACCCGCACCTCCAGCTGCTTCGTGCGGCCTCGAACCTTCAGGGTAACCGGTTGGTCTTTTGGCGGGGTGGGTGACGTGCCGTTGCGCTCTGTGGCGGTTGGCTCGTCGCCTGGCGGCGACATTGCGCCTGCTCGGGTGGGGGCCACCACCCCGAAGTTTTATTGTCCTGACGGTTCGGGGGTGCTTGTCAAGGCGGGAAAGATGCCTTGACAAGCACCCCCGAACCGCAGAGGAGGCTTCGTATCGGGGTTGGGGGCGGGGTGGGTGGCTCCATGGGTGGGTGCGTCGGCGGCGGTTGGTGGGGTGGGTGCGGGGTCGTCAAAGTCCGTGAGGGGAACCCTGAGGGACTCAGAGTCCCTCAGGGTTCCCCTCACGGATTTGCGTGGAGGGTCAGACTGTGCGGAGCGTGTGGACTGTGCGGCCGTCCAGGGCGGAGCGGCCATGCAGGGCGGCCAGTTCCAGGACTACTGATACGCCGGTGACTGTTGCGCCTGCGTCTTCCAGGAGTTTTGCGGTCGCTGCCACTGTGCCGCCGGTGGCCAGGACGTCGTCCATGATGGCGATGCGTTGGCCTGGCTTCACTACGTTCGCGGGGAGTTCGACGCTGGCGGTGCCGTATTCCAGGGAGTAGTCGACTCGTCCGGCTACCGAGGGGAGTTTGCCTGGTTTTCGGACCAGGACTACGCCCATGCCTCGGGAGTAGCCGACTGCTGCTGCCAGGAGGAAGCCGCGGGCCTCGACGCCGGCCACCAGGGTGGAGGCCGGGTCGAGGGTTTCCGCTAGGGCGTCTGCTACTGCGGCGAAGCCTGGGCCGTCGGCGAAGAGGGGGCTGAGATCGCGGAACAGGACGCCTGGTTCCGGGAAGTCCGGGACTTCGGCGATCAGGTCCAATGCCTCGTCGAGCTTCATGGGGCTCAGCGCTTCTTCTTTCCCGACGGACGCTGCTTCGGGTGCCGTGCGGGGACGCCGGCAGCAGCCGCCATGGCCTTTTCCTTGCGGAGTTCGGCGGCCAGCTGGTCCTCGTCGTTGGCGTCGAAGTCGTCGTCCGCTGCTTCGCGCTTCGCGGCCTTCGCCCGGCGGGCGGCGACGCGGTCGGCCTGCTGGCGATACTGCGGGTCGCGCATCTTGAAGTCGACCAGCAGCGGCGTCGCCAGTGCGACCGACGACAGGACGCCGACAAGGGTACCGGTGAGCTGCACCAGCGCCAGGTCCTGCAGCGTGCCCGAGCCGAGCAGGATGTAGCCGACGATCAGCAGGCCCAGGATCGGCAGCAGGGCGATGAACGCCGTGTTGAACGATCGCATCAGGGTCTGGTTCAGCGCCAGGTTCGCCGCTTCGGCGTACGTGCGCCGCGACAGGCCGAGCAAGCCCCGGGTGTTTTCCCGGACCTTGTCGAACACCACCACGGTGTCGTACAGCGAGAAGCCGAGAATCGTCAGCAGACCGATCACCGTCGCGGGCGTGACTTCGAAGCCCACGAGCGAGTACACGCCCGCGGTGACCACGATGTCGTGCAGCAGCGAGATGAGCGCCGCGAACGCCATCCTGGTGTCGAAGTAGATCGCCAGGAAGATCACGACGGCGACCAGGAACACGCCGAGCGCGATCAGGGCCTGGCGCGAGATCTCGTTGCCCCACGACGCGCTCACCGCGCTGTCGCTGATGGCCTGCTCGCTCGACTTGCCGTTGGTGCCGACCGGGCCGAGGTCCTCGAAGATCTGCTTCTTGACCTTGGCCACCTGGTCGGCGGTGAGGGTCTCGGAGCGGGTCTGGATGGTCGCCGCGTTGCCGGTGCCGACCGTCTGGGTCTCCGCCGGGGCCTCGCCGAGCGCGGTGTTGAACGACTTGATCACCTGGTCCTGGGTGATCTGGCCGTGCGAACCGTGCGCGGGCAGCTGGATCTGCGTGCCGCCTTCGAACTCGATGCCCACGTTGAAGCCGCGGAAGATCATCGAGCCGATGCACACCAGGAGCAGCAGCGCGAAGAACATGTACCAGCGCTTGCGCGAGCCGACGATGTCGACCGCGCCGGTGCCGACGTAGAGCCGGTGGAAGAAGCTTTCCTTCTTGCCGGGCTTGGCCGCGGCGGCTCCGCTTTCCGGGCCGTCCGGGGTTTCCGAGGTGACGCCTGCGGTTTCGTCGCTCACGTCAGGCCTCCTTCACGTTCGCGCGGCGGCCGGGAGCGGGGCGCGTGGACTTGCGCTGCGCGCCGAGCTTCTGGACGGCGCCGAGGCCGAGATTCCGGGGGTTGGACAGGAACTTCGACTTCGAGGTCGACACCATCGCCACGAGCGGATGCGTGACCAGGTAGACGACCACCAGGTCCAGCACCGTCGACATGCCGAGGGTGAACGCGAAGCCCTGCACGTCGCCGACGGCGATGATGTACAGGATCGCGGCGGCCAGGAAGCTGACCGCGTCCGAGGCCAGAATCGTGCGCCGCGCCCGTGCCCAGCCGCGCGGCACCGCGGACCGGAAGGTCCGGCCCTCCCGGATCTCGTCTTTCAGCCGTTCGAAGTAAATGACGAACGAGTCGGCCGTGATGCCGATCGCGATGATCAGGCCGGCGACGCCCGCGAGGTCGAGCGTGTACCCGATCCACCGCCCGAGCAGCACCAGCACCGCGTACACGAGCAGGCCGGACAGCACCAGCGACCAGATCGTGAGGATGCCGAGCAGCCGGTAGTAGAACAGGCAGTAGACGAACACGACCGCGAGGCCGATCGCGCCGGCGATCAGGCCCGCCTGCAGCGAGGCGTAGCCCAGCGTCGCGGACACCGTGGTGGCGTCCGAGGAGTCGAACGACAGCGGCAGCGAACCGTACTTGAGGATGTCCGCCAGGTTCTTCGCGTCGGTCTGGGTGAACTTGCCGGTGATCTGCGTGTTGCCGCCGAGGATGGCGTTCTGCACGGTCGGCGCGGACACCACGTCCGTGTCGAGCACGAACGCCGCCTGCTTGCCGATGTTGGCCGACGTGAAGTCGCCCCAGGTCTTGCCGCCCGCGCCCTTGAAGCTCAGGTCGACGATCCACTGGCCGCGCTGCTGGTCGTAGCCGGAGTTCGCGCTGGAGATCTCGGTGCCGGGGATGAACTCCGGGCCGAGCACGTACTTGGTGGCGTCCTTGTCGCCGCAGGTGACCAGCGGCTGGCCGGGAAGGTCGTTGCCCTCCAGCGGGTCGGCGGCGTTGGGCGCGCAGGTGAGGGCGGCGAGCGCCTTCTGCTGCGCGGCCTGCGCGGCGGCGGCCTCCTGCTGGTTCTTCGGGTCCTTCGGCATCAGCGCGGGAGCCTGGCGCACCGCGCGGGCCGCCTCGATCGGGTTCTTGCCCGCGTCCTGGCCGGTGCCCGCGCCGGGGGCCGACGGGGTCGAACCCGGCGGCTGCTGCGCCGGGGCGCCTTCCGCTCCCCCGCCGCCGGCCGGCTTGCTCGGCGCGGTCGCCGGGGCGCTCGGGGCGCCGGAGGCGGGAGCCGAGGGCGGCGCGGCCGGGGTGTTCGGGACCGAGGTGATCACCTCGCGGATCCCGAGCTTGGCGGTCCGGCCCAGGTTCTTCGCCTCGTCGCCCTGCTCGCCCGGCACGGTGATCACGATGTTGTTGCCGTCGAGCACCACCTCGGTGCCGCCGACGCCGATCCCGTTCACGCGGGTCTCGATGATCTGGCGCGCCTGGTTCAGCGAATCGCGGGTGGGCTGGCCGCCGTCGGGCGTGCGCGCGGTGAGCGTGACCCGGGTGCCGCCCTGGAGGTCGATGCCGAGTTTCGGCGTCGCTTTGCCGCTGCCGGTGAAGAACACCAAGGCGTACAGCACGACCACGATCAGGGCGAAGAAGGCGAGATAGCGTCCCGGGCGGAGATGCCCGGCCGATGGTGCCACGGTGCTTCGGTCTCCTCGAACTGGCACGGACTGGATGGACCCCAAGTGGTTCGGGTGCGCGAGCCGGAAGGGGGTCCTCCGGACGCGGCTGGGCGTGAACTATGACGGCGGACACGCACGCAGCACCGAGACAGTACTCGGTGCTGCGTGAGCCCGGCGTTCGCCCGTACCGACTTTCGTAGGCTGTGGGCGGATCACTGCCCGGTGAAGCCCGGAGGCTACTTCTTCCCGTGCTCCAGCGGGGGCGCCACCTGCGCACCGGAGGCCTGGCTCTCCTCGGCGGAGATCGACTCCTGGGCCGGGGCCTCCGACGAGGACGCCGCGGTCTCCGGGGCCGAGGCGATGCCCGCGGCCTCGTCGGCCGTCTCGGCGGTCTCGTCGCCCTCGACGACCGGCTCGACCTTCTCGCGCACCGCGAGCCGCAGCCAGGTGGTGACGACGCCCGGCGCGATCTCGATGTCGATCGTGGTGTCGCTGCTGGTGTCGGCGACCGTGCCGTACATGCCCGACGTGGTCATCACGCGGTCGCCAGCGGAAATGCTGTTCTGCATCTCCTGCTGAGCCGCCTGCTGCTTCTTCTGCTTGCGGGTGCCCATGACGAGCGGCACGGCCACCACGAGCAGCAGCAGCAACGGCAGCAGTAACTGGTTCATGACTCTCCTCGACGGACGCCTTTCTCGGCTGCCCGCGTCCGGTTTCGACGGATGTGCTGTGTTCGAGTGTGCCAGGTACCGGCGGAAACGCCACCACCCGGGCCGCTGTCCGCCCTTGTCAGGCCTGGTCGAACAGCGTCGGACCGCCCGCGTCGGGCCGTCCCGCCTCCGGGGGCGGGACCAGTCCGAGGTGCAGCCACGCGGCCGCGGTCGCGACCCGGCCGCGCGGAGTGCGGGCGAGCATACCGGCCCGGACCAGGTAGGGCTCGCACACCTCCTCGACCGTTGTGGCCTCCTCGCCGACGGCGACCGCGAGCGTCGAAATGCCCACCGGTCCCCCGCCGAACGAGCGGGTCAAGGCGCCGAGCACGGCCCGGTCCAGCCGGTCCAGGCCCAGCTCGTCGACGTCGTAGACCTTCAGCGCGGCCTGCGCGACCTCCAGGGTCACCT
The DNA here is from genome assembly GCF_039525725.1 of Amycolatopsis albidoflavus. Taxonomy (NCBI): domain Bacteria; kingdom Bacillati; phylum Actinomycetota; class Actinomycetes; order Pseudonocardiales; family Pseudonocardiaceae; genus Amycolatopsis; species Amycolatopsis albidoflavus. Next base: position 939,057 of record NZ_BAAAHV010000012.1, read on the forward strand.
TGCCGTCGGCGCGCACCTCGGCGTAGTCGCGGACCCGGCGCAGCAGCCGGTTGGCGATCCGGGGCGTGCCGCGCGAACGGCCGGCGATCTCGGCGCAGCCGTCGCTGTCGATCTCGATGCCGAGAATCTTCGCGGCGCGGCGGACCACCAGCTCCAATTCGGCCGCGGAGTAGAACTCCATCTGGCCGGTGAAGCCGAACCGGTCGCGCAGCGGGCCGGTCAGCGAACCGGACCGGGTGGTGGCCCCGACCAGCGTGAACGGTGCGATCTCCAGCGGGATGCTGGTGGCGCCGGGCCCCTTGCCGACGACGACGTCGACCCGGAAGTCCTCCATCGCGAGGTACAGCATTTCCTCGGCGGGCCGGGCGATGCGGTGGATCTCGTCGATGAACAGGACGTCGCCGGGCGCGAGGTTGGACAGCATCGCGGCCAGGTCGCCCGCGCGTTCCAGGGCGGGCCCGGAGGTGATCCGGATGGCCGCGCCCAGTTCGGCGGCGACGATCATCGCCATGCTCGTCTTGCCGAGGCCGGGCGGGCCGGACAGCAGCACGTGGTCCGGCGGCACGTCGCGCCGCCGCGCGCTCTCCAGCACCAGTTCCAGCTGCTCGCGGACGCGTTCCTGGCCGACGAACTCGTCCAGTTTGCGCGGCCGGAGCGAGGTCTCCAGGTCGCGTTCGCCGGTCTGGGCGAGCGCGGACAGCGTTTCGTCGTCCGCCTCGTAACCGCCGGTGTCGAACTCGGTCACTTCGTGGTTCATCGGCGGCTACCGCTTGCGGCCCAGCGCGGCCAGCGCCGCGCGCAGCACCGAGGACGTGGTGTGCCCGTCGCCCTCGGACAGCACCCGGTCCACCGCCTGCTCGGCTTGTTTGGCCGGGAAACCCAGCCCGGCCAGCGCTTCCACCACCTCGCCGCGCAGCGCGCCGGGCGCGGTGACGACCGGGGCGTCGGCGGCGCCGCCGAGCGCGGTGACCTTGTCCCGCAGTTCGAGGCTGAGCCGCTCGGCCCCCTTGCGGCCGATGCCGGGGACCTGAGTGAGGACGGTGATGTTGCCTTCGACGAGCGCCGCGCGCAGTTTGTCCGGCTCCAGCACGGCCAGCGTCGCCAGCGCGAGCCGCGGCCCGATCCCGGACACCGTCTGGAGCAGGCCGAACAGCTCGCGCGCGTCCTCCTCGGCGAACCCGAAGAGGGTCAGCGAGTCCTCGCGCACGACCAGCGCGGTGTGCAGCCGCGTCTGCTCGCCGCGGCGCAGCGTAGCCAGCGTCGCCGGGGTGGCCTGCACCGCGAGGCCGACACCACCGACCTCGACCACCACGTGGTCGAGCCCGACGGACAGCACTTCGCCGCGTACCGAGGAGATCATCGTCGTGCTCCTGTTTCGTTCTGCTTCGTGGTGGTTCCAGCAGCCTTTGCCGCGGCCGCCAGCCGGGCTTTGTGCGCGCGGACCAGTTCGGCCGCGCGAGCCTCGGCCTCGGCGAGCCGGACCCGCATCGGCTCGCGCCAGAGGTGGCAGATGGCGAGCGCGAGCGCGTCGGCCGCGTCCGCCGGATGCGGTTTGACCTCGAGCCCGAGCAGCCGCATCACCATGGTGGTGACCTGCGCTTTGTCCGCGCGGCCGGACCCGGTGACGGCGGCCTTGACCTCGCTGGGCGTGTGAAAAACGACCGGCAGCCCGCGCCGGGCGGCCGACAGCGCCACGACCCCGCCCGCCTGCGCGGTGCCCATCGCGGTACGGACGTTGTGCTGCGCGAACACCCGCTCGACGGCGACCGCTTCGGGCCGGTACTTGTCGAGCCAGCGCTCCACCTCGTCGGCGACACCGAGCAGCCGCTGCGCGAGATCCTGGTCGGCGGGCGTGCGCACGACCCCGACCGCGACCGGGCGCACCGACCGGCCCTTGCCGCCGTCGACCACGCCGAGGCCGCACCTGGTCAGACCGGGGTCGACCCCGAGCACCCGCACCGTTTCTCCTTCGCCCGCGCGAACATCCGTTCGACGTGCAGGCTAGCGGTCGCGGTGCGCAGGCCCGCGCATGGACACGCGCAACGCATGGTCACACCTGGCGGGCGACCCTTGTGCGCGAGCACGATGGAGGCATGCCGGGACCGGAGGACTACGTCGCGCACCTGGGCCTGGAGCCGCTGCCGGTGGAGGGCGGCCGGTTCGCGCAGAGCTGGCGCGCGGACGAGGGGTCGGCGATCTATTACCTGCTCACCGCGCCCGAGATCTCCGCGCCGCACCGCCTCGACCGCGTCGAGGTGTTCGTGCACCACGCGGGCTCACCTGCGCGGATGCTCCTGCTGCATCCCGGCGGCGAGGTGACGCGTCCAGTGCTGGGCAGCGACGTGGCCGCCGGGGAACGTCCGCAGGTGGTCGTGCCTGCCGGGACGTGGCAAGCGACAGTGCCGCTGGGCGAGTGGAGCCTGCTCGGCACCGTGGTGATGCCGCCTTATACCGACGACTGCGTGGAATTCGCGGATCCGGCGACGCTGGCCGCCCAGTTCCCGGACGCCGCCGGCGACCTGGCCGCGCTGGGTTGATCAAGCAGGTCAGGGACCGTCGACGCCGGGAGTCCAGCTTTCCGGGTCCCCGCTCTCGGTGAGGACCGGCTGCCATTCGGCGAAGCCCTCGGGCGCGTCGGCGTGCCACGGGAAGTACCCCTCCGGCGTCGCGACGATCATCTGCAGCGCCGGGAAGTCGCCGTCCGGGTAGACGAGGAACGCGGACCCGAAGTACTCCGGGTAGTGGCCTTTCGCGACGCGTTCGAAGATCACCGGCGCGCCGTCGAAGAAATCGTCGTAGCGTTTGCCGACCTCGAAGATCTCGCCGTTGGCGGACCGGTCGACGTACGCGTCGAGCAGCACCGGGGCCATGTGGTCGGGCAGGCCGATCACGACCGCCTCGGGCACGTTGTGCAGCGCCCACGCGCACGCGGTGAAGCAGTAGCCCGCGCCCTGGTCGTCGGCGGGCACGGCGATGACCGCGTTCCCTCGTTCCCTCGCCTGGGTTTCGATCCAGGCGATGAGGCTCTGCTCTTGCTCGGTGAGCGCGGAGGTCGTCACGGCCGACATTCTGCCCCACCCGCGCGCCCGAGCCCAGTCCCCGCGCCGGTCATTTTCCCGCCGTCCCAAGGATTTTCGCGCTTTCCCTTGCGCGCCAAGGGAAATTCACGCGAAAACGGCCGCGCCCCCGGAGTGCCGGGGGCGCGGCCGTGTCGCGGGCGATTGGATCAGTCCACCGCGGCCATGACCTCATCGGACACGTGGAATCCGGCACCGCGCGTACACGTTGCCAGTCCCACTGCCGAGATCAGTCCACCGCGGCCATGACCTCATCGGACACGTCGAAGTTCGCGTACACATTCTGCACGTCGTCGCAGTCCTCGAGCGCGTCGATCAGCTTGAAGACCTTCTTCGCGCCGTCGACGTCGAGCGGCACGCTCACCGACGGCAGGAAGGTCAGCTCGGCCGATTCGTACTCGAACCCGGCCTCCTGCAGCGCCTTGCGCACCGGCACCAGGTCGCCGCCCTCGGAGACGATCTCGAAGCTCTCGTCGAGGTCGTTGACCTCCTCGGCGCCCGCGTCGAGGACCGCCATCAGGACGTCGTCCTCGGTCGCGTCCGCCTTGGGCATGATCACGACGCCCTTGCGGTTGAACATGTAGGCGACCGAGCCCGGGTCGGCGAGCGAGCCGTTGTTGCGCGTGAGCGCGGTCCGGACCTCCATCGCGGCGCGGTTCTTGTTGTCGGTGAGGCACTCGATCAGCACCGCCACGCCGTTCGGGCCGTAGCCCTCGTACGTGATGTTCTGCCAGTCGGCGCCGCCCGCTTCCTCGCCGGCGCCGCGCTTGCGCGCGCGCTCGATGTTGTCCTGCGGGACGGAGTTCTTCTTCGCCTTCTGGATCGCGTCGTACAGCGTGGGGTTGCCGTCCGGGTCCCCTCCCCCGGTCCCGGTGCGGGCGGCGACCTCGATGTTCTTGATCAGCCGCGCGAAGAGCTTGCCCCGCTTGGCGTCGAGGTTCGCCTTCTTGTGCTTCGTCGTGGCCCACTTGGAGTGGCCGCTCATCTTTCCTCCATCTGTTCCCGCGGCCGCGTGCCTCCCGGCGCGGCCGCCGCAATCCTTTGCTCAGGCTTTCCGCACGAGCTCGACGAACAGCCGGTGCACGCGCTCGTCCCGGGTGATCTCCGGGTGGAACGCCGTGGCCACCACCGCCCCCTGCCGGACGGCGACGATCCTATCCGCCCTCGGCCCGTCCGGCGGGTCCTCCGGGTCGGGCACGGTGGCCAGCACCTCGACGCCGTCTCCCGCCTTCTCGACCCACGGGGCCCGGATGAACACCGCGTGCAGCGGCCCGCCGGGCACGCCGGCGAACGGGAGGTCGGCTTCGAAGGAGTCGACCTGCCTGCCGAACGCGTTGCGCCGCACGACCACGTCGAGGCCGCCGAGCTGCTGCTGGTCCGGGCGCCCGTCGAGCACCTGGCGGGCCAGCAGGATCATCCCGGCGCACGAGCCGAAGGCGGGCAGGCCGCCCGCGATCGCCTCGCGCAGCGGTTCGAGCAGCTCGAAGGTCTCGAGCAGCCGCGACATCGTGGTGGACTCCCCGCCGGGCAGCACCAGGCCGGCTATTCCGGACAGCTCGGCGGGGCGGCGCACCGGAACCGCACGGGCACCCGCGCTTTCCAGCATCGCGACGTGCTCGCGCACGGCGCCTTGCAGGGCGAGCACGCCGACCGCCGGCCGTGCTCCCGTAGCTGTCGCCACCCGACCTCCCGTGAGACGTTCGCATCAGCTTAGGGGGACCGTCCGGAGCGCAACCGGGCAGGTCAGGCGGGCAGCACCGGGGCCGCCGCCCACCTGGGGAGCGCTCCGCCGGCCGATCCTGAACCGAGGCGAAGTGGACTGCTGAAATCTGTCGCCAGTGGCCACCTCGAAGGTGGTCTCCACCGGCACCGGTCCATTCTGCCGTTCCCGGCCCGGACCTGTCTTCCATGGTAGGCCGATCCGGAAGCCCCAGGTCAACGCTCCCCAGCGGAAAAGTGACCGAGCCCAAGTGGATCTTCCGCCGAGGGAAGTGGCCTTCCGAGATACCCGTGCAATGGCCTGCCTCAGCGGTCCACCGCCGACTTACGCTGGAGGGGAAGAACGCTTCCGCTCCCCCGAGAAAGGCCCGAAGGTGTCGCAGCAGCAGAACGCCGAACCCCAGACCGTCACCGGCACCGCGAAGGTGAAGCGCGGCATGGCGGAGATGCTCAAGGGCGGCGTCATCATGGACGTCGTGACCGCCGACCAGGCCAAGATCGCCGAGGACGCGGGCGCGGTCGCGGTCATGGCGCTGGAGCGCGTCCCCGCGGACATCCGCGCGCAGGGCGGCGTCGCCCGGATGAGCGACCCGGACCTGATCGACGGCATCATCGAAGCGGTGTCGATCCCGGTCATGGCGAAGGCGCGGATCGGCCACTTCGTCGAGGCGCAGGTGCTGCAGTCGCTCGGCGTCGACTACATCGACGAGTCCGAGGTGCTCACCCCCGCCGACTACGCGAACCACATCGACAAGTGGGCGTTCACCGTGCCGTTCGTGTGCGGCGCGACCAACCTCGGCGAGGCCCTGCGCCGCATCACCGAGGGCGCGGCGATGATCCGCTCGAAGGGCGAGGCCGGCACCGGCGACGTCTCCAACGCGACCACCCACATGCGCAAGATTCGCGGCGAGATCCGCCGCCTCCAGAACCTGCCGGAGGACGAGCTGTTCGTCGCGGCCAAGGAACTGCAGGCACCGTACGAACTGGTCCGCGAAGTGGCCGAGGCGGGCAAGCTGCCGGTGGTGCTCTTCACCGCGGGCGGCATCGCGACTCCGGCCGACGCGGCGATGATGATGCAGCTGGGCGCGGAGGGCGTGTTCGTGGGCTCGGGCATCTTCAAGTCCGGGAACCCGGCGCAGCGTGCCGAGGCGATCGTGAAGGCGACGACGTTCCACGACGACCCCGATGTGCTGGCGAAGGTGTCGCGCGGGCTCGGGGAGGCGATGGTGGGGATCAACGTCGAGGACGTGCCGGAGCCGCACCGGCTCGCTGAGCGCGGCTGGTGATTGTTCGGCTCTGATTCAGGTTTCGATACGAACGGCGAGGGCACTGTGCCCTCGCCGTTTGTTCATTGCGAAGGAGCGCGCTCGACTCGATCCCGCCGATCCGTGTCCGCGATCTCCGAGCTTGCCATCCGGCCGAGCAGCTCCGAGACGAATTCGCGGTCGAAATTCGGCAGTCGCGCCATCTCGACGGCCCAGGGAACGGCCAGCAGCATCCCGTAGGGACGTCCGGAATTCCAGGCCGACTCGACGGTAAGCTCGATCAGCCTCTCCGGAGTGGGCACGCCTCCCCCGTCGAGAGATTCCCACGCGCGGGAGAACTCGCCGAGGCAGGCAGACAAGTCGCGCTCCAGGAAGGGCCACATCGGCACGAACCCGGATGCTTCAAGGGTCGCCCGGCCCTCCAGTTCAACGCCTGCGCCGATCAGGCCGCCGGGCATGATGCCGATCCATGCCCCGTCTCCGCGGTACACCGCTGGAGTCCACTCGGTCACGGGAATGATTTTAGCCCTCGCACGCGGCTGGTCGATTCGTCCGCCATCAACCCCGAGCGCTCATTCGCTGTGCCGCCCCCGCGCATAGCTGTACGACTCCAGCACCACCCGCCACACGATCTCGATCTCCTCACGGTCCCGAGGCCCGTACACGAGCTGCGTGTTCTGGATCGGGTGCGGCACGCCCCAACCCGCCTCGGTCACCAGTTTCTTCGCGATCGGCGGGAGCGTCAGATGCAGGCTGCCGTCCTGCTGCGGGTGCAGATGGGCGAATTCCCGGCTGTGCTTGATGAACGCGTCGTCCGGACCGGTGCCGAACTCCGGGGCCAGGTGGATCGCCCTTGCTTCCGGGTAGGGCACGTGCGTCGGCGCCAGGTAGACGCCTGCCAGCGAGCGCATCCGTTGCCACAGTTCTTCCTGCAGCGTCGTCGGAGCGATCTGGTTGAGCTGGCCGTGCGGGATCGGGCCGCGGGTGCGCGGGGCCGGGCCGTCGCGGTCGGGGATGTCGAACATGAGTCCTCCAAGGGGTGAGTCAGACTGGCCGGGTGCGCTGGTAGCGCCTGCCGTGGTAGACGAGGGGGTCGCCGGGCCGGGTGGTCGCTGCGCGGACCTCGCCTAGCAGGAGGCCGTGGTCTCCGGCGTCTACGGTTTCCCGGCGATGGCATTCGATGGCGGCCAACGCGTCTGGGTGCAGGAGGGTGCCCTGCTCGCCTGGTTGGAAGCCGGTGCTGCCGAAGCGGTCGGCGCCGGGCGTTGCGAACAGGGCGGCCAGTTCGGTTTGCTCCGCCGTCAGGACGTTGACGCCGAATCGTGAGCAGCGGGAGAAAACATCGTAGGAGCTTGACGTTTTCGCCTGGCAAACGAGCAGCAGCGGCGGGCGCATCGATACTGAGGTCACCGAGGTCGCGGCGTATCCGCGTGGGGTGCCGTCGTCGGCGAGGGCGGTCACCACGCAGACGCCGCCGGCCAGTGCCGACATCGCGTCTTTGAACTCGTCGAGCAGTGCGGCGGTCATCGGGCATCACCAGTTGCGGCGGGGACGGCCGAGGGCTTGAGCCATTCGCCGTCGGGGGTGCCGAAGCCGTGTTCCAGGCGGAAGACCGTGCGGCCCCTTCGGATTGTGCGTGCGACGCGGCCGGTGAACATCCAGCCCGCATACGCGGTCCAGCCGCATTTCGCTTGGACGTCGCCGGGGCCGAACGACCAGTTTTCGGCGGGGTCGAACAGGACCAGGTCGGCGTCGAGGCCGGGAGCGATCGCGCCCTTGCGGTCGGCGATCCCGAACAGCCGGGCGGGTTCTGCGGCCAGCACGCGGGTGACGATCGGCAGCAGGTCGTCCGGCGTGGCATCGGGTGCGCGGCGGCACAGGCCGGTGTACAGGGCGGGGAAAAGTTCCTGCACTCCGGGCAGGCCAGGCGGGGCGTCGGGAGCCGCGACGGTCTTGTCCGCGAACGCGTGCGGTGCGTGGTCACTGCCCACAGTGGACACTTCGCCGCGGAACACCGCGTCCCACAACCGGTCCTGGTCGGCCTGTTCCCGGATGGCGGGGCTGAGCCGGATGCGCGAACCGCACCGGGCGGTGTCGGCCGCGGTGAAGGACAGGTGGTGCCCGGTGGCCTCCCAGGTGACCGGCAGCCCGGCCGCGCCCGCCGCGGTGAGCAGGTCGGCTTCCTCCCGGCTGGACACGTGCAGCACGTGCGCCGCGGTGCCGTGCCGCCGGGCCAACTCGATCAGCTTGGCCACGGCGACGATCCCGCCCGAGCGCGGCCGGAACCGTTCGTAGTCGCGGTAGGTCGCCGGGGCGCCCTGCCACTGGTCGAGGAGCGCGAAGACGTCGTCGTCCTCGGCGTGAAAGAGCAGCCGCAGGCCCTGTCGTTTCGCGACGGCGAACAGTTCGTCGAGCCGACCGGGGTCGCGCAGCACGTGCGGTGCGGTGTGGTGCCCGGTGAGGAATGCCTTCGCGGTTAGTGCTTCGGCGGGTTCGAACGTTTCCAGCGATTCCACGGCCTCTGGGTTGACGCCCGCGTGAAAGCGGTAGTCGACCAGGCTGGTGCCGCGGATTTCCGCGTCCTTGGCACGGGCGTCGGCGGGAGTGAACGTCGCCGGGCGCGTGTTGGGCATGTCGAACACTGTCGTGACGCCGCCCGCCACCGCGGCGCGCGACGCGTGCGCCCAGTCCTCCTTTTCGGTCAGGCCCGGAGTACGGAAGTGCACGTGGGAATCGATCAGGCCGGGCAGGACGTGCCGCCCGGCGGCGTCGATTTCCTCGGTGCCGGACACGGTGCTCCCGGCGGGGAGCACGTCGGCGATTTCCCGCCGGTGACGGCGATGTCGGCGAGGCGGACGCCGCCGGGGCCGGTCACCCGGCCGCCCCGGACGACGAGGTCGTAGTTCTTCACGCGGCCCATGGCAGGCTCACCAGCTCTCGGCTCAGGTCGTTGGTCGGGCCCATCAGCGCGACGGCGCGGGCGTCGCGGGCCATCCGGTTGATCGGGTTCGTCACCACGTATCCGGCGCTGCCGAGCAGCCGGGCGATCGCGGCGACGACTTCCTCGGCCGTCTGCGAGGCGTGGATTTTGCTGTGCAGCGTGACCTCGCCGGGGTCGGCTCCGTCGCGGCGGCCGGCCCGTTCGACCAATGCGCGGGCGGACTCCACCTGCCCGCGCAGGTCCACCAGACGGTGCCGGACGGCCTGCAGGTCGAGCAGCGATTTCCGTTGTGCCGCTTGGAATCCGAGGTCCCACGCGGCTTCGGCGATCCCGGCCGACACCGCGCCGAGGGTGGCCCCGGACTGCCGGACGCCCGCGATGATCGTGCTCGCGGTATCACGCGGCCCGAGCAGGGCTTCCGGGCCGAGGCGGCAGTCCTTGAGCTCCACGAACCCGGTCGCCGACGCGCGCATGCCGACCAGGTCCAGGCTCAGGTCCGGCTCGATGCCCGGGTTGGTCGCGGGCACCAGGAAGAAACTCTGCCCGCCGGATCCGTATGCGGCTTCGTCGGACTCCCCCACCGGCGTGCTCTGCGCGAGCACCAAGTAGACGTCGGTGATCCCGGCGCCGGTGGTGAAAGCCTTGCCGCCGCTGACAGTCCAGCTGCCGTCGGGCATTTCGTCGGCGACGGTCGAGAGGTTTTTCTTCGCCGCGCCTGCGCCGGATTCGCTCCACGCGGACGCGGCCAGCCACTCGCCGGACGCGAGTTTCGGCAGCAGTTCTTCGCGCTGGGCGTCGCTGCCCCATTCGGCGATCCGGCTACATACGGCCAGGTGCTGGAACGCGATGATCGCGGTGGACGGGTCGTGCCGCGCGATCCGCGCGATCATCCGGTTCCCTTCCAGGGCGTCCGCTCCGGCTCCGCCGTACCGGCGCGGGACGACGAGGCCGGGCAGCGGCGAGTTCCGTAGCGCGGCCAGCACCTCGGGAGCCGGGCGACCGGCTTCGTCGGCCGCCGCGGCGTGCTCCGCGAGTACGTCGACCAGCTCGTCGACGCCGAGGCGCACGGGGGTGGTCAGGTCGACAGCAGACACGAATCCTCCTTCAGGGCATGGGGATCGAACGAATCGATGGTCACCGCGCCGGTGAACGACACCGCCTTCTCCGGGACGCTGACCCAGGACAGCTCGCTGTCCTGGTCGTGGCCGGACACCGCGGCGTCCGAAGTGGTGCACCCGCCGGCGGTGCGGATGCGCAGCGACGCGGTGCGCCGGGTCTCGCCGCCGGCCAGCTGGAACGGGATGGTGCCGCGGATCCGGCGGGCCGCGCCGAGGCACACAGCGCCGGTCAGCGCGAGCGTCGGATGCCACGACGGCACCGAGACCGCGCGCGCCGCCAGCCCGTTCTCGCCGTCCGGCAGGACCGCGGCCACCTTCGGGAACGCGCCGTCGACGGGATAGCCGTACTGCCGCGCGGCCGAGCGGCGGATCGCGCTCATCGTGCGGAACAGCGGCTGCCCCGCGGCGAAAAGCTCCTCCGGGGTGTCGACGCCGAGGTCGTGGCCGGACAGGAACAGGTACGGGTTCCCGACCGAGACCGCGGAGACCCGGATCGCGCCGTCGTCGAAGGGCAGGTCCGTGGTGGTCTCGCCGAACGGCAGCAGTTCGCCGAGCGGCACCGCGGGGTGGTTGAGGAAGTGCGCGGTGAACGTCGTCCGGTCGCGGACGCATTCGTCGACCTCGCACACCACGTGGTCGTTGTTGTTGAGCACGCGCACCCGGACGCGGTGTTCGGGCGCGAGCCTCCCGATCCAGCCGAGCCTGCTGGCCACGACCACCGACGAGAGCACCGAATGGCCGCAGCTGCCGCGGAAGTCGAACCGCGCCGGATCGCCGGGAATGACCTGCACGAACCGGTAGTCGAGGTCGAACAGCGGATGCTCGGACACCGACACGAGCGCGATCTTCGTGACCGCGGCGAGGCCGTGCTCGGCGAGCCAGGCGACGCCGTCGGACAGCGCTTCGGCGAGCGCCTCCTCGGACGCCGGCAGCCGCTCGGCGGGCAGCACCAGCGTGGAACTCGGGCTGCCGTGGGCATGGGCGATGTGGGCGAGCATCAGGCCGCGCTCCTTTCCCTGGCGCCGCCGCTCACCAGCTGCTCGCTCCAGATCCGGTGGATGAGCAGCGACCAGATGGCCAGCGCCGATTCGTCGTTCGGCCGGGCGGCCTGCGCGTCGAACAACCCGGCCACGGCCTGCGGATCGAGCTGCCCGCGATCGGCGAGCGACGGTCCGGAAAGCATGTCTCGGGCATAGCTGTGCAACGGCTGTCCGGCCGCGAGCATCGAGGTGATCGGCAGCGTGAACGGCTGTTTCGGCCGTTCCAGCACCGAATCCGGGACGAGGCCCCGGCCGGCCGCGTAGAGCGCGCGCTTCACCTCGCGGCCGCGCACGCGCTGCTCGGCGGGCAGCCGCCGGGCCAGGCGCGTCACCGAGCGCTGGCAGAACGGCAGCCGCACCTCGACCGAATGCGCCATGCTCAGGTGATCGACGCGGCGCAAATGATAGGCGGGCAAGCGTTCGTCCACTTCGAACTCGGTGATCGCGTACAGCCGGTCCGGCCCGGCCCCGCGCAGCCGCCGCGCGATCCGGTCGGCCTCGGTTCCGTTGCGCCGCACCAGGTCCCGGTATTCGTCGGTGTAGAGCCGGTCCCGCAGCGCGGCGGGCACGGCAGCGAGCGCTTCGACGTATCCGTTCGGCCAGTCCTCGGCGCCGCCCACCGCGTCGCTGATCCGGCGGTAGCCGCCGAAGATCTCGTCCGCGGCGTCGCCGGAGAGCGTCACCTTGAACCCGGCGTCGTGCACGCCCTGGAACAGCAGGTAGGTGCTCAGCGTGATCGGGTCCGCGTTGGGCTGGCCGAGGTGCCACACGACTTCGCCGAGCAGGTCCGGGAACGTCGCCGGGTCCGCTTCGATCTGGTGATACGTCGCGCCGCAGCGGGCGGCGACCTCGCGGGCGTAGGCCTTTTCGTCGAACGGCCAGTCGCCGGTGTAGGCGATGTTGAACGCGTGCACGTGCGGGACCTTCTCCGCCAGCAACGCCGTCACCAGGCTGGAATCCAGTCCCCCGCTGGTGATCGTCGAAATCGGGACGTCGGCCAGCGCGAGCCTGCGGGTTTCGGCGCGCAGCGTGTCGCGCACACGGCCGCCCGCCTCGTCGAGGTCGCCTCCCTCGACCGGGAACGCGCTTTCCGCGCGCCGCGAGATCTTCAGCCCGCCCGAGCGCGTGTAGACGGCGGTGGCCGCCCGCGGCAGCACCCGGACGCGGTCGAACATCGTCCGCTCCCCGAAGGGCGTTTTGGTGGTGAGGTAGCTGTCGAGCCCCTCGTCCCGCTGCTCCCACCCGACGCCGGGGACGCTCAGCAGAGCCGGCAGCTCCGACGAGAAATACAGCTCCCGGCGTTCCGGGCTTTCGTGGTGGTACAGCGGTTTCATGCCCGCGTCGTCGGTGACGAGCACGAGCTTCGGCTCGGTCCGCAGGTCCAGCACCGCGATGGCGTACATCCCGTCGAGGTGGTCGACGAAGTCCAGGCCGTACTTGTGGTACAGCGCCGGGAGCACGTTGCCGTCGCAGTGGTCGTGGAAGACGTAGCCCGCCGCGTGCAGGTCGCGGCGCAGCACGTCGTGGTTGTAGATCTCGCCGTTGAAGACGACCTGGATCTCGCGGCCGAGCCGGTAAGGCTGCTCGCCGCCGTCGAGGTCCACAATGGCCAGCCGGTTGTTGCCCAGCGCCCAGCCTTCGCCCGCCGCGCTGAACCGGGCATCCGGGCCGCCGTGCCGCTGCAGCGCCGAAACCGCGCGCAGATGGTGGTGCGCGAGATTCCCGCCCAAGTGTCCGTAGATCCGGCACATGACTACTGCTTCACCTCCGCGGATACGCCCGCACGGGCGTAGAGGACAGGGTCGAACGGCGTCGGTCCGCCGCACGTGGCGAACCGCCCCTCGGCCGATTCCGGATTGCGCGTGCCGTGCGGCACGCCGGGGGCGGCGAACAGCACGTCGCCGGGAGAGACGTCGTGCCAGCGGTCGATCAGGTACATCTGGCCGTCGCCCTCGAAAGCGATGAACGCTTCTTCGCTCTCCGGGTGCTGGTGGACGTTGAAAGTCTGGCCAGGGTCCTGGATCCCGCAGTGCAGGCACAGCCGCGCGCTGCCGGTTCCGGGCCAGAAAAGGAAATTCATGACGGCGGTCTTCTCGTCGGCGGCGATCTCGCCGGTGCCGCTGAACCCGTGCAATTGCGTTTCGGTGTTCCACAGTTCGCTCTCGAGCCGCGGCGCGGAGCCGGTGGGTTCGTTGCCCGCCAAGCGGGTTCGCCACACGTACGCGGTCAGGCCGTCGTCGCCCGCTTCGAGTTCGAGCGTCCGCCCGGTCGGCGAGTGCAAGGCCGAACCGCGGGCGATTTCCGTGCGATGCCCGGTGACGTCGCCGTGGCCGGAGCCCGCGAAGACGACCGCGACGTTCTCTTCCTCCAGCGCCCAGCCGAGACGCCACGCCTTCCCCGGCGCGACCTCCACGACGAGCAAAGTCACCCGTTGCGCCCCCATGGCCGGGCCCACTGGCTCGGCGACGCGGCCCCAGTCGAACGGCGAGAAGACGAAGTCCGCGGCGCGGACGATCGTTCCCTGAATGTGGTCGACAAGCATCCCATGTCCCATCAGGTTGCCGATAATTGCCCAGTGACGGAAGCTGAATTGATCAACGCGATTCGATTCCGCGTTTCACTTCCGGTGGCGACCGTACTAGCCGGGCACAGCGCGCCGCAAAGCCGTCAACGGGCCGGTCGAATTGGCGCAAATTACGCAGCGGTCATTGACTGTATCGATCCAGTACATTTCCCGCTCCGCCAAATGCCGCAACCGGAGCGTCCGCTGGCGCCCGGAGGGCAATCAAAAAGACGGGGCAGATTTTTCCTGTGAGCGTCGCCACAGTTTAAGGGGACGGAACATTGACCTTACCAGCGCGAATTCACGAAAGCTCCTGCCGCATAAGGAAACTTGGCAACTCAGGACCACACAAGACAGTCGTAATTTCCCGTGAAGACGACGTGCCGCCGAGGCCGGAGCCAACACTTTCCGACATGCCGGAACATGATCGGCAACGAAACCGGCGACCGTCTTTCCGGCACGAAAAAGAGGCGACCATCCTTGAGATGATCGCCTCCGGGCGCGGAAATGGAACTATTCCGGAATAGCGTTCAGCGCGGTGTCGACAACCTGTGCCAGCAACGTCTTGTCGCGGCAGACCGCACTCATCACGCGCAGCCCCTGAATCATCGTCACCAGGAAATTCGACAACGCCGGGATATCGGTGCCCTGCGGCAGTTCGCCCATGCTGCGGGCCAGGTGCAGCGTTCCGTAGAAGGAATCCTGCAGCGCGGCGATCGCGTCGCACACGATCCGGTTGGCCGCGTCGTCGTGCGGCACCCGCTCGGTGATCGCCATGACGAGCAGGCAGCCCGGCCGGCCGGGCTCTTTCATCGCGTCGTCGATCCGGCCGAGCAGCAGGTCTCGCATCACCTGCCGGATCGGCACCCGCTGCATCAGCGATTCCCGGGTGGCGTCGGTGGTCTGCCGGACGTACCGCTGCAGCGCTCGTTCGTAGAGGCCGTGCTTGCTGTCGAACGCGGCGTAGAGCGACCCGCGGCCGAGCCCGGTCGCCTCGGCGAGGTCCTGGATCGAGGTGGCTTCGTAGCCCTTGCGCCAGAAGACCTCCATGGCCTTCTGGATCACCTCGTCGGTGTCGAACTCGCGAACTCGGGGCATGCCTCCAGGGTAAGGAAGCTGGAACGACAGGTCAACAATAGAGCGCTTCATCTGGACTGATAGGTCAACAATAAGAACCTCAGATTTCTCGTTTTGCTTGCTACACAAGGGGTATAGCGCTGAAGGTAAGGCTTTTGACTCAACTATTATTTGCCGATCGTTCCAGATTTGGTACCGTCGAAGCGACCGCCGGATGCGGTCCGTGTGCGACCGGTCCCGGTGCGCACCCTCCTGTGGCCGGCGGCACCGAAGAGAAAACCGCACTCGCCAGACAAGGAGAGTTCTCATGCCTCACGTGCAGCGCCGGTCGTCCGTCAGCGACGAATTGGCCTGGCAGATCGTCCGCGCCGCCGACGAGGCCGCGAAGGCGACCGACAAGCGGTTCGCCGTCGCGGTGGTGGACGAAGGCGGAAACCTGAAGGCGTTCCTGCGCCAGGACGGCGCGAAGCTCAACGCCGTCCAGGTCGCGCAGGACAAGGCCTACACCGCGGCGTCCTCGGCGATGCCGACGGAGAAGTGGTCCGAAGTGCTCGACGCCGACCCGGTGCTGCGGACCGCCGCGCCCACGGCGATCGACCGCCTGGTCGGCATGGGCGGCGGCCTCCCGATCGTGGTCGACGGCGAACTGGCCGGCGCGATCGGCGTCTCCGGCGCGCATTGGACCGACGACGTCAAGATCGCCGAGGCCGGACTGTCGGCGCTCGAGTCCTGATCATCGCCCGAACCCTCCGGGAGTCACGATGCCCATCGCCCTGTTCGTGCTCGGGCTGACGGTGTTCAGCCTGGGCACGACCGAGTTCATGATCGCCGGCCTGCTGCCGGAACTGTCCGGCGCGTTCGGCGTCTCCCTGCCGCAGGCCGGGCTGCTCATCTCGCTGTTCGCGGTCGGCGTCGTCATCGGCGCTCCGCTGATCACCGCCGCGACCACCAAGGTGCCGCGCAAGACGGCGCTCGTCGCGCTGCTCGTGGTGTTCATCGCGGGCGAGGTGCTCGCCGCCGCCGCGCCGTCGTTCGGCGTGCTGATGGCCGCCCGCGTGGTCACCGCCGTCGCGCACGGCTCGTTCTTCGGCATCGGCGCGGTGGTGGCGTCGAACCTGGTCGAACCGGGCAAGCGCGCCCGGGCCATCGCGATCATGTTCGGCGGCCTGACCATCGCCACCATCGCCGGGGTTCCGCTCGGCACGTTCGTCGGCCAGCACTTCGGCTGGCGCGCGACCTTCCTCGCGGTCGCGATCCTCGGCGTGATCGACCTGATCGGCGTCCTCGCGCTGGTGCCGCACCAGCCGCGGGCGGGCCACCTCGGCCTGCGCCACGAACTGGCCGCGTTCCGCAATCCCAAGGTGTGGCTGGCGCTCGGCACGACCACGCTCAGCCAGGCGGCGCTCTACACCGCCTACACCTACATCGCGCCGTTGCTGACCGACCTCACCGGGTTCTCCGCCGGAATGGTGCCTCCGCTGCTGGCGCTGTTCGGCTTCGGCACGTTCCTCGGCAGCGTGCTCGGCGGCAAGCTCGCCGACCGTTCGCTGATGGGCACGCTGTGCGCGGGCCTGCTGCTGCTCGCGGTGATGCTCGGTGCGTTTTCCCTTGCCGCGCATAGTAAACCGGCCATGATCGCGACGCTGTTCCTGTTCGGGATCGGCAGCTTCCTGATCAACCCGGCGCTGCAGACCCGCGTGATGAACGAGACCGAAGGCGCGCCGACGCTGGCGAGCACGAGCAACATTTCGGCGTTCAACGTCGGCAACGCGCTCGGCCCGTGGCTCGGCGGCGTCGGCCTCAGCGCGGGAGCCGGGCTGCTTTCGCCGAGCTGGATCGGCGCCGGGCTGGCCGTGACGTCGCTGGTCGTCGCGCTCGGCGCGGTGGCCCTGGACCGCCGGACGGGAAAGGAGGTGAACGACGATGCCGGTCGTGCACGTGAACTGGTGGAAGGGAGCCGGTGAGGCCGAACGCCGCGAGCTCGTCGAGGAAGTGACGGGCACCGTTTCGAGGCTCGCGAAATGCCCCGAAGCCGCGGTCACGGTCATCATCACCGACGTCGAAAAGGACCACTGGGGCCTCGGCGGGAAGCTCGCCGGAGACCTCTGAACGGAGGCCGGGGCGGGCTGCCCGCCCCGGCCTTCCCCTTCCGGGAGGAGCCATGACCGGACGCGCGATCGGGCCGGAAGACCCGCGCTACCCGGATTTCACCGCCGGAGTCAACCAGCGCTACACCGCGAAACCGGCGTCGGTGCACCTGCCGCGCACCGCCGACGAGGTCGCCTCAGCGGTCTCCGGCGCGAGCGGACAGCTCTCGATCCGCAGCGGCGGGCACTGCTTCGAGGATTTCGTCCACCACGAGGGGGTCGACGAGATCCTCGATCTCAGCGAACTGTCCGAAGTGGACTACGCGGACGGCATCTACTCCGTCGGAGCCGGGGCGCGGCTGCAGGACGTCTACGAACGGCTGTACCGCGGCTGGGGTGTGACGATCCCGGGCGGGATCTGCTACTCGGTCGGCGCGGGAGGCCACATCACCGGCGGTGGCTACGGCCTGCTGTCGCGGCGGGACGGCCTCACCGTCGACCACTTGCACGGCGTCGAGGTCGTTCTGGCCGACGGCCGGACGATCGTGGTCACCCGCGATTCGTCCGGTCCGGAGGCCGATCTTTTCTGGGCGCACACTGGGGGTGGCGGCGGCTCGTTCGGCGTGGTGACACGGTTCCTGTTCCGTGCGCCGCTCGTCCGGCCGCCGTCCGAAGTGCTCGTCGCGGCCTTGTCGGTGCCGTGGGCCGAGCTCGACGAACGGCGGTTCGCGCGGCTGCTCGGCGGTTACGCGCGCTGGCACCACGAGCACCGCGCGCCGGACTCGCCGGGCGCGGCGCTGTCGAGCCTGCTGATGCTGAACCACCGCTGCAACGGGACGGTCGGCCTGGTGGCGCAGATCGACGCCGGCGCACCGGATTCGGACCGGCTGCTCGACGAGTACCTCTCGAGCGTCCTCGGCGATCTGGCGGCGACCGGGTTCGCGCAGGCCGGCGAATTCGGCCCGATGCCCGGACTCGCCGCTGCGCGGCGGCTCCCCTGGCTGCGGGCGACGCGGCTCCTCGGCACGAACACTCCGGTGCTCGCCGACCCGACCTTGCGCGCCGAGCACAAGTCGGCTTACGTCCGGAGCACTCTGCCGGAGTCGCAGCTGCGGACCGCCTACGAGTATCTGACCCGGCCGGACGTGACGAACCCGGAAACCATGCTGGTCGCGTTTTCCTACGGCGGCGCGATTTCCGCAGTCGACCCGGCCGCGACCGCGGTGGCCCAGCGCGACAGCACGTTCAAGCTGCTGTACCAGGCTTTCTGGTCCACAGTGGACGCGGATGCGGCGAATATCGGCTGGGTGCGGGACTTCTATCGCGCGATGTACGCGGAGACCGGCGGGGTGCCGGTGCCGGGCGAGGTCGCCGACGGGTGTTATATCAACTATCCGGACGCCGATCTGTCCGATCCGGACTGGAACACGTCCGGAGTTCCTTGGCACGACTTGTACTTCAAGGACAATTACGCACGACTGCGGCGGGCGAAGACGCAGTGGGACCCGGAGGATGTGTTCCGGCACCGCCAGTCGATCCGGCCTGCCTAGCGCGGGCCGAACCACCCGGCGAGGGCGGCGGCGAGCCCTGAGTCCGGTCCAGCCCACGCGACGTATCCGTCCGGGCGCAGCAGAATCGCCGGTTCGCCGAGATCCTCGTCGTGCGCAACAACGTCAACGCCGTCTTTCCACTTCGCCGCCACGTCTTCGGCACCGGCAGCACCGGGACCGAGCAGGAGCACCGGGCGGCCCGGATGCAGCATTTCCGCGACCGTCCGCTCGCCGAGCGGGAAGTTCGGCAGGAACTCCCCCGTCCTGCCGCGGCCGTCGCCGTAGCGCACGCCCTGCGCGCTGACCCGGTCGCTGAGCAGCCGGTTGCCGTCCGAAGTGGACAGCAGGTCGGCGACCAGCGCGCGCAGCGGTTCGAACTCCGGCCCCGGCCGCATCAGCGCGGCTTGCGCACGGGTGTTCTCGATGACGGCTTCGGCGACCGGATGCCGTTCCGCGTGGTAGGTGTCCAGCAATGCGTCCGGAGCCGTGCCCGCGACGACCATCGCGAGCTTCCAGCCGAGGTTGAACGCGTCCTGCAGGCCGAGATTGAGCCCCTGCCCGCCGAGCGGCGCGTGCACGTGGGCCGCGTCGCCGGCAAGGAAGAGCCTGCCGCGGCGGTAGGAGTCGGCCAGGCGCGTGAAGTCGCTGAACCGGCCGACGAAC
Organism: Amycolatopsis albidoflavus; assembly: GCF_039525725.1. Lineage (NCBI taxonomy): Bacteria > Bacillati > Actinomycetota > Actinomycetes > Pseudonocardiales > Pseudonocardiaceae > Amycolatopsis > Amycolatopsis albidoflavus. Next base: position 958,157 of record NZ_BAAAHV010000012.1, read on the forward strand.
GTCGCGTCGGACATCGGCACGTCGTGGCCGAGGATGCGCGAGGCGGCCGCCCGAAGATCCTCGAGACCTGCCGGGGCGCCGCGTTCCGGGAGCGGCTCGGTGAACTCGTGGGTGAGGATCCTGCTCTGTCCGGCCGGGTTGACGTTGATCAGCGTCCAGCCGGTCGGCCCCTGCGTCCAGCCGCCGGGCACCCGCGCGGGGTCGCCCAGCCTGGCCAGGCCGAGAAGCCCGGCGAACGTGGCCGGGTGGGTCGTCCCGGTGAACCCCGCCTCTTCGCGGACAATGCTGCGGGCGCCGTCGCAGCCCACGACGTAGTCGGCGGTGAGTTCGCCGTGGTCGGTGGAGACGCTGACCTGCTCGCCGTCGTCCCGGACCCCGGTCACCCGGCGGCCGCGCAGGATCGTGACGCCGAGCGAACGGGCCTGCGCCTCGAAAAAGCGCTCGATGTCGGATTGCGCTTGCCCGACCATCGGCGCGCCTTCGAGCGCGGGCGATTCCAGCGTCAGCACCGGACGGCCGCCGAAGTGGAACGGAGTCTCGACGATCGTGCGCGGGTCGCGCGGCGGCGGCACGGGCAGATAGCCACGGCGCAGCAACGACTGTGCGGTACGCGCGTGCAAAGTCCCCGCACGTGGTTCGTCGTGCGTGGCAGTGAGTTTCTCGACGACTGTCACGGGTACACCGTGCCTGCCGAGTTCGGTGGCCAGCAGCATGCCGACCGGCCCGCCGCCGACGACGATCACTCCGGGCATCTTCCCTCTCCTTCGCTGCGGAGCCGAAAGGTACGAGGTCGTAATGTCCGTCATTGTATAGTACGAAGATGGAGCGTGACTTCGTCGACGACGTCCTGGACCAATGGCGCGCGCAACGCCCAGACCTCGACCCCGCCCCGCTGTCGGTGCTGGCCCGCCTGACGCGGATCGCGCGCCGGGTGACCCGCCGCCTCGACGAAACCCTGAAGGACTACGGCGTTCTCCACGCGGACCTGGACATCCTCGCCACTCTGCGGCGCGCGGGGGCGCCGTACGAGCTGACCCTGTCCGAGATCGCGCGCTGGATGCTGGCCGGCAACAGCACCATGACCAGCAGGCTGGACCGGCTGGTGGCCGCGGGTCTGGTCGACCGCAAGCAAAACCCGGCGAACCGCCGCACCGCGCTGATCCGGCTCACCCCGGCCGGGCTGGCCCTCGTCGACGAGGCGGTCGCCGTGGAACTGGCCGAGCAGGAGAAGCTGGTGAGCGGCTTGAGCGGCGAGGACCAGCGCGAACTGGCCGATCTGCTGCGCAGGCTGTGCCGTTCGATGGGCGAGATTCCGGACTGAGCGCTCAGGATTGCCGCTGGGCGATGTCGACCATCCACGTGATCCCGAACTTGTCCACGAGCGAACCGGCCTCGTCGCCCCACGACTGTTTCTCCAGCGGCAACGTCACGGTGCCGCCAGCGGACAGCTTCTCGAAGCAGCCCCGGAGCTTGCCGTCGTCGCCCCCGAGGAACAGCGCGACATTGTTGCCTGACTGGAAGGACACCCGCTCCGGCACGTCCCACGCCATCACCGTGTAGCCGTCCGGCGTCCTGAGCACGGAGTGCATGATCTGGTCCGCGTCGCCGCCGGGAGCCTCCGGAGAGCCGAAATCGCCGTAGGTGCCCAGGTCCAGTTCGCCGCCGAGGACTTCCCGGTAGAACTCCATCGCCTGCCTGGCGTTTCCGGCGAAGGCGAGGCACGGGTTGAGCTGGGATCCCATCCGATACTCCTTGGTTCGAGGCGGAAGCCGAGCTTCTCAGGCGAATCACGACACCCTGTGTCAGGTATTCCCGGAAGTCCACTGTGGACTCGAGGCAACCCCTATCGCGCCCCCTGAACCCGGGAACCACCGGTGTCCTTTCAATTACCAGCAGTAACGTCGGCCGCATGAAAATAGGACTCAACATCGGTTATTGGGGCGCCGGCAACGACGCGACGAACCTCCTGCTCGCCCAGGAGGCCGACCGGCTCGGGTTCTCCGTCGTGTGGGTGGCCGAGGCCTACGGCTCGGACGCCGCGACCGTGCTGGGCTGGCTCGCCGCGCGCACCGAACGCGTCGACCTCGGCAGCGCCATCCTGCAGATCCCGGCCCGCCGCCCGACCATGACCGCGATGACGGCGGCGACCCTGGACAACCTCTCCGGCGGCAGGTTCCGGCTCGGGCTCGGGGTTTCCGGGCCGCAGGTGTCCGAGGGCTGGTACGGCGTCCCGTTCCGGAAACCAGTGCAGCGGACCCGCGAATACGTCGACATCGTGGGCAAAGCGCTGCGCTACGAACGGGTCCGGCACGACGGCGCGCACTTCCAGCTTCCGCTTCCCGGCGGCCCCGGCAAAGCACTGCCGCTGGCGGTGCCGCCCGCTCGCGAGCACATCCCGCTCTACCTCGCCGCCCTCGGCCCGCAGAACCTGGAACTCACCGGCGAAATCGCCGACGGCTGGCTCGGCCTGTTCTTCTCCCCCGAGCACAGCCACGAATCCCTGGACCGGATCCGCGCCGGCCGCGAGAAAGCCGGCGCCACCCTCGACGGATTCGACGTCGCGACCACCGCCCCGCTCGCCGTCGGCGACGACTGGCTGGAAGCGGCCGACCACGCCCGCCCCTACGTCGCCGGATTCGTCGGCGGAGCGGGCAGCCGCGAGAACAACTTCTACCGCGACCTCATGGCCAGGATGGGATACGAGGCCGCCGCCGACGAGGTCCGCGAGCGGTACCTGACCATGGACTACGCCGGTGCGATGGCCGCCGTCCCGACGGAATTCCTCGACAAGACCTCGCTTCTCGGCCCGAAACAGCGCATCGCCGACCGGATGCAGGCGCTCGCCGAGAGCGGCGTCACCACTCTTGCGCTCTCCCCCACTCATCCCGATCCGGAAGCCAGCAAGCGCGCTCTGCGAGTCGCCGCGGAAGCCCTTGACGCGTCTGGTGTCGGCGACTGATCCACAGTGGACACAACGCTGGGATGCGTTGCCACAGCGCATGCCTTCCGACGCGCGGCCGAGCCTTGACATACTGGACGGCATGGCTGTCACCCAGCAGCTCGCCCGAATCCCCGCCGCGCAACTCGCCGCTTGCCGGGAGTCGGCGGACGCGCTGGACGCACTCTGCTCGTTCACCGCGGCTCCGGACGAGGCCTACCTCGATCTGAACTGGTGGCCGGTCATCCTGAAACGGGCCTGGGCGATGGCCGGAGCCGACGAGCGGACCTTCGCCTTGCTGCGGCGTGGATTCGACGGCGACGAGGAAGTCAATCCGGCCTACCGCGACTATCCCTACGGGATCTTTGACCACCCGGTGACCGCACTGGAGCCGCCCGAGGTCAAGGCTGTCGCCGAAGCGTTGCGTTCCCTGACCCCGGAAGCTGTGCACGCCGTCGTGCCGTCGGACCCGGCGCAGATCGAGGCGAAACTGAGCCCGACCGCACTCGAGGTGCGCGGTGATCTGGCCGGGTTTCTGGCCGAGCAGCACACCATCCTGCGCGACTTCTACGAGGAAGCCGCGCGTCGCCAGCTCGCCGTCGTGCTGTGGTGGGACTGAACCTTCCGGCCGAAACCTCAAACGCCCTTCAGCACCCGGTCGAGCGCCGCCCGGCCCGCGGGTCCCCAATGCGGCTTGCCGCCGGGAAGGCCGCGATCGCCGTTCTGCCCCATGAGGATCAGGAAAAGGCTCTTCATCGCAGCCAGCCCGCGCGCACGCCGGATCGCCGGTTCGTCCGCCCGCGCGTAACTGTCGAAGAACCGCGAAGCCGTCCCCTCGGGCAGCAACACCCAGGCAGCGGCCAGATCCCACGCCGGATCGCCGGCGAACAGATCACCGAAATCGACGATGCCCGAGAGCGTTCCGTCCGAGACCACGACATTCGCGGGATGGAGATCGCCGTGCACCCACACCGGCGGCCCCTCCCACGCGCCGGCCTCGACGGCATCGTCCCAGACCGCCCGGACGTCGGCGGCGAGGTCGTCGAGGACAACGGCCTGGAGGAATTTCTCGAAGCCGGCCGTGCAATCCCGAGGATGGGCTCCGCGATCCGCGGCGACCGGGGCCTCGGCGGGCGCGGGCACATGGAGCGCCCGGAGGAACTCCGCCAGCGTGTCGGCCGAGTGGCCGCGGCTGATCGTGCCGTGGTCGAGCGGTTCGCCGGGAACCCACGTCATCACGGTCCAGTACTTGGGGAAACGCACGGACGGTTCGCCGAACCGTACCGGCGTCGGCACCGGAAGCGGCAGGTGCGGAGCCAGCACGGGCAGCCATCGCCGTTCCTTGAGCTGCAGCTCCGGGGTCGGGTCCATGCGCTGCACGCGTACGGCCAGATCGTCGCCCAGACGCCACATTTGGTTGCCCCAGCCGCCCGGCACCTCGCTAATCGCCAGCTCGGCGAGGTCTGGATGCTGTTCTCGCAGCAGGTCGCGGACCAGGTCGGCGGTGATCACGATCTCGGGGCCGGTCATGCGAAGCGACAGTACCGATGCGGCAGCGTCCGCCTCCGCCCGGCAGTGACTGCGGTGCGGCACAAGGGAACTCTTCGAGGAATTCCGGCCGCCGTCAGCGCTCGCCGAGGCGGGCGCGGAGGCCGGTGATGACGTCGTGGGCGTCGGCGAGTTCGTCCTGCAGGCCGATGATCCGCGCGGCCGAGGCGAGGGAATGTCCCTCGTCCAGTTGTTCGCGCAGCCGCACCACCAAGGTCAGCTGACGGCGGGAGTAACGGCGATGCCCGCCGCCGGAGCGTTCGGGCCGCACCACGGCCGCGGTGTCCAGGCTGCGCAGGAAGGCCTGCTGAACGCCCAGCATTTCGGCGGCCTGCCCGGTCGTGTAAGCCGGATAGTCCTGGTCGTCGAGCCTGTCGAGTCCGGTCACGCGCACCTCCTCTCCGGGATCCCGTCGCGCCAGCCTGCACAAGATTATCTCGGCTCGCTGCTTGACACAATCTACAGTCCGCGCTATAGAAATTGTGAGACGCGATAGCTGACCTGGGTGCTGGGACGACGTAACCGGGGAGTGATCGACGATGCCGGACACCATCGGCCGCCGGGACGCGGCCGCCAGCGAATTCGCCGAGCTGATCTGCGCCGATCCGGCCTGGCTGCGCGCCGAATTCGAGGCGATCGTGGCCTTCGGCTTCGGCGACGCGCCGCTGCACGGCGATACCCCCGGTCCGCGGAACGCCGGGCGCGAGGCGCGGCAGGCCACGACGAGCGTGTGGCGGGCTTGGCCGCCGGAGCGCCGCGAGCGCTCCCCTCCGACGCGGAGCGGAAGCACTGCGGCGGCATTTTTCGGGAGGTGATAGAGCACGCACAGATCATCGAGGTTGTTTCACCTGAACTGGTTCCGGTCCCGCCGCTCTGCCCGGCGGCGGGACCGGGTCTCCGCGGCGGCCGCCGGTCCGTCAATCCGAGGTCAAGAAGATCTGCGGTCACAGGAGCAAGAAACCCGGGCAAACACGCGACAGCCCGCCTCCGGCCGAGCGCGCCGGACGGCGGGCAGCAGGGAAGGAGAATGGAGGCGCATGGTCATGTTGATGCGAACTGACCCGTTCCGGGAGCTCGATCGGCTGACCCAGCAGTTCTTCGGCGGCAACGGCACCACGACCCGCCCGGCGGTGATGCCGATGGACGCCTACCGGTCCGGCAACGACTACGTGGTGCAGTTCGACCTGCCCGGCGTCGCGCCGGAGTCGATCGACCTGGATGTCGAGCGCAACGTGCTGACCGTGAAGGCCGAACGCAGGCCCGAGTACGGCGAGGACGCGGAGGTCCAGGTCTCCGAACGGCCACGCGGGGTGTTCTCCCGGCAGCTTTTCCTGGGCGACACGCTGGACGCGGACCGCATCAAGGCCGACTACGACGCGGGCGTGCTCACCCTGCGGGTGCCGATCGCCGAGCAGGCCAAGCCCCGCAAGATCGCTATCGGCGGCGACAGCGAAACCAAGCAGATCAACGCCTGACTGTCCCGAGACCGGCCCCGCCCGCCGCGGGCGGGGCCACGGCGACCCGGCGCGCCGTTCGATTCCGTCGCCGCCCGACGCTTCCGCCGCCAGCCACCCCATGCCCAGCACGGCGTGCAGCGGCAGTCGCACCCGGCGTGCGGTGGCCGCGACCCTCGCACGCCGACCGCCAGCGGAGTCGCTGCCCGGGGACGCGCCGTCCTGCTCCTGCCCGGCGACAGTCGGTCCAATCGCGACATCACCGCCGAACTGTGCCTGGCGGAGCGCACGGTGAAGGTTCCTGCTGGCACAAGTTCAGGCGGACAGCCGGACACCGGCTGGGCGGTTCCCGCTGATCGGCCCGCAGGCAACCGTCCGATATGGACAGTTGGCCGCCGGGAAGAACCTCCTCCCGCCCGGCCCCCTCCACTCGGCGGTAGCGCCCCCATCCGATCTCCGCCACCCTGAGTCGATCGACGACAGGGAGGTTCGCGGTGAAGGTCGTGATCGTCGGAGCGGGGATCGGCGGGCTGGCCGCGGCCCTGCGGCTGCACCGCGAAGGCGTCGAATGCGCGGTCTACGAACAAAGCGCCCGCATCGGCGAACTCGGCGTCGGCATCAACGCCCTGCCGCACGCGGTCAAGGAACTGGCCGCGCTCGGGCTGCTCGACCAGCTGGACGAGATCGGGATCCGCACCCGCGAGCTGTCCTACACCCACCGCCTCGGGCAGGTGATCCTCCGCAAACCCTGCGGTCTCGACGCGGGCTTCGCCCTCCCCCAGTACTGCCTGCACCGAGGCAGGCTGCGCGACCTGCTGCTGCGGGCAGTCCAAACGCGGCTCGGCCCCGACGCGGTGCGGACCGGATACCGGCTGACCGGGTTCGACCAAAGCGCACAAGGCGTCCGGGCGCACTTCGCCGAGCGGGACAGCGGCGCCCCGGTCACCGCGACCGGCGACGTTCTCGTGGCGGCCGACGGGATTCACTCGGCCGCGCGAGCCCTGTTGTTCCCCGAGGAGGGACCGCCCCGCTGGAACGGCGTCCTGATGTGGCGCGGCGCCACCGACTGGCCGGAATTCGGCGGCGGCGCTTCGATGATCGTCTCCGGCGGCACGGCGGCCAAGCTGGTGATCTACCCGATCGGACCGGGCAAGAGCGCGGGCAGCAGGCTCACGAACTGGGCGGTCTGCATCCGGACCGGAGAGCCCGGCGCCCCGCCGCCGGACCGGCAGGACTGGGCCAAACCCGGCGACCGGGCTGAGCTGGCCCGGCACCTCGGGCGGTTCCGGTGCCCGGCGGTCGACCACTCCGCGCTGGTCGAGGCCACCGAGGAGATCTTCGAATTCCCGATGTGCGACCGGGATCCGCTGCCCGCGTGGTCGCACGGACGCGTGACGCTCCTGGGCGACGCCGCCCATCCGATGTACCCGATGGGTTCCAACGGCGCCGGCCAGGCCATCCTCGACGCGTCCAGCCTCGCCTGGCACCTCACGCGGCGTTCCGATCCCGTCGAGGCGCTTCGCGCGTACGAAGCCGATCGTCTTCCGGCCACCAGCGACATCGTGCTGCGCAACCGCCGGGGCGGGCCGGAAAACGTCATCGACGAAGTCGAACGGCGGGCCCCGGAAGGCTTTACCCGCCTGGAAGACGTGATCGACACAGCCACGCTCGAGGCGATCGTCGCGGGCTATGCCCAGGCTTCCGGGGCCTCCCAGCAGCAGGTGAACCGCGCCTGAGCCGGGTCAGGCGCCCTCCACCGAACCGGGCGGCAGGAACTCGACGTCGTGCAGCGCCGACACCCGGACCACCTCCGCCGGGTCCGTCAGATTGTGCAGCTTGTCGAACAGCGTCGCGAGCTGCCCGGCCGGGCTCACCCAGAACAGCCCGCGGGTCAGGCCCTCGCTGCGGTTGTAATACGCGTGCGGAAGCCCCTTCGGCATCCGCACAGTGTCGCCGGGGCCCGCGGTCTCCCACTTGCCGTCGAGGTAGAGCGTGAACACGCCTTCCAGGATGTAGATGTGCTCGTCCTGAGTCGGATGGACGTGCGGCGGCACTCCGGTGCCGGGTGGGTCGAGGGTCTCGAACGCGAAGCTCGACTCGCTGGCCGCCTTCATCGAGTAGGTGTGGCCGAGCACGTTCCACACCTTGTTCCGCATGCCCTCGCGGGCGGGCGTGATCCCCTTGGGCAGGGGACCGAGCACGATTTCCTCGCCGGTCATCACACCTCCTGGCCGATGTTTCGTCCGACTCTGCGCTATCGCGCCGCCGGTGTACAGCCGCCAGTCACGACGACTCGGCCGCGAAGGCGAGGAGGCCGTCCGCGAGCACTGGTGTCCCGTCCGCCGCGCGCACGTCGAAAGCGACGGTCCCGGGACGTGTCCGGCCCGCGTGGACCGACAGCGTCATCCCCGGGAAGACCGGGTTGGTGAAGCGGCAGTCGACCCCGGTGACGTCAGGGCCCGGGTAAGCGCGGGTCACGGCGGACACTGCCCGCGCGAGTGTTTCGGTGCCGTGCAGGACCGTGTCGGCCAGGCCCGCCGCACGCGCGACGCGAATGTCGGTGTGGATGGGGTTCCAGATCCGCGCGCACTCGCTGTAAACGACCGCGTTGGCGGTGTCGGTCTCGAACGTCGCGATCCGGGAGAGTTCGGCCGGCCGGGGTTTTGGTGACGCGGCCGCGATTTCGCCGCCTTCAAGCCGGACACCGCGGTACAGCGTGCTCACCTGCGAGGTGACGAGGAGCGTTCCGCCGGGCGTCGTGGTGCGGAACTCCGTGACGATGAGCGCTGCGCCCGTTCGCGCCTCAGCGCGGTGCAGCCGTGCCTCGGTCCGCACCCGCTCGCCGGGACGCAGTGGTGACCGCAGCCGGATCCGGTGCCCGACATGCAGGCCCAGCCTCAGCGTGTCCTCGGACAGCTCGATCCCCGGAGCCCCTTGCTCGATGAGCGGCCATTCGACGCAGACCGGGAACACCGGGTGGCCGACGATGCCGCGGTCGAGATCGAAGAACTCGTCGCGGGTGTCGCCGACGGCGGCCGCGAAGGCGCGCAGCCAGCGCTCGTCGACGCGGCTCTCGGCCGTCCGGACCAGCCCGGGGCTGTCGGTCGGCAGTACTCGGATCACGTGCTCGGTCGCCATGGGCCGCCCGTCCTCGCTTGCCAAAAACTGAACAGTCGGTACAGTAACAGAACCTCGCCGGGCGCGGTCCGCCTTCTCGCGGACCGGCCGGCCCGCAATCCGACTTGAGGGAGCACAGTGCGCGCTATCCGGATTTCCTCGCTCGACGGACCCGCCGCGGTGGAACTGGTCGAGGTGGCCGAGCCCGAGGCCGCCGCCGGCGACATCGTCATCGACGTGAAAGCCGTCGGCGTCAGCTTCGTCGACGCCCTGATGACCCGCGGCCAGTACCAGGTGCGGCCCGAACTACCGTTCGTTCCCGGCGTCGAGGTGGCCGGGATCGTCCGGTCGGCTCCCGAGGGCGCGGCGGTCAAGGCCGGCGACCGGTGCGCCGCCTACGTCCCGCGCGGCGGATACGCCGAGGTGGTCGCCGCCAAGCCCGCGGTGACGTTCCCGCTGCCCAGCGAGCTCTCGTTCGAGCAGGGCGCGGCCTTCGCGATGAACTTCCAGACCGTCCACTTCGCCCTGGTCCGGCGCGGCCGGCTGCGCGCGGGCGAGCACGTGCTGGTGCACGGAGCCGCGGGCGGAGTCGGCACGGCGGCGATCCAGGTGGCCAAGGGCCTCGGCGCGATCGTCACCGCGGTGGTCGACTCCCCAGGCACGGTCGCCGTCGCCGAAACCGCGGGCGCGGACCACGTCGTGGTGGCCGGACCAGGCTGGGCCGACGCGGTGCGCGCCGCCGCCCCGAAGGGAATCGACGTCACCGTGGACCCGGTCGGCGGCGAGTATTTCGCGGACTCCATCCGGCTGCTGCGCCCGGAAGGCCGGCACCTGGTGATCGGGTTCGCGGCGGGCGGGATCCCGGAGATCGCGGTGAACCGGTTGCTGCTCAAGAACATCGAGGTCGTCGGCGTGTACTGGGGCGGTTTCGTCGAACGGGACGACACCGTCGCGGCCGCTTCCGCCGCGGAGCTCACCCGGCTCGCCCGCGAGGGCTTCGTGCGGCCGGTGGTCGGCCACGTCTTCCCGCTCGCCGACGCCGCCAAGGCGCTGCAGGCCATCGAAGACCGCGCCACGTCCGGGAAGGTCGTTCTCGCCGTCGCGCCGATCGGCTAGCCTCGTCTCCTCCTCCTCGACCAGCGAAGGAAGCGTTCTATGCCTGTGAAGCCCGGCGGCACCGCACGACGCACGAACCGGGCGGGGACGGAAGCCAGGCAGCGCATCATGACGTCCGCTGTCCGGCTGTTCGCCGAGAACGGCTACCACGCCACCGGGATCGAGATGATCTCCCACGACACCGGGATCGGCCGGGGCGCGCTGTACCACCACATCGGCAGCAAAGAGACGCTGCTGTTCGAAATCTGCCACACGCGGCTGTCGGATCTGCTCGAGCAGTCGGGCTGGATCGTCGCGACCGAGACGACGTACCGGGAGCGGTTCCGGCAGCTGATGCGGTCCACCATGCGCAATCTCGCGGAGCACGCGCTGGAGTGGACTGTCGCGTTCCAGGAGTTCAAGGCCCTCACCGGGCAACGGCACGCGGTCATCCAGGACGCGCGCGACCGGTACGAGACGATGGTGGCCGGAATCCTCCGCGGCGGCGCCGAGGCGGGCGAGTTCCGCGAGCTGGATCCCCTGGTGGTCAAGGGCATTCTCGGGCACTACAACTACTCGTACGCGTGGATCCGGCCGGACGGCGAGCGCACTCCGGAGGAGATCGCCGACCTCTTCACCGACACGCTGCTCAACGGAATCCGCCAAGACCCCCGGTAGCTCACGAAAAAGCGGGGCCGATCCGAGTCGGCCCCGCTTTTTCGCGCGCCGTGCTTACCAGACCGCCTCCAGCAGCTCGCGGATCACCGTCTCGTCGACCGTCCGCGGCGATTCGCGGACCACGATGTCGCCCAGCGCGGCCCGCGCGACGCCGTTCAGCTTCTCGCGCCCGACGCCGAACTCGGACACCCGGCGCGGCACGGCGAGTTCGTCGAGAATCCGTTCCAGGCGGTCCGCGGCGGACAGCTCCTCGGCGTCGCCCTGGACCCGCCGCAGCGACTGCGCCATCCGGGCCTGCTCCGCCGACGTCACCGGCTCCAGGAAGCGCATCACGTGCGGAAGCATGATGCAGGAGGTGACCCCGTGCGGGATCCCGACCGCGCCGAGCTGGTGGCCGATCGCGTGCGAGAGGCCGAGCGAGACGTTGTGCACCCCGACGATCGACATCCACGCGGCCTGCAGGCACTTGAGCGCCGATTCGTGGTCGTGCGGATCGCGGACCGAACGCGGGAGGTGCTCGGCGAGGATGGCCAGCGCGCCTTCGGCCAGCGCCGTGGTGAACGGGTGGGCGTTCTTCGCGTAGGCGGTTTCGACCGCGTGGTCCAGCGCCCGCACGCCGGTGGTGGCCCAGAGGTCGCGCGGGGTGCCCGCGCAGAACTCCGGGTCGAGGAAGACCACGCGGGGCGTCGCCTCGAGGTAGACCGTCAGGTCCTTGGTGTCGCGCGATTCGTCGACCGACCCGGCGAAGCCGTCCCATTCGGCCGCCGACAACGTCGTCGGCACCGCGAAGACGGGCATCGGCGTGCCGGTCAGCGGACGACGGCGGATCGTGCTCGGGTACTCGAACTCGAGGTAGTTGCGGGCGAGGTCCTCGACCGAACCGGACCCCTCGCAGAGGCCGATCGCGGCCAGTTTCGCGGCGTCGCACGGCGAACCGCCGCCCACCGCGACGAACGCGTCGGCCTCCGCGGCACGCGCCTGCCCGATCAGCTCCACGATCAGCTCGACCGGGTTGTGCGCCTTGATCCGGGAAAACGTCCCGGCGACCCGGTCGCCGAGGTCGGCGGCCAGTTTCGCGAAGGCCTCGCTCCCGCCGACCGACCTGCCGGTCACGAGGAACACCCGGCGCAGCCCCCGGCGGTCCAGCTCCGCGCCGATCTCGCGCACCGCGCCGGTGCCTTGGACGACCGTCTCGACCCGGGGCATCTCGAACGTCAGGACTTCAGGCATGGGCAACCTCCGGGGTTCGCACGTCGTTGTGGCCGGCCCGACCGGGCAGCGCGCAGAACTGTACCGGTCATCCGGTATTTAGTCGAGACCGCGCCGCGCGTTCTCGCACTTGACGCGATGCGGTTAGCATGAAACTGTACCGACCGTTCGAGAAGTGATCCGAAGGGAGCCCGCCGTGCCTGTGGATCCGAGGGTCCCGCCCCGCGAGGAGCTGGTGCTGAGGTACCTGCTCGAGCGCCGCGCGGTCGAAGACCCGGACAAGGTGTTCGCGGTCTTCGACGGAGGGCCGACCTGGACGCGGGCCGATCTGCTGCGCGAGGTACGGCAAACCGCCGCGGCCTTAGAGGCGCTCGGCGTGCGGCAGTTCGACAACGTCGTGTGCTGGCTGCCCAACGGACCTGACGTGCTGCGGTTCTGGTTCGCGATCAACTATCTCGGCGCGGTGTTCGTGCCGATCAACACGGCGTATCGCGGCGGTCTTCTCGCGCACGTGCTGGACAACTCCGAGGCCGAGATCCTCGTCGCGGACGCCGAACTGCTCCCCCGCCTGGCCGAGATCGGCCCGCGCGAAGGCCTCCGCCTCGCGGTCCAGGTCGGCGACGGCGAGCCCGGCCTCGACGGCATCTCGGTGGTGCGGGCCGCGGAACTCCCGAACCTTGACGGCGAAGTGTCCGAGCCGAGCGTCCCCATCGAGCCTTGGCACACCCAGGCGATCCTTTACACGTCCGGGACGACCGGCCCGTCCAAAGGCGTGCTGAAGTCGTACATGCAGGCATGGTCGGCCTTCGGCCCGGTCTCGATGCCGATCATGACCGCTGACGACCGGTTTCTCATCAACATGCCCGCTTTCCACGCCGGCGGCTCGACCCTGCTCTACGCGATGCTCCTGAACGGCGGCTCGGTCGCGGTGGTCGAACGATTCAGCGGCGAGCAGTTCTGGCGGCAGATCCGGCAGACCGGAGCCACCATGATTTTCCTGCTCGGCGTGATGGCCAATTTCGTGAACCGCCTTCCGCCGGATCCTCGCGACGCGGACAATCCGCTGACCAAGATTTTCGTCGTTCCGCTCCTCGACGACATCGCGGCGTTCTCGAACCGGTTCGGCGTCGACGTCTACACCATCTACAACATGACGGAATTGTCCGCGCCGATCGTGTCCGGGCCGAATCCGGCCGAGAAGGGCACGTGCGGAAAGGCCCGGCCCGGCGTCGAGATCCGGCTGGTCGACGAGGCCGATCGCGAGGTGCCGACCGGCTCGGTCGGCGAGATCGTCCTCCGCGCCGACGCGCCGTGGGCGTTGTCCCACGGGTACTTCCGGATGCCGGAGGCGACGGCGAAAGCCTGGCGCAACGGCTGGTTCCACACCGGCGACACCGCACGCAAGGACGCGGACGGAAACTACTACTTCGCCGACCGTCTCAAGGATTCGATCCGCCGGCGCGGCGAAAACATCTCGTCGATGGAGGTCGAAGCGGAGATCATGGCGCATCCGAGCGTGCGCGAGGCGGCCGTCGTCCCGGTGCCGAGCGAGATTTCCGAGGACGAGGTGCTGGCGGTGATCGCGACCGTTCCCGGAGCGCACCTCGACCCGGTGGAATTGATCCGCTTCCTCGAACCGAGGATGGCGTACTACATGGTTCCCCGGTATCTGCGGTTCGTCCCGGAATTGCCCAAGACGCCGACCGCCAAAATCCAGAAAGCGGTCCTGCGGGAATCGGCTGTCACCGCCGACACCTGGGATCGCGAGGCCGCGGGAATCAAGCTCGCTCGCTGAAAGCCAATGCTCGGAAAGGGTTTATTCGTGAAGGCAGTGGTCTACCGCAGCACCGGCGGCCCGGAAGTGCTCCGTCTCGTCGAGCGCGACCTTCCCGTCGTCGCGCCGGGACAGGTGCGGGTCCGCGTAGTCGTGTCCGGGGTGAACCCGACCGACTGGCGCAGCCGTTCCGGCCAGTCGTCCGCACTGCGGTTCGAGGAACAAGTCCCGCACCAGGACGGCGCGGGTTTCGTGGACGCGGTCGGCGACGGCGTCCAGGATTTCTCGCCCGGCCAACGGGTTTGGCTGTGGGATGTTGCCTTCGACAGCCCAGCGGGAACCGCGCAGGAGTTCGTCTCGGTGCCCGCCCGCCACGTGATACCGCTGCCGGACGGCGCGAGCTTCGACGTCGGCGCGAGCCTCGGCATCCCGGCCCTGACCGCGCACCGCACCCTGACCACCTCGGCACGCGGACCGCGCCGCCTCGGCCCTGGAACCATGACCGGCCGAACCGTCCTGGTCCAAGGCGGCGCCGGTTCAGTGGGACACGCCGCGATCCAGCTGGCAGCGTGGTCAGGCGCGACTGTCCTGGCGACCGTCAGCAGCCCGGAAAAAGCAGAACTCGCCCGCGCGGCCGGTGCCGACCACGTCATCGACTACCGCACCGAGGACGTCGCCGCGCGCGTCTCGCAGCTGGCGCCCGGCGGAGCGCACCACATCGTCGAGGTCGACCTTGGCGCCAACCTGACAACCGACCTGCCCGTGCTCGCCCACGGCGGCAACATCAACGTCTACAGCTACGGCGACGCCGACCGCCTCCCGATCCCGTCGCGGGAAATGCTGGTCAAAAACGTGCAGCTGGATTTCACCTTCACCTACACGACCGACCCGGAAAGCAAAGCGAACGCCCTGGCCGACGTACACGCCGCCGCGGCGGACGGCGCACTGGAGGTCGGCGCCGAGCACGGGCTGCCGATCCACCGGTACGAACTCGACCACGTCGCGGACGCTCATCGCGCGGTCGAGCGAGGAGTCCTGGGGAAGGTTCTCGTCGAAGTGGCTCCGGAATGACCGGCCGAACCGGCATGATGGGGCGATGGCCGACGACGTTCCCGCGCAGACGGTGTACCCCAACCTGAAGTACGCCGACCCCAAGGCCGCCATCGCTTTCCTGACCGAAGCGTTCGGTTTCACCACGCACTTCGTCGTTGAGACCCCGGACGGGACGGTCGAGCATGCCCAGCTTCGTGTCGGCAACCAGCTGATCTTCCTCGGCAAAGACCAGCCAGCCGACCGATACGGCATGCACAGCCCCCTGACACTGAAGGGCACGAGCCACGCTTTGTGCGTATGGGTCCCCGACTCCGCCCTGGACGAGCACCAACGACGCGCGCGGGAACACGGGGCGAGGATCCTGAACCCCGTCCACGCGTCGATCGCCGGAGTCCGCGAATACTCCTGCGCCGACCCGGAAAACCAAGTCTGGACCTTCAGCAGCTACACCGGCGAATGACCGCTCAGTTGTACTCGGAAATCTCCACTCCGAACGTCCCCGGCTCCAGCGCCTCGAAGATGTGCGGCACATCCCCCGGGTAACAGATGTAATCCCCCGGCAGCATCTCCACCGGATCGTCCATGATCCCGATCCGCGCCCGCCCCGCGCACAGCACCGTGTGCTCGACCACGCCGCTCATGTGCGGATCCGACCGCCGCGGGACGCCCGGCTCCGCGCTGACCAGGTAGATGTCCCGGCGCGCCGCGGACGGGCACGCGGACAGCAGGGTGCACGCGTAGTCGGCGTGTTCGGCGAACACCGTCGGGCCCTTGCCCGCGCGGATCACCTTCACCTCCTGCCGTTCCGGCTCGACCAGCCTCGAGAACGGCACGTCCAGCGCGACGCCGAGCGCCCACAGCGTCTCCACGCTCGGGTTGCCGGACCCCGACTCCAGCTGGGACAACGTGGATTTCGCCAGGCCGGCCCGCCGCGCGACCTCGGTCAGCGAGAGGCCGGCGCGGGCTCGTTCGCGGCGCAGGGACGCGGCGATGATGTCCAGCGGCGCGCCCGTGCTCTCGTTCGGCATGTGTGTTCGCTCCATCAGTCTTCTCGTTCGCCTTGACGAACAGGCCCCGACGTGTTCAGCATAGGACACTATGCGTTCGATTTGGCGAACACTCGATCGCGGCCTCGCCCGCGACATCGGTCTCGTGTGCCTGGCCGACACCCTCGTCGGCGTCTCCTACGGCGCCATCGCGGTCGGCTCCGGCTTCCCGCTGTGGGCGCCGATGCTGCTGTCCCTGCTGGTCTTCGCCGGCGCGTCGCAGTTCATGTTCGTCGGCATCGTGGCCTCGGGCGGCAATCCGCTCGCCGCGGTCGCCGCCGGGCTGCTGGTGAACGCGCGGCACGTGCCGTTCGGGTTCGCGGTCGGCGACGCGCTCGGCCGCGGCCTGCTCGGGCGACTGGCCGGAAGCCACTTGATGATCGACGAATCGGTGGCGTTCGCGCTGGCCCAGCGCGAGGCGGACCGGCGGCGGGCGGCGTACTGGGCGTGCGGCATCGGGCTGTTCGTGTGCTGGAACCTCGGGGTCGTCGTCGGCGCGTTCGCCGGGTCCGCGATCAGCGACACCGACGCGTTCGGCCTGGACGCCGCCTTCCCCGCGGTGCTGCTGGCGCTGGTGCTGCCGTCGTTGAAAGACCGGGCCGCTCGGCTGCCGGTGCTGATCGGCGTGGCGGTCGCGCTCGTGGCCACTCCCCTGCTCCCGGCGGGCCTGCCGGTGCTGCTGGCGCTGGTCGGAGTGGTCGCCGGAGCCGCGGCGAAGGAGCCGAAGACCTTGGAAGGAGCGCACTGATGGACGGCGCGGAACTGATCGTCGCGACGCTCGTGCTGGCGGCGGGAACGTTCGCGTTCCGCCTCGCCGGGCCGCTGCTGCGCACGAAAGTGCGGTTGTCTCCGCGAGCCGAGCGGCTGATGACGCTGTCGGCGGTGGTGCTGCTCGCCGCGCTGGTCGCGACCAGCGCGTTGACCCAGGGGCACGAATTCGCCGGGATCGCGCGGCCGGCCGGGGTGCTGGTGGGCGGGGTGCTCGCCTGGCGGAAGGCGCCGTTCGTTCTCGTGGTGATCGCCGCCGCGGCGACTGCCGCTTTGCTCCGGCTCGCCGGAGTGCCGTAACCGCGCCCGGAAAATTGCGCGGCGCCGTTCGAGGCCGAATTCCCGGAAAGCGAATTCGCGCCCGGCGGGCAATAACGATCGGGAGGGGGAGACGAGTGCTCGTCTCTCCCTCCCGCCGGTGGGGAAATCAGTTTCGGGTCATCGAGCGGAAATCGCCCGCGAACCGGTCGCGCCGACGGCGCCACAGGTCGGTTCGTCCGGCTGCGCGGACACGCTCACCGCGTCCCAGGCCGCCTTCACCGAGTTGAACTCGGTGCAGCCGTTGGGGAACAAGCTCTTCGCCGCGGTCAGCGTCCAGGTGCGGTAGCTCTGGTACGAGCTGCCGCTGGTCTTGAGCAGCATCGCGTTGTAGAAGATCTTCACCGCGGTCTGCACGCCGAGCCCGGTGACCGTCGAGTTGTTGCAGGTCGGGCTGGTCGGCTGGCCGTTGGTCGGGTTCGAACCCT
The DNA here is from genome assembly GCF_039525725.1 of Amycolatopsis albidoflavus. Lineage (NCBI taxonomy): Bacteria > Bacillati > Actinomycetota > Actinomycetes > Pseudonocardiales > Pseudonocardiaceae > Amycolatopsis > Amycolatopsis albidoflavus. Next base: position 975,583 of record NZ_BAAAHV010000012.1, read on the forward strand.
CGGCCAGCAGATAGAACCAGTGGTTGCCGGGGCCGGCCGCGGCGTGCACCTCGGTGCCCGGGATCGAGTCGTCGTAGCAGTTCGCGTGGCCGAGCTGCGACGGGTCGTACATGTTGCGGATCGGCCCGCTGCCGGTGAGGTTCACCTGGTTGCCGACCAGGAAGTCGGGGACCGCGTAGGGCGCGGGCTCGTTGGCGAACCATTCGGACGAGGCCCCGAAGACGTCCGCGACGAATTCCTGGGTGCCGCTGCCGGACATGCTGCCCGGGGTGTGGTCGTCGATGCCGTGGCCGAACTCGTGCCCGATCACGTCGAGCGAGCCGATCCACTGGCCCGCGGTGTTGTTCCCGACCTGGACCTGGGTGCCGTCGTAGTAAGCGTTCTGCTCGTTGAGGCCGACGCGGATCGGCCAGGCGCCGCCGTTGCCGTCGAAGCTGTTGCGGCCCAGCCATTGCGTCAGCATCTTGTTCTCTTGCTGGATGCCGTACAGGGCGTCGGCGCAGCCGGTTTCCTTGTCGGTCTCGTCGCCGTTGCCCCAGCTGTCAGTCGACTTCGTGAAAGTCTGCTGAGTGGAGGCGTCCTGGCAGCTGAGGTTCGAGATGGTCGGGTCGGTCATCGAGAAGCCGCCGGCGCCGTCCGACGTCGTGTCGAGGTGCAGCGGCTCCGGGCCGTTCCACACGCCCTGCGCGTCGCCGTAAGCCACGTGCTCCTGAGTGTGCAGGACTTTCCCGGTCGCGGCGTCGACGACGACGTCCAGCTTGCTCGGTCCTTCCGCGTTCCGCCCGGTCACGCGGGTCGTCCAGGCGAGTTTCGGGCTTCCGAGCGCGTACGCGGCCAGCTTCGCGGGCTGCACACTGTCCACAGTGGGCACCTGAGTGCGGGCGATCGCTTCGGCTTGCTTCGCGGTCAGCTTCGGCGACGTGCTGGGCAGGTCGATCGCGGCGGTCTGCGCGACCGAGGTGGCGAGGACCTGGCCCGCGGAGTTCGTGGACACGACGAAGTCGCCGCCGATGACCGGAATGCCTTTGTAGGTGCGGTCGTACGGCACGTACTTCAGCCCGTTGGTCGACGAGATCACCTTGTGCTGCTGGAAAACGTCGTCCTTGCTGGCGTGCAGCGCGGCGGGCCGGGAGGCGACCAGCGCCTGCGCGGCGTTGGCGGCCATCGCTTCGGCGGCCTGCGGACTCTGCGGTTCGAGCGGCTGTGCGTGGGCGGCGGTGGCCGTGGTGACGGCCCCGGCCAGCACCCCTGCTGCGAGCAGCACGAGCGGTCGGCGCGATTTCATCGGCGGTGTTCTCCTCCGGACAGGCCGGATCAGACCCGGGGGTGGGGGCCGGATTCGGAAGTGGAATGGGATCGAACCCCGACAAGAGTCGGGTTTTTCCCAACTCCGGACAACCGACGAAGGTCGCTAAGTTATCAACTTCGCCGCCGTCGGCTCCGATTTCCGCGCTCTGTTTTCCGGAAATTCCTCTTTCCGCCCAAGAATCGCCAGTCGCCCACCTCGGCAGCAGACCGGCGTTAGGGATGAATCCGGCAGGAATTGCCCGGTGAATCCTTTGTGGACAGCCGAAGCCAAGGCAGTCCACAGTGGAATCAAGGGCCCTGGGCCGCCGGAGCCGGAGGCGAGCGAACGGCTGGTCCCGGGCCGTCCGCCTTGCCTCCCGGCGGGTCGCGGGTGTGTGATCGGGGACACAGTTCTTCCATCCGCCGTCGCTGAGGAGGCCGTCATGGCCGACAAGCAGAACAGGAGTGCCGACCCCGGGGCCGCCGTCGCTGTGGACGACCCCGCCAAGGTGCGCAACGTCGTCCTCGTCGGGCCGTCCGGTTCCGGCAAGACCACGCTCACCGAGGCCTTGCTCGCCGCGTCCGGCACGGTGCCGCGCGCCGGTTCGGTCGTGGAGGGCACCACGGTGTGCGACCACGACCCCGCGGCCGTGCGCCAGCAGCGCTCAGTCGGGCTTTCCGTCGCCCCGGTGCTGCACGCCGGGCACAAAATCAATCTGATCGACACCCCGGGGTACGCCGATTTCGTCGGCGAGCTGCGCGCCGGGCTGCGGGCCGCGGACGCCGCGCTGTTCGTCGTGTGCGCCGCCGAGGGCGTGGACGCCGCCACCGTCGCGGCGTGGGAGGAATGCGCGTCGGTGGGCATGCCGCGCGCCGTCGTGGTGTCGCGGCTCGACCACCACCGCGCCGACGCGCTCGCCGAGATCGCCGCCTGCCAAGCCGCTTTCGGCGCGGGCGTGCTGCCGCTGTACCTCCCCGCGCCGGACGGCCTGGTCGGGCTCGTCACCCAGCGCCGGTACGACTACTCCGCCGGCTACCCGCCGCGCGTGAGCGACCCGGACCCGGCCGCGCTGGACGGGCTCGCCGACGCCCGCAACGAGCTGATCGAGGGCATCATCGCCGAGAGCGAGGACGAGACCCTCATGGACCGCTACCTCGGCGGCGAGGAGATCGCCGAGGACGTGCTGATCGCCGACCTCGAAACGGCCGTCGCGCGCGGTTCGTTCCACCCGGTCATCCCCGTGTGCGCGACCAGCGGCATCGGCCTCGCCGAGGTGCTCGACGGCATCGTGCGGGCCTTCCCCTCTCCGCTGGAACACCAGCCGCCCGGCGTGACCAGCCCCGACGGCACCGCCCACGCCGCGCTGTCGGCCGACCCGGCCGGTCCGCTCGCCGCCGAGGTCGTGCGCACCGCGGTTGACTCGTACGTGGGACGCGTTTCGCTCGTCCGGGTGTTTTCCGGGACGCTGCGCCCGGAGAACCCCGTGCACGTCTCAGGCCACGGCCTCACCGAACGCGGCCACGAAGACCACGACACCGACGAGCGCGTCGCCCACCTGTATTCGCCGCTCGGCGCGAACCTGCGCGAGGTGCCGTTCTGCGTCGCGGGCGATCTGTGCGCGCTCACCAAGGTGGGCTCGGCCGAAACCGGCGACACCGTGTCTTCGCCGGACGATCCGCTGCTGATGAAACCGTGGCGGATGCCCGAACCGCTGCTGCCGGTCGCCGTCGTCGCGAAGTCCCGCAGCGACGAGGACACGTTGTCCCGCAACCTTTCCCGCCTCGTCGCGGGCGATCCGACGCTGCGCTTGGAACGCAACGCGGAGACCGGCCAGCTCGTGCTGTGGTGCATGGGCGAGGCACATTCGGAGGTCGTCCTCTCGCGGCTGCGCGCGGGCGGAGCGGACGTCGGCACCGAGCCGGTGCGGATCAGCCTGCGTTCCACGTTCGCGAAATCCGCCCGCGGGCATGGCCGGCACGTGAAGCAGTCCGGCGGGCACGGGCAGTTCGCGGTGTGCGACATCGAAGTCGAGCCGCTGCCGCGCGGAGGCGGGTTCGAGTTCGTGGACAAGGTGGTCGGCGGAGCCGTGCCGCACCAGTTCATCCCGAGCGTCGAGAAGGGCGTTCGCGCGCAGCTGCAGCGAGGTGTCCAGGATGGTTACCCGGTGGTGGATGTGCGCGTGACCCTGACCGACGGGAAGGCGCACAGCGTCGACTCGTCGGATGCCGCGTTCCAGACCGCGGGCGCGCTGGCCCTGCGGGAAGCCGCGGCGGCCAGCCGGATCTCGCTGCTGGAGCCGCTGGACACCGTCGAGGTGAGCCTGCCGGACGAACACCTAGGCACGGTGCTCGGCGACCTGTCGTCCCGCCGCGGCCGGGTGCTGGGCACGGAATCCGGAGAAGGCGGGCACACCGTGGTGCACGCGGAGGTCCCCGCGGCGGAACTGCTCCGGTACGCGGTGGATCTGCGGTCTCTTACGTCGGGGACGGCTACTTTCACGCGCCGGCATGCCCGCTTCGAACCGATGCCGGAGGGGGCGGCGGTCCCGACCTGACCCCGGGCGAAGTCCGTGAGGGGAACCCTGAGGGACTCTGATTCCCTCAGGGTTCCCCTCACGGACAAACCGCGGTGGGCGCCACTGTCAGAACTCGAAACCGCCCGGTCGCCCGTTCCGGTCCGCCACCAGCCCCGCCAGCGTCGCGATCGCGATCTCCGCCGGAGTCCGCGAACCGATGTTCAGCCCCACCGGCCGATGCACCCGCGCGATGTCCGGTTCCGCCACGCCCAGCGCCCGCAGCGCTTCCACGTGCGGACCCGGATGCCGCGGGTTGCCCAGCACGCCGACCCACCGCGTCGGCACCGCCAGCGCAGCCTGAAGGACCGTCCCCAGCTCCGGCCGGTGGTGGTCCGTCACAACGACATCCGCGTCCGGCCCAGGAGAGGGCGCGGTGGTGCGGACCTCGACGCCCTCGGGAGCATCGCTGGCCCGCGCCTCATCCGGCTCGAAAAGCACGGTGTGGTAACCCAAATCGGCGGCATAGCGCAGCAGGTACCGGGCCACCGGCGAGGCGAACACAGCCACCAAAGTCCGTTCGGCGGGCGCTTCTTCGACCTCGCCGTGTGCGACGGCGCAGGCATCGGGTTCGGTCGTCATGCGCCTCAGTCTGCCTCAGAGGTCCGGCTCGGCGAATTCGAAGTACTCCGGCAACGGCGCGGTCCCGGCGAGCTTGAAATACCGCACCTTCCGACGACGCCGCAGCGCCAGCGTGTCCCGCACCGCGTCGTTGTGCACGCGGCGCGCGATGACGACCCGGTGTTCGGCGTCGGTCAGCTCTTCGGCGAGCACCAACGGCAGCCGGGACCGGTCGATCGGGGCCAGGACCAGCGTCAACTCGTTCTCGGCTGCCTCCCGGTCCGGGCGAGAAGCAGCCTCCGCCCGCGCGGCTGCGGCGTGCAGGTCAGCACCGTCGTGCAGCACCGCGGCGACCGCTCGCGCTACCACGGCCCGGCGCGCGAGCGCAGCTTCCAAGGCAGCCCAGCCGGCGTCGGTCCGGACGTGCAGGCGGTCCAGCCGGTTCGCGGTCGCGACCAGGAACAGCCCGCCGAGCACCACGATCGCGGCCGCCGCCACGAGCAGCCACACCAGCACCGTCACGCGAGCTCCCGCTCCCCCGCCGCGACCAGCCGGGGATCCGCCGCGATGGCCGTTTCGTACACCCGCAGCACCTGGGTGACCACGACCGCCCAGTCGTACGCCGTCACCCGCTCGCCAGCCGCGGCCGCGAGCGACGCCCGGCGCGCCGGGTCGCCCAGCAGTTCGCGCAGGCCGTCGGCGAGCGACGCCGGGTCGCCGGTCGTGGTGAGCATTCCGGCATGGCCGTCGTCGAGCACGCGGCGGAACGAGTCGAGGCCGCTGGCCAGCACCGGAGTGCCCGCGGCCATCGCCTCGGTCAGGATCATCCCGAAGCTCTCGCCGCCAGTATTCGGCGCGCAGTAAACGTCCACGCTGCGCAGCGCCCGCGCCTTCGTCTCATCGTCGACCTGGCCCAGCAGTTCGATGTGCGGCCACAACTGCGGCCCCGCCATCCGCCGCAGCTGGTCCGGCTCGCCGCGGCCGACCACTAGCAGCCGCAGGTCCTCGAACTCCGGTAGCAGCCGTCGAGCGGCCTCCAGCAGCACGTCCATGCCCTTGCGCGGTTCGGTGAAGCGCCCGACGAACCCGATCGTCCCGCCTGCGCGCGGGTAGCCGTCCAGCGGCAGCGCGCGGGAGAAGAACTCGACGTCGACGCCGTTCGGGATCTCGACCGCGTCGCCGCCCGCGTGCTCCACCTGCACGCGCCTGGCCAGCGCGGACACCGCGATCCGCGCGGTGATCTTCTCCAGCAGCGGACGCAGCACCGGCTGGAACGCCGCCAGCGTCCGCGAGCGCGTCGTCGCGGTGTGGAAGGTGGCCACGATCGGCCCGTCCGCGACCTTCAGCGCCAGCAGCGACAGGCTCGGCGCGGCCGGTTCGTGCAGGTGCAGCACGTCGAAGCCGTTCTCCCGGATCCACCGCCGCACCCGCGCGTAGGACACCGGCCCGAACTGCAGCCGCGCGACCGAGCCGTTGTACGGAATCCCCAGCGCTTTGCCCGCCGGGTGCACGAAATCCGGCAGCTGCGCGTCCTCGTCCGCCGGAGCCAGCACCGACACCCGGTGCCCGCGTTCGAGCAGCGCCCGCGCCAGGTCGATCACGTGCCCCTGGACCCCGCCGGGGACGTCGAACGAGTACGGGCACACGATCCCGATCTTCAACCCGCGCGCCACCCGGGTCAGCTCGCTTCTTCCAGCGGCTTGGGCTCCTTCGCCGCCGCGTCGGCGGGCCAGAACGGCTGCAGCATGTGCCAGTCGGCCGGATGCGCGGCGATGTCGCCGGCGAACACGTCGGCCAGCGCCTGCGTCGCGGCGGGCACCTCGGCCCGCTGCGTGACGCGGATGCGCGGATGGATCCGGATCTCCCAGCCGTCCTCGGTGAACCAGCAGCCGGTGGGCAGCAGCGCGGCGCCGGTGGTGGCGGCGAGCCGCGCCGGGCCGGGCGGCAGGTGCGTCTGCTCGCCGAAGAACCGCACCGGGATCCCGGACGACGTCAGGTCCCGGTCCCCCAGCAGGACCACCACCTTGTTCTCGCGCAGCCGCCGCAGCAGCAGCCGCATGGCCGCGCTGTCGCCGGTCAGCGGCACGATCTCGAAGCCGAGCGACTCCCGGAACTCCACGAACCGGCGGTACAGCGATTCGGGCTTGAGCCGCTCCGCGACCGTGGTGAAGGTGCCCGCGTAACTGGCGAGCCAGACGCCCGCGATGTCCCAGTTCCCGCTGTGCGGCAGCGTCATCACCGCGCCGTTGCCCTCGGCGAGCGCGGCGTCGATGTTCTCCGCGCCGGTCACCGTCACCTGTTTCGCGACCGCCGCGTGGTCCATCGCCGGCAGCCGGAACGTCTCGAACCAATACCGCGCGTACGACCGCATCGCGCGCCGGACCAGCTCGTCCAGCTCCGCTTCCCCGGCCTGCGGCACGACGCGGGCGAGGTTCGCGCGCAGCTGCCGCACGCCACCGCCGCCGCGCCGGGCGGCCATGTCGGCGCCGAAGGCGAACGTCGCCGACCCGAACGACTCCGGCAGCCGGCGGACGAACCGCCAGCCCGTCGCGTAGCCGAACTCGCCGAGCCGCTGGGACAGTGTGCTCACGGTTGCGCCCCGCCTGCCGATGAGTCGGCCTGTTTCGCCGCGACCGCCCGCGCCGCGCTCGCCACCGCCGCCGCCCGCTGCAGCAGCGTGATCACCGACAGCACGGCGAGCAGCCACAGCGTGATCTCCACGGTGTAGGGCACGCCCAAGCCGTGCAGCCCGGTGCCGACCAGGGCGATGATGAGCCGCTCCGCGCGTTCCACCAGCCCGCCGTCGGCTTCGAGGCCGGACGCTTCGGCGCGTGCCTTCACATAAGAAATGACCTGGGCCAGCACGAGACAGATCAGCGCGGCGGCCGCGGCCCGGTTGTTGTGGTCCTGTACGAAGCACCACCACGCGATCGCGGCGAACAACGCGCCGTCGACCAGCCGGTCGCAGGTCGCGTCGAGCACCGCGCCGAAGGGCGTGCCGTACCCGCGGGCGCGGGCCATCGCGCCGTCGAGCAGGTCGAGCATCGCGAAGCCCCACACGGTGAACGTGCCCCACAGCAGCATGCCCTGCGGGAAGAAGACCAGCGCGCACGCGACGGCTCCCGCGGTGCCGAGCACGGTCATCGCGTTCGGGGTCAGTCCGGCGCGGACCAGGGTGGCGCCGATCGGGTCCGTCACGCGGGAGACCGAGGCACGGGCGAAAATGTTGAGCATCTTCCTCGTCTGTGCACCTGATTCGGGGGCGGGTGGGCGACGAAAGCCTATCGACCCCGCTCACCGGACCGGACGTGCCCGCCCGCGACCCGCCGGAACGTCAGCCGGATTTCGGCAGTTCGACGACCGGCGCGGCGAATTCCGCGGCCTCTTCGGCTTCCCGGACCGCCTGGCACTTGGGCCGCAGCCCGGCCAGGATCGCCTCGGAAATCTCGCCCAGCTGGCGCACCTGCTCGGCGCTCAACTGGTCGAACAGCGTCTCCCGGACCGCCTCGACGTGCCCGGGCGCGGCCTCTTCGAGCGCGGCGAACCCGGAGTCGGTGAGCACCGCCCACGAGCCGCGTTTGTCGGTCGGGCACGACTCGCGCTGGACCCAGCCCTTGGCCTCCAGCCGCGCCACCGCGTGCGACAGCCTGCTGCGCGACGAACCGCGCACCGACGCGAGCTCGCTCATCCGCAGCCGCCGTCCGTCCGCTTCGGACAGCGCGACCAGCACCTCGTAGTACGTGTGCGGCATGCCCGACTCGTGCTGCAGCTGTCCTTCGAGGTGGGCGTGCAGCAGCGAGCTGGCCTGGGCGTAGGAGCGCCAGACCCGCTGCTCGTCGTCGGTCAGCCAGCGTGGTTCGGACATATGGTCATCATACGCTGGTTGAGCACTCAATTACCGTGGCGCGACGGGCCTCACCACGCGCCCGCGAGCAGGTCGCGGGTTTCGCCGAGCAATTGCGGCAGCACCTTCGTGTGCCCGATCACCGGCATGAAGTTCGCGTCGCCGCCCCAGCGCGGCACCAGGTGCTGGTGCAGGTGCGCGGCGATGCCCGCCCCGGCGATCACGCCCTGGTTCATCCCGATGTTGAACCCGTGCGCCGCCGACACCGCCCGGATGACGCCCATCGCGTGCTGCGTGAACTCCGCCAGCTCGCGCGTCTCCTCAGGCGTGAGATCGGGGTAGTCCGCGACGTGCCGGTACGGGACCACCATCAGGTGGCCCGGGTTGTACGGGTACAGGTTCAGCACCGCGAACACGGTCTCGCCGCGGGCGACGATCAGCGCGCGCTTGTCGTCGCCGAGCCCGGGCAGGCGGCAGAACGGGCAGCCGTCGGACTCGTCGCCGTCCGGCTTGTCCTGGCCGCGGATGTAGGCCATCCGGTGCGGGGTCCACAGCCGCTGCAGCGCGTCCGGGACCCCGACCCCGTCCTGTTCGACGAGTTCCGGCTCGGTCACTTCAGGATCTTCTCCACGGCCTCGGCCGACGGCGACGCGTTCTCCCGGCGCTCGATCCATTCGGCGATCGCCTCGACCGCCTGGTCCACCGGGACGCCGTTGATCTGGCCGCCGTCGCGGAACCGGAACGACACCGCGCCCGCCTCCGCGTCCTTCGCGCCGGCCAGCAGCAGGAACGGCACCTTCTGCGTGGTGTGCGTGCGGATCTTCTTCTGCATCCGGTCGTCGCTCGCGTCGACCTCGACGCGGATCCCCTTGGCGCGCAACGCCTTCTCGACGCCGCGCAGGTACTCGACCTGGTCGGCGGTGATCGGGATGGCCACCGTCTGCACCGGCGACAGCCACGCCGGGAACGCGCCCGCGTAGTGCTCGGTCAGCACGCCGAAGAACCGCTCGATCGAGCCGAACAGCGCGCGGTGGATCATGATCGGCCGCTGGCGGCTGCCGTCGGAGGCGGTGTACTCCAGGCCGAAGCGCTTGTTCTGGTTGAAGTCCAGCTGGATGGTCGACATCTGCCAGGTGCGGCCGATGGCGTCCTTCGCCTGCACCGAGATCTTCGGGCCGTAGAAGGCCGCGCCGCCCGGGTCCGGCACCAGTTCGAGGCCGGAGTCGACGGCGGCCTGGCGCAGCGTCTCGGTGGCCTCCTCCCACTCCCAGTCCTCGCCGATGAACTTCTCCGAGTCACCCCGGGTGGACAGTTCGAGGTAGAAGTCGGACAGGCCGTAGTCGGCCAGCAGGTCCAGCACGAACTTGAGCAGCGACCGCAGCTCGGACGGCATCTGCTCCTTGGTGCAGTAGATGTGCGAATCGTCCATCGTCAGGCCGCGCACGCGGGTGAGGCCGTGCACGACGCCGGACTTCTCATAGCGGTAGACGGTGCCGAATTCGAACAGCCGCAGCGGCAGTTCGCGGTAGGACCGCCCGCGCGAGCGGAAGATCAGGTTGTGCATCGGGCAGTTCATGGCCTTGAGGTAGTAGTCCTCTTCCTCGAACTGCACCGGCGGGAACATGGTGTCCGCGTAGTACGGCAGGTGCCCGGAGGTGTGGAACAGGTCGCCCTTGGAGATGTGCGGCGTGTTCACGAACTCGTAGCCGGCTTCCTCGTGCCTGCGGCGCGAGTAGTTCTCCAGCTCGCGGCGGATGATGCCGCCCTTGGGGTGGAACACCGGCAGTCCGGAGCCGATCTCCTCGGGGAAGGAGAACAGGTCCAGCTCCGCGCCGAGCTTGCGGTGGTCGCGGCGCTCCGCCTCGGCGAGGCGCTCGAGGTGGGCGTCCTGCGCCTCGGCCGATTCCCACGCGGTGCCGTAGATCCGTTGCAGCTGCGGGTTTTTCTCGTTGCCGCGCCAGTACGCGGCGGCCACCCGGGTGAGCTTGAAGGCCGGGATGAACTTGGTGGTGGGCACGTGCGGGCCGCGGCAGAGGTCGCTCCACACGCGTTCCTTGGTGCGCGGGTCGAGGTTGTCGTAGATCGTCAGCTCGCCGCCTCCGACCTCCATGACCTCGGTGGTGTCCACATCGGACTTGATGTCCACCAGCTCGAGCTTGAAGGGCTCGTCCTTCAGCTCTTCCTTCGCCTCGTCGACGGAGTCGAAGACGCGGCGCGAGAACTGCTGCGCGCCCTTGACGATCTGCTTCATCCGCTTCTCGAGCTTCTGCAGATCCTCGGGCGTGAACGGCTTTTCGACGGCGAAGTCGTAGTAGAAGCCGTCGCGCACCGGCGGGCCGATGCCGAGCTTAGCGTCCGGGAATTCCAGCTGCACGGCCTGGGCGAGCACGTGCGCGGCGGAGTGCCGGATCACGCTGCGGCCGTCCTCGGTGTTCGCCGCGACGGCTTCGACCAGCGCCTCGGCTTCCGGGCTCCACGCGAGGTCGCGCAGTTTCCCGTCGGCGTCGCGGACGACGACGATCGTGTCCGGGCCCTTGGTGGGCAGCCCGGCTTCGCGCACCGCGGCGCCCGCCGTAGTGCCCGCCGGCACCACCACGCGCGGGGCGGGTACGGCGGCTACTGACGACGGCTGGGACACGATCGGGCTCCTTCGGGAGAAGTGACTGAAACGGCTTCCGCTGATGCTAGTCGGCGGCGACGAACCCGATTCGACCGCCGTCGGCTGATCCTGCCCGCGGACGCCGAGAGGCCGCCCCGGGCGTGCGGGGCGGCCTCTCGGCGGCGAAAGAAGGGTCAGAGCGTGTCGACGACCTGGTCGAAGTCGAGCCGCGGCAGGCGGTCGTACCACGGGTTCTCGCCCGGCTTGCCGACGTTCACCACGACGAGCGAACGCCAGTTGTTGCCGGAGAAGAACTCCTTGTCCACGCCCGCGGCGTCGAAGCCGGTCATCGGGCCGGCGGCCAGACCGGCGGCGCGCACGCCGATGATGAAGTAGCCGACCTGCAGCAGCGAGTTCAGCTTGGAGAACTCGACGCGGCCGGACTCGTCGGCGAAGTTGTCCTTCACGCCGGGGTTGTGCGGGAAGATCTGCGGGATGTTCTCGTGGAAGTCCACGTCCGCGGCCAGGATGACGGTCAGCGGCGCGGCTTCGGTCTTGGCGCGGTTGCCCTCGGCCAGGTGCGGCAGCAGGCGCTGCTTCGCCTCGTCGCTGCGGATCACCAGCGCGCGCAGCGGCTGGGTGTTCATCGACGTCGGGGCCCACTTGACGAGGTCGTAGATCGCGCGGACCTGCTCGTCGGTCACCGGCTCGGCGCTGAAGTTGTTGGCCGTGCGCGCCTCGCGGAACAGCAGGTCCTGCACCTCGGCGGGCACCTGCAACTGCTCGGTCTCTGCGAAAGTAGTCATCGGTTCGGCGTTCCTTCCCGTGCTGTCGCCTACGCACGGCACCAACATGGTTGAACGCTTGACTATTTCTCCTCCGGCGCGGTTGTGACCCAGCGCACGAGCGACGGCCGCCGGCCCTCGCGGGACCGACGGCCGTCGTCAGCGGAATCCTCGCTGGTCAGTAGGCGCCCTGCCCGGCGAGCACGGCGCGGAAGGTCTTCCAGAGGATCACCAGATCGAGAGCCAGCGACCAGTCCTCGACATAGCGGAGGTCGAGGCGGATGCTCTCCTCCCACGACAGATCGCTGCGCCCGCTCACCTGCCACAGCCCAGTCAGCCCCGGTTTCACCAGCAGCCTGCGGCGCGCGGCCGGGGCGTACGTCGCGGTCTCCTCCGGCAGCGGCGGCCGCGGCCCGACCAGCGACATCCGCCCGGCGACGACGTTGAACAGCTGCGGCAATTCGTCGAGCGAATACCGGCGCAGCAGCCCGCCGACCTTCGTGACCCGGGGGTCCTTCTTCATCTTGAACAGCGGCCCCGCGCCTTCGTTCGCCGTCTCCAGGTCGTGCCGGATCAGGTGCGCGTTCACGACCATGGTGCGGAATTTGAGCATCGTGAAGGCTTCGCCGTCCTTGCCGATGCGCCGCTGCCGGTAGATCACCGGATCCCGGTCGCCCGCCTTCACCGCGACCGCGATCGCCAGCAGCAGTGGGGAAAACAGCGCGAGCAGCAACGCCGCGCCGCAGCGGTCGACGACCTCTTTGACGAAGCGGCGTCCGCCGGTGAACGCGGGCGCGGTGACCCGCAGCAGCGGCATGCCCAGCACTCCGCTGACGTTCAGCCGCGGTCCGGCGACCTCCATCAGCATCGGCGCGACGACCATTTCCGACGACGTGCCTTCGAGATCCCAGGCCAGCCGCTGCAGCCGCTCCGGATTCCAGTACTGGTCGGCGGTGATGGCCACGACCCGGTAGCCGCCCCGGCGCACGTGCCGCGAAAGCTCCTCGAGCCGCCCGACGACCGGCACCCCGTCGATCTCGCCGTGCCCGGTGGACGTGCAGACCGCCTCGACCCGCCATCCGACGTGCGCCTCGGTCCGCGTCCGCTTGATCAGGTCGGCGACGGTGTCCGCGTTGCCGGCCGCCATCACGGGCAGCAGGCACAGCCCGCGCCGCCGTCTGCGGTGCAGAATCTGCCTGAGCACATATCGCTGCGGAAACAGCACCAATGCGACGGCTGGAACCACGAAAAACACCCAGGGCTGCACTTCGAGGGCACCGAACAACAATCCGCCGAAAGCGACCAGGACCGCCGCGGTGATCAGCGCCCGGCCCAGCGTCCGGTACTCCTCGGGGCCCTCCCCCAGCACCCGCGCGCTCCACGCCCGGCTGACCGGAAGGGCGCAGAGGATCGCGAACGCGGTGCCGAACGCGTGCATGTCGTGCGGAGCGACCCGGTCGATGATGAACGCGCTGATCGCGATCACCACGCAGGCCGCGACGAGATCCGACGCGATCACGGTCCTGCGGTACCGTTTCTCCCATTCCGCGGCGTGCGTTTTCGGCGGATCTCCCTCCGCCGGACAGACAGTCGCCGGGTCGAGCCCGTCGTCGGCGGCACGGCCGGGCGGCGGGGCCGCCACGTCGACCGGCGGTGCGGGGACCGCCCTGAGGTCGACCCGCGGCAGCGCGACGCCGTCCGCGGGCCAAGGCCGCACCGGTTCTTCCATCAGTCCTCCCGCGCTACGCAAGCTCCCCGGACCTGATCGCCACCGGCACACTGAGTCAGGACCGCCAATCACAATCAGTGATCATGAGACGGTTCGGCCCACTGTCGCCGAAGGTGTGACACTCGCCAAGGTATCGGGTGGTCAGCGAGCGGTGTTACAGAGATTTTCGAGCCACAGCCTGCGAGTCTTCCCCGTCAAGAAGCACCGGGAAGATAACGGGAATGTCACGATGGGTCACGCTGGCTCGGCAACCGAAACTACCGGCAGTAGTCAAGTTTCCCACTACCTACACCGAACGGCCCAGCAGGCCCGCAGCCGATTCAGCTCCCCCGCACGGGTCAGCGGCCGCGGGCGAACCCGCCCCAACCGCCGTTCGGGCACAAGCTCTGCGCCGACCCGCCGATTTCCTTTGCCCGCAGCGCAATCCGCTCCGAAATGCGCGGGAGGTCCCGTCTTCGACCATTTGGGTGGTCTGAACCATTCCCGGCGCGCTCTCCGCCGCGCCGGGAACCCCCGCCGCACATTTCTCCCGGATTAGCCCGGAACCCGCCTTCGCGGCGGGGCCAGGTCCACACTGGACACTCGAAAAGCGCAGGTCTTCGCTCAACGCGACGGCGGTGCCGCCGCCGTCGCGTTGAGCGCGGTCACCACGGTCCGCTCCTCGAAGTCGAAATGCGCCTCCAGTTCACTGGCGAGCCGCTCCAGTTCGATTCGCAGCCGCGCCGGGTCGGATTCGCCCGGGACGAACCCGTCGACCAGCTCCCGGATCGAATCCTGCAGCCGCGCCACCACGTAATGCTGCTCGGCGAGCTGCGCGATGACCGGGGCCAGCGCCGGGAACTGCTCGGCCAGGGAGGGGAACACCACCGAGTCCTCGCCGACGTGATGCCGCCGCAGTGCGGTGCAGAAGCTGAGGCAGTGAGTGCGCATCTCCTGCGCCAGGTCCGGTTTCGGCCGGACGATCGCCGTCGCGCCGCCGTTGGCCAGGTTGTCCGCCTGCTCGCGCAGCGTCCGCAACTCGCCGCGAAACCATTGGTGCACTTCGACGAGCCAATCGCCCATGCCTTTGACGCGCTCGTCGATCCGATGCAAGACGACCACCGGAATCTCGCGCGTTGTCTTCGCCTGATAATCGCCGTAGCCCGGCGCTTCAGCGACCACTTGCGCGAAAAGTTTCTCGTACGCGGTTCCCCGCGGAATAGCCGCCATCGCCTGATACGTGTCGTTGCCGGTCTCGACAGTCACTCTCGGATTCCGCCGGATGTTGTGGTACCAGGCGGGATTGCGGTCCGCCCCGTTCGCCGACGCGACGACCACGCCGTTGCCGTCGATCCGCAAGCAGCCGAGCAGCACCTCCCGGTTCAGGCCGCTTCTCGCACCGGTCGTCGTCAGCACTGCCAGCGACCAGCCCTCGAACATTCCGCTCAGCGCACCGCGGTTCGCGCGGAACTCGGCAATGAGCCTGCGGTGAAAATCGTCGCTCACGCAATTCCTTTCGGTTATTCCCGGAAAGGAGGCATCGAGCACAGGACAGGACGCGAAAAGACCCCGCAGGCACAGGCATGGCGCAGCGATCCGGCTGACGGATCCGCGGAACTGCGAGAGACGGAGAGCCCGATCTCTGTGCTGGCTGGTTAGCCGCTACCTCCATGCATAGGCCCATACGGGGCGCACGGCTAAGTTAGCACAGCCGCGGATCTTCGCGCGGCTGAATCCTTTCGCCGGGGCGATCGCTCTTATGGACGTGCGGCCACGAGGCCGACGCGTCGAAGGAGGTCCGATGACCGTAGTCATTGTCGCCGTGGTGGTCGTGGCGGTTCTGGTGTGCAGCTGTGTGGTGTTCCTGCGAGCGCGGGGCAGGTCGAAGCGTGGCTGAGTCCTGGCCCGCCGACCAGCTCGTGCTGGCGGCGCAGCGCGGCGACGAGGCGTCGATCGCCGTGCTGGTGTCCGGCACGTACCCGCACGTCCGAAGGTTCGCGTTCTCGTTGTGCGCGAGCAGCCAGGACGCCGAGGACGCGGCGCAGGAGGCGATGATCGTCCTGTTCCGCAAGATCGGAACCCTGCGCGCGACGGCCGCGCTCGCGTCGTGGATGTTCCGCATCGTTCGCAACGAATGCCTGCGCCGGGCACGGGCACTGGTGCGACGCGACGAGCCGATCCCGGACACCGCGGGTCCGTCCGCCGAGGACGACGTGCTGAGCAGGCTGGAGGTCGAACGCCTGTCCGCCGCCATCGCTTCGCTGCCCGACGACCAGCGCGGGGTGCTGATCATGCGCGACGTCCAGGGCCTGCCGGGAAAGACCGTCGCCAAGTCGCTGGGCTTGAGCACCGCGGCGATGAAGTCGCGCCTGCACCGCGCCCGCGCCGCGGTCCGCGAGTCCCTGGATCTCCCGGAGGGAGGCCGATGAGCACGTCGTACGCCAGCAAGTCCCTGTCGGCCCATCTCGCGCGCGGGATCGTCGGATTCGGCTTGATCGCCGCGTCGCTCGCACTGGCCCCGGTCGTCGGGTGGATCAGCCTGCTGGCGCTGCCGGCGGGCGTGCTGGCGCTGCGCGGATGCCCGACGTGCTGGGCGATCGGACTGGTGCAGACCGTGTCGCGCGGGCGCCTGGAGCGGACCTGCGAGGACGGGGTGTGCCGGCTGGAACCGGCGCGGGGACGCTGATCCGAGGGACGCGGTCGCCGCTCTAGCCGCGACCGCTTCCCTCGTCGCGGCTACCGCCGGCGCAGCGGCCGTCATTCCGGAACGATGTCGGCTCGTTCCGGAATTCGTACCGGAAGCGGACCAGCTGAACCCGAAATCCCGGTATTCGGTTTCTGTCGCATGCTTATTTCGACGCGCGGGAACGCGGTTCGCGAGTCCCGGTAAAGCACGCCCGCATGCCGGAATGATTCCCTTCGGCGACGCTGCCGCATGGACCGATCGGCCGCCGCGATCGCGACCTTTGCCCCGCACGGGAAGCCAGGCCGACCCCCGAGCGGTCGCGCGCACATCATGTGCCCGCCAAGAACGCATCCCGGGGATCCGCCTGAACAGCCTCGTCGACTTTGCCCGAGCGGCAGCGACACTCGATTTTCGGATAGGGCGTCCATTGGACGATGCGAGTGGCTGATGCGAATGGAGTGTATTGTCGGCGGTCTTGGAGGGGATCGAGACCAGAGCTGCGGTCCGTCGCGGGGAGGCGACCGCGCTGTGGCATTCAGGCATCGACCCGTGGGGGGGAACACGTGTCCAAGCTGCCCGATTTCGTGCGCACGCTGACCGACAACGCGCAAGCCCGTCCGGACCATGTCGCGATCACGACGGTCCGGTGGACCGGCAACGAGATGACCGACGAATGCCGGACATACCGCGAACTGGACCGGGAAGCCAGGTCGCTGGCCGTGTGGCTGTCTCAGCGACATCGCCCCGGGGAACGCGCGCTGCTGCTCTATCCGTCTGGGCTCGAGCAGGTGCGAGCGCAGTTGGCCTGTCTGTACGCGGGCCTGCTGCCGGTGACCGCGCCGGTGCCACGCGGGCGCAAGCACCACCTCACGCCCGCCACCGCGCTCGCCTTCGACGCCGAGGTGTCCGTGGTGCTCACCGACAGCGCCGTCGTCAGCGTGGTGTCCGACTGGATGGGCCAGGACGGGCTGTCCGACGTGCCGGTGGCGATCACAGACACGATCGCCGCGGATCCGGCCGAGTGGACACCGCCGGCCCGCCCGCCAGACGCGCCCGTGCTCTTGCAGTACGTCGCCGGGTCGGCGATCGACCCGAAAGGCGTTCTGGTGTCGAACGCCAACCTGGTGTCCAACATGGACCGGACGCGCCGCGCCTTCAACCTCAGCCCGCACGACCGGTCCTGCGGCTGGCTGCCCCAGCGGCAAACCCACCGGATCATCGGCGTGCTGCTGGCGCCGCTGTGGCTCGGCGCGTCCACCGTGCTCATGGACCGGGACGACTTCCTGGATCACCCGCACCGATTGCTGCGGGTGATGGACCGCTACCGCGCCACCGTGACGATCGCGCACAGCCACGCCTACGACCTGTGTGTGCGCGACCTCGTCCCGGAGCGGCTGCGCGGGCTCGACCTGACCCGCTGGCGATGCGCGGTCACCATCGGCGAAGACATCACGCCGTCCACCCTGCGAGCGTTCGCGGACAAGCTGGCCGAGGCAGGGTTGCCGACGGGCGCCGCCCGCACCGCCTACCTGCGGCCCGAGGCGACGTTCCTGGTCTGCAGCTCAGGACTGCGGGTCGCGAAGCACGACGTGACGGCCGCGGCCGTGCCGGAGCGGGCCGGCGACACGGGCGGCGAGCGGCGGGTGCGCATCGTGGATCCGACGACCCGCCAGGTGCTGCCGCACGGCCACCTGGGCGAGATCTGGATCCGCGGCAGCGACGTGGCCGTTCAGTACTGGCGCCGCCCCGGCGAGACCAACCGGGTCTTCGACGCCGTCACCTCCTGCGGCGAGGGCGGCTACCTCCGCAGCGGCGATCTGGGCATGGTCCGCGACGGCGAGGTGCACGTCGTCGGCAGCGTCCGGGACATGCTCCCCTCCGACGGGCGGGTGGTGCACGCGCAATCGATCGAGGGCGAGGTTGTCGCGCTCGACGTCGCGTTCGCCGGCCTTTCGTGCGGTGTGTTCGTGCTGCCGGAGCACGGCGACGACGTCGCTGTGGTGCAGGAAGTGCACACCGCGGGCCGGGCGGCTCCGGACCTGGCGGCGCTGGCCCGGCGCGTGTCGGGGCACGTGCGTCCGCGGCTGGCGGCGCGCACCGTCAACGTGGTGCTGGTTCGGCCGGGCGGGGTGCCGCGCACTCCGCACGGCGGGGCCGACAGGTCGCTGCTGCGTGAGCTGTTCCTCGCCGACGCGCTCGAACCGTTGTGCGAGCAGCTGGACGAGGAGGTACGACGTCGCCGCAGACCGGTAGCCGCGTCGTGACCAAGTTCCGTTTGCTCGGTCCAGTCGAGGCGCATGACGAGCGCGGGCCTGTCGCGCTGAGCGCCACCAAGTTGCGCACGGTCCTCGGCGCCCTGCTGTTGTCGCGGTCCCGGGTCGTCTCCGACGACCGGCTCACCGCGTTGCTGTGGGGTGACCGGCCGCCGGCGACGGCGGGCTCGCAGATCCAAACCTACATGTCCCGGCTGCGCCAGCGGCTCGGCAGAGATGTGGAAGTCATCCGGCGAAACCCCGGCTATCTGCTGCAGGCGGCCCCGGACCAGATCGATCTGTACGTGTTCGAGCGGCTCACGGCGCGCGGCCGGCAGGAGCTGGCCTCGGGCCGCGCCGCCGAGGCGGCGCGGCTGCTCCGCGAGGCGCTCACGATGTGGCAGGGGCCCGCGCTGGTCGGCGTCACGGAGTTCCTCGGCGACGCCGAAAGGCCGAGGCTGGAGGAGGCGCGGCTGGCAGCGATCGAGGACCGGATCACCGCCGATCTCGCGTTGGGCGTCCCGGACGACCTCGTGTCGGAGCTGACACGGCTGGTGGCGGAGCACCCGCTGCGGGAGCGGCTGCGGGCTCGCCTGATGACGGCGCTGCACCTCACCGGGCGCCGCGCCGACGCGCTCACGGCGTACGCCGCGTATCGCGGCTGGCTGGCCGACGAACTGGGCATCGATCCCGGAGCCGATCTGCAGCAGCTGCACGCGTCGATACTCGCCGAGCCGGACGTGCCCGCGGCGCAGGCGGCGCTGCCCGCGCGGCTGCCGGCCGACGTCGCGGACTTCACCGGCCGACAGCGCGAGATCGCCAGAGTGGTCGATGCGCTGCGCCCCGAGCGGGCTGCGGGCCGCCCGGCGGTCTGTGTGGTCGCGGGCATGGCGGGTGTCGGAAAAACGGCGCTCGCCGTGCGCGCGGCGCACCGCAGTGCGGCCGATTACCCGGGCGGCCAAGTGTACGTGGACCTGCGCGCCCCCGACGCGCTGGCGACGATCCTGGAAACGCTGGGGCTGCCGCCGGAGAACTTGCCTGCGGACATCGACGAGCGGCTGCGTGCTTATCGAGACCTGTTGTCCGGCCGACGCGTGCTCGTGTTGCTGGACAACGCTGTCGACGAGCGACAGGTGCGTCCGCTGTTGCCGCAGCAGCCCGGCTGCGCCGCCTTGGTGACCGCACGGGCCCGGCTCGTCGCGCTGCCCGGCGCGGAACTCGTTGACATCGGCGTGCTGCCGCCGGACGATGCGCTCGCGCTGCTGTCCCGGATAGTCGGCGATGCCCGTGTGGCACGGGAACCCTCTGCGGCGCAACGGATCGTACGCTTCTGCGGTTGCCTGCCGCTCGGCGTGCGCATCGCGGGGGCCAGGCTCGCCGCGAAACCGCATTGGAAGCTGAGCCAGCTGGCCTCGCGGCTGGCCGACCACTACGGCCGGCTGGACGAGTTGCAGGTCGCCGACCTGGAGGTCCGGGCCAGCGTCGTGGTCAGCTACCAGGGCCTGGACCAGCCGGCGCAGCGCGCGTTCCGGCTGTTGTCGCTGGTGGCCGGCCGGCAGTTCCCGGCGTGGACGGCGGCGGCGGTGCTGGACCTGCCGCTGGCGCGCGCGACCGAGCTGGTGGAGAGCCTGGTCGATGTCCGGCTACTCGAGGTCGTGCACGTACCAGGCGCGTCTCAGGTGCGCTACCGGTTTCACGACCTCGTGCGCTCGCTGGCGCTGGAGCGCGTCGCCGCCGAGGAGCCGCCGGAGCAGCGGCGTACCGCGTTGCGCCGGGCATTGGGCTGGTGGCCGCGCGACGGCGAGGGCTGAACGGTCGTCGAGGGAAGCCGGATTATCGAGGGAGTATGGGAACCCGGCTTAGGTTCACGGCGGGCTGGCCGCACGGGCCGACCCGTCGCGACGAGGCGGAAGGACGTCCTGATGCAGGATCGCCGGCTGTGGAAGCCGATGGAAATCACGCCGCACCGCGGTGAATCACTCGTGGACCGATTGGCCGCCGAGCCTGGCCTCGAGGACCTGCTCGTCCACCACAAAGCCCTGGTGTTCCGCGGCTTCGCCGTCACCGAGCAGACCCTGGAGCCGGTGCTCGACAGTCTGTTGCCCAACCGGCTGGCTTACGTCCACGGCAACTCGCCGCGCACCAAAGTCGGCGACAACGTCTACACATCGACCGAGTACCCGCCGGAATTCGTCATCTCCATGCACAGCGAACTCTCCTATGCGCACGCCTGGCCGTCCCGGCTGCTGTTCTTCTGCCACACCGCCGCGGCGACGGGTGGCGGCACGCCGGTCGTCGACGCGGCGCTGTGGCTGGAATCCCTGGACGACGAGGTTCGCGAGGCGTTCGCATCGGGTGTGCGTTACACACAGAACTTGCACGGCGGCCGCGGGCTCGGCAAGAGCTGGCAGGACACGTTCGAGACGGACCAGCACGATGACGTGGAACGCTTCCTGTCCGCCGCCCAAGCGAAATGGGAGTGGCTGCGCGACGGCGGGCTGCGGGTCGTGCAGGAGCGGCCGTCGACCGTACGGCACCCGGTCAGCGGCGACGAGGTGTGGTTCAACCAGGCGGACCAATGGCATCCCGCGACCCTGGGCGACACCACCGCGGCGGCGCTGGCCAAGGTGCTCGGTCCCGACGAGCGGCCGCAGTCGGTCACCTTCGCGGACGGCAGTCCCATCCCGGACGAGCACGTGATCCAAATCCGCGATCGGGGTTTGGCCAACGCGGTGGACGTGGACTGGCGGGCCGGCGACCTGATGCTGATCGACAACGTGGCGCTGGGGCATGGCAGGCAGGCGTTCACCGGCAGCCGCCGCGTGCTGGTGGCCATGTCGGACTGACCGCGACAGCCGTCCCGGGGATCAGTCGCTGTAGTCGACGCGCAGGTCACCGGTGACGGTGCCCAGCACGATGCGGTGCGTCGAACCCGGCGACTGCCTGACGCCGATCTTGTTGCGGCCGGTGACGCTGGATATCTGTACCGCGTAGGCGTCGGCAGGCAACTCCACGTCGACCGCACCGCTTGTCGCCGCCGCGCGCACCACGTCCGGTGCGAGAGCGAATCCCAGCGACACCGGTCCGCTGCCTGCTTGCACGTCCACTCGGGGCGACCGCAGGCCGGTGCCAGTGACCGTGCCGCTTGAGGTGTTGAGGCGCAGTGGTCCGCGAAGATCGCGCATGGTCAGCGCTCCACCGCCGGCTGTGGTCGCTTCTATGGACGTTCGGGCCGGCACGCGCAGCACCAGCGCGGCCGAGCAGCCCTGGAACGGCAGCGATTGCGGGCAGTCGGCGGTGATCGCCAATCGGTTGCCCTGCCAGCTCTTCCGCACCACGGGCGGCGTCACGGACCAGGTGAGCCGCTGCTGAACGACTACCTCGTCGTCGTCACCGGCTTGCACAGTGACTTCGCCCGCCGCGACGGTAAGCGCCACCTCGCCCACTGACCGGTGGTAGGCCTGGTTCGTGGTCACGGTGCGTCTGGCCAGCAGCGACCACATCGCGTCGGCGGTGGCCAGCACGCCGATGAGGCCGACCACCGCGGCCGTTGTCAGCCAGACTGCCCTCTTGCCCACCACAGCCTCAATTCTGGAGATACCGCAGCACGGCGAGCACCCTGCGGTTGTCACTGTCCACAGTGGCCAAGCCGAGCTTGCCGAAGATGCTGTTCACGTGTTTGGCAACAGTGCTCTCGCTCACCACGAGCGCGTCCGCGATGCCCGAGTTGGACCGGCCCTGTGCCATCAGCCCGAGCACGCCCCGCTCGCGCTGTGTCAACTGGTCCAGCGCGTCGTCGCGGCGGCGGGCCAGGATCTGCGACACCACTTCGGGATCGAGCACAGTGCCGCCGGCCGCGACGCGGTGCAGCGAGTCCAGGAACTCCGCCATGTCCGCGACGCGATCCTTGAGCAGATAGCCGACACCGCGCACGTCGCCGGACAGCAGTTCGGAGGCGTAGCGCTCCTCCACGTACTGCGAGAGCACCAGCACTGCGAGGCCGGGCTGCTCCCTGCGCAGCACCAAGGCGCAGCGCAGCCCTTCATCGGTGTGCGACGGGGGCATGCGCACGTCCACGACCACCAGGTCCGGCCTGTGCTCCGCAGCGGCGCGCATCAGTTCGTCGGCGTCCCCGACTGCCGCCACCACGTCGAGGTCTGGGCCCTGCATCACGCGCACCAATCCCTCGCGCAGCAGCAGTGAGTCCTCCGCGATCACGACTCGCACGGCAGCTCCACCTCGATCGTCGTGCCGCCGCCGACGGGGCTGTCGCAGCGGAAGCTTCCGCCGACGGAAGCGACACGATGCGTGAGACCGCGCAGGCCCGTGCCGCCGCCCTCGTCCGCGCCACCCCGGCCGGCGTCCGCGATGACCAGCCGCAACGTCGCTCCGTTCCGGGCGACGGTCACCTCCGCGGCACCGACTTCCGCATGCTTGCTGATGTTGGTCAGCGCCTCGGAGACCACGAAATAGGCCACGGACTCCACGGTCGGCGACGGTCGCTCCGACACGTCCACGCTCAGCCGGACACGCACCGGAGACCGCGCCACTACGCCGGACAGCGCCGCATCCAGGCCGCGGTCGGACAGCACGGCCGGATGGAGTCCGCGGACGAATCCGCGTAGTTCGGCGATCACCTGTTTGGTCTCCTCGTGCGCCTGCTCGATGACTTCCCTCGCCGGCCCGGACAAGTCCGGCAGGGTCTGCCTGGCGATGCCCAGGTTGATGGCCAGCGCGGTGAGCCGCTGCTGGGTGCCGTCGTGCAGGTCGCGCTCGATGCGGCTGCGCTCGGCGTCGGCGGCGGCGAGCACCGCGTTCCTGCTCTGCGTCACGGAGACGAGCTGACTGCGCAGCCTGTCGATGTCGGTGGGGCCGAGCAGCGTTCTGGCCAGCCATGTGTCGGCGGCGGCCAACCCGACTGTGACGAACGGGGCGAGGTGGAACACCAGCAGCCCGCCGACAGTCAGCTCGATGACCATCGACGGCGTGTGCAGGTGCCGTCCGAACGCGCTGTCGGCAGGCAGAGCCCACGCGTAACACGAGACCAGCGCGCACATCGTGCTGACGGTCCAGAGCACGGTGGTGACGACGAAGCCGACGACGCCCAACGGCCCGGCCAGCAGGTGGTAGCAGAACTGCCGCCAGGTGCCGGGTTCGGCAGCCTCGGCGAGCAGCCGCCGCACGCGCCCGGGTTCCTCGCGGCAGTGCGCGGGCGGGTCGATGACCACACCGAGCAGCGTGGCGAACCTGTCGCGTTGCAACGCGGTGTAGCCGCGCACGCACCACAGCAGGGCCGCGAGCGTGACCAGGGCGGGGGCGAAGGTGACGAGCAGTCCGGTGGTCACGCCGCCGAGCAGCACCACGGTGAAGCAGGTGAGCAGGCCGAGCGGGAAACCGGCAAGCAGGTGGGCGCACGCCTGCCAGGTCCGCGCCGACCAGGGTCCGACCAGGACGGCGCGGGCGGCACCGCGCATCGTGTCCCCCGTCACGCCGCCCAGCCTAGAGATCGCCAACGCCGGCCACCATCGTTCTGACGCCACTGTGTGTCTGGTAGCTAGCACCCAGACGAAGTCGGATGCTGGAGCCGATGTGGTGGCGCGGGCCGCGCCCCAGGCTTGATCGCATGCTGACACGTCTAGGACGCAACTGTTTCCGGTTCCGGTGGTGGGTCGTCGGCGTCTGGGCGGCGATCGTGGTGATCGGCGGCGTCGCCGTCGGACCGGTGCTGGTGGGCACCTCGGCCGCGCGCCCGATCCAGGACATGGAGTCCGACGCCGGCGTCCAGGAGATCCTCGCCCACGGCGACCACGGCATGCAGTTCACCGCCGTGGTGGAGGGCATCGACGCGAGGGCGCCGTCGGTGGGGCAGGCGGTCGGCAAGGCCGCCGCGGACGTACGGGCGATGGCGCACATCAAGTCCGTCGGGCCGCTGGTGACCGCCAGGGACGACCGGGGCATCGCGGTGCCCGTGTCGCTGGACCGCTTCGACCGCAAGGCACAGCCGGCCGTGATGACCGCCGCCGAACAGCGGCTGCGCGAGCTCGGCTCCCAACTGCCGGGCGCGTCGGTGCGGATCGGCGGCCCGGACGTGATGGCGCAGCAGGCGAACACGGCGTCGCAGGCGGACCTCGCGCAGGCCGAGTCGCTGGCGCTGCCGATCACGCTCATCGTGCTGATCCTGGTGTTCGCCGGCGTCGTGGCCGCGCTGTTGCCGCTGATCGCCTCGGTGGCGACCATGCTCGGCGCGTTCGCCGCGCTGTTCGTGTTCGCGCTGTTCGTGCAGATGGACAACACCGTCTTGAGCGTGGCCACACTGCTCAGCCTGGGCATGTCCATCGACTACGGGTTGCTGCTGGTGTCGCGGTTCCGCGAGGAACTGGCGGCAGGCCACGATCGGGCGACCGCGGTGGAACGCACGTGGCGCACCGCGGGCTCGACGATCCTCTACAGCAGCCTGACCGTGGTGGTGTCGTTGGTCGGCCTGCTGGCATTCCAGATGCCCCGGCTGCAAGCGATCGGCGCGGCCGGCGTGTCAGCGGCGCTGCTGGCCATGCTCGCCGCGCTCACGCTCACCCCGGCGCTGCTGAGTATATTCGGGCGCTGGGTGAAGCCGTCGAAGCGGGCCGTCGCCCGGATGCGAGCCGCCCAGGGCAAGTCGCCGGAGGACTTGGAGCGCGGCTTCTTCGCCAGGCTCGCCGGTTTCACGCAGCGCAAGCCGCTGCTGGTCACCGTCGTGGTGACAGCCGCGCTGGTGGGGATGGCCGCGCCCGCCGCCAGCATGGCGGTGGAGCTGCCGGAAATCGCCGGCCTGCCGCCGACGCTGGAATCTGTGCAGGTGGACAGCGTGCTGCACGACAACTACGGCTTGCCCACTGAACCGGCGGTGCAGGTGGTCGCGCGCACGTCGCCGGATGCACTCGACTCCTGGGCCGCGAGATGGCGGTCCGACCCTGAGGTGGCGCAGGTGCACCCGGCGGTCTCCGAGGGCGGCGGTCTGTCGTCCGTCGTGATGGACACCCGCGGGGACGACCAGGCGCCGGCGGCCAAGGATCTGGTGAGCCGACTGCGAGAGCATCGGCCAGAAGGCGTTCAGTCATGGGTGAGCGGCGACAGCGCGGTGCTGGTGGACCTGCTCGGCCGCACGGCCGCCGGCGTGCCGTGGGCACTGGTCATCACCCTGCTCGCGATGACCGTGCTGTTGTTCCTCATGACCGGCTCGATCCTGGTGCCGCTGAAGGCGGTCGCGATGAACGTGCTCTCCCTGGGCGCCACCGTCGGCCTGCTCACGCTGCTTTTCCAGCACGGCGTGCTGGCGCGGCCGCTCGGGATGCTCGTGCAGACCGGGATCAGCCCGTACCTGCTGGTCACCGTGTTCGCGTTCGGGTTTGGATTCTCCATGGACTACGAGGTGTTCCTGCTGTCCCGGATCAAGGAGTTCCACGACGCTGGGCAGCGGACCGATGTGGCCGTGCGACACGGCCTGCAACGCTCCGGACGCATCGTCACCTCGGCCGCGCTGCTGATGCTGGTGGTGTTCGCCTGCTTCGCCACCGCCCGCCTCGCCGACATCCAGGAGCTGGGCATCGGCCTCTTCGTGGCGGTGCTGATCGACGCCACGATCGTGCGCTGCCTGCTGGTGCCGGCCACGATGACGCTGATGGGCAAGTGGAACTGGTGGGCGCCGGGGCCGCTGCGCCGGTTGCACGCCCGGTTCGGGCTGAGCGAGCACGACGACCCGCGCCAGCTGTCCTCGATTCCCTGACAGCCGGGCGTCGCGAATGGAGCCGGCCAGCCACTCCCCCGGCTGGTCGGCTCCTCCCGCTTTCGGCGGATCAGACGAGCCGGCGGCCGTGCTCCGTGCCGGAGACCGTGCGCACCGTCGGGCTGAGCACCGCGGCTACGGCGAGCAACGCCATCACGATGCTCATGGCGCCGACTGTGCGGCCGGTGCCCCACGAGTCGAGCAGCACACCGCCGACGAGCGGGCCGAGGGCGTTGGTGCCGGAACTGACGAACGTGGCGACGCCGCCGACCCGGCCCATCAGCTCGTCCGGCGTGATGCGCACCGTATACACGCCGCCGCAGACGTTGAACAAGCCCCCGACGTAAGCGATCGCGGCGAACAGCGCGCTCAGCAACACCAGACCGGAGGTGAACGCGACGAACGCCATCAGCAGGGCCCATACCGCCAGGCCGCCGACGACGATGGCGTTGAGGTTGAGCCGGCGCATCCACCAGGTGCCGTTGACCGCGCCGATCAGGCCCCCGACGCCGCCTACACCGGTGACAAGGCCGATCACCGCCGGCGAACTGCCGCTGTCCCTGACGAGCACCATGAGCGCCAGCGGCACCACCTGGAACGGGATGTTGCTGACGGCGATGAGCGTGAGCACCACGCGCAGGAAGCGCTGCCGCCAGGTCCAGGCCACGCCTTCGGCGAGTTCGTGCCGCCACGGCCGGCGAGCACGCGTCGTCTCCGAGCGCAGCGGTTTGCGGATCAGCAGCAGCGAGACGAGCGACAGCAGGTGGGTGACGGCGGTGGCGGCGAACGGCGCCCAGCGCAGCAGGCCGAACAGCGCGCTGCCGGCGGGTTGGCCGAGCAGGCCGGCCGCGCGGCCGCGGGCCTCGTTCTGGGTCAGCGCTGCGGGCAACTGCTCGGCGGGCACCAGGTTCCGCACCCCGGCGCGCTCGGCCAGCTGGTAGATCACGGCGAACGCGGCCTGCACGAACGCGACCAGCACCAGCTGCGGCAGCCAGAATCCGCCTGCCGCGACGACGACCGCGACGCTGGCGGTCGCCAGCAGGCAGCCCACGTCGCAGGCGATCATCATCCGCCGCCGGTCGTAGCGGTCCACCAGCAACCCGCCCGGGATCTGCACGAGCAGGTTCGGCAGCTGGGCGGCGAAGCCGACCACACCGGCCTCGACAGCGGACCCGGTGTGCCACAACACGAGCATCGGGTAGGCGATGGCCGTGATGCGGGCGCCGAGCATGGTGGCCCCGGCTCCCGTCCACAGCAGCAGGAAATCCCGATTCCGGCGCAACGGCACCGGAAGTGTCGACTCCGGGACGCTCACCCGACCGCACCGGCCAATGGCGACACACAGCCGACCCGGCACCACTCCAGCACCGCCATCGCGCTGGCCAGCTTCATGGCCGCCTGGTCGAACGCGATGCTGGCTGGCCCGTCGAGCACCTCCGCGGTGACCTCCTCGCCCCGGTGCGCGGGCAGATCGTGCATGAACACCGCGCGCGGACTGTGCCGCCAAAGCGAACTGTCCACCTGGAACGGCGCGAAGCGGTCACGCCAGTCCTCATGCACCTTCACCGTCCCGGTGGTCTGCCACCGCGTCGTGTAGATGACGTCCATGGCCGGCGGCAGGTCGGCCATGTCGTGCCGCTGCCGCACAGAGCCGCCATTGCGGGCCGCTACGTCGGCCGCACGGTCCATGACCTCCTTGGGGACGCCATGACCGTGCGGCGTGCGCAGTTCCAGCCGCACCCGCTCGTAGCGGCTCAGCGCAAGCACGAGCGCGACCGCAGTGTTGTTGCCCTCGCCGACGTACAGCACACGCAGCCCGCTGACGCCGCCGAAGTGCCAGGTCAGCGTGCTCAGGTCTGCCAGCGCCTGCGTGGGATGCTCATCGGCGCTCATCGCGTTCACCACAGACATGTCGCCGACGGCCAGTTCGCGCAGCTCGAGAGGATCCCCCGCGGTGCGGGCCACGAGCACATCGAGCATCCGGGAAAACACTCGCCCGGTGTCGGCGATCGTCTCTCCGGTATTGGTTTGCAGGTCGTCGGGGCCGTACGCGACGAGGTGGCCGCCCAGCCGCAGTGTGCCGCTGGAGAACGCGGTCCGCGTGCGGGTGGACGTCTTGCGGAAGTGCACGCCGACCACGGCGCCGGCCAGCGGCCGGGCGTCGCCGGCGCCGTGCTCGCCGAAGTGCGCGCCGCGGGCGACGATGGAACGCAGGTCGTCGTCGCCGAGATCGTCGATGCAGATCAGGTGTCGTGCCACGGTCGGTCCTTCCACTCCGGTCAGTCCTTCCAGGCGGTCTTCGCCTGGGCGACACCGAACTGCCGGCCCAGCTGGGATCCGATCTCGGTGGCGACAGCCCGGTGCACCTCCTTGCCGTTCTCCCCGTTGGTGAGCACGACGAAGCCGTTGCCCGAGGCCATCCGGCTGAGCATCATCGAGCGGTAGCCTGCCGACTCGCCGACGTGGCCGAACTCGACGTCCCGACCGGTGTGGTCGACCGAGGTGCCCAACCCGTACAGCACCGCGGCGTCCCCGGTGGTCAACAGCTGCCTTGCCAGCTCCTGCGTCAACACCGTGCCGCCCGCGTTCACGTAGGCGCGGCGAATCTCCACGGTCATCCGGGCGAGGTCGGCGGCGGTGGTCCACAGGCCGGTGCTGGCCAACGCCGGCGTGATCGCCCATCCGTGTGGCAGCACGTCGCCGTGCTCGTCGTGACCGAGGGCCACCGGCAGTCCGGAGACGGCCGGGAACGCCTGGTCGAAGCTGCTGTGCGTCATCCCGAGCGGAGCCAGCACCAGGTCGTGCACCACCTCGGCCAGCCCTCGGCCGGTGACGTCCTCGATCAGCTGCTGCACTACCCAGAAGTGAGCGTTGCTCTTGCGAAATGTCTCGCCCGCGGGCAGTTCCGCCCGCACCCCTTCCGCGCTGAGCAGCTCCGGCAGCGTCGGCACCGGCTCGTCCGGCCGGTACGCCTTGTTGTGCGCCACGGTGAGGCCGGCGAGGTGTCGCAGCAGCATCCGGGTGGTCACCGGCCGCGGACCGGCCCTCAGCTGCCACGACGCGAGCAGCTCGTTGACGTCCGCATCGAGGTCGAGTATCCCGTCGCCGGCCATCCGCAGCGCCGCGACGGCGGTCACGTGCTTGCTGATCGACCCGGCGCGGAACAGCGTGTCGTCGGTGACCGGCGAGTCGCCGCCGGCACGGAGCGCGCCGAAGTTGTGCACGCCGGCCGGTTCACCGTCCTCGATGACCGCGACCGCCGTCGCCGGCACGCCGTGACGCCGCATGGCCTCCGCGGGCGGGGACACCGCGATGGACCGCCGCTGCGGGCAGACCTCCCGCACGATGCCGGACAGCTCGACGATGAACTGCTCCGCCAACGCCGTGATGGTCGCCTCGTCGTGCACCGCGCGGGAGTAGCCCCAGTGCGCGTGCAACTGATCGCCGTGCGCGCCGATCGACACCTGAAGCAGGCGCGGCCGGGGGCGGTCCGGGTCGCTCGCGCCGCCGAGCCCCTGCGGCGCCAACGAAAACCGTCGCCTCGCGCCACCGCCGATCGAGCCGTGGCCGGTGTAGTTCAGCACGATCTCCGGTTCCGGCAGGCACGCCAGCGACTCGCGCAGGGCCGGGTCCGGCGACAGGTAGCGCAGCAGCCCGTAGCCGATGCCGCGTTCCGGCACGGTTCGCAGCTGGTCGCGGACGGCGCGCAGCGCCGCCCGCGGCTCACGCCCGGGCGGCGCCCACAGCGTGACCGGATAGATGCTGGTGAACCAGCCGACTGTGCGCGAGAGGTCGACATCGTCGAACAACGCCTGCCGACCGTGGCCCTCCAGCTCGAGCAGCACCCGATCGCCGCCGCTCCACTTGGCGACGGCCGTGGCGAACGCCGCGAGCACCGCCTCCTCCGCGGTCGCGCCGCTCGCCGCCGGCAGGTCCCGGATCAGCCTGGCGGTGAGATCGGCCGGCAGGCTCGACCGCACCGATCGGGCGCCTGCGACGGTATTGGCGCCGTCGGCGTGGTCAACCGGCAGTGGCTCCACCGCCATCCGGCTCAGCCAGTACGGTGCCTCCGCCTCCACCTCGGGGGTGTGTTCGACGAGCCGGCGGGCCCAGTGCTGACACGACGTCGTGCGCTCCGGCAGCTCCACAGCCAGGCCGGCGGCCGACTGCTCGTACGCGGTGTCGAGATCGCCAAGGATGATCGACCACGACACGATGTCCACCGCCAAGTGGTGCGCGCTCAGCAGCAGCTTCGCCGGCGCGCAGGCGTCGCCCCGGAACAGCACGGCCTGAAACATGCGGTCGAGGCGGTGACCACGCAGCACTGCCTCGGCTTCCGACGCCTCGTCGCCGGCGGCGAGCCGGAACAGATCGTCCGGAACGTCCGCGGCGACGCTCGCTCGCCACTCGCCGTTCACCCGGGACAGCGTCAGCCGCAGGGCGTCGTGGTGCGCGACGACAGCCCGCAGTGCGGCATCAACGTGGACCGGATCGGGTTCGGGGTCGACAGCGACCCACGCGGTCTGCGTGTACCGCGCCGGATCGCCCGGCAGCTCGAGGAAACGCCGCTGCACCGGAGTCAGCTCGACCTCGGCGCCGTCCAGGTCCTGCCCGGCGGTCTGCACCGGGCCGTCGGCCTCGTTCTCGGCGTCCAGCGCGGCGGCCAGCTCGGCCAGCGCCTCGTGCTGGTAGACCACCGACAACGAGAGCTGCCGGCCCGCTTGCCGGACCGCCGCGATCATCTGGATCATCAGGATGGAGTGGCCGCCCAGCCCGACGAACGTGTCCCTCCTGCCGACCCGCGGCACCTCGACGAGGGTGGCCCAGATGTCCGCGAGCAGGTGCTCGGTCGGGGTGGCCGGCGCTTCGTACGCCGGGCGGCCGGCGTCCCCGGGCTCGGCGTCGGCCGGCAGCGCCGTCCGGTCCACCTTGCCGTTGGCGTTCAGCGGTATCCGGTCCAGCCGCCGGTAGCTGGCCGGCAGCATGTACTCCGGCAGCCGCTCGGCGCAGTGCCCCACGAGGTCGACGTCGTCGGCCGACACGTAGTACGCCGCCAGCCTGGTGTCCGGCCGCACTACGACGACCGCCTCCCGGACCGCCGGGTGTTCGCGCAGCACCGCGGCGATCTCGCCGAGCTCGATGCGATAGCCGCGGATCTTCACCTGTTCGTCGGCGCGGCCGAGGAAGTCGACCACACCGTCCTGGGACATCGACGCCACATCGCCGGTTCGATAGCAGCGCGCCCCGGGCGGCCCGTACGGGTCGGGCAGGAAGCGCTCGGCGGTCAGGTCCGGGCGGCCGAGGTAGCCGCGGGCCACCCCGACACCGCCGACGTACAGCTCGCCGGGAGCGCCGGCGGGCACCGGCCGCATGGCGTGGTCGAGCACCCTCGCGGCCATGCCGGGCAGCGTCCGGCCGATCGGCACGATGTCGCCGGCGGGGGGTGCCTCGACGGGCAGGATGGTGGTGCCGACGGAAGCCTCGGTCGGGCCGTACTCGTTGATCAGACGTCCGGGCCCGAGTATCCGCAGCCACCTGGCCGCCAGTTCGGCCGGCAATGCCTCGCCGGCCACCACGATGACGCCGGCCAGCCCCGCCGCCTGCGCGGCGTCGAGCTGGTGGCCGAGCAGTTCCAGGTGTCCCGGCGTCAGCTTGAGGAAGCTGTACGGGCCGTGCCGCAGCAGCCACTCGCCCAGCCCGGCGTTGTCCAGCTGTTGCGGCGCGAGCCGCACCGGTCGGCCGCTGACCAGCGCGCCCCACAAGTTGGGCACCACCAGGTCGAAGGCGACGGAGGAGAACACCGCGGCACCGCCGGTGCCGCGGGTGGCCAGTTCTTCGGCCGCCCAGCGCACATGGTTGGCCAGGCCGCGATGCGTCACCGCGACGCCCTTGGGCCGTCCCGTAGAGCCAGACGTGAAGATCACGTACGCGAGTTCGTCCAGCTCGGTTCGCCGCTGCGGCACGATGGTCGAGGCCGCCCGGATGGCCGCGCGGTCGCGGTCTGCCAGCACCACGTGGTCCAGCCCGGCAAAGGCCTCGGCATGGCCGGACTGCGTCACGCCGGCCGTCACGCCCGCGTCCGCGAGCATCCGACGCACCCGCTCGGCCGGAAACGACGGGTCGACCGGCGTATACGCCGCGCCCGCCTTCCACACGCCGAGCAGGCAGGCAACCAGGTCGGGGCCGCGGTCCAGCAGCACGCCGACCACGTCGCCCCGGCCGACGCCGAGCCCACGCAGGTGCCGCGCGAACTGGTTGGCGCGGGCAGCCAGGTCCGCGTAGCTGAATTCGGCCTCGTCGAACCGCATCGCCACCGCGGCCGGCGTGCGGGTGGCCTGTGCCTCGAACTGCTGGCACACCGACGCGGTGACCGGCTCAGCCGGTGTTTCGGCCAGCACGGGCTCGCCCGCGGGCAGGAACACTTCGGTCGCGTCGCCGTCGACGTCGGCGGCCATCGCCGTCAGCACCAGCTGGTACATCTCTGCCAGCCGCTCGCCGTGATGGCGCGCGATGGCGCCGGTGTTGGAGGTGAGCAACAGGTCCGTGCCGACCGTCGCCAGTGCCAGCGGGAATTCGGTGGCGTCCTCTCCGAAAACGGCCCCGCCGTCGACCGCGTCGTCCTGCATCCGGTCGAAGTCCTGGAAACTGAACCGGACGTCCAGCAACGCCTGCCGATCGCCGTGCGTGCGCTGAATGACCGGCATCGGGTAACACCGGTGCGGCCAGCCCTCGGTCTCCCGCTCGTAGCTGCTGGCGACCAGCTCGCGCCAGGTCAGTGCGCCACGTTCGTACGCCACCGGCAACGTGTTCAAGTACATGCCGTACACCTGGTCGGCACCAGCCATCTCGGGCCGCGCGCTGTAGACGAGGCCGGTGAAGAAGCGTCGCTCGTCGGTCAACTGGCTCAGCACCTTCAGATGCGCGGCCAGCAACACGCTCTTCAACGACGTACCCGACACCTTGGCCAGTTCGCGCAGCCCCGGCAGGCAGTGCCGGTAGCCGACCTTGAGCGTGTACGCCTCGCGACCGCTGCCGCGCCACGCCTTCGGCAAGGTGAACCGCTCATGGCCGCCGACGATGCCTGCCCAGTACTCACGATCCTCATCGGACTCCAGAGACGCCAGCTCGGCGGCGATGAAGTCGGCGTAGCGGACAGCGGGCCGCGACCGCGCCGGCGGCTCCGCGTCCTCGCGCAGCGCCCGGTAGCACTCCAGCAGTTCCAACAACATGAGCCGCTGGCTCCACCCCTCGCTGATCGGGTGCGACACGGTGACCGTCATCCACCACGACCGCTCGCCGTCAACGTGCACGCCGAACCGCAGCAGCGGCGGCGTGGCCAGGTCGAATCCGGTGGTGCGCTGCCGCGCGGCGTACTCACGGACAGTCCGCTCCCGGGTCTCGGCCGGCCCCTCGCGGATGTCGACGACCTCGATCGACGGTTCCGCCGTCTCGTGCACGATCTGCGTCGGCGTGCTGAAACCGTTGAGGTCGAACGAGGTACGCAACATCTCGTGCCGCTCGACGACGACCCGCGCGGCCCGGCGCAGCGCGGGCACCGACAGCGGCCGGTCGTCGCGGACCAGGAACGACACCACGTTGTGATAGGCCATCAGCTCGGTGTCGCCGAACATCTCGGCGAGCATGCCCAACTGCACCTGTGACAGGGGGTACGCGTCCACGGCGTCCGCGGGCAGCCGCTCACGATCGGTCGCCGAGACCATCGAAAACCGCTCGGCCAACGAACGCTCGGGCAGGACGTCGCCGCGCTCGGCGAGGACCTCGCACAGGCCCGCCACCGTACGCAACCGGAAGATGTCCCCGACACCGACGTCCAAACCGGCGTCGCGGAGCGCCCCGGCCAGCGTGATGGCACGAATGGAGTGGCCGCCCAGGTCGAAGAAGCCGTCGTGCACACCGACCTGGTCGACACCGAGCACCTGGGCCCAGATGTCGGCCACCCGGCGCTCCAGGTCGGTGCGCGGCGCCACCCGGTCGGCGGCGGTCACAGTGTTCGGACGTGGCAACGCCGACCGGTCGATCTTTCCGTTCGCGGTGAGCGGCAGCCTCGCCAACACGACGAAGGCCGACGGCACCATGTACTCCGGCAGCCACTGGCGCACGTGCGTGCGGACCGCGGCCGACAGCAGGCCGGCGCGCTGCGCCCGCATCGGGTCGCTGGTACGCCGCCGCGATGACGGCTGGTACGCCGAGGCGACAGGCCCGGTGCTGAACACCGCGTCCAAGCTGCCGTCGTCAGCCGCCCCGTTCCAGGTGACGGCCACGTGGTAGCCGAACTGTTCACCCAGTTCGTACAGGGCCTCCGGCTCCACGCCGCCGCCCTCGCCGAACATGCGGAGCGCCGCCTCGGCGGCGACGCCGTCGCGCAACGCGGCGGCAGCGCGGACGTGGCTGTCCAGCCGGGCGTTGGGCACGGCACCGACCCGCAGGCGCCGCGGCTGGGATGCCAGCCGCGCCGCCACCTCGGCGAGGCTCGACAGGTCGCGGCCCCATCGGAGCTCCGGAGTCCCGGCCACCTCGCCGTTCACCGCGGCGCGCTTGCGCAGCGTGACCTCATAGCGGTAGCGCGTCAGTTCGTTGTGGCTGTGCCCCCGTTTGAGCCGCACATCGACCTCGGCGACGTCCGCGAACGACGCGAAGAAGTCGGGATCCACCAACAGTTCCTTCTCCTCGAACGCGCGGAGGTCGGCCGCGGCGCGCAGCGCGGACGCGGAGGCGTTCGGCGTGGCGTGCGCCAGCACCTCCGACGTCGCCTGAAGGTCGGCGAGCCGGTGGTTGCGAATGTCGCCGAGGTACACCGTGCCGCCGTCGGCCAGCAGGCGTAACGCCCCGCGCACGACGTCGTCGAGGTAGGCGGCGCTCGGGAAGTACTGCACGACGGAGTTGAGCACCACGGCGTCGAAGCCGCCCTCGGGCAGCCCGTCGAACACGTGCGCCGGCTGGGCGCGCAGCTCGACCCGTGGCGCCAGCACCGGATCCCGGGCGACGAACGAGCGCAGCCGTTCGATGGCCACGGCGGAGACGTCGAGTCCGACGAACCGCTCCACGTGCGGCGCGATGCCGGCCAGGACCAGGCCGTTGCCGACGCCGATCTCCAGCACGCGACGCGGACGCCGCGCCAGCACCACGGCCACCGCCGCGGCACGCCATTCCTCCAGCTGTTCCAACGGAATCGGCGTGCGGTCGACACCGCTGGCCCAGATCGAGAAGTCAGAGGTGAAGCCCGAATCCCCCGTCATCGCCGCGTATTGCGAGTCGTAGACGGAGCCCCAGTCGTCCACCCACGGGCGCGCCGCGCCGGGTTCGCTCGGCTGCGCGGCGGGCACGACATACCCGATCAGCTGATCCTCGCCGTCGGTGCCGGGCAGCGCGAGCACCACTGCCTCGACGACGTCCGGATGGGCCAGCACCGCCTGCTCGATCTCGCCGGGTTCGATGCGGTGACCGTGGATCTTGACCTGGGCGTCAGCGCGGCCGAGGAAGTCGAGCGTGCCGTTCCCGCGCCACCGCGCCAGGTCGCCGGTGCGGTACATGCGCGCGCCGGCGCCCCCGAACGGATCGGGAACGAAGCGCTCGGCGGTCAGCTCCGGCCTGCCCAGGTAGCCGCGCGCGAGGCCGGAACCGCCGATGTACAGCTCGCCGACGACTCCGACTGGCACCTGGCCGCCGTCGCGATCGAGCACATGGCACGCGGTGTTGGCCAGCGGGCGGCCGATGGACACCGCGCGCCGCGACCGCGGCACCTCCCAGGTCGTGGACCACACTGTCGTCTCGGTGGGGCCGTAGACGTTGAGCACCCGCGAGGACGCCGCGACGAGGTCGTCCGCCAGCTCCGGCGGCAGCGCCTCACCGCCGCACAGCGCGACTGTCCCCGGCCGGTCGTAGCCGGAACGCAGCAGCACCTGCCAGCCCGAGGGCGTGGCCTGTACGTGGGTCACGCCGTGCTCGTCGGCGAGCGCCACCAGCGCCTCACCGTCGGCCGCGGTCGCCTTGGGGGCGAGCACGACTGTCCCGCCCACGGCGAGCGGCAGGAACAGCTCCAGCACGGAGATGTCGAACGACAGCGAGGTCAACGCCAGCCAGCGCATGTTGTCGCCGGCGTCGAGGTCGCTGCCGAAGGAGTCGAGCAAGTTGACCACGGACCGATGCGTGACCTGGACGCCCTTGGGCCAGCCGGTCGACCCGGACGTGTAGACGACGTACGCGAGCGCCGCTCGGGTCAGTTCCACGGCCGGGGCTGTCGCCGGGTATGCGTTCAGGTCGTCGTCGACGTCCACCACGGCGACGCGCCCGGCGCACCAGTCCAGCAGGCCGTCCTGGCCGACAGCGACGGCGGCGCCGCTGTCCTCGACCATGTACTCCAGGCGCGGCCGTGGGTAGTCGGGGTCGATCGGCAGGTAGGCGGCGCCGGCCTTGAACACCGCGAGCAGCGTCGGCACCAGCTCAGCCCCGCGGCGCAGGCAGACGCCCACCAGGTCGCCGGGCGCGACGCCGGCCGCGATCAGCCGGTGTGCCAGCCGGTTGGCGCTCTCGTCCAGCTCGCGGTAGGTCAGCAGGGAGTCCCCGGCGATCACTGCCACCGCGTCGGGTGCGGCCCTGGCCATGCGCTCGACCAGGTCATGCACCAGTCCCGGCTCGCGTTCCGGCGTCGCCGTGTCCCGCCATGTCTCCAGCAGCGGCCGGTCGCCGTCCGGCAACAGCCCCGCCGACGCGTCGCCGTGGCGGCCGGCCGCCATCGCCACCAGCACCGACCGATACAGCGACGCCAGCCGCTCCGCGTTCGCCGGGCTGATCACCCTGGTGTCCACCGCGAGGCCGACGTGGCCGAGCCGGACGGAGACGCCGAGCGCGAACTCGGTCGGGCTGTCGTCGATGCTGGCCAGGTAGTCGACCAGGTCCATGTCCACCTGGTCGAAGTCCAGGTAGAGGAACATGCTCTCGATCAGCCGCCGGCCGCCCGCCGCGCGCTGGATCGCCGGCATCGGGAAATGCCGGTGCTGCCACATCTCCGTCTCCCGGGCGAATACCGAGGCGACCAGGTCGGCCCAGGTGCCGGCGGCGCCGTCGAACGCGATCGGCAGCGTGTTCAGGAACATGCCGTACACCCGGTCCGCGCCGGCGACCTCGGGCCGGCCGTGCAGCACCAGACCGGTGTGGAACCGCTCGCGCTCGCCGTCGAGCAGGCTCAGCACCTTCAGGTGCGCGGTGAGCAGCACGCTCTTCAACGGCACGCCGACCGACCGTGCCAACGCGGCCAGTTCGTCCTCGACGTCGCCGAACGGGACGGCGAGGCGATGCACCGGCGGCGCGGTCTCGTCGTCTGCGCCCCAACCGTGGGGCAGCGCCATCGTCGGGTAGTCGCGTACGATGCCGTCCCAGTACTTGCGGTCGTCCGCCGAATCCAACGCGCGCAGCTCGGCCGCGATGAAGTCGGCGTAGCGCAGGGCGGGCAGCGGATCGGGCCGGTGCTCGACGCCGTCACGCAGGCAGCGGTAGCGGTCCAGGACCTCCATCAGCAGGCTGTGATGGCTCCACCCCTCGATGATGGCGTGGCACTCGGTGATGGACAGCCACCACGTGCCGTCGGCCGTCGTGTGCACGGCCAGACGCAGCAGCCCCGGCCGGGTCAGGTCGAACAGCAGCCGCCGCTGGGCCGCGCCGTACGCCCGCAATTCCTCGGTGACCGCTTGTACGTCGAGCGCGCTCAGGTCGTGCACCGTCACCGGCATCTCTGCCGTGGCGTGCACCAACTGCATCGGCGTCGAATACGTGTCGAGGTCGATGGAGGTGCGCAGCACCTCGTGCCGCGCCACCACGGCGGCGACCGCCGCGCCGAATGCCTCGGCCTGGAACGGCTCCTCGTCGCGCACGTGGAACGACGTGGCGTTGTGGTAGTTGCGGCGGCCGCCGTCCGCCAGCATCTCGGCGACCATGCCGGCCTGCACCTGCGACAGCGGGTAGGCATCCGTCACGCCGTCCGGCACCTTCGCGCGGTCGGCGGGGCCGATCAGCTGCCACGGTGCGACGCTGGTCTCGGCAGCGGGACCGGACCGAGTCGCCGCGGCCGCCGCCAGCTCGGCGATGCTGCGATGCTCGAAGACATCCCGCACGGTCACGTCGAAGCCTGCCTCGCGCAGCGCGCCCACCACCGCGACGGCACGGATGGAATGCCCGCCCAGCTCGAAGAAGTTGTCGTGCACGCCGACCTGCTCGACGCCGAGCACCTCCTGCCACACCGCGGCGACGCGGCGCTCGTCGTCGGTGCGCGGCCGCACCATGCCGGCGGTCACGCCGAGGGCGTCGCGGCCGGGCGCCGGCAGCGCGGCCCGGTCGAGCTTCCCGTTGGCGGTCAATGGGATCCGGTCCAGCACAAGGAACGCGGCCGGCACCATATACTCCGGCAGATCCCGGGAAAGCGACGCGACCAGCTCGGCGGGCGCGGGCGGAGCGACGCCTGGTTCGGGCACCAGGTAGCCGACGAGACGCTGGTCCCCCGGCGCGTCCTCGCGCAGCACGACCACGGCGTCCCGGACAGCCGGGTGGTCGGACAGCACCGACTCGATCTCGCCGAGCTCGACCCGGTAGCCGCGGATCTTCACCTGGTGGTCGGCGCGGCCGAGAAATTCCAGCCGCCCGTCCGGCAGGCGCCGAGCCAGGTCGCCGCTGCGGTACGCGCGGGCGCCAGGCGGACCGTACGGGTCGGGAACGAAGCGTTGCGCGGTCAGCTCCGGCCGGTTGAGATAGCCACGCGCGACACCGGGGCCGCCTACCCAGATCTCGCCGACGCAGCCCACCGGCGCGACGACGCCGTCCGCGTCGAGCAGCCGGATGCTGAGATCGCACAGCGGCAGCCCGATCGGATTGCCGGCACCGGGACGGAGATCCTCGCCGGCCACTTCGTGGTAGGTGGCGTGCACGGTGATCTCGGTGATGCCGTACATGTTCACCAGGGCCGGGCCATCCGGGCCGACCCGGTCCAGCCACGGCGTCAGCTCGCCGATCTCCAGCTTCTCGCCCGCGAACACGATCGCCCGCAGTGCGAGCCGGTCGATCCGGGGGTCGCCGGCGCCGGCCAACGCGACCAGACCGCGGAACGCGGACGGGGTCTGGTTCAGGACGGTCACCCGCTCGGCGACGAGCAGGTCGAGGAGGTCGTCCGGGGACCGAGTGACCGCCTGCGGCACCACCACCAGGCGCCCGCCGTACAGGAGGCTGCCCCAGAGCTCCCACACGGATACGTCGAAGGCGTACGAGTGGAACAGCGGCCATACGTCCTCGGCGGTGAACCGGTAGTGCGGCCGCGCCGCCAGCAGCAGCCGCAGCACGTTGCGGTGGCTCAGGGCGACGCCCTTGGGGCGGCCGGTGGAGCCGGAGGTGTAGATGACGTAGATCAGGTTGTCCGGATCGACCGCCACCGCCGGGTTGTCCTCGCGCCGCTCGTCGAGCTCGTCGACGACGACCACATCGCCGTCGTGCACGCGAGTCACGGTGGGCAGCTGCCCGGTGTCGGTGACCACGGTGGTCACCTTCGCGTCGGAAAGCATGTAGGCCAGCCGGTCGGCCGGTTGGGCGGGATCAAGCGGCAGGTAGGCAGCGCCCGACTTGAGTACGCCCAGCAGTGTCGGCACGAGGTCCAGGCCGCGCGGCAGGCACACGCCGACCAGCGCTTCGGGCCGGGCGCCGAGGTTGATCAGGCGGTGTGCGATGCGGTTGGCCTTGGCATTGAGCTCTCGGTACGTCAGGTGCCGGCCGTCGCACGTGACTGCGATGGCGTCCGGTGCAGCGGCGGCCTGCCGCTCGAAAGCCTCATGGACGGGCTCGGTCACCGGCACGTCGACCGTGGGCTGCCCCAGCACCACGGCAAGCTCGTCCGCGCCGAGGACGGACACGGAGCTGAGCCGGGTCGTCGGGTCCGCCGCCACCTGGTCGAGCAACCGCAGGTAATGGTCGCCCATACGCTCCATGGTCGCGGTGTCGAACAACGCCGTCGCATACTCGAGTTCGCCGCGGAGCGAACCGTCCGCCGACTGGTCGACAACCAGCGTGACGTCGAAACGCGACACAGTCGACTCCGCGTCCACCGGGAGCACGTCCAGCCCGGGCAGCCGCCACGCCTGCTCGCGCGCCTCCTGAAGCGTGAAGGCGATCTGGAACAACGGCGTGCGTGCGGTGTCGCGCTGCGGCTGCAACTCGTCGACGAGCCGGGCGAACGGCACACCCTGGTGGTCGAACGCGGTCAGCACGGTGTCGCGCACAACGCCGAGCAGGTCGTCGAACGTCGGGTCGCCGGTCCAGCGCGAACGGATCACCAACGTGTTCACGCCGTAGCCGATCAATGAGCGCAGCTCCGGGCGATCCCGGCCGGACACCATCGTGCCGACCGGGATGTCGGTCTGGCCCGTATGGCGGGCCAGCAGTGCCTGCCAAGCGGCGAGCAGCACGGTGTACACAGTGACGCCGCGGTCGGCCGCCACCCGCTGCACCCGGTCGGCCAGTCCGGCGGGGAAGGCGAACCGGTGCACCCGGCCCCGCCAGTCCCGGCTGGCCGGTCTGGGCCGATCCGTCACCAGCTCCACAGGCAGCAGGCCGGCCAGTTCAGCCCTCCAGTGCGCGAGGTGCCGACGGTGCTCGCCGTCCTGGGTGGTCCGCTCCCACGCCGCGTAGTCGGCGAACTGGATCGGCAGCGCGTCGACCGTTCCGCCCCGGTAGAACTCGGCGAGGTCCGCCGCGAGAATGCCGAAAGACCAAGCGTCACAGGCGATGTGGTGCAGCACCAGCACGAGAACGTGGTCCACATCGGACAGCCGCAGCAGCGTCGCCCGGACCGGCCACTCGGCGGCCAGGTCGAAGCCCGCGGTCGCGGCCTCGGCCACCTGGGCGGCGACGTCCTCCTCCGCCACGTCCACCGCGGGCAGCGCGAACCATCCCGGTTCGTCGACCACCTGCGCGGGCTCTCCGCCGACCAGTTCGTAGCGGGTGCGCAGGATCTCGTGCCGGGCGAGGACCTGCTGCCAGGCCCGCTCCAGCGCGGCCGCGTCGAGCGCCCCGGAAATGCGCAGCGCCACCGGCACCAGGTACTCCGGGCTGCCGGGATCCAGCCGGTTCAGGAACCACATCTGCTGCTGCCCGTACGACAACGGCAGCGGCGCCGTGCGGTCGGCGGGCGCGATACCGGCACGGTGCCGGCCGCCTCCCGCGAGCCTGGCGCGCAGCAGCGCCTCCCGGTCCCCGGCCACGTCGTCGGGCAGCTCTGTCTCCCCCGTGCTCACGCTCTGCTCTCCTTCATCGCCCGAACCTGGGCGTCGGTCAGTGCGTCGATCTGCGCTCGCACCTCGGTCTCCACGGTCTCGGCGACTTGCGCCACCGTCGGGTGCTCGAACACCGTGCGCACCGGGATGTCCACGTCGAACTCCTCCCCGAGACGCGCGACCAACCGCAGCGCCAGCAGGGAATGCCCGCCCAATGCGAAGAAACTGTCGTCGACGCCGATCCGCTCGACGCCGAACAGCTCGGTCCAGATGGCGGCGACCACGTGCTGGGTCGGCGTGCTCGGCGGCGTGTGCCCGGCCCAGGCGGCCGCTGCGGCGGTCGGCGACGGCAGCGCGGCGCGGTCCACCTTGCCGTTGCCCGTCATCGGGATCCGGGCCAGCGACAGGAATGCCGCCGGCACCATGTAGTGCGGCAGCCGTCGACGACAATGCGCCGCCAGCTCGCCGACGTCCGCTTCGGACGCCGCCGGCACCACGTACGCGGCCAGCCTCCGGTCCCCCGGCGCCGGCTCGTACGGCAGCACGACCGCGTCCCGCACGTCCCGGTGCTCGGCGAGCACCGCGGCGATCTCCCCTGGCTCGATGCGGAAGCCCCGGATCTTCACCTGGTCGTCGGCTCGACCCCGGAACTCCAGGTCCCCGTCGGGCCGGCGACGGGCCAGGTCGCCGCTGCGGTACAGCCGCGCGCCCGGCGGCCCGTACGGGTCGGGCACGAAGCGTTGCGCGGTCAGCTCTCG
Source organism: Amycolatopsis albidoflavus (assembly GCF_039525725.1). Lineage (NCBI taxonomy): Bacteria > Bacillati > Actinomycetota > Actinomycetes > Pseudonocardiales > Pseudonocardiaceae > Amycolatopsis > Amycolatopsis albidoflavus. The sequence goes on from NZ_BAAAHV010000012.1 coordinate 1,017,664, forward strand.
CCGGCCGAGGTAGCCGGCCGCCACCCCGGGCCCGCCGACGTGGATCTCCCCCGTCACCCCGGACGGCACCAGGCGGCCGTCCCGGTCGAGCAGCCGGATCCACAGGTCGGCCAGCGGCACGCCGATCGGGCTGGCGGCGGGGCGGTCCAGGTCGGCCGCACCGATCACCCGGCAGGTGGCGTGCACCGTGGTTTCCGTGATGCCGTACATGTTCACCAGCCGCGGGCGGTGCAAGCCGACGCGCCGCACCCACGGCAGCAGGTCCGCGACCTCCAGCTTCTCGCCGCCGAACACGACCGCCCGCAACGCCAGCCGATCGATCCGGTCGTCCCCGGCCAGCGCCACCAGGCCGCTGAACGCCGACGGCGTCTGGCTCAGCATCGTGACGCCCTCGTCCACCAGCAGGTCGAGGAATTCGGCCGGCGACCGGGTGACCATCTGCGGAACCACGACGACCCTGCCACCGTGGAGCAACGCGCCCCACAGCTCCCACACCGAGAAGTCGAAGGCGTAGGAGTGGAACATCGTCCACACGTCGTCGTCCCTGAACTCGAAGTCGGCGTCCGTGCTGTCGAACAGCCGGGCCACCTGGGCATGCGTGATGCCGACTCCCTTCGGACGCCCGCTCGAGCCCGAGGTATAGACGACGTACGCGATGTCGCCCGGTTCCGCGGCCGGCTCGGGGTCGTGGTCCGGCCGCGCGGCCAGCGCCTCCGCGTCTCGTGCCGGCACGATCACGGGGCCGGCGAACAGCTCGGTGGGCTCGTCCGCGATGAGCGCCGCGGCCTCGGCGTCGGCGAGGATGTGCCGCACCCGCTCGGTCGGCTGCGCCGGATCCACCGGCAGATAACCGGCCCCCGCCTTGAGCACGCCCAGCAGCGCGGGCACCAAGTCGGGGCCCCGCTCCAGGTGCACCGCGACGAGGCAGCCGGGTCCGATGCCGTGTGCGAGCAGGTGATGGGCCAGCCGGTTCGCCCGCTCGTTCAGCTCGCGGTACGTCAGCCTCCGTCCGTTGACGCTCAAAGCCCCGGCGTCGGGGCGGCGCCGCACCTGCTGCTCGAACACCTCGTGCAGGCAGTCGGCCACCGGCCGCCCGAGCGGCGGCGGACCGGTCAGCTCGGCCCGCTCGCGGTCGTCGAGCAGCGACAGCGCGGACATCGGGGCGTCCGGCTGGGCGACCGCCGCCTCGACGAGCCGCTGGAAGCGAGCGACCATGCGCTCCGCCGTGTCGCGGTCGAACAGCGCGGTCGCGTACTCCAGCACACCGTCCATCCCCCCGTCTTCGCGGCGCTGCACGATGAGCGTGAGGTCGGTCTTGGCGATGCGCCACGCCCCGGCGAAGGCGGCTAAGTCGTCCGCGGCGACCGCGGTGCCAGAGCGGCCCTGCTCATGCAGGTCGAAGCTGACCTGGTAAAGCGGGGTGCGGGACAGGTCGCGCTCGGGCGCGATCGCCTCCACGACCTCCTCGAACGGAACGGTCTGCGCGCCGAGGGCCGCTACGGCGGTGGCACGTGTGCGGGCCAGCGCCTCGCGGAAGGTCGGGTCGGCGGCGAGGTCGCAGCGCAGCACCAGCATGTTGAGGAAGAAACCGACCACATCGGCCAGGTCCGGGTGGTGGCGGCCGCCGACGGGCGTCCCGATGGGGATGTCGCGCTGGCCCGTGTACTTCGCCAGCAGCATGGCGAACACGGTGAGCAGCGTGGTGAACGGCGTCGCGCCGTGGCCGCGGCCCAGCGTGATCGCCTCGTCCACCAGGCGCGGCGGCAGCGTGAAGGAGACCAGGCCGCCCTCCGAGTCGCGTTCGGCCGGACGCGGGCGATCCGTGGGCAGGTCGAGCGGCTCCACCCCGTCCAAGGCGGAACGCCAGTAGCCGAGTTCGCGCTTGCGCGTCTCGTCGGTGAGGCGATTCTGCTGCCACGTCGCGTAGTCGGCGTAGCGGACGCCGGGATCGCCCAGCTCAGCCGCCGCGTGCGCGCAAAGCCGTCGCAGCTCGCGTTCGATGACCACAGTGGACGCGCCATCACAGGAGATGTGGTGAAACGTCAGCAACAGCAGCGTTTCGTCACCGGCCGGGGTGAGCAGGCCGCGCATCACGCGGCCGGCGGACAGATCGAACGGCCGCTTCAGCTCCTCGGCCACGGCGGCGGAGTATCCAGCGACGCGCAGTTCGATCTCGGCGTCGTCCTCGACCATCTGCATCGGTTCGCCGGCCACCGTGAGGTACCGGGTGCGCAGCACCTCATGCCGGGCGACGAGTGCGGCCAAAGCGCGACGCGCGGTCGATTCGCCGACCGTGGCCGGCAGCCGGATGAAGAGCGGGACCGTCCACTCCGGATCACCGGGACGCATCCGGTCCAGGAACCACAGGCGGCGCTGGCCCGAGGACAGGGGACGCGGCACCCCCCGCGGACCGGTCGGAATCGGCTCCACGACGCCGTCCAACCGTGCCAGCAACTCTGCCTGCGCGCTCACGGTGGTGGCTGCGAACAGCTCGCCGATCGGGATGTCCACGCCGGTTTCGGCGCGCAGCTCGCTCGCCAACCGGGTCAGCTCCAACGAGGAGCCGCCGAGCGCGAAGAAGTCGTCGTCCGCGGCGACATCGGCACGCTCGAGCAGTCGCGTCCAGACCACGGCGACGGTGTGTTCAAGCTCGGAGCACAGTGGTGCGCCGCCGGTTCGACGCGCCGGTTCCGGCAGTGCGGCACGGTCGATCTTGCCGGATGTGGTGAGCGGCAACGCTGTCAGTCGCAGGTATGCAGCCGGGACCATGGCCGACGGCAGTCGCGCGGCGGCACACGCACGCACCGATGCCGGGTCGACGTCCCGCTCGGACACGTAGTAGCCGACCAGCCGGCCGTCGCGTACGGCTACGGCGGCATCGGCGATGCCGGGGTGGGCGGTCAGCGCCGCCTCGACCTCGCCCGCCTCCACGCGGACGCCGTTCACCTTGAGCTGGTGATCCAGACGCCCCAGGTACTCCAGCTCGCCGTTCGGCCGCCACCGAACCTGGTCTCCGGTGCGGTAGCGGCGCGACCCAGGCGGTCCGTAGGGATCGGGCAGAAAGCGCTCCGCAGTCAGATCGGGACGGCCGAGATAGCCGCGGGCCAGCGCGATGCCCGCCACGTGCAGCTCGCCGGGCGAACCGACGGGCGCCAGCTGGCCGTCGGGCGCGAGCACCTGCACCCGGACGTTCGGCAGCGGCCGCCCGATGGGGATCGGCCCCGTTTCCTGTGCGGGTTCCACCTCGGCCGCGGTGACGTCGACGGAGCACTCCGTCGGACCGTAGGTGTTCCAGAACACCGGTCGCACGCCCGCGAAGACTTGCCGGCACACCTGCGCGTGCAGCGGCTCGCCCGCGCAGAACAGGAGCCGCAACGACTTCGCCCGCGACCATGCCGGCTCGCGGACGAGCAGACGCAGCACGGACGGCACGGTCTGCAACACCGTGATGCGCTGCCGCACAAGCTGATCCACCAGCGTTGCCGGGTCGCGCTCCGCGCCGGGCGGCGCCATCACCACGGTCGCGCCGCAGATCAGCGGCGCGAAGACCTCCCACACGGACGCGTCGAAGGTCAGCGCCGTTTTGTGCAGCACACGGTCGCCGGGTGCGAGGCTGTGCCGATGCACGGCCCACATGACGCGGTTGGCGATGCCCTGATGCGGCACGACAACGCCCTTGGGACGGCCGGTCGAGCCCGACGTGTAAATGACGTACGCCGCCGTGTGGGGATGCACGTCGACGGCAGGGCACTCGGCGACGCCGGTCTCGTCCTCGTCGACACACAGCGGCTCCGCGCCGGTCGCGGCGATGACGGGTGCCAGCTCGCGGACCGTGAGCACGACCCGGATGTCAGCGTCCCGCACGGTCCAGGCGAGCCGGTCGGCCGGGTGGTCGGCGTCCAGCGGCACGAAGGCTCCGCCGGCCCGCCACACCGCCAGCAACGCGGCCGCCGTCAGGGCCGATCGCGGCAGGCACACGCCGACCCGGCTCTCCGGTCCGAGCCCGCGCGCGTGCAGCCTCGCCGCCACCCGCTCGGCGGCCTCCGCCAAGGCCGCGTAGCTGGTCGTTTCGTCTCCTTCGAGCACGGCTGCAGCTCGCGGCACGGTCGCCGCGCGTGCCGCCACGAGCTTGGCCAACGTGGATGCGGCCCCAGTGGTCATGGCTCCCCCGGTCAGCGTGCGGCGGTGTCCATGCGCCGGCGCAGGCTCGCCGGCCGCATGTCGGTCCAGACCTCGGCGATGTGCGCGAGGCAGTCGCTCTTGGGGCCGCTGGTGCCCTCGGCTCGCCAGCCGGCCGGAAGCGGGCGGTCGGCCCACCAGATCGAGTACTGCTCCTCGTCGTTGAGAACCACGAGGTAGGTGCGGTCGTCGTTGTCGTCGCTCATGTTTTCTCCCAGGGATTCAGGCGGGTTTGGGCAGGAAGTCGTCCATCCGCAGGCCGGCGCCGGCCTGCGTGGCGAGCTCGCGCACGTGCTCGGCGACGGCGATGTCCAACGCGCCCAGGCCGAACGGCGAGAACACCAGGCGGCGGTTCGGGTCGCGGTCGACCGCGGCGATGCCGCGCAGCAGCTGGCCGATGGAGGCGTCGATGAAGTCTCGGCGGTAGGTGAGCCGTTGCGCGAGGTCGAGCGAGGTGCGTTCGCGGCAGACGTGCTCGGCGTCGTCGACGACGTTCTGGTTGGCCAGGATCGAGTCGGGGTAGATGTCGCGCAGCGACACATGCAGCACCAGGCTTCCCGGCCGGGTCGCGCGCAGCCCGAGATGCGGCTCGGACGCCGTGGTCGCGATGGAGATCAGCTCGTGCGCGCCGAGCGCCTGATCCGTGTCGACGGCGACCGCGATGTCCGCGTGGCCGGCGAATTCCTTGGCTTGCATGGCAAACTTCTCGGCGCGGGCCCGGTCGCGGTCGTAAACGGTGACGGCCCGCAGGTCGCGCCACACCGCCACGAGGAAGCGCAGCACCTCGAAGTTGACGACGCCACAGCCGATCATCGCCACGCCATCGGGCCGCGTGCCGCCGCTGAGCGTGCGGGCGGCCAGCGCGGCACTGGCCGCGGTGCGCTTGGCCGAGATCACCGAGCCCTCGATGAACGCGGTGGGCCGGCCGTCGCGCAGGGAGTTCAGCACGATGGCCGCGTTGGCCCGGGGCAGCCCGGACTCGATGTTGGCCGGGAACGAAGAGATCCACTTCATTCCGGCCGCGGGCGCCGGGCCGCCGACGAACGCCGGCAGTCCGATGATGCGGTCGCGGTCGTCGCCGGGAAAGCGCAGGAAGGTCGACAGCGGAACCGAGGAAGCGCCCTCGTCGTGGCGCCGGTAGGTGTCCGCGACGACGTCGATCAGCTCGGCCTCTCGGTCGGCCAGCAGATCGAGCACCTCGTGGTGGCGCAGGATGATCACAGTTTTGCTCCCGTCGTGTCGAGCGGCCGGGCGGCATCCCGCGTGACGCCGAGGTGCCGGCGGGTCCAGGAGTCGGAGTAGATGGTGTCCAGGTAGCGGTCGCCTCCGTCGGGAAAGACGAGCACGCAGGAGGAGCCGGCCGGGATGCGGTCGGCGTACGCGCTCAGCGCCGCCACGGTCGCGCCGGAGGAACCGCCGGCCAGCACCGCCTCGCGGGCCACCAGCCGGTGACAGGCGAGCACGCAGTCCAGGTCTGTCACGTGCACCACGTCGTGGGCGGCTGTCGGATCGAACAGCGCCGGGCGCACCGACGCGCCGTGCCCGGGCAGCAGCCGGGGCCGCGGCTGCTGCCCGTCGAAGATCTGGCTTCCTGCCGCGTCCACCGCGATGATCCGGGTGCGCAGCCCGTGCCGGCGCACGTAATCGGCGCAGCCGCGCAGTGTGCCGCACGAGCTGACCGCGCAGAACAGGTAGTCGACCCGGCCGGCGAGCGCGCGCACGATCTCGCCCATGGTGCGCTCGTGGGCCCTGCTGTTGAGCGGGTTCGCGTACTGGTTGGGCCAGTACGCGCCGGGAATGGACTCGACCAGCTCGCGCACCCGGCGAATACGCTGGGGCAGGTACTCCCCGGTCGTCGGGTCCGGCCGGTCGATCACCTCGACCTCGACGTTGTGCGCGCGCAGCAACGCCCGGTTCTGCTCGGTGGTCCGCGCGTCCACCACGCAGACGAAGCGCAGCCGGAAGTAGCCGCACACCTGGGCGATGCCCAGCGCGAGGTTTCCCGAACTGGACTCGACCACTGTGGACCGACCGGGTACCAGCTCGCCGGCGTGGATCTTGTCCGCCAGCATGGACAGCGCCGAGCGGTCCTTGATGCTGCCGCCGGGATTGAAGAACTCGAGTTTCGCCAGGACTTCCGCGTCCAGGCCGGGCAGCAGCCGCCGCAACCGGACCAGCGGCGTATTGCCGATCGTGGACAGAATCCCTTGTAGTTCCGACACCGCCTACGTTTCCTCCCCCAGAGGTGACATGCGGTCGAGCACAGCGGCACATCACCCGGGAAAGGCGTGGCGTCTGCGGGTCGAACTATCCGGCAGACGGCTATATCGCGACTATATCGCGGAATATCCGGTCACTCCGGCATCGCTGCCCGAGATCGCGCGCCCGCGGCCGCGGTCAGCACCGCGGCGGCCATCGCCACCGCGAAGCTGACGCCCGCGACCGTCGCGACCGTAGGCCACGGCACCGTGATCACGACATCGGTCGTCAGTCTGGACAGTGCGACCGACAGTCCGGCCAGGTCTACCACCGTCGCCAGCGCGGCCAGCACCACTCCCACCACGACGACGAGCGCGGTCTCGCCGGCCACGGCGGCCAATGCCTGCCTCGCCGTCGCGCCTGTCAATCGCAGCACCGCCAGCTCGCGGTACCGGCCGGCTGCCGCCATCACCATCGTGTTCGCTATGGCGATCAGGCTGTACACCAGCGAAATGCCCAGCGCCGCCAGCAATCCCAGCCAGCTCGCCCGGAACGCGGTGGACGCGGTGCCCTCGATCCAGACCGCTCGCGACTCGACACGCGCGCCGAGCCCGGCGACCGCCTGGTTCAACGCCGCCGTGTCGGCGGTCCCCGGTGCGATGTACGCGGCGGCGATCGGGAAGTCCGCCGCGTGCGCGGCGCTCAGGTAGGCATCGGGGCCGCGGATGCCGGCCTGCATCACGCCGACAACCCGTAGCGACAATGTGTCACCGGTGTCGAGCTCCACCGTGGCGTGCGCGCCGACCGTGAGATTCCAGTCGGTGCTGACGACTATGCCTCCGTCGTCCAATGCGGACAGTGAGCCCGCGGTGACCGGCACGGATTCGGCGCGGGCCAAGGCTATCGGGTCGACAGCCGCCAGATGGAAGTGGTGGATGTCGCCGCGAGCGTTCGCCGTGTAACCGGACATCGCGGCGGGCGCGACCACCACCGCGCCGGTCGCCCGCACCCTGGCGAGCACCTCCTGATTGAGCTGCGTGGTGTTGGCTGGCACCACTATCTGTTCGGCAAGCACCCGCTGCCGGGCTTCGCACATGGCGGCGGCATCGATCGTCGACACCGCGCCCAGCATCGCCGTCGCGAGGCCGACGGTGAGCAGCACCGGCGCGGCGGTCGCGGCGGTGCGCCTGACGGCGGCCACAGCGTTGGCACGAACCAGCGTCGGACCCGCGCCGCTCGACCACCGCATCGGCAGCATCACCAGACGGACCAGCGGCGGTGTCAGCACCGGCGACAACAGCGCGAACGCGGCGACCGGCAGCAGCAGCACTCCCAGGTACAGCAACGGGATCGTGGCGATCTTGGGCTGGACGACGGCGACCCAGCCGAGCACGGCGACGGCCGTGACGACGAGGAACAACCCCGATACCCACCGTCCCCTTGTCATCGGCGTGGCCTCGACGTCAGCTTCGCGCAGCGCCTCCACCGGGCGCAGGCGGCCCGCTCGCCATGAAGCTGCCGCTACTCCGACGAGCGCCACGGCCAGTCCGGCTGCTGGCGCGAGCACCAGCGGCAGCACCGACGGTCCCGCGCTGAACGACGAAGGCACGAGTTGTTGGTCCCGCAGCCACCACGTCAGCAGCGGCGCTCCGACGACGCCCAGCACGCAGCCGACCGCGCCCGAAACCGCGCCGACGATGCCGGCCTCCGCGAGCACCGTGCGCTGCACCTGTGCCGGGGTCGCACCGAGCAGTCGCAGCAACGCGGTCTCCCGGCGCAGCTGCGCCACCACGAAAGCGAATGTGGAGGAAACCACGAAAATCGAGACGAACGCGGCGATGCCGCCGGTCACGCCGAGCAGGGTGAGAACGCTGCGGAACCCGTTCGCAACGGTGGCCGGGTCGGCGCGTTGGCGGTCCGGCCCGGTCAGCACGTCCGCGTCGCCGGCGACGGCCTGCCGCACTGCGTCTACCGGACCGAGCGCCACCAGCGCGTCCACCTTGGGCGACAAGGTCGCTGCCTGGTCGTCGCTGAAGAACAGCGCCGACTCGAACCCCGCCGGCTCGGCGAGGCCGACCACCGTGTAGTCGGCGCGCCCCTGCCTGGTGAGCACGCTGACACGATTGCCGAGGGCACCGCTGCCCGCAGGGACTACGACGTCCGCCGGACCGGCCGGCGCACGGCCCGCGGCCAAGCGGTAAGGCGCGAACTGCGCCACCGACCACGGGTGCCCCACCTGTCCTGAGGCGGCACCGGCCAGTTGCGCCGGGAACGTGCGGTCCGCGACCACGGCGCCCGTCGCAGCCACCCGCGAGATCAGCTCCGCGTCCAGGGCGGGCGGGCGGGCGGCGAACTGACGGCTCACGCCCTTGACGGTGTGCACGGGCACGCTGCTCGGCGACTGCACTACCGCCGGGGCAGTGGCAAACCGCTGCACACCGAGCCCGTCGGACGCCGCGCTCGCGGCGGCCATCACCAGCCCGATCGACGTGATCACGCCGACGCCCAGGGCCAGCGCCACGAAGGCGCCGGCGAAGCTGACCCATCTGGTGCGCACGGTGCGCAACGCGACGTCGAGCATCATCACTCGGCCTCCAGACTGGTCATCCGGGCAGCCACCGCGTCGGCTGTCGGCCGCACCAGGTCGCCGTCGATGCGCCCGTCGCGCAGGAACACCACGCGGTCCGCGCGGAACGCGGCGACAGGGTCGTGCGTCACCATGATCACGGTCTGCCCCAGTTCGTCGACCAGACCGCGCAGCAGGGCCAGCACCTCACGGCCGCGGTTGCTGTCCAGCGCACCCGTCGGCTCGTCGGCGAACAGCACCGACGGCTTGACTACCAGCGCGCGGGCGATGGCCACCCGCTGCTGCTGGCCGCCGGACAGCTGCCCCGGGCGGTGCCCCAGCCGGTCGGCGAGCCCGACCGACGACAGCGCCCGCCTGATCTCGCCGTCCGGTGCCCGACGACCGGCAAGCCGCAGCGGCAGCGCCACGTTCTCGGCCGCGGTCAGCGACGAGACCAGGTTGAACGACTGGAACACGAAGCCGATGTGCCGCCTGCGGAACCGGGTCAAGCTGGTCTCGTTCCGCCCGGTCAATTCCGTCTCGGCGACCACCACCCGGCCGGTGTCCGGCCGGTCCAGCCCGGCCGCGCACTGGAGCAGAGTGGACTTGCCAGAGCCGGAGGGCCCCATCACCGCGGTGAACGTGGCCTCGGGGAACTCGACGTTGACGCCGTCGAGCGCCCGCACCTCGCTGTCCCCCGCGCCGTATGTCCTGTACACGTCCTCCAGCCGCACTGCCGAACTCATCGCGCTTCCCCCTGTCGTGTCGCGGGTCCTCGTGCCGCCGACCGCACACGATCCTTCCGGGCGGGAAGCCGCCAAACCACCCGGCTGGCATCCGTTCCGACGGTGTACCTAGCTACCAGTGCCCAGCGCGAGCAGCCGCTCGACCTCGCCGTCGTCCACAAGGGACAGTTCGGCCACCGCGACGTGCGGGTCCGCCGCCGCAGTCCGCACGACACGCGCCAACTGGTCTCCGAAGCGGGCGGCGGTGGCCGGGCGGAACAGGCCCCGGTCGTACTTCACCACGAAGTTCAGCTCACGGCGCCCGTGCCGAACTTCGACCGCGAGGTCGAACTGGCCGGCCATCTGCGGCACGTCCAGCAGCGCCAACCGCAGGCCGCGCCAGGTGATCTCGTGCCCGGTCGCGGAGCCCGCGGCGGCCATCGGCAGCGGCGGCTGCACCACGTCCGTGTTCAGCACCGTGAAGCCGATACGGCACAACGGCGAACCGTCGGCCCGCACGGTTCGCCGCAGCACCGCGTGCGGAAGGTCGACATGCGCCATGCCTTCCTTGAGCCGGCGGTCGGCCGCAGCGGCGAGCACGGCGCACGTGGCGTCGGCGTCGATGTCCGCGCGGAGCACCATGGTGTTCGCCAGGTGACCCACCACGTCGCGGAACGCCCGCCGAAGCCGTACGGATCCGGGAACCCCCACCAGGAATCGCGACCTGCCGGTGAGCCGGTACAGCAGCGCCTGCAAACATCCGGCGAGCAGCGCCGCCGGTGTGACCGACAGCCGCCGCGCCGTCTCCCGCGCGGCCAGCGCGACCTCCTCGGGCAGGTCGATGCGACAGGACTCGCCCTCGGGTTGCCCGCCCGCCCGCCGCGGCAGGTCCGGCACCAACTCGGCCGGCGGCGCCGCAGCGCACACCTGGCGCCAGTACTCGCGCAGTTCCGCCCCGCGCGTCCCGCTCAGGCTGTGGCGCTCCGCCTCCGCGAAGTCCTCGTACGTCGCCAACAGCCGCGGCCACTCCGGTGCCGTGCCGTCGACCACCGCGCGGTAGGCGTTGACGAGGTCCCGCAGCAGCAGCCACTGAGACGTGGCATCACTGCCGATGTGATGCGTCACTAGCGTGAGCACCGTGTCTGCTTCCCCGCGTACGAGCACGGCGCGGAACACGCGATTGCCGAGGTCGAAAGGCTGCGCCGCCACGTCGGCCACGGTGGCGTGCGGGCCGTCGCGGACGTCGAGGCCCCACGGGACGTCGTCCGCGATCTCCTTGCGCAGCAAGCCGTCCGCCTCGCGATAGACCGACCGCAGCTCAGGATGGCGTCGGACAACCATCCGCACGGCGCGGTCCAACGCCACGCCGTCGACCTCGCCGCGCAAGCACACCGCCAGCGCGACGTTGTAAGCGGCGCTGTCCGGCGCCATCCGGTGCAGGAGCCACATGGCTTCCTGACCGACCGAGAGAGTCACGAGGACGCCAGCTGGTCGTGCAGGAAGTCGGCCAGCGCCGCGACCGTCGGGTGATCCCACGCCACGGTCGGCTCCACCAGCAGGTCGAATTCTTCCTCGACGTCGCCGCTGAGCGTCATCGCGTACACCGAGTCAAGCCCGAGTTCGACCAGCGGCGTGTGCTGGTCGATCTCGGCGGGCGGGCGCTCCAGGTAGTGGGCGACCCGCGCGGTCAGCCACTGCCGGATGGTGGCGGTCGTCGCGGTCGGCATGCCAGCTCCCTCAGTAGTACAGCGGTTCACGGGTGGTGTCGAAGGCCAGGTCGCGCTCGAAGCGGTGGACCAGTTCGCCGTGCAGACCGGGGTGCGGCTCGACGGCTGTCGGCCGCTGCCCCCGGAGCCGCTCGGCGAGGCGGCGCAGCGCGGCCGTCACCCACGCTGGATCGCCGAGGAAGTCGGTACGCCGGCTCCACACGCCCAGGCAGGCACTCGCGGCGACCAGCACCGCGTACCGGTGCGCGAGGTCGAAGCTGTGCGGGCCGGCGATCACCGTGCGGTCGCGTGGCGCCAGCTGCGCGCACCCTGTCTTCAGCTCTGCGAACGCCGCGATCAGGTCGGCGACCACGGACCGGAGTTCCCCCTGGCACTGCCCGTACAGCGCGGGCAGCATCGCGGTGACCGAGTCCGCGCCCCGTGAATTCAGGGCCAGCTCGTGCCAGCGCAGCGCCGGCAGCTGCGCACCGAGGTCGAACAGGGAGTCCGGCGCGGGCGCGGCGTCGAGCCAGCTTCGCCTGGCCAGCGCCGGCAGCTGCGGGATGATGCTCGCCTGGCACACGGCCGCGCTGGCGTGTGCCAGGGCCGCTACGGGAAGGTCCCGGGAGTTCTTGCCGAAGATGCCGTACTCGCCGTCACGCAGGTACGAACGCGCGCCGAGCACCACGGACAGGTCGTAGTCGGCTTCCTGCAACACCTTTGGCACGAGGTACTTCACGGCCGCGGTCAGCACGCTGGTCTCCCCCGGCAGCACGTGGAGCGCGCGGGCGCCGACGAGCGCCAGGCAGTCGGCGATGAGCAGGTCGAGGAACGCGCCGGTGAGCGCGGCCCGTACGTGCGGCATGTCGCCCACCGCGCCGTCGTAGAGTCGCCGGGTCGTCGCGAATCGCGTCACGATCCGCAGTTGGCTGTCCAGGATGCCCACAACCACGCCCGGCAGGATGCTGCGGGTCGCCTGGAACGCACGCAGCACGGTCTCCATCGCGCCGCCGGGCTCACCGACCACCGCCGACGCCGGCACCGCGCAGTCATCGAACTCGATCGCGCCGAGCAACGCGCCGCGCATGCCGCCCGTGCGCGACCGCTGCAGCCGGGTGGTTTTCACCGCGCGAAGGTCGATCAACAAGTGCGAATGGCTGCGGCTGCCAGGCTGCTCGCTCGTGCGGGCGAACACCGTGACCGCCTGCGCGCGTTCGATGTTGTTGATGAGCTGCTTGCCGCCGCGCACCACGAAACTGTCGCCTTGGCGGCGGGCCGACAGCTCGGTGCGGCCGAAGTCCGCGCCATGCGCCAGCTCTGTGTAGCCGGCGCTGCACCGGCCGCCGGCGAGCAGCAGCTCCGCGAGCCAGCGTTGCTGTGCCTGGTCACCGGATGTCCACACCGGCACTGCGCCGATGAAGCTGGTGATGCCGTATGCGATGCCGAGCGTGGCGTCGCGCCGGAACACCGGGCGCAGTCCGGTGGTCAGGCTGTCGGCCTGGCGGAAGCGACCGCCCAGCCGCTCCGGCACGAACTCGGCGTTCACCCCGTGCGCCGCCAACGCCCGCTCGCCGGCGGCGATGACCTCGCCCTGCTCGTCGGCGGCGAGGATGTGTTCATGAGCAAGGGGATTCGACGAGTCGTACGGATCGCCCAGTACCGCCTGCACGCGGTCGCTCATGACAGCCCCTCCGCCAGTCGGCACGAGTACAGCGAGAACAGGGCACCCTCGCCGTGCTGTCGCCACATCCGCGGCAGCAGCGCGTCGGGCGCGTCGTCGTCGACGCCGAGCAGGCGGGACAGCGCCGCGCGGAGCCACATGCCGTCCGGCCACACGTCGCGGTTGTCCAGCCACAGCCGCAGGCACGCACCGGCGGCCATCGCGCGGGTGTACTCGGCGGCCATGGCCAACGAGTTCGGTGCCACCTGCCGAGACGGCCGCACGGCGGCAAGCCGGTCGTGCAGGTCGTCGGCGAACTCGCGCAGCCGCACGGCAAGCGACGCCAGTGCCGCAGGCGCGTCCAGGGCGAGCAGTTCGTCGGTGCCGGCGGGAATGCCCTGCACGAGGCTGGAACCGTTGCGCGACATCAGGCTCAGCGCCTGAGGCCGGAGTTCGTCGAGTGGGCCGCCCGTCGCCCGGACCAGGCCGTCGGTGTCGATCCGGCCGCGCCGGTAGCCGCGCACGAATGCCGGGAACTGGTTGACGAGCGAAGCCAGGTTGACGGCTGAGCTTCCGTCGAAGATGCCGACAATGCGGTGGTCGCGGCGCAGCTTCTCGAACGCGCCGTGCGCATACGCGGTCGTCAGCAGCGACCGCGCGCCGAGCACACCGGCCAAGCGTGTGATGACATGATCCATGGTTGTGGGCACGAAGTACTTCACCGCCGCGGAGATCACGCTCTGTTCCGCGGTGAGGGAGTGGATGGCGCGGGTGGCGACCAGTGTGAACGCCTCGCACACCAACAGGTCCGCGTACGCCTGCGCCAGGGTGCGCGCCGCCTGTGGCAGGTCGGACAGCCGCCGGCCGTACATCTCGTGCCTGGCGGCGAAGTCGGCCGCCAGCCGGAGCGAGTGGTCGCCGATGCCCAACGACATGCCGCCGCACAGCGTGCGGGTCAGCTGCAGGCTTTTCAGCACTGCCTCGACGCCGCCGCCAACGTCGCCGACAAGCGCGTCGCTCGGCACGGAAGCGTCGTCGAAGCCGATGCCGCTGATGTCCGCGGCGCGGACGCCGAGCGTGTAATTCTTCGGCAGGCAGCGGAAGCTGTCGGCGGACAGGCCGCGCTTGTCCACGAGCAGCAGGCTGAAGCCCCGCGCGCCGCCAGCCGGGTCGGTGCGAGCGAGCACGCACACTGTGCCGGCCCGCGTGGCGTTGTTGATGAGCCACTTCTCGCCGTTGAGGCAGTAGCCGCCATCGACCTCGACTGCCGACACGTCGCCGGCCAGCAAGTCGCTGCCGTGGTCCCGCTCCGTCAGCGCGAGGCTGACCACCTCGCCGCCGAGCACCCGGTCCGCCAGTGCGCGGGCCTGTGCCGGCGACGCCGTGGTCCACGCGCATACGGAGCCCAGGAACGTCTTGCAGTGCGCGAGCGCCACGGTGAAGTCCCGCCGCGCGAGCGCGCGGATGACTTGCAGCAAGTCGGTGTGGTCTCGAAGCTGGCCGCCGAACGCCGTCGGCACGTAGAACGCCGCCAGCCCGAGGCCGTCCAGCAGTGCGCAGATCTCGTCCGGGAAGCGTTCCGTGCAGTCGAATTCGGCGCAGCGTGCGTACGAGAACGTCCGGTCGGAGTCCCGCGGATCGCCGAGTTCGCGCTCGAGCCGTTCCGTCAGCGTGTACGGGTTCACGCGACGACCTGCCCGGTGCCACGGAACCGGAGGCGGGTCTGCTCCCCCAGCGCCTCGTGCACGGCGTCGAGCTGATTGCTCATGAACAGCTCTCGCACCGCCGCTCGCTGGATCTTGCCGCTTGTGGTCTTGCGGATGCGGCCAGGGCGCAGCAGCACGACGTCCACGGCGCCGAGGCCCAGCCGTCCGGTCAGGCCGGTCCGCAATGCCGCGGCGAGCTCGGCCAGTGCCTCGGGAGCCACATTCCTCGTGCGCACTTCCGCGACCAGCACCAGCCGTTCCGCGGGCGCGGGGACGGAGAAGACGCAGGAGGGCAGCTCGGCGACCGCCGGGTGCAGCGTGCGCACCTCGCGCTCCACGTCCTGTGGATAGATGTTGCGGCCGTTGACGATCATCATGTCCTTGAGCCGGCCGGTGATGTACAGCTCCCCGTCGCGCAGCACGCCGAGGTCGCCGGTGCGCAGGAAGCCCTCCTGCCCGCACGCCGTGCGCCCGCCGAAGCCGTCCCGCGTCTCCGCGGCGCGTCGCCAGTAGCCTTGCGCCACGCTCGGCCCGCGCAGCCAGATCTCGCCCACGCGCCCGTCCGGCCGCACCTGTGCCGAGTGCGGGTCCACGATGAGCAGATCCATGTCGGCGGTACGACCGCAGCCGACGATTTCCGGGCCGCCCGTCGCGGGCACGAGTTCGTCACGCTCCAGCGCGGCGGCATCGACCGCCGTGACGACCGGCGGCTTGCCCGGACGGCTGCCGGCGACGAACAACGTGGACTCCGCCATGCCGTAGCCCGCGACGAGCGCCTCGGGCCGGAACCCGTTGCCCGCGAAGCGATCCGCGAACCGGCGCAGCGTGGCCGGGTCGATCGGCTCCGCGCCGTTGCACGCGCGCTGCCAGCAGGAGAGGTCCAGGCCGGCCGCCTGTTTGTCGGTGACGCGGCGGGCGCACAGCTCGTAGCCGAAGTTGGGGGCGGCGGCGACCTGCGCGCGGTGCGCGGCGATCAGCTCCAGCCAGGACACCGGCCGTTTCATGAAGTCTGCCGGCGAGCAGACGACCGTCGTGCCGCCGAGGTACAGCGGCAGGAGCGTCATCGCGATCAGGCCCATGTCGTGGTACACGGGCAGCCAGCTGCAGAACGTGGTACCGGCGCCGACGTCCAGCAGGTCCGCGCCCAGCGCCAGGTTGGCGGCCAGGTTGCCGTGCGAGATCAGCACGCCCTTCGGCTCGCTGGTGGAGCCGGAGGTGTACTGGAGAAACGCCGACGTGTCCGCGTCGACGGCGGACGGCGACGAGTCCGCGGCGTCGTCGCCGCGCGGCAACGAGTCCGACGCTATGACCGCGAGGGCGACCAACCCCTCGTCGGACAGCCACTGCGACACCAGGTCGCGGTTGCACGCGTCCGTGAACACCATGGAGACGTCGGCGTCGATGACGATCGCCGCGGAGCGGCTCACGTTGCGCCGGTGGCGTTCCGGCAGCGGAACCGGCACCGGCAGCACCCCGGCGTACAGACAGCCGAGGAAGGCCCGCAGGAACTCCACCCCCGACGGGTACGCCAGCAGCACCCGGGAACCGGCGCGCACACGTACTCGCAACCAGGCCGCCGCGGCCCGTGCGTCGCGGTCCAGCTCCGCGTAGCTGACGGCGGTCTCCGTGCGCTCCGCACCCGTGAGCTGGCAGTGCACGATCGCGGGTCGGTCGCCGAACCGCGCGGCGTTGTCGATCAGTCGCGCCACGAACACCGTCCGGCTCCTCTCTTCGCGCTGTCGCCGGAGCCGAGCGTGTCCGCGCGGCCCATATTCTGGCTATGCCGGCTCATCCGCAGCCGCCGGCGTGCCCGTCGTCGCCGTGCCGCACGGGTGCCGGCACCGCGGCGACCGTCGCCACGGGCTCGGGCTTTCCCCCGAGCGAGTCGAGGAACGCCGCGAGCCGGTCCACCCCCCAGAACTTCTGGAAACCGTTGGTGTAAAAGGGAACGCCGAACACGCCGGCGCGATCGCAGTCCAGCAGGGCGGCGACGCCGGCGGCGCGCACCGCCGGGTCCTGCGGCGCGCCGACCAGGTCGTCCGGATCCAGCCCGAGTTCCGCGGCCGCCGCGGCGACCGTCTCCGGCTGGCAGATGTCCAGCCCCAGTTCCCAGCGGGCACGGTGCATGGCGCGGATGAAGTCGTGGCCGCACCCGAGCTCCGCGGCGACCAGATAGGCCAGGTGCGGCACCTCCCAATGCGGCTCCCGGTCCACCGGCCAGGTGGGGCGCAGGCCCCGCGCGGCCGCCAGCCGCCGCACGTCCTGGAGCACGTAGAGGTGTTTGGCTTTCGGCATGGCGCTGTAGTGGAATTCGCCACCGGCCTCGCGCAGCAGCCGCTCGGTCAGCTCGTCCGGCTCCCAGTACGGTGTCCACCGCAGTTCGTCGAGAAGATCCGGCCGTCCGGCTGTCAGGTCGTGGCAGGCCAGCCACGAGTACGGGCTGCGCAGGCTGAAGTAGCAACGCGGTCGCTTGTCGCGCATGGGATGCGGGCTCCTGTCCTACAGTGCGATGCCGCCGTCGACCTGGAACACCTGACCAGTCACATAGGACGCTCGGTCGGACAGCAGGAACGCGGTCAGCTCGGCCACCTCGTCGGCACGGCCGAAGCGGCCCAGGCTGATCCGGGCCAGCATCTGCTCGGTGAGCTTCGCCGGCAGGTCGGCGGTCATGTCGGTGTCGATGAGGCCGGGCGCCACCACGTTGGCCCGGATGCCGTGGCCGCCGACTTCCTTGGCCAGCGACCGGGTGAAGCCGATGATGCCGGCCTTGGACGCCGCGTAGTTGGTCTGCGACCGGTTGCCACTGACGCCGGCCACCGAGGAGATGGTCACCACCGCCCCGCGCTTGCGCTTCATCATCGGGAACACCGCGCTGCGGCACGCGTTGTAGGTGCCGTCGAGATTGACCCGCAGCACCTGCGCCCACTCGTCGTCGCTCATCAGCACCAGCGGCTTGTCGCGCACGATGCCTGCGGAGGCGACCACCGCGGTCAGCGGGCCCAGCTCGTCCTCCGCCTCGCGCACGAACTCCGCGACGGGCGCACGGTCGGCCACGTCCACGCGGCGGCACAACACCCGGCCGCCGTGTTCGAGCGCCTGCTTCGCGCAAAGCCGCGCGGCCGCGTCGTCGGATCCATAACAAAAGGCCACGTCGTAGCCATCGGCGGCCAGCCGTCGCACCACGGCCCGCCCGATGCCGCGGGAGCCACCTGTGACCAGGGCGACCGCACGCTGCGATGTCATCGTCTCCTCCTAGGTCGCCGTCGCCGGCTGTGCGCCGGCGAGCACGTCGCCGAGCTCGCGCATGGCGAGCACGAACTGCTCGATCTCGAGCGCCAGCTCGCCGTCGATCAGGGAATGCCCGGCGACCACGGAGGTCTCGCCGAGCTGCTTCTGGAGCACCACGTGGTGTTCGATGACGTCCCCCGGCACGGCCGGCCGGTGAAAACGGGCGCCATTGAGCACAGCAGCGAGCTCGAGCTTGCCGACGAGCACGTCCGGGTTGGGCTGTCCCCACGTGGCCAGCACGACCGCCGCCTGCGCCCACGACTCGAGCAGCAGCGAGGGAGGGTAGCGGTAGTCCTCGACGGCGTCGCGGAAGCACGGCTCCGCGCAGGTCACCGCCTTCAGCCCAGTCAGTTCCTTGCCTGGAACGACGGTCAGCACACGGTCCAGCAGCAGGATGGGGTACCGGTGCGGAATCAGCCGCACGATGCCGGCGGTGCCGAGCGCGCCGGTCATGACTCCGTCCGTGCGTAGGACATCCGCAGATCCGCGACGACGCGGTCCTCGCCGCGCACCTCGACCTCGGCGCGAACGCGCAGCAGATCACCGGAGTCGTCCAGCCCGCAGCCGATCGCCAGCCGGTCGCCGGGCCGAGCCGGACTGCGGAACCTGCACCGGCCGAGCTCGGTCAGCGTCAGCTCGCCCTGTGTGCCGGCACGCACCGTCTGGTCCACCAGCTCCACCAGGTAGGCGCCCGGCAGCACGGGAAAGCCTGGATAGTGGCCGGTGAACATGGGGTCGTCCGCGGCGAGTTCCACGGTCCCCGACACCGCGGCGGCCGTGGCGTGCTCCAAGGTCACCGCGGTGCGCACGGGCGTGGGACGCGGGCTCACTTGCGTGCCGCCAGCTTCGTCAGCACCAGCTCGCGGGTGGCGCTGAAGGTGGTCACCGACGACGCCAGCTCGTCGTCGGTCATCCGGATGCCGTAGCGCTTCTCCAGCCTGACGGTGATCTCGAGCGCGAGCAGCGAATCGACTTCCAGGTCCTGGACGAAGTCCGCGTCGTCAGTCACCTCGCGCACGTCCACGTCGATGACCTCCGCGATCAGCTCGCGCAGTTCCTCTCCGTCCAGCGAGTCGCCGTGCTCGGCGACCGCGGTGGTGTTCTCACTCATCGTTCTCCTCCTTGGTGGTGTCCGGCCCGGCGGACCGAATGCGCAGCACGGTGCAGCCGACACCGCCGCGGCGATCGACAGAGGTGACCACAGCGACCCGGCCGGCCGTCCCCGAGTCGAGCCTGGCGTGGGCCAGCACTCCGGCGAGTTGGAACGCCGCGGCCGCGGCGGCGGTGTCTCCGAGCAGGCCACGCACCTCGAGCCGGATTCGCCGCTGGTTGTCGAGCACGGTCGTCAGCGCGATCTGCTCGGCGGGCTCGGCCGAGCCGGCGACGACGCCGACGTCGGCCGGCCGCACGCCGGCACGGGCCAGCGTGGACCGCAAGCAGCCGGCGAGGGTGTCGGCGACCGACGCCCGGTCCGGACTTACGGCGAAGCCGTTACCGAGCAGATCCGCCAACGGCGTGCGGCCCGCGTTCGCCGCGCCGTCGAGCGTCTCCAACAGGAACAACGCGCACCCCTCGCTGACGTCCTGCTCCTCGGGGCGGCCGGCGGCGTGCCACTCCAGCCAGCCACGTTGTTCCGAGTACTCCTCGGCGGCACCGCAGACGATGCGCTCGCAGCGGCCGTTGCGCAGCAGACGCGCCGCGTAGTTCAACACCAGCAGACCGGTAGGCGCGCCGCCGGAAACGGTCGCGTTGGGTCCCTTGAGACCGTGCCAGATCGCGCTCTGCCCGGCGGCGCGGTTCATCACCGTGTTCGGGAAACGCGCGGGATCCACGTGATAGGGCTTGTCCCCCGTCATGGACGACGCCGTGAAGTCCACTATGGACTGGACGCTGCCGGAACCGGTGCCGAGCACGAGGCCGATCTGCTCGGGCCTGCTCACCGGCCGGCTGCCTGTGTCGTCGAGCACCAGGCCCGCGGTCGTCACGGCCATCGCGGTCACCCGGTCCATCGACCGGGTTCCCTTGGGGCCCAACGCCGAGCGGGCGTCGAAGTCCGGAATGAGGCGGGCCTTGCGGCACGGTCCGGCGACCGCGGCCCTCGGCGCAGGCGCACCGGCCGCGAGCCCGGCGGTGAAGGCGCGTGCGCCCAGACCGAACGGCGATGCCGCCGACCAGCCGGACAGCACCAGCTCCGGTGCGCCGCTCATCGCTGGTCCCAGGCGTCGCCCGCGGAGTTCAGCTCCGCCCCGTCCACACCGATCGAGTTCCCCGTCAGCCACGACGAGTCCGTCCCGGACAGCAGCACCACGGCCTCGGCGACATCCTCAGGCACCGTCAGCCGGCCGTGCGGGTTGACGCTCTCCCTGCGGCCGACGAACTCGGCGTGCTCCGGAATCCGCAGCAAAGCCGGAGTGACAGTCGTTCCGGCGCGCAGCGCGTTCACCGCCACGCCGCGCGGCGCGAGTTCGCAGGCCAGCTGCCGCACGTGCGCTTCCAGCGCGCACTTCGCCGCCGACACCGCGCCGTAGCTGGGCAACGCCTGCGTCGCGCCGGCGCTGGTCATCGCGAACACCTTCGCACCGCGAGGCAGCAGGTCCGCGTCCAGCAGGTCCTGCACCCAGTAGACGAGACTGTGCGCCATCACGTCGACGGTCATTTCCAGCTGCCGCTGAGTCAGCGTCTTGTCCCAGCCTGCGCGCGGCAGAAACGGCACCAGGGAACCGAAAGCCAGCGAGTGCATCAGCACGCGGACGCCGGCTCCCTCGCTCAATTCGGCGATGTCGGCGATCAGGCGAGCCCTGGTCGCCTGCCGGGCGGCATTGGCGTTGACGAAATGCGAGCGCACGCCCCGCGCCTTGATCTCCTTCTGCAACAGCAGGACCGACTCGTCGGCAGCGGACAGGTCGAAATGCAGGCCGACGACGTTGACGCCCGCGTCGGCCAGTGCCAGCGCCGTAGCCGCGCCCATACCGCTGGACGCCCCGAGGATCAGGCACCAGCTGCCGTTCAACGATCTCAACATGTCCCAACTCCGGTGTCTGCGACCACATGGGCCAGCGCGATGTTGCCGACGGTCGTCGCCGTGACGACCAGTTGCTGTCTGCCCGCGGCCAACGGCGCGGCGATGCCGAGCACGGGGCGCAGGCAGCCGTCCCGGCTGTCCGGCGGTTCCCAGCGCGCCTCCGGGAACCGGCGGGCGACCGCCGAGCCGACGGCGGAGTCGTCGCACATCACGGAGACCGGCACATCCGGGCTGACCGCGAGCTGGTCCAGCAACTCGTCCAGCTCGGCGGCCAGCCGCCGGGCGCCGGTCGGCTCGGCGACCAGCCGCGGTGGGCCGAAAGCCGTGCGCACACGGCAGCTTCCGTACACATGGGCGCCGCGGGCGAGCGCCTCGGGCCGACGCTCGCACACGAGCACCGCCGCACCTTGCCCACCCGCCCGCGCGTGCTCGGTCGCACCCGCGAGCGCGACGTCGCAGCGCCCCAGTGCGAGCGCGCGGCCGGCCGCGGCCACTGCCTCCAGACCGCCGACGCCAGGTGACGTCGTCGTCATGGTGAAGCCCTTCACCATGAGGTCGGCGGCGAGGCGGCCGGCGATCGCGTTGACCGCGAAGAACGGTGCGCTGGCCGGGCTGACCTGATGCCCGTCGCCGGCCAACGCCGCCTGCTCGATCTCGCGGTACAGGGGGCCGAGGCCCACGGTGCTGCCGACCACCGCCGCGCGAGCCTCTGGCGGCGCGTGGTCGAGGCCGCCGCCGTCGGCGACCGCGTCCCGCGCTGCCGCGAGAAGATAGTGGCAGCTCGCGGGCAGGTACTTGTAGCCGCGCGGGCCTAGCCGCGTGCGTACGTCGAACCACCCCTCGCCGTCCGACGCCATCCGCACCGCCACACCGATGCCGGTGATCACGACCTCTGCCACGCTCATGCGGCACTCTCCAACACGAGCGAACTGTTGTTGCCGCCGAAGGCGTAGGCATTCACCAACACGCGAGGGAATCGCAGCGACGTCGGTCCGTCCTGCGGCAGGAACACCGCGCACGTCGGATCCTGTTCCTCCAGCGCGATGTTCGCCGGCACCGCGCCCGCGGCCAGGATCAGCACGGCCGCGACCGCCGCGAGCGCCGCCGACGCACCGCCGGTGTGCCCGATCAGCGCCTTGAGGCTGTACAGCGGCACATCGTCGGCGCGCGTGCCCAGCACCGCACGCAAGGCTCTGCTCTCCACGCGGTCGTTGAGCACGGTTCCGGTGCCGTGCGGGATGACGCAGCCCGGCGCCGCCGTCAGCGCCTGCCGCATCGCGCGTTCGATCTGCTCGCCACTGGCATCCGGTGCGGTCGCGTGGCCGGCGTCGCAACTCCAGCCCGCGCCGGCGAACCGCGCGTGCACTGCCGCGCCCCTGGCCCTCGCGTATTGGGCGGACTCCAGCACGAGCATGCCGGCGCCCTCGCCGAGCACGGTGCCGCGCCGATGCGCGTCGAACGGCCTGCAGCACAACGGGTCGACCGCTCCCATGCGGTCCATGCACGCCCAGCCGACGCGGGAGTAGGCGTCCGCGCCGCCGGCGAGCACCACGTCGGCCTCGCCGGCGGCGATCAGGTCGGCGGCCAACGTGAGCGCGTACCCGCCGGCCGCGCAGGCGTTGCTGACGCTGGTGTTGGCGGCGTAGCCGCCAAGCCAGTCGGCGACCGCCGAAGCCACCAGGAACGCGGGCGTCTCGTCGCCCTCGGCCCGGCACTCCCGCGGCAACGCCTCGCCGTGGCAGGTGCCGATGACGGTGACGACACGATCGTGCGGCGTGGTCAGACCGGCATCGGCCAGCGCTTCCGCGGCGGCGGTGACCGCCAGCCGACCCGCACGCCCCGCGTCGTGCCCCGTCGCGGCGATGTCCGGCGCGCGATGCATCAGCGGGATGCGCAGGCCGGCCCCCTTGTCCGGCACGGTGTCGGGAGGCGCCGCCACAGCGGCGGTCATCGCGCGGTCCAACGCCGCCACCCCCGCCCCCTGACAGCACACCGCGCCGAGTCCGGTCACCACCACGTCGGTCATCAGTGCCCGCCGATCCCGGCCAGCGCGCCGAGCAGCACGTCGTCGAAGTCGACCAGGCCCCACTCCCGCCGGCCTGCCAGCTCCGCGTAGCCGTGGGTGATCCGGCCGGTCGCGGTCTGCACAAGCACGCCGTCGCGCAGTACGTAGCTGTCCATGCGGCTGGTGAAGGTCAGTCGCTTGAAGACCTGCTCCACCGCGAAGACCGTGTAGAGGTCCTCCTCCATGTACGCCTCGTCGAGCAGCGTGATGCGCGAGTGCGGCACGGCCGGGATCAGGCGTTGCCGGTCCAGCAGCGTCTTGATGGACACGCCCCGGTCGGCCAGGAACAGGTCGACGACCTCCTCCATTATCCGCAGGTAGCCGGACATCTGGAGGCGTTCGGCGAAGTGGCAGTAGAAGTACGGGATGCGGTGCCGCCACACGAAAGCGTTGCGGCCGGCGCGCAGCGCCTCGGCCGGCTCCGCATCGCCGATCCGGATCGGCTCGCCGCCCTCGCCGAGCCGGTCCACCGTGTACGGCAGCAGGTCCGCAGGCACCGGCTCGGCCGCCTCGCCGCGGGTGTCCAGCCGCAGCGACACTCGCACCTTCGAGCTGACGGCCCGCGGGTCATGGGCGTCGCGGCGGATCGTGACGGCATAGGTCATGCCGCCGGTCGGCCGAACCTCGGCGACGGCCAGGTCGTCCACCCGCAGCGCCCGCACGATCCTGGTGTCGATGTGCGCGATGTCCACACACAGCCCGTGCTCGTGGTACAGCGCGGTCGGCGAATGCCCGACCCGCCGGAGGTGTTCCAGCACCGCCTCCTCGACGAGGTAGTTGAGGTGCTTGAAACCGATCCAGGTGCCTACGTTCGCGCCCTCGTAGCGCGGCCGCAGCTCGACCACCGTGGCATTGGCCGACACCTCGGCCGGGACGACAGATGCCGACATCGTCAACTCCAGTCCTGTGCTTCTGCGGTCAGGAAGTGCCGCACTACCGCGGCGAACACGTCCGGTCGCTCGACCATCGGAAAGTGGCCGCAGTCGGCGATCGACTCGCTGCGGCCGTCGGGCAGGCTGCGTGCCAGCGCGGCGGCGTCTCCGGCCCGCGCGGCACGATCGTCACGGCCGCTGACCACCAGCACCGGCGGTCGCACCGCGTCCATGGCGACCATGGGCGACCGCAGGTAGGCGTCGAAGAAGCGGACCCAGCCGTAGGGACCGATCCGCTCTCGCAGGCGGTGCGCCATGTTCTCGCGCACGTCGTCGTCGAGCCGGCCGCCCGAGCTCACCCGCAGCCCCTCGTCCAGAATGGCCAGCAGACCGTGCAGGTAGCTTTCGGCTGTTTCCCAAGTGAAGTCTTCGGGCGTCGGCCGGTAGAACGGCGACACCAGGACCACCGCACGCGGCTGCTGGATCTCCTTGGTGGCAAGCAGTTCCAGCATGAGGTTGGCCGCGAAGGAGTGGGCGATCACCACGTCGGGGTCGCCGGGCACGGCGGCGAGCGCCTGGGCCACGGCGGCGGCCGCGTCGTCGCGCCGGCTCCAACGACCGGAACCGGCTGAGTGCCACGGCAGCTGCGCGTCCCACAACTCGAGGTCGGCGTCGACGTGTGCGGCGAAGCCGTCCCATGACGAGATGCCGCCTCCGAGGCCGTGCAGCAGTACGGTGCGGTGCCGGCCAGGTCTGCGCCGGCGCACCCTGACGGCGTCGGCGGTCATGCCGCGCCGCCGATCGGCGTCAGGAGCAGCGCTGCCGTGGCGTCGTCCACACCGCCACGGCCGGCGGTCGCCAGCACCGCGTCGTCCGAACCGTCTGCCAGCCACCCGGCACCGGCCGCGCACTGCAATACGCCGAGTGCCCCCGAACACGTGGCGTCCAGCGTGCCGGCTACGTCATACCGTTGTGCCCCAGGCACTTCGCCGTCGTTAGCGCCGTCCTCCGGCACGCACCACAGGCCGATCCGACGGTTCATCGCCACGG
This sequence comes from Amycolatopsis albidoflavus, assembly GCF_039525725.1. Lineage (NCBI taxonomy): Bacteria > Bacillati > Actinomycetota > Actinomycetes > Pseudonocardiales > Pseudonocardiaceae > Amycolatopsis > Amycolatopsis albidoflavus. The sequence goes on from NZ_BAAAHV010000012.1 coordinate 1,042,702, forward strand.
CGAAGACCGCGTCGGCATGCGCACCGGTCCGCGCGTAGGCACCGACCTGGGCGATTGGCCGCACGCCGCGTTCCGCCGCGGACTCCGGAGTCTCCAGCACAAGCGCGACGGCACCGTCCAGCGAGCGGCGGCCAGCAGGTTGCCACCGGTCCAGCAGGCCGTCGACCACTTGATTGCCCGGCTCGACGCCGACCACCAGTGCGCGGTCGGCGCGGCCGGCCGCGATGACCATGCGGCCCCAGTGCACGGCGTCCAGCCCGGACGTCGAGCCATTGCACAGCGTGAGATTCACTGCGCGGGCCCCGTACGTGATGGCCAGCCAGGACGCCACGACGTTGCTCGCGGTACTCGGCAGCAGCATCGGGCTGGTGCCGAGGTAGGTCTGTTCGGCGATGGTGTCCACGGTGTCGCAGACGGTGTCGAGGTTGCCGAAGTTCGTGCTGACCACGACGCCGGTGCGCGCACCGGCGTCGGTCAGCTGTGCGGCCGACAGCGCCCGCTGCGCTGAGGCCAGAGCCAGTCGGGTGGCGCGGTCCTTGTGCCGCAGCACACGCCGGCTCATGCCGTCCAACGGATCGGCCATGGTCCGGAGCGGCCCGGAAGCCGGCGACTCGCCGGCGATAGCCGCGCCGACGCCGGTGACCACCGCCAGTCTGTCCACTGTGTTCATTCGCGCGGCCTTTCGATCACGGCGACGGCGTTGAGCCCGCCGAAGCCGAACGAGTCCACCTGGGCGCGACGCAGCGACCCGGGCGCTGCGGTGTCCCGAACCAGCCGGAGGCCGGCGGCCTCGGGCATCGGGTCGTCCAGCGTCGTGATCGGCGGCACCACACCCGCGCGCATCGATTCGACGGCCACCAGCAGGCTGTGCAGACCGGACGCACCCGCGGTGTGCCCCGTCATGCACTTCATCGCCGTCATCAGCGGCCCGCCGCTGCCGAAAACCTCTCTCATCACGAGTGCCTCGGCTTCGTCGTTGAGCTCCGTTCCGGTGCCGTGCAGCAACACCAGGTCGATGTCCTCGGCGACGGTGCCCGCGCGGCAGTGTGCTTCCCGGACCGCCGCCGCGATGCTGGCGGCGTGCGGTGCGGACGGGTGATAGGCGTCGCAGTTCACCGCGACGCCGGTCACCGTCGCGTGCACCCGCCCGACAGGCTCACGCGACAGCACCACAGCCGCGGCGCCCTCGCCTTGGAGCATTCCCGCCCGGGCGCGGTCAAACGGCTGCAACCGACGCGGCGCCACGGGGTAGCAGCGGTCCAACAGGCCGTAAGTGCTCTCGGAGATGGTGTCCACGCCGGCGACCACCACCGTGTCGGCGGTGCCCGTGGCGAGCAGGTCCACGCCGAGCCCCAGCGCGTAAAGCGACGCCGAGCACGCGTTCGCCACCGTGTAGGTGCGGGTCGCGCCGAACCGCTTCCGCAGCGCAGTGCCGAAGTGCAGGTCCGCCAGCGCGAATTCCGCCTTGTCCCGCCACATCAGCTCGACCGACCGGATTTCCCGCAGCGTCGTGCCGATCAGCACCGGGACGTCGTCGAGCCGTTCCGGCAGACCGGCATCGGCCAGCGCGTCGACGACCACCCGCTCCAGCCATCTGGTGGCACGCAGCGGCACGTCCACGCCGGGCGCCGGACGGTCGTCGATCTCGAAGGCGTGCCGCGTCCGGTAGCGCGTGAGGTCGAAGCCCTTCGGCTCCCCGATGCCGCTCTTGCCCGCGCACAGGGCCGCGAAGATCTCCGCGCTGCTGCCACCGACGCTGGACAGCGCGCCAACGCCGGTGATCGCGGCGGTCATGGCCGCGTCCGGTCGTACCGGCCCAGCAGCAAAACCGCGTTGTTGCCGCCGAAGGCAAGAGCGTTGTTCTGCACCACGTCCAGCGGCATCGGGCGAGACCGGTTGGGCACGCAGTCCAGACCGCACTCCGGATCGGTGACGCGATGGTTGATGGTGGGCGGGATGAAGCCCTCCGTGACCGCCAGCGCGCACGCGGCCGCAGCGAGCGCGCTGGCCGCGCCCATGCTGTGCCCGAGCATCGACTTGATGGACGCGGTGGGCGGCGTGTCCGGGCCGAACACCTTGCGGATGGCGCCGGCTTCGGTCACGTCGTTGGCTTTGGTGCCGGTGCCGTGTGCGGAGATGAAGTCCACCTCGGCCGGGGCGATGCCGGCGTCCTGATGCGCCGACTCGATGCACCGGGCGAGGCCGTCCTGGTCGGGTGCCACCGGGTGACTGGCGTCGCAGGACAGCCCGAAGCCGAGCACCTCCGCGTAGATCCGGGCGCCTCGGTCGAGCGCGGACTCCAGCGGCTCCATCAGCAGCATGCCGGCCCCCTCCCCGGTGAGAATGCCCAGCCGGTCCGCGTCGAACGGCCGGCAGACGTCCGGCGCGATGGTGCCGAGCCGGTAGAAGCCGGCAAAGGTCTTGCGGTCCAACGCGTCCGCGCCGCCGCAGAGTGCGAAGTCGGCGTCGCCTGCGCGCAGCGTGTCGAAGCCGTAGCCGATGGCGTAGTTGCCGGCGGCGCAGGCAGTCGGAATGGTGACCGCCTCGACGTCGACGAGTTCCAGCTCCGCCGCCACGCTCGCGGACAGCCGGCTCGCATTGACCCGGCCGGCCACCGCCGGGTCAAGCCGGTCCGGGCCGGCCGCGAGGCTGTCGGCGGTGAGCCGGTCGAAGTCGCAGCCCTCGCCATTGGTGGTGCCGACCGTCACCAGGGCCTGGCCGGCCCGCAGGCGGTCCACGGGCAGCCCCGCGTCCGCCACCGCCATCCGGGCCGCCGCGACCGCGAACTGGCTGGTGCGGCCCAATGTGCCGGGGTCGAGCCGGACGATGTGCGCGGCAGGGTCGAAATCAGTGATCTCGCATGCGTTGGCGTGCTCGAACCCGGTCGTGTCGAAACTGGCGATGGGCTTGGCTCCGCTGCGGCCTGCCCGTAGCCCGGTCAGGAACGCCGGCACGCCGACGCCGATGCTGGTGATCACGCCGAGGCCCGTGACCACGACGCGGTGTCGCGCCACGTCCATACCGCCTAGCGCCCGAGGGATTCGGCCAGCACCGTGTACACGCCGTCCATGTTGACCATGCGGCTCAGTTCGGCCTGGTCGATCGTGACCTTGAAGGCGCGCTCCAGCGCGGCGAGAATCTCGATGGCCAGCAATGAATCAGCCTCGTGGTCCTCCTTGAACAAGCTGGAGTCGGTGACCTCGTCGAGCTCGATCTCGAGGATCTCGCACACGATCTCCTTGGCCCGCGTCCTGCGGTCCGTGTCCAGCGCGACTTCAGCGTTCGAACTCGTCATCTGCCCCTCCACGGGAAAGTCCCAGCCGATGACGGCAATGCTGGCGAGCATCCCAATATTGGGCCTATACGGCGGCGCCCGGCGGATGACCGTCGTCGAGCAGCACCCTGAGTCGCCGGACTCGTCCCATGCGATGCACCCGCGCCCTGCGTGCTCGTGGGACTGGATGGAGGACAAGGCGCTCGGCAAGGCCCAGTGCCTTGCCTCAACGGATGTCAAATGTGCCGGTCGTGTTTGACGACGTCGCCGATCCGGCGAGAGCTGGCAGTGCTGTGACGCAACGATCGCCAGCGGTCGGTTAGCAGCGCAAACCCCACCCCCGCCATCCGGGCCCCGGAGCAGGGGTGCTGTATGCGTGTGTCCACGTTGAGGGCTCGGCCGTTGCCGGGTTTCTTGACCGGGTGAACACGCCGATCCCGGCACTGTCGTCGCCGCTCTCGGCCGGTGCGGGGTGGCAGCCCGGCTAGCCGTCCAAGATCAGGTGCAGCACACCTTCGGGCTCTGGACTCGCGGGGCACGTCGTGCAGGCCCGGTGTCTGGACGGCCAGCATGTCGATCGCCTCGGACAGGCAGCTGTGGCGGGTGGCGCGGGAACATCGCGGCTTTCGCGGAACCAGCGCAGCGCGACCACCGCCCGCCTGAATCAGGTCGCCCGTGCACCGAGGTCGACGGCGGGCGGAGCCGGCCGTCCAGCTTCCGTCACCAGATGTGGCCGCCCGGCCTGGCCGCGGAGGAGGAGAAAGGGTGCCCGCCGCTCAATGGGCCCATGCACTTCCGTTACCTGCGCCATCCGCACGAGACATGGCTGATCGAGCACCACGTCGCGCGGCGCGGACGATCGAGGACCTGCTCCAGGCCCTCTAGCAGCGGTGCGAGCGGGCTGGCGGCTGGACATGGACCGAAAGCCCCGCTGTGGAGCCAACAGCGGCGTGACTTCTTGAGGACTGTGGCCAGGAGGCCGCGCCACTTGCCCGGAAAACCGCCAACGGCCTGTCGAGGGAGTCCTCGGCAGGCCGTGCGACGCAGCTGACGTGATGGTGGGCGATACTGGGATCGAACCAGTGACCTCTTCGGTGTGAACGAAGCGCTCTCCCGCTGAGCTAATCGCCCGCTCGCGGTGCGGATCCAGCCTACCCCACGACTTTCGGGGGCCTGCAAACGGGTGGTTTGCTCCGACTACAGCGCGTCTGCCAGCGATAACCGTCCGAACAACCCCGAGCTAACCAAGGCCTTGCCCGGACGGGGGCGCGTGCGGCCGTCCGCGACATCCGTGCGACGGTGCTATCGCACAGCGGCCGAACCGCGCAAGATGTACTGGTGGCTCCCCACCGGGCGCCCGCTGAAGGCTGCGCGGCACGGACGGCGACGGACCGGACGGACCTCGGGGCAGACGGTCTCGAACGGGTGATCTCGAGCGCACTCGCGACGGATCCGGGCTCCTGGTGCGTCTCACCGTTGTCCTCGGTCGTCCGGGCCGGGAAGGGAGACGAAGGGTAGGACGATGCGCAACGATCACGTGACGCTCCGCTCGACGGCGGTCTTCGACCTGCTGGCGCCGCGGACCCCGGCGGTTCCGGTGAAGGTGGAGCTGCGCTACGACACCCGCGACCCCTATGCCGTCGTCGCCGCCTTCCGCACCGGGCGGGCCGGCTGGGTCGAATGGGTCTACGCGCGCGACCTGCTCGCCGACGGCCTGCTCGCCGACGCCGGCGACGGGGACGTCCGCATCCGGCCCTCGGTGGAGGACCCGGAGTCGGTCCTGATCGAGCTGAACTCGCCGTCCGGGCACGCCATGTTCGAGGCGTCCGCGCAGGAGCTCGCCGATTTCCTGGACCGCACGTACGACGTCGTGCTGCCGGGCAACGAGCACCTGTGGGTCGACGTCGACGACGCGCTCACCCACCTGATCCCGAACGATCTGGCCTGATCACCGCCCCGCGAGCAGGCCAACAACCCCCCGGTGCCGCGCCGGTCGCCGGGGTCGGATATGGTTCTTTCACACCACGGCGACGGGGTGCGAGCCTCCGGCCCGCGATCTCGAAGCCACGGTAGTGCGGACGTAGCGCAGCTGGTAGCGCATCACCTTGCCAAGGTGAGGGTCGCGGGTTCGAATCCCGTCGTCCGCTCGGAGGGCTCAAGCCCCATGCGGTGGAGTGGCCGAGAGGCGAGGCAACGGCCTGCAAAGCCGTGTACACGGGTTCGAATCCCGTCTCCACCTCGCGCGATTAGCTCAGCGGGAGAGCGCTTCCCTGACACGGAAGAGGTCACTGGTTCAATCCCAGTATCGCGCACCAGCGTTGTCCGGAAGCCCTGCTTCTCTTCGGAGAGGCAGGGCTTCCGTTGTTCCCGGCTCAGGAAGGGAACAGCGTCGATCCCAGCGGACGGTGCTCGTCGAAGCCCGGGAGGATCAGGAAGGTCCCGCTCGCGGTGGTGGTCGTGAACGGCAGCAGCGCGTCCGCGGACTCCATGCTCGCCAAGGTCGCGGTGAACGTGTGCAGGTCGTTCTGGAAGCTCACGAAGAGGAGCCCGGGCGCCGGCGTGTCCATGCTGTAACTGCGGCGCAGCATGAGCCCCGCCCCGACGACGTTCGCGTGGGCGCGGCGGATGTGGGCGCCGGCGGGGACGAGGTAGCGGCCGTCCGGGGTTTTCGCGCCCAGATCCGGGCCGTCCGCGATGGCGCCGCCGGACAGCGGGATTCCGGTGTCTCTTCGGCGGCCGAAGACGGATTCCTGCGCGGCGACCGGCAAGGCGGCGAATCGCGCGACGTCCAACGCCATCCGCCGGACGACGGCGATCGTCCCGCCCGCGACGGGAGCCGGGCCGGTGAGCCACAGGTCCCGTTGCTGCTCGGCGGGAGTGTGCGGGCCGATGATGCCGTCGACGAAGCCCAGGACGTTCCGGGGCGCGGTCAGCCCCTCCGAGACCGGGACGTGCGGTCCGCGTGCGCCGGACTGCCGCCAGCGCTCGCGCACTCCGGGCTGAGCCAGCAGCGCGGCCGCGGCGACGGGCGGGACGAGCGGGTCGCTCGCGCAGAGGTGAAGCAGCAGATCGCCGCCGCGGTCCGAGGGAGCGATCGCTTCGTGGGCGGCGGGCGGGAGGTCTTTCGCGCCGGGCAGTCGCGGATCGCGGGCTTGGACCAGTCTCGGACCGACGCCGACTGTCACGGTCAGGTCGCCTGGGGACAAGCCCAGCAGGCGCCCGTCCGTGCCTGCGGTCAAAGCGACGATGCGGCGGCCTAATTCGGCGAGAAGTGATCCTGGCGCAACGGAAACATCTGCGGCGACGACCAGCAGGTGCGGTTGTGGTTGTTGCGGCGTGGTGATTCCGGCTTGCTGGGCGCCGGTGGGCGGGATCGGGCCGGGCCGGGCCTCGGCGGAATCGGGCGCGGAGGAATCGGGCGCGGAGGCCGCGTGGCAGCCGGCGGCGAGCCCGGCGGTCACCGCGGCCCCGAGAAAAGCGCGGCGGGAAGGGCGGCGCTCAGCGGAATTCACGTCGGGCAGCGTGACAGATTCCGGTGCGCCAGGCGAATTCGGCTCGGCGAAAGGGCATCTCCCCGAGACCGCTCTCCCGGGCTCACTGCACGACCTACCAGGCCACAGCATCCCAGCGCGAATCCAGCGGGGCAGCGCCTCAAGAACCCGCGCGGCCCGGCCGCGAGGCCAAGACCGAACCGGCAGCCCGGCGACCAACCAAGCGCACGACTGCCGTCCCGGCCGACAATCACCCCAACGGAATCCGGCTCTCGTGCCAGACTGAGCGAATGCGTTTTCCCGCCATGGTGGCGATCCTGGGGCTTTCCGCGGCGTTGGTCAGCGGGTGCGGTTCTTCCTCCGCCGAGGGACATCGGCCGGAAGGAGCGGGCGTGACGATCCGCGTTCCCGCCGACGCGCCCACTATCTCCGCCGCCGTTTCCCTGGCACAGTCCGGAGATCTCGTGCTCGTCGCGCCGGGCGAGTACCACGAAACGGTGAAGATCACGACGCCGAAGGTGACGCTGCGCGGCGAAGTGCGGGAGCAGGTGGTGGTCGACGGGCAACTGAAGCGAGACAACGGCGTCGTCGTGTCCGCGCCGGGCGTCGCGGTGGAGAATCTGACCGTCCGGAATCACACGCAGAACGGCGTCCTCGTCACGGGTTCGGTCAAAGCCGCCGACGGGCTGCCGGGGCACGGCGGCGGGTACGACACCGGCGACGAGCCGATCAGTTTCCTCAGCTCGTTCCTGGTCTCGCACGTCACCGCCACGCGCAACGGCCTCTACGGAATCTATGCGTTTTCCGCACAGAACGGGGTGATCGAGCAGTCTTACACGTCCGGCGGCGCTGATTCCGGAATCTATGTCGGCCAATGCAAACCGTGCCGGACGGTCGTGCGGGACAACGTCGCGGAGCTCAACGCGGTCGGCTACGAGGGCACGAACGCGAGCGGCGAGATGTACGTCGTCGGCAATCGGTTCAGCGGGAACCGGGTCGGGCTGACCGCCAACTCCGACCACCAGGAGAAGCTGCTGCCGCAGCAGGATTCCGTGGTCGCCGGGAATCTGGTGGCCGCCAACGGGCAGGCCGCGACGCCGGAGCAGGCCGACGGCGGCTGGGGCATCGGGATCGGCATCGACGGCGGCAGCGGCAACCAGGTGCTGCGCAACCGGATCGCCGGGAATCCGAACGCCGGGCTCGTGCTCACCGCGACCCAGGACGTGCCGCCGAAGGGCAACCAGATCCTCGGCGACGTCTTCGCGATGAACGGCCTCGACGTCGGCTGGACGTTCCCCGGCGCGACCAAGGGCAGCGGAAACTGTGTTGATTCCGGGGCGCTGCACACGATTCCGGAGGCGTTGGCAGCGAGCGCCGCTTGTCCCGCGGCGGCGGACTCCCCGTCGGGCAGCTGGACCAAGGCGAAACCGCCCGCGGGCATTCCGTTCACCGAGATCGCGGCGCCGCCGCTGCAGCCGCAATTTCCGGCCGCAAGCACGGCGGGTCCCACGGTTGTCCCTGCGGTGCCGGGGTTTCCGGACGTCGCGAAGATCCAAGCGCCTGGCGCGTCGTTGCTGGCAGACCGGGCTTCGGTGGCAGCCGCCTAAGGGCTGTCTCGTAATTCGTGGTGTTGTCGATGGGGTTGTGGTCAGTTGGCGAGGGGATGTTGCGCAGATGCGCGATGCCGGACGCCGTGACGGCGAGCGTGCTCCCCGAGTGCCTCCCGCATCCCTCGGCAATGGGCAGGCGACAAACTCGGTCAGCCTCGGTGCCACGACCCGGGCGACATCCTCAGCCGAACAGAATCGCCCGTGGACGTCCGCCAGCGCGGCGCGCCACGCAGATCGGTCAGGCGCTCAGCTGTTTCAAGTGCATTCCGGCTTCAGCGCGCCGTGCCGAGGGAGACGCGGAGCACGGGTTCGCCGTTGCCGTCGTACTCGCCGGTGGGCTCGAAGCCGAGCCGTTCGTAGAAGCCGCCCGGGTTGCCGTCGCCCAGGGCATGGCTGGTCAGCAGTTCCGTCGCGCCCGCGTCCCGGACGACGGCCATGACCTGGCGCACGGCTTCGGCACCGTAGCCGCGGCCCTGGCAGCGGTGGTCGATCAGGAGCTTCCAGAGGAACCACGGCCCGATCAGGTCCGGCGGTCTCGGCTCGATGTTCCAGCTCACCATGACGAACCCGACCGGCTCGTCGCGGGCGTAGATCGCCCGGTACCAGCCCTTCGCCTCGGGGAACTTCGCCGCGTCGGCCAATGCCCGGCGCACCGACCCGACGAACCGCTCCTGCTCCGGCGGCAACCGTAACGCGAGCACCGCGTCGCGGTTTTCGTCGACGATCTCGCGCAGGCACACGACCACGGCGACCAGAGTAACCTTCGGCGGCCGTGCCCGGGACCGCTCTCTTGACCCCGTGGGGCCGCTGACCGACCCGATAGTCGATCACGGTGGCGTGGTGCAGTGATCACGGCGTCTCGGCCGGAGCGGAGTGCCCCGTTCACCGGGCTGGAGCCGGGCCAGTTCCGCAAGCTGGCACGGCCGGTCGCGACGCGCGGCGGAGACGACATCGCCGGCGGACGGCCGGGCCGGCAGTGAGCGTTGCCGCTGACAGACCGGATGCTGGCGACCTGATGGCGGACGAACCTGACGACGCGTCAGATCGGGCCGTTGTTCAGGGTGTCGCATTCGGCGGCGCATAGGGTGATCGACACGATCCGGCCGCTGCTGGCACTGGCCCCCGGTCCGGCAGCGACGGGTGGATGCGGTCGCGATCGGGGAGGAACTCAACGCGACTCACCGCACGGTCCGCGCTCGCATCGAGCACGACCTGGCCCGGATGAAGAACTTCACGATCCTCCGCGACTGCCACCGCGCGGGAAGCACGCTCGCCGACACCGTGTCCGGCATCGCGCACTCGCACAACATCCTCCTCACCGACTGACCGACTGACCGCAACACCAACCACACCAAGAGTTACGAGAACACTCTTAGGCGCCGATCGCGCTGCCGCGATTCTCTCGCCCTGACGCCGACCGGTCGCTCACCACCGCACCCCCGCCGACAGATCGGGTCTCACTAGCCGCATCCTGAGGAAATGTCAGCGACCAGACGGCACCGCAATGAATTCATGCGTGTCGAAATCAATGACCACCGGATTCTTTTCCCCCGGGACCGAAGTCCGGACCCGGTACATGACTCCGTCCCCGTCGAGCCAGTACCGGACGGATTCCGCGCTGCCCGGCCGCTCCCGGGAATCCGGGCCGGTGAAGACGTCGACGGCGTGGCCGTTCACCTGATCGGCCGCTACCCGTTCGGCGCCGTTCTGCGGCAGCAATTGCGCGTTGTCCGGGCGATCGCTGCCGAGCCCGAGAAGAATGGCCAGCGCCCGGTCCAACGTGCCCGCTTCCGGATTGAGCGGACGGCCGACCCAGCCGTCGGCGGGCGGGTTTGCCGGGGGCAGATCGGGGACCACGGGCAGCGGGCGGAGTTCGACGCGGGTGGCGTTCCACCGGATCAGACCATTGCCGGAGTCATTGCGTCCCTTGCCTTTCAGCACTCCGTAACCGCTCTTGGCGCGATAATCGGCCGAACCGGTGATCACGAGTTCGCCGGCCGCGCCGGGAACACTGATCGTCACCGCGCGGCCTTGTTTCTGGTAATTACGGAATCGCGCGATCGCGAGCCGGCTCGCCTCGTCCGCGGTGACCGCTCTCGGGCCGGAATCGGAGGAACTGGCGGCGACATACGAGAATATTCCAGCGATCACCGCGACCGTCACCGCGAAAGCGACGACGATCCAGCGGCGCACGATCCGTTGGGCAAGCACAGCGAGTGACCGTAGCAGGGATTTCGATTCACCCGGTCCGTTTATCCCGCTGCCGTACCCGGAAAGGTCGTTTTCTGGTTCACTGTTACGCACTTTGCGGCATGCCGCGCGACTATTCCGCGCAGAGAACGGAGATCCCGCAGTCATGAACCGAGGTGGCAGAAGACCCAGTGGCAGATTCCGGCTGGCGCGAGTGGCCGCCGCTGCCCTGATGCTGGGCGGCAGTGCGATGACGGTCACCTCCGGCACCGCGGGGGCCGCGCAGGACGGCATATTGACCGTCCAAGTGCTCCGCGATTTCTTCGGCACCGGCATCGTCAACGCCACCATGGACACCCCGCAACCGGGCATGTCCGTGCTGGTCACCGACCCCGCCGGGCATCAGGTGCGCGGACGCACCGACGCGGCGGGCAAGGTCGTGGTGGACCCGGCCGCGCCGCTCGCCGGCGGGCGGTACCGCGTCGACGTTTCGGTTCCGGAGCCGTATCGCGCGTATCTGCAAGCCGCGCCCGCGTCCACGGAGAAAAACCACTTCGACAGTTTCACGACGTTCGTGGATCTGCGCGAGGCCAAGGACGTTTCGGTGATCACCGGCGTCTGGAACCCGGCCGACCACACACCGCCCGACGCCCGCTATTACGTGCCGGTGCAAAGCCCGGCGGTGAACAGCGACGGCACCGCACCCGATCCGAACAGCCGCGCGCTGGTCGCCTTCGACCGCAATCTCCGCGGCACCTGCCCGACCGATTCGGCCTGCCCGACAGTGCTGAACACCCAGGCACAGGTCGGCACGACGTGGGGCTTGGCGTACGACAAATACCGCGGCCGCATTTTCCAGTCGGCGTTCGCGAAACGCTTCACCACCTACGGGCCCGAAGGCGGCGGCGCGATTTACACGACGCCCCTGGGCGGCGGCGCGCCCAAACTGTTCGCGAAGGCGCCGGCCGCCGAGATCACCGCCCACGGCGCGGTGGACATGCGCAAGGACGAGCATTTCGTGGACGTCCCTGGAAAGGAAAGCCTCGGCGGGATCGCGCTCGCCGAGGACGGCAAGACGCTGTACGCGATAAGCCTCGTGACCCGGAACCTGCTCAGTTTCGACGCGACCGGAGACACCGCGAAGATCGAAAAGCAGACGCCGATCCCGATGCCGGAATGCGCGAGCCCGGACGATTGGCGGCCGTTCGCGGTCGCGGCGCACGACGCGAAACTGTACGTCGGCGGCGTCTGCTCGGCGGAAAGCACGAAGCGGCGCGAAGACCTGAAGGCCGTGGTCTACACCTACGACGGCACGAAGTTCACGCCGGTGGTCGAGCACCGCCTCGACTATCTCCGCGGCAACGTCATCGCGGGCTTCCAGGACGAGGACATGGACCACTGGAACCCGTGGGACACCTCGTTCGCCTCGTGGGACAAGTTCATCAAGCACGGGCCCGGGATCAACCCGCAGCCGGAGCTGGCGAGCCTGGCGTTCGCCCGCGACGGCTCGATGATCCTCGGCTTCCGCGACCGGTTCATGGACGTCTTCGGCTCCGGCATCGACCCGCGGCCCGGCCACAACGGGGTCGCGACCGGCATGTCCGGCGGCGACATCACCATGGCGTGCGCGGCGCCCGGCGGAGGATACGACTGGGAGGGCACCGGGGCCTGCCCGAACCACGGCACGCCCGCGACGAACGGCCACGAACCGGCGGGCACGGTCGAATACTTCCACGGCGACTTCTACGACCCCAACCGCTCCGGCAACGGCCTGCACCAGGAGGCCGCGCAAGGTTCGGTCGCCTACATTCCGCAGCAGCAGTGGGTGATCAGCACCCAGCTCGACCCCGCGCAGTACGTCAGCTCCGACGGGGTCGGCTACTACGACGTCGACACCGGCATCGGGCCGGGGCAGGACAATCCGAAGCACGGGTACGCGTTCGTCGGCCCGGCGAACAGCTTCGGCAAGGCGGGCGGGCTCGGCGACATCGCCTACCAGGCGGCGAACGCGCCGATCCAGATCGGCAACCTCGTCTGGTTCGACGGCGACCACAACGGCGTCCAGGACCCGAACCGCACGGACGAGGTCCCGCTCGCCAAGGCGACGGTCAACCTGCTCGACGTCGACGGCAAGAAGGTCGCCACCACGCAGACCGACAAGGCGGGCGAGTACTACTTCGGCGGCGTCGGCGCGGAGTACCAGCTGAAGCCGGGCGAGAAGTACACCGTGCAGTTCGACGTCTGCACCGCGGCCACGGACAACGTGCCCGGGACGCCGCCCGCGACCGACCTGCGGTTCACGCTCCCCACCGCCGGTCCGGACCGGGCGCACGATTCGAACGTCGTGCCGCCCAAGACCGGACGGCTCTGCAACGGCTACGCGCCGGTGACCGCTCCCGCCCAGGCGGGCGGGGTCGACCACACCATCGACGCCGGCGTCTACCTGCCTGCGCCGCCCGGCCCGCCCCCGTCGTCCGCTCCCCCGTCGTCCGCTCCCCCGGCGACCGGCCCGAACCCGGCTCCTCCGGCGGCCCATCCGCCCGCTTCGGGCGCGACGGACACCGATTCCCTTGCCTCGACCGGGATTCCGCTGCTGCCGCTGCTGCTGATCCTCGGCGGGGCACTCCTCGCCGGAGGCACGGCATTCGTGGTGGCGAGCCGGAGAAGGCGGTTCAGGCGGCAGTGACCGCCGCGGTGATCGAGGTCCGCGGCAGGCGGGCCTCGATCACCGCGTCAGCCACTCCGCGAGATCGGCCACCACCGCCGGGTCGACGTGCTGCGGCCGCTGGTAACTGTCCGGTGTGGACGGACCGGCGCCGGGAAAGAACTCGTGGTCGTCCGCCGGATAGACACGAAGGTCGACCGCCGGTCCGGCCAGTCCGTTCCGCCATCGGGACAGGTCGTCCTCGACGGTGACCTGATAATCCCGGCCGCCCTGCAGGAGAAACATCGGCACCGCCAGCGATGCGGCGGTCGCGACCGGGTCGTACTCGCGCAGTTCCAGCCAGTACGACCCGGGATAGCCGAACAACAACCCGTCCCCCGGCGCCGACGGCGACAACGCCGGATCAGCGACCGCGGCGGCCTGCCGGGTGATCGGCTCCACGAGCGCCTCGACCTTGGCGTCCACAGCGGCCAGATACCGGACCACCCGGACAGCGGCTTCCTGCATAGGTTCGGCATCGGCAGCCAGAAGAACCAGCCCCGCGACCGACGGCTCGGCGATCGCCACCAGCGGCGCGACCTTCCCGCCCATGCTGTGCCCGGCCACAAAGACCCGCGCAGCATCAACGTTGTCCTGCGACTGCAAAAGCCGGACGGCCGCGGCGGCATACGGCACGTATTCCGCGGACATCGTGAAGCCGGGTGCGGTCGCGAGCTCGGGATGGGCGTGCGTCACCTTGTCGAAGCGCAGCACCGCCACGCCCCGGGAAGCCAAGCCCCACGCGAGGTCCTTGAGCGGCTTGTTCGGCCCGGCCGTCTCGTCGCGGTCGAAGATCCCGCCGCCGCTGAGCAACACCACGCCGGGCCACGGCCCCTCCCCTCGCGGCACGGTCAGCGTTCCCGGCACCGAATGCGGCTCCGCGGAAAGAACGACGTCCTGTTCACCGAACATCGTTTCATCCACATAGGATGGTTTGGTCCACCCCGTGGCGGCAGCAAGCCGAAGCCCGGCAACGGTTTCCGCCGCATCGACCGACATCACCACGAGAAACGCGCCCCGGGAGCAGACGACCGGCACCTGAACCCGCGTGAGCCCAGGCCCCGCGGGCTCGGCAACCGGTTCGCCCAGCGCGGTCACCGGACCGTGCTCGCCGATCTGCGCGGCCCACCCGGCTTCCAGCGCCGCAGCGGACACCGCCGCCCGCAACTCCGGCGAGAACCGGGTCGCGATCTCCCCGAACCGCCCGTCTCGTGCCTGCTCGACGACAGCTGTCGCCACCCCGCTCGCATTCATCCCGACCCCCATCATTCTCACGTTATGCGAATGGTAGCACCGTGTGAGAACATTTGGGAGTGGACGTGTTGACTCTGCTAGGACATCCAGTACGGCTGCGGATCGTGCACGCGCTGCGCGGCGACCGGACGCTCACCACGGCGCAACTGGGCGCGCTGCTCCCGGACGTCTCGAAGGCGACGGTCTACCGGCACGTCGACCTCCTCGCCGACGGCGGCATCCTCGAGGTGGCCGACGAGCAACGCGTGCGCGGCGCCGTCGAGCGCACCTACCGGCTGCGCAAGGAAAACGCGTCGATCGGCCAGGACGCGATCGCCGAACTGACCCCGGACGACCACCGGCGCGGATTCGCCGCCGCCACTGCCGCGCTGGTCGCCGAGTTCGACGCTTACCTCAGCCGGGACCAGGCGAATCCGGTCGAGGATCTCGTCGGCTACCGGCAGCACGCCGTCTGGCTGGACCGTGACGAACTGCTCGCGATGATCGACGGCATGCGGAAAGCCATCGCGCCCATGCTCGGCAACGAGCCCGCCCCACGGCGCAGGCGTTACCTGCTCAGCCCGATCCTCTTCCCCAGCGAAGACTGAAACCCCCGCCCGGCGCGAGGCCGGACGGGGGTTTCAGCGGCACCAGAGATCAGGCCAGCGCGCGCAGCCGCGGCAGCACGTCCTCGGCGAACTGCGACAGGTAGCGCTCCTGGCCGTGGCCGGGGCCGTGGAAGACCAGGTGGTTCAGGCCCGCGTCGAGGTACGGCTTGATCTGCGCGACCGCCTCGTCGGGGTCGGAGGCGACGATCCACCGCTTGGCGACCTGCTCGATCGGCAGCTCGTCGGCCAGCCGCTCCATCTCCTCCGCCGAGGACACGGTGTGCTTCTGCTCCGCGCTCAACGACAACGGTGCCCAGAACCGGGTGTTAGCCAGCGCCTTGTCCGGATCCCGGTCGTAGGACATCTTGATCTCGATCATCCGGTCCACGCCGGACGCGTCGCGCTCGGCCGCCGCCGCGCCCTCGGCCATCGCCGGCATCAGCTTGTCGGTGTAGAGCTCCATGCCCTTGCCGGACGTGCAGATCATCCCGTCGCCCGCGCGGCCCGCGTACTTCGCCACCACCGGGCCGCCCGCCGCGATGTACACCGGCACCGGACGCTCCGGCCGGTCGTAGATCTTCGCGTTCACCAGCTGGTAGTAGTCGCCCTCGAAGTCGACGCTGTCCTTGCTCCACAGCTCGCGCATGAGCCGCACCGACTCGCGCAGCCGTGCGAACCGCTCCTTGAACTCCGGCCATTCCCGGCCCGACACCGCGATCTCGTTCAACGCCTCGCCGGTGCCCGCGCCCAGGATCACGCGGTCGTTCGACAGCAATGCCATCGTCGCGAACGCCTGCGCGATCACCGCCGGGTTGTACCGGAATGTCGGCGTCAGCACGCTGGTCCCGATCAGCACCCGGCTGGTCCGCTCCGCCACCGCCGGCATCCACGCCAGCGCCCACGGCGCGTGCCCGCCCTCGTGGCGCCACGGCAGGAAATGGTCCGACACCCACACCGAGTCCAGCCCCAGCTCCTCGGCCCGCACCGCGAACTCCACCAGCTCGCGAGGCCCGAACTGTTCCGCCGACGCCTTGTACCCGACCTTCAGCTCCACGATCGCCCTTCCCCGTCCGCATGAACCACGCAGGATTCCGTGGCACCGTCAACCGTACCCGGATGGGCCTTGCGGAGACGGGTGTGCTGTCGATCACTAACGGGCTAGTACGTCGCGTTCATCAGCGCGAGCGCCGCGGCCTGGCAGCCCGGGCCTTTCTCCGCGGTGGAGGACCACGAGCGCGAGTACTGGTCGAAGTCGTTTCGCGAGCGGGCGTAGGCGGAATCCGCTTGCCTGGCCAGGAAATCCCGGTACGGCGCGTCGGGCGTCGCGGCGTCCAGTTCGGACAGACCGCGGACGAGTCCGGCTTTGAAGTACGACCCGTCGTCGCCGCAGCTGCTGCCCTCGCCGGGGTCGTGGACGATGCCGTCGGAGCCAGTGAAGAACGACCCGGTGCGCGTCGTCGAGTCGGCGACCGAACGGGCGGTGCCGATCAGGCCCTGGTCGCCGGTCACCTTGGACAGCGCGGTGAGGCCGGAGACGAATACTCCCTGGTTGTAGGTGTAGCGCTGGCCGACCGCGGCGCAGCTGGCGCCGTCGATGCCGTCTACCACCAGGCCGTCGGAGCCGATGAGTCCCTTGCCGCGGAACCAATCCCAGCCCTGCTGCGCCCGCGTCCGGTAAGTCGCGTCGCCGGTGCGGTCGGCGATGGTGGCGTTGACCTGGATGTAGAGGCTGTTGGAGATGGATGCCTTGTAGGTCAGGCCTTCTTTCCACCGGAGGCCGCCGCCGCAGTCGCCGGTCCAGAAGGTCTGCATGTGGTCGGCATCGGCTTTGGCGGTGGCGAGGTAGCGCTGCTGGCCGGTGCGGTCGTAGGCGTCGAGCCACGCCATCGCCCACCAGCCGGTGTCGTCGGAGAACTCGTTGCGGAACTGGCCGCGGCCCGCGTTGACGTTCTTGTCGTACGTCGTGGCCATCGCGTAGTCGTAGCTGGCCATCCGGCTGACCGACGCGTTGCGGATCACCGCGGCCAGCGACACCGCACTCCCCCAGCCGCCGCCGTTGCGGAAGTAGCCGGTGCTGTTGTCGTAGAGCGCCATCAACGCGGTCGCCGCCGCTTGCGAACGGTTCCCCGCGTTCCAGCGGGTGCGAGCCCAAGGCGTGCAAGCGATCCGGCCGGTGTCGACCGCGCTGCCGCACGCGCGCAGGGCCCCGACGCCGCGATTGTTCCAGTCGTCGTTGTTGTACATCTGGGTGCGCCAGCCGCCGACGCCGGACGGCGCGGTGGTCAGGCCCAGCTGTGCGCCGCCGTCCCAGGTCGCGCCGCCGTCGAAGGAGCGGTCGAGCCACACCTGGTCGCCCGGGCGCGAGTGGTCGACGACCGCCCAGCCCATCGGGTCGCCGTCGGCGAAGTGCAGCTGGAGGACGCGGTCGTCGAGCGGCGCGGTGACCGCGATGCGATCGCTGGACGCCTGGTCGGCGGCGCGGTCGTCGCAGTATTTGTTGCACACCACGATATTCGCCGCCGGCTGTGGCGCCGGTGTTTTCGCCTGGACCGGCGCCAGCGCCGACATCGTTGTCAAGACCGCTGTGAGCATGACCCGCACCGCTGCCTCCTCGGATCCCCGCCCTGTCCCCAGAACGAAGATCCCCGCGAGGCGCGGTGCGGGTCAACGAATGACAAAGACTTGGCGCGCGAATAGGCCGGATGCCTTGCGCGCCGGGCTACTGCGCGCCCATGCCTTCGAGGTCTTCGAACTCGACGACCTGGCGGACCTCGACCTCGATCTCGTCGAACAGATCCGCGTACTGCCGCGCGTACTCCACCGCCTGGGCCCGGTCCGCGGCGTTGACCAGGGCGAACCCGCCGATGACCTCCTTGGTCTCGGTGAACGGCCCGTCCGTCGCGGCCGGGGTCGCGCCGCGCGGTTTGCGGACGATCGCGCCCTTCTCCGACGGGTGCACGCCCTCGGCGGTGATCAGGATGCCGCGCTCGGTCCAGTCCTGGATGAAGGCGCCCATCTTCGCCATGAACTCGGGGCTCGGGTTCCAGGCCTCGGGGGCGCTCTCGTCAAGCCGGTGCATCATCAGGAAACGCATTGCCCGCTCCTCGGGGTCTGTGGCTGGTTTCGTCCAGCCGGCACATCCTCGTCGAACGGGCTAGCGCGACATCGACAACTCGCCGAGTTTTCTTTCAGCAGCGATGCGACGGTGACCTTCGCGGCCGGGCGACCCAGCCCGCGACACCCGCGGCGACGGTCACCGACGTGATCGCGACGCCCGCGATCGGGCTGTCCATCAGCACGAGCCCGGTGAGGAACGCGGTCCCGGCGAGGAGGAGCAACGCCATCCGGAGCGCGGACGCCCAGGCGACGACGAAATCCGCGGCCCGGGAGGTCCAGGGGTCGCGAGTGTCGGGCTTGCGGTGGCGGCCGTGCTCGCGACGGGCGAGGACCCGATGCGCGGAGTCGACCATCTCGTCCCGGGTAGCGACCCGGCGGGGCGGACGGGAGAAGGGATCCCAGTCGACCACTACGCGAACCCGGCTGGGGTGCTCGGGATCGGGGTGGAGGGGGTCGGAGGGGCTGGCTGGTTCGGGTGGGTCGGCTGTGTTGGCGGCGGTGGTGTCGGTTTGATCGGCGGAACCTGCTGCGTTGGTGCTCGCGGCGGCGATCGAGGCTGCATCGCCTGACCAGGCTGGCTCGATTGCCGCTGTGTTGGCGGCGACCCCATCGGCTCGACCGGCAGAACCTGCTGCGTTGGCACCCTCGACTGCATCGCATGACCGGGCCGACTCGGTTGTGTTGGCTTTCGCCGCAGCACTTCCGGCCGCGTCAGTTGCGGCCCTATTCCCGGACCAGGCGGGGGCGGCTGAGTTCGCCTCCGCCGACGAGGGCGTGGCCGCGTTGCTTGAGGCTGCTTCCGGCGCAGCCTCAACAGTTGCGTCCGTCTTCTCCGCATCGCCCGGCTTGACCACGTCGGCAGGCCGCGTCAACCGCTCCGGCTTCGCCGCGCCGCGCGGTCGCGAACCTGGCTCCGGTTCGCGCTCGCGATCCAGCCGCTGCGGCTGGGGCGCCCGGACCAGCACCGCTTCTTCTTCCGGTTCGGGCGGCTCGCCGGTCTGGCGCGGCTGCCCGGTCCGGAGCGGCTGGTCGGCGAGGCAGGGAACCACCGTCATGAGGTCGTCATCCCTTTCCCTTCCGGCCGGCGGACCGGTTCCGACGGCTCTCCGGACCCCGGCCGTTCGTGCGGTGCGGGCCCCGGATGGGCTCATCCTGGCGAAGACGGTGCGTCACCGACCAGTTCTACTGGCAGTGTCGCGGTGAACGGTCCCTCAGCGTCGCCCAACGGTTCGAGTGACGGTTTTCGCTACTCTTCGCTGTCACCGATTCGACACCCGGCGGACACTCCCGCGCCGGCTTGTCCAGACCTCTTGACACATCCGCGAACTGCGAAGAACCGGCGCTGACACGGGAATATGCACGTTCATCCGCACATTCGCCGGGTGGAGAAACTCGAGTTCGCCAGAGACAGACACCCGGCAGTGATACACAGAGTGTCACGGCGAGTCGGTTTATTGAGCGGTCAACCGTCACCCACACGAGTGACACGGAGAGTGATCATCGAGCGTAAGCAACGCTCGGCAAACCGGCCCGGATGGAGGTACCCGCCGGAGACGAGGCACACGGACAGGTGCATTCGCGGCGAGTTCGCACATCCTTGCCGTTCCCTCGAGACTGCGACTACTGTTTAGAAGGCAAGCCTTACCTAACTGAATCGGGACCACCATGCCGACCCTCCCCCAGCGCCGCACGCCCGACACCAGACGGCCGCTCCGGGCCTCCGTGCTGCGCGCCGAGCGGACGTCCACCCATTTCGTGACCCTCACCGTCGGCGGGGAGGACCTCGAGGACTTCGCACCGCTCGGATTCGACCAATGGTGCCGGCTGTTCTTCCCGCGCGAGGGTCAGCGCGAGCTGCGCCTCCCCACCGCTTCGAGCAATCGCTGGCTCGCGCAGCACATGCTCATGAGCAGCGCGTCCAGGCCGTGGGTGCGGAACTACACGATCCGCGCGACGCGGCCCGGCGAAGTGGACATCGAGTTCGCGGTGCACGGCGACGGCGGCCCGGCGTCGAGGTTCGCGGAGAACGCGCGGCCGGGCGACGAGGTCGGGATTCTCGACGAGGGAATCACTTATCTGCCGCCGGAAGGCGTGCGGCAGCTTCTTCTCGCCGACGAGAGCGCGATTCCGGCGGCGCTGGCGATCCTGGAGTCGTCGCCGGATCTGCGGGCCACGGTATTGCTGGAGGTCGGTGCGCGGGACGACATCCACGCGGTCGACGTGCCGCTCGGCGCCGACGTCCAATGGCTCGTTCGCGAGGACGACCGGCTGCCCGGCCGGCTCGCGCTCGACGTCCTCGCCCAGCTCGATCTGTCCGATCCGCCGGGCTACACGTGGGTCGCCGGCGAAAGCGGGCTGGCCACCGGCACGCGGCGGTTTCTCACGCGGGAGCGCGGGGTGCCGAAGCAGGCGATCGCGTTCCAGGGGTACTGGAAACACGGCCGCGCCGCACTGGGGTGACGCCGTCAGAACAGCCGTCCGGCGTCGTCGGCGGGCGGCTCCTCCAACTGCAGCAGGAACCGTTTCCGGTCGACGCCGCCCGCGTAACCGGTAAGGCCGCCGCTGCTGCCGACCACTCGGTGACACGGCACGACGATGCTCAGCGGATTCCAGCCGTTCGCGTTGCCGACCGCCTGCGCCGCGCCGGGTTCGCCCAGTTCGACGGCCAGGTCGCGGTACGTGCGGGTCTCGCCGTAGGGGATGCGGGTCAGCAGCTGCCACACGCGGCGTTCGAAGTCGGATCCGCGCAGATCGAATTCGAGGTCGAAAGTCTGCCGCTGGCCGGCGAAGTATTCGTCGAGCTGTTGGGTCACAGCGGCGAAACCGTCGTCGGCGCGCGGGCCGAAGTCGGGGAAGCGCGGGGTCCGGCTGTGGCCGTCGAAGTAGACGGCGACCAGCGCGCTGCCGTCGGCGACCAGGGTGAGGTCGCCGACCGGGGACGCGGCGACGGTGTGCCGGAAGGTCATCTTCTCCCTCCGTGATCGGTGCCACGGAACGGTATCCGGCCGGGTCGCGCGTGAGAGCATCGCCGTCCATGGACAACGGTTTCGCCGACATTCCGACCACGACGCTCGCCGACCTGCTCGGCCGCGGCCAGGTCCTCGACTACGGCGTGCGCCCCTTGTGGGGGCCGGTGCCGCGGATCGCCGGGCCCGCGTACCCGGTGCGCTGCCCGCCGGGCGACAACCTGATGCTGCACGCGGCCATCCACCGCGCGCCCGCCGGAGCGGTGATCGTCGCGGAGTCCGGCGACGTCAACTACGCGCTGGCCGGCGGCAACGTCTGCGCGACTGCTCAGCGACGCGGCATCGCGGGCTTCGTGCTGGACGGCGTGATCCGCGACCTTTCGGAGGTTCGCGAGGCGCGTTTTCCAGTGTTCGCGCGCGGCGTGATCCCGATTCCCGGCACGAAGGCCGCGGTGACGCCGCTGGGCGAGCCCGCGAGGTGCGGCGGGGTGACAGTGCACGCCGGGGACATCGTCGTGGCGGACGAAGAAGGCGTGGTCGTGGTGCCCGGACCTGACGCGGCGCAGGTGCTGGGGGACGCGCGGGCAAAGCTGGCCAAGGAGGAGGCGCAGACGCTCGACGAATGGGCGGAGGCGCACCGGGCGAAGGTGGACGCGGCTCTGGAGGCCGGCGGGTTTCGCGGCTGAAGCGACCGTCGCGGGGCGGGACGTCCGGAGTGCTCGGGCCTCGGCGGGCCTGCGCGAAACAATCGCCGGTGAGGGTGGCGATTGACCTGGTCCGGGTCGGAGAGAGCAGCTGGCGCCTTGGCGGGCGGACCGACCGGCGTCACCGGGCATCTTGGCGGGCGGACCGGGGTCAGTGGGCATCTGGCAGGCGGGCGGACCGGCGTCCCGAACGTCTAGGCAGGCAGGCGGACCGGCGTCAGCAGACGCCGTGGCGGGCGGACCGGCGTCAGCGGGCGACTTGGCGGGCGGACCGGCGTCCCGAACGTCTAGGCAGGCAGGCGGACCGGCGTCAGCAGACGTCATGGCGGGCGGACCGGCGTCCCCGCACTTCTAGGCAGGCGGGCGGACCGGGGTCAGCGGGCCTCTAGGCAGGCGAACCGACCGGCGTCACCACGCGCCTTGGCAACCGGGCGGACCCGCGCCGTCCGTCTCGCCCGGCGGGGACCCCTTCAGGAGCCGAGGGTCTCGGCTGCCGAGCCTTCCGTCCGGTCTATTCCGGCCGGACTGTCCACAAAGGACTCGTTGTCGCCAGTTCGGGGCCGGGTTCCGAGTCGGGCGGGAGGGGGTCGGGGTCGGGCAGCGGACGGTCCGGTCCCGGCGTCACCGGGTCCGGCTCCACCGGGCCGGGCGGGACGGGCTCGGGCGGGGCGGGCGGCGCGGTCGAGCGGGGGCGAAGCATCGCGGACTCCTTTCACTCCCCGATGGGCTACCGCAGACCGGCGGCGGCGAAACATCCGCGCGTCCCCGCCGAGGTCGGCTAGGGTCGAAGGCGGAGCCGACGAACCGAGAAGAGGCGAGACGATGAGCGCGGACAAGCCCGGCGAGCAGCAGCCGCTCGACGCGGAGATCGTGGAGACCCCCGGCCCGCCGCCCGCTGCCCTGCCCGAACCCGACTACAGCGACAACGGCGCCCCGTCGTTCGACTTCGTGCGGGACCGGATCGAGAAGCGGTACACGACGTCGGTCGGCGCGCAGGAGATCGCCGGAATCGGCGGGCCGGAGGACCTGCAGTCGCTGGACAAGAAGATCGCCGACCGCAAGGAGGCGGCGAAGGACAAGCTGGCCGAGATCCGGCGGGCGATGGGGAAGGAATAGCTCCCGCTCGGCGGGGAATTCCGCCCGGGGGCCGGGCGGGATCGACGGCTGCCCGGGCGAGCCGAGGCGAGACACCGAGCCGAGCGGGCCGTCGCGAACGTTGCCGTGCCCGTGCTGGTTCTCGCCGCTGACGACCTCGGCCGCCCCGGGAACCGCCGCTGCTGGGCTCCCCGGCAACGCCGAAAACCACTCTGCACCCGTCAAGCGACCCAGCAGGAAGCCTCGCCGCACCCGTCAAGCGACCCGGCGGAAAGCCGCGCCGACGCTCGACCTCGACGCTCGCTGGCTGGGCCGCCGCGGGATCTGGCGAAGCCGTGAGTTCCCGTAAACACCGCCGCGGAACGCCGCGAATCCGGCCCGACACTGTCCACAATGGACCTGAGCCGCCAATTCCCGTGGCCTCCCCCGCGCCCGTTCTGGTTGAATCGCCCGTATGGCAACCACCGTGCGCGTTCCCGGCCTGGTGCTCACCGAGCACGAGTTCTCCGTCCCCCTCGACCATTCCCGCCCGGAAGGCGCGAAGATCACCGTCTTCGCCCGGGAGGTCGCTGATCCCGACGGGCTCGACCGGCCGTTTCTCGTTTATCTCCAAGGCGGTCCCGGGCACGAAGCGCCGCGGCCGTCGCGCGGGACGCCCAGCTGGTTGCCGCGGGCGTTGCGAGAGTACCGGGTTCTCATGCTCGACCAGCGCGGCACCGGACGGTCCACGCCGGTCGGCACGCTCACCGGCACGCCGGCCGAGCAGGCCGAGTACCTCACGCACTTCCGTGCCGACGCGATCGTGCGCGACGCGGAGTTCGTGCGGCGGCAGCTGGGCGTCGAGAAGTGGAGCGTGCTCGGGCAGTCGTTCGGCGGGTTTTGCACCCTCGCTTACCTTTCCCGGTATCCCGAAGGCTTGGCCGAGGCCTTCTTCACCGGCGGGCTGCCGCCGATCGCGCGGCATCCGGACGACGTTTACCGGGCGACATTCGCCAACTTGCTCGAGCGCAACCGGCGGTACTACCTCCGCTACCCCGGCGACCGCGCCCGCGTAGAGGCGCTGCTGCCGTTGCTCGACGACGGTGCGGTGACCCTGCCCGACGGCAGTCCGCTCACCGCGCGGTTGTTCCAGCAGCTCGGTTACGTCCTCGGCGCCAGCGGCGGCGAGGAAGCGCTGCACTACCTGATCGAGCGCGACCCGAAGTCCCCGGCTTTCGCGCACGACGTCGCCGGCTCGCTGCCCTTCAGCGCGCGCAATCCGCTGTACTCCGTGATCCACGAGTCGTCCTACTCCGACGGGTTCGCCACCCGCTGGTCCGCCGAGCGCGTGCTGCCGGACGAGTTCCGCACCGACCGGACGCTGTTCACCGGCGAGCACGTGTTCCCCTCGCTCTTCGACGACCTCCACAGCCTCCGGCCGATGAAGGAGACCGCGGAACTGCTTGCCGCGCACGAATGGCCGCGGCTGTACGACGCCGACGTGCTGCGCGAGTGCACGGTTCCGGCGGCGGCCGCGATCTACGCCAACGACATGTACGTCGAGCGGGTGTTCTCCGAGGAAACCGCGCGGCTTATCCCGACGTTGCGGCCCTGGATCACCAACGAGTACGAGCACAACGGCGTGCGCGCGGGAGGCGATCACGTGCTCGGGCGGTTGATCGACCTCGTTCGCGGACGCGTCTGACCTGCCGTGAGGGGAACCCTGAGGGACTCTGAGTCCCTCAGGGTTCCCCTCACGGACGGCGCAGCGGGGTCAGGCGACGGTTACGCCGCCGTCGACGGAGTCGGTGGACAAGGTGAGGTCCTGCCAGGCGTCGAAGTCGTCCTGGACGCGCTGGCGTCCGGCGGTGACCAGGCGCAGTGCGTCCGAGCCGAGCAGCAGGTGCACGGGCGGGTTTTCCTCGTCCAGCAGGCTGAGGATGGCGTCGCCCGCGCGGTCGGGATCGCCGATGCCCTGTCCGGCGAGCGCTTGGCGGCGGGTCCGGATCGGGTCGAACAGGGCGTCGTAGTCGGCGATGCCGCGCGGGGCTCGGACCAGCGAGCGGCCGGCCCAGTCGGTCTTGAACGCGCCGGGAGCCACTGCGGTGACCCGCACACCGAACTGGGTGACTTCCTGGGCGAGGGTGTCGGTAATGCCTTCGAGGGCGTGCTTGCTGCCTTCGTAGAACGCGAGGCCGGGGAACGTGGTGTGCCCGCCCATCGAGGTGATGACGAAGATCTGGCCGTCGCGCCGTTCGCGCATGCCGGGCAGGACCGCCTTGATGGTCGCGACCGTGCCGAAGACGTTGACCTCGAACTGGCGGCGCAGCTCGGCCATCGACGATTCCTCGAAGGTGCCTTCGAGTCCGTATCCGGCGTTGGCCACGAGGACGTCGATCGGGCCCAGTTCCGCTTCGGCCTCCCGCACGGTGGGCTCGATCCGGTCCGCCTCGGTGAGGTCGAGGACGAAAGCCCGGGCGCGTTCCGGGTCCAGCGCCCGGAAATCGGCCGCGTGCTGTTCGGTACGCACGGTGCCCGCGACGCGGTGCCCAGCCGCGAGGGCGCGTCGGGCAACGGCGCGTCCGAGGCCGGTGCTGACGCCGGTGATCAGGATTGTCTTGCTCATTGCGAAGTGTCCTTTCGTGGGGCATGACTGCATAGACCCCGCAGGTGCGGCGGGGCCTGGTGTAGGAGCGAAGGTCAGGACTCGGCGGAATCCCGGGCAGGCGCGGGTTCGCGGCCCCAGCTGGCCAGCAGCCGCAGGCGTTCTTGCGAAGGCGAACCAGCCGGGGCGCTGTAGACGACCATCGATTGGCCCGGATCGGCGACCGCGGTGAAGATCTCGTACTGCAGTTCCAGGTCGCCGGCGACCGGGTGGCGCAGGCGTTTGAGACCGGTGCTGCGTTCCCGGACACGGTGTTCCGACCACCACGCCGGGAACTCGGGCGAGCGCATCATGAGTTCGCCGATGAGATTGGCGATGTGCTGATTCCGCGGTTGCGCC
This sequence comes from Amycolatopsis albidoflavus, assembly GCF_039525725.1. Taxonomy (NCBI): domain Bacteria; kingdom Bacillati; phylum Actinomycetota; class Actinomycetes; order Pseudonocardiales; family Pseudonocardiaceae; genus Amycolatopsis; species Amycolatopsis albidoflavus. The sequence continues at coordinate 1,068,677 of NZ_BAAAHV010000012.1, forward strand.
GCGGCGGCCAGCCGCAACCCGTGCACGTAGTCGCGGGCGACGCGTTCCCAGTCCCGCCACACCAGGCGGGCCCGCGGATCCAGCAGCGTCCAGCGCGCCATGCTGCGTTCCCGCCGCGGCAGCTCGGCCACGTCGGGAAACAGCAAGGCCCACAACGCATTCCCGCCGACGACCGTCAGATTCCGGTCGCTGACGAACGCCGACGCCAGTTCCATCGAGTCCAGCACCTGCCGCAGCGCCGGACGCAACCGGGACGAATGCTCGGCCCGGTCCAGCCGCTCGGCCGTGGCTCCCGCGAGAGCGAACAGATGCCGCCGCTCGATGTCGTCGAACCGCAGCGCGTCGCAGAGGGCGCGCAGCACCTGCTCGGACGGCTGCCGGGCACGGCCTTGTTCCAGCCGGGTGTAGTACTCGGTGCTCACCCCGGCCAGCTGCGCGACCTCGCCGCGCCGCAGCCCGGCGACCCGCCGTCCGGCGCCGGACTCGGCCGGAAGCCCGAGGTCGTCCGGCGTCAGCCCGGCGCGGCGGGCGCGGAGGAAATCGCCCAAGTCGTTCTTGCCCATGCTTCGAGTCTGCCTTCCGGGCGGTTGATCACCAAGGGCGTAGCTGGTCCTGCCAGTACTACTCAGCGGACCGGGCGAGGATGACCGCGCGGGCTGCCAAATGCAAAGCCAGCCGCTCATCCGGACGCGACAGGTCAACATGCAGCAACTGCTCGATCCGGCCGATCCGCGCAGCAACCGTATTCCGGTGAATCCCCAGTACAGTCGCCGTCTCGGCAAGCGAAGACTCCGCGTCGAGATAAGCCGCGAGGGTCCGGATCAGATCCCCAGGCACCAAAACCAACGGAGCAAGCAACGCGCGCGCAGCAGGCTCGAAGGTGTCCGTCCGCGTCCACTCCAACAGCAGCTGGGCCATCCCGAGCTGGTCCACGTGCAGGAAATGCCCGGTCTCCGGACGCGCCGCAGCGAGGCGGGCGGCGTCGGTGGCTTCGGCGACTGTCGCGGTGAGACCGTCGGCGTGCGGGCGGCCGACGCCCAGGTGTGCGTCGAGCGTCCGGCGCAGGCTGCGGTGCACGGCGCGCAGCCGCGCGGACAGCGCACGCACCCGTTCCGCAGTCGGTTCCTGTTCGAAGGTGACCCAGCCGGTCCAGCCCTCGCCGTGTTCGACGGTGACCGCGTCGATCGATTCGGCCCGGAGTGCGCGCACGACTTCCTGCGTCCGGGAGACGGTGTCGACGTCCGCAGGCACACCGATGCGCAGGCCGACGTGCCAGCCGCCGAGTCGCCAGCCCGCGTCGGCAGCGCGGCGACGCAGGTCGGAGCCGGGTTCGGTGTCTTGGCGCAGCAAATCGCCCAGCAGCGCGGACCGGGAACGGGCGTCGCGTTCCAGTTCCAGGCGGTGGGCCAGCAGCCAGCGCTGCACGGCGCCGGCGGCGACGGCCAGCGTCGCGGCGACGACGTCCGCGCGCGGGGACTTGGCTCCGGGCAGTTCGGCGGCCAGCCACACCGACGGCTGCGGCAGCACGGCGGGATGGGCGAGCAGGACGCCGTCCGCGAGGGCGATGCGTTGCGGGACCGGCTCGTGCACTCGCACGCGGGCGGCGTCGGCGAGTTCACCGGCCAGCACATCGCCACGGTCGTCGAGGACGGCGACGGGAGCGTCCAGCAGCCGCCGCAGCACGGTCACGATCTCCTCGGGCGGACGCAATCGCTCGCCGAGCGCCCGGTGCGCGGCCAGCACGGCGTCCGCGCGGTCGATGTCGGGAGCGGCCAGCGCGAGGCGGGCGTCCACGAGCAGATCGAGCGGATCGGCTGAAGTCACCAGCAGTGGCACCGACAACCGTTCGGCCAGAAGTCGTGACGCGGCAAGCGGTTCGGCTCCGGGGAGCAGGACTCCGGCGGCTCCGGCATCCGCGCACCGGCGCAGGAGGGCGTCGATCTGCCAGTCGGAACCGAGCGGACGGACTACCACCACCAGTTCGCCGGAAGCGGGGATGCCGGACGCGTCCAGGGCGGCTTTGACCGTCCGCAGTGGACGATCCAAACCGGACTCGCCGGAGCAGACCCGGACCGGACCGGCCCACGAGGGCAGAGCGAGCAGCTGACGGATAATCACCGGGCTGCCACCGGATCGCAGTCGATTCCGTACGCGCGCGGTTCCAGCAGCGGGCGGCGTCGCGGATCGGTCCAGAACGGGGAAGCGGCGAGACACACGACGTCCACCTCCACGCCGGCGCGGATCGCGTCGCACTGCAGCGGGATGCCGGTTCGGCGGTCGAGCACCGACAGAATGTCCGGAGTGGACGCCACCGGCAGCCCGTCCCGCAACGCCAGCAGGTATTCGTTCTCCATCTCCAGCCGCAGCAACGCGCCGTCGCGATGATCGGTCAGCGTCGCCGAGCCGCGGCCGAATCCGGGGTGTCCGTGCTGCCCGGGGCCGATGTGCCGCGACACCTCCAGCACCCGGCCGCGGGCGAGAACCCGGCCGTCGAGGGCGGTTTCCAGCGCGGCGAGGTCCGGGCTCTCCCCTGCCGCGAGCACGCGGGCACCGAGGGCGAGGGCTTCGCTCGTCGTGCCGACGACGGCGTGTCCGGCCAGTTCACCGGCGGGGATCGGGGCGAGCGCGATCGCCGCCCAGCCGCCTGAGCTGGCCAGGAACGCGCGGATCCCGCTCTCGACCACCGAGGCCGCCGCCGCGGCGAGCACCACCACGCGGCCGCCGGGTTCGGCCATCGCCGCCGGAGCGACGCCGCGGCCGGTCGCGGCGACCGAGAGCTGGTCGAGTCTCGGCAGCCCGCGCCCGGAAAGGTCCGCGTCCGCATAGGCCAGACCCAGGTCCTGGGCGGCCACCAGCGGCAGCAGGCCGTTCAGGCCGCCGATCTCGATGGACATCAGCGCCTGCGCGCGCTGCCCGGTCCAGCGTTCGATCGCCGCGATCGCCGAGGCGAATTCGTCGCCGCTGGGCAGCTTCTCGGCGAACGCCGCGGTCGCGCCGACGATGCCGGTCGGCACCACGAGGGTGTCCGGCGCCAGGTCCGCGACAGCGTGCACGACGGGTTCGCGGCCGGATTCGGTCAGCCGCCGCAGCAGCACCGCCGCGGTGACGGTGTCCCCGCCCCCGCCGGACCCGAGCAGCGCGACGCCGCGTTCGAGTGCCGGCACGTCCGCGGCGGTGATGCGCATGGCTGGTCAGCGTATCAGCGGAGGCTGTACCCGCCGTCCGGATACAGCGTCGAGCCGGTGGTGTAAGTGCTGGTGAACAGGTACAGCACGGCATCGGCCACTTCGGACTCCCGGCCGACGCGGTGCAGCAGAGTGTCCGCGCGGTACTGCGCGAAACTCGATTCCCGCGCGGCGGCCGGACGCCCGGCCCACAGGTTCCCGTCGATCGTGCCCGGCGACACGACATTCACCCGTACCGGTGCCAACTCCACCGCGAGTCCGCGACCGAGGCCCTCGATCGCCGCATTGCACGCCACGTACGCCGGTGCCGCGGCAGGCGGACGCACGCTCGCGACACCGGACATCAGCACCACCGAAGCATCCGGCGACAGCTTCGGCGCGGCGTGCTTCACCGCGTGGTACTGGCCCCAGAACTTCGTGACGAACGGGCTTTCCGCCTCCTCGTCGCTGAGGTCGCGCATCGGGCCGACGGTGTAGGACGCGGCGGGCGTGAACAGGTGGTCGACCCGGTCCAGCGCGCCGAAGAACTCGGCCAGCGACGCCTGGTCGGTGGTGTCCACGGCCTGCCAGGTCGCAGTCGGGCCCAGTTCCGCGGCGGCCGCGCGCAGCTTGTCGCCGGTCCGGCCGCCGAGGTGGACCAGCGCGCCCGCCGCCGTCGCGCGCCGGGCGACCTCCAGCCCGATCCCGGAACCGCCGCCGAGCACCACGACCACCCGGCCGTCGAGCGAAGTCACGAAGCCACCTCCACAGGGACGAAATCGTGCGGCAGCCCGAACGCCGCCGGGCCGAACGTGGCCAGCGCCTCCGGGGTCCGCATGAGCGGCGGCGTCGAGATTCCGACCACGGTGACGCGCTGGCCGTAGCGCAGCGTTTCGGTGGTGATCGGCTCGGCGGATTCCGCCTCCAGCACGCAGATCAGGTCAGGGACCAGGCAGCGCACTTCGCCGTCGACGAGCGCCACCAGGTTTTCGTTCTGGAAAAGGATTTCCAGCTTGTGGTCGCCCTCGAAGGACACGACGGCGGCGCGTCCGCGGGCGAACCCTTCTTCGGTGCGACGTTCCACATCGGACACTTTGCCGCGGAACAACACCCGCAGATGCGGGTACAGCGTGTCGCTGAGCGCGGTCGCCAATGCGGCCACCGGATCAGCGTTCTCTTCTCGCGCAAGGCGAATCGCGCGGCCGACGCTCAGCGCGAGCGAAAGCGTCCGTGGCACGGCCGTGCGTTTGACGTCCGCGCCGCTCATCGAGTACTCCGCGATGTGTGCGACACCGCCGAGCCGGATGGTGATCCCGCGCGCGAGCCATTCCATCCGGCGGTTGTCCGCACCGGTGTCGATCACCGTGGTTTCACCGCGTTCCCCGGCGATTCCCATCGGCGAGCCGGGGACGCCGTACACGCCGAACGTCTCCATCTGCAGTTCCGGGAACGCCCGGCCCATCCCGTCGGCGTCCACCACCGGAAGGCCGAGCCGCGCGCCGACGACCAGCGGGATCATCGAGTTGATGCCGCCGCATTCGATCGGCATCGTCGCGTCGGCCTTCGCGCCGAGGCGCTTTTCCAGCGCCCGCAAGGCAAGTTCGGGTTCGGCGCCGTTCGGGAGCTTCTCATGCACGACGGTCGGCGCGCCCATCTGCGCGGTCGGGATCACGAGGGCGTCATCGTCCAGATCTTCCGGGTCGAGCACGGTGACAGGTCCGTGCTCGCGGATCGCCTCGCGCACCAGCAGCCGTCCGACGTACGGGTCGCCGCCGCCACCGGTGCCGAGGACCGCTGCTCCGCGAGCGAGGTCTTCGAGGTGGTCTTCGGTCAGGATCCAGCTCATCCCGCGACCCCGATCGGGTCGAGGTCGTAGCCGAAGTACCGCGGACCGGCCAGCGCGATGCCTTCCGGGGTGTGCCAGCGCGGATCCGCCGGGGCCGCGATCACCGTCACCCGCTGGCCGTAGCGCAGGCCCTCGGTGGTGACGGCCTCGCCGGACTCGCGGTCGAGGGTGCAGATGAGGTCCGGCACGGAAGCGCGCACCTCGCCGTCGACCTCGGCCACCAGGTGCTCGTTCTGGAAGCGCAGCAACATTTCCGTCCCGGTGTCACCGTCCATTCCGGACAGCCGGGCTTCGCCGCGGGCGAACCCGGTGACAGTGCGGCGGGCGACGTCGACGACCTTGCCGCTGAACAGTGTCTGGCCGCGCAGCCGCGCCACGACGCGATCCACGGGGTTCTCGTGCGCCTCGCGCGCCTCTCGCACGAGCGCGCCGAGTTCCGCGCAGAGCGTCAGCGTGCCGGGCACCATCGATTCACGGGCCTGCGCGCCGGACATCGCGTAGTTGCTGATCATCGCCGAGCAGCCCATGTCGATGGTCGCCGACCGGGCCAGCCGCTCCGCCCAGTGATTGTCCACAGTGTCCAGTACGCCGCGGTTGCCCTTCTCGTCCGCAATGGACATCGGAGTCGCGCGGATTCCGTACAGGGTCGGCAAAACCATCTGCAGTTCCGGGAACGCCCGGCCCATGCCGTCCGCGTCCACCAACGGCAGGCCCAGCTGCGCGGCCGCGACGACCGGGATCAGCGAGTTCACGCCGCCCGCTTCGGCACAGGCGATGTGCGTGAGTTCCTTGCCCAAATAGGTGGCCAGCGTCCGGGCGGCGAGCCCGACCTGTTCGGCGGACGGCAGTTTCTCCACCATCACGGTCGGCGCGCCCATCATCGCGACCGGCAGCACCACCGCGTCGTCGTCCAATTCGGACAGTGACACCAGCGGGACCGAACCATGCTCGCGCACGGCGGAATGCGCCAGCAACCGGCCGATGTACGGGTCTCCCCCGCCGCCGGTGCCGAGGATCGCCGCGCCGCGCGCGATGTCGTCCAGGTCCTTCTCGGTAATCTCAGCCATCGTTCACGCCCCCAGTTGCAGGTCGCCGACCGCCTTGACCCGGATCCGGGTGGCGTTGCCGGGCAGGTACGGGATCGGCACCTCGTCGAAGTCGACGATGCCGACGGACGCCGGGCTCGCCCCGGCGGCCACCGCGCGGTCGACCGCTTCCTGCTTCGCCTCGTCCACCACGGCTTCGCGACGGCCGGGCTCGATCACGTACACCCGGTCGACCTCGCCGCCGATCTGCGCGATCGCCGCGCCGATCGCGTTGGCCACCGCGTAGTGATCCGGCCGGCGCACCTCGCCGGAACCGGCCAGCTCGTCCGGCAGCAGCACCGAACCGCCGCCGACGGCGACCACCGGGAGCGGCTCGGACGACGTGCGCATCCGGTCCACGACGTCGGAAACGTCCGTCGCGATCCGGTCCAGCGCCGCCCGCACGAAGTCCCGGTCGAGGTGCGCGACCAGCGACGGATCGCCGATCTCGGCACGCCCGGCGGCGACCGCGATGTCCGTGGCGGTCAAGGTGTCTCCGCCGAACACGAGCGCCTTCGAGGTCAGCTCGTAGCCGACGGAATCCGGTCCGACGGTCACGCCGGACGCGTCGCCGCGCACCCGGCTGCCGCCGCCGATGCCGATCGACAGGACGTCCGGCATCCGGAAGTTCGTGCGGATCCCGGCCACGCTCACGTCCGTGGTCGCCTCGCGCGGGAAACCCTGGCGCAGCACGCCGACGTCGCTCGTGGTGCCGCCGACGTCGACCACCGCGCAAGTGTCCAAACCGGACAGCACCGCCGCGCCGCGCATCGAGTTCGTCGGGCCGGACGCGAAGGTCGCCACCGGATAGCGCCGGGCGAAATCGACGTCCATCAGCGTTCCGTCATTCTGGCTCAGGTACAGCGGCGCGGTGATGCCCGCGCCGGTGACCGACGCGGCCAGACCGTCCACGATGTGCGCCGCCAGCTCGCGCAGCGCGGCGTTGATGACGGTCGCGTTTTCCCGCTCCAGCAACCCGATCCGGCCGATTTCGTGGGACAGCGAGATCGCGACGTCCGGCAGCTGCGAAGCGATGATCTCCGCCGCCCGCGCCTCGAACTCCGCGTTCACCGGCGAGAACACCGACGTGATCGCGACGCTGCGAACCCCGGCCGAGCCCATGTCGTCGGCGGCCTTGCGCAGTTCGCTCTCGTCCAGTTCGGCGATGTGCCGTCCGTCGAACTCGTGGCCGCCGTGCACCAGGTAGCTGCGCCCGGACACCGCGTCGACCAGCCGCTGCGGCCAGTCCACCATCGGCGGCAGCGACGCGCCGGCGGGCAGGCTCAGCCGCACCGCCGCGGTCGGGGCCAGCCGGTGCGCCTCGACGAGCGCGTTGATGAAGTGCGTGGTGCCGATCATGACCGCCCGCACCGCGGCCGGGTCGAACGCGCGCTGCCGCTGCAGCCCGTCGATCGCGGCGACGATGCCCGAGGTGACGTCCTCGGTGGTGCTGGTCTTGATCGAGGCGAGCACCTCGCGGCCGTCCAGGAGGACCGCGTCGGTGTTGGTGCCGCCGACGTCGATGCCGATGCGCACGAAGAAATCTCCTTCCAGGTAACGGAATCAGGCGGCCGGGGCGGGTTCGGCGTCCGCGGTGGCACTCCTGCCGACCCCGCGGACCAGGCCGAGCTTCCCGGCGGCCACGTACAGAACGAAAGCGACGACGAGCGAGTTGATGCTGGGCAGACCCCAGTCCACGAATTCGCCGAACAGCGCGGCGGCGATCCAGACGACGATCGTCGCGGGCACCCACACCGGAGCGTCGGTGGGCACCGCGCCCCGCGCCCTTGCCTCCTCCAGCGTGCCGCGCCACTGCTTCACCACGAAGTATTCGGCCACCATGATCCCGGCGATGGGCGGGAAGGCGACCCCGAGCACGGTGAGGAAATCGGTGAACTTCGAGAGGATCCCGGCCGCGGCGAGCACGCTGCCCACCACGCCGAGCACAGCGGTGACCAGGCCGCGGTGCGCCCGTTTCCCGGACACGGTGCCGATGAAGTTCACGACGCCGAGCCCGGACGAGTACAGGTTCCAGTCGTTGATCTTCATCGTGCCCGCGATGACGATCAGCAGCCCGACCCAGCCGACCGACGACGTGACGATCGTGGTGATCTGCGCCGTGCCGACCGCGTGCGCGAGCAGCACGCCGGCCAGGCCGATCACGTACTCGCCGAGCGTGACGCCGACGAGCGTCTGCTTGACGACGTCGCCGGTGGTGCGGTTGAACCGGGTCATGTCCGGCGTGATCACCGCGCCGACGATGAACCCGCCCGCGACCAGCGTCGTGCCCTGCAGCAGGCTCAACTGCGGACCCGGCGGCGCCGAAGCCACGAGCGCGCCGAGGTCGTGCCGGGTCAGTTCGGAGACCACCGACCAGCCGACCAGGATCAGGAACGCGGGCACCATCAGGTAAGCCGTCCACGCCATCGAGTGGAAGCCGCGCACCACGATCGCGGTCACCACCAGGCCGAACACGAGCGCCCAGCCCCATTCCGGCAGGCCGCCGACCAGCGCGGCGAGGCCCTGCGCGGACACCGCGGACTGGATGCCGAACCAGCCGATCAGGCTGATCCCGATGGCCAGCCCGATGAGCGCGGAGCCGCCTCGGCCGAAGCCGGTCCAGCGCGCGATCATCGAGGTGGTCAGGCCCTCGCGGACGCCGATCACGCCGACGAGGATCGTGATCAGTTCGAGGATGACCGAGCCGAGCGTGAACGCCAGCACGGCGTTCCCGAAGCTCATCCCGAAGCCGATCGTGGCGCCGAGCAGGAACTGCGACAGTGCGGAAACCTGGCCGAACCGCTGCACAGCGACCGACCACCACGAGTAACGGGCGGAATCGGGCACCCTGGTCAGCGCGTAATCGTCGACACCGACAGCCGAGGCCATGGCGACCTCCTCATCCTGGAGGGGAACGGTTCCCAGCACCGTAAGCAGCAGCTCCGGCGAGGTCACCGTGCGATCCGCACAGTCCGGCCAGCCCGGCTGTGCAGATCGCATTCCTAGCCGACCAAGGCGTGGACAGCCTCGTACGAGAACGCCGCCGCGCCGACCCCCGCCGCGATGCTGACGACGACATTGGCCGCCGCGGCGAAGTACGACTGGCGCTCGACCAGCCGGACGGTTTCGTAGCTGAAGGTGCTGTAGGTCGTCAGCGCGCCGCAGAATCCGGTGCCGAGCAGCGAGTAGACCGCCGCGGGCAGCGCGGTCCCGGCGCCGGCGAGGCCGCCGAGCAGGACGCAGCCGACGAGATTGACGGTGAACGTCCCCCACGGGAACAGGCTCTGGTGCCGGGACTGGACGGCCCGGTCGGTCAGGTACCGCATCGGCGCTCCGACCGCGGCGCCGAGGAAAACGAGGAGGACGGTCATCGGACAGCCACCTCCGCCGGGACGAGTTTGCGGGTGATCGCGTGTCCCAGCAGGACGGCGAGCAGCGCGGCGGCGAGCGTTCCGCCGAGGTAGCCGAAGGCGAGCGGCACGGTGTCCGGTTGGAGCAGGTTGCGCGCTTCGACCGCGTAGGTGGAGAACGTGGTGAAGCCGCCGAGGATGCCGACGCCGAGGAACGGCCGCACCAGCCGGTGCGCCGACCACGTCTCGGTGACCAGCACCATCAGCACGCCGATGAGGAAACAGCCGGCGACGTTCGTCCAGAACGTCGCCCACGGGAAGCCGCCGGTCGCGGCGGGAAGGGCCTGCGCGAGGCCGTAGCGGGCCAGCGCGCCGAGCCCGCCGCCGAGCGCGATCACGCCGAGCACCGACACGTGGTGCCGGACGAGTTCGCGTTGCTGCACTGGATCCCGGAGATCGACGTCAGGGTCGAGAGGTTCTTCAGGCACAGTCTTCTCCTACTCCACGGACACACGGCTCGCCGTTCGAGTAGGGACTGTTGGCGGTCTCGACCGCGGTTGTCCGGGAGATTCCCGGAGCGGCGAGCCCCACCGCCGCGCGTACGCGAGCCTACCTGATCAGTTCCCCGCCTCCCGCAACGCGGTCAGCGCCGGACCGAACATAGTGGACTTGATCGCGGCGAGCGTGCCGCGGTCCTTGCCCGCCAGCGGCGCGACTCGTTCGGCTGCCGCCGTTGGCAGGTCTTCCAGCGCGGCGGTCGCGTCGACCAGGCCGAGCGCTTTCGCCTGCGGACCGCCGAAGCGGCTCCCGGTGGTCATCGACGCGACGGCGGCGGCCGGGGTGAGCTTCGCCTGGACGAGCGCGGCCATGCCCGGGGTGAACGGGAGGTTGATGTCGGCTTCGGGAAAACAGAAGTAACCGCGGTCCTCGCGCATGATGCGGAAATCGTGCGCCATCGCGAGCATCGCGCCGCCGCCGAAGGCGTGCCCGTTGACCGCGGCGATCGTCGGGACCGGCAGCGCGAGCACACGGGCGAGGAGTTCGTGGATGCTCGTGACGTACTTGCCCGCTTCTTCGGGATGGCTGGTGAACCAGTCGAGGTCGAGGCCGTTGGAGTAGTACTTGCCGCTGCCGATGGTGACGAGCGCGGCGGGTTCCTTGCCCGCGGTGACGGTGTCGAGGTGAGTGTGGACTTCTTCCAGCCACGTTGGGGCGAAACGGTTTTCGTCGGAGCCGAAGTCGAGCACGTGGACGGCGCCGGCGGTGGTGAGGGTGGGCATTTCAGTCCTTTCTGGACTTTTTCGGTGGTTCCAGGGCGAGGATGGCGCGGACCGCCGCGGCCAGCCGTGCGCGACTGTCTGCGCTGGCAGGTCCGGTGGCGAGTTCGCGGCGGAGCAGGGCGGTCGGAAGGTCCACTACGCAGGCGGTGATGACCTCGACGGCCTGGCCGTCGCCTCGGTCCCAGAGTTGACGGGCGAGGCGGACGAGGAGGCGGACCAGGCGTTTGTCCAAGGCGTGCAAGGCTTCCGCTACGTCGTCGGGCAGCTGCGGACCCAGTACGCGCTTCGACGGGACGGCGATCATCATCCGCGCGGCGTCCGGACGCGCGTCGGCTACTACGGCGGAGGTGTCGGCGGCCGCGACTACCGCTTCGATCGGGTCGGGCGCTTCGTCGACCAGCCGCTCTTGTTCGTCGAGGAAGAAGGTGGCGGCGCGCAGCCAGGTCCGGCCGATCAGGGCGGGGAGGTTGGTGAAGGCGTGGTAGATCGTGCTGTTCGGGACGCCTGCTTCTTGCGCCAGCCGCCGGACGGTGAGCGCTTCGGGGCCGGAGTCGGCGATGAGGCGCTCGGCGACGTCGAGGATCAGCTCGGGGTCATGGATCCGGGGGCGGGGCATGTCGGCGATAGTAATGGAGCACGTGCTCCATTACTAGGGCGGGGTGATGTGCGACTCGGGGTCGCCTGCTCGCCGGCCGAGCATCGCCGCGGACGAGTGTTCGCCACCGGAATCCTTGTCCAGTGCCGAGGAAGCACCCGCGCGCGTCCCGAACGACCCCGGCCGTTCGCCGGGCAGGGCGCGATTTCCCGCCGCGCTCACGGGACCCGAACCGCCTTTTCCGCCGCCGCCCGCGCCTCGCCGGGCACGTGCGGGACGGGGTTCAGTCCGCGATGTACAGGCAATCCCGCCCGTCGCGGGCGGTGGCGTCCTGGTCGTCCAGCCAGCGGCCGCCGTCGGCCAGGTAGCGGAAGCGGAGCCGGGCGCCCGGCGGGACCTCCACCGCGGCCGAGCGCGTGCCGTTCGAGCGTTTGCGGAGTTCGTGGCGGCCGGGCTGCCAGTCGTTGAAGTCGCCGACCACGCTCACCGGGCCGGGCGGGGTGTCGAGCGGGAGCACGAACGTCACCCGCCGGGCCTGCGAGCCGCTGCTCCGGCTGGTCTTGATCACGGCGTTTCCCTTTCCGGTTCCGGCGAATCGGTCTTTCTGAATCGTTTCACGACCGCCGCCGGAAACCCGGACGCGACGAATGCCGCGTCCGGGTGAACCCGGGGTCAGGTGGTGGAAACGTCGTCCAGCTGCTCGGCCGCCGGGCGGACCGGGAACAGGTCGCCGCCGGGCGGGGCCGGGATGCGGCCGACCGCGGCCCGGGCCTTCCAGTCGCCGGCGTCAGCGGCGGCGTGCACGCTGTCGAGGGCGGCGTACTGGATGAAATGGATGTCCGGCAACGGCCACGGCGCGGCGCCGGTGGCCGCCGGGAGCAGGTGGTCGACGGCGGCGAAAATGCTGCCGCCGTCGGGGTTCCGGTACGACCACAGGTCGACGCCCAGGTGCTTGCCCAGCTGCGCGAGGCGAGTCAGGGCGACCAGGTTGAACGTGTGGTAGTGGTAGGTCCGGGTGCGGGTCGACTCCTCGGGCTGGCCGCCGTCCGCGGCGATCTGGTGGTCGATCCGGGCTTTGCCGGAGTCGCGGACGATCTGCCGGGCGAGGTCGCGCTGGCCGACGTAGCTCGCGGTCGCCGCGGTGAGCAGGTCGTAAAAGGTGCCGTGGTTGTTGGTCGCCTTGGCCTCGTCGGTGCCGTTCTTGCTGGTGCGCAACCAGGTCAGGAAGTCCGACGACCAGCCGCGGAACGCTTTGCCGTCCGCCTTCGTCCAGCCTGGCGCGCCCGCTTCGAGGATCCGGGCGGCGTCGAGGACCTGGGTGAAGGTGTAGGAGAACTCGATGATGCCGATCCCCCGCCCGTCGGTCTTGCACGGGATGCCCTGCGCGAAGTTCAGGTTCGGGTTCATTTTCGTTGCCGCGTCGAGGAACCACGTGCGCAGGTCGAGCGCGGCGCGCTGGGCGTACTCGGCCTTGCCGGTGTAGTACCAGGCGAGCGAAAGCTGGTAGATCGAGTTGAACGCGACGAGCCGCTCGGCCTTGTCCGGCACGTTCTTCATCTCGGGATTGACCTGGCCGTCGCGGTCGACGTACGGGCAGCCCTGCGGATTCTCCGGCGTTTTCGGCTGGCTGGGCCAGTAGTACGGGGCGAGGCTCAGGTAGTCGTGCTTGTCGCCGCTCGGCGGGACGCGTTCCTTGTCGACGACCGTCCACGGCCCCTTGGTCAGCGCGTCGTCGGCCTGCTTCAGGAGGTTGGCCAGCGAGGTGCGCAGCGTCGGGTTCCCGGCCATCAGGCCGATCTTGTTGCCTGCCAGGTGCAGGCCGTCGAGCACCACCGGGTCCGGCACGCAGACGAACGAACACGACCTCGGCGCGGGCGCGGCGGTCGCCGCTCCGGCGGTGGTCGCGAGCAGCCCCGCGACCGTCGCGAGAACCGCCGCGAGACGACGCGGACGGGTAGACCGGAAAGGAGGCAGCACCGCAACTCCGTTCAAGGATATGAATACTCCACAGATATGTGAACTGAGATTGAATAGCCGAACGATCGGGGCCGCGTCAAGGGGATGTCAGGCGGAGAGGCCGCGCCGGACCGGGTTCCGGAGGGTGCCGATGCCCTCGATCATGATGGTGACCTCGTCGTCTGCCTCGAGAGTGACGTCCGGGCCGGGGACGGCTGATGTACCGGTGGCCAGGACGGCTCCGCGCGGGAAAACGTCGCCGCGGTAGAGCCACGACACCAGATCCGCGAGCCTGCGATGGAGCCGCGAGGTGGACGTCTCCCCCGCCCAATGCCGTGCTCCGGCTCGGTGGATCTCGACGGTGATGCCAAGCGCGTATGGGTCCGGGATGTCTTGCGCGGGCACGATCCACGGCCCGGCCGCGCACGAGCCGCGGTACATCTTGGCCTGCGGCAGGTACAGCGGGTTCTCGCCTTCGATGCTGCGCGAACTGACGTCGTTGACGATCGTGTAGCCAACGATCTCCGCGTTCGCGTTGCACACCAACGCTAATTCGGGTTCCGGAACGTCCCAAGTGGAATCTTCCCGGACGCCGATCAACTCGCCCGGACCACGTAGGCGATGTCCGACGCTCTTGAAGAACAGTTCCGGACGCTCCGCCTCGTAAACCCGCGCGTAGACGTCGGCGTCGCCGCTCTCCTCCATCCGCGCCTCGCGCGACACCTCGTAGGTGACTCCGGCGGCCCACACTTCGGTGTCGTCGTCGACCGGCGCTCGCAGCTCTCCTGGTTTTCCCGGCTTCAGCTCGACCGCCAATGCTTCGGCGAAGTCTTCGGCGGACAGGGCCAGCAGGGAGCCGAGCGTGGTGCCGATCGGGAGCGTGCCGGTGGCTTCGCCGTCGGTGACCTGCCAGCCCGCGGCGGTCTTCACCAGGCGGCGCATCAGTGCGAGTCCCTCGGCACGGCGGAACCGCGGGTGCCGTGCAGGAAATCGAAGTCCGCGCCTAGGTGCGCCTGGGTGACGTGCTCGCGGTAGAGCCAGGTGTAGCCGCTGCGGTACGGGCTTTCCGGCGGGACCCACGCCGCGCGGCGGGCAGCGAGTTCGTCGTCAGGCACGTGCAGGGTCAGCTCGCGCGCCGGGGTGTCGAGCGTGATCCGGTCGCCGGTGCGGACGAGCGCGAGCGGGCCGCCGACCGCCGATTCCGGGCTCACGTGCAGCACGACCGTGCCGTAGCCGGTGCCGGACATCCGGCCGTCGCAGATCCGGACCACGTCGGTGATCCCCTGCTCGATCAGCTTTTTCGGGACCGGGACATTCGCCACCTCCGGCATGCCTGGGTAGCCCTTCGGGCCCGCGCCGCGGATCACGAGGATCGTGTCCGGGGCGACCGGCAATTGTGGATCATCGGCGACACGGTGGTAGTCCTCCGCGGTGTCGAAGACGAGCGCCGGGCCGGTGTGCGTGAGCAGTTCCGGCGACGCGGCGGATTGCTTGATCACCGCGCCTTCCGGGGCGAGATTTCCGGTGAGCACAGCGGTTCCGGTGCCGGGCGGCTGGAACGGCGCCTCAACCGTGGTGATGACGTCGTCATTCCAGCACTGCGCCGTTTCCCGGGGCTTGCCGCTGACCGTGCGGACGTCGGCGCGCAGGAGTCCAGCTTCGGTGAGCCTGCTGAGCACTACGGGTATTCCTCCTGCGTAACAGAAATCCTCCATGAGGAACCGGCCGGACGGCATCAGGTTCACCAACGTGGGGACCGCTCGGCCGAGTTCGTCGAAGTCGCTCATCGTGAGCGGGACTCCGACGCGCCCGGCCAGCGCGAGCAGGTGCACGATCGCGTTGGTGGACCCGCCGATCGCCGCGTTGACGCGGATCGCGTTCTCGAATGCCGCACGGGTCAGGATTTCCGACGGCCGCAGGTCTTCCTTCACCATCGCGACGATGCGCTGCCCGGCTGATTGCGCGGTCTCGAAGCGCCGAGCGTCGACCGCGGGCCAGGTCGCCGACCCGGGCAACTGCATGCCGAGCGCTTCGGCGAGACAAGCCATCGTCGAGGCGGTGCCCATGGTCATGCAGTGGCCGTTCGAACGGGCCATGCAGCCTTCGGCGAAGAAGCACTCCTCCTCGGTCATCCGGCCGGCCTTGAGTTCTTCCTCGAACTTCCAGACGTGCGTGCCCGAGCCGACGTCGCCGCCGCGGAACTTGCCGTTGAGCATCGGGCCGCCGGTGACCATCACCGCGGGCAGGTCGACGCTCGCCGCGCCCATCAGCATCGCCGGGGTCGTCTTGTCGCAGCCGGAGAGGAGGACGACGCCGTCGAGCGGGTTGGCGCGGATCAGCTCCTCGACCTCCATCGCCATCAGATTGCGGTAGAGCATCGCGGTGGGCCGCATGAGCGTCTCGCCGGTCGCCATCGTGGGGAACGCGAGCGGGAAGCCGCCCGCCTGCCAAACGCCGCGCTTGACCGCCTCGGCCACGCGATCGAGGTGGACGTTGCACGGGGCGAGCTCGGAAGCGCTCACCGCGATCCCGATCACCGGACGGCCGTCGAACACCTCCGGGCCGAAGCCCTGGGACCGCATCCACGACCGGTGGATCATCCCCGCCCGGCCGGACGCCCCGAACCACGCCGCACTGCGCACTCGCCGGCTCCCTTCGCTGGAGCCTCCCTCGATACCCGATCGGGGGGATCCTGGCAATCGACTGAGAATTCCGGTGAACCGGACACTTCGCGGGCGTGCCGGGCGTTGGAGGGGGTGAGAGATGTCGCCGGACAACGCGAGGTGTGCGATGAGCCTGATCGGGACCCTGGTCGGGTACGTCCTGACCGTGTTCATCGTGGTGCTGATAGCGCGGATGGTGCTGGACTGGACCCGCGTGGTCGCGACCGGCCCCGCGTGGCTCGGCCAGGCGCGCCGCATCACCCACCGGGCGACCGAACCGGTGATCGCTCCCGTGCGCCGGGTACTGCCGCCGATCCGGGCCGGCGGGATCGGCATCGACCTGGCATTCACGGTGGTTTTCGTGGCGGCGTTGGTGGTGCGGTCTGTGGCGTTCGCGTTGTGAGGCTTGGGGTCGGGGTTGTCAGCGGCGCGGTCGGGTCGTTCGCGACCCGGCCCGGTCGTTTGCAGTGCGGTCGGGTCGTTCGCGGCCCGGCCCGGCCCGGTCGTTTCGCGGCCCCGCCCGGTCGTTCGCGGCCCCGCCCGGTCGTTCGCGGACCCGCCGAGTCATTCGCGGCCCGGTCGAGTTGCGAGCGGCCCCGCCGAGTCGTTCGCAGCCCGGTCGGTTGTTAGCGGTTTGCTCGGGTTGTGAGCAATGCGGTCGTGTCCTTAGCCGCGCAGTCGGGTTGCGACTAGTGCGGCCGGGTTACGAGCGGTGCGCTCCGGTTTTTGGCAGTGCGCTTGGGTTGTGAGGAGCGCGTTCGCGTAGTGAGCAATGCGCTCGAGTCCTGAGCCTCGCGGTTGGGTTGCGGCTAGTGCGATCAGGGTGAGAGCAGCACGCTCGGACTGCTCCCGGTGCGCTCGGATTGCGAGCGGTGCGAGCCGGGTTGTGCGAGCGGCGCGGTCGCGTTGTAGGCAGTGCGCTCGTGTCTTGAGCGCCGCGCGCCTCGGTTGCTAGGAGCGCGTTCGGATTGCGAGTGGTTCGTGCGGGGGTCGACCAGTGCGTTCAGGCTGCGAGCAGTGCGGTCGCGTTTTGAGCCGCCCGCCTGCGTTCCGAGGAGCGCGCTCGGGTTCAGAGGAGCGCTTGCGCTCGCGTGGTAAGGAGCACGGTCGGGTTGTGAGAAGTGCGGTCCCGGCCTGAGGAACGCGTCCGCGCTGTGAGCCATCCGCTCGTGTCCCGAGGAATGCGCTCGTATTCTGAGCAGCGCGCGGTGCCGTGAGGCCCGGCGAATAACTCCCGGGTCCGCCGCAATGTCCACAGTGGAGTGACGCGGGTGCTCCTGCGGCAATCAGCAGCACCCGCGCCCAGGCGACGGCCCCAGTCAGGCCGCGGCGAACGGCTCTGCGGTGATCCCGTCAGCGGTCACCCCGGACTGGTTCCGGGGCCGTGCCGAGGGGTTGACCGCCAGCTTCCCGGTGCCCGTCTCCCCCGGCCGCGTGCTCCGGATCAGCGGGAGTCGAGCCGGATTTCGCCGGCGCTGGAGTTGACCTCGATGCGGTGAGCGCCGGTCGGCCGGTCCGGGAGGGTGCCGCTTCGTTCGCCGACCGCGGTCTTCGCCGACACCGCGTAGTCCGTGCCCGGAACGGTGAGGGAAACAGCGCCTACGTCGGTCCTGATGGTGGCGTCGGCTGCCGCACTCAGGGTGATGTCTACTTCGCCGACGGAGGTCACGGCCTTGACTGGCCCGGCGGAGTCCTGAACGGCGACCCGGCCCGCGGACATCGTCAGGTCCAGCGAGCCGACCTTGGCCGCCTCGAATTCGCCGGCTCCCATCTTCCCGGTCACCGCGACGCGGTCGGGCAAGGTGACCGTGTAGGAGACGACGCACTGGGTTCCGCAGGTTCCGTCGAGTTCGAGCGTCGGGCCGGTCAAGCGATGCCAGACGCCCTCCGGCTTTGCCCCCTGGTAATGGATCTCGCGCTCGACAGTGATCGAGTCACGGGCGCCGCCGGAGCGCAGTCGCACGTATCCGGCGGGGCTGTCGATCTTGATCGCCGTCGGCGAACCGGTGAGCGTCGACGTGTCCTTCACGGTGTTCTGCCAAACCCCGACGGTGGTGCCGTCAGGCCCGTCCTGCTGCACGGGGAGCTGGCACGCCGAGACGCTCGCCGCCAGGACACCAGCCGCGACCAACCGACCACTTCGCACGTTTCTCGTCCTCTTCTCTTCGAGCCGGACTTTCACGTTATGGCCGTGATCAGCTTTCGGGCATCAGGGATGACCCGGACCTGGACCAGGGTTTCCGCTGGAATGCCGAATTCCCGGACGGTCGTCGCGGTGCCTGCAACGGAACGCGTCTCAGGTTGTTCCCTCGTCGAATGCAGGGTTGTTCAGGCCGGAGGAACGGCGCGGTCGGGGTGCTGAGCGTCAGGGCTTTCCGGCGGTGACCGGGGCAGGTTCGTCGTCGGGGCGGCGGCGGGCGGTCCAGCGGTCGTAGCCGCGCAGGAGGAAGCGATGGGCGGGGCGTTCGACCAAGCGGGTGAGGGCCCAGCCCAAGAGGACACCGGTGGTGATCATGCCCGCGGTTTGCAGCAGCGGGTCGAGGCCGAGGCCGGACAGCCAGTGCAGCACGAGGTAGCCGATGGCCTGGTGGATCAGGAAGACGCCGTAGGAGACGCCGGCGAACCAGGTGATCGCGCGCTGGGCGAACGGCGGAAGGAAGCGGTTCCAGTCCGGGCCTGCCGCGGCCAGCGAGATCAGCGCGATGCCGATCGCGATGCCGATCGTCGAGCCCCATTCGACGTGGATTCCGGTGGGGGTGACGGTCGCGCCGTGCAGGGCGTGCGCGGTCACGCAGAGGACTTCCAGCAGCGCGAACTCCGTCGTGGACACGCGTTTCGTCGTCCAGAGCCGGACCGCGATGCCGGCGACGAAGAGGTGCCAGCGGTGGAAGCCGAAGCCGTCGACGATGACGCGGTACCACTCGGGCGGGCCGGCGATGCGCAGCGGCCATTGCGCGAGCGGGACCAGCAGAGCGGTCCACATGACGACGCGGAACCTGCGGCCGTGGCCCCAACTGCTCCGGAAGAGCAGCGCGGCGACAGTGAACGCCATGAGCTGGAGGGGAATCGTCCAGTGGGAGCCGTCGAGGAAGGGGTGCTCGGCGGGTTTCCAGTTCCAGAGCATCAGGAGGTTGCCGGCGAGGTCGCCGAACCGCGGACTGAACCAGCCGGGCGGCGAGAGGTACCGCAGCGCGAAGTAGATCACCACGACGGCCGCGAGAAACGGCGGCAGCAACCGCGCGATCCGGCCCCACCAGTACCGCCCGAGCGACCCGCGCCCGATCGTGACGGCGGCGAAGTACGCGGAAATCACGAGCAGCAGGCTCGCCCCGACCTGGTGCGGAAACACGAACCGCCGCGGCCCCAGTTCGGGGTGCACGACGACGCTCATGAAGGTCGCGTGGTACAGCAGCACCAGCACGACGCACCCACCGCGCACGAGGTCCCAGCTGATCCGCCGGTTCCCCGAAGACACGCTCACCGGACGGAACGAGGACACGCGCGCCACCGTAACTGGTGAGGTTCACGAGGCGGGGAGCGACCCTGGGGCGTGTTGGGCGGGGCATTTCCGGTACAGGGGCTCGGGTTCGCGGTGCGAGGGCGGGGTTGTTCCGGGGAAATCTGTGGTGGCGGAGGGGTTTCCGGCTGGAGCGGCTGACGGGGCGGGCTGTCGCTGGGTGATGCGGGGTTCCGGTGAGTGAGAGGTTTTGGGTTGCGGGCAAGCAGGATTCACCCGTTGGATGTGACGGACAAATGCTTGCTTGGTTCGGTGGACAGTGTCGGCGGGATGGCGGGGCGGAAGTGTCGGCGGCAGGGCGGCAGGGCGGCAGGGCGGCAGGGCGGCAGGGCGGCAGGGCGGCAGGGCGGCAGGGCGGCAGGGCGGCAGGGCGGCAGGGAATGATCCGCCTTGCGGCTGAATCGGTCTTGTGGGTGGTCTTGGTCTGGCCGCGTTGCGGGGCTGCGGGGAGGTTGCGGGGCACCGGTATCGGGTGGGTTGCCGGGCGCGGCACCTTGGGGCGGCCCACGAGTCGCGGGCACCGTCGGCCGGAAGCCGCTGCGGTCAGAGTGTGGCCGCAGCGAGCGAGTGTGCGGACGCCGTCAACCCAAGCCGCCTTGCGGCGGATCTCGGCGGGCGGGCTCGGGCAGCGTCCGCCCGGCCGATCGCCGACGTCCTCAGCGACGCCTCGGCAGGCTCGGCAGGCTCGGACAGCCGAACCAGGGTCCGGCGCGCCGTGCCCACCAGCTCGACCGGGCGGGTCCGGCCTTCGGATGCCGGTCGAGCCGCGCTGTCGGGTTGTCCTGGCCCGCCCGGCTCGAGCCCTCGGCAACCAACCCGGCTTATCCGACCCGCCCGGCTCCCGGCTCCCGGCGTCCCCGCGGCCTCGTCCGCGGGGAACCCGCGCCGCCATTCCTGCCGCTGGGCAGAGCGGCGAACGGCCTCACGCCCCAGGCTTGAAAGCGACCTCCTCCGTCACCACCGTGCCCGCAGTCCGGCCGGGAGCGGACTGGTGGGTCCAGTACAGGTTCGTGTGCGCGATGACCTGCGCCGGCGACGGCGCGCCCCACTCCGTGTGGTCGTCCGTCGTATGAGCGTCGCTCACCAAGGTCGCGTCGTAGCCTCGGGCGAAGGCTCCATGGAGGGTGGAGCGGATGCAGGCGTCCGTTTGGGCTCCGCTTACCACCAGGTGACCGACCTTCAGGTCGGCGAGGACTGATTCCAGGTTGGTGTCTTCGAAGGAGTCACCGTAGGACTTCTCGATCAGGGGTTCGGCGGGCGAGGGCGTCAACTCCGGGACCAGCGCCCATTCGGTGCTGCCTTTCTCCAGGCCCTCGTCGGAGTGCTGGACCCACACGACGGGGACCTCAGCCGTGCGGGCTTTGGCCACCAGGGCGGCCACGTTCGCGACGACGGCGTCGCGTTCGTGCGCGTCTGCGACGACGCCGTTTTGTACGTCGACGACGAGCAATGCGGTGTTCGGGCGGTTGTCGAGCGTGGTCATCGGATAGTCCCTCCAGTCAGGTACCGCTCACGCTAGCGCCGACCACCGACAAAAAGTGTCAGTCCGGGCGGAGGGCGTCGTGCGGGGAGGACGGGCCGAGCTCGGTTTCGAAGCTGGTCAGCAGGCGGGACAAGAGGACATTCAGCTCGGACAGGCCGTCCGCGTCCAGGGCCGACGTGAAGAGGGCCTGTTCACGGTCGGTGCGTTTCTTCGTGGCGGCGGCCCAGCGGGCGCGGCCTTTGCGGGTCAGGCGGATCGGGCGGCTTCGGCCGTCCGAACCCGCGGCGACGCGTTCTACCAGGCCCGCTCGTTCCAGGCGGTCGATGCGAACGGTGACGGTTCCGGAGGTGACGCCAAGGCGGTCGCCCAGCTCTTTCGGCGTCAGCACCGCGGCGCGGCCGGATCGGTGCAAAGCCGACAGCGCTTGCCAATCCCCCGTGCTGAAGCCGTACTCCTCCGCGACGCCGCGCAGCACCTGCTCGAACTGCCTCGACAGCCTGCCGATCCGCTGCCGGGCCGCCTCGACCTGCGGATCCACGCCGTCCGGCATCACGGCCAGCCATTCGGGCAGGCCCGCCCCCACTGAGTCCAACTGGACACTCCCTCGAAGCTCAAGGTAGTTTGGTTTGAGTATCAAGGTATCTGGTCCTGGGGAGGTCCGCATGTCCGGTCGCGTCTGGTTCATCACGGGAGCGAGCAGCGGGTTCGGCCGCGTGCTCGCGGAAGCTGTGCTGGCACGCGGGGAAAAGGTCGTGGCCACGGCGCGCGACACAACGGCGCTCGACGGGTTGAAGACGTTCACCGCCCGGCTGGATGTCACGGATCCGGCGTCCGTGGAAGCGGCGGTGAGCGCGGCGATCAGCGAGTACGGGCGGATTGACGTGCTGGTCAACAACGCGGGGCACGGGTTGGTCGGCGCGCTTGAGGAACTGACCGACGCGCAGGCGCGGCAGGTGCTCGAGACCAACGTTTTCGGCGTCCTGAACGTCACGCGCGCGGTGCTGCCGCATCTGCGGGCGCAGCGCAGCGGGCACATCGTGCAGTTGTCGTCGGTGGGCGGGGTGATCGGAAACCCGGGGCACGCGTTGTACGCGACGTCGAAGTTCGCCCTGGAGGGCATGTCCGAGGCGCTCGCCGGAGAGGTCGCGCCGCTCGGGATCCGGGTGAGCCTGGTGGAACCGGGGCCGTTCCGGACGGACTTCGCCGGGCGGTCGATGACGTTTTCCGAGCCCATCGAGGACTACCGCGACACTCCGGCGGGCGTTATGCGCCAACGGTTTTCCGCGCAGGACGGCGCGCAGCCCAACGATCCAGCGAAGGCTGTCGAGGCCATTCTCAAACTGGTCGACACGCCGGACGCGCCGCTACGGCTGCCGCTCGGGCCTGAGGCCGTGCACCGGATCCGGGCGAAGCTGGAGCAGCAGCTCGCGGATCTCGCGGCGTGGGAGGAAGTTTCGCTGGACACGCGTTATCCGGACGACTGAACTCAGCCGTCCGGATAACCCGGCAGGTCAGCCCACGGGGCCTTCGGCGGGCACGACGGTGACGTTCTGCTGCTGACCGGTCTGGTCGACGACGGTCACGGTCATCTTGTCGCCCGGGTGGTGCTGGTCCATCAGGGTGGTCAGCGTGGTGGGCGAGTCGACTGCTTTGCCGTCCACCGCGGTGATCACGTCGCCGGCGGCCAGTCCTGCCTTCGCGGCCGCGCCGTCGGGGACTACCTGCTGGATCGCCGCGCCTGAGCCGGATCCGCCCTGCTGTTGCTGTTGCTGCTGTCCGGCATCGCTGACGGTCACGCCCAGGAACGCGCTCTTTCCAATGTGGACAGTGTCCGAACCGGTGCCGCCGACGATCTGGTGTGCGATGGAGATCGCCTGGTTGATCGGGATCGCGTAGCCCTCGTTCCCGCTGGACCCCTGCGAACCATTGCCCTGCGAACCCTGCGAGTCGCCTGGGGAGTTGCCCTGCGAGCCGCTGCCGGGGAAGCCGTTGCCGAGTCCGCCGTGGCTGCGCCGCCCGCCGCCGCCGTTGAACTGGTACCCGGCCGATGCCGCGGTGTCCACGCCGATGACCTGGCCCTGCGCGTTCACGAGCGGGCCGCCGGAATCGCCGGACTGGATGTTCGCGTCGACCTGGATCAGGTCCTTCAGCTGCTCGGACGAGCTGTTCGATTCGTCGGACGCGGTGATCGATTGGTTCAGTGCGGTCACCCGGCCTCCGGCGGGAATCGGCGCTCCCCCGGCGCCGCCGGCGTTGCCGAGACCGACGACCGCGTCGCCGACCTTGACCGAGGACGAATCGCCGAGCGCCTCCGTCGCCAGCCCGGACGCGTCGTTCAGTTTGAGCACCGCGACGTCGTGGCTGCGGTCGTAGCCGAGCACGGACGCAGTGTACGTCTGGCCGTTGCCGATGTCGGTGACCTTGATGCTGGTCGCGCCCTCGACGACGTGGTTGTTCGTGAGCACCTCGCCGTCGGCGGTGAGCACGATGCCCGTGCCCGCCGCGGCCGCGCCCTGGTAGCCGAGCTCGGTGTTGATGTTGACGATGCCCGCGCTGACCTTCTTCGCGATCGCCTGCGGGTCGATGGCCGTGTTCGACGGGTTGGTCTGGTTGCCGATCGAGCCGAAGTTCTGGTTCCCGGAAACACCCGGCGGCGCGGACGGAGTCCACACGAAGTGCCCGACCCCGAGCCCGACGGCGACCGACAACGCGATCGCGCCGACCGTGACGGCCGCGGTCCGCAACGGGTGGCTGGCCCGCTGCGGCCGGTGATACGGCGTGGCGAACTGCTGCGTCGGGTGCGGCTGACCGGCGTACTGGCCGCCGGGCTGCGCGCCGTACGCGCCGGGCGGCGGGTTCCAGGCCTGCTGCTGTCCCCAGCCTTGCTGATACGGCTGACCCGCTCCGGGCGAATAGGGATGCGCCTGTCCGCCGTAGCCGGGCTGTCCCTGGTCCTGCCCGCCTCGCTCCTGCTCGTTCATGGTCCGCTCCCGCGTCTCGTGACCCTCCGCCAGCTCAGCAAACACCCGGTACCTGAGATTTTCCTTGCCGTGGTCCGTGCGGAAGCTGTGTACCCGCCCAGCGGCGCCCCGAGGCACGGAAAACCCCGCCCGGCACAGAGTGGGCTGCGCCGGACGGGGCCGCGGAGACCGCGTTCTCCGCGCCGCCGGGATTCCGGCGGCGAGGGTGGTCAGCTCACGTGCACGTAGTCGACCACCAACTGCTGCGGGAACTGGGTGTTGCCGTCCGGGTCTCCCGGCCAGTCGCCGCCCACCGCGAGGTTCAAGATGAGATAGAACGGGTGGTCGTACACCCATTTCTTGCCGTTCAGGTCCGCCGGGGTGCGGGTCTGGTAGGCCTGCCCGTCGACCAGCCAGACGATCTTGTTCGGCGACCAGTCGACCGCGTAGGTGTGGAAATCGTCGGAGAAGTTCGGGCCGTTGAACGCCGCGCCGATACCGCCCGCGCCCGAGTAGCCGGGGCCGTGGATGGTGCCGTGCACGGTATTCGGCTCCTTGCCGATGTTCTCCATCACGTCGATCTCGCCGTCGTCCGGCCACTGCCCGCCGCCGAGCATCCAGAACGCGGGCCACATTCCTTGCCCGCGCGGCAGCTTCATCCGCACTTCCAGGTGCCCGTACGCCTGGCTGAACTTGCCCGCGGTGTTGAGCCGCGCCGAGGTGTACTGGCAGGCGCCGTACCAGCAGTTGTTGCCGGAGTTCTCTTTCTTGGCAGTGATCACGAGGTGGCCTTGGCCGTCGAGCGCGCCGTTCGCCGCGCCGGAGGTGTACCACTGCCGTTCGTGGTTGTTGCCGTTGTTGTCGCCGGTTTCGTAGCTCCACTTGCCCCCGTCGGCGGGCGCGCCCGCCGGGCCGTCGAAGTCGTCGGAGAACCCGGCGGCCGGAGCGGCGGCGGGGGCGGCGTTCCCCGCGGGCGTCAGCGCGACCGCACTGGCGACGGCGAGCGCCGCGGGAATCGCGAGCCGCCGCCAGCGGGAGGAGGTGTGCGTGGACGTCATCGTCATCCCTCAATCACTCGAGGGGCGGCCTGGCGGCGCCACCCCGGGTTTGTTGTGGATGGCAACAAAGTATGCCCACCAGTGTCTTCACCGGCAAGACGTTCCGTGGGTCATTTTCCGACCAGGGCTGAGGAAAGGCGCTCCGGAAGCATTTCCGGGCAAGGCCGGAGGACCGGACGGGCAAGCGGTCCGGTCATCCGGCTTGGTCAGTACCGGAACTGCTGCAGCTGACGCCCGTCCGCCGACGGCGCCCAGCCGATGCGGCCGGCCGGGTCGAGCTGGGCGGAGCGCTCGGTCAGCGGGTCGAACTCGCCGCCGAACGGACCGGCCACGAAGTTCAGGCCGGGCACCACCGCTGCCGGTTTCCCGGCGGCGAGGTCGACGACCGCGAACTGGCTCGTCGCGTTGTTGTCGGTGACGACGCCGCCGACCTTGCCGAACTGCGACAGCACCGGCGGCGTCCGGAACGCCTCCAGCCCGAGGTGGTGCTCGCCGTCGACCGCCAGGAACCCGCCCTTCTGCTTGCGCACGCCGATGGTGCCCGCCGACGCCAGGGTCGCCTCGTCCACTGACACCAGCGACGACGTGCCGACGATGTTGAGGCTGATCGCGCGGTAGTCCGACTGGTAGATCCGCCCCGCTCCGGAGTCGACCGCCAGCCCGGTGGCACACCCGCTGCCGCCGTCCGCCCGCCGGACTTCTCCGGAGTTCAGGTCGACGCGCGCCACCGGGCCGGCGCCGCCGCTGAAGCAGATCAGGCTGCTGTTGGCCCGGCTCAGGTAGACGTAACCGTTCGCCGGGTCGAGGTCGAGCATCCGGTACGCGCCTGCTCCCACGCCCGGCGGGTCGGCGGGCAAGGGCTTGCCGAACGTGCCGGTGCCGAGGTCGAGCGGGAACACCGTGTCGGCGTTGTCGCCGTCGTGGTGCGCCAGGAGCGCGGCCCGGTGTCGCACCGGGTCTACCCGTCCGCCGTCGAGCGAGTATCCGGTTGCGGAGGCGCTGGCGACGAGCTTGCCCGATGCCGTGTCGTAAGTCTCCACAGTGGACTGATCACCGCCGAAGTGCAGCAGCGCCAGGCGATGCGCGTCGGGATCAGCGCCGAGGACCTGGTACCCGCGGTCCGGCGACGCGTCACTGGCGACTGCCCGGCCGTAGGTGCCCTTGGCGGTGTCGTACTCCCGCACCGACTCCCCCGCGCCGGGTTCGCGCAGCGCGACGTACGAAGTTCCGGTGGCCGACGCGGCGAAGCTCGTCACCACGGTGTCGCCTGGCGCAAGGCCGTCATCGACAGTGAGGAACGACGTCGGCGAAGCCTGGCCGAGGATCCGTCCGTGCGCGTCAGTCGCGAAGACGCGGACGTTGTAGGACAGCGAACCGCCCAGACCCAGCTTCCCCGCGTCCAGCGACGCGGTTCCATTGCGACCGGGAAGCTGTTGGTAGGCAACCGCTCCGGCGCTCGGACCGCCTGCGTCCCTGCTGTCGCCGTTCGCGTTCGTCACCGTGTTGAGCGATTTGAACAGCGTCGGCGCGGGTGCGGAGAACTCGACCGCCGCGCCGGTCGCGCCGCGGATGCCTCGCACGTCGTAGCCAACAGAGAACCCTGGTGCGGCACGGGGGATCTCCGCGTGATGCCCGGTGCCGAGGATGGGCGCGTCGGGCCGTTGCCCGGCATCGCCGCCGACACGAACCGCAGTGAACTCGCCGTACACCGGATCGCCGACGCTGCCGGTGACCGAGCGCTGCACGATTCCGATGCCGTAGATCCCTCCGCCGGAGGCGAACGCCGACGCCGGCACCAGCACATCTCCGGACGTCGCGGTCAGCGGGGCGGTGAACGTGGTCCCGAACAGCGGTGCACTGACTGGGCTCCAGTGTCCGAGTGTCGACACGACCAGCTGCGGGTTCGACAGGTTGCGGACGCCGGTGAGGTCGTAGTGCACGCTCGTTGACTGTCCGCTGTGGACAGTCGCGGGCGCGACCGGGGCCTGTGCTTCGGCATAGGTGCCGTCGGTCGGGCCGAAGGTCAGCGTGCGGGCGGCTGACGCGATCGGCCAGCCCGCGATCCGGACTTCGAAGGTGACCGGCACGCTCCGGTCTGTTGTCGCTACCACGGGCATTCCGGCCGCAGTAAGGATCTCTGCCGGGCTCAGCCGGACTGCGGGTACCGCTGAGCGGAACTCCTTGCCGCCGATCTTCAGCGCATACGACGCGCCCGGCGGTGCACCCACGACGTCGGCTCCGATAGTGACCGGTCCGACCAGGCCTTCGCCGGTGCCGTTGGTGGCGAGGTCGATCCGGCCGTCCGGTGCGTCCTCCAGGAACGAAGCGCCGAGACCGCCGGTGGTCACCCGGTGTGCGACCGAAACCCGCGCGATGGCCGGAGCAGCGTGGACGCCGAGTACGGACTGGACAGCGGCGGTCACGTCGAGCTGCGGTCCGACGGTCACCGGCCGGTCTGCTTGCGGCGGGGTCGACACCGGTCGCGCCGAATGCGTCAGCACGTTGCGGACGTCGAGCGGGTTCATCGGGCGGCCGCTCAGTTTCGCCGCTTGAAGCACGACGGCGGCCGCGGCGGCGGTCATCGGCGCGGAGGCCGAGGTGCCGCCGTTGAGCACGGGGCTCACGTCGTGGGCGGAGCCGCGCAGAGGGTGCTGGTAGACGAGAATTCCGTCGCTGGGTGCGGAAATGTTGACCCGCGAGCCGAAGCCGGACGAGTAAGCCGCGCTGCCGTTGAAGCGGGTCGTCGCGTACGTCGGGTTGTGCGCGGCGGGAGTGCCTGAGCGCTGCGGTACCGAGAGAGTGTCGTCCAGTGTCGTGCCGCCGACGGCGATCGCGCCGCTGTCGAGGACCTTCGTCGGGGTCGTGGAGTACGCGTCGTCGTCGATGTCGGTGGTGTCATCGGCGTTGCGGGCGACGTCGGTGGGTGTGCTGCCGCCGTCCGGGCCGACCGCGGTGGGCGTGTAGAGCCGGGTTCCGTCATTGGCCGAGATGGTGACGACGATGTGGTACTGGTGCACGATCGTGCTGACGACGGACTGCAGCAGCGGATCGTCTTCGAGGTACCGGCCGGGGAAGCCGACCGTGTCGGTGCCCTCGCCGAGGCTCGCCGTGATCACGTTCGGCCGCGGCGTCTGCCGGGCGGCGGCCAGCAGCGAAACCGCGATCTGGTCGACGGTCGGCTCCTGCGGCACGACGAGCCGGTACTGCGCGCCCGGCGCGATGCCGAGCAGATCCGTGTAGCCGGACCCGACCGCGTCCGGCCGTTGCGCGTCGTGCGGGAGCGGGGCCATCACGCCGAAGTCGAGCAGCACTTCGCCGAGCCCCGGGTCCTGGCCTTCCGCCGAACCGAGCGGGTCCAGGCGGCCGGACGGGCTCGCGGTGTAGGTCGGGATCAGCGGCATGGACGGAAGATCGAGGTACCGCTGGCCGTCGCGGACGATCGTCGTCGGGCCGTAGGCGGCGACGTACTGGTCGCCCGCGTCGGCCATGCCCTGGTCGGTCAGGTCGCCGATGGAGACGTTCGTGATGATCTGACCGGTGCCGGGAAGCTGGCCGTACTTCGATTTCAGCAGGCTGTACGCGCCGAGTGCGTTGGTGCCGCCGGCGTTGAGGTAGTTCTCGGCCGACGAGCTGACGCCGTAGTTGTCCGGCAGCGGCGCGGGCGGTTTGGCCTGGGCTTGCTTCTGCTGTGCGTGTTGTGCGGCCTGGACGGACGGTTGCGGCACCGGGATCGGGCCGGTGGACATCGCGGACACGCGGCGGTTCGCGCGGGCGCTCACCACGCCGGGCGTCTTCGACAGCCTTTGCGCGGCGGCGGTTGCGTCGGAGCCGCGAAGGTGTACTAAGACGGTCTTCGACAGCTCGGGAACGTCGGTGGCATCAGGGAAAACCGGCTCTACTGATGTTGCGCCGACTTCGGTCAGTGCGGTGTTGACAACGTTGTCGGAAGTGCGAGCGGCCCGCTTGCCCGCCGCGATCGGCGGGCCCGTCACGGAAGTCGACGGTGCTAGCCGCAGGACGACGTCGTTGGGTTGCTGCCGGGTGAAAGCGGCTCGGACCGCGTCGTCGGTCGGGGCGAAGTCGCCGAGCGCGGACGTGCCTTGAGCAAGGGGAAGCACGGTTTTCGCGACGGTCTTGCCGCGGGCGTCGGTGCGGGTCGCGGTGCCGTCGGAGGCGAGCGTGATCGCTCCCCCGTCCGGCATCGCGACGTGTCTGGAGGCTGGCTGATCCGGCGGCGGCGCGGCAGAAGCCGGAGCCGCGGCGAGGCCGCACAGCGTCACCGCGGCGGTGGCCGCGGAGACGAGGAGGCGCAGCGAGAACGTTCGGGCGCGAGACACAGCGCCCCCTTTCGGGTCGGGGGGACGGGGGTCAGTGGTCGGATCAATTTCCCAGCCCGCGACGGCGTGGCGCAAGATAGCCACCATGACCAATAGTCGCCAGGTGGCGGATTCCCGCCAGGCCGCGCCGGATTTGTCCGCGCTCGGCCTGCCGCCCGCGGACATCCGGGTCTATACCGCGCTTGTCGGGCATCCGCGCACCCGGGCGGCGGACGTGGCCGAGCAGTGCGGACTGTCCGCGCAGCAGGTTTCGCGCGCGCTTTCCCGGTTGACCGCAGCCGGATTGGCGAGCCGCGTGCCCGGACGACCGGCGCGCTACCTCGCCGCGCCGCCCGACCTCGCGCTCGGAGCGCTGGCCGCGGAACGGGCCGCCGAACTGCGCGAAGCACGGGCGAAAATCGAAGAACTGATGGAAGTGCACCGCGAGGCGAGCCGGTTCACGCATCCGGCGGAGCTGGTCGAGGTGGTCACCGGGACGGAGAACATCGACAGCCGCGTGCTGCGGTTGCAGGAGGAGGCCCGGACACAGATCCGAGGTTTCGATCGGCCGCCGTACGTGAAGCCGCCCGGCGCGAACCTTGGCGCGGAACAGCGCCGGCTGAAAGCGGGCATCGCGTATCGGGTCATTTACGCGCAAGCCGCCATCGCCGTGCCGGGCCGGTTGCGCAGTGACATCCTGGCCAGCCACGGCGAAAAATCGCGGGTGCGGCCGACGCTGCCGATCAAGATGGTGATGGCGGACGAGAAGGTCGCGGTGATCCCGATCAGCTCGTCGCCGCACGTCGCGGACGCCGCGTACATCATTCACGCGTCGGCGTTGCTGGACGCGCTGGTCACGCTCTTCGAGGCGGAGTGGGACCGGGCGGTGCCGATCACGCGGGCGCTGACCGGCGGGGACCGGGATACCGCCACGCTGCTCACGCTGCTGGCGTCCGGGCAGACGGACGCGGGGATCGCCCGCGCGCTCGGGTGGAGTGCGCGGACTACGCAGCGCCGGGTCCAGCGGCTGATGACCGAGCTGAACGCCACGACCCGGTTTCAGGCCGGGATGAACGCCATGGCTCGCGGATTGCTGTGACGAGGTTCGTGAAGGACTCCTTGAGGGAATCAGATTCCCTCAAGGAGCCCTTCACGGACTTCAGCGGCGGTGCGGCGGCGGTGCGCGGGGCGGCGGGGTCCGTCCGTGAGGGCCACCTTCAGGGACTCTGAGTCCCTCAGGGTTCCCCTCACGACCCGCCGCGGCGGTCGGCGGTGCGAGGGGGCGGGGGGCGGCGGTGGAGGGCATCAGTCCGCTGTGGACGGACGTTCCTCCAGCAGCCACAACACCCCGCTCGGCGGAAGCTGCAAGACCGCCGACGCGGGCTGCCCGTGCCACGGCTCCTCAGTCGCCTCCACAGAGCCCAAGTTCCCGACTCCCGAACCGCCGAACGACTCCGCGTCCGTGTTCAGCACCTCGGTCCACCGGCCGGCAGCGGGAAGGCCGACCCGGTAGTCGTGGTGCGGGACTCCGGCGAAGTTGGCGATGCAGGCCAGCCGCGAGCCGTCCGCGCCGAGGCGCAGGAAGCTCAGCACGTTCCCCGCCGAGTCGTTCGCGTCGATCCAGCGGAAACCCTCCGGCCGGACGTCGCCGCTGAACAGCGCGGCGGTGTCGCGGTAGATCGCGTTCAGCTGCCGGATCAGGTCGCGGACGCCGCGGTGCAGCGGGGTTTCCAGCAGGTGCCAGTCCAGCGACCGCGATTCCGACCATTCGCGCGGCTGCCCGAATTCGCCGCCCATGAACAACAACTGCTTGCCCGGATGCGCCCACATGAACGCCAGCAGCGCGCGCAGGCCGGCCGCCTTGTTCCAGTCGTCGCCCGGCATCCGCTCCCACAGCGAACCCTTGCCGTGCACCACTTCGTCGTGCGACAGCGGCAGGACGAAGTTCTCGCTCCACGCGTACACGAGCGAGAAGGTCATCTCGTTGTGGTGGTACGCCCGGTGGATCGGCTCGTGCGACAGGTAGCGGAGCGTGTCGTGCATCCAGCCCATGTTCCACTTGAAGCCGAATCCCAGGCCGCCCAGATGCGTCGGGCGCGTGACGCCGGGCCAGGCGGTGGATTCCTCGGCCACCATCACCACACCGGGGTGTCGCTTGTAGACAGTCGCGTTCAGCTCCTGCAGGAACCGCACAGCGTCGAGGTTTTCCCGGCCGCCGTACTCGTTCGGCAGCCACTCGCCGTCCTTGCGCGAGTAGTCGAGGTACAGCATCGAGGCGACCGCGTCGACGCGCAGGCCGTCGAGGTGGAACTCCTCCAGCCAGAACAGCGCGTTCGCGACGAGGAAGTTGCGCACCTCGTTGCGGCCGAAGTTGAACACGAGCGTGCCCCAGTCCGGCTGCTCGCCGCGGCGCGGGTCCTCGTGCTCGTACAGCGGGCTGCCGTCGAAGCGCGCCAAAGCCCAGATGTCGCGTGGGAAGTGCGCGGGCACCCAGTCCACGAGCACGCCGATGCCGCGCTGGTGCAGGTGGTCGACGAGGTAGCGGAAGTCGTCCGGCGAACCGAAGCGCGACGTCGGCGCGTAGTAGGAGGTGACCTGGTAGCCCCACGAGCCGCCGAACGGATGCTCGGCCACCGGCAGGAATTCGACGTGCGTGAAGCCGGTTTCCTCGACGTAGTCGGCCAGCTGGTCGGCCATCTCGCGGTAGCCGAGCCCGGGCCGCCACGAGCCGAGGTGCACCTCGTACACGCTCATCGGCGCGTCCGCCCAGTCGGTCGCCTCGCGCCGGGCGACCCAGTCGTCGTCGCCCCAGGCATACGACGATTCGGTGACCTTCGACGCGGTCGCGGGCGGCACCTCGGTGGCGAACGCCATCGGGTCGGCCTTCTCGTGCCAGTGCCCGTCCGCGCCGAGGATGCGGAATTTGTAGCAACTGCCCGAGGAAACGCCGGGTACGAACAGCTCCCACACGCCCGACGACCCGAGCGAGCGCATCGGGTGGCCGCGGCCTTCCCACGCGTTGAAGTCGCCGATCACCCGCACGCCGCGCGCGGTCGGCGCCCACACCGCGAAGGACACGCCTTCGACGACGCCGTTCGGAGTGTCGTACCGGCGCACGTGCGCGCCCAGCACGTCCCACAGCCGCTCGTGCCGGCCCTCGCCGATCAGGTGCTGGTCCAGCTCCCCCACCGTCGGCAGCCAGCGGTACGGATCGTCGGTGACGACAGTGTGGTTGTCGTAGCCGACCTCGATCCGGTAGTCGCCGGGATGTTCCGGCAACGCCGCGGCGAACAGCGCGTCCGCCACCCGCTCCAGCGGGACGCGGCGCTCGCCCGCGATGACGGACACCGACGTCGCGCCCGGGCGCAGCGCGCGCACGACGATGTCGCTGCCGTCGGTGTGCACGCCAAGCACCGAATGCGGGTCGTGGTGCTCGCCTGCCAGCAGCCGGTCGATGTCGAGCGGAGACGGCGCCGCCGAGGGCAGATCCGCGGGGACAGCGTTCACGGGGTCACTCGCTTCCGTCGGTGCTGCGGGCGATCGCCGCCAGGGGCACGCTCAGCCAGTCCGGCCGGTTCGCGTGCTCGTAGGCGACCTCGTACACGGCTTTGTCCAGTTCAAAGGCGCGGAGCAGGTCCGCGTGCTCCTGCGGGTCGCCGACCGGGCCGCCGGCGCGGGCGTACCCGGCGCAGAACGCGGCGCGGTTGCGCCGGGCCCATTCCATCGCGTGCCGGGTCACGTCCGCGTTCTCCGGCTGCCCGACGAGCCGCTGGTGCGCCGCGTAGTCGAACGACCGGAGCATGCCCGCGACGTCGCGCAGCGGCGAGCGCAGCGCGTGCCGTTCCGCGACCGGGGCGGCCGGTTCGCCTTCGAAGTCCAGCAACAGCCATCCGTTGACGGTACGCAGCACCTGGCCCAAGTGCAGATCGCCGTGGATGTACTGCAGCGAGATCGGCGCCTCGTGCGCGCGCACCGCTTCGAACACTTCGCGCAGCGCGGGCGCGTACACGGCCAGCTCCGGAACCACATCGGACACCTGCTCGAGGCGCTCGGTCATCGCGCGCACCGTGCGGTCCAGCTCGTCGCCGTCCGCGGGCTCGGTGCCGAGCGCGGTCGCCAGGTCCGCGTGCACCTCGGCGACCGCGGCCCCGAGCCGCTCGGACTCGCCGGCGAAATCGCCGCCCGCCTCGGCCGCGGCCTGGTCCGGCTCGGCCAGCAGGTCCCGCACGCTCGTGGTCGCCATCGCCCAGCCGTCGACCGCGTCCGGGAGGAATTCCTGCAGCATCCCCATCGTCGCGGGTTCGCCGTGCAGTTCGCCGGAGATCGAGCCGACCACACGGGCGATGTGCTTGCAGCCCGCGTCCTGCAACGCGCGGTGCAGCAGCAGGTCCTTGTTCGTCCCCGCGCTGAGCTTGCGGAACAGCTTGAGGATGTACTGCCCGCCGTACACCAGCGAAGTGTTGCTCTGCTCGGCGGTGATCGGCCGCGAGCGCAGGCCGGGCTCGAGCGTCGCGTCCGGCTCCGCCGCGAACCGCAGCGGCCCGACGGACCCGCCCGCCGCCATCCGGTCCAGCAGCCCGGCGGTGAGGTCCGCGTCGCCGCTCGCCTCGTAGAGCCCTTCGCCGAGCACCGCCGCCGAAGCCACCTCGGGAACCCCGGACCGGCTGCCGATCAGCAGCTGGTACGGCTCGGTGCGGTCGCCCTGCACGACGTCGACGACCGCGTGCACGAGCAGCGGATCGGGCCCGGCCAGCACGGTGAGCCCGGCCGGGCGGACCTCGTCGACCGGCCGGTCCTTGCCCGCGAACCAGCGCTGCGCGGGCAGCCAGCCGGGCAGCAGGGCGGTCAGCGCTCGGGACGCCTCGGGCAGTTCGGGCGGGGAACCGTGGTGCGACAGCGGACTCACCTCATTCTTCCGGCTCGAGCAGCTGGAACCAGTAGAACCCGTGGCCGGGCAGCGTGAGCAGGTACGGCAGCTCGCCGATGTCCGGGAACCGCACGCCGCCGGTCAGCTCGACCGGCGTCGCGCCCTGGTGCGCGGACAGGTCCAGCTCCACCGGCTGCGGGAAACGGGACAGGTTGTTGACGCACACCACGACGTCCTCGCGGCCGTCCGGGCGCAGCCACCGGCGCTGGTAGGCGAGCACGCTCGGGTTCGAGCCGCCCAGGTCGGCGAAATCGCCCTGGCCGAACGCGTGGTGCTGCTTGCGCACCTCGATCATCCGGCGCGTCCAGTTCAGCAGCGACGACGCGTTGTCTGCCTGCGCCTCGACGTTCAGCGCCTGGTGCCCGTACACCGGGTCCATGATCACCGGCAGGTAGATCCGGCCGGGGTCGCAGGTGGAGAACCCGGCGTTGCGGTCCGGGGTCCACTGCATCGGGGTGCGGACGGCGTCGCGGTCGCCGAGCCAGATGTTGTCGCCCATGCCGATCTCGTCGCCGTAGTACAGCACCGGCGACCCGGGCAGCGACAGCAGCAGCGCGGTGAACAGCTCCTGCTGGTCGCGGTCGTTGTCCAGCAGCGGGGCCAGCCGGCGGCGGATGCCGATGTTGGCCTTCATCCGCGGGTCCTTGGCGTACTCGGAGTACATGTAGTCGCGCTCTTCGTCGCTGACCATCTCGAGCGTCAGCTCGTCGTGGTTGCGCAGGAAGATGCCCCACTGCGTGCCGGACGGGATCTGCGGCGTCTGCAGCAGGATCTCCGAGATCGGGAACCGCGACTCCCGGCGCACCGCCATGAAGATCCGCGGCATCAGCGGGAAATGGAACGCCATGTGGCATTCGTCGCCGCCGGACTCCGCGTCGCCGAAGTACTCGACCACGTCGGTCGGCCACTGGTTCGCCTCGGCCAGCAGGATCCGGCCGGGGTACTCGTCGTCGACCACTTTCCGGCAGCGCTTGAGGAAATCGTGCGTGCGCGGCAGGTTCTCGCAGTTGGTGCCCTCCTGTTCGAACAGGTAGGGCACGGCGTCGAGGCGGAAACCGTCGATGCCGATGTCGAGCCAGAACCGCAGCACGTCGATCATCGCGTCCTGCACGGCCGGGTTCTCGTAGTTCAGGTCCGGCTGGTGGGTGAAGAACCGGTGCCAGTAGAACTGGCCGCGCACCGGGTCGTAGGTCCAGTTCGACGTTTCGGTGTCCACGAAAATGATCCGCGCGTCGGCGTAGCGGGAATCGTCGTCGCTCCACACGTAGTAGTCGCCGTACGGGCCGTCCGGGTCCGAGCGCGACTGCTGGAACCACGGATGCGCGTCCGACGTGTGGTTCAGCACCAGGTCGGTGATCACCCGGATGCCGCGCCGGTGCGCCTCGTCGAGCAGGTACACGAAGTCCTCGACACTGCCGAATTCCGGCAGCACGGCACGGAAATCGCTGATGTCGTAGCCGCCGTCGCGCAGCGGCGAGGCGTAGAACGGCGGCAGCCACAGGCAGTCCACCCCGAGCCATTCGAGGTAGTCCAGCCTGCCCGCCAGCCCGCGCAGGTCGCCGGTGCCGTCGCCGTTCGAATCGGCGAACGCGCGCACCAGCACCTCGTAGAACACCGCGCTCTTGAACCATTCCGGGTCCTTCGGCGCCGCGTGCGCGTGCGCGAAGTCGTCCGCCTGCGGCTCGACCAGCAAACCGTCGGCCGTCACCGCCTCGCCCGTGTGCGGCACGTCCGCCAGTCCCGCCGCGGTGCCGGGCCGGCTGTCTTCGTCCATCGTTCCACCTTGTCCTGAGTGCCTGTGCTGAATAGTGGTTATCCCGAACAGAGCCGGGATAACCACTCGCGAAGTGCCGTTGCGGAGTTCAGGCCGCGAGCCTGCGGCGCAGCGCCACGATGTGCGCGACCGCCCGCCACGGTTCGAGCCGGACGAAGTTCGCCTGGCCCCAGTCCCACGTCTCGCCGGTGACCTCGTCGTGCGCGATGAGCCGCTCCGACCAGTCGAAGCCGAGCGCGGGCAGGTCGAGCCACAGCGTGCCCTCGTGCGCGCCGTGCGGGTCGAGGTTCACCACGGTGACGACTGTGTCGCCGGTCGCCGGGTCCTGTTTGGAGTAGGCCAGCAGCGCTTCGCTGTCGACGTGGTGGAAGCGCAGCGACCGCATGCCCTGCAGCGCGGGGTGCGCGCGGCGGACGGCGTTGAGCCGGGTCAGCCACGGTTCCAGCGAACGGCCTTCGGCGAGCGCGCGGGCGAAATCGCGGGGGCGCAGCTGGTACTTCTCCGAGTCGAGGTACTCCTCGCTGCCCGGCCGCACCGCCTCGGATTCGAACAGCTCGTAGCCGGAGTACACGCCCCAGGTCGGCGACATCGTCGCGGCGAGCGCGGCGCGCAGCGCGAACATGCCCGGACCGCCGTGCTGCAGCGATTCGTGCAGGATGTCCGGGGTGTTCACGAACAGGTTCGGCCGTCCGTGATCCCAGTGCTCGACGAGGTCCGTGCCGAACTCGGTCAACTCTTCTTTCGTGGTGCGCCAGGTGAAGTAGGTGTAGCTCTGGGTGAAGCCGAGCTTCGCCAGCCCCCACAGCCGGGCCGGCCGGGTGAACGCCTCGGCGAGGAACAGCACGTCCGGATGCGCGTCCTTCACCGACTGGATCAGCCACGCCCAGAAGTCCGGCGGCTTGGTGTGCGGGTTGTCGACCCGGAAGATCCGCACCCCGTGCGACACCCAGTGCAGCACGACGCGCAGCACCTCGTCGTAGATGCCGCGCGGGTCGTTGTCGAAGTTGACCGGGTAGATGTCCTGGTACTTCTTCGGCGGGTTCTCCGCGTAGGCGATGGTGCCGTCCGGGCGGGTGGTGAAGAACTCCGGGTACTTGACCACCCAGGGGTGATCGGGCGCGGCCTGCAGCGCGAGGTCGAGCGCGACCTCGAGGCCGAGTTCGTCCGCGCGGGCGGTGAAGGAGTCGAAATCCTCGATCGTGCCGAGCTCCGGGTGGATCGCGTCGTGCCCGCCCTCGTCCGCGCCGATCGCCCACGGCGAGCCGACGTCGTCCGGCGTCGCGTCGAGAGTGTTGTTGGGGCCCTTGCGGCTCACCCGGCCGATGGGGTGCACCGGCGGCAGGTACACGACGTCGAACCCCATGCCCGCGACGCGGTCCAGCTCGCGCTCGGCGGTGGCGAAGGTGCCGTGCACCGCGCGGCCCTGCGCGTCGACGCCGCCGGTGGAACGGGGGAAGAATTCGTACCAGGAACCGAAAGCGGCGCGTTTGCGGTCGACCCACAGCTTCAGCACACGGCCCTTGGTGATCAGCTCGCGCACCGGGAAATCGTGCATGAGCTGGCGGACCTCGGGCGACAGCGCCGGTCCGACGCGCTCGGCGAGATCGCGTTCGTCGTCGCGCAGCGCGGCCGCGGCCCCGGCGAGCAGCGGGCGCTCGGCCCGGCGCTCCGGGCGGCGCGACACGCGGTCGAGCAGCAGCGCCCCGCTCTCCAGGTCGTTGGCCAGCTCCCCCGACCCCTGCCCGGCGGCGATCTTCACCTCGACCGCGTGCTCCCAAGTGGCCCACGGATCGCTCCACGCGTCCACCCGATAGGTCCACATGCCCTCGGCGTCGGGCACGATCACCGCGCCGAACCGGTCGAGCCCCCGGCCCTGCTCGGCCATCCGCGTCTGGCGCGCGGCGCGATCGCCGGGACCGCGCCAGGCGACCGTCGCGGCGACCGCGTCGTGGCCCTCCCGCCAGACCGTGGCCGTGACGGGGAAATGTTCGCCTGCAACGGCTTTCGCCGGATATCGGCCGCAGCTGACAATGGGTGCGACGTCGTCGATCCCGAGCCTGCCGGTCATGGCAATGCCCCTTTTTCACGGTGGGTGGGAGGGTGGTCGGAGTGTGCTTCCGCGAGCACGGTCAGTGTGCCTGATTCCTCCAAAGCCGTTGACAGCGGGGCCTTTTTCGGAAATTCCCGCCACCCGGTCGGGCGAAACGCGCCCATTCGGCGGAACTCCCCGACGCATTCCCGTCTCCCGCCCGCAACACGAGCGCCGAATTGCGTTAACAATCGGCCGCCACGTTCCGGTGATTACTCGCGAGTATCGCTACAGATGTCCGTGAGGGGAACCCTGCGGGAATCAGAGTCCCTCAGGGTTCCCCTCACGGACTTCTTCCGGAGTGAGCGCGGGGCTAGAGCTGCGGGATCTCGACGGTGTCCCGCGGCGCGCGCAGCAACAGCAGCGACCGCGCCTCGACCGTGATCCGCGCCTTCGGCTCCAGCACGCCGGGGTTGGCCGGAGTGCCGTCGGCGGTGCTGGTGTCCAATGTGGGCTTGAAGGTCTCGCCGTACTCCGGGCCGGGCAGCACGATCTCGGCCGGTTCCGCGCCCGCGTGCAGCACCAGCAGCCACGAATGGTCGGTGACGAGCGCGCCCTCGCGGTTGCGCGCCTGGCTGTTCGACCCGTCGATCCACATGCAGAGCGTGCGGCGGTCCTCGTCGAACCAGTCGATCTCGTCGAACTCCTCGCCGTCCGGCCGGAACCACACGAGGTCGGGCTTGCCGGTGACCGTCGTGCGGCCTTCGAAGAACTCCGGCTGCCGCAGCGCCGGGCTGTGCGCGCGCAGCCGGATCAAGCGGCGGGCGAACTCGAGCATCGGCTCCGAGGTCTCGGTCGGGGTCCAGTCGACCCACGACGTTTCGTCGTCGAGGCAGTAGGCGTTGTTGTTGCCCTGCTGGGTCCGCCACATCTCGTCGCCCGCGGTGAACATCGGCGTGCCGGTGGACAGCAGCAGCGTCGCGAACAGGTTGCGCGCCTGGCGGGTGCGCAGCGCCACGATCGCCGCGTCGTCGGTCTCGCCCTCCGCGCCGTGGTTCCACGACCGGTTGTCGTTCGTGCCGTCGCGGTTGTCCTCGCCGTTGGCCTCGTTGTGCTTTTCGTTGTAGGACACCAGGTCCCGCAGCGTGAAGCCGTCGTGCGCGGTGACGAAGTTGATCGACTGCCACGGCCGGCGCAGGTTGTGGTCGTACAGATCGGACGAGCCGGACAGCCGGTACGCGAGGTCGCGGACGCCGGTCGCGCCGCGCCAGAAATCGCGGACCGTGTCCCGGTAGCGGCCGTTCCACTCGGCCCACTGCGCGCCGAAGTCGCCGACGCGGTAGCCCTCGCCGGTCGCGTCCCACGGTTCGGCGATCAGCTTGCAGCGCGACAGCACCGGGTCGGTGGTGATCGCGGTGAGCATCGTGGACTCGCGGTCGAACATCTCGCCGCGCGGGCGGCCGAGCGTGCTGGCCAGGTCGAAGCGGAACCCGTCGACGCCCATCTCCTGCGTCCAGTACCGCAGCGAATCGGTGACCAGGCGGACGACCGTCGGCGAACCGGCGTCGAGGGTGTTGCCGCAGCCGGTGAGGTCGGCCATGTGGCCGCGGCGGGTGTGCAGGTAGTACGCCGGG
The DNA here is from genome assembly GCF_039525725.1 of Amycolatopsis albidoflavus. Taxonomy (NCBI): domain Bacteria; kingdom Bacillati; phylum Actinomycetota; class Actinomycetes; order Pseudonocardiales; family Pseudonocardiaceae; genus Amycolatopsis; species Amycolatopsis albidoflavus. Next base: position 1,108,314 of record NZ_BAAAHV010000012.1, read on the forward strand.
GCGTCGAGGCCGCGCAGCGAGAGCGTCGGGCCGTCCGGGCCGCCTTCGCAGGTGTGGTTGAAGACGACGTCGAGCAGCACCTCGATGCCGGCCGCGTGCAGGGCCGCCACCATCGTGCGGAATTCCTCGACCTCGCGGCCCGGCTCGCTCGCGTACCCGGCGTGCGGCGCGAAGTAGCCCAGCGGCGAGTAGCCCCAGTAGTTGTGCCGCCCCGAGCGGATCAGCGCGGGCTCGTCGGCGAACGCGTGCACCGGCAGCAGTTCGACGGTCGTCACGCCGAGCCGGGTCAGATGCTCGATCGCCACCGGGTGCGCGAGGCCGAGGTACGTGCCGCGCAGCGCCTCCGGGATGAACGGATGCTGCTGGGTGAACCCCTTCACGTGGAGTTCGCAGATCACCGATTCCTCGAACGGCACCTCGGGTTTGACCCCGGTGTCCTGTCCGCCCGGCGAGGTGACCACCGACAACGGCACCGCGCCCAATGAGTCCACAGTGGACATCGGACCGCGCTCGGGATCGCCGGTGAACCCCTGCGCGGCGTGCAGGCCGGCGAGCCTCCCGTCGATCCGGCGCGCGTACGGGTCGACGAGGAGCTTGGCCGGGTTGCAGCGGTAACCGTGCGCCGGGTCGTACGGACCGTGCACGCGGTAGCCGTAGCGCTGACCGACCGTGACGCCCGGGACGAGCCCGTGCCAGACGCCGAACGTGCGTTCGGTCAGCTCGATCCGCCGCTCGGAGCCGTCGTCCCCGACGAGGCACACCTCCACCGCGTCGGCGACGGCGGACGTCACCGCGAACCGGACGCCGCCCGCCTCCGGGTGGGCGCCAAGCGGAAACGGACGTCCGGCGAGGACCTGGTTGTCGGTTGCGGGTCGCTGTGCCATGGGCCGATCTTTTCAAACCCCCGGCGGCGGCGGGCTCCGGCGCTTGGCTGAACTTGCCCGGGGCAGGGGTGATGACCTGGGCCGATGGCGATGCCGGTAGGGGTCGCGGGCCGGGCGCGCCCTCCGACCTCGGAATTGGTGACAGGTTTTGTCAGTGGACCGAGGCATGCTGGGCCCATGCGCGCGAGCCGCCTCGTCTCCATCCTGTTGCTGCTCCAAGCCCGGCAGCCGAGAACCGCGGACGACCTGGCCGCCCGGCTGGAGGTCACCCCGCGGACGATCTACCGCGATATTGAAGCGTTGAGCGCGGCCGGGATCCCGGTGTACGGCGAACCCGGCCACGACGGCGGGTACCGGCTGGTCGACGGGTACCGCACCCAGCTGACCGGCCTGACCAGGCAGGAAGCCGAGGCGCTCTTCCTCACCGGCCTGCCCGCCGCGGCTTCCGGGCTCGGTCTCGGGCCGGTCGCGGCGAACACCGAGCGCAAACTGCTGGCCGCGCTCCCGGCCGAACTGCGGTCTCATGCCGACCGGGTCCGCGAGCGGTTCTATCTGGACGCGGCGTCCTGGTATCACGACGCGGAAGCCACGCCGCAGTTGCCGACCGTCTCGGACGCCGTGTGGCAGCAACGACGTGTCCGGATCCGGTACCAGCGCTGGGCCGCGCCTCACGACGCGACGCGGGTGGTCGAGCCGTACGGCGTGGTGCTCAAGGCCGGTCACTGGTACCTGGTCGCCCGGCGTTCCGGGGAGTTCCGGACTTACCGGGTGGCGCGGATCGTCGAGGCGGTGCTGCTCGACGAGGCCTTTGACCGGGTTGAGGATTTCGATCTGGGCGGCTACTGGCGGAACTACCTCGATGACTTCGACTCGCGACGACACCGGGGCGAGGCTGTGCTGCGGCTGTCGCCGGAGGGGATGCGACTGTTGCCTCAGCTCGCCGAGCCCGCCATTGCGCGTGCCGCGGTGGAGACCGGGGTGGTCGAGGCGGACGGCTGGACGCGCGTGGCCGTTCCGATCGAGCACCCCGACCAAGCCGTCCACGACCTGCTGCGGCTTGGGCCGTTGGCGGAAGTCGTTGCGCCGCAAGGGCTTCGCGATCGGCTGGCCGAGGCGCTGAGGTCGATGCTCCGTCGCTACCCCGAGTTCAGCGAGTAGCGACCAACACGAACGACTCCGCGGGCAACACCGTCGCCGCAGCGCCCACCTCGGGATTCCCCCACGAAGCCAGCACCTCCCCCGCCACCGGGAGCTCGACCGGCTTCGCCGCGAAGTTGCACGCCAGCCGCAGCCCGCCGCGGTGCAGGATCAGCCACGAATCGTCCGGCGCGGTCTCCACGGCCACCCGGTCCAGCCGTGGATCGGTCAACTCCGGGTATGAGCGGCGGAGCCGGATCAGCGTCCGGTACAGGCCGAGGATCTCGCGGTGGCCCGGCTTGCCCGGTTCCGACCAGTCGAGCCGCGAGCGGGCGACGGTGGCCGGGTCCATCGGGTCCGGGACGTCCGTTTCGCCCCAGCCGTGCCGGGCGAACTCGCGACGCCTGCCGGTGCGGACGGCCTCGGCCAGTTCCGGGTCCGGGAACGACGCGAAGAACTGCCACGGCGTCTCCGCGGCCCACTCCTCGCCCATGAACAGCATCGGCGTGAACGGCGAGCAGAACACCACCGCCGCGCCGCAGGCCAGCAGGCCGGGCGAGACGGTCGCGGACAGCCGGTCCCCGGTCGCGCGGTTGCCGATCTGGTCGTGGTCCTGCAGGTAGGCCAGGAACCGGTGGCCGGGGGCGACGCGCCGGTCGAGCGGGCGGCCGTGCGTGCGGGAGCGGAACGACGACCACGTGCCCGCGTGGAAGAACGCTTCCCGCAGGGTTCTGGCCAGCGCGCCGGGCTCGGCGAAATCGGTGTAGTAGCCGGTGGTTTCGCCGGTGAGCCGGACGTGCAGCGCGTGGTGCAGGTCGTCGGACCACTGCGCGTGCAGGCCGTAACCCCCGGCATCACGGGCGGTGACGAGCTTCGGGTCGTTCTGGTCGGACTCGGCGATCAACGTCAGCGGGCGGTTCAGGGCTGCGGACAGGGCCTCGACCTCGGTGGCGAGTTCCTCCAGCAGGTGCACGGCGCGTTTGTCGACCAGCGCGTGCACGGCGTCCAGGCGCAGGCCGTCGAGGTGGAAGTCGCGCAGCCAGCCCAGCGCGTTGTCCAGGACGTAGCGGCGAACTTCGTCCGAACCGGGGCCGTCGAGGTTCAGGCCCGCACCCCAGTCGGTGCGGCCGGCGAAGTACGGACCGAACCGGTCGAGGTAGGCGCCGGACGGGCCGAGGTGGTTGTAGACGACGTCGAGCACCACCGCGAGCCCGCGTGCGTGGCAGGCGTCGACCAGGCGTTTCAGCCCGTCGGGGCCGCCGTACGGTTCGTGCGCGGCACCCCACAGGACGCCGTCGTAGCCCCAGCCCGCGGTGCCGTCGAAGGAGTTCACCGGCAGCAGTTCGACGTGCGTGACGCCGAGGTCGGCCAGGTGCCCGAGCCGGTCGATGACCGCGTCGAACGTGCCTGCCTCGGTGAAGGTGCCGACGTGCAGTTCGTAGACCACGCCGCCGGGCAGCTGCCGACCGGTCCAGGACTGGTCGGTCCACTCGAAGGCGGAATGGTCGTAGACGCGCGACGCTTCGTGCACGCCGTCCGGCTGGCGCTGCGAGCGCGGATCCGGCAGCGGACGGTCGTCGTCGCCGAGCAGGAAGGCGTAGTCGGTGCCGGTGACGTCGGCCTGCCACCAGCCGTCGTCGGCGGCGGTCATCTCGTGGTCGGTGCCGTCCACGCGGACGCGGACGCGCTCGGCGGACGGGGCCCACACACGGAACATCAGGAGTCCTCTCGTACCAGAAGCGCGACTGGGTACTGCTCGAACAACGCCGAAGCTTGCGGTGCGTCGCCTACCCCACGGCCAGTCAGCACGTCGGTCCATTCGCCGGCACGCAGCGGCAGGACGGTGTCTCGCCAGCCACCTGCACGGTGCAGTCCCACGGGCAGCCGGGTAACTGCCACGGTCAGGCCACCTCCGCGCTCGAAGGCCAGAAGGTGTTCTGCGGCAACGCCTTCGGCCTGCAACGGCCGGTAGCCAGTAAAGAGTTCCGGCCGGTCTCGACGCAGGGTCAGCGCGTGGTGCACCACCAGCAGCTTCGCCGCACCGGTCTCGTCGATTTCAAAGGACTCGCCAGCTTGGACGCGTTCGAGCAGCGAGCGCCGGACGGCGTAGTCGACCTCGCGGCGGTTGTCCGGATCGACCAGCGAGTAGTCCCAGAGCTCGGTGCCCTGGTAGACGTCCGGCACGCCGGGTCCGGCCAGCTGCACCAGCTTCTGGCCCAGCGAATTCGCCCAGCCCGCGCCGCGCACCCGTTTGACGAACGATTCGACGTCCGCCGCCAAGGCCGCATCGCCGAGCACGGCGGACGGCCACTCGGCGACGGCTCGCTCGAAGTCCTCGTCGTGATCGGTCCACGAAGTGCGGAGTTTCGCTTCCTTCGCGGCCTTGTCGAGGTAGTCGCGCAGCCGCTCCGGCGAGATCGGCCACGCGCCCACAAGCGTCTGCCACGCAAGGAGATTCAGCGCAGGCTCGTCAATGCCGCGCGCGGCAGTCCAGCGCCGGACCGCGACCGCGAACTCGTCCGCGACCTCCGACAGCGCGACCATCCGCGCCCGTGTGTCCTCGGAACGCTTCGTGTCGTGAGTGGTCAGCGTGGTCATCGTGGCCGGAGCCGCGGCTGCCCGCCCCGCGGCCAGCGTGTGGAATTCCCCGGTGCTCAAGCCGAATCGGTCCGGATTTCCGCCGACCTCGTTCAGCGCGGCGAACCGGGTGAACCGGTAGAACGTGGTGTCCTCGGTGCCCTTCGCGACGACCATGCCGGACGTCTGCTGGATCCGCGTCGCCAGCTCGCAGTCCGGCGCGCCGCGCACCTGGCTGTCGAGCGCGTCGAGCGCCGGGGCCAGCTCGGGCCGCCGCTTGCGCGCCCGCGCGACGGCCGTCGCCCAATGCCCGGCGCCCTCGGGCAGATACGAACGGTAGACCGGGAACGCGATCATTACCTCGGCCACGGCAGCGCGGGCCGCGTCCGCGTCCACGCCTTGGAGCAAGGCGGCGATCCGGTGCACCTCGGCGACCAGCATGCCGTCGGTCACCAAGCGCCGCGCGCGTTCCTCGACCGAGTGGTAATCGGTGCGCACGCCCTGTTCGGCGGCGAGCCTGGTGAAGACCGACGCGGCGGCCGGGTCCACGAACACGCCGGTGATCTCGCGCAGCGCGTCGTATCCAGTGGTCCCGTCGACCGGCCAGCTCTGCGGCAGCGCCTCGCCGGGATGCAGGATCTTCTCGGCCACCAGCCACGCACCGGGCGCGCCCTCGCGGAGCCGTCGGAAGTAGCCGCCGGGGTCGGCGAGGCCGTCCGGATGGTCCACGCGCAGGCCGGTGACGTCGCCGTCGGACACCCAGCGCAGCAGCTCGCCGTGCGTCTCGGCGAACACCTCCGGCCGTTCCACGGTGACCGCGGCCAGGTTCGTGATGTCGAAGAACCGCCGGTAGTTCAGCTCGCGGTTGCCGCGCCGCCAGCCGACCAGCTCGTAATGCTGGCGCGCGTGCACCTCCCGCGGCGTGCCGTCGCCGGTGCCGGGCGCGATCGGGAACCGGTGGTCGTAGTAGACGAGTTCGTCACCTTCGATCGTCAGCTCGTCGTTGTCGTTGCCGAGCACCGGCAGCAGCAGCCGACCCCGGTGCCAGTCGATGTCGAAGAACGCGGCGTACGGCGAATCCTGGCCGTTCCGCAGGACGTCCCACCACCACTGGTTCGCCTTCGGCACCTCGACGGACATGTGGTTCGGCACGATGTCCACCACGAACCCGAGCCCGGCGTCTTTCAGCCGCGCCGACAACGCCTTCCGCGCATCCTCGCCGCCCAATTCGCCCCGGGCGCGCGTCGGATCGGTGACGTCGTAGCCGTGCGTGGACCCGGGCGTCGCGTCGAGCATCGGCGAGCCGTACAACGCGCCGACACCCAACTCGCGCAAGTAATCCACGATCCCCGAAGCCTCGGCAAAGCCGAACTCCGGCCGCAACTGCACCCGGTACGTCGAGGACGGCGTGCTCATTCGCCCTCCTTCGCGGTGCGCTGCAACACGACCAGCGAACGCGCGCCGAGCGTGAACTTGCCGCCGCCCTCGACCGGCTCGACGTCGCCTTTCCCGACGCTGCCGGTCTCGGTGTCGACCACGACTGTCCATTCGCGACCGTAGCCATTGCCCGGCAAGGTCATCGCGATGTCCTCCCAGTGCGCGTTGAACGCCAGCAGGAACGAATCGTCCTCCACTGGCATCCCGCGCGGATCGAGGTCCGGAATCCCTTCCCCGTTCAGGAAAATCACCACCGATTTGCCGAACGCGTCGTCCCAGTTCTGCTCGGTCATCTCCTCGCCCGCGGGCGTGAACCAGGCGATGTCGCCCAGTTCCTCGCCCTTGCGCACCGGTTTGCCCTGGAAGAACCGGCGGCGGCGGAACACCGGATGCGCCTTGCGGAACGCGGTCAGCGCGGCGGTGAACTCGACCAGATCCGCGTTCTCCGTGGCGAGTTCCCAGTCCATCCAGGACAGTTCGGTGTCCTGGCAGTAGGCGTTGTTGTTGCCCTCCTGGGTGCGGCCGAGTTCGTCGCCGTGCAGCAACATCGGCACGCCTTGCGACAACAGCATCGTGGCGAGCAGGTTCCGCCGCTGCTGAGCGCGCAGCGCGAGCACCTCTTCGTCGTCGGTCGGACCCTCGACGCCGCAGTTCCACGAGCGGTTGTCGTCCGCGCCGTCGCGGTTGTCCTCGCCGTTGGCCTCGTTGTGCTTTTCGTTGTAGGACACCAGATCGGTGAGCGTGAAGCCGTCGTGCGCGGTGACGAAGTTGATCGACGCGAACGGGCGGCGGCCGTCGTCCTGGTACAGGTCCGACGAACCGGTGATGCGCGACGCGAATTCGCCCAGCGTGGACGGTTCGCCGCGCCAGAAATCGCGGACGGTGTCGCGATACTGCCCGTTCCACTCCGTCCACAGCGGCGGGAAATTGCCGACCTGGTAACCGCCCGGCCCGACGTCCCACGGTTCGGCGATCAGCTTCACCTGGCTCACGATCGGGTCCTGCTGCACGAGGTCGAAGAACGTCGACAGCCGGTCGACGTCGTAGAACTCGCGGGCCAGCGCGGAGGCGAGGTCGAACCGGAAGCCGTCCACGTGCATCTCGGTCACCCAGTACCGCAGCGAATCCATGATCAGCTGCAGCGTGTGCGGGCTGCGCACGTTGAGCGAGTTCCCGGTGCCGGTGTAGTCCATGTAGTACTGCGGATCGTCCTCGACCAGGCGGTAGTACGCCTCGTTGTCGATGCCGCGCATGGACAACGTCGGGCCGAGGTGGTTTCCCTCGGCGGTGTGGTTGTAGACCACGTCGAGGATCACTTCGATGCCCGCCTCGTGCAGGGCGCGGACCATGCCCTTGAACTCCTGCACCTGCCCGCCCTGGCCCTGCATCGCGGCGTACCCGTCGTGCGGCGCGAAGTACCCGATCGTGTTGTAACCCCAGTAGTTGCGCAGGCCCTTCTCGTCGAGACCGTGGTCGGTGACGAACTGGTGCACCGGCATGAGCTCCACTGTGGTCACGCCGAGTTTCTGCAGGTGCTCCACGATCGCCGGGTGCGCCAGCCCGGCGTACGTGCCGCGCAGCCGCTCGGGCACGAACGGATGCGTCATCGTCATGCCGCGCACGTGCGTCTCGTAGATCACCGTTTCGTGGTACGGCACCCGCGGCGCACGATCGTTGGCCCAGTCGAAGAACGGGCTGACCACCAGCGAGTACGGCACGTGGCCGGCGGAATCGTCCTCGTTGAACTGCTCCGGGTCGTCGAAGCGGTAGCTGAACAGCGCTTCAGTCCAGTCGACGCCGCGCGACAACGCCTTGGCGTACGGGTCGATCAGCAGCTTGCTCGGGTTGCAGCGCTGGCCGCGGCTCGGGTCGTACGGCCCGTGCACGCGGAATCCGTACCGCTGCCCGGGGCCCACGCCGAGCAGGTAGCCGTGGTGGACGAAGCCGTCGACCTCCTCCAGCCGCGAGCGGGTTTCGTTGCCCTCGTCGTCGAACAGGCAGAGATCGACGTGCTCGGCGACCTCGGAGAACAGCGCGAAGTTCGTCCCCACGCCGTCGTAGGTCGCGCCGAGCGGGTAGGGCTTTCCGGGCCAGGGCCGCACAGGGCTTCTCCTTGGGCATCGGTTTTCGTTGTCCGGACGGGCTTTTCGAGTTTTTCAGCGCACCGGGCGGGCCGCGGCGAGCGGGGCGACCGCCGCCCGCACCCGCGGGTCGGCGAAGAACCCGTCGACAGTGACGGGAAGCGGGATGCGCCAGTTAGGGTACTCATCCACTGTGCCCGGCAAATTCGGCTGGCGCCGTTCGCCGACGACATCCGCCGGTGCGGTAAGCACCAGCCGCGACGCCGCCGAAGCGAGCAGCGTGTGCAAGGCGACCACCAAGTCGTCGTCCGGAATTCCTTCGCTGGCAACCAGTTCGAGCAACGCCGTCCGCTCAGCCGCCGCTTCGGCGTACTCCTGCTCCACCGGACGGTCGAGCTGGCCGAGTTCGGCGCGCACGCGCACGTGCTCGGCGGCGAGCCAGCCGGACACCGTCGGCAGGTCGTGCGTGGAAATGCTGGCCATCGCGTCCGGATCCCAGCTCTCCGGGCGGACGAACGGCTTGCCGGGCGCGTCCCAGTCGCGCTGGAACCACAGCACCGCGGAGCTGAGCAGGCCGCGTTCGTGCATGGTTTCGGTGACGGTGTCCTCGACAGTGCCGAGGTCCTCCCCCACCACGACCGCGCCCGCGCGATGCGCTTCCAGCGCGAGCACGCCGAGCATCGCTTCGGCGTCGTAGTGCACATACGTGCCGCGGCCGGCCGGTTCGCCCGGCGGAATCCACCACAGCCGCCACATCCCGGCGACGTGGTCCACCCGGATGCCGTCGGCGTGCCGCAACACGCCGCGCACGACGTCGCGGAAGGGCGCGTACCCGGCTTCGGCGAGCCGATCCGGCCGCCACGGCGGCAGATTCCAGTCCTGGCCCTGCTGGTTGAACGCGTCCGGCGGCGCCCCGACCCGCACCCGCGCGGCGAACACGTCCCGCAGCGCCCAGGTGTCCGCGCCGCCGGGATGCACCCCGACCGGCAGATCGTGCACGACGCCGACCGGCATGCCCGCTTCACGCGCGGCGCGGCGGACGTTGTCGAGCTGCTCGTGACAGAGCTGCTGGAGCCAGCCGTGGAACTCGATCCGCTTCGCCAGTTCCTCGCGCGCGGCGGCCACCTCGGCGCTGCCGGGATCGCGCAGCGGCTCGGGCCACTCGCGCCAGTCGCTGCCGTGCACCTCGGCGAGCGCGCCGAAGGCGGCGAAGTCGCGAAGGTCGTCATCCAATTCGATCGAGTGCGGGTGGTAGGGCCGCAACAGTTCCAGCGCGGCGCGTTTGGCGGTCCACACGGCGTCGTAGTCGATCAGTTCGCCGATCGGATCCGGCGCGAGCTCCCGCACCTGCCGCTTCGTGTCTTCGTCAGCGGAGGCGAACGCCTCGGTGTCGGTGACCCGCAGGTACAGCGGATTCGCGAACCGGCGGCTGGACGGCGAATACGGCGACCGTTCGACCGGGTGCGCCGGGCTGATCGCTTGCACCGGGTTGACCAGCAGCACGCCCGCGCCCAGTTCGGCGGCCGAGCGGGACGCCATTACGGCGAGATCGCCGAAATCGCCCATTCCCCACGACTGTTCGGAATGCAGCGCGTAAAGCTGCAGCATCCAGCCCCACTCGGGCGGCACCGCGGGCAGCCGGTCCGGGACGACGGCCAGCGAAACCCGTTGCGCCGCGGTGACGATCTCGTGCCAGCCCAGCGGAAGGTCAGCCGGAAGTGTGGCGCCGACGTCACGCGCAGTGCCGTCTTCGAGTTCGACTGTGACAGCTTGGCCGAGTTCGCGTTCTTGCCCGGCGCGCACGACGACAGTCGGCGGCAACGCTTGCGAGGCACGGGCTTCCCGCACCGCGGCCAATTCTCGCTGAATTGCTTGTGGAGTACCGGCATCGACGTCGAGCTGCGCCAATACGGCGATCACGATGTCAGGGTCGACCTGTACTTCGATCTGGTCGGCGTTTTCGTAGCGGGTCGCGACGCCGTGGGCAGCGGCCAGTTCGGCCAGTTCGGGGGTCACGTTTCGGTCCGGGGAACGGGAATGCGCACCGGGCCAGTGTCCCGGGCGGCGCCGCGCGGCGCCATTCGCCTCGCCGCCGCAGACGGGCGAAGCGGTGACCGGCCGGTCGGGGGGCGTGCCGGCCGGTCACCGCCACACGAAACAAGAGGGAAGGCCGCCTCAGGAATGACGCGCGACGGCCGAGTTCACCCGTTCAGGCGCTTTTCGCCATCTCAGCGCGCAGGTCCATACCAACGGAGGTAGTGCGGTCCCAAGTGGACGCCGTCAGGCTCCGGTCAGCTGCCCGAGCTTCCCGGCGAGCCGGTCCAGCCATGCCTCGACCTCGCCCGCCGAGCGGTCCGGGAGCCCGAACACGACCTCGGTGACGCCTGCCGCCTCGAGCTTGGCCAGCCCTTCCGGATCCGGGCGCGGGCCGAGCGCGATCACCTCCGGCTCGCCGTCGCGGCCTTCCTCGCGCCAGATTTCGCGCAACTGCGCGACTTTCTCGGTGATGTCGCCCTCGCCGGGCGTAGTCAGCCAGCCGTCGGTGTGCCGCGCGATCCAGCGGAACGTGCGCTCGTTCCCGCCCGCGCCGACGACCACCGGCACCTTGGGCTGCACCGGCTTCGGCCACGCCCAGCTCGGCCCGAACTCCACGAACTCGCCCGAGTAGCTCGCCTCTTCCTCGGTCCACAGCGCGCGCATCGCTTCGAGGTACTCGCGCAGCGCGGTGCGCCGCCGCTTCCCTGGCACGCCGTGGTCGGCGAGTTCGTCGGTGTTCCAGCCGAACCCGACGCCGAGCGTGACCCGGCCGCCGGAGAGGTGGTCCAGCGTCGCGACGGTCTTGGCGAGCGTGATCGGATCGCTCTCCACCGGCAGCGCCACCGCGGTCGCCAGCCGGATCGTGGAGGTCACCGGCACCGCGCTGGCCAGCGCGACCCACGGGTCGAGCGTGCGCAGATAGCGGTCGTCCGGAAGCGAGGAGTCGCCGGTCCGGGGATGCGGGGCGTCCCGCCGGATCGGGATGTGGGTGTGCTCGGGCACGTAGAACGTCGCGAATCCGGCCTCTTCCGCGGCCTGTGCGGCCGCCGCCGGGGAGATGCCCCGGTCGCTGGTGAACAACACGATCCCGTATCTCACCCCCGGCACGTTATTAGAACGTGTTTCAGTTTGCAACGGCCTCCGGCGCGGCGCGATTATTCCTGGTGAAACCCGGGCTTGACGGCGACATGGACCGGGTATTCCACTGGTACTTGAGCGATCACCGGCCCGTCCTGTCCGAGGAGGGGATCATGCTGCCCCATCGCGACCGCAGCGCCCTGCGGAAGATCGAAGAGGAACTCGCCGCGAGCGACCCCGTGTTCGCCGCGACGCTGAGCCAAGGCGTGCTGCCCGCGCAGTCCAGGCGGTGGCGGAAGATCCTCGTGCTCGCCGAAGCCACCGTCCTGTTGATGCTGGTCTTCGGCCTCATGGCCGGGGACACCGGCTGGTTCCTGTGGGGCCTGCTGGCCGCGCCGCTGCTGGTGTGGGCGCACCGGGCCATGCTGCAGCGCGGCCGCGAGCGAGCGGCCGACGACCAGCCGTGATTTTCAGCGTTGCGCGGCGCGTTCGAGCAGCGGGGTGAGCCGGTAAGGCACCATCTCGCGCATGACGAGCGCGTTGTTGGTGCGCTCGACGCCGGGGATTTCCAGGATTTCCCCGGCGATCCGGTACAAATCGTCCGCGTCCGTCGCGACGACGTGCACCAGAAGGTCCTGCGCCCCGGTCAATCCGCGCACCTGCAGCACTTCCGGCACCGCGGCGAGCGCGCGGCCGACCTCGTCCAGCAATCGTTGCCGCGCTTGCACGGTGACGAACGCGGTGAGCGGGTAGCCGAGCGCGGCCGGGTCGATCCGGTGTTCGGCCGAGCGCAGCGCGTCGCCCTGTTCGAGCCGGGCGAGCCGGCTTTGCACGGTGTTGCGGGACAGGCCCAGTTCGTCGGCGAGCGCGACGGCGGTCGCCCGCGGGGTGCGGCCGAGCGCGAGCAGGATCCGGGCGTCGGTGGCGTCGAGCCGCTGGGTGCTGGGCATGCTGCGCAATCCTCTCCGCACCGCGAGGTGCCGACCTGGGCGTTCTGCGCAATGTCGAACGCGCTTGTTGTGCACCCTACCCAGCTCTGCTGGACTGTCCTGAACTTTCCGCCCAAGAGAGGTCCGATTCGTCGTGAGCAGCGCCGCCCCCGAACGCCTTCCGGACAACGACACGGTGACCGTCCTGCGCGAGGTGCAGGACCGGGTGCTGTGGCTGTCGACCGCGATCATCGACCACGCGAACCGCGTCCGGCCGAATCCGACCGGGCTCAAGGTCGGCGGGCACCAGGCGTCCAGCGCCTCGATGGTGTCGATCATGACCGCGCTGTGGTTCGCCCGGCTCCGCGCGCAGGACCGGGTTTCGGTCAAGCCGCACGCCTCCCCCGTTCTGCACGCGATCAACTACCTGCTCGGCGACCTCGACGAGAAGTACCTGACGACGCTGCGCGAGTTCGGCGGCCTGCAGAGCTACCCGTCGCGCTCGAAGGACCCGGATCGCGTCGACTACTCGACCGGTTCCGTCGGCATCGGCGCGACCGCCCCGATCTGGGGTGCGCTGGCGCGGCGCTACGTCGAATCGCACGGCGGCGGCGCGGGAACCGGACGGCAGTACTCGCTGGTCGGCGACGCGGAATTGGACGAGGGCGCGTGCTGGGAAGCGATCCTCGACCCGAACGTGGCGGAACTGGGCGAGGTCGTCTGGATCGTCGATCTGAACCGGCAGTCGCTCGACCGCGTGGTCCCGAACATCGGCGCGACCCGGCTGCAGGGCATGTTCGAGGCGGCCGGCTGGCAGGTGCTGACCGTGAAGTACGGCCGGCTGCTGCAAGAACTGTTCGAGCGGCCGGGCGGCGCGGCGCTGCGCACGCGGATTGACGAGATGTCGAACCCGGAGTACCAGCGGCTCATCCGCTGCACCCCGGCGCAGCTGCGCGAACGCCTGACGACGCCGGAACTGGCTCCGCTGCTGGACACTCTCGACGACGACACGCTGCACGCCGCCATCCGAAACCTCGGCGGCCACGACCTGTCCGCGCTGCTGGACACGTTCGACGCGATCGAGGACCACCGGCCGACGGTCGTTTTCGCTTACACGGTCAAGGGATTCGGTCTCGCCAGCGAGGGACATCCGCAGAACCACTCGTCGCTGCTGACCGCCGAGCAGCTGGGTTCGCTGGCCTCACGGGTCGGGATCTCGCTCGACAACCCGTGGCAGAAGTTTCCCGACGGCTCTGCCGCCGCCCAGCTGTGCGCTTCGACGGCCACTCGTCTGGAGCGGGAAACCGTTTCGCTGCAACCGGTTCCGGCACTGCCGTCCGACATCGGCCGCACGCCGTCTGGTCGCACCACGACGCAGGCCGCGCTCGGCCGCGCGCTGCTTGATCTGACCCGCGAAGCGCCCGAGGCGGCGGAACTCGTCGTGACGCTGTGCCCGGACGTCTCGTCCAGCACCAACCTCGGCGGCTGGGTCAACAAGGTCGGCGTGTGGTCGCCGCAGGAACGCGTCGACTGGTTCGCCGACGACCCCGAGACGATCCTGCACTGGCGCGAGCGGCCCAGCGGACAGCATCTGGAGCTGGGCATCGCCGAGGTGAACCTGGTGAGCGCACTCGGCGAACTCGGCACCACGTGGTCGCGCTGGGGCCGTCCGCTGCTGCCGATCGGGGTGCTTTACGACCCCTTCGTGGAGCGCGCGCTGGAACCGTGGTCGTTCGGCATCTACGGCGGCGGACAGTCCATTTTGGTCGGTACGCCGTCCGGCGTCACGCTCGCACCCGAGGGCGGTGCGCACCAGTCGGTGACCACGCCGTCGGTCGGGCTCGAACAGCCTGGCTGCGTGACGTACGAACCGGCTTTCGCCTTGGACGTCGAGTGGACCCTGCTGGCTTCCCTGTCGCGCCTCGGCCGCCCCGACGGAACCTCCGCCTACCTGCGCCTTTCGACCCGTCCGGTGGACCAAAGCCTGGCCGCGGTGCCTGCCGACCCGGCCGCGCGGGAACGTCGCCGCCGCCAGGTCGTGGCCGGGGCGTACCCGATCCGCACCGCCGCGGTGGCGCGTCCGGACGTCACGCTGGTGACAATGGGCGCGATGGTCACCGAAGCGCTGGAGGCCGCCGACCGGCTCGACGCGCTGGGCAAGCACGCGGACGTGGTGTGCGTGACGAGCCCTGGTCTGCTGTTCCGCGCCGTGCAGGCGCGGGCGGGGCAGGATACGGCCGAGACGTGGATCCTGGAGTCGGCGCTGCCGTCCGAACGCTCCGCGCCGATGGTGACGGTCTTGGACGGGCACCCGCACACGCTGGCGTTCCTGGCGAACGTCCACCGCGTCCGGGCGTCGCACCTGGGCGTGACGCGGTTCGGGCAGTCCGGGGATCTGGAGAGCGTGTACCGGCACCACGGCATCGACACGGACAGCATCATTCAGGCGGCGCTGGACGTGGCGGACTGAGCGAAGACGGCCGGGGCCTTGGCGAGGTCTCGGCCGGTCCTTCAGTTCCCGATCCGGATCAGCGAACGAGCGCCCTGCCCCTGCCGCATCCGGTCGAACGCGTCGCCGACCTCGTCGAGCGAAATCCGGTGCGTCACCAGGGTTTCCAGATTCAGCGCGCCCGAACGGACCTCGTCGGCGAGAACCGGGATGTCGACGTCCGGGTCGGAAGCGCCGTAGACGGTGCTGGTGAGCGTTCGGGCGAAGTGGAAGATCTCCAGCGGGTTCAGCACCACCTGCTGGTCCTTCCGCCCGACGCCGACCACCGTGCAGTGCCCGCCGCGGCGCACCGAACTCCACGCGGCGCGAATGGTCGCGGCCGCGCCGACGCATTCGAAGGCGTAGTCCGCGCCGCGACCGTCGGTCAGCCCGCGGACCTGTTTGGCGAGTTTGTCGTCGCTCACCAGGAAATCCGTCGCACCGGCCGCGCGGGCGAGCGCTTCCTTCTCCGGCGACAGATCGGCCGCGATGATCTGCCCGGCCCCCGCCAGTTTCGCCCCGAGCACCACGCACAGCCCGATCCCGCCGAGACCGAGCACGAGCACGCTCTGTCCTTTTCGGACTTTTGCGGTGTTGCGCACCGCGCCGACCCCGGTCAGCACCGCGCAGCCCATCAACGCGGCCAGATCGAGCGGCACCCCGTCCGGCAGCGGCACGACGGATCGCCCGGGCACCACGGTCTCCTCGGCGAATCCGCCCACCCCGAGCAAGACGTTGAGCGGCCCGCCGTCCAGTTCCCCGCGCGGCAACGTGGTGACGCCTTCGATCGCCGAGCACAACCAGGGTTCCCCGGCCAGGCAGAACCAGCACTCCCGGCAGGCGGCGGCCCAGTTGAGCACCACCCGGTCCCCCGGCCGCACGTGCGCGACCTCGTCGCCGACCTCGGCCACGACGCCGGACGCCTCGTGTCCCGGCACGAACGGGTACTGCGGGCGCAGCGTCCCGTCCACCATGGACAGATCGGAATGGCACACCCCGGCGGCCGCGATCCGCACCCGCACGTCGCCTGGCCCGACCGGCGGCAGCACGATGTCGCACACCTCCGGACGGCCGCCTTGCTCGCGCACAACCACGGCTTTGACCACGGGTCTTCTCCTTTGGGTCGTGCTAGAGCTGGATGGATTTGAGCTCGGTGAACTCGTCGAGCGCGGCCCGGCCCATCTCGCGGCCGAGACCGGACTGCTTGTAGCCGCCGAACGGGGCGAGCGGGTTGAAAGCCCCGCCGTTCACGTCGATCTGCCCGGTCCGGACCTTGCGCGCGAAGGCCAGCGCCCGGTCCTGGTCGGCCGACCAGACCGCGCCGTGCAGGCCGTAGCGGGAGTTGTTCGCGATGCGCAGCGCGTCTTCCTCGTCGTCGAACGGGATGATCGACAGCACCGGGCCGAAGATCTCCTCCTGCGCGATCGTCGAATCCGGGTCAACGCCGGCGAAAACTGTCGGTGCGACGAAGTAGCCTGTGCCGGCAGGAGCTTCGGTCCCACCCGTCGCCAGAGTCGCACCCTCGGCGATGCCCTTTTCGATGTAGCCGCGCACCCGATCCCGTTGTGCTGCCGAGACAAGCGGGCCCAGCTTTGTCTTGGGGTCCAACGGATCACCCGTCGTGAATCCTTCGGCGAAGGTCTTCGCGAGCGCGACCGCTTCGTCGTGCTTCTCTCGCGGGACGAGCATGCGCGTCCACGCTGTGCAGGTCTGGCCGCCGTTGAGGAACGCGTTGGAGACGCCGACCTTGACCGCCGTCGCGAGGTCGGCGTCGTCGAGGATCACGTTGGCGGACTTGCCGCCCAGCTCCAACGTGACGCGCTTGACCGTGCGTGCCGCCACCTCAGCCACCCGGGTGCCGGCGCGCACCGAACCGGTGAACGACACGACGTCGACCTCCGGATGCGTCGCCAGCGCCTCGCCCACCACCGGCCCGTATCCGGTGACCAGATTGACCACACCAGGCGGAAAACCGGCCTCGTGGATCGCGTCGAACAGCTGGTACGCGCTCAGCGGCGCGACCTCGCTGGGCTTCACGACGACCGTGCAGCCCGCCGCCAGCGCCGGCGCGATCTTGCAGGTGATCTGGTGCAGCGGGTAATTCCACGGCGTGATCGCCGCGACGACGCCCGCCGGTTCGCGGACGATCAGCGAGTTGCCGACCTTCTCCTCCGGCTCGTCCTGGCCGAGCAGGTCGACGTATGTCTTCACGTCGGTCTGCGGCAGCGCGGCCTGGATCCGGGTCGCGATCCGCAACGGCGTGCCGACGTCCTTCGCGATCGTCTCGCCGATCTCGTCGGCTCGCTTCGCCAGCCCGTCGAGAAGTTTGCGCAGCAGCTCGGCGCGTTCCGCTCGGGTGGTTTCGGCCCACGCCGGAAACGCCTCGCGCGCCGCCCGGACCGCTCGGTCCACGTCGGCGGCCGTGCCCTCCGGGATGTGCGCCTGGACCTGCTCAGTGGCCGGGTTTTCCACCGGAATCGTCGCTTCCGAGCCCGAACGGACCCATCCGCCGCCGATGTACAGCACGTCGCGCTCAGCCACCGAGTCTCCTTCGATCTGGTGTTCTCTCCCTCTCGCCGGATTCTATAGAAAACGCCGCGGCTGTCTAGTGCGCCGCGAGGACGCCCTGTGCCGCAAGGAAATCGACCAGCAGGTCCCCCGCCTCGCGGATGTGCGCCGCCATCGCGTCCCGCGCCGCGTCCGGCTTGCGCTCGTTCAGGGCAGCGAGCACCCGATCGTGGTCGTCGCGCGCGAGAATCGGCCAGCCGGGAATGTCCGCATACGCCGAGAACGGCACGTACCTGAGCGTCAACGAGAGCATCCAGGTGAACTTCGGCGCGGCTGCCGTGTGATTGACCATGCGATGCAACGCGAAATCGGCCCGCTCGGTCGCGTCGAGGTCGCCGTCGCGGACGGTTTTCTCGATCTCGCGCTGGAGGTCGTCCAGCCGCGCCAGCCCCGCCGGGTCGAAGGCCTCCGCCGCGCGTGCGGCCAGCTCGCCGGAGACGTAGGCCTGCATCGCGTAGACGTCCACGACGTCGCGGCGCGTCACCGGGATCACCCGGAATCCGCGCCCTGGACGGAAATCCACCATGCCCTCGCCCGCGAGCGCCATCAACGCCTCGCGGACCGGGGTGGCGCTGACGCCGAGGCGTTCGGCCAGATGCTCCGTCCGCAGCCGCTCGCCGCCGCGGACCGCGCCGGTCAGGATCAGATCGCGCACCTGTTTGGCGACCCGCGGGCTCAGCCGTTCGCGCGCTTCTCCGGCCACTGTCACGAAAACTCCCCGCCAGCGTTCGATTTCCCGCTATCGTAGCCCTTGCTCGCGGATGTGACCCCGGTCACTTTTCGCTCCGGCGAGAACCTGCGGCGGGGGTCGCCTCGACTATCCGGACGAACCCCCTGCACCGGGGTGAACCGCACAGTGTCCTCAATGGACACTTCGAGGGAGGGAAACGGAATGTCAGTGAAGTCTTCGGTTCTGCGCCACGCCCGTCTGGCAGCAGGCACGGCACTCGCGGCGGCCGCCATCGCCGGAGGAACGATCGGCGTCGCCGCGGCGGCCACCGGCGATCATCCGGCGTCGCCCGTCGCCGCAGCCGCCGTGCCCGCCGCGGTTGCCGCCCAGCCGCCCGCCGAGCAGCCGCCGGAGGGAGCCAGGGCGACCGTGAAGATCGACCCGAACCCGGCCGCCCCCGGCGGTGACATCACGCTCACCGGCAACTGCGGCGGCGGCAAGGGCCTGAAGAAGGTGATCGGCGGATTCCCGGATCACCAGATTCTGAAGGACGTCAAGATCGTCGACGCGAACCCGGAAGCCTTCAAGGCAACAGCGAAAGTCACCACGAAGGTAGGCAACGGAGTCGGCCCGGTGATGGTCGACTGCGACGGCGAAGCAGGCGTGACCCTGCTGGTGACCCACACCCCGTCGGCGGGTGAGTAGCCGATGCCAGAAAAGATCCGCGGCACGAGGGTGACTCGGCTCAGTTCGGAGGCGATGTCCGGCTAAGTCGGTTTGACGCTCCCGGTTGTCGGTTCGACGCTGTTGCTCCGCCTCGGTGGCTCGGTCTCGGTCTCGACACTGCCGACTCGACGCAGAGAGATTCCGGCCAGGGCGCGGTTTCGTCTCCCGTGTGGGGACGACACTGTGGTCACGCGCTCGACGCCGACGTGCCGTCTCGACGCCGAGCCGGATCGCACCGTGACATCGGTGCCTCAGCGCCGAAGCGGTACCGCCGACTGGGCAAACCGCCCCGCCTAACGCGGGCGACCGCCAACGCGGGCCGGTCAGCAACGCAGGCTGGCAGGCAACGCAGGCCAGTCAGCAACGCACACCGGCGGGCAACGCAGGCCAGTCAGCAACCCGGGCCCGTCGGCAATCCGGCTCGGGAACAGCGCCGACGGCGACGGCTGCACCTGGCCACCGCCGACTCAACCGGTGACGTCGGGACCGAGCAGGTCACGCATCCCGAGTCGAGGGGTTGGCCATCCGGCCGGATGGCCAACCCCTGCCGGAGAGCCGCGCCGCCGATCGGGCAAGGCCACGGCCCAGCGCGAACCACAGCCAGGCCGCACCGGACGGATCGACCACCCCGCTGCACGGACGATCACCGACCGCGCTGCGCACGGTTCGCCGCGAGGGTCGCTGCCTCGGGCTGGCTATGTCCGGCTGTGTCCGGCTCGGCCCGGATCTGGCTGCGTTTCGCTCGACCCGGGTCCGGCGGCGTCTGGCTCGACCCGGGTCCGGCGGCGTCTGGCTCGACCCGGATCTGGCGGCGTCTGGCTCGACCCGGGTTTGGCTGCGTCGGGCTCGGCCCGGTCGCGTCAACCACCGAGCGGTCAGGTGCTCGGCGCGTCTGTCCGGGTGACGGCCCGCTGGCCGAACAGACCGCCAACACCGAAGATCGCTCGGCTCGGCGTAGCCCCGCAGGCAGTCCCGGCATCAGGCGGGCGACCGGCCAGTCCCCCAGGCTGGCCGGTCGCCCCTGCCTGCGGCAAAAGCACCCCGAGAGGAGACGTAACGACCCCGCGGCGCACCCGCTCACCCACCCCCGCCAGGGTGGAAAATTCCGGGCGCCTCAGATCGAATTCCCTGCTGTGAGGCGATGTGTAAGCGCTGTGAGGTTGCTGTGCATCCGGCCGCACGGGATGCCCGGCGGGCGTCGGCATGGTCATCTTGATGCGTGAGAGTCAACGTTTCCCGGACAGCGCTGATCGTCTGCGCGGCGGCCGCGATCGTCGCGACCGGCGGTGCCAACGCCGTCGTCGACACCGCTGACGTCACCGGCCCGGCGAGCCAGGCGAGCGGCACGGGCACCCCCGCCGTCTCGACCGGCGACGATTCGCACAGCACGGCGGCGACCACCTCGACCGGCGACGCCGGCACATCCCCCAGCACTTCCGCCACCGGCGACGCCAGCACGTCCCCCAGCACTTCCGCTTCCGGCGACACCGGCACGTCCCCCAGCGCCTCCGCGACCGCGACGGCGAGCCGCACCGTCGGCGCGTTGTTCTCCGGCGGCAACCACTTCTGCTCGGCCAGCGTCGTGCACAGCCCCGCCGGCGACCTGCTCCTCACCGCCGCGCACTGCGTCAGCGGCGACATCTCCGGCGTCACCTTCAAGCCCGGCTACCACGACGGCATCGCCCCGTACGGCACCTGGCAGGTCACCGCCGCGATCACCGCCGACGGGTGGAAGTCCTCGTCCGATCAGGACCTCGACTTCGCGTTCCTCAAGGTCGCCCAGCCCGGTTCCGCGAGCCTCGAAAGCCTCACCGGCGCCAACCAGCTCGGCACGAACCAGGGCTTCTCGCACACGATCACCCTCACCGGCTACCCCGACGGCACCGAACAACCAGTCGTCTGCACCGGCACCACGACCCAGTCCGACGCCTTCCAGCAACGCGTCGCCTGCCCCGGCTTCCCCGACGGCACCAGCGGCGGCCCGTGGGTCATCAACCAGGACCCGAACACCGGAACCGGCACCGTCATCGGCGCCATCGGCGGCTACCAAACCGGCGGCGCCACCCCGGACGTCTCCTACAGCGCCTACTTCGACGACGACATCGCCCAGCTCTACAACTCGGCGATCAGGTGAGTTAAGGCCACGAGCAGCTTTTACCCGCCGAGGGCGAAGCACCTGAAGATTCCGGCGCACAGCTCGGCACGGAGAAGACTCTCGTCGCCCCGAAGTAGCCCGGCGACGGACAGCCGCCGCTAGCCGGGGATTCTCGAGGCGGCGGCCTCCGCGATCCGTCTGGCGAACGCGCAGTTCTCGGTCTGATCCGGCGCGTCGGAAACCGGAGTCGAGTCCACGCTCAGGTGGGCCCGCGGGCGCAGATCCACCAGGACGTCGCAATTCATCGGTGCTAGCTGGAACGCGACCACCTTGGCGTCGCGCCCGTGGATCTGTTCCCGGCTCACCTCGACTTCGGTCGGGAACACGCTGTCTTTCGGGATGTCGGCGTCGTGGAAGGCGAGGTCCAACTCGGCGTCGTCGCCGGTCCACCGGCATCGGGCACGGCGGCTGCCGCCCATCTTGTACGGCCGGTCCCAAGCCTCGCCCGGACCAGCCAGGCCCAGGACCTGCTTGTCCGCGTCGGTCAGCAAGGCGCAGAGATCCGCGCCGGTGAAGTTCCTCGCGGACGGTGACATCGACACGCTGCCGGGCGGAGGCGTCGGGCTCGCCGCTCCGACGCTGTTTTCCGGGGAACCGCACGCCGCGAGCGACGCCAGAGCGGCCGCGGGAAGAAATCGCGCCGGTCGCGTTCTGTTCATTTTCTGCCTTCGACAGCGAATACCTGAACTGGCAATCCAGATGTCGTACTCGGCACCCATTCAACCACGTCGCCAAGACGATCTCTACCGCGTTGTGTGAAGAGCACTCGCCCCAGGATCCAGTTGGCGCAAGGACAAATTACCGGTGCACGAACGACGGCGTTCCGTCAAAGCGACGGAGGTAGCCCAGTCATTTTTCATTGCTGGAGAAATCGCCGCGATACCTGTGCTGCCCGACTGATTCAGCTACAGAAAGAATTGCAGACTGCGGATTCTACTGGCCTGGCGACGCGAGCCCGTGCGTGGCCGATACTGCGAGCGGGAAACGAAAGTACCGGGGCAGCGGACCCGTTCGCAGCGCAGTGCTCCTGCCGACAACGTCAATGGCCAGCGCTCGACGTCTGATGTGCGACCTGGCTGACGTTACCGTCGGCAATTGACCGTATACCGGTGGTTCGCGAGGTTCAGGAGTCGGGGCAGCCTTGAGTCCAGAGTGGTCGGACACTCAGCGGGCTGCCGACATCCGCACGACGTCCGCCGGACAGCTGGCGGTTCACCTCGCCGATCAGCCAGAGCTAGGCGGCGCGACCGGCGCCTGATGCAGCGAGAGATTCTGCCCGGCCTTCTCATCCGCGGCCCACGCCCCGGACTCCGCGGTCCACGTCTGACCGGCGAAGCTCACCCGGTCCACGCCCAGCTTCGCCGCACGAGCCACCAGCCAGCTCGCGATTCGCCAGCCCTCCGCGGCCGGGTGCGCGCCGCTCAACCGAGCAGTGCCGAGTTCCGCGTTCGCGACCGTCACCAGGTTCGCCGGCGGGTTCAGCGTCAGGTTGCGGCAGGTCAGCGCCGCCGGGTACTGGCCGGTCAGCGCGCCGGTCAGCGCGGTGGCTTCGTCTTCCCACTGGGCGTACGCGTCGGGGGCACCGGAACGCTGCACGGCCTGCGCCGCTTCGGTGATGGGAATCGTCTGCCAGTTGTCGAGTTTCGCTAGCTTCTTGTAGAACTCGGTCGCCGAATAGACCGGGTCCTGGAGCTGGTCGGGCGTGCCCCAGCCTTGGCTCGGGCGCTGCTGGAACAGGCCGATCGAATCCCGGTCGCCGCCGCTCAGGTTGCGGAGTTTCGACTCCTGCAGCGCGGTCGCGAGGGCGACCGTGACCGCGTGCGAGGGCAAGCCCTGCTTGACGCCGACGGCGGCGATGATCGCGGCGTTGTTCATGGGGTCCGGTTGCAGCGTGTACTGCGGTGCCGAAGCGTCGTTCGGTCCCTTCGGCAACGCGACAGTGCAGCCGGGGGTCTTCACCTCGTCGCTGCTCGAGAACATGACCACCACGACGACCACCGCCGCGAGGGCCACGACGACCGCAAGAATCGCCGCTCGCACGCCACACCCGCGCACCCCGTGCCCGCCCTTCCCCACTGCCCGCTCCGAGTGCACAGTCTGCCCGGACGTCCTGGCGGCGAGACGCTCGGGTCGGGTCAGCCGGCGTCGGGCGCGCCCAGGAAGATCGGGTTCGACAGGGCGACCATGGCGTTCGGCGTCGTGGTCTTCGGACCGCCCGACGGACGCCGCACCTCGACCCGGACCCAGCGGCTGTAGCGCGGGTACGTGGTCCACGTGACGGTCGCAGTGCCGGACTCCGGGACGGTCTCGCTGTGCTCCGGGCCGAGCTGGTCAAGGAAGGTCACGGTCGTGCCGGGCACGCCGCGAACGACCGCGCGCACCTCGATCGGCGTGCCGGTGCCCGCGACGAGCCGTCCGCCGATGCCCGCGGTGCGGCCTGCCCCGGAAACGGAGAAGTCGAGCTGCACATCCTTCGATTCGGCGAGCCAGGACCGGCCTGCCTTGAGCCCGGCGAGCAGTTCCGCCCGGCCTAGCCGGTCCGCCTGGACGACCGTGTGCGGGAGCGCGACGGTCTGGTCCGGGTTGTGCGCGTCGGAATCGCCGATCGCCGGGATGAACCGGCCGCCGCGCAGGAGGCCGTCCCAGTGCGTGACGCTCGCTTCGTCGTCCGCGGTCCACGGGCCGTTCCAGACCTCGACGAGGTCGGCGATCTCGTACGCGAATTCGTAGGTGCAGCCGAAGCAGTTCGCGAACGGGTGCGCCGCGGTGACCAGGCCGCCGGCCCGGTGCACCTGGTCGGTGAACCGGCGGAAGTCGCGCGGGTCGGACGCTCGGTAGCGCCAGTCGATCCACGTGCCGGCCGGGAGGCCGATCGCGGGCCAGTGCCCGGACCGCGTGGTGACCTCCTCGCCGTTCAGGATCAGCAGGTCGTCGGTCGCATAGTTGCCCCACACCAGCTGCGAGCTGGACGTGTTGTGGTCGGTGGACACGATGAAGTCCAGCCCGGCCGCCCGCGCGTCCGCGACCAGCTGCTCGGGCGTGCGCCTGCCGTCGGAATGGACGGTGTGCAGGTGGGAGTCGCCGCGGTACCAGGACCGGCCGCGGTCGCGCGCGGGCGCGGTCTCCGGAGCGGGGTTCGGCTGAAACGGCTTCGAGGTGTCGCGGCCGAACGTCAGCGTGATTTCGACGCGGTAGTTCAGGCCCTGCGGCGCGACCGTGTACGGGCCGAGGATGACGTGCCAGCGGCCGGGCGTGATCGGTCCGGCGAGGTACCCGGGCGTCGCTTCGGCGGCGCTGATCGAGAACCGGTCGCGGAAACCGCCGGACCAGCCGCGGAAGCCGCGGCGCGTGCCCAGTTCGTGTCCTTCCGGCCCGAACATCCCGATGTCGCAAGCATTCCCGCGCGTTCCGGCGGGCACCGACGGCTTGTCGTAGGAGTACACGACGTCGATCTGCTTCACGCCGCGCGGCACATCGACCGGGAGGTAGTACCAGTCCGGCACGTCCGGGCGGAAAGTGCCGGTAACCGTCTTCGTCTGCTGCCCGGCGCCGGGCGCGGGCTCGGCGAACGAGACGCCCGGCAGCATGCTCATCGCCGCACCCGCCGCCACGACGCCGCCGGCCCGGAACAGGTTGCGCCGGTTGAGTTCCCCAGTGGACATGCCTACCTCCGCAGCAAAGAAGTCGCGCCGACGCTAGCCGCCGGAGCAACCCCCATCAACGACGCTGCGGTGAACACTCGGTGCCTCACTTCGCGCGGCACCGGCGTCCGCAGCTCGCCGAGCCGCGTCTCGAGGGGAGCCGGGCGACCGGCGAAGCCGGATCACTTATCCCATAAGGAATAGTCGCGTGCCAACCCACGCGCTCCGCACATCAACCCACGCGCTCACCACCGAGCAACGCACCCGTGCGCTCACGGCCAAGCAACGCACCGCACGCTGACCAACGAGCAACGCACCGCGCGCTCACGGCCAAACAGCGCGTCGCGCGCTCACGGCCAAGCAGCGCGTCGCGCGCGCTCACCACCGAGCGGCGCACCATGCGCCCACCGCCAAGCAACGCACCGCACCCGCCGACGCAAGCCCGACCACCGCGAACCTCACCCCGCCTCACCGCACCGCACCACTCCCCTCCACGACCCGGTCCAGCCATTCCTCCACCAGCGCCTCGAACAACACCGGCTGCTCGAACTGCAGGTTGTGCCCCGCCCGGTCGAGCACCGCGTAACTGGCCCGCGGATAGTGCCCCAGCAACCCGTACAGCTCCGCGAATCCCGTAGACGAGTCCTGCCTCCCGCACACGATCAGCGCCGGTTTCCGGTACGCCGGACCGCTTTCCGGATCGACCGACAACGGCCAGCCCGCCAGCATCCGCTGCAGCGCGCTCCGGTCGGCGGCCGCCAGCCCGGGCGCGACGTCCGCGCGGAACCGCGCCAGCGTCTCCGCGGACTGGACCACCGCGATGTCCGCGTACTCCGCCGCCTCCTCCGGATCGAGACTCTCCAGCAGCTCCGGATCAGCGCGCAGCACCTCGTGGTCCGGCACGTCCCGCTCCAGCACCGGCACCGGACGCCCGACCGGGCACACCAGCGCCAGCCCGGCCACCTGCGCGGGCCGCGCACGCACCAGCCCCCGAGCCAGATAACCGCCGTACGACTCCCCTACCAGCAAGAACGGCTCGTCGCCGATCAGGTCGTCCACCAGGTCTGCCAGCGCGGCGACGAGGTCGTCCGACCCGCGCGCGGAGCCCGCGGGCGATTCGCCCATCCCGGGCAGATCCGGGTAGATCCGCCGGAATCCGGGCCGCCGCGCGAAGACCGGCTCGAGACAGCCGGTCATCAGGCGGTGGTCCGGCATCCAGCCGTGGACGGCCAGCACCGGCGTGCCGGAACCGTGTTCGACGTAATGCATCGTTCCCTCCCTGTTGCCGGACACCGTTGTACCGCACGGCACCGACAATTCCGGGAGACGGCGGCCGGGAGGAGGGCCGCGCCGGCCGCAGGACGCGCATATTCCGGGAGAATTCCCCGGAAAGTCAGCCGCGGGAGCTGATCAATTCTCTTTCGGGTGCCGGCCGCCCCGGAGCGGGACGGCGCGGAACACAAGCCAGCAGAAGGAAACCTGCCACGACGCCCAGGAGCACGTGGCCGGTGACGGCGCACAATCCGCACAATGCGGTCCAT
This sequence comes from Amycolatopsis albidoflavus, assembly GCF_039525725.1. Lineage (NCBI taxonomy): Bacteria > Bacillati > Actinomycetota > Actinomycetes > Pseudonocardiales > Pseudonocardiaceae > Amycolatopsis > Amycolatopsis albidoflavus. The sequence continues at coordinate 1,134,262 of NZ_BAAAHV010000012.1, forward strand.
AGGACGATCTTCATCCACCGAGTGTAGGACCGCGAAGAATCGCCGACGGCGGACTTGGGGAAGACTTAGGGTTCGGTTAAGCAGAATTCCCCGGAAGAAGCACAAAGAAAGGGTTGCCTTTCCTTTCCGGCCCGCGAGGGGCCCTTCCGGCGCGGCGGCGGGGGCGGTCCGGCAGGATCGGGGCCGTGCCCACGCCCGGAACCAGCGCGCTCGTCGTCACGCTCCCGTCCGCCGCCGTCCTGCTCGAAACCGCCGCGGCCGTCGACCCCGGACTCGTCCGGCCCGGCCTTCCGCCGCACGTCACCGCGTTGTACCCGTTCCTGTCCGCCGACCGGCTCACCGAGCGGACCGACGCCGACGTCCGTCAGCTCGCCACCAGTTTTCCCGCGACAGAAGTGCAGCTGACCGACCTGGTCACCGCGCCTGGGTTCGTCGCCGCGGCCGCCCCCGCACTCCAGCCGCTCGCCGACGCCGTGTGCGATCACTGGCCCGAAGCGCCCCCGTACGGCGGCCGTTTCGGGGCGCACCCGCCAGCGCATCTCACGATCGCCCTCGGCGGCACCGACGACCAGCGCGCCGAGGTCGCCGAACGGGCGCGCGCCGCGCTGCCGATCACCGCCCGGGCGCACGCGCTGCACCTGGTCGTGCTCACGGAGCAGGGTTGGCAGCTCCGGCTGTCGGCTCCGCTCGGAACGCCTGCGCGATAGCCCGCAACCGGGCCACGTCAGCCGCGAAAGCCGTCTCACCAGACGGTTCCGCGGGCTCATCCGCCAATGTCGCGGCCGAACTGCGCAACACTTGCGCAGCCGCGTTCGGCGACAGCTCAGGCCCGACGCCGGACAGCAACAGTCCGTCGTTGATCTCGCTCATCATGGTCAACAGCCGCTCGCGGCCGGTCCCCGAAGAGTCGTCAAGGCGGACGACGTCCGGGTATCGCGAAGCCAGGTGCTCGCGAAGCGGCCGCAGCGCCGATCGCGTCCGCGCGTCGCGCACAGCCCGTCCCAACGCGGGCAACGCCGGCACCGTCAGCCCGACCACGATCAGCAGCACCGAAACCGCGGGGAAGCCGACCGCGAGCGTGCACCTCACAGTGGAAAACGCACCGCGGCACAGCTTCGTGACCGGATGTTCGGCAGTCAGATCGCTGATCAGATCGACGATCTTCCCGACCAGATAAGCGAAAGCGAACACACAAGCCACGAGCATGATGCCCAGCCCGGCCCGCAGCGCGCCCGTGCCCGCGCGCACCGCACCAGCTGACACCACAGCGATGTCTGCCACCGCGAAGCCCAGGTACAGCGTGTACACAGCGATGTACACGACCAGCGACGGATTAGACCGGTACAGCTCGTCGAAGAGCCCAACGCCCGTCGGCAGCCCGCGCGTCGCGAAGAATGACGCAGTAAGCACGACAAGCGCGACAATCAACGCCCCGAGCCGTGCGCGCCGTCGACGCTCTGCCACGCCACCGATCTCCGCGACAGTGACCTCGATGCCGTACGCGGCCACCATCGTCGCGAGGTTCGACAGCAGCCGCCCTAGGCTCGGGTACAGCTGGCTTTCGATCGCCTGCGCGCTGTCGGCGAGCAAGCACAACGCGACGCCGAGCGCGATCAAGCTGGTCGCCAGCCCCGCGCCCGCACCCGTCCGCCGCGCGCGCACCGCGCGCCAGATCCCGGCCGCGAGGGCGAGCAGGCCGACCCCGAAGAAAAGAACGTCGATCATCCGCGCACTACCCCAGCAGCGACGCGAAGCGCCGCGCGCGATCCGCGGCCGGGCCGGAAGCGCCTGGCCGCAACTGGGCGCCGTCCTCGGTGGCGGCACTCATCAGGAACACGGCAATGAGCTCCGCTTCGTACTCGTCGGAATTCGTGGTGACGCGGGTGAGCAGATGCGACAGCAGGTGCGCGCTGAGATCAGGCGCGACCGTCGCCGCTTCGGCGTCGGTGAGCACGCATTCGCCGCGGTGATCGCACAGCAGGTGCGCGATTTCGTGGGCGATGATGTGGTCCTGGTGCAACGACGACGTGCCCGCCGCGTATGCGATGAGGTCGAAGTCGTCATGCCGCTGCCACGCACCGGAGGGCTGGCCGGGCGCGTAGCCGACCGCGATCAGGTCGATGTCGCGGCCCCGGTGCCGTTCCAGCCGGTCGATCCACGCGTTCATCGACCACGGCCGCGGCGCGGGCACGTGCCGCAGCAGGTCGCGGACCCGGTCACGGGCGCGCACTCGCACGGTCGGGTCGATGTCCCCTCCCGAGGCGATCGGCGGCTGGACCAGCCTGGTGCACCAGGGGGTCCCCGGCGCTGCGGCCGTCGCCAGCATAGCCGCCCGGCTCACTCCGGCTTGCGTCCGCGCCGGGTGCGATCGCGTCCCTCGGTGTAGCTGTCGAGCTGGTCCATCAGTGCGGAAATGGTGCGCCGGTCGCGCTCGGAAAGCCGCATCGCGCGCTGCGCCAGGTCGCGGGCCTGGGTGTCGCGCCAGGCGACGACGTCGGCGACCTGCTCGTCGACCCGGCCGGCGACCTCGTCGTCGAAGAAGTAGGTGACGGGCACGCCGAAGAACCGCGCGAGCGCCTGGATGTGCGAGCGCTTCGGGTCGCGCCGGGCCCCGACGGCCAGCTGCTGCACGTGCGTGGCCGACATGCTGACGCCGGTGACGTCGGCGACGCCCTGGGCGATCTCGCGGTAGGAGTAGGGCTTGCGGTCCGGCGGGTGGACGGTCGCGATCAGGTGCGCCAGCCGCTGCGCGAAGCTGCGCTCCTGTTCCTGCTCGGCCATGTCGCCCCCACTGCCGTTCCGTCTCCGTAACAGCGTCCAGCATAACCGTCCCGAAAACTTGACACCAGCCGTCCCGTTCCGGCTACACTCCCCCCGCGCATCGTTTAGAAAACTAAACACCGGGATCCGCGTGCGGTCGCTGGGGGTGCCCGCACGCGGTCCCGCGCAAGGCGGTGCCTGTCCGAGCGAGGGACGCACAAGTGACGCACAGACTGCGGAGGTAGGTTGTGCGCCATGACACTCCCCGACAGTCCCGAAAGGACACCCGTCGTCGTCACCGGCGGCAGCGGCTTCATCGGCCGCGCTGTCGTGCGCGCGTTCCGTGAGCGCAGTTATCCGGTCACGGTCGTCGACCGCGTGCGCTACGAGACGACCGACGAGGGAGTGCGCGTCGTCGTCGGAGACTTGCGTGACGCCGAAACCCGCGAAGCAGCTGTCGAGGCAGGCGTCGGCGGGATCGTGCACCTTGCCGCGCTGACATCCGTGCTGAAGTCAGTAGAGCTGCCGCGCGACACGTACGCGGAGAACGTCGCAGTGACACAAGAACTTCTCGAACTGTGCCGCGTACGCGAAGTGCCGCGCTTCATTCTCGCGTCCACGAACGCAGTGATCGGCAACGTCGGCACAAACACCATCACGGTCGACCTGCCCACGAAGCCGCTTACGCCATACGGCGCGACGAAGGCGGCCTGCGAGATGCTGCTGTCGGGCTACGCGGGCGCGTACGGAATCACGACGTGCGCGTTGCGCTTCACCAACGTGTACGGGCCCGGCATGTCGCACAAAGACAGCTTCGTCCCGCGCATGATGCGCGCGGCGTTGAATAATGAAGGCGTGCGTGTGTACGGCACCGGTGAGCAGCGTCGCGACCTCGTGCATGTTGACGACGTCGTACGCGCGATCATGCTCGCGTACGAGAGCGGTTACACCGGCCGCGCGATCGTCGGCGCCGGACATTCGGTGTCAGTGCTGGAAATGGTCGAGACCGTGCGCGCGGTGACCGGGGCCGAGCTGCCGATCGAGCACGTGCCCGCGCCCGCCGGGGAGATGCCCGCGGTGGTCGTGGACGTGTCGGCGAGTGCGGAAACCATCGGCTACCAGCCGGAAATCACCCTAGCCGACGGTCTCGCCACCGCCTGGAAGTACTTCTCCGGCCTGGACCGGGCCGAGGCGCCGTGACCGGATTCCTCCGCCGCCACGCGTTTCTGCTGGTGCTCCTCGCCGCGGGAACCACGCTGCGGGTGCTGTCCTGGATCGCGTACCAGCCGGCGCTGCTGTACATCGATTCCTTCCGGTACCTGGACAATCTGCACGGCCTGCGCGCCGACGGGATCAACCCGGTCGGCTACGACCTGCTGCTGAAGCCGCTGTTCGCGGTCGGCGGGCTGTCCTTTGTCGCCGCCGTGCAGCACCTGGCCGGGCTGGCGATCGCGGTCGGGATCTACGCGCTGGCCCGGCGGCTCGGGGCGCGCAACTGGGTGAGCGCGCTGGCCGCCGCACCGCTGCTGCTCGACGCCTACCAGGTGCAGATCGAGCAGAACATCATGGCCGAGGTGCTGTTCGAGGCGCTGCTGTTCGGGCTGCTGTGGCTGGTGCTGGCCAAGGGAAAACCGAACTGGCGGCGGATCGCGCTGGCCGGGCTCGTGGTCGGATTCGGCGTGCTGGTGCGGCTGATCGGCGTCGCGATCGCCGCGCCGTTCCTGCTGTACGTCCTCGCCGCGGGCAGTGCTTGGCGTTCGTGGCGCGGGTGGCGCGACGCCGGGATCGGACTCCTCGGGATCCTCGTCGTGGTGGTGCCGTACGCGGCGCAAGTCAAGGCAGAGACCGGAAAATGGGGGCTGAGCGGGCCGTCCGGCAGCATGCTCTACGGCCGCACCGCCGCGGTCGCGGACTGCGCGAAACTCCAGCTCGACCCATCCGTGCGGCCGTTCTGCCCCACCGAACCGGTCGAGAACCGGCTGGTCGACAACTACACGCACGCCGATCTCGACCCGGCGTGGCCCGGTCCGCTGCCGCCCGGCGCGGACAAAGGCGCGCTGGCGCACGAATTCGCGATGACCACGCTCAAGGCGCAGTGGTGGGACGTCGCGACGTCGATCCTCGGCGACTTCGGGAAGAGCTTCCAGTTCACCCGCTACACCGCGGCCACCGACGTGCCGATCGACCGGTGGCAGTTCCAGCTGACCTACCCGCAGTTCGCCGATCCTGCCGCGCTCAAGGCGGTCACGCGGCAGTACGACGGAACGGATCCCAAGGTCGACGAGCCGATCGCGGTGTTCCTGCGCGACTACCAGATCAACGGCGGATTCGTGCCCGGGGCGGTGCTCGGGTTCTTCGCGCTGCTCGGCCTGTTGACCGTGCTGCGGCGCAAGAAGCCCCGCCACCCAGCTCGCAGCGGCGCGCTGTTCGCTGCTGGCACTGGATTGTTCCTGCTGTTCGCGTCCGCGGTGTTCGAGTTTTCCTGGCGCTACCAACTGCCTGCGCTCGTGCTGTTGCCGGTCGCCGGTGCGCTCGGGTTCACCACGCTCACTGTCGCAAGCCGTCGTCGCCTCGGCAGTTATCCCGACACTGTCGACGAAGGCGCGATCGCAGACTTCCACGACCGCTATCCCGGCGCGAAACTTTCCGAGCTGACGGTGGTGATCGCCGCGTACAACGAGGCCGGCGGTATCGGCCAGGTGCTGGAGAAGATGCCGGACGAATGTCTCGGGCTGCCAGTAGACGTCCTGGTGGTCGTAGACGGCGGTACGGACAACACTGCGGCCATCGCGGAAGACCATGGCGCGTACGTGTGCGTCGCGCCGACTAACCGCGGCCAGGGTGCCGCGCTGCGCCTCGGGTATCACCTCGCGGCCGAGAACGGCGCGAAGTACATCGTGACGACTGATGGCGACGGTCAGTACGACAACAGCGAAATGGCCGAACTCCTCGCGCCGCTTCTGGACGGCACGGCGGATTTCGTGACTGGCTCCCGGCGTTTGGGGCACGAAGAGGCCGACAGCCGGATGCGCTGGGTCGGCGTGCGCGTGTTCGCGTGGCTCGCGTCGGTGCTCACCTGGCGGCGGATCACCGACACGTCGTTCGGATTCCGTTCGCTGCGCGCGGAACTCGCGTGCGCGATCCCGCTGAACGAACCGCAGTACCAGTCGTCGGAACTGCTGCTGGGCGCGACCGCGCGAGGCGCGCGCGTGCTCGAACGGCCGATGAGCATGCGGCTGCGCAAGGCGGGCAAGAGCAAAAAGGGCGGCAGCGTCGTGTACGGCGCGAACTACGCGCGGGTCATGACAGGGACGTGGTGGCGGGGGTACGTGCTGCGCCGCGGTCGAAAACGAACCGGTCGAGCATCGTGAACTTGGCGACGAACACCAGCGCGTAGCTGAGCACGTACGCCGCGTCGAGCAACACGACCCACCAGAAGTGCGGCAGGTTCAGCGGCGCGAGCAGATGCCCGGCGAGCGTCGTGAGGCCGACCGAAGCGAGGCCGCCGAGCGAGATGACGAGGACGTAGGGCAGCAGCTCGCGGCCCACTTCCGGACGGCCGCGACGGCCCCACACCCAGCGCCGGGTGAGGAAGAAGTTCAGCACCGCACCGGCCGCGAACGCGCACGCGCTGGCCAGCCAGGGGGCTCCGTTCGCGGCGAGCACCGCGATCAGCGCGGCCTGGCTGAGCAGGGTCGCGGCCACCGAACTGGCGGCCGCGCGGACGAACCGGGCCAGGCCGCGACGGCGCGGCTTGGGCGATTCCTCCGTCGTGCGGGGGTTCGCCGGGTTGGTTACCGTCGTCATAGTCCCAGTCTCCCCTCGGGCCGCCGGCTCCGCCGCGCGACCCCCCGGCCCACAGCGGATTCACAGCTGACTGCCAGCCGAACATCAGCGGCGGGCGATTAGGTTCGGATCTGCCACCGCGACACCGGGCGTCGTGCACACGAAAGGCCGTGCCTGTCGCGAAAACGAAAGGAAAGGGTGCTCCGGATGCGAGTGCTGGTTCTCGGCGGTGACGGTTACCTAGGCTGGCCCACTGCGCTCCATTTGTCGGACAAAGGCCACGAAGTGGCTGTTCTGGACAACTTCGCGCGGCGGCAGTACGACGTCGAACTCGGAGCCGAGAGCCTCGTCCCGATCGAAGACCTGAGCACCCGCGCCGACGCGTGGCACGAGGTGTCCGGAAAGCGGATCGCGAGCTACGAAGGCGACCTGCTCGACGCGGAATTCCTGTTCGACGCGGTGCGCGATTTCCGTCCTTCCGCGATCGTGCATTTCGCCGAGCAGCGGTCCGCGCCGTATTCGATGATCGACCGCGAGCACGCGGTCTACACGCAGCACAACAACGTCGTCGGCAACCTCAATCTGCTGTACGCGATCGCCGAGATCGACCCGGACATCCACCTGGTCAAACTGGGCACGATGGGCGAGTACGGCACCCCGAACATCGACATCGAGGAAGGCTGGCTCGAGGTCGAGCACAACGGCCGCCGCGACCGGATGCTGTACCCGAAGAAACCGGGTTCGTTCTACCACCTGTCGAAGGTGCACGACTCGCACAACATCGAGTTCGCCTGCCGGATCTGGGACCTGCGCGCGACCGACCTCAACCAGGGCGTCGTCTACGGCCAGCAGACGCCGCAGACCGCGCTCGACCCCCGGCTGGCCACGCGGTTCGACTACGACGCGGTGTTCGGCACGGTGCTCAACCGGTTCGTCATCCAGGCCGTTCTGGGGCAGCCGCTCACGGTGTACGGCAAGGGCGGGCAGACGCGCGGCCTGATCGACATCCGCGACACCGTCGAATGCATCCGGCTGGCCGTGGAGAATCCGGCGGAGCGCGGCGAGTTCCGGGTGTTCAACCAGATGACCGAGAGCATGTCAGTGCGGGAGATCGCCGAACTCGTCGCCGACCGCTTCCCCGGGCCGGTGCAGATCGAGAACCTGGACAACCCGCGCGTCGAGCAGCCGGAGCACTACTACCACGTCAAGCACACCGGGCTGGTCGGGCTGGGGCTGGAGCCGCACCTGCTGTCGGACACGCTGATCGAGTCGATGTTCGACATCGTGGGCGCGAACAAGCACCGGGTGAACGACGAGCGGCTGCGTCCGACGGTGCGCTGGCGCGGGGCTGTCGAAGCGTCCTGACCTCGGGCTCGCGGGTGCTGGGGGTCGCCGCCCCGGCCTCGTTCCGCCGCCGTCGCGGAAATTGTCGGTGGCGGGTGGGATGCTCTTCGGGTCAGCCCTTGAGGGGGTCGGAACCGGAAGAGCGGCAAGGAAAACGTGGGGGACGAAGCAGCGGCGCGGTGGAGCCCGGAGCGGGTGCTCGAACTCGCGCCGGACGCCGCGTCGGCGAAAGCCGGGCGCGGGCAGGCGGCGCCGGCGAAGTGGTCGGACGCGGGCGCGTCGGGCCGCGCGCTCTGGGGTGCGTGCCAAGGCAGCGGGAAGCGGCCGTATCAAACGACGGTGGAAACGGCCGGGCCCGCGTTCCGGTGCACCTGCCCGAGCCGGAAGTTCCCGTGCAAGCACGCGCTGGGGTTGCTGCTGCTCTGGGCGGAGGGACAACTCCCCCGCGCGGAGGAGCCCGGATGGGTGCACCAATGGCTGGAAGAACGGGCCGCGCGAGCGGAGCGGGCCGAGAAGAAGACGGACGCGCCGAAGGATCTCGAAGCAGCGGCGAAACGGGCGCAGGAGCGGCTCGCACGCGTCACCGCCGGGGCCGCTGAGCTGCGCGGATGGCTCGCGGACCGGGTGTCCGCCGGGTTCGCGACCTTCGAACGCGGCGGTGCCGACGAGCTGTACACGGTCGCCTCGCGCATGGTCGACGCGCAAGCTCCCGGCCTGGCGAACGGCCTGCGCCGGGCCGCCACGCTGGTCGGCCGCGGCCGGGACTGGCCGGATCGGCTGCTGGCCGAGTTGTCGCTGGTGTACGTGCTGGCAGACGCGGCCAACCGGGTGGAGTCGCTGCCCGCCGGGCTCGCCGACACCGTCCGGACCCGGCTCGGGTTCTCGGTGAGCAACGCGCAGGTGCTCGAGTCGGGCGAGCGAGTGCCGGACCAGTGGCTGATCACCGGTGCGATCGATGAGGAGCAAGACTCGCTGCGCAGCAGGCGCACGTGGCTGCGAGGCAAACGCAGCGGCCGGGACGCGCTGGTGCTGTCGTTCGCGCCGCCCGGGCGTCCGCTGGACAGTTCGCTGCCGCCGGGGTTCGAGGTCGCGGGAGAACTGGTGTTCCACCCGGGCGCGGTGCCGCTGCGGGCGGTGTTCGACCATCGCGAGGAGCCCGTTTTCCCGGAAGCTGCGCCGGTTGGCGGCACTTGTGCTTCGGCACTCGCCGAGCATGCCGCGGCGCTCGCCGCCGACCCTTGGCTGGACCGGTGGCCAGTGGTGCTGTCCGACCTCCGCCCAGCTCGACACGGCGAAGGCTGGGCACTGTCCGATGTAGACGGTGCAGCGCTGCCGTTGGCTCCGACGGTGGATCCTTGGCCATTGCTGGCGCTCGCGGCTGAGCAGCCGGTGACGGTGGCCGCAGAGTGGACGACGGCGGGGTTGCGGCCGTTGAGCTGCTGGCACCGCGAGGGGATGGTGCGACTGTGACCACCTGGAACGACCCCGTCAGCCTCGCCGCCGTCCCTCTCAACCTGCCTCACAACCGGACGGTGCGCCCGTGACCACCTGGAACGACCTCGTCGGCACCGTCCTGCTCGGCACCCGCCGCAGAACCCTCGACCCCACCGCATTACCGCCCGGCGTAAGAGAAATCGCCGAACAACACACCGACCCCGCCGACCAAGCGCTTGTCGCCGCGGCGGCGTACACCGGTTATCGGCGCGCCGGTCAGCAACCGCTCACCGGTATCGAACCCGAACCCGCCGCAGCGGCGGACGACCGGCCGTTCATCCCGCCCGTGGCGCGAGCGCGGCTCGTGCACCTGCTGTCGGCCAACCGGCCCGAGCTGGTCGAGGAATGGCTCACCACGGTGGCAGGCAAGGGATTCCGCGTCCCGGCTGAGCGGCTGCCCGCGCTGGCCGACGCGGCACGGACCCGGGTGTCGCTGCGGGCGCCGCTCGCCACGGTCGCCGGGCCGGTCGGGGCGTGGCTCGGCGAGCGGAATCCGGAGTGGGCGTTCCTGGTCGCCGCCGCGGACGACACCAGCGACAACGCCTGGCAGTTCGGCACCGCCGCACGACGGCAGGCCTGGCTGGAGCGCGTGCTCGTCGCCGATCCCGCCCGCGCGCGGCAGACGCTCGCCGCGGCCTGGGGCAACGAACCGGCCGACGTCAGGGCGACGTTCCTCGCCCTGCTCGGCGAGCACCTCGCCGACGAGGACGAGCCGTTCGTCGAAGCCGCGCTCGGCGACCGGGCGGCCGGGGTTCGCGAGATCGCGCTGCGGCTGATCGGCCGGTACCCCGATTCCGCCTCCGGCGAGCGGATGATCGAACGGCTGCGGGCCTGCGTCACCGTGCGCAGCCGCGCGCTGCGGGCCGACGTCCTCGAATTCGCTCCGCCCGAGCCGGACGACGGCCTGATCCGCGACGGCATCCGCGTCCCCGCCGGCCCCGGGCAAGGCACTGCCCGGCTGCGCGCGATCATCGCCGCCACTCCCCTGCGGTTCTGGGCCGAGTACGGCAGCCCGGGCGAACTGGCCGGGATGCTCGTCGAAGGCCCGCCGCTGAACGTGGTGCGCGAAAGCTGGGCCACCGCCGCGCTCCGGCAACGCGACGAGCAGTGGGCGCAAGCCCTCGTGGAAGCCGAGCCGGGCGGGCGCAGCACCGCGGCGCTCATCGGCGTGCTGTCGCCCGAACAGCAGGCCGCCACGGTCGCGAAGCTGACTCGCGGGCTGCCGGTCGAAGCCCTCACCCGGCTCATCCTCGACCTGCCGCAGCCGTGGCCCGCCGCGCTCGGCACCGTGCTGCTCGATTGGGTCGCCGGACAACGCGATCATCGGCTCGTCGCGCACGCGGCCGCACTGATCGCGAAAGCCGTGCCGGTCCCCTGCCTCGGCCATCCGCTGGCCGAGATCCCGCTTCCCGGCGAGGCCGCCCCGTGGCGGCGCGCAGTCGCCGAAACCCTGTCCTTCCGCCGTGAAATGCACAAGGAGCTCGCATGACGTCCCCCGTCCTCCGGCCGCACGCCGAACAGGAATACGCCGGCGAACTGGCCGCTCTCGCCGCGGCCGACGACCGGGCGAAACCGCCGTCGTGGCGGCTTTCGCCGTGGGCGGTGGTCACCTACCTGCTCGGCGGGAAACTTGACGACGGCACCGAGATCAGCCCCAAGTACGTCGGCCCGCGGCGGCTGATCGAGGTCGCGGTCGCCACCCTCGCCACCGACCGCGCGCTGCTGCTTCTCGGCGTGCCGGGCACGGCGAAAACCTGGGTGTCCGAGCACCTCGCGGCGGCGATCAGCGGCGATTCCACACTGCTCGTCCAAGGCACCGCGGGCACCGCCGAGGAACAGATCCGCTACGGCTGGAACTACGCGCGGCTCATCGCCGAAGGGCCGAGCGACCAGGCGCTGGTCGAAAGCCCGGTCCTGCGCGCGATGCGGGACGGCAAGGTCGCGCGGCTCGAAGAGCTCACCCGTATCCCGGCAGACGTGCAGGACTCGCTGATCACCATCCTGTCCGAGAAGACGCTGCCGATCCCCGAGCTGGGCGCAGAAGTGCAGGCCCGGCCCGGGTTCACGCTGGTGGCCACGGCGAACAACCGGGACAAAGGCGTCAACGAACTGTCGAGCGCGCTCCGCCGGCGGTTCAACACAGTCGTGCTGCCGCTGCCGGACACCGCCGAGGCCGAGGTGGACATCGTCCGGCGGCGGGTCGGGCAGCTGGGGGCCGCGCTGTCGCTTCCCGCCGAAGCCGCCGATCTCGCCGAAATCCGCCGTGTGGTCACGGTTTTCCGCGAACTGCGCGCGGGTCGCACCGAAGACGGCCGCACCGCGGTGAAAACCCCGTCGGGCACGCTGTCGACGGCGGAAGCCATCAGCGTGCTCACCGGCGGTCTCGCGCTGGCGGCGCACTTCGGCGACGGCGTGCTGCGCGCGCAGGACGTCGCGGCCGGGATTCACGGTGCGGTCGTGAAGGATCCGGTGGCCGACAGCGCGATCTGGAGCGAGTACCTGGAAACCGTCGTGCGCGAGCGGGAAGGCTGGGCCGACTTCTACCGGGCAGGCCAGGAGATCGCCGGATGACCACTCATCTCCTCGGGATCCGGCACCACGGTCCCGGTTCGGCGCGGGCGGTGGCCGCCCGGCTCGCCGAACTGGAACCGGACGTGGTGCTGATCGAGGGACCGCCGGAGGCGGACCAGCTCGTCGATCTCGCCGCGGACGACGACATGCGGCCGCCGGTCGCGTTGCTGGCGTACGCCTCCGACGACGTGTCGCGCGCGGCGTTCTGGCCGTTCGCGGTGTTCAGCCCGGAATGGCAGGCGCTGCGGTACGCCGCCGCGGCAGGCGTTCCGGTGAAGTTCTGCGATCTCCCGGCAGCACACCAGTTCGCGCTCGGCGAGGAACGGACCGCGCCCCGCGCCGACCCGCTCGCGGAACTCGCCGCGGCGGGCGGATACGACGATCCGGAACGCTGGTGGGACGACTTCGTCGAGTCCCGCCGGGGCGACGAATCGCCGTTCGAGGTGATCGCCGACGCGATGACCGCGCTGCGCGAAGGCGACCGGCCGGACGATCCGCACGAGCAGCGGCGCGAGGCGTACATGCGGAACGTGCTGCGCAAAACACGGAAGGAAGGCTACGAACGGATCGCCGTGGTCTGCGGGGCCTGGCACGTGCCCGCGCTGGCCGATCCGCTGCCGCCCGCCTCCAAGGACCAGTCTGTCCTCAAAGGACTCCCGAAGCGCAAGGTCGTGTGCACGTGGGTGCCGTGGACGCACGGCAGGCTCGCGTCGGTCACCGGCTACGGCGCGGGCGTCCGCTCCCCCGGCTGGTATCACCATCTGTTCAGCACCGCCGACGACGTCACCACCCGGTGGCTCACCGCCGTCGCTGCAGTGCTGCGCGAGGAAGACCTGCCCGTCTCCACCGCGCACGTGATCGAGGCAGTGCGGCTGGCCGACACACTGGCCGCGCTGCGCGGACGGTCTTCAGCCGGGCTGGCCGAGGTCGACGCCGCCACCCGCGCCGTCCTGTGCGGAGGCGACGACGTCCAGGCCGACCTGGTCACCCGGCGGCTGGTGGTCGGCGAGCTGCTGGGCGAGGTCCCGGAGAGCGTTCCGCAAGCGCCGCTGGCCGCCGACCTGATCGCCACCGCCCGGCGGCTCCGGCTCAAACGCGAACCGCAAGCGCGCGAACTCGACCTGGACCTGCGCACCCCCGGCGGCCTGGACCGCTCGCGCCTGCTGCACCGCCTGCAGATCCTCGGCATCCCCTGGGGCGAGCCGGAACTGTCCTCGGTGCGGAACAAAGGCACCTTCCGCGAGACTTGGACCCTGTGCTGGGAACCAGGTTTCGAGGTCGACCTGGTCGCCGCCGCCGTTCACGGAACCACCGTGCCCGCCGCAGCCACCTCGGTCGTGCGCGAAACCGTCGCCGAGTCTCCCCCGCTCGCCGACATCACCGCCGCGGTAGAACGCTGTCTCCTGGCCGACCTAGGCGACGCTCTGCCTGAGACCCTCACTGCCCTGGACACCCGCGCCGCAGCCGACGCGGACGTCGCGCACCTCATGGCGGCCCTGCCCCCGCTCGCGCGGGCGACCCGCTACGGCGACGTCCGCGGCACCGACACCGCACGGCTGCGAGAAGTCGCCGACCGGATCCTCACCCGGGTCTGCGCCGGGCTTCCGCCCGCCGTGCACGGCATCGACGAGGAGGCCGCCGCACAGTTCTGCGAGCTGGTCGACGACGTCCACGAAGCCACCGACCTCCTGGGCGACGCTTCCCGGGACCGCTGGTTCACCGCGCTCGCCCGTCTCTCCGCTCGCGACTCGCTGCCGCCGCTGCTGGCAGGCCGCATCGTGCGTCTCCTGCACGACGCCGACCTGCTCGACGGCGCGGAAGTCGAACTCCGGCTGGGCCGCATGCTCACCCCCGGCATCACGCCGACGGACGGCGCGGCCTACGTCGAGGGCTTCTTCTCCGGCGGCGCACTTCTGCTGGTCCACGACGAACGCATGCTGCGCGTCGTCGACACCTGGCTGACCTCGATCCCACCTGAGGTCTTCACTGAGGTACTTCCCCTGCTGCGCCGCACTTTCGGCGCGTTCGCCGGTCCCGAGAAACGCGCGATCGGCGAACGCGCCGCCACCCTGTCCGGCACTCGCCGCGTCGAGTCGGCAGTCGCCGAAAACCTGGACGAAATCCGTGCCGCAGCCGCCCTGCCGGTCTTCGCCATCCTCCTGGGAGCCGCCCCGTGACCACCGATCCCGAACGCCTCCGCCGCTGGCGCCTGGTGCTGGGCGGAGATTCCGACGGCACCGGCCACGCACTGTCCGAAGGGGACACCGGCGTCGACAACGTGCTGGCCGCCCTCTACGACGAACGCCCCAAAAACCCGCGCAGCAGCGGCGACCGCAGCGGCGGCCTGCAAGCCTCCGCGCCGCGCGTCGCCCGCTGGCTGGGCGACATCCGGAAGTACTTCCCCGGCTCGGTAGTCCAAGTCATGCAACGCGACGCCGTAGACCGGCTCGGCATCACCCGGATGCTGCTGGAACCGGAACTGCTGAGCGCTGTGGAACCGGACGTCCACCTGGTCGGCACCCTGTTGTCCCTCAACAACGTTTTGCCGGAGGAGACGAAGGAAACCGCCCGCACTGTCGTGCGCAAGGTCGTCACGGAGTTGGAGGAACGCCTGGCCGAACGCACCCGAGCCGCAGTGCGCGGCGCACTGGACCGCGCGGCTCGCACGCAACGCCCCCGAGGCGCGGACATCGACTGGAACCGCACCGTCCGCCGGAACCTGAAGCACTACTCGCCCGAGCTGAAAACCATTGTGCCCGAACAGCTTTTCGGCTTCGGCCGCCGAGAGCACAGCGTCCGGCGCGACGTCATCCTGGCCGTCGACCAATCCGGCTCGATGGCAGAATCCGTGGTGTACTCAGGAGTCTTCGGCGCGGCCCTTGCCTCGATGCGGGCCTTGAGCACGAAATTCGTCGCCTTCGACACCGCGGTCGCCGATCTGTCCGATCACCTGGACGACCCCGTCGACGTCCTGTTCGGCACCCAGCTAGGGGGCGGCACCGACATCAACCGCGCATTGGCGTACTGCCAAGGGCTGGTTGAGCGCCCCGAACAGACGCTCCTGGTGCTGATCAGCGACCTGTACGAAGGCGGAGTGCGAGACGACCTGCTGCGCCGCGTCGCGGACCTCGTCGAGTCCGGGGTGCAAGTGGTCACGCTGCTGGCGCTGTCGGACTCCGGAGCTCCGTTCTACGACCACGAGAACGCGGCCGCGCTCACCGAACTGGGGGTGCCCGCCTTCGCCTGCACGCCGGACCTTTTCCCGGACCTGATGGCGGCCGCGCTCCGAAGGGAGGACCTGAGCCGCTGGGCGGCTTCGGCCACGGCCCAGTGACCCTGCTTGATCTGCGCCGACGGCGGACTCCGGCCTTCCCGGCCGGTCCGAGGCCGGTTCCCCGGCGGGTGTGTCACCATCGGGAAATGGGAACCACTCCCGGCCCGGCCCCCGCAGTCCCGCTTTCGCAGCTGCGGCAGTTGCGCCTGGCCAAGGACGCCATGGACCGGGACTGGGCCGAGCCCCTCGACTTGGACGCGATCGCCGCGCACGCCGGGTACTCGCGTTACCACTTCGTGCGCCTTTTCCGCACCGTGTACGGGCAGACGCCCGGGCAGTATCTGAGCCGCCGCCGGATTGAGCGCGCGGAGGATTTGCTGCGGACCGCCGACCTGTCGGTCACCGAAATCTGCACGCTGGTCGGGTTCAGCAGCCTCGGCTCCTTCTCCGCGAGCTTCAAGAAACACACCGGCCTGACCCCGAGCGAATACCGTGCCCGGCACGTCAGTCAGAGCTCGGCCCTCGTCCCCGGGTGCTACGCGCTCCTGTGGCACGGCGGGTTCAAAGGACTGGGGCAGGCAGCGAAACCGGATCTTGAGTGACGAACGGTCTTGGCCCCCGGCGCGTCGAGATCTCCCGGATGTCTTTTCGTCGCCGACACCTCGAGTGATCTCGGTTCCTGGTGCGGACAAATCTCGCCGCAGGTGCAACGACGGAGCCCTTGCTGGTCAAGGAATCAGGTCTTGTTCGCGCAATGGATCACCGCCGAGCGCGGCCGTGAACGGACAGCGCGACCGGCGCTTTGCCTGGAGGTCCAGCGGAACGTCGCGGCCCCCGCCCTGCCTTCAGGTCGAAGTGCCCTCGGCTCTCGGCCGTTTTCGGCTCGGGGACCCGGTGGAAACAGACCCTCGACCCTCGTCCTGCGGGATCGATGACCGACTCCGGGATATTCCCCGCGCCAGGCGGCGATTCTGGAACGCAACCATTTTCCGCGGATCGGAGCAGGCGATCGTCAACTGCAGCATCGTGTCCATGCCGGGAGGATTCCAGACAGGTCTGACAAAAATGCCGCTTCCGCGACCGCCCGGCGAGGACCGCAATTTTCGAGAAGCCGGACAGCCCCTTCGGTAGCTACTGTTGATCACAGAGAGCAGGCGAACAGCGCCTGCCGGGCACAAGGAGTCAGCTGTGATCAAGGGCCTGTCCATCGCCAACGTCTGGGTCCTCGACCATGACCGGGCCAAGGAGTTCTACGTCGACAAGCTGGGCCTGGAAGTCCGCACCGACATGACGATGGGCGACGGCGGGATGCGCTGGCTGACCGTCGGGGCCAAGGACCAGCCGGATCTCGAGATCACCCTGATGGTCCCGGACGCGCCGGCACTCGACCCGGAATCCGCCGAAGCGCTGAAGAAACTCGTCGCGAAAGGGGTGCTGGGAGCCGGGGTTTTCGGGACCGACGACATCCACGCGGACTACCAAACCCTGAAGGCTCGCGGAGTCGAGTTCGTGCAGGAGCCGCAAGAGCGGCCCTACGGCACCGAGGCCATCTTCCGCGACGATTCCGGCAACTGGTTTTCCTTTACCCAGCGGCGGGAAAACCTCGACCTCGACAAAGACTGGAGCTGCTGACGGACCGGGGCCCGCGATCAGACCGGAGCATTTCGCCGGAACCGCGGCGGCTTCCCCGGCCGGTCATTGCAGAAGCTGAGGTCGGGCCGGAAATTTCGGTGCGACTGCGGCGTTTCCCGGCCAGGGCAGCAGGAACGTTGCGCAGCTCCAGCCGGACGGTCTCGGCACGACCGCGACACTCTCACCGCCAGGCATCGGGAACCCCGACCAAGTCGGACAAGGCCGATCTCGACAGAACTACGAAGCTCTCCGCCAAGCCGCCGCACAAGCCAACCAGACCAGGACGAAAGGACATCGGCACGACCAGCGCGCTCCCCCGTCAGGTCGCTGGAAACGCCGAGCACCTCAGGCGTGAAGGATCTCGGCGTGACCGCCGCGGCTCCAGCTTGGTTAGCAGAGATGTCAACCAGACCAGGCCAGAGGACCTCGACCACGCCCGGCCAAACGATGGGCCATGGGCCAAGGGCCAGGGACCAAAGGCCAGGGGCCAGGGGCCAGGGGCCAGGGGCCAGGAGCCAGGGGCCAGGAGCCAAGGCCCAAGGGGCAGGGGCAGGGGCAGGGGCAGGGGCAGGGGCAGGGGCAGGGGCCAAGAGCAAAAGGTCAGGGACCATGGGCGAGGGACGGGGCCAGGAGCTCCGATCAGATCAGAACGGAAGGACCTCAACACGAACGCCGCGCCATCTCGTCAAGTCACGAAAGCCCAGCAGAACTGAAGTCAGGAAGGCAGGAGGTCAGGCACTCCGCCGCACAGCACGCTCGAACCGCAGCACCCCGTCGTCAACGCGGCTCAGTCGCAGGTCGGCCGCGTCCAGGACGTAGTTCTGGCGCATCAGCCATGGTCGTCGGCTGCCTTGCCGTGGGAGTACCGAGGCGGCGCGCGTCAGGTATCCCGACGTCAGGTCCATGATCGGCCGCCGCGTCGACTCCGGGATCGCCGGCGGGCGGGGGACGCAGGTGTCGAAACCGTTGCGGGACAGGTGGTTCAGCAATCGGCACACGTACCGCGAAACGAGGTCCGACCGCAGCGTCCAGGAGGCGTTCACGTAACCGAGGCACCACGCGAAGTTCGGCACCCCGCCGAGCATCATTCCCTTGTACACCAGCTGTTCCGACGGCTCGATCATCGCACCGTCCACGCTCAGTGCTATTCCGCCGAACGCGATCACCCGCAGGCCGGTCGCGGTGATGACTACGTCCGCGGGCAGCTTCGCGCCCGATTCCAGCGTGATGCCTTCGGGGGTGAAGCGGTCGATCCGGTCGGTGACGATGTCCGCTTTTCCGCTGCGGAGCGCTTCGAAGAAATCCGCACCGGGGGTCAGGCACAGCCGCTGGTCCCAGGGCTGGTAGCGGGGCGAGAAATGCGGATCTACCGGAATCGAAGGGGGCAATTGCTTCGCGGCCGCATCGCGCAAGAACGCTGCCGCGCGCTCGGGCTGTCGCCGGGAGAACTGGTAGAGCAGCGTCGTCACTAGCACGTTCTTCGCCCGAACGATGTGGTAGGCGAGGCGCGAAGAAAGGAATTTCCGCAGGCGGCGGGCGAGTGAATCCGTCCACGGCCGGGCCAGGACGTAGCTTGGCGAGCGCTGCAGCATCGTCACCGATTCCGCGTGCGAAGCCAGTTCCGGCACCAGGGTCACGGCGGTGGCGCCGCTGCCGATTACTACGACTCGCTTGCCGGAGAGGTCCAGGTCCTCCGGCCAGAACTGCGGGTGCACGATCTCGCCGCGGAACGCGTCGCGGCCCGGGAAATCGACGACGTGGCCGTTTTCGTAGCTGTAGTAGCCGCTGCACAGATACAGGAAAGAGCAGGTGTGCGTAACCACCTCGCCGTCGAGCGAAGCTTCTACCGTCCAGCGGGCCGCGGTTGACGACCAGGCTGCCCGGACGACCCGGTGGCCGAAGCGGATGTGCCGGGAAATCCCGTGGTGCGCGGCGGTTTCCCGGATGTACTCCAGGATCTCCGCGCCGGACGCGATGGCTTGTTCCTTGCGCCAGGGGCGGAACGGGTAGCCGAGCGTGAACATGTCCGAGTCGGAGCGCACGCCGGGGTACCGGAAGAGGTCCCAGGTTCCGCCGATCGTGTCCCGTGCTTCGAGGATGGCGTACGTCCGGCCCGGTGCCTGCTGCTGCAGCCGGCAGGCCGCGCCGATGCCGGACAGTCCGGCTCCGACGACCAGGACATCGAAATGCGCCACAATTCCTCCCCGATCGAGACAGCTCCGCCCACTTTACGGCCGGGGCCGGCTCAAGTGGGGCCCCGCCGGGCCAGGCCGGGAACCACCGGCCCGGCGGGGAAAACCGTGCTCACCGCAGGGGAACGACCTTGGTGGCGCCGAAGGTGTCCTTGAGCGGAACCTCCACGGTGCGCCGCCGCACCGTCACGCGGACGCTGTCCTGCAGCTGCGTCGGGTCGGAAACAGCGAGGCTGTCCCGGCCGAGCGCCACCGAAGCGGGTCCTGAGACGGATACTTCGTCCACGGTACCCGCACTGTAGAAGTTTGCGAGCAGTGTGTTATCCCACAGCCGCAAGGCCTGGACATCGGCCGTGTTGGCCCGGACGCGCCACGAGAGCGCGGACGCGACAGTCCCCACCACCGACGCGCCGGGCAGAACCGCGTACGCGTACTTCGCGTCCACAGGCTTCGCGCCGTGCTCGATCACCAACTTCTGGTACCGCCGCGTGTTCGGCGTCGTGGTGCCTTTCGTGTTGGCACCGGTGTCGACGTCGCGCCACGCGCCGATCCGGTCTTCGCGCAGGGCGGTGACCTCGGCGTTGTCGAGCAGGACATACCCGCCAACGCGGTCGAGGTGCAGCCAGCGCGGCCGGTGCAGTGCGGCCGAATCGCCGACCACGCGCGCGTCGGCCAGCAGCGTGCCGCGTCCGTTTTCGCCGAGGTTGCGGTTTTCGATCGTCGTCCGGACCGCTTGCCCGGACGTGTCGGTGATGCCCGCGCCGAGGCAGACAACGCCCGCAGGAGTGAAGAACCAGGACTTTCGAGCGGATAAAGAACCGTCTTCGGAGACGAAATCCATCGCGTACGCGCCGTGCCGGGCATCCCAGCGCACGCCGCCGACGTGCGCTTTCGTCGTCAACGGCGTCCCCGCCAGCGGTCCCGGCGGACCGGCCTTCGCAGTGGTGCCGGGCAGCAGCGCTGGATCGACGGTCGGCCAATAGGCGTCCGAGTAGTGGCCTTTCGCGTTGGGAAGGAACAGATACAGCACGCCGTCGCCGACGTGCCAGCCGTGCAGGTTCATCCCGTTGATCGACTCGTAGCGCGAGATCCGCGTGGAGCCGACGCCGAGCGACGCGGACCAGCCCTCGGTCACGTGCACCATCCGGTCCTGCTGGCCGAAGATCCGATGCGTCGCGACGATCGGCGTGGGCCGAACGGGTCCGGCGAGCATGTCCTGGGCGAACTCGATGCCCGGAGTCGCGACGAGATCCGGTCCCGGCGCGAACCGTTCGGGATCGGGGATTTCCAGGAACGGCGCGTACGTGCCTTCCTTGATCCACTTGGCGGCGAGGCCAGACAGCTCGGCCTTGACAGTGCCGTTCGCCGAGCGGGCGAGGACCAAAGTCGCGACGGTGAGCTGATGTCCGATGTCGTGCGCGGTTTCGCCTTGGCGAGACAGCATCCGCCCGCGCACCGGCTCCATCAGCGCGCCCGCGTAGACGAATGGCGCGAACGTGTCGCCGACCAGCGCGTACACCTTCTGCTTGAGGTCGTCCGTCAGCGCGTACTCGGTGTCTTCGGTGACGTGGATCGTCCCGGCGAGCGCGGTCAGCAGGACGATGCCGTAGTGCCCGGGGTACGGGATGGTGTCGTGCTGGATGAACGAGCCGTCGGCGTGGAAACCGTCGCCCGCCGCGCGATCCAGCTTCGCCAGGACGCTCGCCGCTCCCCCGCCGGCGACGTCGGTGATCGCGTCGATGCCGGTGCGGATCCACGCGGTGTCGCCGGTCAGCGCACCGGAAACGATGGAGATCAGCGCCTTGTCCGCACGGTTCGCGCCGGTTTCGACCACCTTTGGGTTGTTCGCGCGCAGATTCGGGTTTCCGACGAACCGCTTGACCGGGCTGACGTATCGCGCCAGCTCCTCGGCGGTCAGCTGGTCGGCGACCGTGACGAGGGTGTGCAGCAGGTAGTACGGCACGCCGATCTCGTAGGTGTACCAGTTCCCGATCTCGCCGACCTGCGGGTTGTACTGGCTGGCGTAGATCAGCTCCAGTGCCTTCTTGATCCCGTCGAGCACCTTCGGGTCGCCGGAAAGCGTGCCGCCGGGTGTCCCCCAGTCGACGGCGATCGCGCGCAGCCGGGCGTACATCGACGTGGTGTAGTCGCTGCCGGGGCCGAGTGGAAGATCCGTCCACAGTGGACCGTTTCCGGAGACCGTCATGCTGTCGTAGTAGGACTTCGCGACCCGGCCGAGGTTCTTCAGCGCGGCCGAGCGTTCCGGCGACGGGCGGTTGATGCCCGTCTGCAGCTCGCGGTAGCCCGCCACGATCTTCTTCAGAGGATCGGCGGATGATGCGGCGAAGGCCGGGCGCGCAGTGGCGGCGAGCGCGGCCGACGCGGCGGCGACGGCACCGCCACGCAGTGCGGTTCTGCGGTTCACGGGCATGACGGTGCCTCCCAGTGGGGTTGGGTGTGCGTGGCTCAGCCGGTGCTCACCTGCTGAGCCACGCACGAGGGGGTCTGCTCAGCGCGCTCCGTCGACCCGGCGCGGCAGCTGCCACGGGTTCGCTTCGCGCAGCGCTTCCGGCAGCAGCGCGTCCGGGAAGCTCTGCCACGCGACCGGGCGCAGGAAGCGTTCGATCGCGGCGGTGCCGACGGACGTCGTGGTCGGCGCGGTTGTCGCCGGGTACGGGCCGCCGTGCTGCTGCGCCCAGCTGACCGTGACGCCGGTCGGCCAGTCGTTCCACAGCAGCCGTCCGGCGAGCCGGGTCAGCGAAGGCAGCAGCGGACGCACGAAGTCGGCGTCGCTCTCCTCGCCCTGGACCGTCGCGGTGAGGCCGGGTTCGAGGCTGTCCAGCACCTCGGTCAGTTCCGCCTGGTCGGAGTAGGTGACGATCAGCGATGCCGGTCCGAAGTGTTCCTCGCGGACCGCCTCGCCGCCGGCCAGGAATTCCTTCGCGGTGGTCGCCAGCAGCGACGGCGTGAACGCGTCGCCGTCCTGTGCGCCTTCCACGACCGACTCGACGCCCGACACCGCACGCAGATCCGCCAGCTTCTGCGCGAAACCGGCTGCGATCCGGTCGTTCAGCATCTCCTGCTGAGCGACCGCGCTGACGGCCTCGCGCAGCGTGTCGTCCAACCCGTGTCCCTCAGGCAGGAACAGCAGGCCCGGCTTGGTGCAGAACTGGCCCGCGCCGAGGCTGAACGACCCCGCGTAGCCCTTCGCCACCGCTTCGCCGCGCGCGGCGACCGCACCCGGCGTGACGACGACCGGGTTGACGCTGCCCAGCTCGCCGTAGAACGGAATCGGCGTCGGCCGGGACACCGCGATGTCGAACAGCGCGCGCCCGCCTGGCACGGAACCGGTGAACGCGGCGGCGGAGATCCGCGGGTCCTTGAGTGCCGTGACGCCCTGCTCGACCCCGTGGATCACCGCGAACGCACCCTCCGGGGCACCCGCGTCGGTCAGCGCCTTGGCGACGATCTCGCCGGTCCGCGTCGAAAGTTCTTCGTGGCCCGGGTGCGCCTTGAGCACCACCGGGCAGCCGGACGCCAGCGCCGACGCCGTGTCGCCGCCCGCGACGCTGAACGCGAACGGGAAGTTGCTCGCGGCGAACACGAGCACCGGCCCGATCGGCACGAGCACCCGGCGCAGGTCCGGACGGGCGCCCATCGGCCAGGCCGGGTCAGCGTGGTCGACGGTCGCGCCCAGGAATTCGCCGTCCCGCAGCACGTCGCCGAACAGCCGCAGCTGGAACGTCGTGCGCGCGAGCTCGCCCTTCAACCGCGGCGCGGCCGGGAGGCGAGTTTCCTGATGCGCCAACGGAATCAGCTCTTCGGCGGCAGCGTCGAGCGCATCCGCGGCGGCGGCCAGCCAGCGCGCCCGCTCGGCAGGCGTGCTTTCGGCGAACGGCCGGGCGGCGGCCGCAGCGGCGGCCAGGACGCTTTCCAGTTCCGTGGCGGAAGTTTCGCGGCTCAATGGGTCTCCTCGTCAAACAGGTTTCAGGGGGCCGGGTGCGCGGCAGCGGCGTGCCGCTCGGCCCGATCAGCCGGAGTGCTTTCGACGAACCGTCGGGAGGCTGCCGCAGCCAGCACGCCTTCCCTTTCCGGGGCGGGAATTTCGCGGTTCAAAGCGTCTCCTCGTCAAACACGTTCAGGACACCGCGTGCACGGCAACGGCCAGCCACTCGCCCGATCCGGCTAACAGCCTGGCGGCTGCCAGCACGCTTTCCCGTTCCAGGGCAGAAGCTTCGCTACTCAGACCATCTCCTCGTCGAGCACGTTCAGGACACCGAGTGCGCGGCAACCGCCAGCTGCTCAGCCCTGCGGCTGCCACAGCCAGCACACCTCCCCATCCCGAGACAAGAGCTTCACGGCTCAACGCATCTCCACGTCAAACAATCCAGGACACCGGGTCCGCCGCAACGGCCAGCCACTCAACCCGACGACTGCCACAGCCAGCAAACCTCCCACCCCGAGACAGAAGCTTCACGACTCAGAACATCTCCTCGTCAAGCAAATCCAGGACACCGAGTCCGCAGCAACGGCCAGCCACTCAACCCGACGGCTCCCACAGCCAGCACACCTCCCACCCCGAGACAGAAGCATCACGACTCAACAAACAAGCTTCAAGACACCGAGTGCGCCGCAGCCGTGGCCGCGTGCAAGTCCGGCCAGCGCGCGGGACCGGCTAGGCCCAGGTGGTACAGGTGCAGTTCGGTCGCGCCGGCCTTGGCCAACTCGAGCACGTACGCCTCGATGTCCGGCACCGCGCTGGCCGCGACCGCGGTGATGTAGCTGCCGATCGCGACCCGTTCCGGCAACGCCTGCCGAGCGGCGGCAACCGCGTCGACGCTGCCCTGGCCGGGTGCCCAGTTCTGCAGCACGACCGTCTCGGCGTCGTCGGCGGCTGCCGGCGTCAGGCCGGGCAGTGCGCCGGTGACCCACGGGTCGAGTGCGCCGTGCAGCACGATCCGCGTGCCCGGTTCCAGCACGGCCAGAACTGCGGCGCGCAGCGCATCGGTCGACTGTTGCCGCCCAGACAGAAGCGTTTCCTTCAACTCAGCTGGAAGTCTACCCTCGACCACCGACAAATCCGCTGTAGCGATCAGCCGCTGAACCTCAGCACGCAAAGCTTCCCGGACATCAGACGGGTCGAAGCCGGTCCAGCCCTCCGCGCAAGCGTCGCAGCAGCAGATCGACAGCAGCCGCGCGGTGGCCGGAGCCCATACGCCGTCGGTCTTTTCGTGCTGGTGCTGGTGCACGCCGCCGAGCGGGCCGCACGCTTCCAGCAATACCGACGAAAGATCAAGTCCCGCAACGGATTCAGCGGTCAGCGTCGCCGCGTACTCGCGGACGGCGGGCTGTGCCGGGCACAAAGCCCACGGGTACGTCTCGCCGAAGCAGTTGCGCACGGCGTATTGCGGGAATTCGGTGCCCAGCTGCGAGTTATGCGTGAGCACGATCCACGCCGCGGCCGGGATTCCAGCCTCGTTGAGCCGTCTGACCGCGTCGCCGCCGCTGTCTTCCGAGGAGACCCAGTCCGGCGTGGCGGGGACGAGATCCGACCAGGCCTCCGCGCGCACCGGGCGGTAGAGCGCGGCCGTCCGCGCGACCACCGAAGTCTGCTCCGTCGACCACGGCGTCGCGGCCCGGGCGCTGTGGTAGGCCAGGGCCACCGCGACCTCGTCCACCCCAAGATCCTGCACCCGCTCGGCGAACGCCGTATCGCCGAGCACGTCCCACGGATACGCGTATCCGGTCACCTTCACCGGTTCACCACCTCGCCGTGTTCGGCTCGAAGCCGGGCGTGTACTTGCGCATGTACGTCACATCGTCCCGTTTGGTCAGTCCACATCGGACATAGTCCTCGTGCGCCCTGGCGAGCGCGTCCTGGTCCAGCGTGATCCCGAGCCCGGGCCGGTCCGGCACCGCCACCGCTCCGTCGGCAAAATCCAGCACGCCCGGTTCGATCACGTCGGCAGTCTTCCACGGCCAGTGCGTGTCGCAGGCATACGTCAGGTGCGGGGTCGCCGCCGCGACGTGCACCATCGCGGCGAGGCTGATGCCGAGGTGGCTGTTGGAGTGCATGGACAGCCCGACGCCGAAGCTCTCGCAGGCCACCGACAGCGCCTGGGTGTCGCGCATCCCGCCCCAGAAGTGGTGGTCGGACAGCAGAACGCCGATCGCGCGCGCCCGGAACGCGGGCTCCAGGTCGCCGAAGTTCACCACGCACATGTTGGTGGCCAACGGCATGCTCGCCTCGCGCGCAACCTCCGCCATGCCCTCGATACCTGGCGTCGGGTCTTCGAGATACTCCAGCACGCCGTCGAGTTCGGCGGCCACACGGACACTCGTCGAGGGCGTCCACGCCGCGTTCGGGTCGATGCGCAGCGGATGCCCGGGGAACGCCGAAGCGAGCGCGCGAATCCCCTCGATCTCCTCCTCTGGCGCGAAAACCCCGCCCTTGAGCTTGATCGAGCGGAACCCGTACTCGTCGACCATTCGCCGAGCCGAGCCGACCAGCGCTTCGGGGGTGAGGATGTCGCCCCAGCTGTCCTCATCCGCGCCAATGTGCGCGCCGTACTTGTAGAACAGGTACGCGGAGAAATCGACGGCGTCACGAGCCTTGCCGCCGAGCAGGTCGACAACGGGACGGCCGAGGTACTGTCCTTGCGCGTCCAGGCAGGCGACCTCGAACAGCGAGTACACGCTGGCGATCGTCTTGCGGATGGAGAACCCGCCGATCAGGCCGTGCTCGTCGGTCAGCACCGTGCCGGCCAGCGTCCGCGCGATGATCCGCTTCAGGCCCGGCAGGTCGAAGATGTCGTGTCCGGCCAGTTCCGGCAGCACCTTGCGCACCTCGCCGAGGAACGCCTCGTCGCCGTACGACTCGCCGAGGCCGACCACCCCGTCGTCGCACACCACCTGCACCACGCTGCGCAACGCGAACGGCTCGTGCACGCCCATCACGTTGAGCAGCGGCGCGTCCGCGAAGGCAACCGGGGTCAGCACCACGTCCCGGATCTTCATCAGAGGCCTTTCAGCACGGCGAAACCGTTCTCGACGACCTTGCCCAGCCGGTCGATCTGCTCGGCGGTCGGCTCGATCAGCGGCGGCCGGACGGTGCCGACCTTGTCGCCGCGCAGCCGGGCGGCGGCCTTCACCAGCGACACCGCGAAGCCAGGCGTCTCGTCGCGCAACGCCACCAGCGGCAGGTAGAACCCGGCGAGCAGCGCGTCCATCGTCGCGTTGTCTTCCTCCGCGAGCGCACGGTGGAAGCGGTGCGCGATCTCCGGCGCGAAGCAGTGCACCGCCGAGGAGTACCGCGCGACGCCAGCCGCCGCGTACGCCTTCGCGGACACCTCGGCGGTCGGCAAACCGTTGAAGAACAAGAAGTCCGCGGAACGCTGCGTGCCGAGCGCGCGGATGGTGGTGACGATCCGGGTCATCGCTTCGACGTCGCCGTAGCCGTCCTTGATCCCGACCACCGACGGGAGGTCCAGCAGTTTCGCCGCGGCCGGCGCGGTGAAGACACCCGTGCTGCGGTGGTAGACGATCACCGGCACCGAGGTGTCGCCGACCGCGTAACGCACGTAGTCGACCAGCCCCTCCTGCGGCCCGGTGACCAGGTACGGCGGAAGCAGCAGCACGCCGTCGGCGTTGCCCGCCTGTGCCGCCGCGACGCCCGCGCGCGCAGTGGCCGCGCCGCCGCCCGCGCCGACCCACACCGGCACTCGCCCACCAGCGACCTCGCGCGCCTTGGCCAGCAGCGCGGCGACCTCGTCGACCGACAGCGAGCTGAACTCCCCGGTGCCGCACGCGACGAACAGCGCGCCCGCACCGGCGGCGATGTGGCTCTCCACGTTCTCCGCGAACCCGTCGAGGTTGAGCTCGAGGTCTTCGGTGAAGGGGGTCAGCGGGAACGCCAGCAAGCCGTCCAGCTCGATTGCGGTCTGTGCCATCAGTTTCTGCTCCAATGTTCACATTCTTGAATGGAGTCTGTTATCGTGACTATGTTCACCCACAAGAACGCTGTTCGGGACGCTAATATGGCCGGACTCACAAGTCAACGGCCCGGTTGGAGGACGCGCATGGCGCAGAAGACAGACCCCGCCACCGCTCCCGCGGAGTCCGCGGGCGTGAAGTCGGCGCGGCGCGCCATCGACCTGATCGAGACGTTCGCCGCGAACGACGTGTGGCTGTCGCTGTCTGATCTCCATGCGCGCACCGGGTTCCCTCGCTCCAGTCTGCACGGACTCCTGCGCACCCTGCTGGACGCGGGCTGGCTGGAGGCCGACGCGAACTCCGCGCGCTACCGGCTCGGCGTGCGCGCGCTGATCTGCGGCACCGCGTACCTCGACCGCGACGCGATCGTCCCCTACGCCACCGAAGCGTTGGAGCGCATCCGCGAGAAGACCGGCTTCACCGCACATTTCGCGCGCCGCAACCGGACCGAGGTCGTCTACCTGGAGACGCGCGAGTCCCAGCACTCCACGCACCTGATCTCGCGCGTCGGCCGCACCCTGCCCACGCACGCGACCGCGCTGGGCAAGGCGTTGCTCGCCGAGCTGACCCACGAAGAGGTCGAGGCGCTCATGCCCGAGGAGCTGGTCGCGCTCACCCCGAACACCATCACCACGCTCGACGCGCTGCACGCCGACCTCGCGCGCACCCGGGAACGCGGGTACGCCGCCGAGATCGAAGAGGGCACCCTCGGCGTGCGCTGCGTGGCCGCGGTGATCCCGTACCGCATTCCCGGCACCGACGCGATGAGCTGCTCGATGCCGCTGGGCAAGGTCACCGATGCCGACGTCGAGCGCGTCGGCGAGCTGCTGGCCGAGACCACCGCCGAGCTCGGCCAGCAGCTGCGCCGCGCCGGAATCCGCTGACCGCCGCCACCCGTGCCCCTCGTGAGTGTTTACGCCGGTTAGCGCCGGCATAGGCACTCACGAGGCTTTCGTGAGAGGAAATCCATGCCAGACCAGCGTGTGCTGATCACCGGATCGGCCGGCGTCGTCGGCACCCTGATGCGGCCGCGGCTGCGCCGTGACGGCCGGGTGCTGCGGCTGCTCGACCTCGCCGAGCAGCCCGCCGCCGAGGACGGCGAAGCGGTCGAGATCGTGACCGGCTCGGTCACCGACCCCGAAGCGATGGCCGCGGCCTGCGCGGACGCGGACGCGTTGATCCACCTCGGCGGGCTCAGCCGCGAGGCGTCGTGGGACGCCACCCTCGACGTCAACATCAACGGCACGCACACCGTCCTCGAAGCCGCCCGTGAAGCCGGGATCCGCCGGGTCGTGCTCGCGTCGAGCAACCACGCCGTCGGATTCCGCCGCAACGCCGACGCGGGCGAGAGCGGGCTGCCCGCCGACTCCAGCACCCGCCCGGACACTTATTACGGCGTAAGCAAAGCGGCTATCGAAGCGCTGGGCAGCCTGTACGCGTCGCGGTTCGACATGGACGTGATCGTCATCCGCATCGGCTCGTGCTTCGAGACCCCGCTGCCGCTCGGCATCCGCGGGCTGACCAGCTGGTTGTCGCCGGACGACGGGGCGCGGCTGTTCGAGGCGTGCCTGAGCGCACCGTCGCCGGGCTACCGGATGATCTGGGGCGTCTCGGACAACACCCGCCGCGTCTACTCGCTCGCCGAGGCCGAGGCGCTGGGCTACAAGTCCCACGACAACGCCGAGGTCTACGCCGACCAGCTGGCCGACAAGCCCGCGCCGACCGGGGCAGCCGCCGAGTACATCGGCGGGCCGTTCTGCACCGCGCCGCTGGGCGTGTTCAACCCGCTCTGAGAGGTACCCTCGCCCACGGGGACCCTCGAAGAGGAGGACGCCGTGGGCGAGCTGGGGCCTGCCGACACGAACGGCATCCTTTCCCTGCCGTGGATCCGCCCCGAACGCACCAGCGCGGGTCTCGGCTGGGACCGGATCTACCTGTCCAAACAGCGCGAACAGCCGTATCGCGCGGAGTTCGGGCCCGCTCGCACGCACCAGCTGATCCTGCACCTGGCCGGTCCGGTCACCGTTCGCCGCGGCGTCGGGTCGCCCGGCGAACGCAGCCGGCGGATCCCGGCGGGCGGGCTCTTCCTCCAGCCGTCGCACCAGGAACTGTCGGTGGAACTCGGCGGCGAGCTGGACACGCTGCACGTGTACCTGCCGGATTCGGCGGTGCAGGAGGCCGCCGGATCGGACGCTCCGGTCCGGCTGGCCGACGAGCTCGGCAGTGTCGATCCGCTACTCGAACAGCTCGTTCTCGCGCTCGACGGCGTCGTGCGGGAGTGGGAGCCGGGCGCTCGCGCGTACGCGGATCAGCTCGGCGCACTGGTGGCCGCGCAGCTCGCGCGTCAGCACCGGTCTGGGCGGAGCGTTCCTGCAGCGCCGCGGTCGGTCGAGGCGCTGACGGACCGGCAATTCGCCCAGGTGCGCGAGCTGATGGACGAACGGCTGGCCGAACCGCTCGGGCTGGCTGAGCTGGCCGCGACGGCCGGGTTGAGCGTCAGCCGGTTCGCCCGCCGCTTCAAGGCACGCACCGGGCTGCCGCCGCATCGGTACCTGTTGCGGCTGCGC
This sequence comes from Amycolatopsis albidoflavus, assembly GCF_039525725.1. Taxonomy (NCBI): domain Bacteria; kingdom Bacillati; phylum Actinomycetota; class Actinomycetes; order Pseudonocardiales; family Pseudonocardiaceae; genus Amycolatopsis; species Amycolatopsis albidoflavus. The sequence goes on from NZ_BAAAHV010000012.1 coordinate 1,163,874, forward strand.
GTGGATCAAGCCGGATTGCTGCTGCGCACCGGTACCGAGCCGATTGCCGAGATCGCTGTGCGCTGCGGTTTCTCTCACCAGGAACACCTCACCCGAGTCCTGCGCGCCCACCTGGGCACGACGCCGGCCGCGCTTCGCCGGGACGGCTGACGCGCGCGTTTCGTGCAGCCCGCTCAGCACGTCTGTGCAGGCGCCAGGTCCTCGCCACCCGGATACTCGACGTACCCGCGTGGAAGGACCGTCGATGTTCACCTACACCGCCAACCCGGCCCGGGTCGTGTTCGGCAGCGGCACGCTCGCCGTCGTCCCCGACGAGGTGCAGCGGCTCGATGCCAGCCGGGTGCTGCTGGTGGCCGGAAAGTCCGCCGCCAAGGCGGCCGGCCAGACCGCCGACGCGCTCGGCCCGCTGCTCGCCGCCCGCTTCGGCGAGCCCGCCATGCACACCCCGGTCGATGTCACCGAACGCGCGCTCGCGCTGGTCGCCGAACACTCCGTGGATTGCGTGGTCGCGATCGGCGGCGGGTCGGCGACCGGGCTGGCCAAGGCGCTCGCGCTGCGCACCGACATCCCGCAGGTCATCGTGCCGACCACCTATGCCGGGTCCGAGATGACGCCGGTGGTCGGCCAGACCGAGCACGGCCGCAAGACCACCCAGTCGTCGCCGAAAGTGCTGCCCGAGGTGGTCGTCTACGACGTCGACCTCACCCTCGGCCTGCCCGTGCCGACCTCGCTGACCAGCGGCGTCAACGCGATGGCGCACGCGGTCGAGGCGCTCTACTCGGCGCAGGCGAACCCGATCGTCGACCAGTTCGCCCTGGAGGCGATCCGGTTGCTCGCCGCCGCGCTGCCGCGGATCGCCGCCGATCCGTCCGATGTGGACGCTCGGACGGACGCGTTGCGCGCCGCGTGGCTGGCCGGTTCGTGCCTCGGCTCGGTCGGGATGGGCTTGCACCACAAGCTGTGCCACACGCTCGGCGGCAGTTTCGGGTTGCCGCACGCCGAAACGCACACGATCGTCCTTCCGCACGCCATGGCGTACAACGCGCCGAACGCTGTCGACGCGATGCGGCGGATCGCCGAAGCGCTCGGTGCCCCGGACGCCCCGACGGCGGTGTTCGACCTGATCGCCAGCCTGCCGGTGCCGCATTCGCTGGCCGAAATCGGTCTGGCCGAAGGAGATCTCGCCAAGGCCGCCGAGCTGGCCACCGCCGCGCCGTATCCCAATCCGCGCGAGCTCACCCGGGACGGCATCGAAGACCTGTTGCGACACGCCTGGTCCGGCACCCGCCCAGCCCCGGCTGAAGGCACGCCGCCGGATCTGCGCGGGCTTACCCAGGAGGTCGTGGACAGTTTCGCTAGCACACCCGACCCTCGGTTGCGCGAACTGCTGTCCGAACTGGTCCGCACGCTGCATTCCTACGTCGTGCGCACCGATCTCACGCAGGAGGAGTGGGAGTACGCGATTAGCTTCCTGACCCGCACCGGGCAGATCAGCTCGGACACGCGGCAGGAATTCATTCTGCTCTCGGACACCCTCGGCGTTTCGAGCGTGGTCGACGTGCTCACGAATTCGCGCACGCCGGACACCACGCCGTCGGCGGTGCTAGGCCCGTTCTACGTCGAAGGCCCGCCGGAAACCGAGCAGGGCGCGGATCTCGCCGAAGGACTGCCGGGAACTCCACTGTGGACTGATGTCCAGGTGACCGAACCGGACGGAACCCCGGTGCCGGACGCCGTCGTGGACGTCTGGCAGTCCAATGAGGACGGTTTCTACGACGTCCAGCTGCCCGACCTGGACGGTCCGGTGCTGCGCGCCCGCTTCCGCACTGACGCCGAAGGCAGGCTGCGGTTCTGGACGATCGTGCCGTCGGCGTATCCGATCCCGGACGACGGACCGGTCGGCCAGATGCTCACCGCCGTCGAGCGGCATCCGTTCCGCGCGCCGCACGTGCACCTCATGATCGCCAAACCCGGCTACCGCACGCTCGTCACCCAGCTGTTCGTGCGCGGCGGCGACTACCTCGATTCGGACACCGTGTTCGGCGTGAAGGACGGCCTGATCGTCGACTTCGCCGAGCAGACCGGCCCCGCGCCGGACGGGCGCGAACCCTGGCGCCGCCTCGACTTCACCTTCCGCATCTCCCCGGGGAACCAGCAATGACCAGTTATGACACCGATGTCCTCGTGGTCGGCAGCGGCCCGGCGGGCGGTTCCGCCGCACTGCTGCTCGCGACCTACGGCGTGCGCACCGTTCTAGCGACCAAGTACGGCTGGACCGCGCACACGCCCCGCGCGCACATCACCAACCAGCGGACGATGGAGGTCCTGCGCGACCTCGGCATCGAAGACCAGGCGCTCGCGCAAGGCACTCCCCCGGAACTCATGGGCGACACCGTGCTGTGCACGTCGCTCGCCGGAGAAGAGATCGGCCGGATCGCCAGCTGGGGCACCGCCGACCGTTCCGCGACCGAGTACACGTCGGCGAGCCCGTGCCACATGATCGACCTGCCGCAGACTTATCTGGAACCGATCCTGGTCACGAACGCCGCCGCTCGCGGGGCGAAACTGCGCCTGGACACGGAATTCCTCGACTTCACCCAAGATTCCGACGGCGTGACCGCGCGGCTGCGGGACCGGGTTCGCGGCGACGAGTTCACCCTCCGCGCCCGCTACCTGATCGGCGCGGACGGCGCCCGCAGCCGCGTCGCCGAGCAGGCCGGGCTGCCGATCGACGGCCAGTCCGGCAAGGCCGGCAGCATGAACATCACCTTCACCGCGGACCTTTCCGAATACGTCGCGCACCGGCCGAGCGTGCTGTACTGGGTGATGCGGCCGGGCGCGCACCTCGGCGGCATCGGGATGGGTTTGGTCCGGATGGTCCGGCCGTGGAACGAATGGCTGCTGACTTGGGGTTACGACATCGCGCAGCCACCGCCTGAAGTGGACAGCGCGGAGGCGACGCGGATCGTCCGCGACCTCGTCGGAGATCCGGACCTGCCGGTGGAGATCACCTCGACGTCACTGTGGACGGTCAACCACAGCTATGCCACGCAGTACTCGTCCGGCCGCGTTTTCTGCGCGGGCGACGCGGTGCACCGGCATCCGCCGTCCAACGGGCTCGGGTCCAATACGTCGGTGCAGGACGCGTACAACCTGGCGTGGAAACTCGCGATGGTCGTCCGCGGCGAGGCGGGCGAAGGACTTCTCGACAGCTACAGCGCCGAGCGAGCGCCGGTCGGCAAGCAGATCGTGGACCGGGCGAACCTCAGCCGGGATCAGTTCGGGCCGATCTTCGCCGCGCTCGGCGTCGACGGCGACGCCGATTCGGACGCCATCACCGCGGGTCTCGCCGCTTGCACCGCCGCCACTGAGGACGGAGCGTTGCGGCGAAAGCAGTTGCAGGCAGCCATCGAACTGAAGAACTACGAGTTCAACGCGCACGGTGTGGAGATGGATCAGCGGTACGTCTCTTCGGCAGTCATCCCGGATGGCGCCGAGGTCGAGCCGGTCCGGGATCCTGAGCTGTACCACCGGCCCACGACCGCTCCCGGTGCGAAACTTCCGCACGTCTGGCTCGTCGGCTCCGACGGTCGCCGAGTATCCACATTGGATCTAGTCGGCCGCGGGCGGTGGACTGTCCTCACTGGACTCACCGGTGGCGCCTGGTGCGATGCCGCCGCGAAAGCCGGGGCAGACCTCGGACTGGACCTGGGGGTCGTCACCGTCGGTTCGCCCGAGGCCCGCGATTCCTACGGAGACTGGGCGCGGATCAGCGGTATCGAGGAAGAAGGCTGCCTCCTGATCCGGCCGGACGGCTACGTCGCCTGGCGCCAACCCGCTGCCGGGAACGGGTTGGCGGAGGCGCTCCGCAGTCTCCTCGACCGCTAGTTCACGGCATCCCCCACGGATCGCTCGCCCCGCCCGGCGCGACCGGCCGGATCGTGAAGTCCGGCCGGTCGCCGCGGCGGTACACATATGCGTCCTGACCGCGGCCAAGGTCAATCTGGACGTCCCCATTGGACAACCGCCGCCAGCGTCGCGGACGGCCATAAGCGTCCGTCACCGTCAAGTCGCCCTCGATTCCTGGCCGCAGCACACAAGGTGCGCCAGCCTCGCTGTGCACCTTGAGCCAGCGAGTCTTCCCGCCGGATCGGGAAGCGCTGAGCAGGAACGCGCCTTCGGTACGGAAGTCGCGCAGCGCGATGTCACCCCACGCGTCCGGGACCGCCGGGAACAGCCGGATGACGCCGCCCCAGCTCTGCACCAGCATGTCCTGCATGGATTTCGCCGCCGACAACGGCGTTTCGATGACTGGACCGGATTCCTTGTACATCGTGTTCGGCTGGATGTAACGCTTCTGCAGTTCGCCGAGGTAATACGCGGCTTTCTCGCCACGAAGCATCTGCGCGGAGATCGACGCCGCGCCGGTGAAGGTGTAGCCCTGCAACGCTCCCTCGAAGCCGACCCAGTGATCGAGCGAGGTTTCGATGATCTCGCGATGCTCCGGCTGTTCCCAGGTGATCTCGTAAAGCGGGTAGATCTGCAGCAGATGCGAGTAATGCCGGTGCGATTTGGCGAACGGGACGCCCGCGCCGATCATGTAGCCGTTCTCGTCGGCTGGATAGTCGGTGAGCGTGGCGAGCACCTGCTGCCACTTCCCCGCCAGCGGATCGGCGATGCGCAATTCGCGCGCGGTGTCCAGCAACGTCTTGCAGCCCCAACGGATCAGGGCGAGGTCGTAGTTGGTGTCCGGCGCGTTCACGCCGTACTCGGGCGAGAAGGTCGCCGGGAGATGCAGCCGTCCGTCCGGGCCTGGGGCGAGGAAATGCAGGTAGTAGTTGATTGCCTTGCGCAGCAACGGGAACAGAGTGTCGCGCAGCAGCTGGCGGTCCATGGTGTGCCGATAGGTCAGCCAGACGTTGTGCAGTGCCCAGGTGAGGTTGCCGACCTCGGGCGTCGGCGTGTCCTGGCCGGGAATGCCGACCGGGTAGCCGCTCGTGGAGTCGGCGAGGCCGTTGAGCAGCGTCATGTCGGTGGTGCGCGGGATGCCCGCGGAATCGGCCTGGTACGGCTTCGCGACCTGGCTGGTCAGGCGATCCCGGTATTTGCCGAGGGCGTAGCTGACCGCGTCGAGTTCGAGGTGATTGGAGCCCTGGATGAGCCAGTACTCCAGTTGCACGTTGAGGTTCCACCACGTCGCGGGCCACGGCGTGTTTTCCAGCCACGGGCCGGAAGTCGCCATCACCGGCGCTTCCCTCCGCGCGGCTGACGCCACTTTGTACAGCTGGATCCAGTAGAAACTCTGCAGCCGGGTGTCCGGAATGGACAGGAAACTGCGCCGGTAGTAATCGTGCCACCAACGGCGGTGGTCCCAGGTCAACACGTCCAGCGCACTCGCGCGCCGCACCGTGTGCAACGCCCGGGCCGCCGAGGTCTTCTCCGGATGCGACCAGGCGACCGACGTGTACAACGTCTGCGCGCTGCCCCTGGTCACCTCACGCCAAGCCGTCACGTGCTCGCCGCCCGCCAGCAGTGGCTGTACCGCAAGACGCGCGTCGCCCGCCTGCTGCAACTGGACCGGCGGATTCTCCGCGTATCCGTCTGGCGGCGGCTTCTTCCACACCGGATCAGCTCGCGGGCTGATCGCCTTCGCCGGATGGAACACCCACTGGAACCCGCGTTCGCCCTCCGACGGCCGCACCTCCACTGCCAGCAGCGACTGTCCGGTGTGGACGATCGCGCGCAGCTCCAGGCTGCCCGCCGCGGTCGTGATGGTGCCGGTCAGTTCGGCGTTCCAGACGTCGAGCCGCCAGTCGAGACCGGTGATCGCGCCGACCGGTTCGAGGGTGAAGTACCCGATCGGCAGCCGCGCCAGGCCGAACAGCGACCCGAACTGCGGCCGATGGTCCTGCACCTGGCTGTGCTGGACGTTGAAGCGGACCGCGTTGCGACCGGGTTCGGCGTAGATGCCGGAGCCGAGGAAACCGTTGCCCAGAAACGGTCCTTCGTACCAGGTCTTCGGCATCCGCCGCCAGCGAAGGTCAGCGGTCGCCAGGAAACCCGCCCAGTCGACGCTGTCGCCGCTCATCTCCGCCGAACTGGCCGGGGACAGCCCGACCGCTCCGGCGGCGATCCCCGCGAGGGCTCCGCCGAGCACTGTCCGGCGCGAGATGTCCATGTCCGCCAACCTCCTCGTTTCTAGTCAGGCAAACCCCAGGCCGGAACAGCGCCCAGCGAAGGAACGTCACGCGGCCCGAAGTCCGGCCGGGCACCGCGCGGGGTGACAGTGAGCGTGCCGCCCCGCCGCAACTCCACCGTGATCCGTCTTGGCCCCACTGCCCGCCACGACAACCGCCGCCCCCACTGATCACGCACGTCAATCTCGCCGTCGATACCGTGGTCCAGCACCAACGGAGCACCCGCTTCGCTGCGCACCCGCACAAACTCCGTCGCTCCCCGCCGCCGCGACGCGTCCACCAGGAACGCGCCCTCGGTGCGCAGCCCGGCGATCGACGCGTCCGGCCACTTCGCCGACACCGACGGGAACGCCTTCACCACTCCCCCGGAACCCTGCAGCACCATGTCCACAACGGACTGTGCGGCGGTGATCGGGCTTTCGATCGCGAAGTTCGAGCCCTCCCGGTACATCGTGTTCGCGGTCAGTTCGGTGTCCGCGACGATGTTCCGGTCGAGGAAAAACTTCAGGTACCGCAACGCTTCCTCGGGCTGGTCCATCACCGAGTTCATCGACGACGCGGCCGCGTAGCTGTAGCCGTGCCAGGCCGATTGGTCCGCCGACCAATGCCGGAAGGTGCGCGTCATGATGTCCCGGTCGGCGGGACGCTCCCAGTTCCGTTCCCGCAGCGGGTACAGCCAGAGCAGATGCGAGAAGTGCCGGTGCGAATCAGCGAGCCGGACACCGTCGCCGATCAGCACCCCGTCGGCCGGATCCTCGTGGTACGGAACGAGTTTCGTCGCGATCTCCTGCCACATCGGCACCCGAGAGTCGTTCAGCCGCAGAATCCGCGCGGAGTCGACCAGTGTCGTCGCGGCCCAGCGGATCAACGACAGGTCATAGGTGCAGTCGGACGCGTCGGCGTACTCCGGCGATCGCGTGAGCGGCAGGTGCAGGAGCCCGTCGGGTCCGGTGAACAGGAAGTGCCGGTAGAAGTTGAGCGCCTTCGCGAGCGTCGGGTACAGCACGTCGCGCAGCACCGACTGGTCGAGGTGATGCCGGTAGGCGAGCCAGACATTGTGCAAGCCCCACAACAGGTTCCCGGTCTGGTCCGTTTTGGACGTCGTCCCCGGAACCCCGACCGTCCGGACGCCGCCCGGCCGCAGCCGCCAGTCCCCCGGATGCGAAAGCGCGTACGTGTCTCCGTCCCGATAGGCCGGCGGTACGGACACCTCCAGATTCGCGTGATCGCGGCGGAACGTCTCGGTGACCGCGTCCAGTTCGGGGTGGTTGGTGCTGTTCACGATCGGATAGGTGACCTGGACGTTGAGATTCCACCACACCGCCGTCCAACTGTTGCCGACCTCCGGGAACCACGGCCCCCATTCGGCGGTGACCGGGCCGTCCTTGCGGGTCGCCGAGGCGATCTTGTAGAGCTGGATCCAGTAGAACCGCTGGACCTGCTTGTCCGGCACGGACACGAAACTGCGCTGATGGAAGCTGTTCCACCAGCGGCGATGCCAGGCGAGCAGCAGATCCGGGTCCGTCGCGAGCGTCCGCCCGACCAGCGACACGGCGTCGCGGGTGTGGGTGGAACGCGGGAAGGAATACGCGACCGTCGCCGCGAACAACCGCTTCGTGCCGACTCGCTTCTCCCGCCACGCCGTCGTATACCCGCCGCCGGCGGTCAGGGGCTGCGCACAATACCCGTTGGCCCGCTCGGGTTCGGGGTTCGCGGTGTACTCCGGCGGCTTGCGCACCGTGCGGGTGGTCGCCGACACCAGCGGTGCGAAACCCCAGGTCGCCCCGGATTCGCCCGCGCTCGGATCGAGCGAGACGAGCAGCACGCCAAGATCGTTGTGCACCACCGCGGAAAACGCGACCTGCCCGCGCGTGGTGGTGATGGTGCCGCCGAGTTCGGCGTTGTACAGGTCAAGCGTCCAGTCGACGCCGGTGATCGCTCCGGCGAAGGTGAGCGTGACCGCGCCGATCGGCAGCCGCGACAGCCCGATACCCGCTTCCCATTGGTTGCGCTGGTCCTGGACCTGGGTGTGGCTGAGCATGAACTTCAGCACCTGCGGCGTTTGCCCGGCGTAGGCCTGCACGCCGAGGTAACCGTTGGCCAGGAACGGCGCTTCCTGCCAGTTCTTCGGCAACCGCCGCCAGCGCATCCGGGCATCCATGGCGACGTCCCGATGCGGATTGCTGCGCTGCGCGGCCAACCCGGGTGGCGCACCCTGCGCCCACAGCCCGCCGAAGGCCGCCGCTCCGGCGGCGATGGACACGGATCGAAGCACCGTCCGCCGCGACACCCCGACCATGACGTCCTCCGGATTCATATTACGTTTCGCCCTCGCTGGCGCGGGGTGAGCGGAATATATCCAGACAGAGCAGGCGAAAGCCAGGGTTGTTCACCCGGAAAGCCGCACAGACATCCGATGACTGGGATCCGACTGGTGCGCGTTCAGCTACGTGAAAACTTCAGCACCGTCGACGCCGCATCTCCGCGGTACGCATGGGCCAGTTTCGCCTTGTGCCCAACGGTCAGGCGCTGCCCGGCCTGTGGCTGGCCAGGCAGCGTCTCGCCGATGGTCGCGACCAGTGCCGCGGAGTCCGGATCACCGGGCACGATGGACTACGCGGTACCGCAGATGTGTCACACCGCGGCCTTCGAGCCGCCGCACGGGCTCCAGTTCGACGCGGTCGAGCCCGGTCGGCTCGAACAGCCGCCGTCCCCCGCCCAGCAGCACCGGGACGAGGTGCAATTCCAGCTCGTCGAGTTGTCCCGCGGCCAGCAGAGCCTGTGCCGCACCCGCGCCGTGGACCAGCACGGCCCGGTTCCCTGCCTTGTCCCTGGCCTCGTCGGCACACGCGTCCACATCGGTGTAGAACTTCGCGCTGCCCGGCGGCTCGTCGGCCGGGTCGGCGCGGTGGGTGAGCACATGGATCGGGACGCCGTCGTGGTGGTCGCCGTGCCATCGCTTGGCCAGCTCGAACGTGCGGCGTCCGGACACCACCGCACCGGTCGCCGAGGCCTCCGCGTACACCTGCCCGTTGACCCCCTCGGACATCCGGTCGTCGAGCCAGTCGAACAGCCGCCCGCCGTCGCGGCCGAGTTCCTGGCCCGGCCGGTCGTCCGGCCCGGCGATGTACCCGTCGACCGACATGGACATGTACAGCCGCAGCGGCGTCCTGCTCATTCTCCCGCCCCTTTCTCCGGGCAGTCGGCGGCGGTCATGCCGTCGGGGTGGCCTGCTGGCCATTGGACGAGTTCGATCGGGCGGCCGTCCGGGTCGGCGACGAACGCCGTCTTCATGCCCCGGCCGTGGTCCCGCACCGGGCCGACCGGCTCGATCAGGCGGCCGGCCAGCACGTCGAGCGTGTCGGCCATCGACTCGACCCGCACGACAAGGTGGCTCACGTCGGTGCCGTGTTCGACCGGATCGCCGTCGTGCACCAGCTCGACGGCGACGAACTCGTCGCCGGGAAGCTTGAGCATGGTCAGCTGCCCGATCGGCGTCTCGGGCACCGTGCCGACCACCTCGTAGCCGATCGCCGCGTAGAACTCCAGCGACCGAGGGAGATCGGTCACCCGCAGTCCGATGTGCAGTGTCCTCATTCCGGTGTCTCCTTCGCGTGGGCATCCCTCTTGCCCATGCGTCGATCGCGCGACACCGGATTCGACAACCGGGTGGGAAATCAGGAACGGGCCTGCTGTTCGGACCCGTGGAGATCAACGCCCGCGATACGCTGGAGGCACCGCCGATCGGAGGGGCTCGATGCGCGTTCTGCTCACGACCCAGCCCGGGCACGGGCATTTCGATCCGATGGTCCCCTACGCCGCGGCGTTCCGCCGGGCCGGGCACGAGGTGCGGGTCGCGAGCAGCGCCGCGTTCGCCGGTGCGGTCAAGGCCGCCGGGTTCGGCTTCACCGCTGTCGGCGAGAACTTCACCTGGGAGAAGGTGGATGCGACCTTCCCCGAATTCGTCGAGTTCGCCCGCCGGGGTCAAGGTTTGGAGTACGCGAACGAAATCAGCTGGACGCGCTGGAATCCGGCCGCGGCCCGCGATCTGCTGGCGTCGTTCGAGACATGGCGGCCGGACGTGCTGATCCGCGAGTTCGCGGAGAACGGGGCCACGCTCGCCGGCCAGGTCGCGGGCATTCCGGTGATTTGCGCGTCGTGGTCGGCCCTTCCTGCCGACGCGCGAAGCTGGGGAACGGTGATCGACTGGCCGCGGACGCTCGACCGCTACCGGACGGCGGCGAAGACCTTCGGCCTCGAACTCGACGACGCCGAGACAGTGTGGAAGCAGCAGCTGACGCTTACCGGACTGCCCCCGTCGTGGTTCGCCGGAGCCGAGAAGGACACGACTCTGCGGCACTTCCGCCTGCCGTTGGCCAATCAGCCGGACGGGCCGGGTCCGGCGTGGCTGGACGCGCTCGGCCGCGACCGTCCGCTCGTCTACGCGACGCTCGGGACTGTCTTCAACCGCAGCCGCAAACCGCGGCAGGCGGTGATCGACGGGCTAGCCGGGCTCGACGCGGATGTCCTGCTGACGGTCGGAAACACCGTTGACCCGGACACGGTCGGCCCGGTCCCGCCCACGATGCGCGTCGAACGTTTCGTACCGCAGGCGTACGCGTTGGCCAAAGCGTCGCTCGTGGTGAGCCACGCCGGTCTGGGCACAATGCTCGGCGCGATCTACCGGGGCGTGCCGATGGTGTCCCTCGTCCTCGGCGCGGAACATCCCCTCAACGCCGCGAGCGCGGCGGCGGCCGGGCTGACAATCCCGCTCAGCGGGGACGACATCAACGCCGATCAGGTTGCCGCCGCGGCGCGGCAGGCGTTGCACGATCCCGCGCGCCGGGCCGCGTCCGAAGCCGTCCGGCAGGAGTGCGAGCGCATGGAAGCCGTCGACGGCGTTGTCCCGCTCGTCGAAAGCTACGCGCGGTCTCAGAGCGGCGGCAGCTCCACCCGCTCCAGCCAAGCAGCGAAAAACTCCCGCAACGACCGCCCCGCATAAGACTCCGCCAGCGAGACGAACTCCTCCGTCGTCACCGCGGCATGCCGGTTCTCCACCGCCCATGCCTTCACCAGCGCGAAAAACGCCGGATCGCCGATTTCCCCGCGCAGCGCGTGCAGCGTCAGCCCGCCGCGCTTGTACACCCGCTCGTCGAACATCCGCGCCACACCGGGATCACCGATCGTCACGTCCGCCGGCTTCGCCCGCACCCGCGCGTACCACGCCCGGGCCAATGCCTCCGCCGATTCGCCGCCGGACCGTTCCGACCACAGCCACTCGGTGTAGGTCGCGAAGCCCTCGTTGAGCCAAATGTGTTGCCAGTCCGCGACAGTCAGGCTGTTGCCGAACCACTGGTGCGCGAGTTCGTGCACCACGAGCCGCTCGTGGGTGCGCTTGCCGTCCACATGGTTGGCCCCGAAGATCGCCATTCCCTGCGCCTCGATCGGGTCGTCGAGGTCGTCGTCGGTCACGACCACCACGTATTCGCCGAACGGATACGGCCCGAACCAGTCCTCCAGCGCGTCCATCATCCGGCCCTGGCGGCCGAAGTCGCGCGCGAACGCCCGCCGCAGCCTCGGCGGCACCGCGGCGCGCTGCACGACGCCGCCCGAGCGGTCTGCGGTCAGCTCCGGAACCCAGGCGCCGTCGGACAATTCGAGGTCTTCGTAGCGGCCGATCTGGACGCTCATCAGGTACGTCGAGGTCGGCTCCGGCCGTTCGAACACCCACTTCGTGGTGCTCGCCGACTGGTAGCGCGACACGAGATTCCCCGTCGCCGCAACAAGATACGGCGACGACGTGGCAACCGCGATCCGGTAGCTGGCCTTGTCCGCCGGATGGTCGTTGCACGGGAACCACGACGGCGCGCCCACCGGCTGGCTCGCCACCAGCGCGCCGTCGGTCAGCTCGTCCCAGCCGATGTCGCCCCACCGGCTGCCGACCGGCTTCGGGTTGCCCGCGTAGCGGATCTCCACCTCGAACTCGGTCCCGGCCGGGATCGACCGCGCCGGTTTGACCTGCAGCTTCAGCCCGCGCCGCACGTACTTCGCCGGTTTGCCCTCAACCAGCACGCGCGACACCCGGAACTCGCCGAAGTCGAGCGTCAGCCGCGAAAGCGCCTGGGTGGCTTCACAGGTGAGCACCGCCGTGGCGGACAACCTGTTCGGACCAATGCGGTAGTCGAGATCGAGGTCGTAGTGCCGGACCCGGTAGCCGCCGTTCCCGTGCGCGGGGAGGTACCCGTCGCCCGAGGTCTCCGCTCCGGGCGCGGCCGTTTTCCCGTTCACCCGCACCGAAACCCGCTTTCGCCCGCCGCCCTGATCTTTTCCAGGATGAGGCGCCGGGACGGGGTCCGCAACGCTTCCGCCCTCACCGCCGCCAGGCCGAGATCGGATTGCCGAGCCAGCGGCTGTCGGCGGGCACCGCGTCGCCGCGCGTCACGAGCGAGCCCGGGCCCACCGTGGTGCGCGCGCCGATGCTCGCGCCCGGCAGCACGATCCCGTGCGGGCCGAGCGTCGCGCCCTCTTCGAGCGTCACCCGCGACATGGTCATGATCCGGTCGTGGAACAGGTGCGTCTGCACCACGCAGCCGCGGTTGATCGTCGCGCCGTCGCCGAGGGAGACCAGGTCGGACTCGGGCAGCCAGTAGGTGTCGAGCCACACGCCGCGGCCGATCTTGACGCCCATCGTGCGCAGCCATGCGGGCAGCAGCGGCGTGCCACCGAGCGACCCGATCAGCCACGGCACCGCGAGCGCCTCGACGAACGTGTCGGCCAGCTCGTTGCGCCACACGAACGAACTCCACAGCGGATGGTCGATCTCGCGGAACTTGCCCACCAGCAGCCACTTCGCCGCGGTCGCGGTGAGCGCCGCGACGATCCCGGCGGCCAGCAGCACCGGCCCGGCCAGCAGCGCGGCGGCCCAGAAACCGCCCCAGGCCGCGAGCGCCAGCAGCGCGAACGCGACGCCGACGGTCAGCGCGACCGCGCACATCACCGGCAGGATCCGGCACAGCTCGACCAGCGCCCGCGCCGCCTTGAGGTGCAGCGGCGGCGTGTAGGTGCGGCTGGTGTCGCTCTCCTCCACCGCGCGGCGCACCGGCAGCGGCGGCATGCCCAGGTACGACGAGCCCTTCTTCGCCTTCGCCGGCGTCGAGGACAGCACCCCGACCAGCCCGCGCTTCGGCACCGAACGGCCCGGCGCGGTCATCCCCGAGTTGCCGAGGAACGCCTGCTTGCCGATCCGCGCCGGGGCGGCGTGCAGCCAGCCGTGGCCCAGTTCGTAGGTGGCGACCATGGTGTCGTCGGCCAGGAACGCGCCACTGTCCACTTTGGTCATCTTCGGCAGCGCGAGGACGGTGGACGCCTCGACGTTGCGGCCGACCTTCGCGCCGAGCAGCCGCAGCCACACCGGCGTGAACAGGCTGGCGTACAACGGGAACAGGCCTTCGCGGGCCATCCCCATCAGCCGCTCGGTGGCCCAGACCTGCCACGCGACGCGGCCGTGCACCGGGTGGTAGCCCTCGACCATGCCGACGCCCAGCGCGCGGACACCGGCCAGCACGAGCAGCGCGTACGTCAGGAAGTACGCGATCGTCGCGACCGGCACGAACAGCAACGCCTGGCCCAGCGCGGCGCTCAAGCTTGAGGTGCCGGCGACCGCATACCCGATCACCGCGACACCGGGAAGCGCTGCGATCCCGGGCAGCAGCCCGAGGAACACCGAGGTCGCGCCATACACCGAGGCCCAGAACCGCGAGCGCGGCGGACGGCTCGACGGCCACTTCAGCGCGTCCTTGACGTCCGAGCGCACGGCGGGCGAACCGGCCCAGCGCTGGCCGGCCGGAACCGCGCCGCGCACGGTCGAACCGGCGGCGATCTCCGCGCCCTTGCCGATCCGGGCGCCGGGGAACAGCGTACTGCGCGCGCCGACCCGGGCCTCGGCCCCGATCCGCATCTTGCCGATGTGCACGACGTCGCCGTCGACCCAGTGGCCGGACAGGTCGACCTCGGGCTCCACCGCCGCGCCGCGGCCCAGCTTGAGGAAACCGGTGACCGGCGGCGGCGAGTGCAGGTCGACGTCCTTGCCGATGCGCGCGCCGAGCGCCTTCGCGTACGTCGTCATCCACGACGCACCCGCGACGCTGTCCGCGCCGCTGAACTCAGCCAGCTTCTCGGCCGTCCACAGTCGCAAGTGGACACTGCCGCCGCGCGGATACGTGCCGGGGCGCACCCCGGACAGCAGCACGCGCGCGCCGCCCGCGGCGATGGCGATCCGGCCCGCCGGGGTGAACAGCACGAGCCAGGCGAGCACCAGCCACGCCCAGTTCAGCGTCGGCGCCCAGGAAACGCCCAGCAGCGCCAGCACGTTCGAGCAGGCGGCGGCGAGCGTGGTCCAGCGCAGCCCGACGAGGCCCATCAGCGGGACCATCAGCAGCGACTGCACGAGCCCGGCACGGCGCGGCGTCGGCGCGATCTCGCGGCGCTCGGTCTCCTCGCCGCTCAGCGCGTCCAGCTTCGCGGCCAGCGCGCCGAGCTTCGGGTTCTGGTAGATGTCGCTGACCGACACCTCGGGGTGGCGGGTGCGGATGCGCGCGATCAGCTGCGCCGCGGTGAGGCTGCCGCCGCCGTTGGTGAAGAAATCGGCGTTGGCGTTGCTCACCGACACGCCGAGGATTTCGCTCCAGCCTTCGGCGAGCCACGCCTCGGTCGGCGAAAGCCCGGCCGCGCTCGCGTCCACAGTGGACAGCGGCCACGGCAGCGCGTTGCGGTCGACCTTGCCGGACGTGCGGGTCGGCAGGTCCTCGATCGTCGCGAGCAGCGGCACCAGCGCGGCGGGCAGCTGCGCGCGCAGCCGGGTGGCGGCGTCGTCGGTGTCGAGGGTTTCGCCGTCCTCGGGGACGATGTAGCCGACCAGAACCTGGTTGCCCGCCTTGGTGCGGCGCACGGCCGCGGCCGCGCCGCGCACGCCGGGCAGCGCCTGCAGCGCCGCGTCGACCTCGCCCAGCTCGATCCGGCGGCCGCCGAGCTTGATCTGCTCGTCGAGCCTGCCGAGGAACAGCAGGCCTTCCGGCTCCGCGCGGACCATGTCGCCGCTGCGGTAGGCGCGCTCCCAGCCCATCGACGGCAGCGGCGCGAACTTCTGCGCGTCCTTCTCCGCGTCGAGGTAGCGGGCCAGCCCGGCGCCGCCGATGACCAGCTCGCCGGTCTCGCCCATGGCGACCGGCTCGCCCTCTTCGTTCACCACGACGAGCTGCCAGCCGACCAGCGGCAGCCCGATCCGCACCGGGCCCTCGCCGGTCATCTGCGCGGCGCAGGCGACGACGGTCGCCTCGGTGGGGCCGTAGGTGTTCCACACTTCGCGGCCTTCAACGGCCACGCGCTCGGCCAGCTCCGGCGGGCAGGCTTCGCCGCCGAAGATGAGCAGGCGGACGTCTTCCAGCGCGTCCGCCGGCCACAGCGCGGCCAGCGTCGGGACCGTCGACACGACAGTGATGCCCTGCGCGACGAGCCACGGGCCCAGGTCGACACCGGTGCGCACCAGCGCGCGCGGCGCGGGCACCAGGCAGGCGCCGTGCCGCCAGGCCAGCCACATCTCTTCGCAGGAGGCGTCGAACGCGACGCTCAGCCCGGCCAGCACCCGGTCGCCGGGGCCGATCGGCTCGTCGGTCAGGAAAAGCTGCGCTTCGGCGTCCACGAAGGCCGCCGCCGAGGCGTGCGTGACCGCGACGCCCTTCGGCTTGCCGGTGGAGCCGGAGGTGAAGATGATCCACGCGTCGTCGGCCGGACCGGGCTGGCCGGTGGCGCCGCTCGGGGTCCCGGCAGCGGTGATCTCGCCGTCGGTGGCGATCGCCGCGACGCCGGCCTCGCCGAACACCAGCTCAGCGCGCTCGTCGGGGTCGTCCGCGTCGACCGGCACGTAGGCCGCGCCGACCGACAGGGTCGCCAGGATCGCGACGTACAGCTCGGCGGTGCCGGACGAGATCCGGATGCCGACGCGGTCGCCCAGGCCGACGCCGTGTTCCCGCAGCTTGCGGGCGTACGCGTCGATCTCTTCCGTCAGCCGGCGGTAGCTCAGCGGGCCGGTGCCGTCGTCGAGCGCGGCGGCGTTCGGGTGCTTCTCCGCGGTGGCGGTGAGGATGTCCAGGAGGGTGCGCTCGGCGGCCGGGGCGGCGGTCTCGAACAGAGCGGGCGAGAGCGCGGCCTCGACGGCGAGAGTCAGGGCTTCGGTGCTGCCGGAATCGGCGGTCAGCGTCACCGGGCCACCTCGGCGGCCGGGCGCGTTCCGGTATTCCGGAACGAACGGGACAGGGTCGAACTCTGGGCGCGCAAGCCCATCACTCACCTTTCGCGAGCGTCATTCGGGCTTGCCGTCCGAATGAGGCGCCCGTAGCGACCGTCCACCTTACGCGGCAATCAAGCCCAGGTCGCGTCAGGGTAACGGCCGCGTGTCGGACGTCACCAAGCGCAGGTCCGGCAAGGGAATCCCCGGGAATCGAATTCGCCGGGAATTCCCTTGCCGGGAAAGAAATCAGCGGTTGCGGGCCGCTTTTCCGCCCGCCTTCGGCTTCTGCTTCTTTTCGCGGACGCGCACATTCACCCGGACGGGACTTCCCGCGAAGCCGAACTGCTCGCGGAATTTCCGCTCGATGAACCGGCGGTACCCGGCCTCGAGGAACCCGGTGGTGAACAGCACCAGCGTCGGCGGACGGATGCCCGCTTGCGTCGCGAACAGCACCTTCGGCTGCTTGCCGCCGCGCACCGGCGGCGGCGTGGCCGCGACGAGGTCGGACAGCCAGCCGTTGAGCTGACCGGTCGAGACGCGCTGGTCCCACGACGACAGCGCCGTGCGCAGGGCGGGCGCGAGCTTGCGCACCGCGCGCCCGGTGAGCGCGGAGACGTTGACCTTCTCCGCCCACGGCACCCGCACGAGGCCGCGGTCCAGCTCGCGCACCATCGCGTACCGGCGGTCCTCGTCGACCAGGTCCCACTTGTTGAACACGAGCACGCACGCGCGGCCCGCCTCGACCACCATCGTCAGCACCCGCAGGTCCTGTTCGGTCAGCGGTTCGGAGGCGTCCAGCAGCACGAGCGCGACCTCGGCCGCGTCGATCGCGGTCTTGGTGCGCAGCGAGGCATAGTACTCCGCGCCGTCGGCGAAGTTGACGCGTTTGCGCAGGCCCGCGGTGTCCACGAACCGCCAGACCTCGCCGTCCAGCTCGACCAGCGAGTCGACCGGGTCGACCGTGGTGCCCGCGACCGAGTCGACCACCGAGCGCTGCTCGCCGGAAATCCGGTTGAGCAGGCTGGACTTGCCGACGTTCGGCTTCCCGACCAGCGCGACGCGGCGCGGCCCGGCGGTCACCGTGCCCGCTTCGCGCGGCGCCTCGGGCAGCGCGGCCATGATGGCGTCGAGCAGGTCTCCCGAGCTGCGCCCGTGCAGCGCGCTGACCGGGTACGGCTCGCCGAGGCCCAGCGACCACAGCGACGCGGTGTCGGCCAGCAGCCGGTCGTCGTCCACCTTGTTCGCGGCCAGCAGCACCGGCTTCTTCGAGCGGCGCAGCACGCGCGCGACAGCCTCGTCGGTGGCGGTGGCCCCGACCGTCGCGTCGACCACCAGCAGCACCGCGTCCGCGGTCTGCATGGCCATCTCGGCCTGCGTCGCGACCGAGGCCTGCAGGCCGGTGGCGTCGGGCTCCCAGCCGCCGGTGTCGACGAGCGTGAACCGCCGCCCGGCCCAGAACGCGTCGTAGGCGACGCGGTCGCGCGTCACGCCCGGCACGTCCTGCACCACCGCTTCCCGGCGGCCGAGGATGCGGTTGACCAGCGTGGACTTGCCCACGTTCGGCCTGCCGACCACGGCGAGCACCGGCTGCGCGGCGGCCGCCCGGCCGTCGGCTTCCTCGGCCTCGATCTGCGCGTCGAGCGCGGCGAACTCGGACTCGTCCGACCAGCTTCCGTCGACTTCGCCGAGACCGTCCACCGCGCTGTCGGCGGCGTCAAACCCTGTCATCGTTTCCCAACTTCACCTACGGCGTGGCGAACCCGTGTTCGCCGCGCCAGTCGTCCAAAGCCTGCACGAGCGCCGCGAGCTGCGCGCGGAGCTCTTCGGTGCCCTGGTCCAGGCCCTTGCGGCCCGGACCGACCTTCATCGCGAACGGCTCCCCGAAGAGGACGTCCACGCGCGGGCGCCAGCGACGCTTGCCGTCGGCCGGCTTGCGCGTCCCGCGGATCGCGATCGGCAGCACAGTGGCTCCCGAAGCGCGCACGAGCCACGCCGCGCCGCGCTCGGCGGCCCCGACGTCGCCCTCGCCGCGAGTGCCCTCCGGGAAGATCCCGACCGCCCCGCCCGCCTTGAGCACCCCGACCGCCGTGGTCAGCGGCGTCCTGTCGATCTCGCCCCGGCGGACCGGGATCTGGCCGATCGCCCGCAGGAACCAGCCTCCGATCCCGGTGAACAGCTCGGCCTTGGCCAAGAACGCGCTGCGCCGCGGAAGCATTCCGATCACCAGCTGCGGATCGGCGTTCGAGCTGTGGTTCGCGATCACCACGAGCGGGCCGTCCGCGGGCGTCCGGTCGCGGCCGTGCACCCGGATCCGGAAGGCCGGACGCAGATAATACCGGCCCGCCGTGCGCCCGATGTCGAGCAGGAGGCCGTTCGCCCCCTCGGGGAGGGCGCCGCTCACCGGCTGACCCCGGCCTCGGCCGCGGCCGGTTCGGCCGGGCAGTCGCCCAGCAGGCCCCGGCCGCGGGCGAGTTCGGCCAGCGCGACGATCACCTGGTCGATAGTCAGCTCGGAGGTGTCCACCTGGACCGCGTCTCCGGCCGCGCGCAGCGGCGAGGCGGCGCGGGTGGAGTCGATCCGGTCGCGGCGCTCCACCGATTCGCGGGCGGACTCGACGCTGGAAGCGCGGCCAGCCGCGGAGTCCTGGGTGTTCCGCCGCGCGGCGCGGACCTCGGCCGAGGCGGTCAGGTAGATCTTGAGCGGCGAGTCCGGCGCGACCGTGGTGCCGATGTCCCGGCCCTCGACGACGATCCCGCCGTCGTCCTCGATCGCGTCGGCGATGATCCGGCGCTGGCGGGCGACGAGCACCTCGCGCACCTGCGGCACCGCCGACACCGGCGACACCGCGCCGGTCACCTCGGGACCGCGGATCTCGGCCGCCACGTCCTCGCCGTGCAGGCGCACGTCCGGCCGCTCCGGGTCGGTGCCGAGCGCGAAGTCGACGTCGTGCGCGAGCGCGCCGATCGCGTGTTCGTCGGCGAGGTCGATCCCGGCCCGCAGCACAGCCAGCGTGACGACGCGGTACATCGCTCCGGTGTCGAGGTAGCGGGCGCTCAGCCGCCGGGCGAGCTTGCGCGCGACCGTGGTCTTGCCGGTTCCCGACGGGCCGTCCAGCGCGACCACCCCACGTAGGGCTCCCGTCACCGATGTTCTCCTCACGTTCGTCCCGCACTCCCGGTCCGGTTCATTCTGCCCGTAGCCGGTCCCGGCACCTCAGGCGGTGTCCGCGGCGCGTTTTCAGTCGACGCTAGACAATCTAGCGTCGCTAAGTTAGCGTTGCACTTGTTCCTAGCAATGCTAACTCCCTGGAGAATCCCCCATGCTGATCACCGCCTACATCCTCGCCGCCATCCCCGTCCTCGGGATCATCTACGTCGGCTTCACCTACCTGTTCGCTCCGGCGAAGACCGCCGCGACGTTCGGCCTGCGGGAGATCCCGACCGGCTCGACGGCGTTCTTCGAGATCAAAGGCGACCGCGACCTCGGCACCGGGCTGATGCTCGGCGTGGCGATGCTGGCGGGCAGCCCGCAGCTGGTCGGCTGGCTGCTGCTGGCCGCGACCGTCATGCCGGTCTGCGACATGCTGATCATCCTGCGGCACAAGGGCAAAAAGGGGATGGCCTACGGAGTGCACGGCGCGACCGCCGCGTTGATGGCCGTGACAGCGGTGCTGTTCCTGCTGGGCTGAACTCCGCGAATCGGACAATGAGTTACCGTGGCTGACGTGAACGTCGAAGTCACCCCTCTTCCCGGAATCGGTGTCCGCAAGGACTTCGCCACCCGCGCGGGACGCCGCATCGGCGTCGTCACCCAGCGGGACGGCAAGATCGAGCTGATCGTCTCCAAATCAGACGATCCGGACGCCTGCCTCGCGTCGCTGCCGCTGACCGCGGACGAGGCCGGCGCCCTCTCGAACCTGCTCGGTGCGCCGCAGCTGGTGGCGCAGCTGAACGAGGAGCACCGCGAACTGCCGGGCATCAACACGAAGCAGCTGCCGATCACCGCGGACAGCCCGTTCGACGGCCGTTCGCTCGGCGACACCGCGATGCGCACGCGCACCAGCGTCTCGATCGTCGCGGTGATGCGGGCGGGCCAGGTGCACCCGTCGCCGACGCCGGACTTCCTCTTCACCGCGGGCGACCTGCTCGTCGTGGTCGGCACGTCCGAGGGCCTGGAAGCCGCCGCCAAGATCCTCAAGCACGGCTGATGGATCACACCGCACTCTCCCTGGTCGAACTCGGCGCGGTCTTCTTCGTGCTCGGCGCGCTCGGCAGGCTCGCCGGCCGGATCGGCCTCTCCCCCATCCCCCTGTACCTCCTCGGCGGCCTGTGCTTCGGCTCCGGCGGCCTGATCCCGCTCGCCGACATCGGCGATTTCGCCCACCTCGCCAGCGAAATCGGCGTGGTGCTGCTGCTTCTGCTGCTCGGCCTGGAGTACTCCGCGGCCGAACTGTTCACCGGCATGCGGCGGTCCTGGACCGCCGGGCTGGTGGACATCGTGCTCAACGCCGCCCCCGGCGCGGCGGTCGCGCTGATCCTGGGCTGGGGCCCGATCGGCGCGTTCGTTATGGCGGGCGTCACGTACATCTCGTCGTCCGGCATCATCGCGAAGGTCCTCGGCGACCTCGGCCGGCTCGGCAACCGGGAAACGCCGGTGGTGCTGTCGATCCTCGTGTTCGAGGACCTCGTGATGGCGCTGTACCTGCCGATCCTCACCGCGATCCTCGGCGGCGTCAGCCTGCTCGGCGGGCTCGAGGCGGTCGGCATCTCGCTGCTGGTGATCACCGTGGTGCTGGTGATCGCGCTCAAGTTCGGCCGCTACGTCTCGGCGCTGGTGGACAGCGACGACCGGGAAGTTTTCCTGCTCAAGATCCTCGGCGCGGCGCTGCTGGTGGCCGGGATCGCGTCGGCGCTGCAGGTGTCCGCGGCGGTGGGCGCGTTCCTGTTGGGCATCGCGGTGTCCGGGTCGACCGCGCACAACGCGACCCGGTTACTGGAGCCGCTGCGGGACCTGTTCGCGGCGATGTTCTTCGTGGTGTTCGGACTGAACACCAATCCGGCGTCGATCCCGCCGGTGCTCGGCTGGGCCGCGGTGCTCGCGGTGGTGACGACGCTGACGAAGGTGGCCACCGGATGGTGGGCCGCGCGAAGGCAGAAGATCGGCCGCTTGGGCCGGGCCCGTGCCGGAGCGGCTTTGGTTGCGCGGGGCGAGTTCTCGATCGTCATCGCCGGGCTAGCGGTCACTGCTGGCGCAGTGGACGGCGAACTAGCCGCGCTCGCTACGGCTTATGTGCTGCTGATGGCGATCCTCGGCCCGACCGCGGCGCGAGTGGTCGAGCCGATCGCGAAAGCCTTGCAGCGCAAGGCAGCCGCGAAAGAAACCGTCACCGCCAGCTGACGTCGTAACTGGGCGGATGGTCCGTGAAGGGCTCCTTGAGGGAATCAGATTCCCTCAAGGAGCCCTTCACGGACTTTGTCAGCGCAGGTCGAAGTGCGCGGCAGCCGGAACGTGCGCCAGCGGACCCGCCGAGGTGGCCTCGGTCCACGGGCGCGCCGGAACCGCACCGACCAGCGGAACCCGGGCCGAGGTCTTGGCCAGATCGATGGTCAGCTTCGGCGGATTCGCGGGCGCGGTGACGAAACCGTTGTCCGTCCCGCCGATCACCAGCGCCAGCCGGTGCCCGGCCGGGACGACGTGGTCCGTGCTCGCGAGCCGGAACGTCATCGTGTACGCCTTGCCCGGCGTCAGCTTCGCTTCCCGGCTCAGGGACTGGTAGTTCGCCAGGTCCGCCCAGCCGCGGCTGATGATCGTGTAGTCCACCTTCTTGGTGTCCGCGCTGGTCACCTTGTAGCAAGCGCTGTCGCCATCCGTGCTCGAACCCCAGCACGTGCGGTCCGTGCCGGTCACGATTCCCTCGCCAGGGCCCGAGAAGTTGCGGATCGTCGCCGGGCCGTAGTCCACCAGCATCGCCGACAGCCGCGCGGTCGAGGTGCTCGGCGTCGCCGTCACGGTGATCGACGAGGTGCCCGAGACCTGCACCGGCGAGGTGAGCGCAGCGGTGCTGTAGAGGACGCGGTTCGCCGACGTAGCCGACGGATTCGCCGCCCACTCGTTCTCCCCCGCCTGCGGGTTGTCGGTGAACGACGCGGTGCCTCGGCTGCCGGCGGTGCCGAGCGTGCCGACGCCTGGCGTACGGCCCGGCTGCGGACGCAGGACCGTGGCCTGCGTGCCCGGCGCCGGGTAGGTCGCTTCGTTCGCCCACTGGTCCGGCTGCCGCTCGACGGTCGCCATCGGTTCCTTCTCGATGCCGTTGTCGATGCCCATCAGGTAGTGGTCGAACCACCGGTGCAGGGTGTCGACCCACTCGGTGCGCCGGTAGTCGAACGGGTCGACGTGACCGGTCTGCGCGAGCCAGATCTTGCGCTGCACGCCCTTCGCGGCGAGCGCGTCCCACCATTGGCCGTAGTTGATCGGCATGACGTTCAGGTCGTTCACACCGTGCGAGATGAACACGCTGGCGCGCACGTTCTTCGCGTTCGCCACGTAGTCGCGCTCCGCCCACAGCGGACCGTAGTCGCCGTTCTCGGTCGCGCCCTCGGCGAGTTTCCGGTTCTGCGCCGAACAATCCTGGCCGCCGTTGCGCCGCTCGACGGTCTGCGCGAGGCCGTCCGGGTTGAAGCCGAACGAGGCGCCGTCCGAGCGGTAGTAGTCGTACCAGGAGCTGATCGCGGAGATCGGCACGATGGTCTTGAGCCCCTCGACGCCGGTCGAGGCGACGCCGTTGGCGATGGTGCCGTCGTAGGACTTGCCGATCATCCCGACGCCGCCGTCGCTCCAGTCCGCCGACATCTTCGTGCCGCCGGTTTTCGCGGTGTAGCCGGTCGCGCGGCCGTTCAGCCAGTCGACGACCTTCTTCGCCGACTGGACGTCCGAGTTGCCGCCGACGTCGACGCACCCGGTCGACCGGTTGGTGCCCGCCAGGTCCACGAGCACCGTCGCGTACCCGCGCGGCACGAAGTAGTTGTCGTAGAACAGCGGGAAACCGACCGGGCGGCCCTGCGCGTCGTAGGTCTTGAACTGGGTTTCGTTGCCGCGCCCCACCGAGGAGTAGTACGGGCTGGCGTCCATGATCACCGGGATCTTCTTGCCCGCCTCGGCCGGTTCCTTCGGCCGCACGATGTCCGCGGCGACCCGGTCCGGGACGCCGTCCCCGTCGCCGTCCCGGCCGAGGTCCACCCACACCGTTTCCCGGATCGCCCCGGCGTAGTCGTACTGCGGTTCGCTCGCGGTTCTCGCCGGGGCGGCCGTCGCGGCCGCCGGCACCACCACTCCTGCGGCCAGCACCGCGGCGGCGCACAGCCCTGTCAGCACACGCATTCCCGTCGCCCTCCAGAGTCGTCGTCGGGTGCCGACAACTCAACCGGGGCGCCGGTGCCCGGCATCAGGGCCGAAAGTGGGGAACCGGTCAGAGTCCCACGGTGCGGTACAGCGTGCCGACCTCGCCGCGGTTCAGCCTGCGGATCGTGCCCTGGCGCTGGTTGCCGAGCTGCACGTCGCCGACCGCGGTGCGCACGAGCTTGCGGACCGGGTGCCCGGTGGCCGCCATCAGCCTGCGCACGATGTGCTTGCGGCCCTCGTGGATCACCAGCTCGATCATGCTGCGCCCGGAGTGCATGTCCTTGACCCGGAACTGGTCGACCTTCACGATCCCGTCCGGCAGCTCCCAGCCCGCGCGCAGCTCCTTGCCCAGCCCGCGCGGCACCAGGCCCTCGACCTCCGCGAAGTAGGTCTTGAGCACCCGGTAGGACGGGTGCATCAGCCGGTGCCCGAGGTCGCCGTCGTTGGTCAGCAGCAGCAGGCCCTCGGTGTTCTCGTCGAGCCGCCCGACGTGCACGACGCCCGGGGTCTCCTCCCACCGGCCGCGCAGGTAGTCGCCGACGCACGGGCGGCCCCGGTCGTCCGACATCGTGGAGTGCACGCCCTTGGGCTTGTTGAACGCGAGGTACACGAGGTCGTCGCGGAGGTTGACCCGCGTGCCGTCGACGTGGATCACCGCCTCGTCCGGGTGCACGCGGCGGCCCAGCTCGGTGACGACCTCGCCGTCCACCTCCACCCGGCCGGCCGCGATCAGGTCCTCGGCCGCCCGGCGCGACGCCACGCCGGCCTGCGACAGGACCTTCTGCAGGCGGATGCCGTCGGGGTGTTCGTCAGATGTCATCGATGGTGTCCACTTCGGGTAGCAGCGGAGCGATCGGGGGAAGGTCGTTCAGCGACGACAGCCCCAGTCGCTCCAGGAACAGCTCGGTCGTCACGTACAGCGTGCCCGTGGTCTCCGGGTCGGTGCCCATCTCCTCGATGAGCCCCCGCGCCAGCAGGGTCCGGATCACGCCGTCCACGTTCACCCCGCGCACCGCGGCGACCCGGGCCCGGGTGACCGGCTGCCGGTACGCGATCACGGCGAGGCTCTCCAGCGCGGCCCTGGTCAGCTTCGACCGCTGGCCGTCCAGCAGGAGCTTCTCCACGAACGGGGCGTAGGTGTCCCTAGTGTAGAACCGCCACCCTTCGCCCACGCGCCGCAGGTCGATCCCGCTCGCGCGCTCGGTGAACTTCTGCGCCATCGTGCGCAGCGCGACGGTCACCCTGGCGACCGGCTGCTGCAGCGTTTCGGCGAGGGAATCCTCCGCGATCGGCGAATCCACCACGAGCAGGAGCGCTTCGAGGGCGGCTTCGAGCGCCTCGTCGCTCTCTACGTTGGGCAGGCCGCTGTCTACGGAGACCAAGCCTTCGTCGTCGGCTGGCTCGGCTTCCGGCGCGGCATCGGGGGTGCCGTCAGCTTCCGGTGCGGCTTCAGCGGTTTCCGGCTCGGCTTCGGGCTCCGGCTCGACGGCGTCGGCGGACTCCGCCTCGGGCTCGTTTTCCGGCTGCGGCGCGGTTTCCGATTCCGTTTCCTCGGACTCCTCGGCCTGGCCGACCGGCGCGCGGTCGTCTTCGGTGCTCACCCGTATTCCTCCTCCTCGGCCGCCGCGCGGTCGTGCTCGGCGGCGGCGGACGCCTCGGCCACGCTGCCGCCGGTCCAGCGGACGTGCAGTTCCGCCAGTGCCTCCAGCTGGTCGAACTGCACCGACGATTCGCGGTACAGCTCCAGCAGCGCGAGGAACCGGGCCACGACCTCCACCGTGTGCTCGCAGTCCGAGGTCAGTTCCTTGAACGTCGCCTGCCCGGCCTCGGCGAGCTTCAGCCGGAGCAGCGCGGCGTGCTCGCGCACCGACACGCGTCCCATGTGGATGTGCGCGATCGACACCTGCGGCGGCGGTTTCGGCCGGAACACCGCGACCGCGATCTCCGCGAACCGCTCCGGCGTGACGCCCAGCATCACCTCCGGCAGCAGCCCGAGGTACCGCTCTTCCAGCGCCACCGACCTCGGGTACCGCCGCAGCGCGCCCTCTTCCAGCTCGCCGAACAGCGCGGCCACCTGCTTGTACGCGCGGTACTGCAGCATCCGCGCGAACAGCACGTCGCGGGCTTCCAGCAGGGCCAGGTCGTCTTCGTTCTCGACCTCGGCCGCGGGCAGCAGCCGCGCCGCCTTGAGGTCGAGCAGGGTCGCCGCGATCACCAGGAATTCGGTGGTCTCGTCGAGGTTCCAGTCCGGGCCGAGCGCGCGGGTGTAGGCGATGAAGTCGTCGGTGACCGTGTGCAGGGCGACCTCGGTGACGTCCAGCTGGTGCTGCGAGATCAGCTGCAGCAGCAGGTCGAACGGGCCCTCGAAGTTCTGCAGCCGCACCTTGAACTTCGAGGCGTTCTCGTCGGCGGCGGCGTATCCCTCGGGGATGGTCCCGCCGTGCACCGTCTCGTGCTCGGCCGGAGCTGCCTCGGGGGCCTCCGGAGCAGCGGTCTCCTCCGGAACCTCCGCGGCCGCAGCGCTATCCGAGACTGCCGCTTCCGGCTCCGGCAGCTCGGCCGATGCCGGTTCGTCCATCAGCCCTCGGTTCCGCCGTCCTCAGCGTCCGACCGCAATCGCTGCACCAGCACGGATTCCTCGCCGCGCTGGTCGAAGTCGGCGAGCAGCACGGCGACCGCTTCGCGGACCAGCCTGCCGCGGTCGACGACCAGCTCGTGCTTGGCGCGGAGGTTCAGCCGGGCCTGCTCCATCGCGAGCAGTTCCTCGCCGGAGACGTAGACGGTGATCTTCGCGTCGTGCTTGGTGCGCCCGGATCCGCTGCGCGCCGCGTTGCGGGCCAGCTGGTCGGTGTCCGCCGGAGCGCTCGGTTTGCTGCGCGGGGCCACCGGTTCCGCCGGAGCGGGCACGGAGGGGCGTTCGAGTGCGGGGGTCGCCGGGCTGGAGGTGAGGCGGAAGAGTTCCGACGCTCCGGGCAGGGAAGCGCGCCTGCTCACCGAGCGATCACCTCGCGGGCCAGCGCGCGGTAAGCCGCGGCGCCGGCGGATTTGGGGGCCCAGGTCGTGATGGGCTCGCCCGCGACCGTCGTCTCGGGGAACCGCACGGTGCGGTTGATCACCGTGTCGAACACGGTGTCGCCGAATGCCTCGACCACGCGAGCCATGACCTCCTTCGAGTGCAGGGTTCTCGGGTCGTACATCGTGGCGAGAATCCCCGTGATGTCCAGTTTGGGGTTGAGGCGTTCCTGCACCTTCTCGATCGTGTCGATCAGGAGCGCGACGCCTCGCAGACTGAAGAACTCGCACTCCAGGGGGATGATCACACCGTCCGCGGCGGTCAATGCGTTCACCGTCAACAGGCCGAGCGAGGGCTGGCAGTCGACAAGAACATAGTCGTAGTCGTTCATCACCGGACGAAGGACCCGTAACAACGTGTGCTCGCGCCCTACCTCTGCGACGAGCTGGACCTCCGCCGCGGACAGGTCGATGTTGCTCGGCAGCAGGTCAACGCCGTCGACGCGGGTTTTGCGGAGCACGTCCTCGATCTGCACCGAGCGCTCCATGATGACGTTGTAGACCGTCTGGTCCAGTTCGTGCGGCTGAATGCCGAGCCCGACCGACAGCGCGCCCTGGGGGTCGAAGTCGACCAGCAGCACGCGGCGGCCGCATTCGGCGAGCGCGGCGCCGAGGTTGATCGTGGACGTGGTCTTGCCGACCCCGCCCTTCTGGTTGCACATCGCGAGCACCTGCGCCGGGCCGTGCCGCTCCAGCGGCGGCGGCTCGGGGATCTCGCGCAGCGGCCGCCCGGTCGGCCCGATCCCGCTCTCCGCGCGCTCCTTCGCCCGCATCCGGGCGCGTTCGGCGCGGGTCAGCGGCCGTTCCGGCTCGTCGCCCTCGTGGTCCGCCGGGGTGGCGATCCGCGCGTGCTCGAGATTCGCCGCGGCCGAACCGGAGGTCCCGGCGGACCCGGCTGGCCCGGCTGGCGCTGCCGGGTCCTCCGGCTGGTTCGGGGTCGGTGTCGACATGGCGCGAAAGCTCCTTGTTCGGCGGGGTCTGGCGCAGCCTATGCGGATTTCCGGAGCACCGGCAAAGCGCCGCGCCGGGCCGCACGGGCCGAGTCACCGCAGCGTGGGAAGGCTCTAGGACCGCTCGAGCGTTCAGCCGAGCGCGCGCGGATGCGCGGTGGCGTAGACCTCTCGGAGCGTCGTCACCGTGACGAGCGTGTACACCTGGGTCGTGGTCACCGACGCGTGGCCGAGCAGTTCCTGCACCACGCGGACGTCCGCACCGCCTTCGAGCAGGTGGGTCGCGAACGAATGGCGCAGGGTGTGCGGCGAGACCGCGGCGGTGATCCCGGCTCGCTCGGCGGTGTCTTTGAGCACCTGCCACGCGCTCTGCCGGGAGAGCCGGCTGCCGCGGGCGTTCAGGAAGATCGCCGAGGTGCCGCGTCCGTTCGCGGCGAGCGCCGGACGGGCGCGGACCAGGTACGCGTCGAGTGCTTCCAGCGCGGGACGGCCGATCGGCACCAGCCGTTGCTTGCCGCCCTTGCCGTCGAGCAGGACGGTGCGCTCGGTGTCGTCCACGTCGTCCACATCGAGCCCGACCGCCTCGGAAATCCGCGCTCCGGTCGAGTACAGGAGCTCCAGCAGCGCGCGGTCGCGCAAGGCGCGTTCCCCGTCCGGCGGCGGAGTGTCGAGCAGCTTGAGGACATCCGCGACCGGCAACGCCTTGGGCAGCCGTTTCGCCGCGGCCGGCGGACGGACGTCGCGCGCCGGGTCGTGCTCGGTGAGACCGTCCGCGTGCGCGAACTTGTGCAGCCCCCGCACCGCGACCAGCGCTCGCGCGGCCGACGACGCGGCCAGCGGCTGATGTTCCTCGTCGCCCTCGCGCAGCGCGGCGCCGAACGACGTGACGTGCGCGGGCGTTACCTCGGCCAGCCGCGCGACCCCCGCCGCTGCCAGATGGGCGGCGTAGCGGCGGAGGTCGCGGGAGTAGCTGTCGAGGGTGTTGCGGGCGGTGCCGCGCTCGACGACGAGGTGGTCGAGGTACGTGGCGATCGCGCCCCGCACCTCGACACCCGCATCATCCACGCCGACACTCTAGGACGGCGCACCGACAGAACCGGGAAATTCAGCCCTCGGCCAGTCGGCGAGCGAACCGGGACGGCCGGTCCTGCCACGGCGCGTCGGCCGGGCGCGTCTTCGCCGCCCCGGTCAACACCGCGTGCGCCGACAGCACTCCCGAGACAGTCGCCCCGTTGACCAGCTCGCCGGAAAGAGCCATCCGGACCGCCTCGGCGAGCGGGAACTTCCGCACCACCAGGTCGGCCTCCTCCTCGCCGAGCACGTCACGGTCCACTTCGGACAGATCGCGCGCGAGGAAGACGCGCACCACCTCGTCGGTGAACCCGGGCGAGGCCGCGACGTCGACCAGCGTGTCCCAGCTGCCCGCGGCCAGCCCGGCCTCCTCGGCCAGCTCGCGCCGGGCCGCGTCGACCGGGTCCTCCCCCGGCTTGTCGATCAGCCCGGCGGGCAGCTCCCACAGCCTGCGCCCGAGCGGATGCCGGTACTGGTGCACGAGCGTGACGTTGTCCTCGCTGTCCAGCGCCGCGATCACCACCGCGCCGAGGTGTTCGACCACCTCGCGCTTGGCGGTGCCGCCGCCGGGCATCACGACGTCGTCGACCCGGAGGCCGACGACGCGTCCCACGTGGACGACCGTGCTGCCGGCCACGGAGAACTCGTGCGTGCCGGGCGCGCTCACCGAGCCGCCACGGGCGTCTCGGGCAGTTCGACCGGGAGCCGCTCGGCGACCTTGCGGTCCACGACCGCCTTCACGAACGCGCTGAACAGCGGGTGCGGCCGGGTCGGGCGGCTCTTCAGTTCGGGGTGCGCCTGGGTGCCCACGAAGAACGGGTGCACGTCCGCGGGCAGCTCGACGAACTCGACCAGGCGGTCGTCCGGCGAGGTGCCGGAGAACACGAGACCCGCGTCGCCGATCTGCTTGCGGTAGGCGTTGTTCACCTCGTAGCGGTGGCGGTGGCGCTCGGACACCTCGCCCGCGCCGTACGCCTTGGCCACCTGCGAACCCGCCTTGAGCTTCGCCGGGTACGCGCCGAGCCGCATCGTGCCGCCCATGTCGCGCTCGCCCGCGACGACGTCGCGCTGGTCGGCCATGGTCGAGATCACCGGGTGCTTGGTGTCTTCGTCGAACTCGGCCGAGTTCGCGTCCTCGATGCCCGCCAGGTTCCGGGCGCTCTCGATGACCATGCACTGCAGGCCGAGGCACAGCCCGAGCAGCGGCACGCCGTGCGTGCGCGCGTACTGGATCGCGCCGACCTTGCCCTCGATGCCGCGGATGCCGAACCCGCCCGGGATCAGCACACCGTCCACATCGGACAGCACGGAGGCCGCGCCGGATTCGGTCTGCGCGTCGTCCGAGGCGACCCAGACGATCTCGACCTTGGCGCGGTGCGCGAACCCGCCCGCGCGCAGCGCCTCGGTGACCGAGAGGTACGCGTCCGGCAGGTCGATGTACTTGCCCACCACCGCGACCCGGACGATCTCGCTCGGGTTGTGCACGCGGTCGAGCAGGTCGCCCCACACCGTCCAGTCGACGTCGCGGAACGGCAGGCCCAGCCGGCGCACCACGTAGGCGTCGAGCGCCTCGCCGTGCAGCACCTTCGGGATGTCGTAGATCGAGCGCGCGTCCGGGCAGGCGATGACCGCCTCGGTGTCGACGTCGCACATCAGGCCGATCTTGCGCTTGAGGTCGTCCGGGATCTCCCGGTCCGCCCGGCACACCAGCGCGTCCGGCTGGATGCCGATGTTGCGCAGCGCGGCGACCGAGTGCTGGGTCGGCTTGGTCTTGAGCTCGCCCGACGGCGCGAGGTAGGGCACCAGCGACACGTGCAGGAAGAAGCAGTTCTCCCGGCCGACGTCGTGGCGCACCTGGCGGCACGCCTCGAGGAACGGCAGCGACTCGATGTCGCCGACCGTGCCGCCGACCTCGGTGATCACCACGTCCGGCGCGACGCCGTTCTCGTCCGGCCCGGCCGCGGCGGTGATCCGCGCCTTGATCTCGTCGGTGATGTGCGGAATCACCTGGACGGTGTCGCCGAGGTACTCGCCGCGGCGTTCCTTGGCGATCACCTCCGAGTACACCTGTCCGGTGGTGACGTTCGCCTTGCCGTCGAGAGAGCGGTCGAGGAAGCGCTCGTAGTGCCCGATGTCGAGATCGGTCTCGGCGCCGTCGTCGGTGACGAACACCTCGCCGTGCTGGAACGGGTTCATCGTCCCGGGGTCGACATTGAGGTACGGGTCGAGCTTCTGCATCGTCACGCGAAGCCCGCGCGAAGTGAGCAGCTGTCCGAGGCTGGACGCCGTCAGACCCTTACCCAGAGAGGAGGCAACGCCTCCGGTGACAAAGACATACTTGGTAGCCCGCGACTGAAGTCCCACGGGCCGCCAGCATATCCCACTCCGGCCAGATCGCTCGCCGACGCCTCTTCCCGGCGCGGCGGAATCGGTTCACCCGCGCCGCGCTAGGCTTCGCGGCGTGCCGAACCTCCGCGATGACCACTGGACCGCCCCGGTCGCGGGCGCCTCTCTGGACGCCGCGGTGCGCGTCCCCGGATCGAAGTCGATCACCAACCGGGCCTACGTGCTCGCCGCGCTCGCGAGCGCGCCCACCCGGGTGCGCCACCCGCTCGATTCGCGCGACACCCGGCTGATGCTCGGCGCGCTCGCCTCGCTGGGCGCGCGGTCGGAAGAGACCATCGACGGCTTCCTGGTGCACCCGCTCGGCACCATCAGCGGACGCGGCGACGAGGCTGAGGTCGTCCTCGGCAACGCGGGCACCGTGGCGCGGTTCACCCCGGCGCTCGCCACGCTCGGCGACGCCTCGGTGCAGTTCGACGGCGACGACGCGATCCGCCGCCGTCCGATCGACCCGCTGCTGGCCGCGCTGCGCAAGCTCGGCGCGCGGATCGACGACGGCGGACGCGGCGCGCCGCCGTTCACCGTGCACGGCACCGGCGGGCTGCGCGGCGGCCGGGTGGACCTCGATTCGTCGGCCTCCAGCCAGTTCCTGTCCGCGCTGCTGCTCGCCGGCCCGGCGTTCGAACAGGGCGTGACGGTGCGGCTGGTCGGCGGCGCCCCGCCGAGCGAACCGCACATCGCGATGACGCTGGACATGCTGCGCCGGTTCGGGGCCACTGTGGACCGTACCGGCACGGAATTCCATGTGGAGCCGGCGAAACTGTCGTGCCCGGAGTACGTCGTGGAGCCGGATCTGTCCACCGCGGCCCCGTTCGTGGCCGCCGCGGTGGTCGGCGGCGGGACGGTCCGCGTGCAGGGCTGGCCGAAGCAGACCACGCAGCCGGGCGACTGGCTGCGCGGCCTGGTGACCGAACTGGGCGCGAAGGCGACCCTGGACGACACCGGCCTGTCCGTCACCGGCGGCGGCGCGTTCCGCGGCATCGACCTCGACCTGCACGAGGTCGGCGAACTGACCCCGGTGATCGCGGCGATGCTGTGCTTCGCCGAGAGCCCGTCGAGCATCACCGGCGTCGCGCACCTGCGCGGCCACGAGACCGACCGGCTCACCGCGCTGGCCACCGAACTGTCCGGCCTCGGCGCGGGCGTCACCGAGCTTGAAGACGGCCTGGAAATCACCCCGGCCCCGATGCACGGCGGCGTTTTCCACACTTACGAGGACCACCGGCTGGTGATGGCCGCCGCGGTGCTCGGCCTGCGCGTGCCCGGTGTGCTGGTCGAGAACCCGGACACGGTCGGCAAGACGTTCCCGAAGTTCGTCGAGACCTGGACCGACGCCGTCAGCTGAGCATCCGGCGGATTTCATCGGCGACCACCTCGGGTTCGGTGATGGGCACCAGATGCCCGGACTTCTCCGCGATCCGATGCCGCCCATGCGGCGAAACCCGTTGCGCGTGCGCGGCATTCGCCTGCGCGCGCACCGCGGCGTTCATGCCGTCGCCAGCACGCCCGCCGGACACGACTGTCACCGAGTAGTCGCCCGGCGCAGGCGGGTTTGCCCGCCAGGTTGCCAACTCGTCGAGGAACGTCCGCGCCTGCTCGGTCTGCGTGCGCAACACCTGCGGCGTAAAGCCTTCGCGCGCCAGATCGCGCCGGACGTCTTCGGGAGCCGCCCGTAACATCGGGCGGTACAAGAACTTCAGCAACCCGGTCGCCGCGAGGACCCGGCCAGCGCGCAGAAAAGCCCGCTCGGCACTGCGGAATCGGGGCGAGAACAGGACATCCGCCGCTTCGTCGGTCGGGTCGACCAGGACGAGACCCGCGATTTTCGCCGAGGTCCGGGACGCGGCGAGCCGCACGATCGGTCCCCCGGCGCTGTGCCCGACGAGCGCGTACGGTCCCGGCCCGAAGTGGCTCAGCACGTCCACGAGGTCGTCGGCCATCCGGTCCAGCGTCCGCCCGGAAGGATCCGGCGCGCTGCGGCCGAGCCCGGAGCGGTCGTAGACCACCGCCCGCGCGAACGCGCCGACCCGCGGCTGCACAAGCCCCCACGAAGACCGGCCCGCACCCGCCCCGGCCTCGAACACGACCGTCGGACCGGAGCCGGGACCGGGCAGCACCATCGCGTACAGCCGTCGTCCGTCCTTTGTGGACACCCACTCTGGCTCGCCCTGCACGTGCGCCACCAGTGACCCCCAGTTCGAAGTTAGGGTCACCTTACTAGAGAGTCAGCCCGCCGGGCGCTCGTCCTGCTCGTCGTCCCCGAAAAGGTCGCGCAACGTCACCACACGGTTGACCCGCACGTGCTCTGCCGCGTACTCGCGCGCCCGCTCCACGTCGCCGGACCCGATCGCTTCCACCAGACGGCGGTGCTCGTCGAGCAGTTCGTCCCAGTGCTCGTTCTGGCTGGTCAGCCACCGCAGCTGGCCTTCGAGCGGATGCAGCATCGTGGTGAGCAGCCGGTTTCCCGCGACGGCGACGATCTCGTCGTGCAGCCTGCTGTTGACCTCGGAGATCCGCGCGCCGTCGCCACCCTGAGTGACCCGCGCCGACTCGGCGAGCAGCCGCTCCAGCCGCCGCATCTCCGGTTTTCCGGCCCGTTCCGCGGCGCGCGCGGCGGCGAGGCTTTCCAGCGCCTCCCGGACGTCGAACAGCTCCTCGACGTCCACCCGCGCCAGCTGCCGCACCACCACCCGCCGAGGCGAGGGCACGACCACGAACCCCTCGGATTCGAGGCTGCGGATCGCCTCGCGCACCGGCACCCGCGACACCCCGAGATCCTCGGCCAGTTCGCGCTCGACCAGCCGGTCCCCCGGCCGCAGCCGCCCGGTCAGGATCCGCTCGCGCAGCTCGTCGAGCACCCGGGCCCGCGTCGCCGCCAGCGGCTGCCGATCCTCCGTGGCGCCCACCTGTCCCCCTCTCCGCACCGACGCCGGCCGGCATCGGACATCGCCGAGTTTATCGGGAAGGGGGTTGACTCAGCAGCCGCGCGGAGCGATATTTGGGATCCCAAGTTTGGGATACCAAAGCTGCCGGCACGTCGACCGGAGGTCTGCAATGACGCACGCCCCGTCCACCGAAACCAGCGCGACCAGCACAATCGAACCCGACCCCCGGCTGTGGAACGAGGACCTCGCGCCCGCCAAGGAGCGCCGCTGGAAGGTGTACGACATCTTCGCGCTCTGGATGTCGGACGTGCACAACCTCGGCAACTACACCTTCGCCGCCGGGCTGTTCGTGCTCGGGCTGTCGGCCTGGCAGGTGTTCACCGCGCTGCTGTTCGGGTTCGTGATCATCTTCTTCGGGATGAACCTGATGGGCCGGATCGGGCAGCGCACCGGCGTCCCGTTCCCGGTGGTGGCGCGGATCAGCTTCGGCACCTTCGGCGCGAACCTCCCCGCGCTGATCCGCGCGGTGATCGCGATCTTCTGGTACGGCATCCAGACCTATCTCGCCAGCGTCGCCATCACACTGCTCGTGCTGGTCATCGACCCCGGCCTGAAACCGTTGACCGAGCACAGTTTCCTCGGCCTGCACGCGCTCGGCTGGATGTGTTTCGTGGCGCTGTGGCTGGTGCAGGCGTTCGTGCTGACCCGCGGCATGGAGGCGGTGCGGAAGTTCCAGGACTGGTGCGGCCCGCTGATCTGGGTCGTGATGATCGCGCTCGCGGTCTGGATCCTCGCCGCGAGCCACTGGCACATTTCGTTCACCAGCAGCCCCCGGCACCTGTCCGGCGGCGAGCAGGTGCGGCAGTGGTTCGGCGCGGCCGGGCTGATCCTGTCCACCTACGGCACGCTGATGCTCAACTTCTGCGATTTCTCCCGCAACGCCCCGGACCAGAAAACGGTGCGGCGCGGCAACTTCTGGGGCCTCCCGGTGAACTCGACGGCGTTCGCGCTGCTGTCGGTGATCGTCACCGCCGGCAGCCTGCAGGTGTTCGGCGAGGCGATCACCGACCCGGCAGAACTGCTCGCCAAGGTGCACAACACGCCGGTGCTGATCATCGGCGCGCTGACCTTCGCCATCGCCACCATGGGCGTCAACATCGTCGCGAACTTCGTCTCCCCCGCCTACGACCTGGCCAACATCTGGCCGAAGCGGATCTCGTTCACCGTCGGCGGGATGATCAGCGCCGTCGCCGCGCTGTGCGTGCTGCCGTGGAAGCTCTACTCGTCGCCGGTGGTGGTCAACTACTTCCTCGGCGGGCTCGGCGCGTTCCTCGGGCCGCTGTTCGGGATCATGATCGTCGACTACTACCTGATCCGCCGCGGCAAGGTCGACGTCGAGCAGCTGTTCGTGCGCGACGGCAAGTACCCCAAGGTGAATCCGCGCGCGATGGCCGCGTTCTTCCCGTGCGCCGTGCTGTCCGCGGTGATCGCGCTGGTGCCGTTCTTCGCGCCGGCCGCGCCGTACTCCTGGTTCCTCGGCACCGCCAGCGCCGGATTGCTCTACTACGCCGTTTCGTACCGCCAGCGGAGGGCTTGATGCGGATCCTCGTCACCAACTGCAACACCACCGAGGCCATGACGAAGGAGATCGAGACCGGAGCGCGGGCCGCGGCCAGCCCCGGCACCGAAATCGTCGCTCTGACGCCGAAGTGGGGCCCGGAATCGGCCGAGGGCTGGCTGGACAGCTTCCTGTCCGCGGCCGCGGTGCTGGACCTGTTGCGCACCACCGAGGAATCGTTCGACGCGGTCGTCCTCGCCGGTTTCGGCGAGCACGGCCGCGAGGGCGCGCGGGAGCTGCTGGACGTGCCGGTGGTCGACATCACCGAGGCCGCGGCGCATCTCGCCGGGCTGCTCGGCCGCCGGTACGGAGTGGTGACGACGCTGGACCGCACGTGCGGGCTGATCGAGGACAGCCTGCATTCGGCGGGCGTGGACCGGAACTGCGTCGCGGTCGTCGGCACCGGGCTGAGCGTGCTGGAGCTGCGCGACGAGGACCGGACCGAATCGGCCCTCCTCACCGCGGGTCTGCGGGCGCGCGACGCCGGAGCCGAGGTGCTCGTGCTCGGCTGCGCCGGGATGACCGGGCTGGACCGCAAGATGTCGGCGATGCTCGACGTCCCGGTGGTCGACGGCGTCGCCGCCGCGGTCCGGCTCGCGGAATCCCTGGTGGCGCTGGGATTGCGCACCAGCCGGGCCGGGTCCTACGCCCGTCCGCTCGACAAACACCGGACCTGGCCCGGCGAATGACCGCTCAGGCGCGCACCGGCACCCGGGCGCGCCCGGTCAGCGCCTTGCTCCACGGCAGCCGCCGCAGCACCTCGACGATGCCGAAGGTCAGCGCGATCGTCGCCGGGTAGGCCACCAGCGTCGTCCACGGCGCGCCGAACCGGTCGCCGACGTACACGAACAGCGGGTCCAGCAAGGCGATCGCGATCGGGTGGGTCAGGAACACCGCGAACGACCGGTTCACCGCCCAGGACACGAACCGCCCGCCGCGCTGCCTGCTCTCCGCCCAGCGCGCGCCCGCCAGGTAGATCCCGGCGATCGCCGCGACGAACCACGGGATCAGGTACGGGCGGAAGGCGTCCGACGCCATCTCCGGCCACTCTCCGAAGTGGACACTCACGAAGTAGCCGGTTTCCGCGATCACGAGCCCGCCCGCCATCGCCAGCAGCACCCAGCGCGAATGCGTGCGCAGCCAGGCGTGCACCGCCTCGAAGTGCAGCGCCGCGGCGGTGCCGAGCAGCATGTAGAACTGGTACACGATGAAAGTCGCGAAGAACTGGCTGACGAAGCCGTAGCCCAGCACGGCGGGCGGGTAGCTCATGAAAATCGCCACCGCCGCCTGGATCGTGCCGGAGACCGCCAGCACCGTCCACGGACGGCGGCGGATCAGGTCGAACAGCTTGGCCAGCAACGGGAAGAGCAGGTACACCTGCAGCGTCACCAGCATGAAATACATGTGGTACCAGGCGTTCCCGGTGAGCAGGTCGAGCCCGAGCGTGCGCAGCTGCGCGCCGACCGACCCGAACGGCTGATCCGAGGTGATCAGCGAATAAACCCGGTAGATGACCGTCCACACCACGTAGGGCACCGCGACCAGAGGAAACCGCTTGCGCCAGAACTTCCCGGCCAGCACCGGACGGTCCCGGTAGCCCAGCACGAGCACGAACGCGGTCAGCGCGAAGAACGCCTCGCGGGTCAGGTGCAGCGGCGTCTGGATCGCGTCGGCGACGACGTCCTGCTGGAACGTCGTGGAGCCGATCACGTGGATGAGGATGACCAGCGCGAACGTGACGACGCGGTACAAATCGAGCTGCCGCAGGTGCGTCGGCCTGGCGGGCGCCGGCTCGTCCGCACGGACGAGCGGGATCTCGGTAGTGGTCATCGTTCGGCCGTGCTCCCGGGGTCGTTGGCGCTCATGGTGCCAGGCTCTCGTGCGCAGCTGTGAGCCACCCATGATCTTCCTGAGACTCGCCTGATGCCGCGCGGAACGGGTGTCGGGTCAGCCACACCCGTACGGGTGAACCGGCGCCACCCCGCGGCACCGGACCACTCGCCCCGCTTGGAACAGGCCGTTCGTCGGGCGTTTCCGGACACTTCACCACAAATCGCCCCGGCCGGGAAATTGGTCTAGTCCACAGTATTGACTCCGGCTGTGCCCTGGTTCACATTCGAATGCGGGCCGGCCCCCGCTCCTGCAGTGATCACCCGTTGTCCGACGCTTGCCGCGCATTCCGGTGCGGCGGGCGGACTTCGCTTGTGCGAGGGAGAAACGCTTATGCCCCACCGGACCTTGAGACCGCTGGCCGTGGCCTGCGCCGCCGTGGCCGCCGTGGTCGTGGCCGGTCTCACCATCCTGGCCCGGCCCGCCCCGGCCACCGCGACGCCCGCGCCCTCCTCGGGAGGGATGCGCATCGCCTACTTCGACCAATGGAGCATCTACCAGAACGCCTACTACCTCAAGAACGTCGACAAGATCGCCGACAACATCGACTACCTGCTCTACGACTTCGAGAACATCGACCCGAACAACCTCACCTGCTTCGAGACCACGAAAGCGACGACCCCGGACCCGGGCGGCGAGGACGACCCGAACGCCGGCGACGGCGCGGGCGACCAGTTCGCCGACTACCAGAAGTCGTTCGGCTCGGACATCAGCGTCGACGGTTCCGCCGACACCTACAACATGCCGATCGTCGGCAACTTCCACCAGCTGCAGGAACTCAAGGCCCGGCACCCGAACCTGAAGGTGCTGCTGTCGCTCGGCGGCTGGACGTATTCGAAGTACTTCTCCGACGCGGCGGCGAGCGACGCCTCGCGCAAGAAGTTCGTCAGCTCCTGCATCGACATGTTCATCAAGGGCAACATCCCGAACGCGGGCGGCTTCGGCGGCCCCGGCACCGCCGCGAACATCTTCGACGGGTTCGACATCGACTGGGAGTACCCGGCGCACCCCGGCGGCCACACGGGCAACCACTACAGCCCGAACGACACCCAGAACTTCACCTCGCTGCTCGCCGAGTTCCGCAGCCAGATGGACGCGCTGGGCAAGCACTACGCGCTGTCGGCCGCCCTGCCCGGCGGCCAGGACAAGATCGCGAAGATCCAGACCGACAAGATCCACCAGTACATGGACTTCGCGGACCCGATGACCTACGACATGCACGGCGCGTGGGACAAGACCGGTCCGACGAACTTCCAGGACCCGCTCTACCCCTCGGCGAACGATCCGTCGCCGACCATCCCGCCGGGTACTGAGAAATACACCATCGATCAGGTGATGAAGGCGTACACGCAAGGCGATCCGGCGTACGGCATCCCCGGCGGGTTCCCGGCTTCGAAGCTGACCTTGGGCATTCCGTTCTACTATCGCGGCTGGACCGGCGTTCCCGCGGGCTCGAACCACGGGCTGTACCAGACAGCGACCGGTCCGTCCGCGCCGCATCCGTTGAGCGGCAACGTGCCCGGCGTCGCGATGTACAAGGAACTCTCCGGCGTGGTCGACAATCCGTCGACGACGTTCTGGGACCCGGCAACGCAATCCGCGTGGTTCTACGACGGGACGAGCTTCTACGGCGGTTCGTCGAAACAGTCGATCAAGGCACGCACCGATTACATCCATTGCAACGGCCTCGGCGGCGCGATGATGTTCTCGCTGTACGACCTCGACCCTGATTCGACGCTGTTCCACGCCGTCGTGGACGGGCTCGCCGCGCCGACGGAGGGCTGTTCCGGCCCGCCGCCGACCACCCCGACGACGCCCACCACGCCGACCACGCCCACGACCCCGACCACTCCGACGACCCCGACGACGCCCACTACGCCGACCACTCCCACGACTCCGCCGGGCGGCCAGTGCACGGCGGCGGCCTGGGACTCCGGCAAGGTGTACAACGGCGGCGCGGTCGTGTCGTACAACAACCACACCTGGACGGCGAAGTGGTGGACGCAGGGCGAGCAGCCCGGCAGCGCCGACGTGTGGACGGACAACGGAGCCTGCTCCGGCGGCGGCGGTCCGACGACCGCGTGCCCGGCGGCGTGGAACACCTCCCAGTCCTACAACGCGGGAGCGGTGGTGTCCTTCAACGGCCACCGCTGGTCCGCCAAGTGGTGGACGCGAGGCGAACAGCCAGGCAGCGCGGCGGTCTGGGCTGACAACGGCACCTGCTGACCCCGCAGCAGGCGCATGAATAACGGCGGCGGTACCGGCTTTCCCTACCCCGAAGGGATTCCGGTGCCGCCGCCGGCTCTTGTCCGCGGGACGCCGCCGGGATCCGCCCGATCGCGGCAGGCGCACAAAGTCGGCGGCGGTACCGGATTCCCCCACCCTCGAAGGGAATCCAGCACCGCCGCCGACTCTTGTGCGGGAGGCGAAAAGTCTCTCGTTCAGTTCCCCGACGTGGCCACGCCCGGCGCGATCGCCTGCGCGTTGCCCGCGATGCCGTAACGCCCCGAACCGCCGTTGAGCTGTTCCTGCAACGCCAACACCGTCGCGACCCGGCCTGCCGCCGAATCCGCGTTGTCCACAGTGGACAGAATCGACGTCGCCGACGTGTCCGCGCGCACGACGCCGATCGGACCGGAGCCCTCGGCCGAACCCGGGTCGCCGGCCAGCACCGTGCCCGCGCCGGAACGGTCCATCTGCGCCGCGAACCGCGCGATCGTCGCCGCCCGGTCCCCCGCGCCGTCGCCGGTCTCCTGGGCGCCGGTCAGCACGATCGCCAGC
This sequence comes from Amycolatopsis albidoflavus, assembly GCF_039525725.1. Classification (NCBI taxonomy): domain Bacteria; kingdom Bacillati; phylum Actinomycetota; class Actinomycetes; order Pseudonocardiales; family Pseudonocardiaceae; genus Amycolatopsis; species Amycolatopsis albidoflavus. The sequence goes on from NZ_BAAAHV010000012.1 coordinate 1,204,424, forward strand.
TGCGCGGGCTGCACGCCCTGGCTCGGCTTCACGAAACCGCCGTCGGTCAGCCCGCCGAGCGCGGCGGCCAGTTCGTCGCCGCTCGACTGCGGTTTCGCGCTCGCCTTGTCCAGCAGCAGCGTCGAGCCGAGCAGCGCGCCGGCGAGCGTGCCGGAGTCGCCCGCGGTCGGGAACTTCGCCCCGGCCGGCTGCAGCCGCGTGACGACGTCGCGCAACTGGTCGGCCTTCGCCGGGTCGGTGAACGCGCTGGTGAGCTGCAGTTCGCCGGTCACCGAGGCACCGGACTGGCCCACGAGCTTCTTGAGCGCGTCGCGGTCGGCCGGGCGCGCGTCCTGCGTGGTGACGATGACGACGCTGCGCTTGTCGAGCGCGCCCGCGACGACCTTCGGGCCCATGGTCCCGGCGAACGCGTCCGCGTCGGACAGCCGCGCGTTGAGCGCGTTGCGCTGCGCCTGGAGATCCGACACCTGCGTGCCGAGGTCTTTCTTCTGGTCCGAAAGCCCGGACAGCAGCGAACCGTTGAGCGCGGTCGAGCCCAGCACCACGCCGACGGCCAGCGCCAGGAAGCACGCGGTGATGGAAACGATGTGGTACCGCAGGGAAATCACGTGAAGAGACCCTTCACCCAGGCGACGAACGTGGACCAGGTGTGCTGGATCCACTCGAGGTAGACGGAGCCGACGTCGGAGACCAGCAGCGCGGCCACGACGACGACGATGGCGGCGAGGACGAGCAGCGCGACCGCGCCGAGCGACACCCGGCTGCGGTGCAGCGTCGCGACGGCCTTGCCGTCGACCAGCTTCGTGCCGAGCTTGAGCCGCGTGAGGAACGTGGACGGGTTCGACCCGGACCGGCCGTGGTCGAGGAATTCCCGCAGCGTGGCCTGGAACCCGACGGTGACGACGAGGCTCGCGCCGTGCGCGTCGGCCAGCAGCAGGGCGAGGTCCTCGGCGTTGCCGGTCGCGGGGAAGGTGACCGCGCCGATGCCGAGGTCCTGGATCCGCTCGACGCCCGGCGCGTGCCCGTCCGGCTGCGCGGGGACGACGACCTCGCCGCCGCTGCGCAGCGTCGCGGTGCCGATCCCGGTCGGGTCGCCGACCATGACGTCGGGCTGGTAGCCCTGCGCGCGCAAGGTGTCCGCGCCGGCGTCGACGCCGATCAGCACCGGCCGGTGCTCGCCGATGTACTTCTTGAGCTTCTTGAGGTCCTCGGCGTGCCCGGTCCCCGCGGCGACCACCAGCACGTGCCGGTCGCGCACTGGGACCTTCAGCTCCGGCACGCCGACGCCGTCGAGGATCAGCGTCCGCTCGCGGCGGAGGAACTCGATCGTGTTGGCGGAGAAGGCTTCCAGCTGGGTCGACATCCCGGCCTTGGCCTCGATCATCTGGTCGGCGACGCTTTCCGGGGTCTGCTCGACCCCGGTCGCCAGCTGCCGCTCCCCCAGGTAGACCGCGCCCTCGTGCACGCGCAGTTTCGTGCCGTCCTTGACGGTGCGCAGCAGTTCGCCGCCCACCGAGTCGATCAGCGGAATGCCCGCCGCCACCAGGATTTCCGGGCCGAGGTTGGGGAACCGGCCGGAAATCGACGGCGAGGCGTTCACCACCGCGGCGACCTCGGCGGCGACCAGCGCGTCGGCGGTGGCCCGGTCGAGGTCGAGCTGGTCGAGCACGACAATGTCGCCGGCGCTGACCCGGCGCAGCAGCTCCCGCGTGCGCCGGTCGACCCGCGCGACACCGATGACGCCGGGAAGGGCTTCGTGGTTCCGCGCGAGAAGACCAGTGAGCTTCATGTGGCTGATGGTGACAAATTTGTGCCTGGGGACGGAGCCGACGCGCCGAAGCGGACATGACTCGTTGTGGTGAGCCATGTCGCGCGGGGCGCGGAGCCGGGGTTAACTGTGCGGTCCGCCCGCTCCGAAATCGAGGTTGGACCAGGGGCTCGCGGGATCGTTCAGCAGCCGGTGGCGGACCCGGGCGGCCGAGACGTACTCCGGCCCGAATTCCTCGCCGTCGAGCGCGAGCAGCCTGCCCAGCACGTAACCGGTGGACAATTCCGCCCACGATTCGTGGTAGCGGCGGGCGATCGCGCCTGCCTCCAGCACCATCAATTCCGCGGTGAGCGCGTCGCAATAGCCGACTGCCAAACCCCAGCGGGCCAGTTCGACCGCGCGGCCGACGTCCCAGCCGATGATGCTGTCCACCACGCCGTCCGGAGCGAGCAGGCCGTCGGCGCGGAACCGCTGTTCGTATCGGACGATCCGGCGCACCGCGTCGACGAGCGGTTCGGCCTGGTCCTCGGCGTCGTTGTCGGCGCACCACTGCCGGACGAGCTCGACCCAGCCGTAGACGTCCAGCGCCAGCCCGCTGCGGGCGCGCAGCACGAGCACGAGATTTCCGGTGGTGAGCTGGTAGGAATCGCCGAGCAGCCGGTCCATCGCGGCCCGCCAGCTGGCCGCGTCCGCGACGCCCCACCAGTCGCGCAGGCCGCGGACTTCGGCGACGTAATCGTGGTAGCGCGCGTCGAGGACGTTCCACGGTTCGGCCGACAGCACCGCCTGGTGCGCGCCGCACGCGAGCGCGTGCGCGACCGGACCGTCGAGAAGCCCGTACCTGGCCGTGTAAAGCCGTTCGACCTGCTGCTCGACCGCGGTGACCCGGTGCGGGTTCGCGTCGACCCACGGCAGCACGGCGTTCGCGCCCACGCGCCATTCGGCGAGCGTGCCGCGGTTGAACACGACCTGTTCCTCGTGGCCGAGACCGTGCGTGGCCCAGTCGAGGTCGCCGCTGAGAAACACCACGTCGGCACCGAAATCCGGCAGTGCGCCGCGGGTGAACACCTGCAGCGACGGTTCGCCGCCGTGCGCGCAGCAGGCTTTCGCGGGCGACCAGGTCCGCTCCTGCGCGAGCCGCTCCGCCTCGTCCCGGTGGATCGGCACGAAGAGCTCCTCGTCGCCGAGGAGTTCGAGGAAGCGGTCGAGATCGTCCTCCCGCCGCGCGCGGGCGAGTTCGGCTTCGACGTCGGCCAGCGTGGCCCAGGTCATGGAATCGGCCTCAGCCCTTCTTCGCGCGCTTGCGCTTCGCGCCGGTGTTCTTCGCCTTGTCTTTCTCCGCGGTGGCAAGCAATTCCTCGGCGTGCGCGCGGCCGGTCTCGGTGCCGTCCATGCCCGCGAGCATCCGCGCCAGCTCGCGCACCCGGTCGCTCTGGTCGAGCGTCTTCACGCCGCTGCGCGTGACGCCGCCGCTGGTTCCCTTGTCCACCACCAAATGCTGGTCCGCGAACGCGGCGACCTGCGGAAGGTGCGTGACCACCAGGACCTGGTGGGTGCGCGCGAGCCGCGCCAGCCGCCGTCCGATCTCCACCGCGGCCCGGCCGCCGACCCCGGCGTCGACCTCGTCGAACACCAGCGTCTGCACGGTGTCCGCGTGCGCCAGCACCACCTCGATCGCGAGCATCACGCGCGACAGCTCACCGCCCGAGGCGGCCTTGTGCACCGGCAGCGGCGGCGCGCCGTTGTGCGCCCGCAGCAGCAGTTCCACCTCGTCGACGCCGTCCGGGCCCGCGTGCACCGCGTGTCCGTCGATCGCGAGCGCCTGCCGGTCGCCGTGCTCGGCCGGACGCTGTTCGACGGTGATCTCGAGCTCCGCCTGCCCCATCGCGAGACCGGACAGCTCCTTGGTGATCGCCGTGGCGAGTTCAGCGGCCGCCTTGCCCCGCGCGGCGGAAACCTCGGTGGCGTGCGCGACCAGCTGCACGGCCAGCTCGTCGCGGCGCAATGCCAGCCCGGCCAACGCCTCTTCGGAAGTGTCCATCGATTCGAGCCGGCGCCGCGCGTCCTCGGCCCACGCCAGCACTCCGTCGACATCCGCGGCGTACTTGCGGGTGAGCCGTTTGAGATCGGCCTGGCGCGAGAGCACCTTCTCCAGCAGCGCCGGGTCCGCGTCCAGGTTCTCGACGTAGCTGCCCAGCTCCGCGCCGACGTCGCTCAGCAGCGTGGAGGCCTCCTCCAGCCGCGGCACGAGGTCGCGCAGCGCGGAATCCTCCGCCGACACCAGCCGCCGCACCGCCTCGCCGACCAGGCCCAGCGCCCCCGGTGCGTCCGGGTCGCCGTCTTGCGAGCCGGACACCGCCGCGTGCGATTCGGTGGCCATCGCGCGCAGTTCGTCGACCGCGGCGAGCCGCTTGATCTGCTCGGTGAGCTCGACGTCCTCGCCCGGCTCGGGCGCGACCGCGTCGATCTCGTTCAGCCCGTGCTTGAGCAGGTCCGCCTGCTGCGCCATCTCGCGGGAGCGGTTGGAGCGCTCGCTCAGCTCGGTGAGCACGGCCAGCCATTCCTCGCGGACCTGGCGGTACCGCGCGAGCGGACCGCCGACGTCCTCGCCGGCGAACCGGTCGATCACCGCGCGCTGCTCGGCCGGGCGCAGCAACCGCAGCTGGTCGTTCTGCCCGTGCACGGCGATCACCTGCTCGGACAGCTCGGCCAGCACCCCGACCGGCACCGACCGGCCGCCGAGGTGCGCCCGCGAGCGGCCGTCGGCCGCGACCGTGCGCAGCGCGATGACGCTGCCGTCCTCGTCGACGTCGGCCCCCGAATCGGTGACGATGCGGGCGGCCGCGTCGTCCTTGCCCACGGTGAACCGGCCCTCGACGAATGCCTTCAGCATCCCGTTCCGGACCTTCGACGCCTCGGCCCGTCCGCCCGAAAGCAGATGCAGCCCGGTGACGACCATGGTTTTGCCCGCACCCGTCTCACCGGTCACCACGGTGAAGCCCGCGTGCAGTTCCAGCAGGGCTTCCTCGATGACTCCGAGGCCCTGGATGCGCATCTCGGCCAGCACGACGCATACGGTAGCGGCCCGCACCGACGTTCTGTGCGTCCGAGGTCCGCTAACTCTTCTTTTCGCTGGTCGAACACTTGTGCGGGCGCGTCGCGAATCAGCTGCCTGGGCGCTCCCCGCCGCGCCGGTCGCGCCAGCTGCGCACCGGCAGGCCGAACTTGTACACCAGCCGGTCGGTGAACACGCCGTCCCACAGCCGCACCAGCCGCACCGGCTGCCTGCCGCACACGACGCGCACCAGCGCTCCCGGCGGAAGGTCGAACGACCGCAGCCCGTCGCAGGTCAGCGCGGCTTTCGGGCCGGTCGGGTCGATGCCGACGGTGATCACCGACTCGGGCGAGACGACCAGCGGCCGGGAGAACATCGCGTGCGCGTTGCTCGGCACGACGAGCAAGGCCTCGACGTCCGGCCACAGCACCGGCCCGCCCGCGGAGAAGGCGTACGCGGTTGAGCCGGTCGGCGTCGCGCACAGCACGCCGTCGCAGCCGAAGGACGACACCGGGCGGCCGTCGACCTCGATCAGCGCGTCGAGCACCCGCTCGCGGCTGAACTTCTCGACGCTGGCCTCGTTGAGCGCCCAGGTCCGGTAGATCTCCGCGCCGTCTGCGGTGACCGTGACGTCGACCGTCATCCGGTCCTCGACGTGGTACTCGCGGTCGACCACACGCTGCACGGCGTCGGCGAGCGCGTCCGAATCGGCTTCGGCGAGGAAGCCGACGCGGCCGAGGTTGACGCCGAGCACCGGAACCTCGGCCGGACGGGCGAGTTCCGCCGCGCGCAGCAGGGTTCCGTCGCCGCCGAGCACGAACACGAGCTCGGCTCCCTCGGCCGGATTGTGCTCGGGCGCGACCACGGTGCACGGCTTGGCCATGCAGCCGTCCGGGTCGATCAACTGGAGAACGTCCTCGTCGAGCACGCGAAGCCGGATCCCGGCCTTCGCGAATCGCTGGGACACCTCGCGGGCGGCCTCCCGGGTGGTGTCCCGGTCGGGGTGCACCACGAGGAGCACTTCACGTTCGGCGGTCACTGAGGTCCTTCCTGGACTGCGGCGCGAACCAGCCGCTCGGCATCGTCGACGCCGGTGTCTTCGGCCTCCGTTTTGCGGAGCCACACAAAGTATTCGACGTTCCCGGACGGCCCCGGCAACGGACTCGCGACCACCCCGCGCAGCGACAGGCCGAGCTTCGCGGCCTCGGCGAGCACGCCCAGCACGGATTCGACGCGCAGCTCGGGATCGCGGACCACGCCGCCGCTGCCGAGCCGGTCCTTGCCGACCTCGAACTGCGGTTTGACCATCGGCACCAGATCCGCGCCGTCGCGGGCGCAGTCGGCGAGCGCGGGCAGCACGAGCTTGAGCGAGATGAAGGAAAGGTCGCCGACGACGAGATCGACCTGGCCGCCGAGGACGTCCGGCGTCAGATTGCGGACGTTCGTGCGGTCGAGAACCACGACGCGATCGTCGGTCTGCAGCTTCCACACGAGAAGCCCGCGCCCGACGTCCGCGGCGATGACCTTGTCCGCGCCGCCCCGCAGCAAGACATCCGTGAACCCGCCAGTGGAGGCGCCCGCGTCAAGACAACGGCGGCCTTCGACGGTCAGCCCTTCCGGGCCGAAACGCTCAAGCGCGCCAAGGAGTTTGTGCGCGCCGCGCGACGCCCAGCCCGGGTCGTCCTCGTCCTTCACGACGATCGGCGCGTCGTTTTCCACGCCGGTAGCGGGTTTCGTGGCGACCATGCCGCGCACGGTGACCTTGCCGCCGGTGATCAGCGCGGAGGCTTGCTCGCGGGAGCGGGCGAGTCCGCGCCGCACGAGTTCCGCGTCGAGCCTGGCCCGTTTGGCCACGCCGGTCAGACCTTGTCGATGCTGGACAGGGCCACGGTCAGCTCGGTGTGCACGGCCTCGAAGCGGTCCACGTGCTCGGCGGGCGGCAGCGTGTCGAGGTCGTCGAGCCCGGCGACGGCCTCGTCGATGCCCGCCCGCGGGTCAGTCTGCTGCGGGCCGGGTCCGGGGATCGGCGGGGGTCCGGGAACCGGCCGCGGAACGTTCGGGTGCACAGGCCCAAACTACCAGTCAGGCGAGCCCGAGCCCGCTCACTGCCGCCGCGGCCGCGTCGCCTTCCGCGCGCACCCGGGTCGCCCCGGTGCGCCACGCCGAATCGCACAGCGCGCGCAGCAGGTCGAGCTTGTCCCCTTCGCCGCGAACGGTCAGCACCTCGTTTTCGCTGATTTCCCAGCCGGACCGCTTCCCGACGCGCAATTCGTCCGCCGGCTGCGCGAGCGCGGTGAGATCCGCACCCAGATGAGTGGGCCGTTCCGCCGGAATCGCGGTGAGCAGCGTCGCCGGAGTCGCGATGCCGGTGAGGACGCACAGCGAATCGAGACCCGCCGCGACCGCACCCGCGATGTCGGTGTCGAGCCGGTCCCCGACCACCAGCGGACGCTTCGCCTTAGCCGAGCGCGCAGCCGTCTCGAACAACAACGGCTCCGGCTTCCCCGCGACAACCGGTTCCGCGCCGGTAGCGATCTTCAGCGCCCCGACCATGGATCCGTTGCCCGGCATCAGCCCGCGCTCAGTGGGCAGCGTGGTGTCGGTGTTCGTGGCGACCCACAGCCCGCCCGCCCGGATCACGATGCTCGCCTCGGCGAGGTCCGCCCATCCGGTCTCCGGCGAATGTCCTTGCACCACAGCGGAAACGTCGTCGCCCGCGGTCCGCACCGGCTCGAGTCCGACCGCGGAGATCTGGTCGCCGAGCGAGGCCGTGCCGACGATGAGCACCTTCGCTCCGGCGGGCAGCCGGTCCCGCAGGAGCGCGGCTGCCGCCTGAGCGCTTGTGTGCACCTCTTCGGTGTCCGCGGTGATGCCGAGGTCCCGGAGGTGCTCGGCGACCGCGGACGGGGCCTTTGACGCGTTGTTGGTCACGAACCGGACCGCCGTGCCCTGCTCGCGCACGGCGGCCACGGTTTCCGCGGCCCCGTCGATCACCCGCGGCCCGTGGTACACGGTGCCGTCGAGATCGAACAGCAGCGCGTCGTAGGCCACGTCAGTCATCCGATCCGGCCGGCTCGCCCGGCTCGTTCGGCTCGGTTGCCTCGGCCGGTTCGTTCGCCTCGTTCGACGCGTTCGCGAGATCCGCGGCGCGCTCGGCGGCGTCGGTCTCGTCCTCGGCGTCGGCCTCAGCGGCGTTCAGGAACCACTGCACGGCCTCTTCCTTGCGCCCGGCCGCCTCGAGGTTGTCGGCGTAGGCGTAGAACAGGCGCGCGCTCCACGGGTCGCGCTTGGCCGCCGCGAGGTCCGGCCCCTGCAGGGACACGACCGCCGCGTCCAGCTGCCCGAGGTCGCGCCGCGCACCCGCCGCGACGATCGCCAGCTCGACCTGGGTCGCCTTGGTGAGCCGTTCCTTGTCGGTCTCCTTGGCGAGGTCCAGCGCGCGCTCCGGACGGCCCAGCGCGCGCTCGGCGTCCGCGATGATCGCGATGTGCTCGTCGCTGCGCGTCATCCGCCGGACGGCGCGCAGTTCGGACAGCGCTTCCTGCCAGTTGCCCGCGTGGTAGGCGACCAGCCCGAGCCCTTCGCGCACGATCGGCACCCGCGACGCCTTGGTCTTCGCATACCGGGCGTGCTCGAGCGCGGCCTCCGGGTCGCTGTCGACCAGCCCGCCCGCGGCGACCAGGTGCTTCCCGACGGTCTCGGCGAGTCCCTTGGGCAGGGTCCGCAGCTCGCGGCGGACTTCTTCGTCGAGATCGGAGAACTCGATGTCTTCGGGCAGCTCCGGCGCTTCGAGCAGCTCGCGGGCGAGGGCGGCGTCCTGCTCCTCGACAGTCACCGGCCGCTTCGTGCGGGGACGGTCGTCCCTGCGGTCGCGACGGTCACCGCGATCTCCACGGTTGTCACGGCCGCCACGGTCGCTGCGGTTGTCGCGCTCCCGACGGTCCTGCCGCTCGCCCCGGTCCTCGCGGTTGTCGCGCTCGTCCGAGTCGCGCCGCTCCTGGCCCTCAGCAGCCTCGGCCTTCTCGACGCGGTCCACCGAACCCGACTCGGCACCCGAGCCCGCAGTCACCTCGTCGACCACCGCCGATTCCCCGGCCGCGGCCGACGCGGTCTCCTCGACCTCGTCGCGACGCCCCCGGACACCGTCGTCCTGACGGTCCTTGCGGAAACCGCCGTCGCGCTGGTCCTTCCGGAACCCGCCGGAGTCGCCGTCCCGATCACGCCGGAACCCGCCCTGCCGATCGTCCCGGCGGTCCCCGCCAGGCCGCTTGCCGCCGGACCGTTCGCCCCGGTAGCCGCCCTCGTCACGCCGGTCACTGCGGAACCCACCGGAACGGTCGTCCCGACGATCCCCGCCGCGGTAACCGCCCTCGTCACGCCGCTCATCGCGGAACCCGCCCGAACGGTCGTCCCGACGATCTCCGCGGTAACCGCCTTCATCGCGCCGGTCGTTGCGGAACCCGCCCGGCCGGTCGTCCCGCCGGTTGTCGCGGAACCCGCCGGAACGGTCGTCCCGCCGGTTGTCGCCGCGGTAGCCGCCTTCGTCACGCCGGTCGCTGCGGAACCCGCCCGAACGGTTGTCCCGGTCGTTGCGGAACCCGCGTTCGTCGCGCCGGTCCCCCCGGTTCCCGCCGGAGCGATCGTCACGGAATCCACCGGAACTCCGGCTCCCGCCACGGAATCCGCCGTCGCGCGGACCGCGGTCGTCCCGGTCCCGGTACCCGCCGGGCTTGCCGCCCCGGTCGTCCCGGAATCCGCCCGGCTTGCTGCCCCAGTCGTCCCGGAATCCGCCCGGCTTGCTGCCCCGGTCGTCGCGGAAGCCGCCGCGCGCATCGCGATCGCCGGGCTTGCCGCCGCGGTTGTCGCGGTCGCCGTAGCCGCCGCGCCGGTCGTTGTCGCGCCGGTCGTTGTCGCGGAATCCGCCGGGCCCGCGCCGATCGTCGCGGAAACCGCCGCCCTGGGAGTCCTTGCCGCGATATCCGCCCGGACCACGCCGGTCGTCGCCGCCCGAGTACCCGCCGCGACGGTCGTCGCCACCGCGCCGGTCGTCGTTCCAGCGCCCGCCGGAGCGCTCCCCGTAAGACGACTTGCCCTGCGGACGCCCGCGGTCGCCGTAGGAGGATTTCCCTTCCGGACGGCCCGAACGATCGCCGTAAGACTTGCCGGGCCCGCCGGAGCGCTCGCCGTACGAGGAACGGCCCTCGGAACGGTTGCCGTAGGACGAGCGTCCCTCCGGACGCCCGGAGCGCTCGCCGTAGGAGGACTTGCCGCCGGGTCCGCCGGAGCGGTCGCCGTACGACTTGCCCTGCGGACGGTCGAAGTCGCGCTTGCCGCGAGGGCGGAAGTCGCGGTCGTCGTCGCGTTTGCCGGCGTATCCGCCGCGCTGTTCGCGGGGACCGTCGCCATGGCCGGGGCGCCCGGCGAAGCCGCCGGTACCGCGTGCGCCGCGGTCGTCCCGGCGGGGCCGGCCCTGGTGGGCGTTGTCCCGCCCGCCGCGGTCCTGCCGCGCGCCGCGCCGGTCTCCCCGGGGCGCGTCGGACCGTCCGCCGCGGGAGTCCTGGTCGCGGCGTCCCGACCGACCGGACCCCTCATCCGCTGAGTCACGTCGACCGAACTCGGACACCTGGCCTCCTGCCATAGACAACTCTGGAATTCTGAGGACGGCCCCCGCTACGAGGGCCGATTGACTATCCTACGGGCCCGTTCGGAGCAACCTCGCGCGGGCGGACCCTGAGGCCGGCCGGCGCCCTGCTCGAGCGGACGCGAACATGAATCTGGGCCCCGGGAGAACCGCTGCGGGTTCTCGACCGGGGCCCAGACTGTTTGGTTAAGTTCGGC
>NZ_BAAAHV010000013.1:0-200902 GCF_039525725.1 Amycolatopsis albidoflavus
TCGGCCTTGCGCAGGGTCTGCAGCATGGTGGACCAGCCGGAGGTTTCGACGAGGTCGGGGATGGCGCCGTCGTCGGGCAGCAGGAGCGGGACGAGGACCAGCGAGGTGCCGCGGCCGTCGGGGTGGGGCCGCAGAGCGCGCCCGACGGCTTGCAGGACTCCGGCGCTGCTTTTGGTGCGTGCGGTGAGCACGACTCCGTCGATTGCCGGGACGTCGACGCCTTCGGCGAGGCAGCGGGCGTTCGCGAGCACCGTCCAGCCCGCGTCCGGCGGGTCGCGCAGATCGGCCAGGGCTGCGCGGCGCTGCCTGCCCGGCATCACGCCCGAGACGTGGGAGGCGGTCAGCCGCCCCGGCGGGCGGTTCTCAGGCGGCAGCGCGGCGACCGCCTGGGGCAGGGTCTGCGCGAAGGACGCGGCGTCGGCGACGCGCCCGGTGAACACCAGCACCCGGCGCAGGCCCCACGTGGTCGCCGCTTTGGCGAGGGCGGCCTGCACGACCGCGCGGTGCAGGCCGGCTCCTTCGTGCCCGGTCGCTCGTCCGCCGTGCCTGCCGTTGCGGAGCAAGGACGTCGCCTCGGAGCGGGGAACGCCGATGACCGCGACCCGGTAGTCGTCCACCCAGCCTTCGGCGATCGCCCGCGACGCGGGATAGTCGTAGGCGACCGGACCGTACACAGCGGGGTCGGCCATCGACACCGACTCGAGTTCGCCGCCGGGACGCGCGACGACGACTTTCGGCGTCGCGGTCGCGTACAGCCGGAACCTGCTTGGGAACCTGGCCTCGTCGTGGACGACGGCGATCGCCTTGTCCGCGCGGCCCGCTGTCCAATGGGCCTCGTCCACGACCGTCACGTCCGCGCTCACACCCGATCGGAGCAGCGCGCCTGCCACCCGATCGGCGGAGAAATGCGTCGCCAGCACCAGTTTCAGCCCGCGCAGCCGGTTTGTCAGCCAGTGCGCGACGAACTCGGGGTCGCGGCTGACCGGGCACGGAAGATCGTCCGGATGCGTCCAGCTTTCGCCGATGTCGGGATCGCCGCACACCGCGATCGCCTCGTGGTCCACTCCCGCCGACGCCCAGACGGCCAGTGTCTGGGACAGAAGATCCAGGGTCGGAACCAACACCACGACGACCCCGTCCGGCGGCGCGATTCGCACCGCGGAGCACAGAGCCACGAGTGTCTTGCCGGTGGCGCAGAACATCAGCAGCCGCGCGCGGCCGGACGTCGCCGCGACCGCCGTCACGCTCGCGACGGCGTCGGCCTGGTAGTCCCGCAACACGACGGGACAGTCGGCGGCGCCGAGCACCTCCGCGGGGAACGAAATGGACACGGCGCGCGAGCGTACCGACGGCAGCCTGTTCCAACCCACTGCACAACCCGATGTCTAGGCACGCGTCGGCAAGAGAGCCCTGAACTCGCCGACCTGCAGAGATACGGCTCTCGGACGAGGTCGTCTAGGCATCGCTTCACGTCAACCGATCGAGCGAAGAGTGTTCAAGAACGGCGCACGGCTCCGTGCGACAGCTGGCCCCACGCTGACACAACTCCGACTCCAGACCCGTGCGGTGCGATCGGCCGTGTTTCCTCGCATGGCCTGTGGCGGCGGTAGATCCACACGGCGTACCGGGGAGCTCCACAGCCAGCGCGGGCGCTGACACGAACGCCGGAGCGAGAGGTCCCGCGCGGGACCGGTGCCCTGTGGCGATCGGGCGGCGGTCCTGCGCGGGATGGCGCTGGCGGTTGTCAGGCTTCCGGTGCGGGCGTGTGAGCGTTCCCGGTCGCCGTCGAGACGTCGGTCTTGTCCGGGTTGATGGCGAATCGCTTTGGCGCCTCGAGGGTTTTGATCGCGTACCCGTCCGTGACGAGCTTCTCGCACGCGTTGTTGACCGCGCCCCCCGATCGGTTGAGGTATTTGTGACACGTATTGGTGTCGTGGCGGGTGGATGGGACTGCACTCCGCCTAGGCGGGTGGCGCGAGATCGACTGGCGTCGGCGAGGACCACCTCCGCACTCGAGAAGTAAATGTCACCGACGAGCGCGCCGACGCCGCCGAGGCGGGATCATCCCCGCTCGCGCGGGGAGAACATCGATCTCCGTCTTCTTGCGGTGATCGACGACCGGACCATCCCCGCTCGTGCGGGGAAGACGAGGATCGTCAGATCCGGGATCTTGAGGATCAGGGACCACCCCCGCTCGCGCAGGGAATACACTTCTTAACCTGCGACACTATCTCATTGTCGGTGTATTTTCATTCACTTCTGTTCGGTCTCCGCGTCCGGAGCATGGCCCCTTCCTGTCGCCTTGGGGTTGTCATCCCGACGGTTGGTAGTCGACGTTCGAGCCGGGCATTGACGTGGCGAGGATGCCGTTAACGCCGAGTCTGTGGGTCCGACAGCGGTCTTAGCCCTGGGCACGTGGTCTCGAACCCGGGGCCAGGGCGCCGTCGTTATTGTCGGCTCAGTGACTGTGTTTGGCTCGATCGCTATAGGAGAGACGTTCTTCCTCGTCGTCGGCACCGGGAGGGGGATTCGAGTTTTGTTTCGGCGCAGTGCCGCCAGCGCTGCGGTGGCGGACTTGGGCTGCTTCGACGCCTGCGTGGAATTCGCGATCGAGGGTGTCCTTGGCGCGGACCCTGGAGGCGGCGCCGACATTCGTGCTGCTCAATCGTACGGATTGCGCGACGACGGCTTCCGACTGTGCGGTGAGGATCCTCCACATGCGGGCGCGCCTACCGGTCTGGGGCGGACCGAATGGGCTTGTCGTATCGGATCCCGGTACGTGGAATGTTTCGCGGTAGGCCGCAGCCAGTGCGAGGGTCTCGTCCCACCGGGTTGAGTGTTCTGGGTCGATTGGACGCGGTCCGAGGGAGGCGGCCCACGCCGGCGGATGGCCAGTAACTTGGTGGCGGAGGGCAGCGACGCGGTCCCGGACTTCAGCGTTGGTGAGTTCGAGTCGGCGCATGCGTTCCAATTGCTCGCCGGGGGTGGGAATGTCGGCTGTGGGGAGCCACTGCAGTGCTGGGCCATTGTTGTTCAGGCGGGAGAGGTGTGCGAGTTCGGCGACGAGCGCTCGCGCGACTCGGTTGGGCAGGTCGTCGGGGTCGGGTGCTCGGTCGTGCGCGACCGTGTGGGCAGCTGAGTCGAGGGCTGTGTCGGGGGCGAGGAAAGCGAGCGATCCGGCGGCGGCGTGACGCCAGACGTTGTTCCAGGCGGGGTCGGCGACGTTGGCGTGCGGGAGATTCCGGGAGACGATTTCTAGCCAACGCTCGGTTTGCTCGTCGGTGGGGTTGGCGGTTCGTGCGGGTGGCCGGCGGTTGGTGCGGTAGTTGCGGAGCGCGGCCAAGAGCGCGAGGTCGGGCGCGTCGGCCCAGGCGAAGTCGTTGCCGCGGGTGACTGCGTGCAGCAGGCGTTCTGCTTGCCAGCCTTCGTCCTGGGCGTCGGCGAGGGCGTTGAGGATTGCTTGTTCGGCACCGCTGTTGACGGTAGCCGGGACGTAGCGGGCCAGCAGGTCGAGGTATCGATCTTCGTCTCCTGCGCGGGCGAGAACTTCGTAGCGCTTGACCAGAACATCCAGCGTTTCGACGTGGGTCTCGCGTTCGGCGTCGAGGTAGTCGAGCGCGTCGTCGGCGGTGAATTCGGCAGGTTGGTTTGCCGGAGAAGGCTCGGCGGCGGGAGCAGGGGCGTTGTAGCGAGTCCAGCGGAGGGTGAGTTCGTCCCAGCTGTGGGTGCGTACGCCGTGGGTCTCGGGGCGTGGTCCGAGCGGGCGGTCGGGGTCGCTGTCGAGCTGGTAGGTCTCGCGGTAGGCAGCGGTGAGTCCGACGATTTCGTCCCATTCCCACGCGGTGATGGGGTTGTCCGGATGCGGGCCAAGACGCGCCGTCCAGGCTGGCGGATTGCGGATGGCTTCGCCGCGGAGGTGTTCGAGTCGGTTCCGGATGCCGTCGTTCATCGCGGCGAGGTATTCACGTCGGCCGGGCTGGGTGCGGGCTGCGGCGAGATCTGGGCGGGATTGCCAGGGCAGTGTGCGGGTGTGGACTTGGCCGCGGTACTTCTGAGCGTCGAGTTCGCGGAGCAGGGCGTTGGCGGCGTAGGCGTGGTCGGGCATGGGGTCGGGGGAGCCGCCTCCGTCGAGAATGTGCCGGGCGGCGAGGTGGTGCGCGGTCGTGGTGAGGGCGACTTCGACGTCATGGCCGTGTGCGATGGCACCGGTTGCGATGCGCCAGACGCGGTTCCAGCGTGGGTTTTCCACGTCAGCGTCGGGTGCGATCGTGTCGAAGGCCGTTCGCCATCGGTGGACGTCGCGCGGGTCGGGGTGTCCAGCGGGTGGCGCGGTGGTGTCGGTGCCGAGGAATGTCGTGATGCGCGAGGCGAGGACCGCGGCGGGGTCGTTGGTTCCGGTGAGCGGTGACCCGGCGGTGAGTCGGGGGAGGAGTTGTTCGGGGCTCCAGCCGAGATCGTTGGCGTTGCGGAGAGTCTGGACGAGCGCCGCTTCTGCTTTGGCGTCAAGGGTTTCAGGGGCGTGCCGGGACAGTGCGTGCAGGTAGGTGTCTTCGTCGAGGTAGGTCGCGGCGTAGTTGTAGTGGTCGACGAGCGTCGCGAGCGAGACGACGTGGTTAAGGCTGTCGCGGTACGCCTCGGTCGCGGACGGTTCGATGCTGGTGTGGTTGAGGACGCCGACGAGGACTTTGCGGGCAGCCTTGTCCGGGTCGGGGTCGACTTCGGGGGTCTTCTGGTGCAGGTCGATGACGTGGTGGTGGGTGACGACGTAGAGGTAGTTCTCTTGTTGTGCGCGGGTGATCGCGGGGTAGAGCTGCTCGCGGGTCATGGTCGGCGGGACCAGGGAGTGGGCGTTGCCGGAGCTGGTCATGCCCTGGACCCGGTTGACGGTGGCGGCGTAAGCCAGTTCGACGTAACGGCGGACGTAGTTGCGGGGCAGGGTGATCCGTGCGCCGTGCTCGACGTGGCGGACGGTCAATTGGCCGCCTTCGTGGGCGGTGAGGATGCGCCAGGTGTCGCCGTTCTTGACGAAGTCCGCGCCGCCGAAGAGGCTCAGGCGGCGGTGATTGTGCCGGGTGACGACCGTGTCGCCGGTGCTTGCCTGGGTGCCGTCGTGCAGGTCGACTTCGGGGCCGGTGGGTTCGCTTCGGTGGCGCAGCCGGATTGCGCGGGCCTCGAGGTTGAGCGCGACGGTGTCTTCGTTGGTGGGCACGATCAGCAGGGAGTCGGTTCCGGAACGCAGATCGCGTCGCCATCTGGTCAGGGCTGCGTTGCGCATGGTTTCGACGGAGCCGGTGGAGATGCGCCGGCTGTCGGCATAGAAGTCGATACCCTTTTCGTTCCCGACGCGGATCATGAGCGAGGCGGCGGCTTGTTCGTCGCGGTCGTGGCCTTTGAATCGGACGACTTCCGAGAACCGGACTGCGCCGACGTCGAGTGCGATGAGCCTGATGGCTCCGCCGGCTTCGACGGCGGCGAGTTGCCGGTCGTCGCCGATCAGGCGCACGTCGGCACCGCGGTTCAGTGCGTAGGTGACGACGGTGTGCAGGGTGTGGGTGCCGGCCATCGCGGCCTCGTCGACTAGGACCAGGTCCCCCTCGGCGATCGGGAACTTCCGCTCCGCGACTCCGTGTTCGAGCGCGGTGGGGAGCTGGTGCAGTGTGTGCGGGCGGGCTCTGATCGACACACCGAGCCCGAGTGCGGCCCGCGCGGAGGGGCCGAATGCGTAGACCTGCCGTCCTCGAGACCGCCACAGGTCCGCCAGCACTTTCATCGCGGCGGTCTTCCCGGCACCTGCGGGAGCGAGTGCCAGCTGCAGCCGTTTGCCCGAGCCGGCGAATTCGGTGACCATCCGCTGTTGGCCCTTGTTGAGCTTCGAGGAGCGGAGTGCCTTGCGAACGGCGCGGTCCGGAACGCGGTAGCCGCCGCCACGCTTGGCCCAAGCGACGAAATCGCCTTCCTCCGCAAGGGTTTGCGTGGTGGTGTAGCGGGTGGAGTGGTGTTCGTGGAATACCGACTCTCCTGAGCGGCGCCGCAGGAACGGCGCTTCGGCTATGAGGGTCGCGCCTTCCAATGCGAGGGTGGTCGGCGACGAGATCGCGCGGTCTACGACGCGGTCGATCAGCTTGGCCCGGTCGTCGGCGGGCACCGTGAGACGCGCCGTCTGCCGGTGGGCTTGTGCTTCGAGGTGCCAGCGGGTGAAGTGCGCGTACTTCGCGCTGACCACGGCGACGACGGCTTCGGCCAAACCGTCGAGATCGTGCTCGGACATTTCGGCAGCCGGCGCACGCCCGCGGACGAAGACTCCTCGGCCTAGCTTGTCGATCGCCTCCTGGCCTACGAGGTCGCGGGCGAAATCGTGCCAGTCGTCGGTGTGCTCGGCCAGCGACTTCGGCGGCGGTTTGCCGGGGCGGCCGTCCAGCTTGGCGGCACGGTCGATCGCGAAGATTTCCTTCGGCCGCGGCTCGCGCCCGTTGAGTTCGCGGAATTCGACGATCCGGCGCGCGCGAGCGGCCTCGAACTGGCGAGTCCGTTGCGAGAAGCCCTTGATCAACGGAAGCGGGACCGCAGCCAGTTGCCAGATATTCCGGTTGTGATCGACTCCGTTGGCGGGACGTTGTGTCCATCGTGCACCGTGCTCGCGGAACAGATCGCGAGTGCGGGTATCGAAAAACTCTGAGGCGGTGACGGTTCCGGCGAGCATCGGGCGTCCGTCGAGTGCTGTCCATTTGCCGTCTTCGGATCGGCGGACTTTGGTTGAGATCAGCGCATGGAAGTGCAGATGCGGGTCTCCTGCGCGGCTGTCCCAGTGTTCGAAGATCGCCACGGTGATGCCGTCGACGTCTACTTGGGCTTGGCCCTGGTTGCCAGCGCGGGTGAAGGCGAGGTTCTGCTCGACGTAGGCCAGGGTGTCCTGCATCGCTTGCCGGACAAGGTTCGCGATCAGTTTGCGTTCGTCCGGAGGTGCCAGTGCCCACGCAACCGACACGGATTTGTCGGGTGCGAACACCATCTCGTAACCGGATACCGCTTTCCGGAGCTTACGTTGCTCTTCTGCCAGCCATGTCTGCAGCGCGGCCGGGTCGACCGGGCCGCTGGCTCCGGTCGCGTCGCGATAGACCTGTTTCTGGACTTCCTGGCGGATCTCGTGTCGGGTCGCAGCGTCGATCGGTGCACCGACAGGTCGGCCGTGCTCGAGGTTGTAGTCCTTGTACGCCTGTGCGGTGTGGACACGCATGAGGTCCAGTCCGCTGTAGACGGGAAAGCCGCGGCCGAGCTTTGTGGCGCTGAGAGCTTCGGCGGCGGTCTTGCCGTCGGCGATCATCTCGTTCTCGATCGCGTCGGCGTTGGGGTGGCGGCCTTCGCCGAAGAGCGCCTTCATCTGGGCAGGTTTGACCTCACCGGTGAGCCCGAAAATCTGCGCACCGGCGCCGAACCATTCGCCTGCCGGGTAACCGTGGGAGAGGTAGTAGCCACTCAACAGCTCGCCGGGGTCGAGCCTGCGGTCGTGACACGCGACCGCGTTGGTGAGGTACTCATGATCACCAGGGCTCAGCTTACGCGAGCCGATCACCGAGATCGAGCGTACGCCGCAAAATCAACGACGCCCACCTGACTCAGAGGATCTGCAAGATGTCCTGTGTGTTCGGTGGGCCGTGCGGGCGGCGCGGGGTGTGGGCGCGGCGGTGTCGGCGGCGGGGCAGCCGCATGCAAACGGGGCGGGGTGCGCGGTGCGGGCAAGGAAGGTGTTCGGGGCGCGGCTGGGTGCCGGCGCGCGCTGTGTGGTGAGGCCGGCGCGGGACGCGCCTGCCGACCGGGCACTGATGCGGTGCGGACACACGAAAGCGGCCGCCGGTCGTGAGACCGGCGGCCGCGTCGGTTGGGTGGCTGTGCGGCTACGCCGCAATCAACTCCCGATGCTGCGAAACGGCGCGCAGCGGCGGGCGGTCGAGCTCGGTGCAGTACGCGCACCGCCCGACCGGTTCGGAACGGTGCTCGGCGGGGGTGCGCTCAAGGTTGCACGCAATGCACAGAGCGCCGTCTGTGAGCGGACGCTGCCAAAGGTTCCGGTACAACTTCTCCAGGCGGCCGCGCTCCTCCGGTGTGACTTCGTCGCGTTCGTCGAACAGTTCGCCGCGTTCGTCCTCGTACTGTTCGGAAACACGGTCGTCCTTGCGTGCGCGCCTGGTCTGCGGGATGGCGGGCTCAATCGCGCGGTGGTTCTCGTCGTAGCTGGTTTGCGGTTCGTACTCGACCCGGGAGCGGCGTGCGCGGACCTCGAACGGCTCGCGCGGCGCGGAAGCTGGGCGCGGGATCGGCTGCGGGACCCGCCGGGGTGCAACCGTAGAGACTGGTTGCGGGATCGTGTGCGATTCGGCTTCCCGGCGGCAGAACTCGGAGCAGTACGTCATGTCGGGTGCCATGCTGAGGTTCCCGTCGCAGTGCCCGCACCGGTGGATGTCTCCGGACTCGGCCTCGCGCTGTGTTTCTTCCGCTGCGCGCTTGGCGCGGATCGCGTTCGCACGCTGGCGACTGGCGTAAACACAGGTCGTGAGCAGGGTGCGGTGGGCTTGGTCGATCGACGGCCACGCCTTGTGGCCGCTGCGGATTGCGTCGGTCACGGTCGGGTGGTCGGCGGATGGGTTTTCCAGCAGCGTGACGCACGCGCGGAGCGCTTCGCGCTCGTGTCCTTCGGCGCGTGCGGCGAGCCAGCGCAGCGACTGACGCGCGGTGCTGCGGTTGTGGGCGGGGTCGGCTAGGAGCGCCGTTACGTCGTTCGGGTGTCCGGCGAGCGACGCGCGGGATTCGGTGGTGTGCACGCACGCCGCGAATGCGCGTTGTGCGTCCGGCGCGAGGTCCGTGAGGTGTTCGTAGATTTTGCGGACGCGCGCGAGGGTATCCGGGTCGGTCGGGTCGGTGGAGTTGAGCAGGTGTGCGCAGGTCATGAGTAGGGCCTGCGGGGCATCTGAAAGATGCTCAAACATCCACCGGAGCGCGACGAGCGCCGATGCCGTGCGCGGAGGCGTAGCGCTGAGCGCGGTCACGACGTCGTCAAGGGTGTAACGGTGCCGCCGATCGGTGTCGGTCATGTCGATAATCCATTTCTGTTATGTGTGGGTTTCCGGCGGGTCGGGTTTGGCGCCCCGGTCAACCGGTAATTACCATATTAATGGTGACACTCGCTATTCTCAATAATGCAACGCCAGAAAAGTGGAATACTTTGGGATGCTCTGATCTGCGGTAGAGGCGACCAGGTGCAGAGCGGCGGAGAGGTGGCCCCGAAGCCGCCCGGGGCAGGCCCCCGGCCTGCCCCTAATGCCTGACCGAGGCCGCAAGGGGACCCGAATGCAAGGGTGGGGCCTCGCTATTGTTTTGACGCGCTTTTTGTCAAAAGAATAGTGGGGTGCCCTTGTATTTGGGGCAGCGGCCGATACAATTTCGGGGCCACCTCTCCGCCGCGGACGCGACCGATCCGCAATCGCCGGCCACCGTGTCTGGCCTGTGCAAACGCTCCGGGGCGGCCCTGGCTATGCTGGTCAGGTCGCGACGTGATGGGCCTTCTGTCCCGTGGGCACGTCGCGACACCCGGCGTCGTTGCTTTGGCGAGCCGTCGCTACGGCGATGTCGGCCCTGTGCCGTGCGCCGCCGGTTCGATGGGGTCGGGGACATGCGCCCCGGCCCCATCCCGCAACTGCTGCGACGCGACTAAACTGGCGACCGCAGCCCTCCCTGCACAGGGAGGCAATCATGCCGCAAGACGAACAGCGACAGAGCCGTCGTCGACGCCGATCGAGTGCCGAGGTAGCTCGGCTGAAAGCACTACGGCAAGCGCACGCGGAGAAACTCGAACGCGTCCGGCAGGACGAACAGCGGATCGACGACGCACTGGCGCCGTTCGCGGAAGCCGCGGAAGCCATCGCGGCAGCGAAACGGCGCTATGAAGAGCGGTGCGCGCGGATCGCCGCCAGGCTGGAACGCGACTTGGCGGATCTCGACCGCGCACGAGCGAAAGCCGTCGAAGCAGCGGCTGCAGAGCGGGGGGCGCTGAAAGAGGTGCTGGACGACGAGACCGACGAGCTGCGCGCGGTGATGGGGCAGTCGGTCCGGACGATCCGGGAAGTGGGCACTGGAATGCCGGAGACTGCCGCTCTGCTCGGCGTCAGCGTGGGCGAAGCGCGCAGGCTCGCGGCTGTGGCGAAGAGAGCGGCCGGACACGTGTCCCTGGCTGAATCGACGGCTGATGGTCCCGCGCACGAAGCGTCGTCGGCCACGTCGGCAAGCGAGCTCGTTCCTGAAGTGGAAGCGGTGCCTAGCGTCGAGCTACAGGGTCCGGGAGCCGCGGCGGACGGCGAGTGAGGCAAGAAGTCGGGCGCATGCCTCACTCGGCGGCCATTGAGCGAGGAGGGTGGAACCCGGCCGCCGCGCAGCGTCGGGAGAGACGCGGCGGCCAGGAGTCATGCGGCGGAGGCTTGCTCGGCGGCAAACCTTCGCAACGCTGCGGTGTCGTTGAAAGCAGGGGGTGCGAGCGCGTAGCGCTCCCACCCCCTGCCAGGAACGGCGAATAGCGCTTTTCGTTACCGTAGAGGCATCTTCGCGGCGTTCGCAGTAGCGCCGCGTTGACGTGCCGCTCGACGTTTGATCACCGCGCTCAACAACACTGTGATGCTGGCACCGAGGAACAGGACACCGCCGAGGTGGGGTTCGTCCCAGCCGAGATCGTGCACCTTCGAGAAGGAAAGCGCGCACGGTAGGGCAAGCGCATGCGTGACAACCAACGTGCGTGCGGTTGACCGGCCTTTCGGAGTAGCGCGCCGACGTGACTGGCGATCGTGGACGAAGCCGATAAGCATGCCGAGCGCTGCGTAAATCGGGACGCGCACCGCGTCGACTGCGGTCGGTGCGGCGACGAGTGCGACAGCGCCCAACGGCGCAGCTGTGAGATAGAGGCCGAAGGCACCGGCGAGCGACCATTCGCGCACCGACAGACCAGGAGCGACTCGAGCCATCACCTGAGGGTAGGCCGATCTAGCGCCACGGTTGGGGGAGATTCGTCGTGCGAACCGGTTTCGAGGCTGGCTTGGTGCTCGTTGCCGTGAAGCGGTGGCCGTTGGTGCATGCGCGCTGTTGCGGATCACGGCCGAATTCGTTTGGTCAGGGGACGGATGCACCTGTGACGTAGGCACGGCGCACCTCCTTGAGGGCGCGATAACAGGAAAGCGGGGTGGGAGCGGCAATTGCCGTTCCCACCCCGCTGGTGGAGCCTCACTACCGCCCGGACTGGATCAGAACGGTGCGTCAGAGCCCGAGGATGCGGCGACGAGAGCATCCTCGGAGGCAGGAGTGGTGTTCCAGGGGTCGTTCTCCGCCTGGCCGGGACCGGACTGGCGGGTGGCCTTGGTGACCTTGGCGGTGGCGTAGCGGAGCGAAGGGCCGATGTCGTCGACGGTGAGCTCGACAACGGTGCGGTTCTCGCCCTCGCGCGTCTCGAAGGAGCGCTGGCGCAGTCGGCCCTGGGCGATGACGCCGGCTCCGCGCTTCAGGGACTCCGCGATGTGCTCGCCAAGGTTCTTCCAGGCCGTGCAGCGCAGGAACAGAGCCTCGCCGTCTTCCCAATCGCCGGTGCGCTTGTTGAAGGTGCGGGGGGTTGACGCGATGGTGAAGTTCGCGACGGCGGTGCCGTTCGCGGTGAATCGCAAGTCGGGGTCCGCGGTGAGGTTGCCGGTGATCGTGATGATCGTGTCGCCAGCCATGGTGTCCTCCTGAGAGGGGTCGGTGGTGTGGAACGCGATCTGCCTGGAGCGCTCCCTGGGCGGGGCCGGTACGGCGCGGATCGGCTCGTTCGTCCGGCGTGGACCGGCTGTACTCGTCGGGTCGTCACTCGCGGTCTGAACAGCCGGTTCACCCGGCCGGGCGGGGCGAGGCTCCGTGCCGTTCACAGCCCTGCCCGGGGTGTGCTGGGCTGTGTGCGATCCGCGCCCGGCTCCCTCACAGAGGTTCGGCGGGCGGCGCGTCACATCAGCGGCGGTCCATCCAGGCCAGCAGCTGGCCCGCCGGGTGTGTCGGCGCTGTCGCCGCAAGCACCGATCACGTACGGCTCGACCGCGAGATCGCGCCCCGTGAAAAGCGGGTCGAACCATGACGGCATCGCGGGCATCATCTGCGCCCGTGTCGCCTTCGGCCGGCGGCACGGGCGGCCATGGTTGTGTCCGCGTGAAGCGGGCGCGTTGTTGGCTAGTTGCGATCACAGGATTCTGGAAGGGAGGCTTGTGTTCGCGCTACGTGACTGCACCTTGGCTGAGCTGCCCTTGGACAGGGCACTAGCCTGGTCGTCGGGTTCAGCGACGGGAGGACGCGAGATGAGCGACAGCTCGGGATCGTCGGCGGATGGCGACGCTGCTGAGGCGTCCGGTTCGTGCGCGGCGGCCGCGCCGAAGTCCGAAATTGTGGCTGTTCATGAGGGCGCGGACGGCTGGGGCGTCATGACATTCCGATCGCGGGCGGGCGACTACCAGCGGGAGCCGTGCGCGCAGTGTCCGTGGCTGATCGGATCTCCACGGGGCGCGTTCCCGCCAGAGGTCTTCCGGCACTCGGCGCGGACCGCCTACGACCTTGCGACGAGCACCTTCGGGTGTCACGCCAGCCCGCGCGGCGAGCCGCGGATGTGTGCGGGCTTCCTGCTGCGCGGTGCCGCGCACAACCTGACAGTCCGGATGTACGGACCTGGCGTAGACGAGGTGTCCAGCGACCGCTCGCTCTACGACAGCTACCGGGACATGGCCATCGCCAACGGCGTCGCGCCCGACGACCCAGCCCTTCAACGCTGTCGACACGCCGAGATCGACTGCATCGATGCGGAGGAGCGCGAAAACCCGGACGTCTGAATCCGCACGGCGTCCAGTGGCGAGCGTCGCAGGCGTCGAGACGCTGGCCGAGCAGCCGGTGCAGCAGGCCAAGCGCGACGGGCAAAACCGGCACTGACCTCAGCATCGGACGCGGGAGCAGGACGGCGGCTGGGTGTTGTCGAGGACGATGGTGTGGTTCTGCGGGCTGCGTGCCGTAGGAGGATATGTATACTCTGACGAGGGAGTTCGGCTGCCGCCGACGGTCCGTTCTGCTGCCAGCTCGGTCTGAGGAGTGCACGAGAAGGGCGCGGCCCATGCACCCGCCGCGCCCTCCCGGCATTCAGTCCGTCGTCGGGCGTTCAAGCCAATCGCGTTCGGCACGTGCGATTGCGGTGAGCGCACTGGTCTGAAGCGCGATCGTCGGCACCAAACTTGCCAGCCGAACCGCCTCGGACAGCTGCGAAGGCGGGTCGATGGCAGCAGCGGCGGCCCTGGCTGCGCTGACGTCTCCCTTGGCCAGTTCCCCGAAGGCGACGGCTCCCGCAAGGTGCCGGGCGCACTCGAGCGGCGCGATTTGCAGCAGGTGGCGGAACAGGGCAAGTCCTGCGCTCTCGACGTCGCTGCCGGAAGGCGGAACGAGCGCTGCTTCGCGGAGTCGCGGCGCACTCATGCCGGCGATGAGGTCGGCGAGTTCTTTGTCGGAGTCGGGACGCAGACCGTTTGCCCATGCTGTGACTGCGCTGTCGATCCGATGGAGCCGTGCTTGGAGTGCCCAATAGTCGAAGCGACTGTGTTCGGCTTCGATCTCTCGGGCCGCCTCCGTCACGAGCGAGCGCAGCCTGGGGAGGGGATCGGCTACCGCGGCGACTGTCCTCGTCATGACGGTGGCGCAGTCGCGAGCGGAACGGAAGTAACCGGAGAAACCATCGCCGGGAGCGAAGGGATCGGTTCCTCGGCTGACCCGGTCCGCGACAAGGTCCGCAAGTGGTGTGGGCGGTTGTACCGTCTGGGCGGCCATGGACGCTTGCAGGTACTCGCCGATCAGGCAGTGAGCGGCCGCGAGCGCGGTGCCGATCCGCGGGCGAAATTCGGCCGGTGCGAGCCGGTGGAGGTGCATCAGCACGTTGAGCCGTTCCAGCTCCGGTTCCGTACCGCTCGCGGGCAGGACGCACGCGTCGCGGAACAGCGGCGACGTGAAGCTGGCAATCAGGTGCGCGATGTGCTCCCGGTCTTGGGGCAACGGACCTTCCCCTGATGACGTGACAGCGCGGTCGAAGGCGGCCAGCCGTTCGGCGATCGGCCGCGGCGAGTCTTCGAGCTGTGCGATGACTTGGTGAGTCGCCGTTTCGATGGGTGCGCGTTCGGCTTCGGACGCCGGCGCGAACAGGTCCTCGAGGGACCGGCGACTCGGTTGGACAGTGAAGCCGGCCGCTGCGGCTGCGACGGCGCCCGGAGAGGTGGTCGGGTCAGGCAGCACGCCTCCGCAGTCCGGCAACGGGCAGTAGCAGCGGCACCGGACGCCTTCGCGGAACTCGGGCAGGAAGTAGACCGCCCTGACGGGGTGTCCAGCGGCGATGAGCGAAGCGGTGAGGGTCTCGATTTCCTCGCACCAGGGCAGATCGGTGCCACCAGTGTCCTTTTTGGACACGGCAATGACCACGATGCCTCCGGAGGTCTGGGTGCTCAGCGGTTCGGCGAAAACCTCGCTGCACTTGACGGGATCTGCGAGGAAGTGGTCGATGTCGAGTCGCATCGTGAGCCCGACGCGCTCACGACCGTCCTCGCGGGGCTTCATGTGGATGACGACGATCGATTCCTCGGGGTAGAACCCGCACACAGCCGGGACGGAGGCGAGAAACTTGGCTACGGCATTGGGCAACGGCATCGTTTTCCTCCAGGGAAACGGTTTCGGCCGGTTACGATGTGGAGCGTCGGCGATTCGGGCGGCCTTGGGCGTCGATCGCCGGACGAGGTCCAGGCAGCGCACCCGCCCGGGGCCCGGGCCCGCAGCCGCGACGAATCGTGCGGACGCGTGCGGGCCCCGGCGGGTGTGCTGGGATCGCCGGTGCGGCGATCACCAGGTTGTCCGGGTCGCTACCGAGTGCGGATCACTCGGGGCAGTTGGCGGCCGTAGGCGATTCCGTCGTCGATAGCAGCGGTCAGTTCGCTCCAGGTGAATTCCTCGACGCCGAGGTGTCGGCGGGCCGCGTCGACGAGGTGTTGAGCGATGTCGGTGTCGGTGATCCAGCCGTTCGCTGCGAGTTGGCCGAGCGACCTCGCGGCGGAGAGCACCGCCTCGTGGCGACCGCCGACCTCAGCCGTGCGCACCCGCTGAACCTCGCCGGCCACTGCGGCCCGGACATACGCGGCAATGCGCGGGTCCGCTGCGTCGGGTACGCGTTGCTGCGGGACGACTGCTGGTGGCGGTGGCGGCGTGAGCCGATCAACGAGCCATCGAGGAAGGGGAGCGACGGGAAGGTCGCGAATCACTTTGTAGGGCAACGGATCTCCATTGCGATCCACGAGCGAGCCAGGTGCGACGACGAGTCCGCCGTGGCCGCGGGTGTCCACGCCGCGGCCCAGTCCGCGCTTCGAGGTTCCGACCGAGCTGCGCAAGCATTGGTCGGGCGGTTGCCGGAAGAAGCGATGCTCATTTCCGTCATTGCCCGGTGTCGCGACCGTGAATGTCGCGACGGGATCGGGTAAACCCGCCTGGCGAGCGAGGTCGGAGAGAACCTCGCGGCCGTGCGGGCCGTTGCGCGCTCGCTGGCCGCGAGGATCGTCGAGGTCTAGGACGACGAGATCGGAGGGGCCGCAGGCAATCCCGACATTGTCGGCGGGATGACGGCGCCACCAGCCGACAATGGTGGCAGCGTCCCTGGTGGCCCAGCGCTGCCAGCCTTCGATTGCCGGTATCTTGCCGCCGGCCTTGAGCGGGAACACTGCCCACCCCCGCGCCGCGCACCAGAGCGCGGCGGCCAGGAGCCGACGCGGACCTTCGATCGCAGGGAAGGGCAGGTCAGGCCGGATGGGCGGGGCGGAGTGAATTCGTGAACGGTGCATGGTCAGCTCCCGTCGTGTGAGGAAGCATTGCCGCGGAACGCGGCGCCGGGCGCGAATGCCGCACCCGACGCCGCGCTGCTCGGCGGGATCAGTCGTGGTCTGTCGTTTGCTCGTCGGCGGGATCGAGTGCCTCGTCCGGATCGTCGAAGGTCCCGTCGCTGGAGATCTCCTCGTCGACCAGTTGAGTGACAGCCTCGCCCTCGTCGTCCGGTGCCAGAACCTTCAACTCGATGTCAGAAAGGGTGTGGCCGAAGTCCTGAAGCGTCTGCAGGTACTGCTGCTGCAGGTGGTTCGGCGCACGCCAGGGGCTGCGGTCGCGCTGCAGCGCTTCCTCGTGCGCGGCGAGGGTAAGGAACGCGTCGAGCACTGTCGCCTGCTGGGCGCTCAGCCGCTCGAGGTAGGCGACCAGGTCGTCTCGTCCGAGCAGCGCACACGCCAGAGTGTGCCCGCGTTCCATCGCACGGACCAGAGGCTTGTCCCCGTTCGCCTTCTGGACCGCGAGCCAGTTCTGCAGGCCCGTCGGGACTTGGCGACGCCCGGCAAAGGACTTCAGCCAATCCAGCCGCTTGGGTTTGGCCGCCCTCCACAGCTTGTTGTTCTCCCTGACCCACCGCCGCTGCGCGCGATTCCACTGCACTTCGGCATCACGGTCGTCGTTCTCGTCGGGGGCTTCGGCGCTGCTGTCCGGTACCCATCGGAGCGCATGTCCGTGCGCGCGGAAGTTGTGGCACGCGTAGCGAGCGACCATGACGTAGCCGATGCCATGCGGGTCTTCCTCGTCGTCCCGCAGATACCGGCGTCCTACCCGTACACAATGACCCGCGCAGGATGCGTGCTCTTCGGCCGTGAGTTCGGTTCCGCGGGGCGAGTCTGGGCTGGGGCGCAGGTCGACCAAGGGCAGGGCCGATTGGGCTTCGTCGCTGTCTTCGGCCAGCACCGCAACATCGGTGGTGTCGAATTCGGCGGTCACGGCGTCGACGAGTCCCTGGCGGATCTCATCTTCCCGAAGATCGTTGCGGAACTTCTGCGCCAGCATCTCGAAGTTGCGCGGCCTCTCGTTGGCCGCGAGGATCAGTTCCTTCGCCTGCTCCGTCTTGCCCTGCTGGTCGAACCAGGCGATCTCGGCGAGTTGGGGGAGGGCCAGCCCATAGCGGTCACCGGCCTTGGTCGCCAGCTCGCTGGCCCCTGCGGCGAGAGTGTTCTGTACGACCTTCCGCTGCTGACCGCGTCGTTTCGCGATCTGGGTCGGAGACACGCCCAGTTCGAGCAGGTACTGGTAGGCCTGGGTGTTCTCCTGGTGTGTGAGCGGCTCGCGGTGATCGTTCTCGTCCAGCTGCTCCAGCACCCGGTCGATCTCCCGGGTCTGGTCGTCGCCCTGCGGGGGCAGGTGCATCCAAACCGGAACGGTCGTGCCCGCTTTTCGAGCGTGCAGGACGCGTCGCTGACCGGAACGGATGACGATCGTGCCGTCCATCGAGCGGTATCCGTTCGCGGCGGTGGTGACGCCGGACTCCTGGTAGTTGCGCACAGTCGCGGCCCGGGTCTTCACCTTGAGCGACCGGACGTTGTCTTCAAGCACGATCTCGTTGGGATCGGCGTGCACGATAGTGTCGACTTCGTGTCCCCACTGGGATTTCCACGATGCCAATTCGTCCTCGTCGACGGGACCGACGACCGAACGCTGAGTCGGCACGGTTTCCTCGGCGGTGTCCGCGTGATCGGATTCGACGGCTAGGTCCGTGGTGGTGCTCATTCATTCTCCTGGCAAAGGAATTCAGCGCCGTCGTGATGGACGGCGCGGGTGTCCCCGTGCGGGACGCACGTGCTTGAGCGCAGCCGCCGGGCGCGGGCGGATCGCCCCCGCCCAACCGGGCGGAGCCCCGCCCGAGGGTCCTTTTCGGACGCGGCGATGCGGCGGGGTTCCGTCCGGTTGGCGCGGGGATCAGGGATCCGGGCCTGCGCCCGGTGTGCTGCGCTAGCCTGCGTTGTCCCGCCGGGACAGTCGCGTCGGCGAGCCGGCTAATGCGGACAGGCGCGCAGTCGTCGGCAGCTCGATCGGCATCGTCTCGTCGGCGTCCACGACTATGTTCGCGGCGGTCGCGCATTCGCACTCATCAACCAGCAGTTCGCACTCGTCGCAGAGAGGAATCGACCAGACGCGAGGGCACCAGCGTGCGCAGTCGCCGGGACGCGACGCGCACTCGACGCACTTGTCGCAGACAAGGCAAATCCCCGTCGGATCGGCCGTGTCGACGCTGTCGCACGCGATGCACATGCCGCTGTACCCGACGCGGTCGAACTGAACGGGAGGCTGGAAGTCCGAATTCGAGTACCAGATTCCGTCTTCCCAGATGCCCGCGTTCTCGTTGAAGACGTACGACTGTTTGGCGTAGGCCGGATCCACGGTGAGCACAACGACTTTGTTCCACGGCCCGAGCCAGCGTTCGAGGACAAAGCGCACGGCATCGTCGTCGAACCGGTCCGACATCGACTCGCCCAAGCAATCCTCGGCGAAGATTCGGGTGTCGGACTTCTTCTGCCCACGGCTGGGCTGGACGCTCGCCGGGAGAATTCCGTTGTGCGCCAGCACAGTGCTGGACCGAAGGTTGACCATGAACGGATGGATGTTCGCCATCGAGGTCTTCCCGTGCGTACGGAACCGGCTGTGGAACAACGCCGGTCCGCCGCGATGCTCGTGCCGGAGATGCGTGAACTTCTCCAGTGCCTCCTCGAAATCGAAGGACTTGCCGACGACGATGCCCTGCGCGGTGACGACGGCATAGCCGTGGCCGTCCGGGTTCAGCTCGGCCCCGTGGGCCAACGCCGCGGCTTCAGGCATAACGTCAGCCGGAAGGTAGGTCAGCATGCACATGCGAGCGCCTCGCATTCGCGCGAGAGGGCGTCGTACTCCGGCCGGTCGGCGGTCCAAGCAAGGAACGACTCCCAGGACCAGCCGTCCTCGCGGACGATGGCCCTGAGCGTCAACTGGTGCGCATATCGGACGCTGGCGTCGGCGAACGCGAGTGCGGCCTGAACTTCCCGCGGTTTGACGCTGCTGGCGAACATGCGCAACTCGAAGGTCTCGTCGTTCTGCACGTTGATCGCCGAGTAGCGGGGCCGGTCGCGGTCGCCTTTGCAGATGTCTTTGACCTCTGCGCGTTCCAGTTGGGAGAACTGTGCCCAGCTCGAATCGTGCCGGCGCGCGAGTTGCTGTACTTCCGAAGCGTTCCGGTAGATGAACTTCATCCAGCGGAACACGTGGCTATGACCGTCGAACGCCTCGCGACTGACGTGGATGTGGAGTCCAGCGTCGTCTCCGTCGCAGCCGCGGGCGGCCAGTTCGTCGAGCAGTCCCCAGGGAAAGTTCGCCTGTGCCCAGGCAAGCGACATCGGGTGGGTCACGAGTTCGAAACCGACGCTGATCGAGCCGTCCTCTTTGAGATAAGCCAAGCTGTCGATCCGGTCTTGGCACAGCTGGCAGAGTTGAGTGTCGAAGTCCGGAGTGTTGATCTCCAGTTCCATCCCGAGGAACAGGGGGCCGTCGCCGTGGAACCGCGGATACGGCTTGTAGCCGGCGCCGTAGACGTAGTCTTCCCAGCATCCTCGACGCTCGTTCTCGCATCCGGTGCACCGCGAGCGGCCGAGCACGAGGTACCTGCAGTCGAGGCACTCGTGATATCCGGCCGCTGCGGCGCAGTCGTCGCACAGCGACTCGCTGTCGTCTTCGACGATCAGCAGCGTGCGGAAGATGTGGGCGCAGTTGTCGCACTGGAGATAGTGCAGGGTCGTGCAGTCATCGCAGACGAACTCGCCATCGATATTGGTGCGTGTGTGTTCGGAGATGACCTCGGCATCGCAATGGAAGCAGACGTCCTCGTCTTGGGCTGTAGCAGTCAACCGTGACTCCTCAGACGCGAACCACCCTTCCCGGCCCGTTGCCCGAGCAACGGCGGAAGGGAGCGTGAGCCGGCGGTGCCGGCAGCCCACGGGCGTGGGCCGCGTCCCGAAGAGCGAGGGCGGCGCGCGGCGGCCCGTTCACCGACCGGTGGTCGGCTGGCAGGTGCTCGCTGTGCGCCGCCCTCGCTACCGTTGGTGCGGCCTACGTCTGCTGGCGTCGAGGCGCTCTCGCTGCCCGCTGGACTGAATCCTCAATGGACCAGTTCCGGGCAGTCCGCGCGCCCTCGGTCGTGCACTATGTTCAGTCATGCGGACTGCCCTGCGCTGGAGCAGCTTGATCACTGTGGTCGTCCTGACGAGTTTCATCGCTTGGGGTGGATAGGCGGGAAAGGCGACGGATGGTGGGGCGCGGTCGGCCGGTGATTCGGCGCGGTCGGATCGCTCGTCGCTGCCGGTGTCGCGCTGTGGGTGGCCGACCTGGGCCGACGGGACGCGGACCGCGAGCGCAGGGATGACGACCGCAACCAAGCGCCGCTTGTTTTCAGCGAGTACAAGCGACTGCCCACTAACCTGCGAGGTGAAGTCACGGTCACGAATCGCTCGACGGGCATGATCCTGAACCCGGTGGTCTTGGAGATCTCGACCGATCCGGCCTACGGGCCGGGACGGTGGGTCGTCGGCCGGGCGCACAGCCCTGATCGGGAAGAGTTCCTGATCTCTCTGCCCCGGGCCATCCGCAGCGGGGGAGAAGTCCGGACCGAAGAAGTCCGGCCTATGGAGCGGACCACAGCGCTGCCGGTCTACTTCCACACCGCAGACGGCCCGTCAACATTGGAGCCCGAAATCTCTCCCGTCGCGACGATCAGCTTTCTTGATCAGCACGGACGGGAATGGATCCGCCGCGGTGCCGACGAGCCACAGCGGCGGATCCGAGACCGCTAGACGGAGATGTGGCAGGCCGCGGTGGCCACCTCGGCGGCTCGCGTGCGGAGCAGTTCGTTGACGCCCGTCGATGCGGCGGAGCGGATCGAACCGGGCACTCCGTAGACGGGGCGGCCGAGCTCGCGAGAAACACGGGCGACGGTGAGTGCGCCGCTGCGTAACCCGGCTTCGACGATCAGAGTCGCTGACGAGAACGCAGCGAGCAGCCGACAGCGTGAACGAAACCGAGTGCGGGCAGGGCGAGTGCCGATGGGGTACTCGCTGACCAGCAGCCCGCCCTGGTCGAGCACGCTTTGGTAGAGCCGGGCGTGTGACCGCGGGTGGGTTTGGTCGATACCGGTGCCGAGCACGACGATCGTGGCGCCGTTGGCGGTAAGAGCACCACGGAGTGCGGCAGCGTCTATTCCGAAGCCTCCGCCGCTGATGACGGTCGTGCCGCCGCAGGCGAGTTCGTAGCCGAGATCGGTCGCGACGGTATCGCCGCACGGCGTCGACGACCGGGTACCGGTGATCGTGACTGCGGACCGGGTGAGGTCGGTGAGATTCGCGTTCCCGCGTGTCCAAAGGGCAAGAGGTGTGCCGTGACCTGCGAGTCCGGTTAGCCGGACGATCGGCCACTCGTCGTCTTCAGGAGTAAGCAGGCGGGCGGCGCCAGCGTCGAGGACGCGTAAATCCTCGTTGATCACGGCGTCGGGACGGGTGATCTCGTTGAGGACGGCGGCCGGTGCGATGCCTTGCCTGATGCGCTCGGCAGCGTCGACCGGACCGACGTCAGTGACGTAGCAGTGGACGTTGGGTGCCGGTGGTTCTGCCGCGCCGAGCAGGAAGAGCCTGGCGTGCAGTTCGGCTTGTGACGGCATAGACGGTTCCTCCAAAGAGGTCGCAGGCAGGCAAGGTTTCGCGACCGCCTGCCGAAGAGACGGGAGGAGCGGCTCAGTCGCTGATCGCAGCTCGAATGTCGGCGGCGGTGCGGAGAGTGCAGCGGGTACTGGAGTTTGCGTACGCCAGGTATTCCGGTCCGGTGAACCACAACGTGAGAGTTTCGGATCCGCGGGTGAATCCGCGACGGTACCCATGTGCGTTGCCGAGTTCGTCGAGCGGCACGGGAGGCAGAGCGCCGTCGAGTTCGCGGTCAGGGCGCGAGACCCATCCATGTGCGGCGAGATCGTCGATAATCTGCGGGTATTCCATGTCTTCACTGCGTGCGTGGGTGTAGCCAGCGGTGACTCGCGCCATGGTGTCGGCAAGGAGGTTCATGCGTTCGGTGACGTAGCGCAGGCCTTTCGGCGGGTATGGCTTCGCGCGGAACAGGGTGTTCGCGTCGTCGATGAAATCAGCTACCTGGATGCGTAGATCCTCTGCAAAGCCAGCAATTTCTTCAAGGCTGGCCTGACGCACTGCGGCGAGCTGCTCGGCGTCAGCAGCCCGCACGCGAAGCTGTTCAATCTGGGCCAGGTTCGGAACGGTCGGGTCGTTGTCGGCGTGCGGGCTCATCGCGAATAGTCCTGTCGGATTGCCGGTATTCAGCAGTTTGAGATGTGTGAAGTTGTTGAGGAGCAATGGATGTGGTCGGAATGCGGTCACTGTGGCGGTCGAGGGATCGGGCGGATCCGCAACGGGTGTTCGCCGCGGAACGAGGCCGCGAGGTGTCCGTGGTCGACGACGACGTGGTAATCGTTCAGCCGCACCGAATACCACCGTTCGGATCGAGCGCCGCGGCGAGCTGAAGAGTCCGCTGTCACGGGCACGCCCGGTACGGGCGTGGTGCGGCAGGTCGCGAGCGTTCCGTTGACCATCGGACACGCAGCGGCGGTGTAAGCGGCGCATTGGGGATGCAGGGCCGGTTCGCTGGTGCACTGTCGAGGCAGGTCGGACGCGCGCAGGAGAAGCACGACACGCTGGGGTGCGAGGCGGTGCCCGCACACTCCGCATAAGCGGTGCACGAGCGAATGTTCGGCATAGGTTTGCTCGATACTGCCGAACACATAGCGTCCGTCTTGCAGTTTCGGCGTTATCCACGGGACAACCAGTCCGCCGACACGCGGTCGACCGGACAGCCAGGCGGGAACGGGAGGGTGGTCAGCGTGCATGCTGAGGATTCCTCTTGGTTCGTGAGGCTCGTTCGATCCGGTCGCGGCGAGCGGCGTTGACCGCGGTCTGCCAGTGGCTCCACCGGCGACCTGCTTGGAGAGCCTTGTAATGTGCGATGTTGTTGGCGGGAATGCCGACGGGCGAGCGCCCGAGGACGGCGAGCAAGTCCGACTCTTCTTGCGAGTTCCAGCCGGCTTCGGTGATCGCGTCGGCGTCCGGAAACACGTCTGCGACGCGGTCCGCCGACGGATCGAGCTGGTCGTCTTGCCTGCCGCCGTAGGAGTAAACCCACCAGAAGTTGCGTGGTGGAGCGGTCTCGACGAGGGCTCGGAACGCGGCTACTTCCTTGGTGTAGGCGTAAAATCGGGTAGCTGGAGTGCTAGCGATGATGCGAAGCCAGGCCGACAGGTATTCGCCGCTGAAGAAGTCGCCGGAGTCGTGGATCCTCACCCAGCTGTCAGCGAACTTGGGGTGCGCCAGCTCGGCTGTTATCTCAGCGGTCCATCCGGGAAGGTCGTCGAGGACGTACCGGAGGTTCTCCTGGTGCCGCCGCAGCACGACCGGGAATCGGTAGGT
Source organism: Amycolatopsis albidoflavus (assembly GCF_039525725.1). Classification (NCBI taxonomy): domain Bacteria; kingdom Bacillati; phylum Actinomycetota; class Actinomycetes; order Pseudonocardiales; family Pseudonocardiaceae; genus Amycolatopsis; species Amycolatopsis albidoflavus. The sequence continues at coordinate 23,409 of NZ_BAAAHV010000013.1, forward strand.
TCCGTTGTACTGGCAACGTCGGGTATCAAACTTGCGGAATTCCAGTGGTAGGTAGGCGGTCCTGCTGCTGCCCATCCGGGGGCCTGCTTGCCCCTTGGCGCAGGATCAACGAAGACCGGCAACCGTCAGCAGGCGTCCCTACTGCAACAGTGTCGGCGTAGAGAACTACCAAGATGGCGGATAGCTCCAAGGCGACCTGCTCGTAATAAGCTCAGGCCTGGAACGATCCAATGGATAGGTGGCTAACTGGCGAGGCTGAGGGTGGGAGCAGATGAGAGAGCGGGGCTGGGGCCAATTAATTGCTGGAGCGCTGACGGTTGTCAGTGCAATCTTCATTGCAAGAAAATTCCAAGTCAAATCGAAAGGGAAAACTTCATTAGGTTCCAGTCGTTCGAATGAGTCGGCTGCATCGACAAGTGGTGATCGTGTGACCCCGCGCGTCTTGCTGAGTGAAAATTCGAATTCTGACGCTGTGACCGGTCGGGTGAATGCTGGTTTTGAATTGTTCGAACAGGCTGCTGTCGGCATTACATTCATCGACCTACTGTTTGCCGCAGTTCTTGCGAGGGTGCTCGAGATAGGCAACACCGCCTATGCGGCAGGCGTTTCCCATCTCATCCTATCCGTGACGGTCATTGTGACAAGCTGGATAGGCTACCGCAATAGTTCCAATAGGGCGCGAGAACGGCTTAAGTTCTTCAATATAGCCTTCTTTCAATTTGTGATCGAGATCTGCTTTCTCTACATATATTGGCTACTTGCAAACACTTACGAAGGTAGAGACTCGCTTCTTTCTCCCGTTGTAACCTCGGCGACCCCTGAGACTGCGATCATGGCAGTGTTCTTCGGCTTCAACTGCCTATGGGATCAACTGGCCCTCTGGCGGCGGAGGTCCAAGAAGTATCCTGCTTGTACTCTCAGTGAGGATCTTCCGCGTAGGCGATTGCCTACGATGGTCGGTTTTCTTTTGTATACTGCCGGATTTGCACTTGTTAGCATGTTGGACTTTAATTCGCTGATTAGTGTCATAGTTGTCGATTCGATACTTGCCGTAGTCGCGGTAACCCATCGGTTCCTTCAGGGTATCCCTTGGGTGATGAAGACTCGGCGCGAGCTTGAAGATCAAAAATATTATCGGTCTCGAATGAGCTGATAGGACATCGCGCTTCAGGGCGAGATTCGCGCAGAGCGGGCGTAGCAGACGCTCGCGCAGACTCCGGCGGACGGGCCAGGTGTTGTAGTTGCGGCCGTCACGGAGCGTGCCGGCAAACGCTGGCAGTGACCAGTTCCAGATGCCGAACCGCTTGAGTTCGCGGTTCTGCCGTAGCAAAGTGATTGGCGCTCCTCGAAATCAAGTGAGGAGGGCCGGACGAACGTCCTCTGTTGAGAGTACGCTCGTTCGGCGGTTACTGGCGGAACGACCGGTTCTGTCGGGGTGCCGAACGCCGAGCGGGAGCAAGCGGCGACGGCTCAGATGCGGGACCGAAGTGCGTGCCAGCCGCGAAAATGCCTACGTGGTAAGCAATCGCGACTGCGTGGGCTCGATTGGCGGCCCGGAGCTTGCGGAACGCGTTGTACAGGTGCGTCTTCACTGTTTCGGCGCTGACGTGCTCCAGTTGCGCGATCTGGTGGTTGGACAGGCCGCGAGCGACGTGCGCGAGCATCTGGATTTCACGTCCGGTGAGAGCCGGTCGGCGCTTCATCGTGCCCTCCGCAGTACCCGCTGCCACCAGCTCGCGGTTCGCAGGGTGCGCTTGGTGCAGGTCAGGACGGAGCAGTCGGCGGGAACTCCGGCCTGGCGGGCGCGGCGGGAGGATCGGCGGGCTCGGCCGAACCGGTTGACAATCTCCCGGACGGCGCGCGTGTGCTGACTTGCGTCGCGATCCCAATCCCCGGGGACTACGGCGAGAAGATTCCCGTTGTCGGCGACCAGAGACCACGCCATGAGCACTGGCTCGGCCCAATCGGGTCGGAATACCTGATTGAGGATGACGGCGTCGAACCGCGCAATGCCGTCGTCCCGCAACTGTTTGAGATCGCCGGTCGACTGGGAGAACGTCAACGACGCTTGGGGCTCGCGCGTGGCGAGACGCACCTGCTCGGACGCGTCGGTGCAGGAGCAGCACACGAGAACTTGCCTGGACGGGGAACTTTCGGAACACGCCGAGACGTCGCGGTCGGAGACGTCTTGAGATGTCCTTGCGGTTTTCTGGCGTCGGTGCATGACGACTGGTTCCTTCGTGCCGGAGGACGGACCTGCGTCCCTCAGCAGCCGCGCGTCGCGGACGTGCAAGCCCGCGGACGGCGACAGGTCCGGCGACTCGTCGGGTCCGGGCTTGCACGTCGCCGCGTGGATGCTTGGGTGGCTGGGCCGTCTTCGGTGCGACGGAACTCGGTGGCTTCGCGGATGGCCAATTGACTCAGGATTTGACTTCACCTGTTGACAAAACAGAACACCCTGGGCAATCTGAAGGCAGAAGGTGATCAGCCGTCAGCTCGGACCGGAGTGGCTGCGGCGGCACCTTCCGGTCGGCGGCTTCTTCCTTGTCACCCCCCTTTGTGGATGCCGCGGTCCGGCCTGGGAGGCGGTTGTCGGGGAGGGCGCCGCCTCCTAGGCGACCGGTCCAGCGCTTGACTCTTGTTGAATTCGCTTCCGGAGTGCAGGGCTCTGTGTTGCGGGAGGGTGGGCACATGTCCGGGAAGCACGAACAAAGCACTGAGCCATCCGAGTGAAGTGTTGCGTTCTGCATACACTTGGGCACTCAGCGGTATACGTTGATCCACTTGGAGGCGGTGGGTGGAGCCGTCTTCAAGAAGTCATATCGGCAGGGGAGGCCGTATGAATCTCGTTGTCGTGCGTGGAATGCCCATGGATTCGCGTCGCCACCTGCACGGAAGCAGGCGCCGCGACCTGTGACAGCTGCCGCGGGGCCTGGCAGAAGTTGCCTGGCCCGTCCGAACGTCCGGTTCGCCGTGGTCGGGGCCTAGTCGACCCGGTCCCGGTGACGCGCGACCACCGCGGGGGATGAATGTCTGCAGGAGTGAAGCCCGGCTTCGCCGCACCATTGCGAAGCAGCGAATTCCGGGCGTTGTGGCTTGCCGAGCTGAGTTCCGTCGTCGGCGACCAGCTCGCGCGGGTGGCGCTTGCCTTAGTCGTCTATGCGCAGACTTCGTCCGCCTTGCTCACCGCACTGACATACGGCCTGACCCTCGTGCCCAGCTTGCTGGGCGGAATGTTGTTGTCTGGCTTGGCCGACAGGCTTCCCCGACGCACCGTCATGGCTGCGGCGGATGCGGCACGTGCCGTGCTCGCTGGGGCGATGGCCGTGCCCGGGCTGCCATTGCCGGTGTTGTGGGGTTGCGTCGGGCTCCTGAGTTTCGCTGCAGGACCGTTCAAAGCCGCGCAGATGTCGTTGTTGCCGGAAGTCCTCGGCCGAGGTGAGTGCTACGAGGCGGGGCTTGCGCTACGACAGTTCACAACTCAGGTCGCGCAACTCGGGGGATTCGCTGGGGGAGGGCTGCTGCTGGCGTGGCTTGATCCGCATGTCGCGATGGGACTCAACGCGGGCACGTTCGTGGTTAGCACAGTCTTTGTGCTGCGCGGCGTGCGGCCGCGGCCGGCTGCGCGTACGGCGGCGGAACAGCCGGAAGTCTCAGAGCCAGGTGACGGCATTCCTCGCGGCAGTCGCGCTACCGTTGTCGCGTTGTTCGGGCTTGTAGTGCTGCTCGGCCTGTATATCGTTCCCGAGGGGTTGGCCGCGCCGTACGGGCACGCGGTCGGCGTCGGCGCGCTTGGGATCGGATTGCTGATGGCCGCCGACCCCGTCGGCAGCGCGATTGGCGCTTGGGTTTCTACGCTGGTGGCGCTGCCGACCAAGGTGTCGACGGTCGCCGCGCTGGCGGTGCTGGCTGGGGTGCCGCTGATCGCCTGCGCGGCGAGCCCGAATCTTGCGGTGACGCTGGTGCTGTGGGCGATGACCGGCGCGGTTGCCGAGGTGTACGTGATCAAGGCGCAGGCGCTGGTGGTCAAGGTCGTGCCGAACCGAAGACTCGGTGGCGTGATGGGCCGGATGGGAACGGCAATGTACTGCTCGCAGGGCCTGATAATCGTGGCCGGCGGAGCCGTCGCGGACCGCATTGGTCCATTTCTGGCGATAGCCGCAGCCGGAGCGAGCGCTGCGGTGGTCGCCGTGATCGTTGGCGCTGGGTGGTGGGCGGCTCGCTCCCGGGGAGCAACCAGGAGCGAGCCGATCTCAGCTGATCGGGAGCACGATCACCATTCCTTGCCGCGCACGTTCGGCACCTCCCCCCGGGACCAGGACCGCCTGACCGACCGGGCAGTGCACCACGAGGCAGCGCCGACCCGGTCGGCGACACACAGGAGCCAGTATGGCGGGTAGGCAAGCCATGGAGCCAGGCTCGACGAAAACCACGGCGCGAAGGCGGATGTCGGATCGGAAATCGCGGCTGAGGGACGCTCCGCTTTCGGTTTTCGTGACAGTGGTGCTCGTCGATGTCCTCGCAGCCTTGCTGGTGCTCTGCTGGTTGTGGATCGGACCGCCGGTATTTGCTGACGTCGGGAAGTCGACGCTCATTGCTGTGGGAGGGCTGCTGAGCGCGGAACTGACCTGGCGTCTCGAACGCCAGCGTCGACAGCTCACCGACACCCCGCACGTCAACATGAGTTCGGTGGCGATCCTGGCGGTCACGCTGGTTTCCGGCCCGGTCGTGGGATCGATGACTGCTGCGGTGCTTTACCTGCATCTTTGGTGGAGGGCGTCCCGGTGGACCAGTGGGATCGCTCCGTACCGGGCGGTGTTCAACACCAGCGCGATGATCGTCTCGGCGTGCGTTTCGTACGGCGTGGTCCGTGCATCGTCGTCCGAGAACGTGCTGAGTGCGTCGAGCGAGGTGAGCGCTTTGGTGCTGTTCGCCGCGATCGCGACGTTTTGGCTGGTCAATACGTTGGCTGTCGGCGCTGCGATCGTCACGGCGGAGAAGCAGCGTTCGGTCGCCGGTATCGTTGGCGGTTGGAGCGCGAATGCGCTGGAGATCGTGACTCTGTTCCTGGGCGCGGTCACTGCGGTGTTCGTCGAGCTGCGGCCGTGGCTCGCGCTTTTCCTGCTGCCGCTGGTTTACGTGCTGCACCGCAGCGACTCGGTGAAGCATCTCGAGTCCGCGGCCAGCACCGACCGTAAGACCGGTCTGCTCAACATGGAGACGTGGCGGTGCCTGGCCGAAGCGGGTCTGCGGAAGGCGCGACGGCACCACGTGCCGGTCGCGGTGCTGATGCTCGACCTGGACTTCTTCAAACGCATCAACGACACCCACGGCCACCTTTTCGGTGACGATGTCCTCCGTGCGGTCGCGCAGGTGATCAGCAGCGAGACGCGTCGGACGGATCTGGTGGGCCGCTTCGGTGGCGAGGAATTCGTGATCTTCCTGTCCGACGTCAGCCTCGACAGAGCGACTGAGATCGCCGAGCGCATTCGCGGTGCTGTTGCCTCGCTGGAGATAACCCCCGAGGAGAAGGACAGTTCGCCCGCCGTCCCTGTTCGCGTCACGGTCGGCGTGGCGTGTGACGACGGATGCGGCGACGACATCGACTTGAACCAGCTCCTGCTCGCGGCGGACAACCGGCTGTTCTTCGCCAAAGGCCAAGGCCGCGACCGAATCAACGCGGGTTACACCAGTCAGGCTCGCTGACCTGCGGTTGCCACCTAGTGACTCGGTGCTGCTTCGTGCCGGTGCATCCACTCGATCAGCGGACGGACGGCACGCAACGCTTCCGCGCCTTTCCGCGTCAGCTCGTACCAGGTCGGCTTGAAGTGACCTTCGTCGGTGTGCAGGCGCACGAGTCCGTTGTCTTGAGCTCGTTTGAGCGTCTTGGTGAGGCTTTGGTCCGACAGGGGACTGACGTCGTCGCCATTGTCCGGTCGCACTTCACCTTCGTTCACCCGGTCGCGAATGTCGCGGTATTGGAGCTTGTCCTCGGTGGAGAGCGCGGCCAACACCACGATCATCCACCGGCCTCGGAGCATCTCGACCGCCAACTCGAAGGTCTTCTGGTACGACATGTTCTGCCTCGACACGTTCTCAGCTAACACGATCCGCGCGGCGGTGTCTCGCTGAGCCGCAGACTCGCCTCCCGCTGCGCCGAATGAGTGAAAGCAGCCCGGAACACCCCTGCGTGAGTCGACACCCGCCACTTGCGTGAGTCGGCGGATTGCCTGGTAGGCAGGCCGCAGCCGGGACTGACCGTCTGGCACCGCACAAGGCGAGGCTTGGGTCGGAGGCCAGGAGCAGGCCGCCGACCCGAGCCGCGCCGCGAAGGGGAAATCGGCCGCCGGGCCGAGTCCAGAAGGACGGGGAATGCGCGCGAATCGAGCGGAAGTATCCAACCAGGAACCGAGCATGGTCGCCGAGGTCGCGAGACTCGTCAGAGAGCTTCCGATCCCGCGGCCGTTCAGCATGAACGCCTTGATCGACCGACTGAACAGGCTTCGAGACAAGCCCATCCGGTTGATGCGCGGCGACCTGACGGGAACCCTGCCGACCGGCATGCTGCTGCGGACCGAGACTGCGGACTACATCGTCGTGATCCGCGACGTCGAGCGCGGACATGCTCGCCACATCCACTTTCACGAACTCGGCCACATCGTCCTCGAAGACGCTGCGATGGCCGGTCCGTGCTTGCCGGTTGCGGACCCGCATCGCTGCGACGCCGACGAGTTGCTGGCGGAGGAGTTCGCCTTTCAACTGGCCGAGCGAGTCGATACGCACGCTCTCGACAGACGCCGCGCGGCTGAGACCCCGGCGGTCGCGGCGTTGGGCAAGACGTTCGCGGCCGCGGCGGATCTGCGCGACGCGCATGCCTGAATCGCACGGCTGGGTTGCGTTGACGGCGGCTTCGGTGGTCACAGTCGAAGGCGTCCGAACGCTGATCGTGTTCGCTCGGCACCGTCACGCGCGAGGAAAGATGTACCTCGGGACGATTCTGATGTTGTTCGGTACGTCGCTGGCGCTCAGAGCACCAGATGCCATCACGACGACGACCGAGGCGACCGGCGTGCCGAACCTGACGGTCTTCGTGCGGGCGGCATGCTCGTTGGGAACCGTGATCGGGGTCGTCGGCCTCCTTGAACTCAGCGGATGGGCTTGGTTGCGGCTGAGGTACGCCCTGGCAGCCGTCGCCGTCGGCACGTGCGCCCTTGCCTGGCTTGCTTTCGGCTGCTCGCGTCCGCGCGGAGGGCCTGAGCTGCTAGCCGCCGTAGTGTGGATCAGCGGCGCTGTCCCGGGGCTGGCCTTCGCGGCGGTCACATTGCGGATCCGGACGGTCGTTCGGCAAGCATCTTGGCGGGTGCGCGTGGCGGGCACTCTGACGATTGCTGGCTGCCTGGTATGCACTGCCGGGGTAGTGGCGAGCCTGGTCACCGTTACGGGAGGGCCTGACCTGTCCGGTGGCAACGAGTGGCGTGGCCTCGTGGTGCAGAGTGGCGGCGGCATGCTCGTCGCGGCGGGTTCGTGTTTCGGCGAAGCCGTGGGCCTCGTCGCCGATGTGCGCAGAAGGCGGGAGAACGTGCGAGTTCGGCGTTTGTGGCGCTATGTGGAGCCGATCAGGTGGACGATGACCGACCGGATTCACGCGGGCGGGGTGCCGAGTCGAGAGATCATTGACATCTACGATTCGCTCCTTCTTGCGCGGCAACAGAACTGCGGACGGGTGCGCGCAAGGGCAGCGCTGGTCGCTGATGCGGCAGGCCTTGGCCAGAGGGACCGAACCGAATTCATTGACGCTGTCGAGCTGCGCGCCGCGGTGAACAGGACTTGTCGTCGCCAGAGCGGGGCTGTGCCCCTCGAGGTCTGCCCGCTTGACCTCAATGTGGAGAAAGATCCGCTGGATGTCGATGTGGCGGCCCAACGTTCTCAGGTCGCCAGGTTGGCCAAGCTCGTGCTGCGGAACGGGACGGTGCGGCGTACCGCCTGATATCAGCGCGGGGAAGATCGGCGAAGGGAGGGGGCGGGATCGGTGACTGCCAGGTGGCGGAAGCAGCCACCGATCCCTGCCGGTGACCGCAGGACAGCCGGGCGGCCCCTGCTCACTCCTGCGATTCACGAAGGTGGTGGCCGGCACCCCGCGCGACTCGCTGTACGTGCTGGACGTGCTCTACGACCGCGGCCGCAGACCATCGTCACCGACACCGCCTCCTACAGCGACATCGTGTTCGGGCTCCTGCCCTTGGCCGGGTGGACGTACGCGCCGCAGCTGGCCGACCTGCCCGACCAGAAACTGTGACGGGTCGAGGCGAAAGCCGACTACGGGCCGTTCAACCAGGCCGCGCGCGGGAAGATCGACTTGGAGCGGATCGCCCGGCACTGGGAGGACATCCTGCGGGTGATCGCCTCGATCCACACCGGCGCGGTCCGCGCGCACGACGTGATCAGGATGCTCTCGCGCGACGGGAACCCGTCCCATCTCGGCGAGGCGATCGCCCACTACGGCCGGATCCACAAGTTGCTGCACGTGCTGCGGATGGCCGACGAACCCGGCTACCGGCGCACCATGAAAGCCCAGGGCAACCTCCAGGAAGGCCGCCACGCCCTCGGGCGGGACATCTTCCACGGCCGCCGCGGCGAGCTGCGCCAGCGCTACTACGAAGGCATGGAAGACCAGCTCGGCGCGCTGGGCCTGGTGCTCAACGCGGTCGTGCTGTTCAACACTCGCTACCTCGACGCGGTGCTCGCGAGGCTGCGCGCCGACGGTGCGGAGGACCGCGACGAGGACGCCGCCCGGCTCTCCCCGTTTCGCCACCGCCACATCAACCTGCTCGGCAAGTACTCGTTCTTCCTGCCCGCCGAGCTCGCCGGGGGCCTACGGCCGTTGAGCGACCCCGACGCCGTCCTGGACGACGACGAGGACGAGGACGACGAGATCGAGTAGGGAAAAGCCTGGTCAGTGGCGGTGGCGGCGCCGGTTCTCCGCAGCGGGGCGATCATCCTGGGAGGGGGGTGATGCCGATGACGTCGGTGTCGGCGATCCAGGCGATGCGGGGCCGGGGCGTGCCGGGTTCGGCGACGGGGATGAACAGGACGCCGGTGGCGGGGTCGTGGATGCCCGGGCCGGCGACGACGCCGGTGCCCGGGGCGCTGCCGGGGCCGCGGGTGCGGTAGGTGAGCAGCCAGCCCGTGGGGTAGTCGTCGTCCAGGCCATGCGGCTCGTGCAGGTCGCTCATGACGGTCGCGGGCGGGGGCTAGCCAGCGGTGTTCTCGACGCGGCGGGCGAGCCCGGCGAGGGCGCGGTCGATGACGACACGCTCGGCCTGGCGGAGAACGACGGACGGGACGGGGACTTTCAGCGCGGTCGCCAGCCGGTAGACCGCCCGGGTGCCCGCTCCGGCGGCGGCGAGGGTGTAGGTGCCGTCGAGTTTTTCGAGGATCCGGGAGGACTCCAGTGTCCAGGACGCCGACCGGTCGCCGTCCCACCGGTAGGCGAGGACCTGCTCGTCGAGGATCGAGGCGGCGTCCAGGCTCAGCCGGACCCGGGCCGCGCGCCCCTCGAGGTCGCGGTCGAGGACCTGCGCGCGGGTGATCTCGCCGATCCACTCGGGGTAGGCCGCGACGTCGGCGATCACCGCCATCACCCGTGCCGGCGCCGCCGGGATCACAATGCTCGACCGGGTCTGTTCTGTCTGTTCCGCCGTCGTTTCCACGTGGCCCTCCTTCAACCGCCGCCGGGCCCGCGCGCAGCGGCGAGCGGGCCCATTGTGACCGGCCGCGCCCCGCGACCGAGCCCGCGACCCGACCGGCCGACACCGCGTTCACCCGGTCGGGTGGCGGCCCTCGCTCGCGCGGGCGAGGCCTCGTCCGGGACGGGGGTCCGGCCCCTGGCGACTAGCCCGGCGGGGACGCGGGCAACGCGGCGCTCGGCGGGGTCACTCCGGCGGGTGTCGGGCGCCGCTCGGCCGGGGCGGGCCCGGGTCTCGCCGACCACTGTCGCGGGCGGTCTGTCGGCGTGAGTGTCCTTGCCGGGTGAAGACCGGCATCCGGCCGGGTTTTCCAGGTCAGAGCGGTGGAAACTGGTGCCGTGAGCAGGGATGCTGGTGCCCGAGCGCTCCGGGGCGCTCGGGTCGTGGTTCCCCTTTTCGACGGAGCAGGAGCGAACAAGCCGATGATGACCGAGTTGTTGATCCCCGGGGATCTGCGGCAACTGGCGGCGGTGCAGACCGAGCACGAGCAGCGGCTGTTGGGCATGCCGAACGTGGTGGGTGTCGCGTTGGGCCGCAAGCAGGTCCGGGGCGAGGACATCGGGACGCCGTGCGTGACGGTGCTGGTGGACATGAAACTCGGCCCCGCGCTGCTGGGAAGAGACGAGCTGGTTCCGGCCAAGCTGGGCGCGACCCCGACGGACGTGGTCGAGGCCGGGATCCTGCAGGCCGGGTCCTCCGCGCTGGCCCCGCCGCAGCCGGCCGAACGGGCGGACCTGCTCGGCGGCGACCACGACCGCTACGCGGGCTACCCGGGGGGCGAGTCCGACGACGCGTCCGCGGCGTGGCAGGCGAGGCTCTCGACCCTCGCCCCGGCCGAGCAGGCCGCCCTCCGGCGCCGCGCCGCCGAGGCCGGGTCACCCGGCGCTTCGGCACACCCGCTGGCCGCGGCGCGGCTTCGCCCCGCGGCCGGCGGGCTGTCGGTCGGGCACGTCCACGGCACCGCCGGGACCCTGGGCGTCTGCTGCACCGACGCCGCCCCCGGCACCGGGGCCATCGGCACCGCGGCGGCGCCCCGGTTCTACCTGCTGTCCAACAACCACGTGCTGGCCAATTGCAACGACGCCGCGATCGGGGACCCGGTCCTGTAGCCCGCCCCGGCCGACGGCGGCCGCGCGCCGGGCGACGTCATCGCCCGGCTGGCCCGGTTCGTGCCGATCAGGTTCCTGCCCGGCGGCCGCGTCCCACAGGACCCGGGCATGGTGCCGGTCAACCATGTTGACGCGGCGATCGCGGCGGGCGGTTCGACCAGCTGGACCGGCGGATCCACTGGATCGGCGAGGTGTCCTCGGCCAACCCCGCCCCGCAGATCGGGGACCTGCTCGCCAAGAGCGGCCGGGCCAGCGGGCACACGACCGGGCGGGTCCGCGCCGTCAACGCCACGGTGACGGTGAACTACCTGTACGGGCGGGTCGCGCGCTTCGCCAAGCAGATCGTCGCCGACGCGACGCTGGCCGGCCCCAGCGACTCCGGCTCTCTCGCCGTCGGCACCGGGCCGCGCGCGGTCGGCCTGGTGTTCGCGACCTCCCCGACGGTCAGCCTGCTCAACCCGGTCCCGCTAGTCGAGCACCTGCTCTGCGTCCGGATCACCCGCCCGGAGCGCGAGGGCCGGCCCGCCGGCCGCTAGCCCCGGCGGACGTGGAAAGCCCCGGTGCGACAAGAGGGGAGGTCTGCGCACCGGGACGCCCTCCAGCCTACGGCCCGGGGAACGCAGACATCCCATGTCGATATTTCAACGAGCCGCAAAGCCCGACGCCCCCGGGTGGATCGCCTGACCTGGCGCAGGGTCTGCGACCTGCCTCCTGTGAAACCCGAAATTGCGTGGATCGGAAGCAAGCGCATAACCGGCATCCCGAATAAACGGCCGCACGCGTCGCTGGCCGCGCAGCGTGCGGCAAACACATGACAACGGTTGTGCGAATCGCCCCGCCTGGGCGCCATGGGCATTGACGACTTTGTGTTGTGCGGCAGGGGCGCACTGCCTCGGGGCTCACTGCTGTGCCCCTTCGAGAGATGGTGCGGACGAGGCGCCGCTGCTCGGCAGCGGTGGGCGCGTTCGTGTGACGCGACCTGGCAACCTTCTTCGCGGGGCGGCAAACGAACAAGATCGACTGCCTGTTCGGGCAGAACTCGTGCAGTGCGCGGCGAGGCAGCCGGCCCGCCGGGAATCGGTGCAGCACGCTCCGATTCGCTCGGCGCGCAACGCCGACCGCGGTGACGAGAGGATTGCCGAGGGTGCGGCATGTCGTTTCAGCGCCCGCAGACGCCTGCGGGTCTTGCTTGCGTTTGCCACCCGCTTGATCCCTGGCCCTCGTAATTGGCGGCAGAGCGGCCCTCGCATTCTCCGAATCAATTCGACAAGTGAAAGGAAGACATACATGAGAGAGCAACGAGCGCCGGGCGCGGCGTCCGGTCGTTCGATGGGGCGAGCCGCGGCGCGGCTCGCCGCGACAGGAGCGTTGGCGACAGGAGCGTTGACAGCGGGGTCGACGGCAGCGCCGACGGCGCTGGCCGGCCCGCAGGCGCAGGCGGAGCTGCTCCCGACCTCGTACAGCGCCCCGGGCCAGTACTCGCTGGCGTTGCCGGAGGGCGGCGTGGTGTGGGTCACCATCACGGTGCGGGGGGCCGGCGGCGGAGGCGGCGGCTCGGCCGCCAAGGGCGGCTCCGGCGGCGGTGGCGGGGGCGGCGGAACGGCCGTGTGCACCACGCTGGTGGCGGGCGGCAAGACCCTGCAGATCGTGGTGGGCGGGGGAGGCCGTGGCGGCAGTGCCCCGGACCCGTACGGCCCGAACGGCGGTGCCGGCGGCACCGGCTACACCAATTCGAACGGCACCGCCTGGGCAGCGGGGAGCAACGGCGACAACGGCTCCAACGGCTACAACTCCGGCGGAGGCGGCGGAGGCGGCGCGTCGTCGGTCTTCGTCATCGACGGTCCGACGCTCGCCGACGCACGAGGCGGAGGCGGGGGAGGCGGGGGCTCCGCCTCGGTCGGCTGGAGCACTGGCACCGGCGGCCACGGCGGCCACGGCGGCGGCTGGGCCGGCGCCGGCGGCCACGGCGGCATCGGCGGCTACACCGAGCAGCACTCCGCCAAGGCCTACGGCCACGGCGGCAGCGGCGGCCAGGCGACCTGCAAGAACGTGACCGGCACCACCGGCAGCGACGGTGCCTCCGGCGCGGCTACCCGCCTCGGCGGCCCCGCCGGCGCGGGAATGCCCAAGGCGCTCGGCCTTCTCGACGGCCAGGGCGCGGGCGGCAACGGCGCCCGCAACAACCACTCCGCGGCGGGCGCGGACGGCGCCGCCGGGTTCGTGTCCATCGCCGCCGTGAAGCTCCTCTGACACCGGCACGCGATGTCTTTGCGGCCGCAGACTCGACGCTGCGGCCGCAGAGACGTACGGGCCTCGCCGGCACACGCACGGGGCAGAACCCGAGCGCGCAGCTCGTCGCGTCGTTCCTCGCCGGGTTCGCGGCGAACACCGCCGCCGCCTACCGCAGCGACCTGCGGCTGTTCCTGGGCTGGTGCGCCGAACACGACCTGGACCCGCGCACGCTCGGGCTGCCGGAGATCCAGGTGTTCGGCAAGGCCCTGGCCGACGCGCCCAGCGCACCGGCAAGCTGCGCAGCGAGCGGAGCATCGCCCGCGTCCTGAACGCGGTGTCGTCCTTCTACACCTTCCTCGGCCGCGCCGGGCAGATGCACTAGCACCCGGCTGCGAAGGCCGCGCGGCCGCGCTACGACCGCCGCCACACCGACACCCGCTCGCTGACCGAACCGCAGGCCCGACGGATGTGCGCGCTCGCCCCGACCGCGGCGCCCAGGCCGTGGCCGCGGCCGTGCGCGCAGCTCACCATGCATCTGACGGTCGACCTCGGGGCCCGCGTCACCGAGATCTGCCACCTCGACCTGCCCGACCTCGGCCACCGCAGCGACGCCACCGGCGCGCAGTACCGCATCGTCACGCTGCGGATGAAGGGCAACAAGATCCGGGTCCGGCCGATCCCGGTCCCGCTGGCGCCGCTGCTGGACGCCTGGCTGGCCCGCCGGATCGCCGACCCGGGCGAGACTGCGCTGCTGGTCGACCGCGACGGCACCCGCATCACCCGCTACCAGGTCGAATACCTCGTGCAGGTCCTCGCCGCGGCCGCCAGCGTCCCGGACCCGCAGCAGATCACCCGCACTCCACCCGGCACGCGTTCAACACGATCGCCAAGGCCCGCGGCGCCACCCTCGAGCCGCGCAAGCACGCGTTGGCGCACGTCAGCGCCGACACCACCGCCCTCTACGAGCACACCGACGACCACCTCTCCACCGACCCGGCGCACCTGGTCGCCGCGGCCACCTTCGCCGCACCCGGCGGCCCCGACGGGGCAACGCGATGACCCGCCGCCTCGCCCCTGTGCCGCCGGCACGTGCCCGGTCGACTGCCTGGAGCACGCCGAGCACGTCGACATCCTCTGCTACGGCCCGCCCGGTCACCGTGTCCGATCGCGATCACCTGCACGGGGAACGCACTCGCGACTGCCCGATCACGCACTACGTCGGCTGGACCGGCCAGCAACCTCCGGTCAACCGCGTTCGCGCCCACGGCGCCCACTCCGCGCACCACATCGCGGCGATCCGCCCAGGCAGCCTCGACGACGAGGAACACGCCAAACGCCGCGAACCCTACCCGAGTGCAGGAAAAGCCTGTGATACTACGGATAAAGCCCCGCCTGCCCGGCGACTGACACTGAGACCGACACTGGACGCGACGATCGCGCCGCCGCGTCACCCGGCCGGGTCGGCGACCTTCTTCCGGGTCGTGTCGGCCAGCTGGCGCAGCACGTCCCGATCGGACAGCTCGGCGACGATGCCCTCCGGCGTGCACAGCAGGCCGTCGGTCTCCCAGCTCTGCGTCGCCAGCTTCACCCGGCCAGCGTGCAGGCGACCTGCAGGTCCCAGCCGTCGCCGTGGCGTCGGCTGACGTTCACGGCGAACGCGAGCGGGCCGACCGTGCACGTGCCGCCGTAGCTGCCGAGCCTCAGCCGCGACGGCCCCCACGACCAGTTCTCCGCGCGCGGAACGGACGCGGTGTCGACGACAGCAATGGTCGGGCTCCTCTCCTGGCCGGGCGGGAGCCGTCAGCCTGCCCCACCCGGCGGGCGAGCCGCCAGCCGTGCCCGGCGCGCCCCGCCGAATTCGCTCGTCGGAGTGTCGACGATCGACGAGTCTCCTTGCAGCACAACAAGAACCCCAAATTTCCGGTCCCGCACAGCCGGTCAGTGCGCTGGAACGGCCGGACTCCGCGCGGATGATCCAAAGGAGGCCAGACCCGGTCTCAGCACCCGGGCGCGAAAAGACGGGATCATGAGCGCTGACGGAGCCGACCTGCACTGGTCGGGCAACAGCTGGGAGCCCTACGGCGCCTTTGCCGGCGTGCCCGACGACGAGCACGACTTCGAGAAGATCCTCAGCTCGCAGGGCTGGGAGGAGTTCCTCAGCCTGGGAAACGGCGAGACCATCGGGTTCGCGATGCGCGTGTTCATCCGCCACAGCCGCGACACCGCGGCCCGGAGCCACCCGGAGTTCCTGCTGGAGATCGGCGGCCATTCGTCGATCGCGCCCTACCTGAAAGCGGATGACCTGCCGACGGCGATGGACCTGCTCGCCCGCTGGGCGCCGACCCTGCAGGCATCCAGCATCGCCGACCTCGCCCAGGACTTGACCTCCGGGGCCATCGAGCCGAACGGCCTGGTCGAAACCGTCGCGGCGCGGGCCAAATGGGCCGCGGAGAACCGCACCCCCTCGATGGCTCGCGACCACGACCGGCTCGAACAGCTCGCGCGAGACCGCCGACGCGGACGGCAGCCCTAGCTTCGAACCCGATCCCCGGCAGGCATGACGATCACGGAGCCGCTCGTCACGGCGAGCGGCTCCGTCTCATTACTGTGCAGCTCGCAGGTCGATGACGGTGATGTCGGGGTGTTCGTGCAGCGAGCCGCCCAGCCATCGGATCCAGATCGGCACCGCGCCCGCATCGCGCGCGAACAGCAGCTTCTCCACACTGCGCGGGTTGTGCGCGGAGTCGATCTCGATGACCAGGTCGGGTCGGCCCGGGCGGTTGACGACGACGTCGAGTCGTCCGTAGCGGCGCGCGCCGCCGGGAGTGACGGGGACGGTGAGTTCGCGGTAGCCGATCCAGCGGTTGTGCCGGAACGTGCGGGGCTGGGCATCGGCCCAGTCCCGAACGAGCCCCGTGAGCAGCCCGGTCACGGCCGCCGTGCTGTGGCTCTCCGCATCCGCTTTCAGATCGGTGCCCGCCAGTGCCTGGCGCAACCAGGTGCGCAGGGCTGCGACGGCCGCGGGGTCCTCGGCGGGTGGCTCGCTGTCGTGGCCGAGGACGCGCAGCGAGCCGTGCGGCCAGTGGGCTTTGCCCAGAATCTTGACCGGCTCGCGGGCGTCGACGGCAGCACGCAGCTCGGCTTCGCCGGGCGGAAGCCCGGCCAGCAGTTGCCCGGCATGCTTCTTCGCGGTGCCGACCGCGCCTGTCTTGCCGAACGCGCGCTCGGCCACCATGGCCCGCCGGATCAGCGTCAGCGCAACGCTGCGCCAGCCGGCCACCAGCGGGGCGGGCACCGATTCCGGGATGTCGATCCCCGCCAGCAGTTCCCGCGCTTCGTCCCCGGTCGCCGCGGAGGCGGCGCGGGCTTTCTCGCGGCGTGCGGGAAGCTGTTTCTCCACCTCGGCCCAGGCGGCCCGCCGGCACGGCGGGCAATCCCGATCCGAGCGCGCGCTCGGCCTGTACGACCACGACATGCCCGCAGGCGAACGTCGGCGCGACCACAAAGCCGACACACCTTGCACGCGGCCCGGTCACCGCGTTTCCAGGCGGGCATACTCGTGCGGGTCGCGACGATCTCCGACCCATGCTCTGCAGCCCTGGAGGGCCGCCGCGCACCTGCGCGAACTGCTCATGGCCTGCGGTGCCTTGCCGCAGCTGGACAAGCAAATCTGCTCACTGGAACGCTGGCTGCCCGGCCATCTCGACACAGTGAGCGACCCGACCCACGCCCAGCTCATCCACCGGTTCGCCACCTGGGAAGTCCTGCCACGCCTGCGAAACCGCGCCGAGAACACGCCGCTCACCCCTGCCAATCGGCGCTGCGCCGGCGAGCAGATCAAGCTGGCCACACAGTTCCTCACCTGGCTCACCGAGCAGCAGCGCACCCTCGAAACCTGCCGTCAGGCCGACATCGACACCTGGCACGCCGAGCACAGCGACCACGAACGCAACCGCGTCCGCGGCTTCCTGACCTGGGCCATGACTAGCAAACTCGCCCGTTCACTGCGGCTGCCCGGCCCGTCGGTCAACCGGAAGGCATCGCTGCCGCAGCACGAACGGATAGCCCTGCTGGGACGACTGCTTACCGACCAGGATCTCCCGTTGCGCTCCAGGGTCGCCGGAGTGATCGTCCTGCTCTACGCACAGCCACTTAGCAGGATCGTGCGGCTCACCGTCGACGACGTCACCCACGACGGTGATCAGGTGCTGCTGCGCCTCGGCGAGCCGCCCTCACCAGTCCCCGCACCCGCCGCGGAACTGCTACTCGCGTGGATTAGCAAGCGGGACAACATGAACACCGCAACCAACCCGGGCTCACGCTGGCTGTTCCCCGGACGCCGCGCCGGCCAACCCATGCACTCCGAGTCGCTCGCCGCCCTTGTCAACGAACTCGGCATCCCCATCACGCCTGGCCGGACCTCAGCCATCCTCCAGCACATCCTTGACATGCCAGCCCCCGTCGTCGCCGATGCCCTCGGCTACCACCAGAACACCGCGACCAGAATCGCCGCGCACGCAGGCGCCACCTGGAGCCGCTACGCACCCGGTGATCACTCACCGCTACAGCGTCGGAGAGATGGTGACAGTTGAATAGGCGAGTTCACCAGTCGGGACAAGATCATAGCCACACAGTATATTTCAACTGAACCGGCGCGTTTTCGTGCGGGTTTGCTTTGACGATCGCGACCGTTGCGATGTGCCCTTCGACGGTTCGAAGACAGAAAGTTCTACCGTTATCTACGGTAGCGTTGGAATAAGTTTTACCTTCGAGTTCTTTTCGGCAATTTTCCGCAGTGGCACCCGAATAAATGTAAGTGATCACCCCACTCGATGGAATCAGCTGCTGCGGAAACACGCCCGAGAAGGACAGATCGTTATTGGGGACGTCTTTGCCAACTTGTTTCCCTTCAAGGTCGACCTGGTCCCCGTCGGTCAATGTGACGTCGCCTCGCTTTTCGAGTGCCGCGGTGGACGGTGGCTGAGCGCTCGCTTGCGTGGTGTCGCTTTGCTGGGCTGCGGTGCCAGGCTGAGTCGCCGAAGGTCGAGGGGTCGGCGGGTCGGCGTCCGAGCCGCTGCAGCCCTTTACAGTAATACCGACAGCGGCAAGCCCTGTCAGAAGCGCTCCGACTGCTGCAAGCCACTTGTGCCCCTGCCCCTCGGACTTGCCCGATGACGCTTCCGGCCCTCCCGCGTCGATTCCCCACCCCTCGGTCGCGATTCCCACCTGCCGCGGACACTCTACCTAGGCGACTCCTTGAGCCGTTGATTGACATACGTGGCGGTCCTACGTCGGTGCATCCGAGCGCGAGGGGTGCCGTTGGGCTGGCTGGCGGCCGAGACCGCGTTGGCTGTTCCCCGGCCGCCGCGCCGGCCAGCCGATGCACCCCGACTAGCTTGCCGCCCTCGTCAACGAGCTCGGCATTCCCGCCACGACCGGCCGGACCTCGGCCATCCGCCAGCACGCCCTCGACATGCCAGCACCCCGTCGTTGCCGACGCCCTCGGCTACCACCAGAACATCACGACCGGGATAGCCGCCGAAGCCGGTGCGACCTGGAGCCGCTGCGCCCCTGGCGATCACTCACGGCCACAACCACCGAGAACTGGCGATAGTTGAATACGCGAGCTCACCAGCCTCAAACGCCGTTTACAACAATTAACCGGAGGCTCGTCGCTGCAGGGGAACCGATGCCGGTCTCACCGTTGGAGTAGTCAAACATGCGTTCGACTGCAATTTCCCAGCCGCGGGTGTCGACCGGCGGTTCCTGGCTGCGCGAGATATCTTTCCTTCCGGAAATTTTTGATTTTCGCTTTGACGATAAGAAGGCTTCGCTGCAGGTATTTTAGCCGCCACGCCAGCGAAATTGCGGTCCATCAGTCGTCGACCGCGTGTTCGGCCGGACCATCGGTGCGAAAGACTGCGAATTACTCGGAACTCTGCTCGGCGCTAGCAGCGGCCGGCGCTCTGCGCAGTCGGGCAGTCGCCCATGTCCGATATTGGACACAGTGACGAGATTGACTAGATGTGTCCGTATGGTCGACCTGACCTGCTTGTCGTCCGGCGAGGCCCGCGCAGCGGATCGGTGCCAGTGCCAGATCTGCGCGCGACACGAAGTTCTGGTCGTTGGATATCCGGCATGCCGGCGGGAGGCAGTCGTGAAAAAGTCGGGTTCGTCGCGCATTCGCTGTCCGTATGCCGAACGACAAGCCAGCCAATCCACGGATTCAGGCTAAAGTAGCCGCCGTAGGAACAGATAATGTTGTCCCCAAGGTGGCCCGCGGAGGAGTTGAGACCCATGACTGGCATTGTTGACTTCCGCGTACTCGGCCCCACGCAGGCCCGCCGCGACGGCTCACCGGTCCAGTTGGGCGGTACCCGCCGCCGCACGCTGGTCGCCCGGCTCCTTCTTGACGCAGGGCACGTCGTGTCGACGGACACCCTGCTGGCGGACGCCTGGCAGGGAACGGCCGGCCCGCCGGCGAAGGCGACGCTGCACAGCCACATCAACCAGTTGCGCGCGGAGATCGGGGCGTGTCTCGAAACCCGGCCAGGGGGTTATGCGCTGTGTCTCGGCGGGGCGGAGGTCCTGGACGCCGCGGCGTTCGAATTGCAGACCAGTGCCGCCGCGTCTCAGCTGGCCAGCGGGGACTACGCCAGCGCGCTGGCCTGCTTGACCGAAGCGCTCGCCAAGTGGCACGGCCGTGCGTTCCAGGACGTGGCGCACCTGCCCTGGGCAGAGCCCGAGGCTGCCCGGCTGGAGGAATTGCGGGTACAGAGCACCGAGCAGCTGCTGCGGGCCCGGCTGGACGCCGGACAGCACGAGCGGGTGGTAGCTGGCGCGGAAGCGGCGGTTGCCGAGGAACCGCTGCGCGAACAGCGATGGGCCATCATGATTCTCGCGCTCTACCGCTGCGGCCGCCAGGCGGACGCACTGGCCGCCTGCCGCCGACTCCGCACCTTCCTCGCCGATCAGCTCGGCATCGATCCTTCGCCGCCGCTGACCGCCTTGGAGGCCGGGATCTTGCGGCAGGATCCGGCCCTCGACCCGCCTGGCCGCCAGCCGGGCGCTGGAGCGGACCCGACGGACGGGCCGCTCTTCCAGGGGCGGGCCGCGGCCCGGCAACGCGAGTGGCGAAACGCGTGCGAACTGCTGATCGCCGCCGACCGGACCGCCGGGCTCGGGGCAGACGACCTCGAACTCCTCGGCGACGTCGCCTTCATGGCCGGAGAGCAGACCAGGTCGATCTCCGCTCGCCAGCGAGCGCACTTTCTGTGGCTGGACGCCGGCCGGCCGGATCGGGCAGCCATCGCCGCCTTCCTGATCGTAGGCAACCATTACGTCCGGAACCGTGCCGCAATCGCCGCTGGCTGGTACCACAAGGGACGTCGGCTCTTGGTCGGTCAACCGGAAGGCGCCGCGCACGGGGTGCTGGCATTCACCGGGGCTCTCGTTGCCATGGCGAACGGCCGGCCCGACGCGTCCGAGGCGGAGGCGGCTGAGGCACAACGAATCGGCCGCGCCGTCGCCGACCAGGACATCGAGGCAGTCGGCCTGACCTTGCGCGGGTGTGCCCTTGCTCGGCTCGGGCGCTTCGACGAGGCCCTGTGCCTGCTGGACGAAGCTCTGGCGACCGCGTCCACCGGAAGGCTGGGCCCGATCGCCACCGGGCAGATCTTCTGCTGGTCGACCCAGGCGCTGCTCGCCACCGGCGATTACGCCCGGGCCGCCGAATGGATCGAGGCGATCGAAGCCTCCGGAATCAGGGGCATTCCCGGCGACTGCCAGATTCACAAGGCGGAGGTCCTGCGCGCGCTCGGGCAGCCCGACGAGGCCGAAACCGAAATGATCGCGGCCCGCTCGCAGATCCAGGCCGTTGATCTGCTCCATGCCGGAATCGCCCACTACGAACTCGCGATGATCTATCTCTCCCGCGGTGAGCTGTTCCGAGCCGAGCGCGCCCTCGGCCATGCCGAGGCGTGCGGAGCGGTCGTCCAGCCCGGGCTCGCGATGGTGCGGCTCGCCCAGGGGGACACGCGGGCAGCTACCGCCATGATCGATACCGCGCTGGCCGCCGCAGCCATGGATCCCCTTCGCCGCGTCAACCTGCTGCCTGCCGCCATCCAGATCGCCACAGCCACTGGAGACGACACCCAAGCCACACAGCGGACTACGGAACTTGAACGGGCATCGGCGGCGCTCCTCATCGAGCGGAAGTGACGGTTCCGGTGGCAGCGTCCTCATGCGGGACACTGCCACCGGAACGACCGCGTCGCGCGGCAGTCCGCGAAGGGCGAGCTACGTCGCCCGCGGTAGTGGCGCTGGCGGCAGGCGCTGCGAAATCGGCCGGCTACAGATTCGGCGTGGCCAGCCCGGATTTCTGGAGAAGCGGCGCCGTTACGGCGTACTTGCGCGAGGCGGACCCGCGAGACCAGGTCTCCTTCGCGGATCTTCTGTGCGCGAAAGGCCCCATACCTGCTAGGGGAGTTCGCGCTTCTCGGTGCCAGTCCATTGTGGCTGGGCAGCGAAAAACCGCGCGCGAACGACAGTCGGCCGACCGATGCGAACAAGGTTGGCATCTGGTTGCGGGGGACTGGGAAACCGCAATGGGCCACCGGGACCGGCGGATTCACGCTTACCCGGCCCCGGGCAAAGTACGGTTCCGCAGCTTCCAGCCGCGTCGCCGCGATGCCCAACCGGCACGCTTCGGCAAGGGCGTCCCGGCAGACCGCACGCGGCTCCTCGGCGTTGGGGTCGGAGTGCGCGGCGAAATTTACGCGCGCGCGGGACGTGCGCAGTCAGTCGGCCAGGCTGCGGCGGCAAGAAACTGTCCTCCGCTGGGCGGCTTTCTGCCGATGTGCGGATCATCGGGCCACTCGTCGCTCGGCCCGCAGCGGGCGGCGCCATGCCTGAGCTCGTCTTGCCCGGTGACCCGTATCCTACGCGCCGGCCCGCGGACCTTCAGCTGAGCTCGGTCGATAGCTGACCCAGTCGGCGGTCGGCTTGACCAGCGCCAGCACCAGTCCGACGCCGCCGTAGAGCAGTACGACTACGAGGACGCCGATTCCTGCCTCCAGGACACTGCCGCTGCCCCTCGTCCCGGAAAACGCGATGCCGGACGTCGCGACAGAAAAGGTGCTGAACACAATCGCGAGGCCGCAGCCGATGATCGTGCACATGCGCCCAGCCGGCTGGTGCAAGAACAGGCCGATGCCGCCGTAGATCAGCAGTCCCACGTTGATCGCGCTCGCGCCGACTACTGCGTAGAGCGGCCAGAGCGGTCCGGTGTGGAGCGTCGACAGTTCGCTGATCGAGACGAGCACCGAGATGCTCGCCCAGACGCCGCCGACAATCGCGAGGACACCCGCGGTGATCGCGGTGCCGCCGTGCGGTTTCTGCCGCATCACGCGGGAGCTACCCGGATACGGCTGTCCGGGAGCCAGCGAGGAGGACGGATGTTGCGGCAAGCCTGGGTATGGCTGGCCGCTCCGCGGCGGCAGGTCATCCGGGTTCCAGGGGGAAGTCATAGGGAATCCTCGATCTCTCGCACGGACAGCGGACGGGGTACTTGCATTGTCCCAAGGTTGGTTTCGATCGCTGGGCGAAATTCACCACTGCGCGAGGGTGACGAAGGAGGCACGGACGGTATCCGGCACCGGAAGCGGCCGAATGCTTGCGGCAGTCCAGCCTGTGCCAGGACCGGTACTGGCAGACGAGACCGCGCCGCCGCGGGGACACTGAAACCGAAACTGCTCAGCCGGGCACGTCGACCACGCGAAAGGGGTCTATCGAGTCATGCTCGGCGTACCGCGCGCATTACCCCAGCTCCCTGCTGAACGCCTGGGCGTCGGGTACTTGACGCCGCCGACGCGCGTCGACCTGCTTTCGGCGAACTGTGTTCGGGTTGCGCTGGTTTCGGGAGGACCGAGATGAGGCTGCACAGGCGCTGGACTGCGGCGTCGTCCGGGCTGGGCGGTTACCGCTATCCGGACGAGGCTATTGCGGTACTGGCCGCCAGCGTGAACGATCAGCAGATCGATGCCTGGTGTTCCAGTGCGTGCTGAGAACAAGACGGCAAGCTCCTAGGCATTTGATGGAACCCGATGCGTTCCCGGCCTCATGCTGGTCGGCCGTATCCGGCTCCATCGACGACATCATCGCGGCGTGAAACCACGTTCTCGGTGCCTTGTCTCAGGCTCGCTCCCGTCTCGCCTGCCTACGCTGGCCGCTGGCAGTCGCACCGAAGGCGGATCTGCTGTGCGCACCCCGGTTGAACAACCTGCCGGGAACCAGCGCTGGACATGAACAACCCGCGCCCGCGATGCCTTGCTCCGCGGGCGCGGGTTGCCTGGGCGAAGGCATTCGCGCTCCTCTTCGGCTGCTGACGAGTACTCCGCCACCTCGTCGGCGACCCCCGCAAGATCAGCGCACTCATCCTTGCCGCTTCGAAAACGGCAGACTCGGCTGAAAGCCAGTGCGGTCACCTCATTCTGCTGCTTAATCGGTCCAGTCCTTTTGTCAACGTCTCGGTGTGGCAGCCGAAGCCGATGCGCATGTGCTGGGCCAGTCCGAAGCAGGAGCCGGGAACGACGAGCACCCCGTCCTCGGACGATAGAATCTCGCACAAATTGCGAGTGTTGCTAAATGTGCGAAATCGGGGGAATGCGGTGACCCCGCCGACGGGTGGCGGATAGTCGATTAATTCAGCGTTTGCTGCAGCCCAGCGAGACAATAGTTTCCGGTTTGCCGTTGCATCATCTAGACGAGGGCCGATGAGCGTGTCCGCATTCTCGAGTGCGCTGGCGGCCAAATTCTCGGAAAGTGGAGAGCAGCTGATGGTAGTATAATCGCGAATCTTGATCATGTTATCGAGGTTTGCTCCTGTAGCTATGCACCAGCCAATTCGCAGCCCAGGGAGTCCGTATGCTTTTGAAAGTGTTCCGAAAGAAAAGCTTCGCTCCGTCCGGGTGAACGGGTCGGCGAGCGGGGGGCGATCGTAAACGAGGTCGGCGAACGCACCGTCCCAGAGCAGGTATGCATGGTGTCCGCCGATGATTTTCAGGAACTCTGAATACTCATCCTCGGCCAGGGTGGCACCGGTCGGATTGTGCGGAAAGTTGACGATGACGGCCTTCGTTCGCCGATTGAGCAGCTCGCGCAGGGATTCCAGGTCTGGCCGAAATCCTCGGTCTGCGTCCAGGTGCCATGGTCGGAGCACTGCGCCCATGCTCTCGGCGATCGCGGACAGGGAGTGATAGCCGGGAGACAGCACGACGACTTCGTCGCCCGGCTCGACTATGGAGGCGATAGCGAGGAAGAGCGCCTCGCTTGAGCCGTGCGTCACCATGACCGAGTCGGCGTGGCCGGGCGAATATCTGGCCGCGACGGCTTCGCGTAACCGTCGGCAGCCGAGCGAGGGGCTGTCTTTGAACGGAACGCGGTCGAGGTCGGCGGAATGGATGCCGAGCTGATCGATCAGTTCTCCGAACGTGTAGTCGGTTACGCCGGAACTCGAAATGTCGATGGGGCAGTCGAAGTAGCGCGTGCGAAGCCAGTCTTCGAGAGGCGCCGATGCAATCATGCGATCCATGGCCAGGGTTTCTCTTGGTTTGCGGAAGGTTTCGGTGCCGGACGGGTGCGAATAACGATGGGTTTCTGCTCTTGGAGCGCCTCGTGTCAGGCGGGCGCTTCGCGCATGCTGTCAAGGATTTCGCGGATCATCTCGAGGGTGGTTCCAGGGTGCAGGAACGCGAGTCTGGTGACTACTTCTCCCTCCCAGCTGGTCGGGACGACGAAACCGACCTGGTCTGCGAGCAGGCGCCTCGACCAGCGGCGGTACTCGGTTGCCGTCCAGCCGGGACGTCGATATATCAAGCAGGACAGTTCAGGCTCGCGGATGACCTCGAGGTACTTGTACTCGTCGCGGATCAGGTCGGCTGCCGCTTTGGCGAGCGCGATGCCGCTCTCGATCGCTTCGCGGTAGGCGTCGATGCCGTGGACGGCCAGCGAGAACCAGAGCGGAAGGCCGCATGCGCTGCGGGTGAGGTGGTAGGCGTAGTCCGGAGGATTCCATTCCGGGCTGTTTTCGGCGGCCTGCACCAGGTCCAGGTACGGGCCAGCTTGCGTATGCACCGACTTGGCCAGTTGTGGGTTCCGGTAGATCAGCGCGGCGCAGTCGAAGGGGGCGAAGAGCCACTTGTGCGGATCTACCACGAAGGAGTCGACGCATTCGATGCCGGCGAACCGCTGCCGAACGGTCGGAGCGAAGAGCCCGGCACCGCCGTAGGCACCATCGACGTGGAACCACATATCGTTTGCCTTGGCCACTCTCGCGATGCCGGAGAGGTCGTCGATGAGTCCCGCGTTGGTGGTGCCGGCAGTGCCGACGACGGCGATGACCGGGGCCGGGTCGTTGTCTGCTTCCAGTGCGGCCCGCAGCGCCTCGCCGGTGAGTCTGTGGTCGTCGGTCGGGACGACAAGCTTTTCCGCGCAGATGATGTTGAGCGAGTTGGTCACGGACGAATGAGTTTCCTCGCTCACGGCCACCCGGAACCGTGCGCTGACCGGCAAGCCTAACCGCCGGCGGGCGGTATCGCGTGCGACTACCAATGCGGAAAGATTGGCGGCCGAGCCTCCGGTGACAAAGCAGCCGCCAGCTGTCTCCGGGAGCTTGGCTTGATCGGCGATCAGTCGCAAAACCTGGTTTTCCGCGACGATCGCCCCGGCCGCTTCCATCCAGAAGATGCCTTGGAGGGAGTCGGCGGAAACCAGCATTTCACCTAGCTGCGCGGCCTTGGTCGGGGCACAGGGGATGAACGACAGGTATCGAGGGCTGTCCGCTGATACCACCGTGCGCATCAGTTCTCGATTGTACAGCTTGAGCACGTATTCGGGGTCATTTCCGCCGGGGCAAAGGATGCCTTCCAGCTGGCTGGCGACGTTTTCGCCGGGAGCTGGGCAATCAAGTTCAACTGGGTTCCGGCGCAGACGATTGCGCAGGTGATCGAAGACCAGGCTTGTGAGCTGTTCGTCGTATTCATGCATGTGCAGACTCATGAATCTTCCGGATTTCGTGGTTCTTGTTTTTTCATAGCTGAATCGATGCCGGATTTCCGGTACGCTTCATTTTTGCCAGCGGTATGCCTGGAGGTTTTAGTCGGTGGCATGTGCATCCGGTCGAGGTTCAATGTTGTGAGGGCACGATACTCTTTGCGAGGTTAAATCGTCCAGGATCGGACCGGTGCGGGCAGAAAACCTTGCCCGTGCGTACCTGCGTTTGCGCTCGGGCGGTCTCTGAGCGAAACTGCCCGGGGTTTGCCGGGCGTGCGCAGTGGTGCTGAGTGCTCTGGGGCGACGGGGTGTTCGGCTGCGAGATGTTTCGCTGGAGCGTTTTCTTGCGCGATTTGAGGAGTTGGCTTCTCGCGTGTTGTCGCGAGGGAACGCGCAGCACTCCGCCAGAGCGCGAGAACGCCCAACTGAAGTGGCCGCTGGCCCGGAACTCGTCGAATCAGTGGTCGGACAGTCCGGAACAGGTTCCGCCGCCGCGTTCAGCGCGCCGCAAGACCGGTCGTACGCCGGCGGAGCAGCTTGGCGCACGATGATTTTCGCTTCGCCGGGTGGTCCGGACGAGATTGCGGACCGTGTCCCTGGCCGGTGCTCTGGTAGCGGCGCTGACCTCGGTTCGTTGCTTTCTGCAGGGTGCGGCCGTATCGCCGGCGCCGCTCTGGATTGCTCCGCGATTACCGGGCGATGGGTTGCGCCGGTGCCGCTGTGTGTGCGGCGCGGGCACGGGCCGCGGCTAAGTCTCCATAGCCCCAAACTGCGTCAATCACTCTTCGATGTCATTCACGCAGCTGTCAACGAGACTGCTGGACAGCTCGACCAGCCATGTGAATAGTTGCTGCGCTGCATGACCTGAGAATCCGTATCCCGGGACGCTCATCTGGCCGGGCAGTTTCCGCGCGGCGGCAACGAGCGCAGTGCGTCTGGCTCCCGCCAAGTCTCGGCGTTCCAGCGGACGGGACCGCTGCTCGGCGGCTGTCGGCCGGGCGGCGCACTCCACCGAGCTGGGACGAGCACCGCCTGCCTGAGGGCGGAGCCGAGCATGCCGGCCACACGTCGCCGTGGTCGGCATCGAGGAACAAGCTGACCAGAACGACAGTGCACCGGAGAGTTTGCGGAGTTCCTGGACCGCATGGTCCGGCCCGTCGCGCGCGACGCGACTCTCCGGCGGAAGAGTTGGCCCTCGTCGATACGTCCGTGCCCCGAAACGCAGCGGGATCGGTGGCCGCCGAGGCGAGGTCCGGAACGGGCGGCGCGTTGGGGCAAGATTGAATGACATGCAGCCCGATCGGCCGCGGTGCGGGCGGTGCGGGCCTAGCATCCCATGCGAGACCGCAGGACGAACGGGGAAGGCCGATGAGCACGGTGACAGAGACACCCGAGGGTGCACCCGACGATCAGCTGGAGAATTGGTTCTTACTGATGGACCCGGCCTGGCGTCCGCAGTCGGAGAACGAGCCGCCGCCGATCGAGGCGGTGGTCGGGCTCTGGCCGGTCGAGGAGGGCGGCAAGCTCGGCAAGTTCCGGGCCAACCCGCAGTACGAGCCCTCCGACGAGAACTCGCCGTCGGACCCGCTCGACGCAGTGCTGCGCCTGGTGATGAAGGGCGACGCGACGGCGGAGCACATTCAGCTCATCCTGCGCGAGACGCTTTTCGACATCGCGATGAACGGGGACGGCCGCCCGCTGATCACCCAGTCGCCCGACGACAAGCTCTGCACCGTGATCGTGACCAGCGAGGTGCACCGGCTCCGGATCAACGCGCCGGACTGGGCGCGAGTCGATCTGGACGAGCTGGTGGAGCTGCTCGAAGACGAGATCGACGTGTTCATCAACCCGGGCGGCCCCTCGGCCGTTCGCCTCGACGGCGACTTCATCCGCGAAACGCTGATGATGGACGAAGAGGAGCTGGCCGGGCTGTACGCCGAACACCAGCTGGACTCAGAGGGGCTGCGCGTCGTCCCGGTCGACCTGACCCGGCCGCCTGGCGAGGACACCAGCGAAGAAACCGAGGCCGAGGAAGCCGAGGCCGACGGAGCGGAGCAAGAGGAGGACGGCACCGAGGCCGCCCCGCCGCCCGTGGAGGCAGGCGATCCGGGCCGGCCGGGCGAGTCCGGGACGACCGAGCCTCCGCTCTGAGAGAAGGCCGACGAAACCGGTCCGTGGTACCGATTCGGTGCGGGCGGCTCGGCGGCGGTGTGATCGTGACGCAACGCGTCCCGAAGGGAAGCCAATGACTCTCCTGTCCAGACTCCCTGGCAAGGGACGGCTGCGGTCCCGCCGCGATGCCGGAGGAATGCAGGCAACTGTCAGCGGTGCGGCGACCGTCGTGCACGGCGCGGACGGCGCGGGGGTGGATGCAAGCTCGATGGCCGCAGCACTGCCGCCCGATCCGGACTGCCTTCTCGTCGTTGTCGACGTGCCGCCGGATTCGTCTGCTGAGGTCTGGGAGTCAGTGGCTGCGGCAGTGCCGAAGGGGAAGGGACCGGTGCGCCTGGTCCCGGGCCGGTTTCCGCGCCGGATGAGCCCGCAGACAGCACAGTGGCTCGCCGAATGGCTCGGCCGGCCGGTGGTCGCGCCGTGCGGCACGACCTTCCAGACCGCCGCCGGGACGTTGTTCGTCCTTCCCGGGCAGAATTGTGGCTGGGGTCGGTTCCGTCGCGGACGCCCGCCTGTGCGCGAGGGGATGCGGTTTCCCCGCCCAGTCTGGGAGTCCTCGGCCAACTCGGCGACCTGGTCGCTGACCGGGACGGCGAGCGCCGAGCCGCTGCCCGGCGGGCTGTGGCTCCGCTCGGATGGCGGTGAGCCGCTCCTCGATCGGGGGCGCTACCGCCTTGCCCGGTGGGTTCCATGCCAGCCGGAGGTGCTCACCATCGTCCTCGGCGGGGAGCGGCTTCCGCCGCTGCCGCTGGAGGCGGTCGCGGAGCTGTGGTCCACCCTGGACGATGCCGCGCGGGCGCGAGCGAAATTCGCACAGGCCGGGCCCGTGGAGCTGCCGCCGTCCGTCAGTCTCGGGCAGGCGCTGGCCGATCTGCTTGGAACAGCGGTGGTGTGCTACACCGGCATCCCGTCCGGCAACCCGGAAGATCCCCACGTGGTGGTCTTGCGCGCGGACGGTTCGCACGGCTGGCATGCTTGTGCCGAACAGGTTGTGTTTCGGCCCGGTATCACCAGCGCCGCGCCGGTGATGTTGAGCGCCTACCGGCCGCCGATCGTCGGCCTGCCCGAGCTTTCGCCAGCAGTGTACCGCTACACGGTAGAGGCGGTGGTCGAGGTTGTGCGCGCCGGGCTGTGGGTCCGGCCGGAGGGGGAGTCGCCGAACACCGCGCTGGTCCATTCCGCGCTAGCCGACCCGGCTCGGCACCTCGTCCTCTTCGAGGACGTCGATGCGGCCCAGGGGACTCGGATGCGTGCCTTGGCCGTAGAGCTGACCGAACGCCTCAGCGCCCCGACCCGCCGGGTGACCGAGGTGGCGCCGGTGTCGGTTCTGCGTTCGGACGCACCGCCAGCCCCGAGGACACGTCCGCTGGAGAACGCCGGACCGGTCACCGCACTGCCCTGGCTCAGCCAGCTCATGGAAACGATGAAGCTTGAGATGCCCGCCGCCGGTGAAGCTGCGACAGCGGAAGCTCCGGCCGCCGGGCCACCGGAGCCTCCGCGGCCGGAGCCTCCGGCCGCGGAAGACCTCGAGTCCGCGCGGGAATGGCTGAAGGCCAACTGGCCGGCGGATTTCGGTGCGCACACGGCAGCCGTCGAAGCTGTTCTCGCGAAGAATCCCAAGGTGTTCCGGATCAGGTCCGGCGCGGAGCGCCTGGGGGCGGTGGCAGATGCGGTCGCGCTGCGCATGTACCTGGCCGGGCAAGGGATCGAGATCGACCCGGGGCTCCGCACCGGACAGTCCGGCGCCGACCGCACGTTCAGCCGATGCGTGGCCGCAGGTCTCGCCGCCTTGCCCGCCTATCGGGGCGCGGCAGTGTCTGCCCTGACGCCCACCGCCGCGCAGTGGGCGGTACTGGACGCAAGTGCCTTGGTTACCGAGCTCGGCTTCTTGAACCTCCTCGCTGAGCCGTGCTCGGCCGCCGCCGGCGACACCGACCTGCTCGTGTGGTCGGTGTCCGGTCGCAGGACAGCACTGCTGGAGCCGGCCACCGGGGCGGTCGACCGTGTGATGTTCGCGCCGAAGACCGCGTTCAAGGTGCTGGAGCTGGCCCGCCCGGGCGGTGCCTCTCGCGGCCGGATCGTCCTGCGCGAGCTGCCGGCTGCCGAGATCACCGCGGAAGGCCAGCCAGCTCCGAACCGGTCGTCGCTGGACGAAATGGCGAAGAAGTCGATTCGACGCAGCGAAGAGCGCTGGGCGGCAGCGGTACCCGCACTGCGGGTACCGGCTGCCGCCGCGGCCAGGTTCCGGGTGCTGCCGGGAGTCGGCGATGGCTGAGCGGGCCGATCCGTTTGACGGCGGCGGGCTGATGGTTCTCGTCGATCTGGAATGGAAGCCGACCGGCGAGACCCCCGACCCGCCTCTGGAGGTCTTGCTCGGGGCGTGGGTGGTGAGTCCCGAGGGAGAACGCGGCGTGTTCCAGCCGAATCCGGTGTACCGGCCGAGACGGCCGGATTCGCCGCTCGACCCGATCGACGCGATTCTGCGCATGCTGGCGAAGGGCGAGGACGTCGCCGAGCTGCTGCTGGCGCTGCTGAGCGAAGTCCTGGTCGGTATCGCGGTCGATGAGCGGGGCGTGGCGCTGGTGCGTCCCGCTCCGGACGGAGTGCCTTCCGTGCTGGTCACGACGTCTCCCGGGCACCGCGTCAGGGTGGACGGCGTGCCCGGGTGGGCGAACGTCACGGTCCGGCGATTGGCCGAAGCGCTTCCCAGAAGCGGCGTGGACGTCCTGCTCAATCCCGGCGGCCCGGCGGCGATGCGCCTGCTCGCCGACACGGTCCGCGACGCGGCGTCCCGGACGGCGGCAGGTCATCCGAGCGCATAGAGGAGGTATGAAGAGCCCTCGCTCACACTGGTGCGTATCCGGTGACGAAACGAGCATGACGGGGGCTGGCATGAACCCGACAACAGTGAGCATTCTGGCCGCGGACGAGATCAACTACACGGGCGCGGCTCGATTCCTGAGTTCTGACGACCAGTTGCGACTGGTCGACGGCGAGCAGGCAGGAGCGGCCGAGGTGGTCGTGCTGATCACCGGCGAGGTTGTGGTCGCCGATCTGAACCGGTTGTCCGGATTGCGTGTCAGGCGGGCCGGTCACCGGCGGCCCCAGCGCTGTGTGGTGGTGACCGACCGGTTCGATCCGGCGATGACGATGCGCGCAGTCGAGCACGGCGTGAAGGCAGTGCTGCCCAGGGTGAAGATCAGCCAGGAGTTGCTCGTGTCAGCGGTTCACGCAGCCGGGCAGGGGTCGGCGTACCTGCCGTCTCAGCTGCAGCGCGCGTTGCTCGAGCAGTTGAACGCGCTGCGCCGGGGCGTGCTGGAGCCCAACGGTTTCTCTCTCGCCGGTCTGGCCGACCGCGAAGTGGATGTGCTCGGCATGGTGGCCGCTGGGCTGCGCACCGACGAGATCGCGGCCAGGATGTGGTGTTCGGAGGGCACAGTGAAGAACGTGCTGTACGGCGTCATCGAGCGGTTCGGTTTGCAGAACCGGGCGCACGCCGTGGCCTACGCGATTCGTGCCGGAGCCCTTTGACCCGCTCGCCCCCTGCTGGGCGATGACTGGCCTGCCGATGCGGCGCGCAGCCGTACTCCGCCCGGCAATCGGGCAGGTGGCGGAGCCGGTCCTGCTCAGGCGCGTCGGCGACCGGATTCCGGCTGGCAAGAGGAACGCCTGCGGGACGCGACGCACCTCGGTTCTGATCGTGCGTTGCGCCTGACCGGACGGTGCGCGGCGGCGGGAAACCGGCTCAGCCCGCCGTGTGGCCCCGACCGCTGTCGCGACCTGCTGGCCGGACGCCTAGCAGGCTCAGCAACGTCTCGTGCCGAGCGCGCCATTCTGCGGTGACCCGCCTGTCCAGCAGCACCTCGGTGATCTCAGCGAGCGCGGCGTCGCGCTCTCCGCGTCCTTTGTAGATATGAGCCAGGATCCATCGGAACTCCGCGGCGCGTTCCGGGTCTTCTGTCCGGGCGAGCGCGGACCGGGCCTCCAATTCGGGCTCTTCGCCGAGCCACAGGAGAATCCAGGCGAGAATCGCGCTGCACAGGTCGGCGGTGTGCGGCGCGAGCGATCCGAAGCCGAGCGCCTGGCGCAGCAGCTGTACGGCGAGCTGCGGCCGCTCGGCGGCGACCGCGCTGATTCTTGTCGTGAGCCATTCGGCCGTCCAGTCGTCGGCGGCCGCCGGAACGACGACGAGGTGTTCCGCCACCCGGTGCGGAGGCACGCCGATGCCGGCCAGTGCCTCGGCCAGCTGGCGGTGCAGCATGCCGCGCAGCGCCCGGGGTGTCTGCTCGTAGAGTGCTTGGCGCACAACGGTATGCCGGAACTCGTGCCGATCCTCGGTGCGATCGAGGATCCCCGCGGACGTCGCCTCCTGAAGGCGTGCGGTCACCTCGGTCCCGGTCCGGCCGGTAGCGGCGGCCACCTCGTCCGCGGTGAATCCGCGGCTCAGCATCGCCGCGTACTTGATCGTCGCGAGTGTCTCCTCGGAGAGGAAGGTCAGGTGCTGGCTGACGAGCGAGACCAGTTGCTCCGGCAACGCGTCGGCGAACGGGGGCGCCTCGTCCATGCACGCGACGATCTGGCGGATGTACCAAGGATTGCCGGCTCCGTCGGCAGCTTCCCGGTAGAGCGGGTTCCTGCCGGGCTCGGTGCACCGGTCGACTAACCGGCGTACGTCGGCCGGCGGCAGCGGACCGAGGGACAGGACGGTGCCGCGGCCGGCCGTGCCAGCCTCTGTTGTGCGCGAGGCGCTGATCAGCAACAGCGGCAGGCCTTCGAGTTCGCTGAGACACCGCCAGGTCGCGGCGCTCGCCTCGTCAGCCCATTGCATATCGTCGGCCACCAAGACGAGCGGCTGCTCGGCGCAGAGCTTTCGCACCACCGCGATCGCCTGCGCCGTCTCGGTGTCGAAGTCCGTTCCGCCCCGGGGCGTGGCGTCCGCCGGCAGGCCGAGAAGGTCCGCGAACAGCCGGAACGGGACCTCCGTGTCCAGTTCGTGCGCTGTGGCCCAGCGAACCTGTGCGCCGGACATCTCCGAGGCGGCTTCCGCCAGCAGCGCGGACTTGCCGATTCCCGGCTCGCCCGCCACTCGCACTGCGCCGCCGTGTCCGGCGACTGCCTCACGGAAGGCCGCGTCGAGGAGGCTCAGCTCCGCGGTACGCCCGACGAAGCCGTTCGTCCGCTCCAGTTCCCGCTTCTGCGAGCCCGCGGGTCCGCCGGCGGCCACCTGCGGTCGCGCGGACGCCGGAGCGGGCTCGGCTACGGGGTCGAGAAGCCACTGCCGCAGCTTTCGGAGATCCAGGCTCGGCTCGATGCCCGACTCGTCCATCAGGATCGACTGGAACTCCGCGAACACCTTCAGTGCCTCCGCGGTGCGGCCGCAACCGTGCAGGGCTCGCATGAGCTGTGCACGAAGTGATTCCCGGTTCGGATGCTCGGCGCAGAGCACTCGCAGCTCGTCGACGAGTCCGGTCTGCGGGCCAAGACCGAGCAGCAGCTCGGCCCTCAGTTCCAATGCGCTCAGCCGTACTCCGGCGAGCCGGAGCCGTTGTGCTTCGGCGAACGGTCCCGGGACGCCGGACAGAGCATCGGCACGCCACAGCCCGAGCGCGGTTTCGACGGTCTCGAGGGCTAGTTCCCGGCGGGCGTTCGCGGCGAGATCCTGCGCGGTTTCGCACAGAGCGCTGAACTGGAAGAGGTCGATGTTCTTCCGTGGCACCGAAAGCGTATAGCCCGAGCCGACCGATGCGAGTGTCCGGCAATCGCCGCGCCGAGGCCGTCCTGGCTCGAGCACCCGCCGCAGATCGGAAACATAGGTGTAGAGGCTGCCGCTCGCGCTCGGCGGTGGCGCTTCGCCCCAGAGTGCGTCGACGAGCTCATGCCGGGCGACCGTGTGTTCGGCGGAGCAAGCGAGAACGGCGAACACGCCCCGGCGGAACGACGATCCCAGGTCGAGTTCGACTGAGCCGCGAGAGACGTGTACGTCGCCCAGCAGTTGAACCGTCAGCTCCGGTGTCAGATCGTCGCCCACCGTCTCAACGCCTCCTGGGCCTTTTCGTCGCGCACCTTCGTGCATTGTAGGCGAAGAAAATCCGGCCCAGTGCGTCCTGGCCGGTCCGTCGGCAACCAAGTACCGGCGGGCAGTCTTCCCTGCCTGAAAGGCGGAATCCGGTGCTGCGGCAGCTCATTCCGGCTGTGGCGGAGAAGTCCGCGATCGGCGCAGGCGACGTGGCGCACCAACTCGACTCGGCACCGCCGAGCGGTGACACCGCTGTCGCCAGTGGAAGCCCGGCGAACGGATGCCGGAATCCAGGCGCGGATCGTGTGGACTGGGAATGAAGTCCTTCCGCCGACACTGCTGACATGAACGAAAACAGACGTCTGCCCTACTCCGCTGCCAATGCCTCGGACAATGCGGTGGTCGCCCGAGAACTGGTTTTCGACCTGATGGCTGGATGCATGACTCCGGTGCCGCTGCGCGCGACGCTGCGGTACGAAACGTCGGATCCTTATGCGATCTTCATGGAGTTCGACACTGTCGAGGCTCCTCGCTCCATCCAGTGGATCTTCGCGCGCAGCCTTCTGGCCAGCGGGCTCCACTCGCCGGCTGGTCTCGGCGACATTCGGATCCGGCCTTCCGAGGAGAATCCGAAGGCGGTTCTCGTCGAGCTGGATTCGCCCGCCGGATATGCCGTACTGCGCGCGCCCGTGTCCGGGGTCAGGGAATTCCTCGACCGCACTTACGAGGTGGTCCCGTGGGGCAGCGAGTCGCTGTGGGCCGACTTCGATCTTGAGCTGGCCAGGCTGTCCGCGGACTGAGCTTGCGCCGGTCCGCGGCAGATGGAAAGCGACCGCATATGTGCGTGCACGCGCCGGGCTTTCGAGATCTTCCGGAGCTAGTCGGGAATCGAAGAGTTCGCAGCGGTGTGCTGCGGACGGAAGTACTGCGGTGCCGCGGCTGAGGCGGCGCGACGGCGACCTTTCACCAGCGTGGCGGGAGGGGTCGGGTTGGAATATTCCACGATGGGCAATCCGGCCCAGCCGGATGCTGCGAACGACTGATTTGAAGGAGCGAAATGCCCCACCGGGCTGTCGAATGTGTCACCATTCGCGGATCGGGGTTCCGGGGCCGACTGGCGAGGTGGGGATCGTGGGGACTGAATCCGGCAGGGACCGCCGTCGCGTCGAAGGATGGAGCGGCCCGCCGCGCAACTGGCCGGACGACGTTGTGGTGCCACAGTTGTCACTTGCCGACCGGTTCGATCATTGGGTGGACGAGTGTGTCACGCTGACCGCGGCGCAGAAGACCGATGAAGCGCGCGAGCGTTATGTGGACATCCTGGTCGGCCTGCTCGACGCGGCCGCGGCGATGCGAGCGACCGCTCGGCGTGATCCCGAGGAGGCGGTGGACCGGCTGCGCTCGGCCGTCAAACTGCTCCAGGGCGTCGATCAAGCCGGACTCGAATTCCCGGCCGGCTCGGGGGAACAGGCCGGGTGGAAGTTCGGGACGTGACGGGCTGGTCAGATCAGTCCGGCGCGGACGGCATAGGCGACTGCGTGCTGCCGGTTGCGCAGCTTTTTCCGGCTCAACAGGACATGCAGGATATTTTTCACCGTGCGGGCCGAATAGCAGAGCTCGTCGGCGATCTGCTGGGTGTCCAATCCGTCCGCCAGCATCCGCAGAATGGCGATTTCGCGGTCGGTCAGCTGGCTTGAGTCCGGCTCCGGGCGGCCGAGGCGCCGGATCTGGTCCATCAGCTCGGTGAGCAGCCGAGGATCCAAGGCCGGCCGCTCGGCGGCATCCAGCACGGTGTCGACGAGGTCGGCGCTGCTGCTGCCGAAAGGGAGTACGGAGACCACTCCGCATTCGACCGCTGCGATCACGTTCGCTTCGGAGAAATGTTCGGCAATCAGCACCACTCGGGCCGTGGAGCTGCCAGCGATCCGTCGCAGCGCCGTCGCGCTGTCCGTGTCGAGCAAGTCGGTGGCGAAGACGAGCACGTCGGCTTCGAGCGGCGACGTGAAGGGAACGACCGTCAGCCGGCGGTCTGTCTCGAGGAAGCTTGCGAGGCCGACTCCCATCACGGTGTCGCTCGCACGTACGGCGACGTAGACATTACCCACGGTCGCTCACCTCCACAGAGTATGCACATGGCTTCGATCAGTGTGAGATGGTGGCCTTCACGAAGTCTCAAAAAGGAAGGCTCGGCGGCGTGAACGCCCCGGCGAGCCGGCGGACACCGGGTCAGGACCACACGGAGGGGCTCGGCGGTGGCGAAGACGATGCGGAGCGGCGGTAGCGACGCGAAGCCGGCGGACCGAGCGCGCGGGCGGCACTGTCGGCCGACCGGATCGAGCGCGCGGCCCGTTCGATCGTGCCCGCCGCGCCTCGGCGTCGGACCGACCGGTCCGCTGGCGACTGCTGTTGCGTCGTCGGTTTCGCGTCTGCCCGGCGGCGGCTCCGGAGGAATGCGACATAGTGCTTTTCCGACTGGATCGGATGATCGGCCGTGAATCGGCGCCAGGCGGCCTGCGGAAAGGCTGGCTCGACGGCGGTCATCCTGCGAACCAGGACTGCCGCACCGTGGAAGATATGTCTCGTCGATTGTCGGCGGTTGCGGTGCCGGCCGGTTCGAAGGCGGTCCGCGGTCAGGATGGAGGCGTGATGGGCTGGGTGAGCGTGGCGGTCCTGGCCAGGGATCCGATCGCGGCGGACGGCGCCCGCGCGGCGCTCCGCGGTCGTCCGGGCGTCCGACTGGTCGTCGGCGACGCCGAGCGGCAGGCCCAGGTGCTGATCGTCTTCGCAGGGAATGTCGACGGCGCCCTGCTGTCCATGGTCGAGGAATTCGTCGAGCGCGCCGAGTCTTCCACCGTCCGCGTTGTGTTCGTGGTTAGCCGGCTTCCGGAGTACTACCTGCTCAGGGCGTTCGAATGCGGGCTCGTCAGCGTGCTGATGCGCGGCGAGGTCGATTACGACGTCATCGTCCGGGCCACGATAAACGCGAGCAGGGCGCGCTCGACGATGCCGGAGCCGTTGCTGTTCGCGTTGCTCGATCGCATACGGCAGTCCCAGGAACGGCTGCACAGCACCTATGGCCTGACCTCGGCCGGGCTCAACAAGCGCGAAATCGAAGTTCTGCGCCTCCTGTCGGACGGGCTGGACACCAGCGAGATCGCTGCGAAGCTGAATTATTCCGAACGGACGATCAAGGCTGTCCTGCAGGTGATGATGACGCGGCTCGGCCTGAACAGCCGGGCACATGCCGTCGCCTACGCCATTCGGTGCGGGATGGTCTGACCGGGCCGCCCGGTTCCGGGAGCCTTCTTCGCGGCGAAGGCTGATGAGGGGGCGGAACAGGCAGCCGACGCTGAAATTCGGCCTCAACAACGGTTGTGCGGCTTGTGCCGATCCGGGCATCGCAGGCTACTGTCTCGATCTTGCGGTCATTCTCGGCTGCGCTGTCGGCACAAAAAGGAGGCCCGCAGTGATCGAAACAACGGAAGCCGTTGCAGCACAACAGATCGAGCTGCTTGTGCCGGAGATGCGCGCCGAGTCGGCCGACCTTCCGGCTCCTCGTGGGCCGCGGATCACCGGGCCGGAAGTGCGCGTCGAAACGCAGTCCCAGCGGCTGCACCGCAATTACGCCGAGCTCCTCCAAGAGGTCCGGGTCGCGCAGACCGGAGTGCAACTGCTTCTCGCCTCGATGCTGACGATGGTGTTCACTCCGCTTTTTTCGTCTTTTTCCCACTTCCAGCGCGGGGTGTATGTCACCGCGCTGATTCTCGGGGTGGCCGCGAATGCGCTGCTGGTCGCTCCCGCGGTCTACCACCGGGTGATCTTCGGGTGCAATCTGCGGCAGGACTTGGTCCGGACTTCCAATGTCCTGGTGTTGGCCGGGTTCTCGTTTCTCATGCTGTCGCTGAGCGCGGCCTTCCTGCTGGTGCTGTCAATCGCGATCGGGCCGGAGACCGCGAGTGCGATCGCCGCCGGGGCGCTGACGATGCTCGTCTCGCTCTGGTACGTGCTGCCGATTCGCGCGCGGCTCCGCAAACGCCGATGACCAGATGCCGACGTGGCTGTTCGGACACAACGCGTCGCGGAAAGTACCTCGGCTGATCCGGCGGGCACCGTCGATGCGGAGCACCGTCGCATGATGCGGACGTGGACACCGAACTCGCCGCTGCTCGTTCCTCCGGGAAGCCGCTGGTCACGATCTCCGGTCCGGCCGGGATCGGGCGGACCGCCTTCCTCGGGGAACTCGGCGCGCAGCTGGCGGCTGGCGGTGTCCGGGTTTCCGGGATCCGGTTTACCCGCGCTGGCATCGCGGTTCCGGCGATGCTCGGCGCGGAGCCAGGCACCCCAGACCGCGGTGCCGGCGGATCGCGGTCGGCGGGCTTTGCGGGAACGGACTCGGCGTGGGTCGCGGTCGGACACGCCGCCGGGGCCGCCCAGGATCCGCGGATCGGCAGGCGCGCGGCGATGGCCGCGGCCGCGGCCATTCTTCGGGCGGACGGCGAATCGGCGTTGCTCGTCGACGACATCCAGTGGGCGGACCGCGATTCCCTGGCAGTGCTGGAAAGCCTTGCCCGGCTGCTGACGAACGCTTCGGCGATGTTCTGCTGCGCGATCCGGACTCCGGGGGCTGGTCCGGCGGCGGCCGAGGGCAGGACGAGACTCGGCAGGCTCCGTCAGGAGGGTCTCGTACATTCAGTGCGGTTGCGGCCGTGGACGGCGGCGGAGATCTCCAGGCGAGTGGTCAAGCTGACCGAAGCCGTGCCGGATCGCGAACTGCTCGACCGGCTTCTCCGCGGCTCCCGGGGCATTCCGTTGGCAGTGGACGAGTCTGTCGAGAGACTGTGCCGGGCCGGCTCGATCCACACGATCTCCGGCCGGGCCTATTTGGTGCCCGGACAGGCGCCGCCGTCGCGCTTCACGAGCAGATTCGGCGTGGCAGTGCGCGGCCTCGGCTCACATGCGTGGACGGTGGCCAAGGCAGTGGCGCTCATCGCGCCGCTGGGCGAAGCCGTGCCGGCGCTTGTGTCCGACGCGCTCGGCATGTCTCGGACGGACAGTGTCGCGGCACTGGATCTGCTGTGCCGGGAAGGGGTGCTGCACCGCGGCCGAGGGTGGCGGTTTCCTTTGCCGTACGGGGAATCAGTGCTTGCCGCGCAGCTAGGCCCGTTCGAGCGCCGGCAACTCGCCGGGTCCGCGGTCCGTGCGGTGTGGGCCGGTTCGGCGCGCTGCTCCGATCCGGACCGGCTCGCGGACTTGGTGGCCGATGCCGGCCGTCTGGTCGATTGCCGCCAGGCGCTCGGGGCGCTGCTTGAGCACGCCGCGGCGGACGGGTCCGAGGCCGAGCGGGCTGTGCGGTGGCTCGCTGCGGCGGTGGAACTCACCGAGGACCGGGCGACCCGCGCGGCAGTCCTGTACCGGCATGCCGTCGCCTGTCATCGGGCCGACCGGCCGGAGCAAAGCCTGCGCGGGGCCGAGCTGCTTCTCGCCGATTTCGCCGATGCGCTGGCCGAGGACGAAATTCAGGAGGTCCGCCTGATTCGGCTGTGCGCGTGGCGAAGCATGGGCGAGCTGGATCCCGTCGGCGCGATTGCCGGGCAGTCCGCTCCGGCGCCGGACGGAGCGGGAACGCATCCAGTCGTGAAGGCTTACGCCGGTAGTTTGCTCGATCGATGGGACCTGGTAAGCGACCTGCTCGCGGGGGATTACAGGCACGCGGAGGACGCGATGTCGGTGATGACCAGCAGCTTGCTGAAGACCCTGGCCGCCGTGTGGACCGGGGATCTCGCACCTCTCGAATCCGCGGTAGCGGTCCGTTCCGAGTGGCCGTTGCGGCACATAGAGCGGCACCGCGTTCGTCAGATCGGCGCGTACGCGACCGCGCTTCTGGTCATCGGTGATCTCGGCGGCACGGAAAAGCTGCTGGCAGACGAGAATCTGCCGGCGTCCGGCCTTTCCCCAGCCGTCCGCGCGATGCGAGCGGCCCTGCGCGGCGAGGCCGGGCTCGCCGTCGAGTTGGCCCGGCGCAGGATCGCACAGGGCGCCAACCGGAACTACCACGCGGCGTCGACCGGAATGCACCTGCTGGTGGTCTCGTTGTTGGTGGCCCAGGGAAAACTGGCCGAGGCGCGAGACCATCTGGCCGTCGCCCGCGCTGCGTCGCCCCAGCTCGCATACCTGTTGGACATCGCGGATGCGAGGATCGACCAGGCACTCGGAGAGAGCGAGGGCGCGATGGCCTGGCTCGAGCACTGTATTGCCGACGCCGGGGAGCGTCGACTTGCGACCGGTGCCGATGTCGCCTGGGCGGAACTGGCACAGCTGGCTCTCGAATCGAGTGACCGGTGGCTTGCCCGGCGCAGCTGTGCCGAACTCGAGAAGATCGTCGCGCGCATGCCCACGAGCCGGGCAGTGGTGCTTGCCCGGCTCGTGCGCGCCACCGTGCACCACGACCGGGCAGCGGCCGCGGAATGCCTGGCCGTCGTGCGCGAGCGCGGGCAGCCGCTTGAATCGGCCGTCGTTCTGGAACGGCTCGTGCGCAACGGGGTCGGCCATCCGCGCCTGCTGAGCGAGGCGTATGCCCGGTACGGCGAGGTCGATGCGCTGCTTTACCGGGCCTGGCTGCGAAACGTGATGCGGGAGCACGGCGTCGCCGTGCCGGGACGCCAGGAAACGCTCGTCGAGAACGAGCGAGTGCTGGCGATGCTCGCGGCCGAGGGCCTGAGCAACAAACAACTCGCGACGGCCTTGCGCACCAGCGAGAAAAGCGTCGAAGGACGGTTGAGCCGCCTGTTCCTGCGGACCGGCTACCGGTCCCGGATCGAACTTTCCGGCGCGATGCTGACCGGCCGGTTCTAGCGCCGTCGGCATGGAGCGACATAGAGACTGCGTGAAGACGGCCCGGCGAGACTGGTTCCAGCGGGTCCGGTGTGGACTCCCGCGCCGCGCGGACGAGACGAACCGGGGAGGAGTGGTCGAGATGAAGCAGCAGCGGACGGCTCTCATCGGCAGGGACACGGAGCTGGCGGCTTTTCGGGGTGCTGATCACCGGAGGGCGATGCTGGTGGTGCGCGGTCCTGCGGGCAGCGGCAAGACCAGCGTCCTGGCACAGTCGGGCCACGAGCTGGCCGGCGGCGGATTCGTGACCGTCCAGGTCGTCGGCTCGGCGGAACACCCGGAGTGGGACCTGTTTGGGGTGTCCGCAGTGCTGCGCGCCGTGTGCGAGGACTTCGAGGAAATCGGCGGTGGTCCCCGGCTCACCGAGGCACTCGCCGCCGTGCGCCGCTTGTGCACCGAAGACACCTATGCTTCCCAACCCGGAAAGTACCGGTTGATCCACGCTTTCGGCGCGTTGTTCAGCATGCTCGGAGCAGACAAGCCGGTCGCGTTGCTGGTGGACGACGCGCATCTGATTGCCCAGCCCGCGGTTGCGCTGGCTGCGCTGCGTTCCGCCGGTCAGCGGGTGATCGCCTCGTGTCGGGGCGAAGCGGAGGAGTTGTGCGCCGCCGCCGACCAGGTGATCGATCTCGGCCCGCTTCCGGAGGACGAGGCGGATCTGGTGCTGCGGCAGGTCGCCGGCACCGCCGTCGACGGCGCGCTGCGGGACGCCCTGCATCGCGGCCTCGGCCGCTGGTACTTCAACCCCGGCACGCTCGCGGCGGCAGTCGCGGACTTGCACCGGCAAGGCAGGTTGGCGACCGTGCACGGCCACCTTTGCCTGCGCGATCCCGCCGAGCCGATCGCCCTTCCGCCCGGGCATCCACTGTGCGCTGAAGTCGATTCCTGGGGAGAAACCGCCCGCGACCTCGTCCTGCTCGCCGCGGACGGGCCGCGCTTCGGCGTTGACGACCTTCCCTTGCTCGCCGCGGCGGCGGGACGGACCCTGACCGAATACGGCCGCACGGCGGACCGGCTCGTGCTCGCCGGGGTGCTGGACGCCGACCTCGCCGCGCGGCTGACGGTCGGCTGCCCGGCGCTGGGCGCCGCGGTGGCGGCGGCCGACCCGGAACGGTTGGCCAAGCTGCGCCGGGCGGTCGCCGAGCAGCAGCTCGCCGATGCGGCCGGGAACGACGTGCGGCCGGGATCGAGTGTGGACGCTCCGCTCGATCCCGCAATGGCCGAGTACACGGCGTGGCGCGAAGCGCGGCCAGGGCCGGAACAGGACCGGCTGGCTGCGGAGATCGTCCGGTCGTTGGTGCGCACCGGTGGTTACGCGCTGCTGGCGGACTTCGCGGCGGCGGCAGTCGCTCGCGGCACCGGCGGCACGGAGCTCCGGAACAGCGTCGCCGCTGCGGCGGTGCTCGCTTCGGTCCACCTTGGACAGCCGGTGCCGGACACAGTCGAGACCGCGATCGCCGGCGCGGGCGCGGCGGAGTTCGGTCGGCGCTGGTTCGCTGGGGAATCTGTCCGCGCGGTCGACGTCGAGTCCGCTTTCGGGCCGCTGCGGCAATGGTGCTTGCCGGATGACGGGTTCCGCGGCGGGCCGTCCGATGCAGTCCTGGACGCCGCGCTCGCCATGCGTGACATCGCACCAGCCCTCGAAGCGGTGCTCGGCCCGGACTACCAGTCGGCTGCGGACGGTCCGATCGCCGCCGTGCACCGGGTCTGTGCGGGGTACGCGGGCGAGGACTGGACCGACGCGCTCAGCGCTGCCCGCCGGCTCGAGACCGATCCGAACGCCGACCCGGTGAGTCGGCAGGCAACCCGGCTGCTGGCCGCCGAGATGTGCGCTTGGCGGGGCGAAGACCGGCTGGCGGCCTCGTGGTTGGCCGGCGTCCCGGAGGACAGCGCGGCCTTCGCGGCGCTGCGCGGCTGGGTGCTGGCCGGGATTCGGCACCACTCGGGCGAGGTGGACGGTGTGTTCGAGACTGGCTGGAGCGCCTTCCGCCGAGGACGGGACCGCGGGGAGACGCCCGGGGTGTCGCTCCTGCTCCGCCGGCTGGCGGCGATCGCGGCCGAGACCGGCCGGACGGCCGACGCGCGTCGGGTGCTGGCGGAGGCGCAAGCCTGGCACGGCGGCTGCGGCACCGTCGAATCGACCAAGACGGTCCTGGTCGTCCGGGGGCTGGTGGAGGACGACGGGACACACGCCCGCGCCGCGGAGCGGGTGATCCGGCGGCACGGCAACCGGTTCGAGCTCTCGCTGGCCTGTCAGCGGGTCGCCGAGACCTCGGCCGAGCCGCATCCGTGGCTGAACGAGGCGTACGAGATCGCCCAGGCGATCGGTGCCGCCCGGCTGACTGCCCGGGCCCGGCAGTCGCTGCGCTGCCACGGCGTGGTGGTTTCGATGGCGCGGCCCGCGCGCGAGCAGCTCTCCGAGGCCGAGCTGCGGATCATCGAGCTGATTCGATCGGGCCGGACCAACCGGCAGATCGCGCTCGAACTGCGGATGAGCGAGAAGACGGTGGAGAAGCACCTCACCCGCCTGTTCGCCAAGGCGGGCTGCCGGACCCGGCACGGGCTGGCGACGTCGGGGCTGGGCGGTTGGCTGGAACAGGTCGGGGCGTGAGCACCGCGGTGGGCAAGGTCGGCACGGAGGAGAGCTGAGACGTGAGCAGGAACGTGATCGCGGTCGCCCAGTCGCCGGGCCAGCGGTACCGGAACATCGGCGATGCCGTCGACCGCGCCGCCGAGGGGGCGGTGATCATGGTCGGGCCGGGGCGGTACACCGAAAATCTCGTGCTGACCAAGGCAGTGACGATCACC
Source organism: Amycolatopsis albidoflavus (assembly GCF_039525725.1). NCBI lineage: Bacteria > Bacillati > Actinomycetota > Actinomycetes > Pseudonocardiales > Pseudonocardiaceae > Amycolatopsis > Amycolatopsis albidoflavus. Next base: position 67,433 of record NZ_BAAAHV010000013.1, read on the forward strand.
GCCGAGAACGGCCCGGGCACGGTCTGGCTGGTCGCCGCGAGAGGCACGACGGTCACCCTGGACGCGGACTGCGCCGCGCTGTCTGGCGTGACGGTGGTGTCGATGGACGAGGACAGCCCGGCCGTGCTGGTCACTCGCGGGCAGCTGAGCATCACCGAGTCCGTAGTGGAGGCGTCGAGTTGGGCGTCGGTTTACGTCCACGATCGGGGCACAGTGTTGATGCGGGCCAGCCAGGTGCGCAATTCGGTCGGCGCTGGCGTGGTGGTGACTTCGCCGGAAGGCGGCGTGCTCGACAATTGCCAGCTCGACGATCTCGGCACTTCCGCGGTCGTCGTCGCCGAGAACGGCTCGCTGCTGGTCCGCTCGTCGCAGGTGCGCGGGCCGGCCGGGAACGGCATCTGCCTCAACGGCCGGGGCCGGCTGACCGTCGAGGACACCACGGTCTCCGGAACGGGCAAACCGGCGGTCGCGGTCGAGCAGCACGCGGTCATGAACGCGACTCGGCTCAAGGTGACCGACGTCAAGGCGATCGGTTTCTACCTGGCCAGTTCGGAGCCAGCGGTGCTGGAGGACTGTGCCGTCGCCGGTTCCGCGGCGGAAGGGATGTACGTCGGCGAAGGATGCGCGCCGGTGCTGCGGAACTGCGTCGTCAGCCGGAGCCGAGGCAGCGGGCTGCACTTCGCCGGCCGGGCCTCCGGCACCGTGACGGCGTGCGAAGCGACCGAAATCGACGGTGTCGGGGTGAGCGTCACCGAACGCAGCATTCCCGAGTTCAACCGGCTTACCGTGTCTGGGTGCACCTCGGCTGGGATCCGGGTGGACGAGGGTGCGGACCCGTTCTTTCGCCGGCTGCGAGTGCTCGGCTGCGACGGCCCGGCGATCGAGATCCGCGGGAACGCCCGGGGTCGGCTGGAGAACGTGGAGGTCGAGGACGGCCGCGACGTCGGAGTGTCGGTGAGCGGTGCCGCCCGTCCTTCGATCAGCGGGCTGAGCGCACGGGGGACCGCGCGGGCCGGGGTGACCGTCGCCGAGGCGGCGTTGTCGCTGGCCGACAGCGTGATCAGCAAATCCGGGGCGGAAGGGGTCCGGGCCGACGGAGGTGCGGACGTCTCGCTGTCCCGGTGCCGCGTGCACGACAGTGCCGAAGCCGGGATCCTGTTCAGCGAGGGGGCGTCCGGCACCATCGCCGACTGCGAGTTCAACGGCGGGTCCGCGGACGGTATCCGGCTCGAGACCGAGGAAGCGGTCCGGCTGTCCGGCTGCACGGTCCGCGACAATCGCGGCAGCGGCGTGCGGCAGACCCGGCCCGGCAACTCGATCGAGGTGCTGGACCTGACCAGCGCCGGCAACTCGGTTCCGGACGCGTTCGGCACCGCGGCGACTGCGGACGTCGCGGCGGCGCTGGCCGCGCCCGAGTCCGCTCCTGCGCGTCCCGGGCTGGGTTCCGATCCGCTGGTCGAATTGCACGGCCTGGTCGGGCTCGCCGGGGTCAAGAGCGAAGTGACGTCGCTGGTCAACCTGAACAAGATGGCCCAGCGCCGGATCGACGCCGGCCTTTCCGCCCCGCCGATGGCGCGGCACCTGGTGTTCGCGGGCGCGCCGGGCACCGGCAAGACCACAGTCGCCCGGCTCTACGGCCAGATCTTGGCCCAGCTGGGCGTCCTGCGCAAAGGACATCTGGTCGAAGTCGCGCGGGCAGACCTGGTTGCGCAGATCATCGGCGGCACGGCGATCAAGACCACCGAGGCGTTCACCACCGCGCTGGGCGGCGTGTTGTTCATCGACGAGGCCTACACGCTCAGCAGCAGCGGCGGCGGCACCGGGCCGGACTTCGGTAAAGAGGCCATCGACACCCTGGTCAAGCTGATGGAGGACCACCGCGACGACGTCGTGGTGATCGCGGCTGGGTATTCCCGGGAAATGCAGCAGTTCCTCGAATCCAACCCGGGCATGGAATCGCGGTTCAGCCGCACCATCGAGTTCGCCAACTACACCCCCGACGAACTGGTCACGATCGTGCGGGCGCAGTGCAGCAAACACGACTACCGGTTGACCGAAAGCGCCAGCGACGCGCTGCTGAAGTACTTCGACGAAATCCCGAAGGACGGCACTTTCGGCAACGGCCGGACCGCCCGCCGGGTCTTCGAGCGGATGACCGACCGGCAGGCGTCGCGGCTGTCGGCCAGCCTGACCGCCAACGCCGCTGATCTCACCATGCTGACCGAGGAAGACATCGTCCTCACCGGGTGACCTGCCCGCCGAAGACCGGACGGAAGGAGTGAAGATGCGCCAGGTTGCTGCGCAGCCGCGGTTCGCGGCCCTCGTCGCGGACGAGCACGAGGGATACCAGCGGCACGTGCTGATCCGCAGTGCCGGCGAGCCGGCGCTGGAGCGTTGGCTGGATGCGCCGGTGCCGCTCGCGCCGTCTCATCTGCTCGTCTTGGTCACGCCGGGTGCGCTGGACGAGCCATCGTTGCTCAGTTCGCTTCCGGACCTGCTCGCGGCACCGCTCGCGAGCGGCGGGTCGATCGCCGCGATCTGGCTCGGGATCAGGGCGCTCGCCAGGGAACCGGAGAAAGTCCGCAGGCTGTCCGAGGAGCTCAAGACCACGGTCGTGGTGCCCGACGGCGGCTTTACCGTGACGCCGGGTGCCGGCTTGTACGCGGGCCTCGGCGCCGGCGGCACCGGATGGCAGGAGTTCGCGCCGGGGCGGCCGAGCCGGTCGGCCGGCTCGCGGTTTCCCGCGCCGGCGTGGGAGAGTTGGTGTGCCGATCGGCCGATCGAGGCCGGTGGCGTAGTGGCCGAGCCAGTGCAATGCGGCCTGCTGGTGCGCGAGGCTGGGGCTCGCTCGGGCGATCCGGCTGGTCCGGGAATGGCAGCGGCCGCCGATCCGCGTTTCCCGCAGGTCGTCGTCGGCGACGGACGGTCGGTGCCATCGCCGTCCGCGGTCGCCGCGATTCTGCGCTCGCTTCCGTCCGACCGGGTGCTGGTCGTCCCGGCGTCCGCCGACGCGGCGACGCATGCCTGGCAGGTCGAACTCGCCATGCGGCTTGGCCGGAGCGTCGTGTTCAGCGCCGGCCCGCGAGCGAGCGCTGGGGCGGGTGCCGTTTCGACCGTAGTGCTGGATGAAACCGGCGAGTTCCGCTTCCGTCCTTTCGCGACGGTGCTCCGTCAGCCGCCCGGCCCCGGCGACCAGACGATTCTCGACATCGCGCCGGCTCCTCCCGGATGGGTGGCGAGCGGCCGCCGCAGCTACCGACTTCGCGACGGTGGGCCGGTGACGGCCGACGTCGTGCCTTCCGGCCTGGTAATGCGCTGCTCGGACAGTGGACCAGGCGACGCCGCCACCGACGCCGCGCCCTTCGACCCTGTGACCTGGACGTTGACGCTCGGAGTTCGCGGGCAACTGGTGGGCTTGCCGGTGCTCGCCGCCGCCGAGCGGTTGCTGGACACGATAGGACCGGCGCAGCGGAAAGCCACCCGGATCCGGGTAGCCGGCATCCTCGACCGCGACGCGGTGGAGGCGCTCAACAAGTGGGCCGGGGCAAAGAGCCCTCCCGCGGGGACGTCGCTGCCGGTCGTACCCGAGATGCCTCCTTCCTCGCAAGTTGCGGAGAATGCCTCCTCGGCTACCGCCGATAGGGCGGACCGGGCGATGGCGGACCTCTTGCCGGTTGCGGATCAGCCTTCGAGCACTGCCGATACGGCGGGCCGGATGCCGGCCGAGTTCGTCCGGACGGTCCCCGATCTCCGATCGCCTGTTGCCCGCCCCACGTGCCTGCCGCCGATCATGACCACCTCCGCGACCCCAGTGTCCACTGTGTCCGGTCCGCCAGCGGCGCGGGGCCTGGTGCCGGACACCGGCGTGCGAGACCTCCCGGCCGAGCCCGGCGTTGTCCGCGGCGAGGACGATCCGGCCGGCAACCCAGTCGAACCGGAGCGTCCGCGCGCGCTGCGGGGTCTGCCCATTCCGGAGACGGTTCCCGGCCGAGCTCAGACCGTGACGGTGCCGTTGCCCGAAGAGCCGCTGAACCCGCGCGATGTCCCTGACCGTCCCAGCAACTCGGCCGAACAGCTCCGGTTTACCGAATCCGCCGGCCAGGGCTTCGGCGAAGCCCTGGCCACTGTCAACGCCGCGCTGGCGACTTGGCCGTCCATGCGGCGGGACGAGTCGGCCGGCACGAAGGCCGATTTCGTCGCCGTCTGCCTGTACCTCGGGCAAGGCGAGGAGAGCACCACGGCGGTCAACAGGGCGGTGCGCGCCGGTCGGCCCGAGCCTTTGGACGGGCAAGTCCCTTGCCTGGCGTCCGGGCTCCGTCGGCTGCCGACGCATCGGCGCCCGGTGTTGCGACAGGGCCGTGCCGGATCGATCGAACACGGGAGCATTCCGGGCACCGTGCTCGCCGAACCGGGATTTCTCACGGCCGGCGCGGATCTCGATGCGACGGCTCCCGGTGCCGACCTCGACGTGCTGATCTGGCCGGCAACCGCACGCCGGACCTCCGAACTGATGTTGAACCGCCCGTTCGGCGAGGTAGTGTTCCTCGCCGGCTCGCGGTTCAAGGCGCTCGCTGTGCGCAAGGCCGAGGGAACCGGGACTGAGGGCTGCGACGGGCCGGCGGCGCCGAAGGTCGCCGCTCTGTTTCGCGAACTTGCCCCGGGAGAGGTCCCGTCCGGTACCGGCCTGGACGAACGCGATCAGCTCGTGCTCGCAAAACTGGACCGCGTGCTGGCGCGCCGACAAAGCCGTCAGCTTCGGCTGATCGACGATCCGGGCGCGATCGCTCGGATGACGACCTCGCTTGTAGAATGGCACGGCGAGGTGGCGGAGACTGGCAGGGCCGCGGCGGTGGCGTCGTGAGGAGGTCGTCGTCTGGGCTCACAGTCCTGCTGACCGCCGGTGTGGCCGTCCTGGGGGCCTCCGCTCCAGCCATCGCTCAGCAGCAGCCTACGCCGCCACCCTCTTCGCCATCGCCAGCGTCGGCACCGCCGTCATCGTCTCAGCCACCGTGCCTACCCCCGCCACAGATATCCGAGACCGACGTGCCGTGGGCGCAGCGACAGCTTGTGCCCCAACGAGTCTGGCCGCTGACGAGAGGGGCGGGCATTACTGTCGCAGTGGTCGACACCGGCGTGGACGTCACCACTCCGCAGCTGGTGAACGCCCATGTGCTGCCCGGCGTTGACCTGACCAGTCCGAGTCGGGGGCCTGCGAACACGGATTGCTACGGGCACGGCACCTTCAACGCGGGCATCATCGCGGCGACGCCGGCTCCGGGAACCGGTTTCCTCGGACTGGCCCCGGACGTGACGATCCTGCCGATTCGCTGTGCGACAACCGATACACCAAACGTCGCCGGCTCGCTGACCGCGGAGGGAATGGCGAACGGGATCCGGCAGGCGGTCGACTCGGGCGCGCGGGTGATCAACATCTCGGCGAGCACCACGACGCCGGTACCAGACCTCGCCGCTGCCGTTGAGTACGCCAGCCGGCGCGACGTGGTGGTCGTCGCGTCCGCGGCGAATACCGCGCAGCAAGGCAATCCGGTGACTTACCCGGCTTCCTATCCCTCGGTCATCGCTGTCGGCGCCGTCGACAAGGACGGAAAGCACGCGGATTTCTCCCAAACCGGCCCCTTCGTGTCGCTCGTCGCACCCGGCGTGGCCATCACAAGCATTGGACCGGGCGGGCCAGGACAGTGGCAGGGAAACGGAACCAGTTATGCCGCGCCTTTTGTCGCCGCGACTGTCGCGCTGATCAGGGCCTATCGGCCGCGTCTGACCGCGCCCCAGATCAAGCACCGACTTGAAGTCACCGCAGATCACCCTGCCGCGGCACTGCCCGATCCGGCGCTTGGCTGGGGGACGCTCAATGTGACCTCCGCGGTGACCGATGAACTGCCGGAAGAGTCCGGCGCGGCGGCGATCGTCGTCCGGCCCCACGGGGCACATCCGGCGGACCTCGCGGCACCTGACGGCCTCGGCCCTGTCCTCGCGGTAGCAAGCGCGGTCGGCGTGCTGGTGGTCGTGCTCGCGCTCCTGGTGATCTCACGGCTGTTCGGCGAGGGGAGCCGTCGCGGTTGGCGTCGGGCTCGGGTCGCGAAGGTCCGTTCCGCTGAACCCGTGCCGGGCAGCGCACGGACGATGCGAAAGCCGCCTGCTATTCAGTAGCGCGGAAATTCGGCCGCGCTCGGCTGTCGAGCGCGGCATGAAGTTGAAGATGAATCATTTTCAGTCATTGACCCCGCGCCGGGCCGCCTTTCGCTCGCGCTTGGCGTGCCAACGGGCAGTGGGCCTGTCCAAAATACTGCGGGCGTGCGATTAGTTTGACGCCCCCGGTGCGGCTCTTCTAGCTTGACGTGATGCCCACAAACAAAGAGTCGGCCTATCAGTATGCCGGCCGGGTGCCGATTCGATTTTCTCAGTTCTATCTCAGTGAACGGGAAACTGGATGCCCGATTAGGCCGATGTTCGATCCCGGTTTGATGGCGATCAGGGATGATCGGATAAAGTTTACGGTCGAAACCCGTGCAAGCTATGCGAATGTCGTGATCGAGACATTCGATGAGCCGCCGGTCAGCCGGAGCGCCGACTATCAGGACGTGGTGGAGGGGAGCTACTATTGCGTCTCCGGCGAACTTGGCCTGCTCGACTGGTCGAAAGCACTGGTCGAATCGCTGGCTCCGCTGCCTGCCGGGAGCGGGGAGTACCGGATGCGCTACCACCTGCGCAATACCGCTGATCTCGCGGCGTCGGGACCCGGTACCGGCCCGGCGGATTGCCTGGTGCAGATCTGGCCGCAGGCTTGGGAAGAGGCCGTCGAGGTCAAGATCACCAGCTCGGCTGGCCGGTTCTGGCATCCGCGTGAAAGGCTGGCGTGGCCTTTCGCCCGAGCGACTGACACCTGACTGGAGTCGGAACCGGGCAGGGGCAGGGACGGGGTGACGCTGCCCCTTCGCGCCGGTGCGGCTATCTCAATGGGCGCCGAGCTGGCGCGTTCCGGCGGTCGGCTGGGCTGACTACTAGTGTTGAAGAGTCCGTCTGCACCGGTCCAGATCGGTCGCGGTTCGGCTTTGTCGGCATGGCGAAGGGTGCGGGGTGGACGGCGAATACGGCTTCGGACAGGAGTTGTCTTTCCCTCGAGATTTCGTCTGGGGGGCGGCTACTGCAGCGTTCCAGATCGAAGGAGCGACGAAGGAGGATGGCCGGGGACCGTCCATCTGGGACACGTTCGCCGCGATCCCAGGAAATGTTCTCGACAACGACAACGGGGACTTCGCCTGCGACCATTTCCACCGCAGCGGCGAGGATGTCGATCTGATGGACCGGCTGGGGATCCCGCACTACCGGTTTTCCCTGTCCTGGTCGCGGGTGCAGCCGGATGGCAAGACAGTCGAACCGCGCGGGCTGGCGTTCTACGACCGGCTTGCCGACCGGCTCGCCGAGCGGGGAATTGTTCCCATAGCCACGATGTACCACTGGGATCTGCCTCAGGTGCTGCAGGACGACGGCGGCTGGCCGAACCGCGACACCGTCGCTCGCTTCGCCGACTACGCGGACATGGTGTTCGACCGGCTTTCGGACCGGGTTCGGCACTGGGTCACCATCAACGAGCCGTTCTGCTCAGCTTTTTTCGGGTATGGCAACGGAATGCATGCACCCGGGATAAGCGACCACCGTGCGGCCCTGCGTGCTGCGCATCATTTGCTGTTGGCGCACGGCACCGCGCTAAGGCGGCTCAGGGAAAAAGCCGGATCGAGTCACAAATTCGGCATCGCGCTCAATTTCGCCCCTGCGGTGATCGAGGCAGCCGACGAGGGTTACCGGCAGGCCGCCCGCAAGTTCGACTGCCTGCAGAACCGGTTCTTCCTTGACGCGGTCATGGGTCGCGGATATCCGGCGGAATCCCTTGCCGACGTCGCTCATCTCGACGCGCTCCAGCCAGCCGTCGCAGACGGGGACCTGGAGACGATCGCCGCGCCGCTCGACTGGCTGGGGATCAACTACTACGCGCCGTGCCGACCGGCTCCGCTGGCCGAAGCCAAGTGGGCGTGCGACCTGCCGGGGCTCGACAGCGTGGGAATGCTGCCGGGGGCGGAGCCGCTGACCTCCATGGGCTGGGAGCAGGCGCCGGACCGGCTGACCCAGTTGCTGCTGTGGCTGACCGAGTACTGCGAGGGCCTGCCGTTGATCGTGGCGGAGAACGGCGCGGCGTTCCCGGACACGGTCGGCCCCTGCGGGCACGTGCACGACCCGCAGCGGGTGCGGTACTACGTCGAGCACCTCACTGCGGTGCACCAGGCAATCGAGCGAGGTGCGAAGGTCGAGGGTTATCTCGCGTGGTCCCTTTTGGACAACTTTGAATGGGCGATGGGATACAGTCAACGGTTCGGCGTGGTCCACGTCGACTTCGAGACGCAGGAGCGGCGGATCAAGGACAGCGGCTGGCTGCTGGCCCAAGCGATCCGGACGAACGCGGTGCCGAATGCGAAACATCTCAGAAACGATCTGGGGAATGATTGTGTCCGAGGGTAAGCTGCCGACACTTCACACAGGAGGAACCATGAACGTACGTGGTGCTGCCGCTGCGGCGGCCGGTGTGCTGGCCGCCGCTTTTCTCGCGGGATGCGGCGGAGGGGGAGCGAGCAACGGGAATGCCGACACGGTGCTCAATGTCGGCATGCCGAACGGTCCGCTGACCAAGAACAACAATGTGCTTCTCAGTTCGTCGCCGGCCAATTCGCTGGGCTACGGGTTCATGATCTACGAACCGCTGGTGATGACCAATGCGATCCGCCCGGCCGATCCGGGAAAGCCCTGGCTGGCCACGAAATGGGACTGGTCGGACAATTACACCACCCTTGTCCTGACAGTTCGAGACAAGGTGAACTGGTCGGACGGGAAGCCGATGACGGCGGCAGACGTCGCGTACACGTTCGAACTGCTGAAGAAACACCCCGCGCTGAACGGCAGCGGCATTCCGTTCGGTGACATCACCGCGAGCGGGAACCGGGTCACGCTGACATTCCCGGCCTCCCAGTTCGTCAACCGCAACAAGATCCTCGACCAGGCGGTGCTGCCCGAGCATCAGTGGTCGGCCATGAAAGACCCGGAAACGGACATCGTGGCGAATCCGGTCGGCACCGGGCCGTACACGATCAAGTCCGCCACCTCGCAGACGGTGACGCTCGCGGAACGGTCTGATTACTGGCAGTCGCTCCCGGCGGTCAAAGAGATTCGCTATACCTCGTACTCGGACAACGACACTCAGTCGGCCGCGTTGGCCACCGGCGCGTGCGACTGGAGCTTCGTCTTCCTGCCCAATGCGAACGCCGTTTTCGTCAGCAAGGACCCAGCGCATCACAAGTTGTGGTTCCCGCCCACGCTGGCCGTGCACGGTCTCTGGCTGAATAACCAGACGGCTCCGTTCGACGACGTCGTGCTGCGCCGGGCTGTCAACCTGGCGGTCAACCGGCATGATGTTTTCACTCAGGGCGAAGGCGGATACTTCTATCCAGAAGTGACCAGCGTGACCGGCCTTCCGCTGCCCGCCGGGGAACCGTTCCTCGCTCCGGCGTTCCGCGGGAAAAACGCGGCGGTGGACGTCGAAAGCGCGAAGAAGATGCTGACTGCCGCCGGCTACAGTTATGCTGGCACGACGCTGCGTGACCGGTCCGGCAAACCGGTCACCCTCGCGCTGTCGGTTCCCGCCGGGTGGTCGGACTACGTCGCGGACCTGGAGATCATCAAGGACAATCTCGCCGCGATCGGGATCAGTGCGACGGTCGACCGCCTCGACCAGAACGTGTGGAATACCAATGTGGACACCGGCCGCTTCGGCGGCACGCTGCACTGGACGAATGCTGGTGCCACGCCGTACGACCTCTACGAGTCCGCTATGGACGGAGCGTTGCTGAAGCCGATCGGAACCGGCGGCGTGGCCGGCAACTGGGGACGGTTCTCGAATGGCGCGGCGACGAATGCCCTGCGGCAGTACGCGCAGGCGTCCGACGAGGGCACCCGGAACGGGGCGCTGGAGACTTTGCAGCAGCTGATGGCCGACCAGGTGCCGATGATCCCGCTGGTCGCCGTCAACGACGGCGGGGAGTACAACACCGCGCACTGGACCGGCTGGGCGGACGAGCAGAACCAGTACGCCGGCCTCCAGCCGAACAAGATGAACGCGCTGCAGATCGTCTCGAACCTGAAACCGGCGGGCTGAGCGCCGTCCGGTTCCGACGGCGGGGTCGCGGATCCGAGTTAGCCCAATGGGCTCGAACGTTCCGCATGACCACGGCCTCACCGGGAGCGCCTTGCCGCGAGCGGGACCGCGGCCGGCGGCCCTCGAGCGGTTCCGGCGCAACCCCCGTAGTGCGGGAACCGCTCTCCGATGATGGCGAGGTGCGCCGTTTGCCGGTGGCCAGCTACGACGACGGCGACAGGAGCCCGGAATGAGCGTGACGGAAACGAACGGGACGGAAGTGCTCGCCGCCGTCGGTCTGACCAAGCACTTCGCGGTTCGCCGGCGCGGCCGGTCGCTGCTGGCCCGCTCGCCGGGAGCGGTGCACGCGGTCGAAGACGTCGACTTGACCTTGTGCAGCGGGCAGGTGACCGCTTTGGTAGGCGAGTCCGGATCGGGCAAGTCCACGGTGGCGCGCCTGCTCGCCCAGCTTGTCTCCCGGACCGCGGGGGAGATCCGGCTGGACGGATGGCGGGTGCCGGCGAAACGGGGCCGCTGGCTGCGCTCCTACCGGCATCAGGTGCAGCTGATCCTGCAGGACCCGTTCGCGTCTCTGAATCCGGTGCACACCGTCCGCTACCACCTGGCCAGGGCGCTCCGGTTGCACAGCAGCGGTGGGGCGCCGGACGCGTCCCTGTCCGCCCTCCTCGCCGAGGTCGCGCTCGGCCCGGGGGACCAGTACCTGGACAAGTTCCCGCACGAACTGTCCGGCGGGCAGCGGCAGCGGGTCGCCATCGCCAGGGCGATGGCCGCCGGCCCGCAGGTGCTGCTGGCCGACGAGCCGGTGTCGATGCTGGACGTATCCATCCGGCTCGGCGTGCTGAACCTGTTGCGGGACTTGGCGACCCGCCTGCAGCTCGCCGTCCTGTACATCACCCATGACATCGCGTCCGCGCGATACCTGGCCGACGACATCCTGGTCATGTATGCCGGTCGGCTGGTCGAAGGCGGTGACGGTGAGACAGTCACGCAGCGGCCCGCCCACCCGTACACGCGGCTGCTGATCGGTTCCGCCCCCGACCCGGCGAGGCCCGCCTCGTCTGCCGCCGCGAACGACCTGCTGGCCGAGCCGCCGAGTCTCGTCTCGCCGCCGGGCGGATGCCCGTTCCATCCCCGGTGCCCGCAGGTGCGATCCCGGTGCCGCGCCGACATGCCGCCGCGGTTCGAGCTCGGCGATGCGGCCGGTCACTGGACCGCGTGCTGGTTGTACTCGCCGGACGAGCCCGCGGTGCCGTGATGCGGTTCCTCCTGCGCCGGCTCGCGTTCTACCTGGTTACTCTGTGGGCGGCGGTGACGGTCAACTTCTTCCTTCCCCGGCTGGTCCCGGGCGACCCGGTCCTCGCGCTGCTGAGCCGTTTCCCCGGCCAGGTGGACACCCACACCATCAACTCCCTGTACGCGCTTTTCGGCCTGGACAAGCACACCAGCCTGCTGCGCCAATACGGCGAATACTGGGGGCAGCTGGCGCGCGGCGACCTCGGACTTTCCTACACCTATTTCCCGACACCGGTGTCGGATGTCCTGGCGCAGAGTCTGCCGTGGACAGTCGCCCTGGTCGGCACAACGACCGTGGTCGCCTTCCTGCTGGGCACCGCGCTGGGTGCGGTCGCCGGCTGGCGGCGCGGATCGTGGACCGACGTCCTGCTCCCGGTCGCGACGTTCTTCTCCTCGGTGCCGTACTTCTGGCTGGCGCTGGTCGCTGTCGCGGTGCTGGCCGGGCCGGGAAGCTTCTTCCCAGCGTCCGGCGGTTTCAGCCCAGGGCTGGTGCCCAGCTGGGATCCGGAATTCCTCGGCAGCGCGGCGCTGCACAGCCTGTTGCCCGCCTTGACGATCGTGGTCGCGTCGATGAGCGGATGGATCCTGAGCATGCGTTCCATGATGATCACTGTCGCAGCCGAGGACTACGTCACGGTGGCGCATGCCAAGGGGCTGAGCACCCGGCGGGTGATGATCGGCTACGCGGCCCGGAACGCGGTCATCCCCAACGTGTCCGGGTTCGCGCTGTCTCTCGGTTTTGTTATGGCCGGGACGTTGCTGGTCGAAATCGTGTTCTCGTATCCCGGGATCGGCTACGAGCTGGTGCAGGCCATCGGCGCCCAGGACTATCCGTTGCTGCAGAGCATTCTCTTGCTGGTGACGCTGGCCGTGCTGGTCGCGAATCTGCTGGCCGACGTGGTGTACCTGCTCCTGGACCCGCGGGTCCGCAGGGAGGCGTGAAGATGGCGCGGCGAAAGGCGAAATGGGCGGGCAACGCCAAGACGGCGATCGGGCTGGTGCTGATCGGCGGCTTCGCCCTGCTGGCGATCGTCGGGCCGTGGGTGGCGCCGTACGACCCGTCCCAGCGCAGTGCCGATCTGCTGAGTGGTCCGTCGTCCAGGCATTGGTTCGGCACCACCAGTCTCGGCCAGGACATTTTCAGCCAGGTGCTGGTCGGCGCGCGCGGAGTGATGCTGATCGGTTTCGGGGCGGCAGCGGTCGCGACGATGCTCGCCGTCGCGGTGGGCGTGTCCGCCGGATATTTCGGCGGCTGGACGGACGAGGGCCTGTCGCTGCTGTCCAATGTGTTCCTGGTGCTTCCCGCGGTTCCGCTGGCGATCATCGTGTCTTCGCTGCTGCATGGCGCAAGCGACCTGGCGGTGCTGCTGATGATCGGGTGCACGTCCTGGGCGTGGGGTGCCCGGGTGCTGCGCGCGCAGACGCTTTCCCTGCGCCGGCGGGACTACGTGGAGGCGGCCCGGTCGGTCGGCGAACCGGCGCGGCGGATCATCGGGTTCGAGATCGTGCCGAACCTGACCGCCGTCATCACGTCGAGCTTCGTCGGCAATGTGATGTTCGCGGTCATGGCGGAGCTGGTGCTGGCCTTCGTCGGGGTCTCAGGCACCTCGGACTGGAACTGGGGCACGATCTTGTTCTGGGCGCAGAGCCAGCAGGCACTGGCCCAGGGTGCCTGGTGGTGGTTCGTGCCGGTCGGCCTTGCGATCGCGCTCCTCGGCACGGCGCTGTCCTTGCTGAGTTTCGGCGTCGACGAGTTCGTCAATCCGCGGCTGCGCGAGACTGCCAGGCACCGAGTGCGCACCTGGACGGGCCGGGCGGTCCGCATTCGCGGCGGCTTCACGCCGGTGCTGGAGTTGGTCACTCAGGCGGGGGCGGAAGATGACGCCGTCCTACGGGTCGAGCGGCTCTCTGTCGACTACGGAGTGGGTGAGGCCGCGACGACCGCTGTCCGGGAGGTTTCGTTCACCTTGCGCCGCGGCGAAGTGCTCGGCATCGCCGGCGAGAGCGGCAGCGGCAAGTCCAGCCTGGTCCAAGGGATCGCCCGGCTGCTGCCACCGCCTGCGGTGATCAGGAGCGGCTCGGTGCGGTATTTCGCGCCGGCTGCCGAGCCAGTCGAGGTCCTGGCGCTCACGCCCGCTGAGCTTCGCGCCTTCCGTTGGGAGAAGTTAGCGATCGTGTTCCAGAGCGCGATGAGCTCGCTCAACCCCGTGCACAAGATCTCCGCGCAGCTGACCGATGTGCTTGCCACGCACCGGCCCGGCATGACCGCCGCCGCCCGGCGCGAGCGAGCTGCCGAACTGCTCCGGCTGGTCGGCATCCCGCCGAACCGGCTCGGCAGCTATCCGCACGAACTGTCCGGCGGGATGCGGCAACGGGTGATGATCGGGATGGCGCTCGCGCTCGAACCCGAAATCGTCATTCTGGACGAACCGACGACGGCGCTGGACGTGGTGACCCAGCGGCAAATCCTGCTTCGCCTGACCTCCCTTCAGAAGCGGCTTGGATTCTCGGTCGTCTTCGTGACGCACGATCTCGCCTTGCTCGCCGAGTTCGCGGACCGGGTCGCGCTCATGTACGGCGGGCGCGTATGCGAGGTTGCGCCGGTCGCGGAGCTCGTTCGCGCGCCGGCGCACCCCTACGGCGTGGGGTTGCTCAGCTCGTTCCCCGAGCTGAGCGGACCCCGGCGGAAGCTGACCGGAATCGCGGGCACCCCACCGGATCCGCGCACGATGCCCTCCGGCTGTGCTTATCATCCGCGGTGCCCTCGCGCGTTTGACGGCTGTGCCGGCGCGGTACCGGAACTGCTTCCGCTGGGGCCGGGGAAGCAGGAGCACGCGGTGGCGTGCTGGCTGCATCAGAGCGGGCGTTCCGTCGACCGGTCGTGACCGAGGCGCGCACGCGAGGGCAGTTTTCGTTTCCGAGAAGGCAATTCTCCGGTCGGCTCGCCGTGCCGTCCGGACTGGTCCGCTACAGATAGGGCGAGGGATTTTCGGCGGCGGACGAGGGCGTGGGTGGAGAGATGACGACGGGTACGGTTGTCCGGTTCGACGAGGTCCGGGGTTATGGTTTCGTGTCGCCGGACGAAGGTGGCGAGGACGTTTTCATTCATGCGAACGACTTGCAGTTCGACAAGCACATGCTTTCGCCGGGGGTACAGGTCGTGTTCGACGCCGAGGAAGGAGACCGGGGCCTGAAGGCGTCGCGCGTGCGGCTGCAGGAGGCACCTGAACCGGTGGCGATCGCGGAGGTCCGGTCGATCGCTCCGGTGGCGCCGGTCGCGGTGCCGGCAGACGCCGACGACATTCTGTGCGACGTTCTGTCCGCTTCGCAATTCGCCGCGGAAATGGCCGAGACCTTGCTCGTCTGTGTACCGGCGTTGACGAGCGAGCAGATCCTGGCGGTGCGGGAGCGGATGCTGACGCTGGCTCGCGCGCACGGATGGCTCGAAGACTAGGCACATGACCAGATCTTCGTCGGGAGCCAGGTTTCCGCTGCGATGATTTTCCGCACCTGGCCGCGTCGGAAGGAACTCGTGCATGAGTGCGATCTCGCCGGTGACCGTTGCCGAGTGGTGCGGCTTTCTTCGCGGCCTCGCGGCACTGGATTCGGATCCGGTGCGCGGAGTGACTGCCGGAGGGCTGTCGTGTCAGGAGGCTGAGGTTGTCTGGCGAGATTCCGATTGGCCCGGCCGCGAGCCGGCGAGTGAGGAGGATGTCGTCGCGGCCGAGGAACGGCTCCGGGTGCAGCTGCCGCCGGCGTATCGGAGCTTTCTCCTGACGAGCAACGGCTGGCGCGCGACCCCGTGCTCGGCCGGCTTGCGCGCAGCGGCCGGAATCGGCTGGTTCTCCGACCTGGAACCGGAGCTTCTCGCCGCTTGGGCCGACCTGGGCCTGGAGTTCTTCGCGGACACGGCCGAGATCCTGAAGCGTTGTCTGCTGATCTCCCAGGACGACAGCGCCAGCGGGCACTACTTGCTGCTGGCCGCCGCCCGGGCCGACGGCGGCAGGTGGACCGCGTACGAGTGGTGGCCCGGCGACGCCGGTGATCCGGAACCGTACGACGACTTCGTCGCGCTGGTGACGCAGTTGTGGACGAGATCGGGTGCCGCCAGGGGAGAAGGACCGTAGGGCTGTTGCGAAGACCGCAGTTGCGCTGAATGGCGTTCGCACGTGCTCCGGCCGAGCGTTGATCTTGGTGTCTCTCCGTGATCTGTTCAGTTCGGTCGGCGGCAGGAATCCGGAGATCAATCTTGGAGGAAATATGAGATCTTTTTCGCGCGCGAAAGCCAGATTCGCGGTAACTCTCGCGGCCATTGGCTTGAGCGCCTGGACCGCGGTGGCCGGCGCGCCACCGGCGAGTGCGGCTATGCAGCTACCGCGGAGCGGCTGGACCACTGTGTTCCGCGACGACTTCGACGGGCCGGCGGGCAGCGGCGTCGACCGGAACTGGGTCTACGACACCGGGCCCGGTTCGAATTTCGGCACCGGCGAAATCGAAACCATGACGAATTCGACGGACAACGTCCATCTCGACGGAAGCGGCAATCTGGACATCACTGCTCTCGGCGGCGGGGGCAACTGGACGTCCGGCCGGATCCGGACCGCGTCGCCCAACGTGGGCGCCCCGGCCGGCGGGAAGCTGGCGGTGGTCGCGTCGATTCAGCAGCCCAATCCCGACAACGGGCTGGGCTACTGGCCCGCCTTCTGGATGCTCGGCCCCGGCCAATGGCCGGAGAACGGCGAGATCGACGTCATGGAAGACGTCAACGCGCGCTCCCAGGTCGCAGGGACCGTCCATTGCGGAACCTTTCCCGGCGGCCCGTGCAACGAGAGCAACGGGATCAGCAGCGGCCTGCGCCAATGTGACGGCTGCCAAACCGGCTTCCACACCTACGGCATGATTCTCGACCGGACCGACGTCCGGAACGAGTCGATCAGCTTCTTCCTCGACGGAAATTCGTACTACACCGCTACCGAGGCCCAGGTCGGTGCAGCTGCCTGGCAGCAGGCTTTCGACCACAACCTCTCCATCATCCTGGACCTGGCGATGGGCGGCGGCTTCCCGAATGGCGTCTGCGGCTGCACCAGCCCGTCGAACGCGACGACGTCCGGCGGAACCATGCGCGTCGGCTACGTCGCCGCGTACACGACGAACGGCGGCGGCAGCGCGGGCCATTCCGGCCGGATCACCGGCTACCGGGGGCTGTGCCTGGACGACCGGTGGGCCGATCGCACGAATTTTAATCCTGTCCAGGTCTACACCTGCAACGGGACGCCGGCGCAGCAATGGACTCGGGTGGAAGCCGGGAGCACGCTGCGGGTGCTGGGCAAATGCCTCGACGTACGGTTCGGCGGCACCGGAAACGGCACCCCAGTGGACCTCTACGACTGCAACAGCACCGGAGCTCAGGTGTGGATACCAGAAGGCAACGGGGCGCTGTACAACCCGCAGTCCGGAAAGTGCCTTGACGACACCGGCTGGTCCACCACGCCCGGAACACAGGCACAGATCTGGGATTGCACCGGAAGTCCCAATCAAGCGTGGCAGTTCTCCTGATCCGGGGGGCTGTCGTCGGCAGTCGGGCCGGATCCGGCCCGACTGCCGACTGGTGTTTCCTGCTGTCTAGGCCTTTCCCGGCGTCCGCCGCGACCTCGGCGGCCGACCGGTTTTCGTCGAGCACGCGCTGGGATTCCGGCAGCGAGGTCGCCGCAATTCCTGGTAACCACGGATGCCAGTGGCTGTGCTTCACCCGCGGAGTGCCTTCCCGCGAGTTCCGCACGCTCCGGGTGCAAGAACTACGACAACTTCGTGATGATCTGGTATCCGCCGGTGAGGCAGGTCGGTCCGCCTGCGCCACAGCAGTTCCGGACCGGCTCTCAAACCGATTGGGATTGGGCCACGGTAGCCGTGCTCGACTGCGAGCCTGGCGTCGGCGGCCTGCAAGTGTCCGTAGACGGGCAATCGGTCGGAGTTCCCTATTTGCGCAAACATTGACTATCAACGCGGGTGAGTTGTTCGTCTGGTGGACCGGCGATCGCCGGACGGCTTGCGGCGTCGGCGGTAGGCGCGGTGCTGGAGCCGATGCGGCGGCAATTCCGATGAGGTCGGATGTGCTGGCGACATGCGGTCCTACCGGGTCTTTCGGGTGACTGGCGGGTTGCCCGCCGTTCAGCGGCCGGTTGCTGCCTCCGACCGCGAACGAGCCCGCGAGGGCGACGCGGATCCGCAAACAAGACTGAACACGAAGGTCGATTAGTCTGCCCTTTCGGACTGGAGTCTCGCATGGTTGTGTCGGCCTTCGGATAATCGAAGTCACGCGATTGGCTGGCTGGGCCAGGACTGTGGGCGAGTTGGCCGGGGACGCAGGTTCTGGAGCTGCGAGAGGAGGAGGCGACCGGCAGTCTCGCGCTGGCCGGGGATCGTATTCGCCTTCGGCGAGAGACTGCGTCAGAGTGCTGTCAAAAAGCACCTCGGTCAGGTTTCGGACAATGATGGTCTCGAATTCGACCATATTCGCGCTCGTGAGATAAATTCTGGCGGAATATCAGGGCGGACGGCGCGTCGAAGATAGTCCGTTCGCACGATGAGCGGCGCTGGTGCCGCCATCGCATCCCAGGTGCGAATCGCTCACCAGGGCCTTGCTCGCTGCCGCACGATCGACGGAGGAAACGCACTTGACTACTTGTCCCCACACCGGTCTGGCCCCGGCGGTCGAAGTCCGGTCTCCGCGTACGGAGGTATCCGGGCCGCTGTTCGCCAAGGCTGAGATCGCGCGGCGGGCGGCACGATTCCTCGCCGATTCCGCACTGCCTGGAGACCGGCAAGCCCGGGTCGCCGCCGCGGTCCGGGAGCTGGAGGCGACCGGCACCTACCGGTTGACCGACGAAGAACTGCTCCACGGTCTCAAACAGGCGTGGCGAAACGAGCCCCGGTGCATCCGGCGCGGCACGTTCCAGTCGCTCGAACGGATCGAGCCCGAAGACCTGGCTCTGATCGACCTCTCTCGTGCGAAGCTGACCGCTTCGCAGGTCGCTTCTTCGTTCGGCCATTACCTGCGCTACGCCACCAATGGCGGCAAGCTGCGCCCGATGGTCATGGTATTCCCGCCGGACGGCCCGGACGGTGCCCGGTTGCGGATCTGGAACGACCAGCTCATCCGTTACGCAGGACACGCACTGCCGGACGGGACCGTGCTGGGCGATCCCAAACATGTCGAACTGACTGCGGCGCTGCGCGGCCTCGGCTGGGGCGCGCGGATCGGACGGCAGACCATTTTGCCGGTCGCGTTCCAGCTTGCCAGTGCCGAGCCTGGATGGACCGAACTGCCGGCCGAGGACATCCTCGAAGTTCCGCTTATCCATCCGAATTTGCCGTGGGTCGCCGAACTGGGCATGGTCTGGCACGCGCTGCCAGCGATCAGCCGGATGATCGCGGTCATCGGCGGGCTCGTCTACCCGGTGATCTTCTCCGGTTGGTACGTAGCCAGCGAGATTCTGGAGAACCTGCACCGTTATGGCGTATTGGACGTCTTCGCGGACCGTCTCGGGATCGATACGCGCGATCGGTTCTGGGTCAACCGGGTCGAGGTGGTCGCGCTGGAGACGATCATGGCCAGCTACCGCGCGGCCGGAGTGATGATCGAGGACGGTCGCTCAGCGGATTCAAACCACCACCGCTTCGTCCAGCGCGAGCATGCCGCCGGCCGGCCGGTGCGCGGCGACAAGAGCAAACTGGTGCTGGCCGGCTCGACCACTGACATGCACACCCGCGCCGCCTCGCTGCTGCCTCCCGACCCGGAAGCCGATCCCGGTTTCCATTACCTGCCTGACGCATGGGAGATCGCGGACGCGTTACCGGAGTCGCAGGCCGCGGTCGAACCGTGACGGACGATCTTGCCTCGGCATGCTCGTCCGTCACGCGCGGAGTTGACCATCGAGGTGCGGCGGGGCTCGTTCGTCAGAGTTCGTGTCGTGAAAGGGCACCTTGCGGGAATCGGCGAATTCGAGTTGTCGTTGCCACGCGGTTGATCAGCTGGGTTGAGTGAGGATTGTCGTCGAGCGCTCGGCTGGGGTGTCCCAGCCGAGCGCTTTGCGTGGCCGGCGGTTGAGTTTGTGTGGCGACGGCGGAGAGATTGTCGGCGGTGTGGACGGAGGTCGCTGCCTTCGGGAAAGTAGTGGCGTAGCGTGCCGTCAGTGTTCTCGTTGGAGCATATTGCCAGGGCTGCGGGGGTCGCGGAAGTAGACGGCATGCCGGTGGCAACGTTGAGTTCGTGATGACGGCCCATTTCCGAACATGGGTCCCAATCCGGGGATCGGCGCACGAGTTCGGGCAGGGCGGAGATCGTGGTGATGAGGCAGTCGCCGACGGTTTCGGCATCGAGGCGTGCAGGCCGGTGGACCAGCACGACTGGGTGGCGCGTTCGACCGGGCGCAGATGATGGTGAGGCCGCCTTCCCATGTCCGGGGACGGCGCGGTCCTCGACGTCGGCCGGCCGTTGGCTGACCATCTCAGATGGGTGAACCGGGGTTGGCAGGCTTTGCCGGTGCGCAGGCGCCTCCGGCCCTGGGGTGATCGCGGCACTGCCGGAGGCTGATCCGGTCGGGCTGTACCGGCCGTCTAGCATGCCTCGCTCGAGGTCCTGCGGCTCGTGAGAGGTGGCGATCTTGGGCCGCGGCCGGCGTATGTCGGCGCCTTCCGAAGTCGCGTGCGGCTTGTAGTCGCTTGAACCGGGACGGGGGATTGCGGGGTCATCTCCCGGCTGATCGTGGACGGCGAGCGGCCCGGCTCCTCCGTGGTTGACTGGCTTTCCGTGCCCAGCAGATCGGCGATCGCGAAGAGGATCCGGACGTTCACCGGCGCAGGCCGGACGGCTGCCAGCTGATCCCCCTTCCGCTCGGCCTGGCTCTTCTGCCCGTATCGTCGCCGATCCCCGCTCTGTCGGTTGATCCCGACCATCCGGCAAGATTCTGGAGGCGCTGTGCCACCAGAATCTCGGGTCCCTACGGCGATCGGGCTTCCGGCAAGGGGTCCTCCACAGACGACTTGCCGCGCGGAGACGGCGGCCGATCCGTTTCGAGGTGCGGTTTCACGATCGGGAGTCGCGCCGGACATCTGCGAGGTCCAGTCCGCTGGCGGCGCGAAGCCGTTCGATGGACGACCCGACGGCAGATGCCGGCGACAAGTGCGCGGAGCAGCTTCGAGCGTGCTACGACGCGTCCCAGAACGCGTAGTCGGCCGAGTATGGTACCGCCGTCTGCGCACCCGTCGAGCAGGTCCCGCCCGGTGCCACCCCGCCGCGAGTGTTGAGTCGTTGAACGTAGGTCACCGTTCCGAAGATGCCTTGGCCGGTGTTGGAATTCGCCTTGAGAAGGAGTTGCGGAATCGCGCCCGGCTGCGGGGAAGAGGCCACCGCCTTCGCGCCGACCGAGCTTCCGTCGACGATGGACGTCCAGGTTGGACCTTTGCTGTGGATCGCTACTGGCCAACCGTCGTCTGTGAGAACTGCTGCTGGCTGAATCAGAGTCCATGCGCCGGCCGGACAGCCGTAGATTTGCACTCCGTAGCCTTGGAACGTGGCGATCTCCGTGTTGCCTGCCGGTACCATGATCGCATCCGGGACATCCGCCGAGGCTGTGGCTGCGGAGGCGCTTGCCGCTCCGCCGAGGATCAGTGCGCCGACGGCGAGTGCCACTGTCGTTCTTTTCATCGGTTTCCTTCCCACGTCTCCTGTGTTGGCCCGCGCGGACAGTAACGCGGTCACCCGTCGAAAACGTTCACTCGCGCCAATGTCGCGGAGGTTCCCTCACCGGGTTCGGAAGACAGATGTTCTGTTGCCGGCTCGGCGAGGAACCGCTGGCGGCCAAGGCGAGCAGAGCGACGCCGGGCACTCCGGCAAGCACTGCGAGCAAGACGAAGTCCTTCGATCATGCCTCAGGTGCCGGGCGTCGCGGATCGGCGTCCACGACGTGCTGCCCGGCACCGACGGTGCGGCGAACGAACTGACGTCGGCGGCAGGCATGACGCGGCCGTCATCACGTGGCAGTTGCTGGCTGGCAACCACAGTCGACAACACCGAGGAACCGATCGCGAGGGTATGCACGCGGGCGGACAGACCGGCGACGGTCGTCGAACCGGATCTGTTGCGGACGGCCTGCCTCGGCCCGGTCGGTGGACGCGTTCTCGGACCTCGCGGACGCGCAGCCGAGGGCGAGCGCGGCCAACCGTGGCAAATCCGGGGGTATGCACCTGCTGCCACGTACTGGCGGGTGCGCCTGGAACGCGCAGCCGGACCTACTCGAGCAGCCGCGCCGCTGGGTCGTCCGGCAAGGCATCCCCGACCAACGGCCCACTCGCGAGCAGCACCGTCTGGCGGCTGGGAACCGGAACCGAAGAAAAGTTGAGGAGGAAGGGCAACCCCCGGCTCCCGGGCGGAATGCGAGCACGTCCGGCCCGGCGTCGAGCCACGAGATTTCCGCCGCGCCGAGGGAGAATCGCAGTGCCAGGCCCCTCCGGTAGAGAATCAACAGCGATCCCGGGTCGGCGGCTACGTCGTCGGCGGTCAGCGCCGGCCACTCTGTCGTCGCGACAGCCACGGCCGGCCCACGCCGAACCCGACCGCGGCATCGGCACCCGGCAGCCGTCGCGGCCCGGATCGGCGCCGCGTGTGCGGGCGAAGACCGGATCCTGCCGGAGTTCGTCGGGTAGGTCCCTAGACTTCCCAGAGGCCCAGTTCGTCGCCCTGGCATAGGCAGACCCCGCCGGGCAGGGAAGGGGTGAGCAGGGCGGCCGCGCGGGCCCGGCGGGTGCCGAGTTCCCGGTCCACCGGCACGTCGTGCGCCGCTCGGCGAAGGAGAAGCCGGTGTCCTCGGCGGCCGTGACGGGTCACGTCGTGGGGTGACAGGAACCAGGTGGCTGGCGCGCCGACTTCCTGGTGACCGCGCGCAGCGCGGGCGGCTACCTCGCGGAACCGGCCCGAATCCCACGGGCACACCAGGAAATCGAGATTGAACGCCGCGTGCAGCTCGTCCCGGCGGAGGTACCGCGCCGCGCGGGTACGGGTCCGGCAGCCGCATTTCCCCGACCAGGATCTTGTGCCCGGGATAGGAATCGGCGATGGTGCACCACGAACGGTAGATGTCGTGCAGTCCCTCGTGATCGGACAACGGGGTCTGGTCGCCCTCGGCGGCGTCGGGCAGCGCCGCATCACACCGCAGATCATGCGAATTCAGGCAAGGAAGCCGCATGACATCGACTGGTATGCGCAGAATTCCGATTGCGGAGTTCGGCAGGGCCCGTGGTCGGAAGCGCCGGGCCGGCGTGTCCGAACGGGCGCGGCTTGGCCCGAGAATCAGGACTTCTCGAGATTGTCGTTGACTCGCGCCAGCAGGGATTTGAAGGATGAGATCTCTTCAGGTGTGAACCCGGCGACCGCTCGCTCCTCGAGTTCTGCCAGTTGCCGGTGCGCCTCAGCAGTGTGCGAGGCGCTCTCCTCGGTCAGGACGACCGTGTGGCTGCGGGCGTCGCGGGGATGCGGCGCACGGCGGATCAGTCCGTCGCGGAGCATCCGGGCGAGCAGTTGCGCCATCGACGACTGGTCGATTCCGGCCGCCTCGGTCAGCTCTTTCTGGGTCAGTTCGGCTCCTTCGCTGAGCGAAGCGAGCACGGGGACCTGGGCGTAGCGAAGGCCGAGCGGCCGGAGCGCGGCATCACCGTCGCGGGCGAGGGCACGGGATGCCCGGTTGATCAGCTGGGCCAGGCTGGCGGTCTGCACGGAAGTCGTCTCCTTGTTTACATGGCATCCTATGTGTTGTTACATTGGATCCTATGGAAATGAACCAGTCAGTGTCAACAGCTCAAGTCGTCGTCGCGGGGGCCGGGCCCGCCGGGCTTATGCTGGCGTGCGAACTCCGGCTCGGCGGCATCGACGTCCTCGTGGCGGAACGGCGGTCGGCCGGTACGGCCGGCGAATCCCGCGCGCCAGGCATCAACGCGCGCAGCGTTGAGATGTTCGCTCAGCGGGGGCTGGCCGACAAGTTCCGCAGCCTGGGCAAATCCTTGCCGGGGGTGCTGTTCTCCGGCCTGCCGATGGCTCCGCACGAGATCGATCCGGGCTGGCCGGCCGCGCTGATCCTGCCGCAGCACCAGACCGAGCGAATCCTCGCCGAACGGGCGACGGAGCTGGGGGTCCGCTTCCTCTGGTCGACGAGCGTCGTTGACCTTCGCCAGGACGACGACGGCGTCGAGGTGCTCGTAGAGGGGCCGTCTGGGAACACGACGGTCCGGGCACGCTATCTGGTCGGATGCGACGGCGGGCGCAGCACGGTCCGGAAGATCTGCGGGATTCCGTTCCCCGGAGACGATCCGGTCTCGTGCTGGGTGGTGGGGGATGTCCGGCTGGATTCGCCGCCGTCCGGCGGGGGAGTGTTCGGCCGGAACGAACGGGTCGGCACCTACCAGGTCTCCCGGGCCGAGCCGGGATGGTTCCGGCTGAGCATGATGCGGGCGACGCCGCCGGCCGACCGGCGCGCTCCGGTCACCCTGGACGAGCTTCGCGAGACCATGATCGACGGCATCGGCACCGACTACGGCCTGCGGGAAGCGCGCTGGATGTCTCGGTTCTCGGACGGATGCCGGCAGGCCGACGAATATCGCAGCGGCCGGGTGTTCCTCGCTGGCGACGCCGCGCACACGCATTCGCCGATCGGCGGCCAGGGGCTGAACCTCGGGATCCAGGACGCGGTGAACCTCGGCTGGAAGCTCGCCGCGGTCCTGCGGGGCGCACCCGCGGAACTGCTCGGCACGTATCACCGGGAGCGCCATCCGATCGGCGCGGCCGTACTGCAGCTCGCGAAGGCGCAGACCGCGCTCATCAAGCCGGGAAGCCAGAATGACGCGCTGCGCGGGGTGATCGCCGGTCTTCTCGCCGTGCCGGAGGTGTGCCTGCGGCTCAGCGGGATTCTCAGCGGGCTCGACCTGCGCTATCCGCTGGGGGAGAGCCATCCCCTCGTCGGCAGGCGGATGCCGAATATCGCCCTTGCCGAGGGAGACGGTCCGGCGGACGTCTTCGGCCTGCTGCGCGACGCGCGTCCACTGCTGATCGACTTCGGCGCGGTCGGGCTGGTCGTGCCCGCCGGCCGGGAGACGGACCGAATCAGGAGGATCGCGGCCCAGCTCGAACTCGACCAGACCGGCGGGCAGGTGCACCTGCCGGTGTTCGGTGACGTTCCCGCTTTCGATGCGGTTTTCGTCCGGCCGGACGGGTACGTCGCGTGGGCGCACCCGGCAGGCGAGCGGGTGGACACCGACGCGCTGGCTGAGGCCATGAGCCCGTGGACGGGCACGGACCGGACTGCCCTCGGGGCGGCGGCCGCGGTGCTCGGCTGAACCAGCCGCCCGCGGTGCCGGCGGCCGGCGGAGAACTTTCCGCCGACACCGCGAACCGGGATCCTCAGCCGTGCAGCAGGACGGGCGGCGCGACCAGGAACCCGCCGGATCGAACCGTTGTCCCAGCCGATCACCGGGCAGATGAGGCAGCGCGGAGTCTCTTTCGCCACGCCGGACGAGGTCGCGAACCCTCGGTGCGCGGCTCTTCGCGCCTGGAAAGAAGGGTGCGGGCACAACTCAAGAGTGCGTTCCACGCCGATGGAATGCGCAGGGCAGTCATTATCCTGGCTGGTCGCGGGCAGGATTCGTCGGCGCGTTGTTCGGCGCTGCCACCGGACTGCCTTCCGCGCTCATTGACGTTATCTCAACGAGTTTCACGTGAGTGCGAGTGCGGCTTTGACGATGTGGCCGATCTTGTGGGGGCTGGTGGTGAAGTGCTGCAGGGCGCGCCAGCGTCTGGTGAGCAGGGCGAAGCCGCGTTCGCCGAGGCAGC
Source organism: Amycolatopsis albidoflavus (assembly GCF_039525725.1). Lineage (NCBI taxonomy): Bacteria > Bacillati > Actinomycetota > Actinomycetes > Pseudonocardiales > Pseudonocardiaceae > Amycolatopsis > Amycolatopsis albidoflavus. The sequence continues at coordinate 92,824 of NZ_BAAAHV010000013.1, forward strand.
GCAGGCCGCGGAACAAGGCGTTGTAGGTGCGGTTGTCCGCATCGAGCACCTGGCCGTCGGCGGGCTGTTTGACCGGTGTGAACACCCCGATGCCGGCTCCGTCGTAGCCGCCGTCGGCCGGGGTGGGCAGGTCGAGTTGGGAGTAGGCCCAGTACAGGGCGCCGAGGACATGTTCGCGGGCTGCGGTTAGGTCGTGTATCGAGCCGGGCTCGGTGTCGCTGACCCACAAGGGGAAACCGTTCGGGGCCAGCAGGGCTTGAATGTTGCCGCCGTGCTCGTGTGCTTTGCCGGAGTACCATAGGTCGATCTGCTTGCCTTTGACGCTGGTGGTCTTTTCGGCAAGGCGGTCGGCGGAGAAGATCTTGCCGTCGAGAATGACGTGGGCCAGGCCGTCCTGCTGGGCTTGTCGTAGTGCCTCGTGCAGGTCCGGGGCCTGATCTGCGAGCACGGCGATGACCTGGACGAGGCAGCGGTAGCCGGTGGCACGGGATATGCCGTGATCGCGCGCCAGCGCCGTGATGTCGCGATTCTCCCGGAACCAGCACAAGGTGAACACCGCATGCCAGTACCAGGTCAGCGCCCTGCTGCCCTTGCGAGGGTGCCACGCTCGCGGCGGTCGGCGTGGAGCAGGCGCCCGAGGTACTGGGCCAGTTCGCGGGGCACGTCCAGTGTGGCACGATAGGTGATCACGGGGAGCTTTCCTGGTCCGGACTTGATCTTCGCAAATCCAGTCCTACCAGGACTCCCAGTCCTTCCGCTCCTGGGTCTCCGCAGTTCATCGTCGCGTGCGGCCGAGTGCTCCCGCGAAGACGTCAGGCCTTCAGCGCAGGAATCTCCGTTGGTGAGATCACCTCAATGAGCCTCCCGCTCGAAGGGCGGCCCGGGACGGGTCTCGTTCGGGGCGTGAGTGGGAAACGTTCCTATGCATCGGGAAGCTCGTGTCATACACTGTCAGTCACATCGAATACGTGGCGTGATTCGGGACATCCGGTTGGCGAATGACAAGGACGGTGCGATCATGGCTGGAATGAAAAAAATTCGCACTGCGGTCGTCACAGGCGGCAGTTCCGGGATTGGTTTCATGGTTGCCCAGGAGCTTCGGGCCGCTGGCGTCCGTCTCGTCATCACCGGCCGGGACAAGCAAAGGCTGAGCGCTGCCGCGAAACAGCTGCACTGCCGGGCAATCCAGCTCGACCTGAACGACCGGGATTCCGTCGACGGCTTTTTCCGGAAACTCGGCTCGGGCCCGCTGGACTGCTTCGTCGCGAACGCCGGGTCTCCGGTCAAGGACCCGGATGACCAGCAGGCGCAAACCCGCGGCGCGATCGAAGTGGTTTCGCGCGCCGCGGACTTGTTGGCGGAGGGCGGTGTCCTGCTGGTCACCAACACGCTCTTCACCCAATTCCCATACGACGTCGTTCCGCCGGTCTTCCGCGCCTATGTGTCCGGAAAGCGCGACCTCACCCGGCAACTGGCGGAGGTGTCGCTCGCTTACCCGGGCGTGCGAGCCGCCGATGTCGCCTTGGGATTCGTCCCGGGAACTCGCGGCCTGGACCAGGTGATGAATCCGGCCGAAGCGGAGGAATACGTCCGCGCCGTGAAAGCGGCGACGCCGCGCGAAAAGCTGACCACTGTCGAGCAAGCGGCAAGCTTTATTGTGCAAGTTCTTCAGGATACTGTCGGTGGTGTCCGGGTAGGCATCGACGGCAGTGTTTCCGAACTTTCTCTGGTTTCCGTGACGACCCCCTAATCCGCACTTGGGGGAAATTTGGACATTCATCCGGCGTCGCGCGCGGAATCGCGGTCGGTCGGCGGGATGATCGCGTTGCACCAGGTCTCAGGCGGTTCTTCGATGCCGTGGAGTTCGCCGTACTGCTCCCCGGCGAAGGTCAGCATGAAGTGTGCGTCGCTGCCCATCCCGATAAAGGTGAAGCCGTCCGACGCGCGATCTTTTACCCCGGTGGCGTCCCGGCACAAGATACCGGTCGGCATACCGGCTTGCGCGCACGCGTCGGTTACCGTCGCGACAGCGGAGCGGAACCGGTCGTGCCCGCTCCAGAACATCGCCGGAAGGCCCAGCGACAGGTGCAAGTCGTTGGGGCCGACGAAGATCAGGTCGATTCCGGGGACGTCCAGGATGCTCTTGATGTTCTCCACCCCCTCGGCGGTTTCGATCTGGATCCCCACCAGGGTCTCGCGGTTGGCTTCGGCCAGATAGGCGGGCCGGCTGACGCCGAAGGAGAGGTGTGGTGCCAGCCCGCCCGCACCGCGGTCTCCCTCCGGCGGAAACCGGGACCAGCGCACCACTGCGGCGGCCTCCTCCGCGGTATTGATCATCGGCGCGATGATGCCCTGGCAGCCCGCGTCGAGCGCCTGCTTGATCTGGTCGACCGAGCCGGTCGCGACCCGGGCCAGCGGGGTGGTGCGCCCGCCGCTGAAATCGGCGATGGCGGAGAAGATGTGCGCGGCGGTCGTGTGGTCGACCGGAGTGTGCTCGAAATCGACCAGCATCCAGTCGAAGCATCCTTGGGCGACCAGCAGCCGAGCCGCGTGGACGCTGTGCAGCTGCAGCCAGGTGCCTACAGCGAGACGGCCGTTCCGGAGGCGGGCCAGAGTGTGGTTGGGACGCATGCTGTCTTCCTTAGCTGCCGGTCGCGATGCTGCTGGGTACGAGGCCGTCGATCGTCAAGTGCTGCCGGAGGACCTCCTGGTAGGAGAGCCCCAGGAAGTTTATGACGATGGGGAGGGGCAGTCCGGAGACCGGCGCGGGCGGCCGGCCGTCGCCGGTCTGCGCGGTCAGCTCACGGTAGTTCGTCATGCTCAGCATTGCGGCCGCGTCGCCCTGCGCCTTGCGTTCTCGGCTGTACTCGGACAGCGCTGCTCCGAGCCCGCCCGGGTGCGCACGGGCGAGGACGTTGTCGAGCGTGATGAGGTCCTCGAAACCGGCGTTGATGCCTTGCCCGAGGAACGGCGCCATCGTATGCGCGGCGTCGCCCGCGAGCACGACGGAGTTGCGGTAATGCAAGGTGCTGGACAGGATCTGCTCCATCCGGGCGGGCGGAGCGTCGCGCGATTGCGCGGTGTGCCAGTCGATGTCGGGGACAGTGTCGCCGAAGTGCCTGCGGACCAGGTTACGCAGCCCGGTCCGGCGGATCTCCTCGAAGCTGGCCTGCCCCTCGGCGGGCAGCACCAGGGTGGCCCGGAACGTGCCGTCCACATTTGGCAGAGCGCACAGGAAAAAGCCTTCCCTCGGCCATACGTGGATGGCGCTGCGGCTCAGCCGGCCGGGCTCGGCCGGCCGGAGGGTCAGCTCGCGGTACCTAGCGTCCAAGGTGGTCTGCTGGCAGGTGAGCAGACCACTGTCCAGCATCGCGGCGCGGACCTGCGAATGCGCGCCGTCCGCGGCGACCAGGAGGTGGTAGGGCCGGACCTGTTCGCCCGCGCTGGTGGCGAAGACCGCCTCGCGGCGGTCGAAGTCGATCGACGCGCAGGCGGTGCTGAAATGCACTCGCACTCCCGGTCGCCGCTGCGCGTTCCGCAACAGCAGAAGGTTCAGTTCGTTGCGGGCGATCGAGTGGTTTCGCCAGCCGGGCTGCTCGTATCGGGTGATCAGCACCTGCCGGTCGCGGGTGTGCACCACCCGTCGGTCCATCGGCATCGCGGCGTCGGCGAAGTCCTGGCGGCAGCCGACTTTGGCGAGTGCCCGCATGCCTCGTGGCGAGACGGACAGATTGATGGTGCGGCCTTCGTCGCCGAAACCGTGCTGGAGGAAGCTCGGCCGCCGTTCGCAGACGTCCACCTCGAAGCCGTGCCTGGCGAGCATCGCCGCGGCCAGGCAGCCGACCGGCCCGCCGCCGACGACGATCGCGCGGGCCGGGAACCGATCGGCCGAACCGGGCGTGCTGTATATGGTCACCGCCCGACCTCGACCGGAACGGAAACCATCTTCCGGAAGAACGTGTTCTGGGTGTAGACCGGTTCGCCGGAGAGCCGCATGGCCGGGAAGCGGGTGACGAGCTTCTCGATCATCGTCTCCACCACCACCTTGCTCAGCCACCGGCCGAGGCACACGTGCGGGCCGTCTCCGAACAGCAGGCTCTTGCGGTTGTCCCGGTGGATGTCGAACACCGCCGCGTCGGGGAACGCCCGCTCGTCCCGGCTCGCGCTGGCGAACACGCCGAAGACTTGCTGTCCTTTACCGATGCGGACGCCGCTGAGTTCTACGTCCTCCAGCGGGAAGCGCGGAAGGTTCAACTTGCCGAACCCGTCGTACCGGTATGCCTCGTCGACTGCGGCCGGGATGAGCGAGGCGTCGGCGCGAACCTCCGCCATCGCTTCGGGATGCCTCAGGAGGTTCACCATCGCGACGTTGATCAGGTGCCCGACCGGTTCGGAGGCGGTCGACATCAGGAGCGCGACCATGCTGCGCACCTCGTCGCGAGTGAGCGTCTCGCCGTTGTGCTGTGCGTGCAGCATGCGGCTCAGGAGGTCGTCGCCCGGTGCGGCCTGGCGCTCGTCCAGCAGTTCGTCCAGCAGCGCCAGCCCCCTCGGCATGTGGGCGGCTTTCTCCTCGACGGCGACCTGGCTGATGCCGGGGTAAAACAGATCGACGATGGCACCGCCGAAAAGCCGGAACTCGGTGTGCCGGCGGCGCGGCATGCCGAGCAGATTCATGGTCATTTCCAGTGGCAGGCCGGTCGTAACCTGTGCGGCGAGGTCGAGGCGGGCGCTGCCCTCCAGCGGGGACAGCACGTCGTCGGCGACGGTTTCGACGAGCGGCCGGTACGCTTCCACCGCACCGGCGGTGAACAGCGGAGCGAGGACGCTCCGGATTCGCCGGTGATCGGCCAGCGGCACCCAGAACAGCCCGTGCCGCGCGAGCAGGCGATGACTCGCGAGCAGGTCGTCCGGCAGGTCCAGGGGCATTTTCGGATAGTGGCTCAGCTCGGTGCTGAAGCGCCGGTCGGTGAGCACGGTCACCACATCGTCGTATCGGGTGACAACCCAGCCGTGCGCGGCCGGCCACCAGTGCACTGGGTCGTTTTCGCGGAGGTGGTCCCAGGTCGGATTGGGGTCCACGTCGAATTCCGGATCATTGGGGTCGAACGCGAACTCTCGTCCGCTGGCCGTCATCGAATCAGTATGCAAGTCAGCCACCTCGTCTTTTCGCGGGACGTGCTGTGGGAAAGTGTGTCGTTTCGTGCCGATTGCGCGACCGGGCGGTGCGGCCTCAGGTGGCGGGGTACCATTTTCGGTGCGAATGAAATCTCATTCGGGCTTCGAAGTACTCCCAGGGGACGAAGGCGTCGAGAAGTTCGCGCGGGCCGGATGCGGGGTCGTAGGCGGTCCGGCCGTGCAGCATCCGGCCGTTCTGGAGTGCGATGCACTGCCCGGCCTCCATGCGGATGCGCAGCTGGTAGCCGGGGCTCTTCAGGTAGCCGAAGAGGGTGTTGTACGCCTCGTAGAAGGCATCTGCTTCGTCTGCTGGAAGCTGCCAGGCCGCGGTGTGCGAATGGGCGAAGAAAAGGCCGGATACTTCGTCGTCCGGAGCGACCTCGATAATAGGTCGGGTCCTCTTCAGAAAGTATCGCCAGTCGGTGTAGACCTGCTGGAAATTTACCGGCGTGGCGGCCAGCAGGGCGAACTTGTCCGGGTGTTCCTTGCGGAGGTCCTCGGCAACTTTGAATCCGTCGACGAAAATCGAGTCGCCGCCCTCGGCGGAGTTCTCGATGAAGAGCATGAACTGCAGAAGCGGCGGCATGTGCAGATAAGTGGAAAAATCCGTGTGCGGGGCAAGTCCGTGGCCGGTCGTGGTCAGGTCTTTCACCTCGGGATTGGCCTTGACCGTGATGAAGCGGCCGAATTCGGTGTGCTGCACCGGGCCGATGGCGGTCACGAACCTGTCGAGTTCGGATTCGGTCATGCCGTCGAAGAAAGCGAAGCCGTACTTGAGCAGATGCTCGGCCCAAGGCCCGCCGTCGGCGCTGCACTCGCGGATGTCGAAACTGACGGGCGGATCGGCCGCCCAGTCGGCGCTGTTCCAGGTGCGGCGAGCGGACTCGGCGGGCGCGGGCAGCTCGCCGTAGCTGTGTTCGAGCAACCACGCGACCGGGTACGAACTGCGGTGTCGTGCCGGATTTCCCCATTCGACAACGAGGGTGTCTTCGTCAAGGAGCACGCTTTCGGCGATCGGCGGCCCGGGCAGTTCGCTGATGTCCACCACTTTGGAGAAATTCTCCGGATGCCGGCAGGAGGGGCACAGGCAGTTGTCGCGCAGCCAGACTGTGCTGAACGGGTGGCCGTCTACGAGTATGTGACGCGAGTCCACGGAGCTCTCCCTACCGGTCAGAAGCGGAATTGGCGGATTGGCGATCCAGCAGCGCCCAGAGCGTGCTCGGCCGGATCGGTGCGTCGGTGATCTGCCCGGCCACCTCGGGCAGGGCCGCCGCGACGGCGTTCCCCACCGCCGCGGGCGCGCTGATGATGCCCGCCTCTCCGACACCTTTCATCCCGCCCGGGGTGAAAGGGCACGGAATGGTCAGCATGGTGACATCGATATCCGGAATAGTTCTGATTCCGGAAACGCCGTAGAGCGACAACTGCGTGGTCAACGGCTGGCCGGAGCCGTCGTACGGAAAGTTCTCGGTGAGCGTCATCCCGATTCCCTGGACGGCCCCGCCGCGCAGCTGGCCCTCCACAATGGCGGGGTTGATGACCGAACCGGAATCATTGACAATCCAATACCCCTCGAGGTCGATGACTCCGGTGTCCGGATCGATGGCGACGGCGGCGGCGTGCGCCCCGTACGAGAAGGTGTAGCCTGCCGGGTCGAACGTCACCCGCTCCTCGAGGCCGGGACCGGCGCCCGGCGGCAGATCCCATCCGCGCCAAGCGTCTGACGCGATCTTCGCGAAACTCAGGCACGAAGAGCGATCCCCGCGGACCTGCACCTTCTCGTCGCGGAATTCGAAGTCCTCGGGGCACGCTTCGAGCTGGTGCGCGGCAATCGCGATCATCTTGGCGCGAAGCTTCGCCGCGGCCTGGATGAGAGCTCCGCCGGCCAGCACCGCCGATCTGCTCGCGATGCTGCCGATCGAGGAATAGGGCGCGGTGTCGGTGTCGCCCATTTTCACCTGCACCCGGCTGAGGGGAACGCTCAGCTCGTCCGCGGCGATCTGGGCGAGTGCCGTCTCGATTCCCTGTCCGAACGCGTTGACGCCGACGTGGACGACGACCGAAGCGTCCGGCTCCATCCGCACGATCGCGGTTTCGAAACCGCCGGCCTGCCAACCGATGTCCTTGAAAGACTCGGACGGCCCCATCCCGGTGGACAGCACGTGGCAGGCGTATCCCACCGCTCGCCGACGGTTGTCGTCTTTGCTTTCCCGCGCGGCCACCCGGTCGCGAAGCATCCGCAGGGCGTGCGGGTAGTCGCCGCTGTCGTAGACCTCCCCGGCCTGATTCCGGTACGGGAAGTCCGCGGGTTTCACCATGTTCTGAATCCGCAGCTCGACCGGATCGGCGTGCAGGAGCCGGGCCGCCTCGTCGATCAGCCGCTCCCGGGCCCAGCTTGCTTCCGGCTGGCCGAAGCCGCGATACGAGCCGGTCGGCGTGGTCGTCGTGACGACGCCCCGAACCCGCGCGCCCGCGCGGCCGAACCGGTAGGGGCCGGGTAGCACCGACGCTCCCACCAGCAACGGCGAACCGCCGACGTTGGACGGATGCGCGCCCAGATTGCCGACGATATCGCAGTGGAGGGCCAAGAATCTTCCGGACCTGTCGACGGCAAGCCGGCCGTGGTACCCGACGTCGCGCGCCGCAAGGGTGGCGACAAAATGTTCGCCGCGCGATTCCGTCCAGCGCACGGGCCGGGCCAGCTTCCGGGCGGCCAGGCAGACCGCGACCTCGTCCGGATAGAGGTGTTCCTTCGCGCCGAACGCTCCGCCGACCCGCGGGGCGATCACCCGGACCTGCCGGTGGGAGAGGCCGACGGCACCGGCCAGGTGATCGCGAGCCTGGTGTGCGGCCTGGGTGGATATCCACAGCGTCACTTCGCCGTTTTCCCACCGGGCTACGACGCCGCGCGGTTCCATCGGGCAGGGCGCGACGCGGCCGAGCAGGAAGGTCATGTCGACCACCGCGAAGGCCGCTTCCATCATCTCGTCGCAGTCCCGGGCCGAATCCCCGATCTCGCAGTCCGAGACGAGATTCGTTCCCCAATCGGGGTGCAGCAGCGGACTGTCCGGTTCCAGCGCTTCCCGGACGTCGACGACTGCGGGGAACTGTTCGAAATCCAGCGCGACGAGCGCGACGGCGTCGAACGCCTCGGCCTCGCTCTCCGCCACCACGACGGCCAACGGCTGCCCGACATAACGAACGACTTCGTCCAGAACCGGATAAGAGGTGGATGCCTGGCCCGGCATCAGGGCCACGCACGGGAGCCGAGCGCCCGCCGCCTCCGCCGGGGTGAGGACGGTCAGCACTCCCGGCGACGCTGCGGCGGCCGACGTGTCGCATTTCAGCAGCCGGCCGTGTGCGATCGGGCTGCGCACTACCGCGGCGAACGCCATGCCAGGAAGGTTCAGGTCTCCGACAAAGCGCGCACTGCCGGTCAGCAGACCGTCGTCTTCGCGGCGGGGCGGGGAGGTCCCGACGTAGGTGGTAGCCATTGATGGTGCCTGCCTCACAGAGCGTGCTGCTGAACCGTTGGTGCCTGCGAAGTCTGCGCAGGCACCGTGGTGCAGAGCTGCGCGGCGCGGGCGGCGACGAGGGGCGCGAACTTGAACCCGTGCCCCGAGCACGCCGCTATCGTCGTGAGGTCGAGGATCGTCGGATGCCGGCGAACTTGCAGGCTTCGGTCTGCGGTATTCGTGTACATCGAGGCCGCGGCGCCGAGCGGTGGGAGGTCCAATCCGGACAGTTCTTTCAGGCTGGACCTGACGAAAGCTTCCTCTGCGGCGGTCGGGGGAGCGGGTCCGGCAGCCGGGTCTGCCTCCTGCCCGGTGTGGTGCGTCTTTACTTTGACCCGCCCGTTGATGGTGGGGATCATGCACAGTTCGAGCTGATCGTCGATCCATTCGACGAACGGGCTGTTTTCGACGCCGATGCCGGGTACCTGTAGCCCGGGCGAGAACCAGTGGCTGACCGTGCGTTCGATCCACACTTCCGGCCAGCGAAGCGGTGCGGGCGCCGATCCGAGCCAAGCCCCGATCGCGAGCACCAGATGGCGGCCATTGACCTTCGTGCCGGAAACCGGTATCTCATGGTTTTCCAGCCAGCTGCGGGTGATTTCCCGCAGATCGAGTTCGGCCCCGAATCGCAGTTCGGCACCCGCGGCGACCGCTGCCTGCTGGTATGCGGTCAGACAGCGGTCCGCCAGCAGAATTCCCGCACCGAGATCCAGGAACCCTTCGTCGGCTTGCCGGAACCGCAACCACGGGTAACGCATCCGGAGCTCGGCAGTCGTGAGAAGCTTGTGTGCGGTGTCGGCTGCCGCCGCGGCAGCAGCGGCAGCCGAGAGGGCTGAACTGCTGGCCCGACTCACCAGCAACCCACCGGTGGGCTGGAACAGCTTGGTTCCCACCGTGGCCTCGAGGTCTCGCCACGCATCGAGGGCGGCCCCGGCGTCGGAGGCGTAGCAGGGATAGTCGGGATGGCTGAGCCGCAAGATGCGTGATTCGTCGGCTGAGGCGCCGCAGCGGTGAAGAGGCCAGCGTGCTTCGAGAGCCAGGACGCGATTTCCCTGCCCAGCGAGCTCAGCGGCTGTCGCGCTGCCCATAATGCCGAGTCCGACGACGATCGCATCGTAGGTTGCAGGCATACGTGCTCCCCTCCGCCCGCTGGCAGGGCTCAATGCGGTTCAAGCAGACGCTGCGGATCGCGGTCGTGTGGCAGCGGCGGACTGAGGTCCGCGGTCGGCGCCGGCGCTTGCCGGTGCCGACGACTGGGGCAACTGAGGATGGGCAGGCTTCGCACGGTCCACGCCGTGCCGTCGATCACGACGCTGGATCCGGGACCGAGTTCGGGGTGCAGGTGCCCGAACGCAAGCGGCCTGCCGAGCTGAGGGGAGTGGGCGGCAGAGGTCACGTGGCCCTGAAAGACACCGAACTTGTCGGTGATCTCCTCTCCGACGGCCGGTGCCGGGACTGCCAGATCGGCTTCCAGCCCACGCAGCCGGAGCCGGGGCCCGGCATCGCTGAGGCGCGATGACCTGCCGACGTAGTCGTGCTTCTCGCCTGCCTTGACCATCCAACGGTAGTTGGCCTCCCGGAGAGTGATGCCGGCATGGAGGTCGACCGGGTAAAGGGCGAAAGCGATGTCCGTGCATTCCATCCGGTAGGTGTTGAGGAGATCCCATCCGCACGGAACGGTACGCGGATAATCGTCCAGTACTCGTTGCCACATACGGCGGAGAATCTCGGGGCGTGCCCATACCTCGTGTCCGATGATCGTTTTCACGATGCGCACCGGATCGCCTTCGGGCGAACGGATCTCGCAGTGCTCGAAGGGCGCCAGGTTGGCGACCGCCTCGGCGTCGAGTTTGTTGACGATTCGCAGCACTGCGTCGAGCCGACCGGGTCCTTTGATGTTGAAGCTGCCGTGCGTTCCCTCCTCGACCGCCACCCCCGGATGCAGGCGTGCTGCCGACTCGAGCCACCCTGGCCTCTTGCCTCCGCCGCAGGAGAGGAGAAAGGTGTCCGGCGCAGTGCGCAACACGACAGCTTCTTCGTCGATTGTCCCGGCCGGAGTGGTGAAAAGGACGAAACGCGCCGTTCCTATGGACATGTCGGAAACTGTGCGCGGGGCCAGCCGGTCGAGCATCGTCCCGGCCCCCGAGCCGCTGATCCGCAAATACAGCATGCCGCTGGCGATGAAGGCTCCAGCGCGTTCGCTGACGGCCTGGTATTGCTCGGCGAAGGTCAGCCGGTTCCAGTTCGCGGCCCCGATGACATTGTCGCCAAGGGCGCACCAGGCAGTGACCGGGCCGAAGCGTTCTGCGGTGAGACTGAAGAGCCCGCCCGGATCAGTGCGGCGGAGCGCCAGCACCCGGGTCGCTGCCGCGAGATCTTCGGGGTTGACCAGCGTCCAGACCACGCCGGGCTGGGACAGGGGGTTCCGCATGCCTGGTTCGGGCTCGCGGGCAGGCAGGCCCCGGCTTCGCAAAGTGTCCACGGCGGTGTCCTTCGTCTCAGAGTCAAGAATTGGCGCCTTCTGCCGTCCGGCCTCGCCAGGTGCTGCGTTCACGGCGGTCCGACGCAGACATTCAGGAATTGGCCGACGAAGATGAGTTCATTCAGGTGAATTTTTGGCTTGCGTGTATGCGTGTGGTCCGCCGGGACGCTGAAATTACCAAATCGGCGACCGATCGGGCGGGAACGCTGATTCGGGGGCAGTAAACGCTGCCTGCCGGGTTGGTGCTGCTTGACTGGGGCGGATGGGTCGTGTATCCGGCGATCGGATCGCAATGCAAGGGAGCCAGGACAGATGCATCCCTGAGCGGAAGATCAGCATGGGGTGCCGGATTCCGGCGATGATCTCCGGAATCCGGTTGCCGGCAGCGGAGGTTCCGGCGCGGTTGTTGCCGGTCCTGATCTTGATTGGCCTTCCGCTCGGCTGCGGGGACGGTCCAGAGGGCCCTGCCTCCCGGCGTTCTGGCAGCCCGGCCCGGCGACGCCTTCCGACCCGTGAGGGTGCGGCTGCGACGCCGGTGGACCGCCGTCGCGGCGAGCGAAGGAACCGAGCCCTCGCCGGCGGGATCGGGGTGCCCTCGATCGCACCGTAGCGGCCCGGCCGGAACGGTCAGCGTTTCAGCGCGGCTGACCAGTCATAGCGGAGTCGGTTTCGGTCAGGCGGGTTTCCGCCGCCGACCGGATGTGCTGGACGAGCAGCGGCGGCTCATGGCCGATTTTCAGCAGGAAGGTGCCGCGATCGAGGTTCATGATCGTGTCCTCGGTCCCGGCCGGAAGGTTGTACAGCTCGACACAGGCAAGCGCGTCGCTGCGCAGCGACTGACCGAAGATGAACACCGTCTCGGCTTCTTGCAGCAGGGCGCGCGCGGCGGAACCAGGCGGCAGGTCCGAGATGTGGTGGAACCCAGCGAGGGTGGCGAGGCCGAGCCCGCGGGCGAGTTTGGTGTTGCGCTGGAACACTTTGCCCAGCGCCCCCTCGGCCACGTGCCAGCCCTCCTCGACGACGTTGACGGTTTGCATCAGCTGGCGGGAACGGCGGGCCAGCATGTTGGACTGCCAGGTGTTGATCAGCGTCATCACGATGCGCAACGCCGGGCCTTCGACTGGAAGCGCCGAGATGTCGAAGTGCACCAGCCCGCTGGGATGGTCGAGCTGCACGTCGGGGCTGGTTTCGGCGTCGACCAGCCCGGCCAGGTCCTCCTCGACCATCCGTTCCAGCGCGAACGCCGGGTCGAACCCCCACTCCCGGAGCGTGCTCGTCTCAAGGCCCAGTTCCGCTGCGGCCTCGTCCGCAGGACGGATCAGGTGGTGCACGAGGTCGCGCACCACCGGCACGCGCCCTCGCTCGTGCGCGTCGCGCGCTGCGGCCAGCAACGCGGTCCGCAGCGCCTTGCCTTCCCGTTCGGCCACCGGGCGGCCGAGCGCCTCAGCGAGAACCGCCCGCACCAGCATCATCTGCCCGGTTGGCCTCCCAGCCGCCGCCTCATCGGCCTCGCCCAGCGCGATCACCGGATCGAGGAGATTGAGCCGGCTCCCGGTCCCGTCCACTGTGAACCGGATCGACGGCGCGCCGACCGCCTGCGCCAGCGGCGTGTACTCGCCGACGCCGGCCTGGGTTTTCTTGTCCAGCACCATGACCCGGCGTCCGCTCAGCAGCAGCTGGCGCAAGGTGCCCCAGGTCTTCAGCAGGGAGCTCTTCCCTTTGCCGACATCGCCGATTACCGCCGCGTTCGGAGAGGAGACCAGACGGTCCTCGTACGCCACGAACGGGTCGTGGCACACCAGTTGCCCGGACAGCCGGTCGGTGCCGACGATCAGCCCCCGGTAGGTGGTCGGCGGGGAAGACAAGGCGAGGTTGAGCGCTTCGGCCTGCCGGGTCGTCGACCGGGTTCCGGTGCTTCGCGGCTCGTACCATCCGGCGCGGTCCAGCCAGCGGGCACGGCGCGGCGTGCGGCGTCGCACCGGTTCCGGTGCCGGTTCCGGGGCAGCAGGGGCCGGAGCGGGCACCACGGTCATGCTTGCCCGCGAAGAGTTCGTCATCGGGACACCGCCATTCCCCGCGCCAGCGGATAGGTCGCGATCATCGCGGCGTCGTGCCAGGTGTCCTGCCATTCGAGCCATCCGACCGCGCAGTTGGCGGCGGCGTTTTCGACCCGGGTGCACGCCCGCGCCAGCTCGCTCGCGTCGGCGGCGGTCACCGACACCGCCATCGACCACTCCACGCCGTGATGACCGCTGCCCGGCATCAGGTCGCCCAGCCGCCGTCGTGAAGCCGAGAGCATCGCTTCGTCGGTTCCGTCGTCGATTCGTCCCTTGCCCTGCGTGTCCAGCCGGCTGGCGCCGTCGACGGCCACGTCTCGCACCGCCTGTGCCCGCGCGATCCGTGCCGGGACGAATTCCATCCGCACGCTCAGCGTCCGGATTACCGCCGGATTGACCTCGACCAGCAGCGGCGCCAGCCAGTGCGGCCCGAGCGGGACTGCCGCCATCGCCTCCGGAAGCACTACAGCGACCCGGTGCGACCAGCAGTCGCCGACCACCAGCCGGGTTCGTTCGCCCCGGTAGCCGAGCCAGCAGTTGTGCCATCGCACCCCTTCGTGCTGGTCGACCGGAAACCCAGGGTCCTGCATGGACCGGAGCACCGCACAAGTCCGCTGTTCCCCCAGCACTCTCGGCCGGGCCAGGTCAGCTCGCACCACCAGCTCCGCCAGCCGCGCGAGTTCCTCGCGCACCAGGCCCGCCCAGCCGGCCTCGGCGACCCCGTGCCGGCGGGCGGCCGCGGCGAATTCGGGGGTGAGCGGGAACCGCGCGACCAGGTAGTTGCGATGTTGTTCCGCGGTGTGCGCGGTCAGATCGACCAGGTCCTCATAGGACTGGACGAGCGATTCGATGCCGGGCCGGTCCGACACCCGGGCCGCGACGAAGGCGCGGTGCAGCGCCGGATCGTGCGGGAGGATCCGGTTGATCTGCTGCAGCCCGCGGATGAAGGATCCGTCGCGGGCGAGCTGCGCCAGCAGCACTCCGTAGCGCGCGGACGCAGCCTCGAACTCGGCGTCGGTCCGCAGGCCCTGCGGCTGGCCGTCGACCTCCATCACCACGGAGAGGTACGGCAGTTCCCCGGGATTGCTGTGGCGCAGCACGAACATGTCCTCGTGCGGTGTACCGGTGAGATCGAGCGGCGCGACTTGGCCGAGCACCGGCGGCAGGCCAGCCGGGCCTTCCTCGGTGAATTCGGTGACCCGCCGGTAGCGGCGCCAGCGGAACCGCCACGCCCGCAGCCATCCGTCGGCCAGCGACCGGCGGCCGCTCCACGGGTAGAGCACTGCGGTCCCGAGCGCGACTGAGCCGAGCCCGGCGAGGATCCCGGCGAGACCGCCGACTCCCAGCCACAGCCAGATCGCGAGCAAGACGACCGCGCCCAGCGCGATGCCGCCCCGCCGGCCCAGTTTTCCCAGCAGACCGCGGCTCGCGACCTCTCCGCCGAGCATTGCGGTGCGCATCATCGCCTCCTCGTCCGGGACGCGGCGAAGAGGTTCTCCGTCCGGGCCCCCTCCTCGAGATGGCTGGGCTGGCGCGGGGTCCGTGCCTGAGCCCGCGCGTCTCCTCGATCTCGTTGTCGGCGTTGTTCGTAGGCCAGCTCGATAGTGTGCGACGGGGCCGGCTCGGGCCCGGTCCTCGACGGCAGCACCAGGTGCCCGGTCACGGTCCGTTCGGCTACCGCGGTCGCCGGCCCGTGCACGCCGAGCGGCGCCGGGACCGGTATCCCGCCCGGCATCCGGCCGGGGGAGGGGCGGCCGAGCTGCGGGAATTTCCTGACCAGCGCCAGCGGCACCGCGCAGGCGATCAGCAGCGCGACCGCGAGGAGGCAGAGACCGATCAGCCCGGCCACTCCGTCGGTGCTGCCGCCGGCCGACCCGAACGCGCCGAACGCGGCGGCCAGCATCAGGAACAGCACTGGTTTCACGGCCATCAGCCCGAGCCACGCTCCGGGCGCCCGGACCGCCTTGGCCCGCCACGCCGGATGCACCAGCATCCCCCAGCCGATCCCGGCCACGATCCCGGCCACCGGCATGCCGATCTTCTGCACCGCCAGCACCAGGAACGCGCCGAGCGCCCCGGCGACAATGAGCGCCGAAACCAGCAAGCCGACGAAGGTGCCGCCGGGAAGCTTGTCGGCGGTGATCGCCGCCAGCGCGTCGATCTTGGCCTGGGTGGCGTCCACGGTTCCGGCACCCCACCGCGAAATCCCGTCCGTGGCGGCGTTCGCGGCGTTTTCCAGCAGCACGCCGACCGCCGGGGAGAACACAGTCAGGAGGACCGCCAGCGGCAGGTATTTGAACAGGGACTCGGCCAGGTCCGCACGGCCGCCCCCGCCGCGCACGCTGTGCACGATCGTCAGCACCGCGAAGAAGGCCATCACGATCAGGCCGAGCCCGGCCGCACCCGCGTACTGGCCGAGAAAGCCCGCGGACAACGGGTCGGTGTTCGCCGACGTCCGCAGCCCCGGCAGTACCTGCCGGAGCAAATCGAACGCGGACGCGTGCACCGCGTTCGCCAAGTCGTCGACGGCGGTCGACGGGTCGGTCACGAACGTCGCGGTGAGGACGGGGGCCAGCATGCCAGTCCCGTCAGAAGACCGCGAGCACGGCACCGAAGACAAGGCCAAGGCTTGCCAGCACGCCCAGCCCGATCACCGAACGCTTCAACGACGCGCTGTGCTCCGACACCGAGGTCTGGTAACCGCTGCGCTTCGCCGACTGCAGCTCCAGCGTCGCCCGGATGGTGCTGAAGGCGAAGACCACGAAGGCGAGCCCCCACACTCCGCCCAGCAGCTTCTTCCACGCCGCGTTGAACTGCACGCCGAACACGTCGAAATTCGGCACGATGCCGTCGAACGGGTTGGGCGACTGGGACATCAGGTGCACGATCATCAGCTGGCTTCCTTCCGCTGGTAGGAATTCAAGGGGACGACCCGGCCGGACGGTCCGTCCGGCGGCACCGTGTCGCCGTTCGCCCGCCGGGCCAGCTGCTGAAGGAGCGCCGCCGCCACCGGCACCCACGGTTCCGGGTCCTCCCCGCTCGGCCGGATCGCCACCACCTGCGCGGTCCGGCGTCCCAAGGAAGTCTTGATCCGCCGGAAAAGCCGGCGGTCCCGGCCCGTGCGGAGCACTACGGTGAGGGCACCGGCGGTGAGCGCGGTCAGTCCTTCGGCATCGAGGTGATCGAGCATCCAGACCGCGGCCCGGGCGGCCTCGGCGTCCTGGGGCACCGGGATCACCAGCTGATCTGCCAGCCGAACCCACGGCTGCCACACGGTGTCCTGCGGATAGCTCGGCGAATCGGCGATCACTCGCCCGCGCACCGGGCGGCGCGCGCCGTCGACGAACCGGATGTCGTCGCGGACCCGGCCGAGGACGGTTTCCAGCATCCGGGTCGTGGTGGTCTTGTACGTCCCCGGCTTGACGTTGGCGACTACGGTCAGCCATGAGCCTGGTACGTCGGCGGTCAGGGCTTCGCGCACCGAACGGCGGCGGAGCCAAGCCGGGTCTTTCGCCCGAGGCGTGCGTGCGGCGGGCGGCTCGGCTGGCACGTTGACGTGCACGGTCTTGGTGAGATCGATCGGCTGCTCGGCTTCGTAGCCCGGCGGGTGCTCATGCATGGGCGGCCGCTCCTCCTCCCGGAATCGGCCGGACGGCTTGGGTCCGGAAGTCTCCGCCGGTCCGGACGGCGGAGACTTTGACGACATCCCCGCTTTGCGGAGCTTCGATCATGTACGGCACTCCGTTGAGCACGCCCAGGAACAGCGCGACGTGGTGCACTGCGGCACCGTAGAAAAGAAGGTCGCCGGGCTGCGCTTGCGGCCACGGAACGGATTGGCCGCCGTTGGCGAACTGGTCTGCCGAGCTGTGCGGCAACGACACCCCGACTTGGGCATAGGAATACAGAACCAGGCCGCTGCAGTCGAATCCGATCTTGTTGAAATCTCCGTGTGCGTCCGCGACGCCGCCGTCCCGGATGCCCCGCGACGGTCCGGACGGGGTGCCGCCGCCCCACGCGTACGGCGTGCCGAGCCAGGACAACGCCGCTCCGAGCACCTTCGCGGTTTCGGGCGAGGCCGTGGTGACCGACCCGGTCACGCCCGCGCCTCGCGGCAAGGTCACGGTGGGTCCGTTCACCTGGATCGCAGTCGGTCCTGCCTTGCCGCCCACGGCGCAGGTCATCGCTGTGGTCCCGGCATACAGCACACTGGTCAACGTTTCGGCGAAGTGTTTCCACGGCGCGTAATGGCTCGCGCCCGCTCCGCTGGCTTGCACCAGCTGCGCGATGTCTGCGTTGTCTCGCGGGTCGTTCGCATACCCGGAATCCCGGGCCAGCAGTACGGTGAAGAACCCTCTCGCCGCGGCAGCGGGGTCCGTCCGGTCGTATCCGGCGTACGCATTGGCCGGACCGGGGGCGATTTGCTGGAAGGCACCGGTCGAGCGGCCGACTGTCGCGAAAGCGTCCAATTGGGATTCTTGCTTCGCGGTCTGCAGTGCGATCACCACTCCGCGCTCGGAGATGGACATCGCTTTCGCGGTGCCGACGATCTTCTTCGCGACATCGAGCTGGGAAAGGGAAAGCTGCAACGCGCCCGCGTCTGCCGCAGGGGCCGGAGCCGGCGGCGGGGCCGCGGTGGCGCAGTCCGCCGCCGCGGCCGGAGCGGGATGCCGTCCAGCCAAGGCAAGGCCGCACAGCGCGACCACCGCGCCGAAGACGAAGACACGCGCCCGCATCAGCCCGCCTCCACCTGGTCGCCGACGAGCCAGCGCCCATCGGCCTGGCGCACCGCTTCGCGCACGGATTGCAGCGTCGAGGTTTCGAACGGCACCCCCGCGGCGAAATCGGTGCGGCGGGCGGAAACCACCAGATATGCGCTGTCCGGGCTGTGGGGCGCTTCGGGATTCAGCGTCGCGGAAACGGCGCCACAGGTGCTGCTCACTTGCTGCGCACGGGCCGCTCCGTAAGAGCGGGTGTTGTCGCCGCGAGTTCGGTCCGCGCGAGCCGCAGCGGCGGTTTCGAATCGTGCGGCACGTTCGAGATTCCCGTTCAACGGTTCCCGCCAGTCGAATGCGCACCACTCGCGCATCCAGGCTTCCGCGACCGCAGTCGGCGAGGCGAACACGTCGGCACCGGCAGGCACCGGTCCTGCGGACTCCGCCGGACCGGTTTGGAAGGTGCTTGGCATCGGCGGGGGAGCAGCAGGCACCGGAGAGACCACGATGCTGTTCGGTCCGGCACCGGACGGCGAGGTCGCGGACGACGGGTCCGAGGCCGCCGGTGCGAGGGCGGCTGCCCCGCATCCAGCGCAGCACAGTGCGGCCGCTGTCATGCTCATCGTCAACCGCCACATGGCTGTCACCTCCCTCGTCCGCTGGATGGCCCAAGTCTGCGGACCGGGCAGAGGGAACGAAACAGTGGCGAGGCGGCCCTGCCCGAACAGATGAGGATTCAGGGGTACGAGGGAACGCGCCAGCATGGCGACTGACCGCATTGATGCGGACCGGGGGCGATCACGGCGCGCGTTCCGCTCCGCTGGCCGGAATCGGCGGCACTCAGACCGGACCAATATTGCAAATGGGGCATCGCTTCGATTGTGTCGTATCTCGGGCATCAGGGGGGCCTCGCGGCGCTGGGTGGATGTGCGGGCGGCTGTGCTCCTCTCTCAGCTGCCTTCCCGAAGGCGCATCCGTACCCAAGATCAGGTTTCGTACGCGGTTGCGCGTATCTCGCGACGGTTACTCATCGAATCGAAGCTGGGCCGGGAACAGGCCGTTGCGGAAGCGGCATCGCGGGCTCGGCTTCGGCATCCGGCCGACCTCAGGTCCGTTCCGCGGCAGTGGTGATCGCTGGTCGTCCCGAACGCGGTCGCGGAGTCGTAAGGGCGGAATTGTCTAGCGGATCGGGCAGCGGCTGGGGTCGCCAGGCGGCTCCCCGGTCGGTCGTGGTGGAATTCGCATTCGAACGAGCAGGTGTATGTGAGGCGAACGGTATGCACGACGACGCCGGTTCCGAAAGTGGCGAACCGACTCCGATCTATCAGAAAATTGCCGCGGAGGTGTATGGATCTTCGGTGGACGATCAACAGCCAGCACCGGATGGATCGTCCCCGCTTCCTGCGGCAGGGAATTGAGGCAGATGCTGCTGCCTATCAGGCAGCAGCATCGTCCCGGGCCTTGCGTGCGGGAAGTCGATGTCCACCCTGGAAACCAGGCCAATCCTAGATGCGGACTGACGGGTGCAGCCGATTCGGTCCGTCTCGCCGGCCTGGCCGCGGGAGTGTACCCGTCTGGCCTGCGCCGCGACGTCGAATGGGCTTTGTTCCTTGTCGGCCGGTCCGGATCATTCAGCGGCTGGCAGGTTCTTCTGAAAGGATCAACGGTGTCCCAGTCCAAGGCGAAAACCAAGGCCCTCATCTCGGTTCTCAACGAGCACAGCACAGGGATGACGTACGACGAGCTGACCGAAGAGGCTGGCTTGCACAAGGTTGATGCTTATGCCGAGTTCCGCTCGCTGCGGCAGAAAAAGGTGATCTTGGGTCGACACGAGAAGCGCGACGAAGACAGGTCGGTTCGATTTTACCTGTACTTGGCCGAGAATTTCCCCGCACCGCAGTAATCGGCGGCTGGTCAGGACGGCCGATCGTGATCAGTTGGAACTCGGCGACGTAATCGCTGGCCGGCGATCACCCGGTCACCTTCACCGGCGGAAGGGGGCTCCCGTGCGGTCGCTTCCGGTCCGCCGACGTTCAGCCGACAGCCCATGCCGCGCACGGTCATGACCAGCCTCGGTCGGCGGAGCTTGGTCCGCAGCGTCGCCACCTGCAGGTCCAGCGTACGGTTCTCGCCGGGCCGGTATTCTCCCCAGACCTCAGCGTTGAGCCAGTCCCTCGGGCATATCTCTCCGTCCGCGCCGGCGATCAAGGCGAGCAGTGGGAACTCCTTCCGGGGCAAGGCTATCGACAGGCCGACGATGTACGCTTGGCGACGCGGAAGATCGATCTCCAGGTCGGGTACCCGGATGCGGGCGTGCCAGCGAGCCGGGGGCGCCCCCTTCGGCGCAGCACCGCGTGCGTCCTGGCCATCAGCTCGTCGACGTCGGAGGGCTTGACCAGGTGGTGGTCGTCGCCACCAGCGAGCAGCCCGAGGATCCGGTCTTCGACGGAGTCTTGTTCGGGAAAGGCGATGATCGCACCGTCGGTGCGCGTCCGGATCGACCGGCACAGGTCGAAGCCGCTCACGTCCGGGACGTCGATGTCCAGCAGGACGATGTCGGCGTTCTTTCGCCCGCCGGAGGGCTTCCGCTGCGGTCGTCACCCGGTCCGGGGCCGCGCCGCGCATCGCGAATGCTGAACGCAGCGCCAGAGCAGCCTGCGCGTCGGCCTCGATCAGCAACACGCGCATCGGGATGCCTCCAGGGTTCGGCGAGCCGAACTGGAGCATGCCGCCTGACCGCCGGGATCGCCAGCCGGGGTCGGCCAACTCTGCCTGATGGGGCAGCGATCGCTATTCTTTTCGTTCCGCCGGACGTTCTCGGCACTGCTCCTTTCGGACACTCCGCGCGATCCATGCGGGGCAGGGCAATCCGGTTTCGGCGTGCTCCGGGCGCATCCTTAATTCTGTGTGAAGGCCATTGTCAATGCGGAGTTCTCCGTCGCATGCTTCCGGGATCAGCCGGCGGCGGCCTCGCTTCGAACAGGACTTCACGCTTGCCGAACTCCCCGAACCCCGCAGAGGAAGAAGCCTATGTCTGCACCCCCGGAAGCCGTTGACAGCAAGCAGGGCCCGCGGCATGCGCTGCGCTTCGCCCGCGAGGAGGCTGGCTACCACAAGTCGCTGAAGAGCCGCCAGGTCCAGATGATCGCCATCGGCGGCGCCATCGGCACTGGTCTTTTCCTCGGCGCTGGGGCACGCCTGCATTCGTCCGGCCCGGCGCTCGCGGTAGTCTACGCGGTGGCCGGGATCTTCGCGTTCTTCGTGGTCCGGGCGATGGGCGAATTGGCGATGTACCGCCCCAGTTCTGGTTCGTTCGTCTCGTACTCGCGGGAGTTCCTGGGGGAGAAGGCGGCATTCTTCGCCGGCTGGATGTATTTCCTGAACTGGGCGACCAGCGGCGTCGCGGACGTCACGGCGGTCGCCAAATACACCCAGTTCTTCTGGCCGAACCTTCAGCAATGGATCCCGGCGCTGATCGCTCTGGTGGTGATTCTCGCCGTCAACATGGTGTCCGTGCGGCTGTTCGGTGAGATGGAATTCTGGTTCGCCGCGATCAAGGTGGCCGCGCTCGTCGTGTTCATGGCGATTGGCATCTTCCTCCTGGTCACTGGCCACGGAGTGGGCGGGCACAAGACTGGGCCGGGGCTGATCTTCTCGAACGGCGGCTTGTTCCCGGCCGGAGTGCTGCCCGCGCTGTTGATCCTGCAGGGAGTCGTCTTCGCCTACGCCGGATTGGAGATGGTCGGCGTCACCGCGGGAGAGGCCGAGGAACCACGGAAGATCATCCCGAAGGCGGTGAACTCGGTCGCCTGGCGAATCGGCGTTTTCTACATCGGTTCCGTCCTGCTGCTCGTGATGCTGCTGCCCTGGACTTCGTACAAGAGCGGGGAAAGCCCGTTCGTCACGGTCCTTTCGAAGCTGGGCGTTCCCGGCGCGGGCGGCGTGATGGACCTGATCGTCCTCACCGCGGCGCTTTCCAGCGTCAACTCCGGGCTCTATTCCACCGGCCGCATTCTCCGTTCGCTGTCGCTGGCCGGGTCGGCGCCGAAGTTCACCGCGCGGATGAGCCGCGGCGGGGTGCCCTACGGCGGGGTGCTGCTGACCGCCGCTGTCTACGCGCTCGGCGTGGGACTCAACCTCGTGCTGCCCGGCCAGGCATTCGAAATCGCGCTGGAATTCTCGGCGGTCGGGATCATCGGGATGTGGTCGATGATCATGATCTGCAACCTTGCGCTGCAGCGCAAGGCGAAGCGAGGCGAGGTGAAACGGCCGTCGCTGCGGTTGCCCGGGGCGCCGTTCACCAACTACCTGACCATCGGATTCCTGGTGCTGGTCTTGGCGATGAGCTACTTCAACGGAGCGGGCGGCCGGATCCTGATTTACGGGTTGCCGGGAATCGCGGCGTTGCTGGTGGCCGGCTGGTTCGCGGTACGCCGCCGGGTCGCCGCGGTGGCCGCGCAGGACGCTGAGGCCGGTTTCGGCGGCGACCGCTGATGAGCGCGCGGCTTTGGCGGATCGATGCGGACGCTCCGGCCGCCCAGCACGCCGGCGGCGGGCGGGGGAGCCGACTCGGCCGGAGCATCTCCCCCGTCCGGATCCGGCGCACCTCAGGGGGAATGCCCGACGCGCTGAGCGTGGGCGTGTCGACGCCGGTTTGCCGCGGCGCAGCGGAAGTACAGTCCGGACGAGCCGGAGCAGGTTCGGCTCGCCTTCGGCAAGAGCGCCGATCGCAGCGGCCGGAGAAAAGCCCGGATCCCCGGCCGGGCTGGACGGGATCGGACCGGTCGCCGCGGTGATCGTTCGCTGCTGAGTTCAGGCCGCTCTGGTCGCGAGAGGCAAGCCGCGCCGCCCTGGCCGGCTTGCCTCTCGTCATCCGAGCGCGTCGACTGCCCTGATCCGATCCGCCGGTAGCCGGCACGAGGGAGGTCCGAGGACGAGTCTGACCGCCGGGGCGCTTGACTGGCAGGAGAGGGGTGTTGAGCCCGGCATGGATCGCGATGTCTGCGCTGCCCGGCTCGGTAGCCGCACATCCGCCGCCCTCAGCCGGAGGACGCCGCTTCGCCCGCCGCGCGACCCGGACCGGGATTGGGTCGACGTGCCGTCGCATCTGCGATCACCTGCCTGCCGGCCGGCTGTGGCTGCTGCCTGATCGTGCTGGTCAGCAGGAAGCCGGTTCCGGCAGGTGCGGTCTTCCCGGGTGCGGCCGGCCAGCCCGTTGCTGCCGTCGACGGAATGTCCCGGCCGATGCCTGGAGACGACGCCGTCCGGGAACAGGCCGCCGGAATGCGCCGCCGAACTGCTCAACGACTGGGGGTCGTCCGCGTCGGCTCGTCTCCGCGGTGCTGACGTCTCACATTGTCGGCGGGATCGATGCCCGCCTGCCTCGTGCCCGGCGACCGGCAGGCGACTCTCGCCGGTGTGCCGGCGGCGATTGGGAGGCGGCCGGTCTTGGTCCGGCTGAAGTCTGGTGTCCGGCTGTCGAGATCGACGAGCAGTAGATGCTTCCCGGCACCTGTCCGAGTTGTCTTGCCGACTGCCGGGAAAGTCCGCAGGGCGGTATTCGATCGATCCGGCGGCAGAGCGTGCAGCGCGATCATTCTTCATCGGGCGAGGATGCCTCAACTGGGGCCGGGAACCTCGTTGATTGACGCCGAGGCATCCTCGCCCGACTACCTTCGGGCACGGTGTCGAGGCGCGTCAAGCGCAGGCATCGCTCGCGCGTTCGCTCTGCCCGTTCGGGAAGATTCCTTGTGGTTTCTGACTGTTTCCCTGGCCAGGTGTCGCCCCGGCGGCTAACGTTTCGGGTGCGTGACGTCCGGAGTGGCAAGAGCGGGAACAGAGATATATCTCCCGGTATTCGACGATTAACTTTATGGTATTTCGAACCCCGGCGTGATACCGCTGTGTCGTCGAAACGTTGCCTCGACGCGCCCGGACGTCACGCGTCAGGGCTCCTTCCTGACCGGCCAGGCGTGCGACGCGAGTCGGTGCCGATCCGTCCTGTGACGGGGTTTGAGTTCGATGACGGACCTTTCGGAATTCAAGTGCGATGATATCCCCCTCGTGGACCGAAAGTCCGGCTGCGCTGATCTCTTCGTCGTCCTCTGATATTGTCGGCTGCATGTCTACCGTGGGCGGAGGCGCTAACTCTGGGATTACGGTGCTGCGAGCCGCGCGTATTTTCGACGGTGAAGAGTTTCGGTCATCCGGCAGTCCTGTCGTCATTCTCGAAGGGGCGAAGATATCCGGAGTCGGCTGCGCGGCCGATCTGCCGAATGGCCAGGACGTGGTGGATTTCGCGGGCGCTGCCTTGATCCCGGGTCTGGTCGATCCGCATGTGCATCTCGCCTTCGACGCAAGTTCCGATCCAGTGGCCTCGCTTGCCGGACTTGACAACGATGCCGTCCTGGCCGCGATGCGCATCGCGGCCAGGACGGCATTGCGCAGCGGGATTACAACCGTCCGCGACCTCGGCGACCGGGACTACTTGTCGTTGGCCCTTCGCGGAGCTGCGGACTTGCCGACGATCGTCGCGGCCGGGCCACCTATTACCTCGGTGAATGGCCATTGTCACTTTCTCGGCGGGGAGGTCGCCGCCGGCAGTCCTGCGGAACTGCGATCGGCGGTGCGCGCGCACGCCGAACGCGGCGTCGACGTCATCAAGATCATGGCCAGCGGTGGCACGATGACGCCGGGCAGCTCGCAGGAGCGCGCACAGTTCACCCGGGAGGCCCTGCACGCCGCGATAGCGGAGGCGCATCTGCATGGCATCCCGGTGACGGCGCACGCGCATGGCCTGGGCTCGGTCCTCGACGCCGTCGATGCCGGAGCCGACGGTTTGGAGCATGTCACCTTCTGGTCCGCGGAGGGAGTCGACGTGCCTGGGCATGAGCTTGTCGAGCGGATTGTCTCGCAACGCGTGGCGCTCGGAGCCACGGCCGGAGTCCTGCCCCGGCTCGCCGAGGTGATGCCGGCGGCGGTTTCCCGGCGGATGCCCCAGATCATCGCTAACTTCGCGGCGATGTACGCGGCGGGTGCGACGATCGTCGCGGGAACTGACGCGGGAATTGGTCCGTACAAGCCGCATGACGTGCTGCCGTACGCCCGACACCGCCTGGCGGCGTTCGGGATGGATCCGACCGCGATCTTGCGGAGCATGACCTCGATTGCCGCCCGCGTCTGCGGGCTGGGTCATCGCAAGGGCCGGCTGAAGCCCGGATACGACGCCGATGTCGTTGTCGTGCGGGGAGATCCCCTCGCAGATCTTTCGGCTCTTCATCGAGTCGAGGCGGTGTATTCACGCGGCGTCCGAGTGGACCCGGAGAATTGACGCCGGACTCGGGTCCTCGAAGCGTCCGGTTCGCCGGTTCCGTGACCGGGCACTCGGCGAATTGGTCCGGCGCTTTTCCCTGGCCGTCAAGTATCGCCTGTGCCGGAGCCCAACGCCCGGCAGGCCGAATCGCGTGCCCGGCGGCCGGTCGCCAGCGTGCCCAGTACCAGCACGGCGCAGCCGCAGGCGGCGATGATCCACCACCCGGCCGGTCCGTTCGGGGCTGCGGCGGTGGTGTCGTGTGCTTCAGAAGTCGCGACCGAACCCAGGATCGCGACTCCGAGGCAAGCGCCGGCTTGGCGGCTGGCGGTGGCCACTGCCGCGGCCATTCCGGCCTGTGCGAGCGGCATTCCGGAGACCGCGGCGTTGGTGATCGGAGCATTGACGGCGCCGAAGCCAAGCCCGAACAACGCGTAGACGGCCAGCAGATAGCCGATGGACGTGTGCGGAGTGATTCGAGCGAGAAGAAGCCCGGAGAGCGCGATGCCGAACCCGCTGGCCAGGAGAGGGCGTCGCGGTCCGCCGTCGGCGGTGATCCGTCCGGCCAGCGGAGAGGATACCGCGACCATCACTGCCATCGGCAGGGTGAGCAGGCCGGCGTGGAGTGGGGAGAACCCCCGGGAGTTCTGCAGGTACAACGCGTTGAGGAAAAGGAATCCGTACCATGCGCAGAATCCACAGACTGCGATCAGATTGGCTCCGGTGAAGGCGATGCTGGTGAAGAACCGAAGCTGCACGAGCGGCTCCCGGTGCCGGCGTTCGTGGGTGATCAACACGGCGGTCGTGATGCCGGAGAGAACGAAACAGCCCACGATGACCGGTGAATCCCATCCGTATGTCCGGCCACCGATGATGCCGAACGTCGCACCTGTCAGCGCGACGAGGACGAGCAGTTGCCCGATCGGGTCGAACGTCCTCGGCCGAGCGGACTTCGATTCAGGGACGAAGCGCACGGAGAGCGCCGCAGCGGCGATGATCATCGGAATGTTCAGCCAGAAGATCGACCGCCAGCCGGCCGCGCCCACGAGCACGCCGCCGGCGACGGGACCGATTGCCATGCTCAATCCGGTGACGCTGCTCCATACGCCGAGCGCACGCACTCGTTCGCGAGGATCGGTGAAGACGCTGCTGATGATCGACAATGCCGAAGGTGTCATCAGCGAGCCGCCTGCCGCCTGGACGGCGCGGAAAACGACGAGAAGCCCGGCGTTCGGTGCAATGCTGCAGAGCAATGAGCCCAGTGCGAAAGTGCCGAGCCCGGCGAGGAACGTGCGGCGCCTGCCGAATCGATCCCCGGTGGAACCGCTCAGGATGACCAGACTCGCGACCGTCAGCGTGTACGCGTCGATGGTCCACTGGAGTTCGGAGACCTCGGCATGGAGGTCGTGCTGGATCGCCGGAAGTGCCAGATTCACCACGGTGTTGTCGAGGCCGACGATGAAAAGGCTGAAACAGCAGATCGCCAGCACGAGGATCTTGGGCCGCCGGTCGGACGGTCCGGCGACCGCAGCCGGCGGCTTGACACCGGGCACCGCCCTGAGCGCCACCGTCCGGTCAGGAGATTTCGCCATGGCGTTCCGCGAGGAACGCCATGGAAGCAGCGTGGGGTCGGCCCAGTGCGTCGTGCGGCACTGCGCTGCGAGGCGTGGTTCCGACCTTCGTTTTTGCCGTGGCGGCAGCTGGACTGGTCGCTGCGCGCACTGTGCAAGCGGTCGCGACGATTGCGTCGCAGTGCTCGACGACGGCGGGAAGGGCGGTACCGAACGGCCCCAGGATTCCGCGCAGCGGAACGCCGTAGGCAAAACGGCGCGGGTGCGCCTGACCGTCCCGGCGCACCAAGGAGAAGGTGTTCTCGGTGACATCCAGGCTGCCCACCAGGTATCCCGGTGGTGTGGCCGCGTCGCTGATGAGATGGGGCCGGCAGTCTCCGGCCGCGCGCATCGAGGCGATCAGCGGATCGGTCGCGTTGCGCACATCCGTTGCCGGCAAGCGGGCGTCGATCAGCACACGAGCGGTGACCCGGGATCGATCCACCATCGGTGATTCAGCCGTGAAGGCTGCGCTGGTGCGGTCGAGTGTCACCCGGGTCTGAGGGCCGATAAGATGCACTACCCCGGCTTCGAGCAATGCGAGCAACTCCTCCACGCGCACGGGAGGGGGACCCCAGACCAAGAATTTCGACAGGCCGTCGAACCAGTTCTCGACGTCGCGGCGATAGGACGAGCCCGCGATGCCGTGATGAGAGACCGCGAGCCGCACCGGTTCGCGCAATCGCCGCAATGCCGCAGTCGCCGCGCGTCGCGGACTTCGTGTTACACCGGCGGCGGCTTCGTCCAGCACCGCACGGTGGTAATCGGCCGCGAAGCCACCGAATTCGACGGGATCACGAAACCGTCTCCCCGCCGACGGCTTGGCGTCGCGGTCCCAGTCCCACTGCATCCACCGCTGAGGGAACAACCCGGTGATCAGTTCGTGCATGCCGGGGGAGTCCCAGTCCGTCGCGGCGTATCGTGCGGAGAAATCTTCGAATCCGCGCGTGCCGTGCAGTTGGGTGTATTGCACCGAGTAGAACGCCCATTCTACTTCTTTCGCCAGCAGCGGCCACACATCCCGGGTGAAGTCGCGGATCCCCGGCCCGGATTCGCGCAGCGCCACCACCGCTGCCTCGGTGAGGAAGCGAGGCACGAAAGGCTGTTCTCCGGCGGGAGAGAAATCTGCGCGCACCGGATAGGGCATGCCCCGCCTCGAACCCGCGTAGATCACCGGTTCCTCTCCCGACGGCTGGTATCGGAGGTTCCGGGCATCCGAACGGAACTGTCCGCCGCGCCCGGTGGTCAGCAACGTGACGTAGTCGTAGAACGAGAGTCCCAGCCCCTCGAGAAGCACTGATTCCCCTGCCCTGATGCCGGACAGGTCCGCTTCGGCCGCTGGCATCGGCGGGACATGGACCAGCCCCAGTGCCTGTGCCGCACTGGCTTTCGCGCGTTCGAGCCGGGCGGCGCCGACTGCGTAGTGCCCTTGCGCCAGCACGACCGCGTCGACATCGAGGACACCGACTCCGTTGTCCACCGTCAGTCGCTGGCTGCCGTCGGTCAGGTCGGCTATCGACACGGCGCTTCCCTGATGAACTCGGATCCGGACCGTCCCGCTAGCCTGCCGGACGAGGAACCGAAACGCCCATTCCAGGTATGCTCCGTAGAAAGCGCGGCTCACCGCGGTCCTCGGCCCGACTGTCGCCGCATACTCCCGGCACTGCTCAGGAGACCCGTCGATCAGGCCCTCGCGCAGCATGACTGCCCAGCCGTGGACGCTCGGCCCGGTCAGGCTTGGCGGCCCGAGCGGAAATACCGTAGCCTCGGATGCTGTGGTGTTGGTCAGCAATGACCACGGCTGGTCCCGGCGCCACACCCGGCCTGAGCCGGGAGCGAATGGTTCGACTACATCGATTTCCAGTTCGAGCGCGCCGGCCTTCGACGCCGCGTAGGCGGCGAATCGGTTCACCAGCATAGTGCCTTTGGGGCCCGCGCCGACGATGGCGATCCGGACGCGATTTTCCTGCGGTCCAGCGCTCATCGGCAGACCCCTTCGATCTCCACGAGCAGATCGGGCCGGCAGACGTCGACATTGAAGTACGCGATCTCGGAACCGGGAGAGAACACCAGTGAGCAGATATTGCGGACGGTGGAGATGTGCGCGGAATCGCGGACGTAGACCTTGACCTGGTCGAGATCCCGCACCGTGTATCCGTCGCCGCGCACTCCGTGCCGGCCGAGGTTCTCGCTCCCGACGAGCACGTCGATGTTGCGCAGGGTCTCGAGCGTCTGTCCTGCGATGTCGTCCACATGCGCGGTGTCCGCGCCCAGGATGCTGGCCGTGCCCGATACGAACAGACTCCCGGCATTCTGGTCCCGGAGGAAGGTCGCGCGGGCGAAGCTCGGCGACCGCGGGCCGTACTCGGACGGGTACTGATAAGCCGGAGTCTGCCGCGGATTCTCCAGGTGGGTGGTGCGGCCCGGTTTCGCGGAAAGAAAACAAAGGTCTATTCCGGGACTGAGCGTTCCGATCCCGGTGGCGGCCGACAGTCGCGGAAACCGATCCGCCAAAGCGGCGAATGCTTCGGCCCGGCCAGTGCAGAAATCGCGATAGATCTCGACGCCCTCCGCGTTGCGGCCGGTGATTTCGCCGATCAGGTTCCATATGCGAACCAGATCGGTGTAGCCTCGGCTCCAGGTGAACTCCAGGGCGTTCTCGTACAGGTCGCGCACTCGTTCCCGGTAGGTCGGCTGGGGCCCGAGACGCACCGCGTAGAACAGGTGCTCGCCGTCTTCGGCGAAGACGGCCTCGCCGGCCGTGCCAGATCGCACCGGACGGTCGGTTTGCCATACTTCTTCGGTCGTGGCAAGGTTTTTGGCCGCCATATGGGCGGTCAGGCGTGGCGCGCCGTCGGCGAGGACGGGCTCGGCGGGTTCGCCGGCGTAACTGATCCGCCCGAGAAGGTTGCCGCTGGCGGATTCCGCCGACGCTCCGGCTTTCGACGCCAGTGCGGACCACAGTCCCGGCGTGCGGTCCCCTCGTTGTGGGTAGCTCATCGGAGTCCGATGCTCGCTTTCCTGAGAATTTGTGTGGTGGCCGCCCGATCCTGCGCATAGCAGATCATGCATCGGGCCGGACCCGGCCAGGCGAGTCCTCCGCGGCCTGAGTCGGGGAGAAACCCTCACGAGCACCGCTGATCGGGCGCAAGCGGCGACCGCCGCCGCGGAATGCGACATTGGACAGGGACGAATCCGAACTCGGTGGCGCCGCACCGTGGCCGATGATTTCCGCGGAGCGGAGCTCAACCAGCAGCGGCCGGAGCGCAGCCGGTTCGGACGGCGCGAACCGAGCGGATGCGGTAACTGCGGCGATATCGGAGGGGATCGAGCCGCTCGCTGAACCGTCGAAGGCATGCCGGACCTTGCGGTGCGAGCGTGCACCTCCGGGCTGGCGGACGAACGCGAACGCGTCGGCACCCCTGCTCCACTGGTGCTCCCGAGTGATTTCAGCTCGCGTTGTCCAGCTCGGAAATTGTTTGCTGGCAAGAACCGCAGCCGAGGCAACCGGGGTGCTTGTCGCGGCCTCGGGACGGTGGGCACGGATTCGTCGCGGCTGTCCGGTGCGGAGAATCCGGCACTCGCTTCGAACCGACGGGGGGGAGTTCGTGCCGGGAGGCGCTGGCCTGAAACCGCAGCGGATCGGTGCTTGCGGCCGCGACCTGTCCGCCTGCCGGATCGGGTCTTGACGCGACCTAGTCAGGTTCGGGGGAGAATGATCTGGCGATAGTTGTGCAGTTCTCTGATCTCGGTGGTGACCTGGACCGAGGATCCGCCGGGCAGGACTAGGTGCGTCTCGAGCAGGCGGAGTACCATTTCACCCAATTGTTCCTTGCATTTATCGGTGCGGCCGGGCCGGATCTCGACGAGAGCGTGAACCATGTGGTGGCCAGGGCTTCCGTCGCCGACCACGGTGTCGTAGAGGACAAGAAACCGGGTTTTGAAACCCGCCAGGGGACTGTCGATCAGGTCGGCGGCGGTGGTGTGCAACGTCAAGGCGAATCGCCTTGTGTCGAATCCGGCAGCCAGGGCAAACGGATACTGAACGGTAATCTGGGGCACATCGGTCTCTTTTCGTGATGGGACGCCAGGCGACGATGGTGCCAAAATATGCGCTCCGCAGGAAGGCTGCTGGCGCAGCGCCTCCGCGGCGGCCGGCAGCGGGTGTCGAACATCGGGAAGGGGATGCGTCGCCTTTCTCCGGATGGTCCGAAGCCGGTGCCCTGCTTGTCGGAGTCGGAGAATCGCATCCGGGAACCGGTCGAGCTCGGCGTGGCCGAGCGTACTGCGGGACCCGGACAGGCTGCTCTGGTCGGGGTATCGTGGGCCGGTGATGCGTTGTGCGGAATGCGATTTCGAATATGATCTGACGACGGCTGAGCAGGTGCCGGTGCTGATTGCCAGATACGCCGACCAGTATGCGGACTTGCTGCGCGGTGCACCTGAGGCACTCCGGCGGCGTGGGACGCCGCTGGTCTGGTCTCCTCTCGAGTACGCCTGTCACATGCGCGATGTGCTGCTGGTTCAAAGAGAACGGTTGCTTGCCGCTCGGCGGAGCGAAACTCCGGTCGCCGAGCCCATGGGGCGGGACGAACGAGCCGACCATGACGGATATCTGCAGCAGCGACCGGCCGACGTCGCCCGCCAGCTGCGGGACGCCGCGCAGTTGTTCGCCCACGCGCTCGGCCGGCTCGAGCCCAAGGACTGGGAGCGCACTCTTACCGTCCCTTATCCCGAAGTCGTCGTGCGATCACTGCGCTGGCTCGCCGTCCACACCGTGCACGAGCTCCAGCATCATCTGCTGGACATTCGTCGCCAGTCAGGGCATTCCTGAGGCTCGTCGTCGTACTCGGCGACGTCGAGCTGATACTCCTCGTCGGGGCCGGTGTATGCGACGCGGTACCGGGAGAGCAGGAGCGCGGCGACGGCCTCGGGCAGCCTTCGGCCGAGGCCGTCGCCGCGGTAGACGAAGCGCGAGCTGCCGCGAATCGGGCTCGAAAGCCGCGATCCCGAGCTCCGTCAAGCAATCGCGGCCGGTCAGCGCCCCCGATGAGGAAGCGCCTTCGGTTCATCAGGTTCCCTCCGCCGCCAGTGTCCGGCGTGGCCACCGCCTCCGCTTGCCTGCCGTGGCTGCCCGACGGGCTTGCGCGGACAGCGTGGACACCAGCGACTCGAGCGGGCCGCGTCCGGCGGTGGCTCGCCAGCCGAGCCCGATCAGCAGCACTGCGGTGGCCTGCAGCGCGTAACCAGTGCCAGCGCTGTACACGTCGTAGTCGGAATTGATGAACATGATGTGCGCGGTATAAAGGGTGAGCGTCATACTGCCCGCAGCGGCCAGGGGTTTCTGTACGGCCGCGATGATCCGTCGTGGCCACTTGGCGGTGACGTGCCCGGCGAGCAGCATCAAGCCGAGCAACGCGATCGCGGTGCCGGTGGTGCCCAGCAGATCCGGCGTGGTGCTGGTGTGCGGCGCGTCGACGGCGAGCCACCACCAGGTCACGGTCGGGACCGTGCCGTCACCGCCGAGGGCGAGCATCTCCTGGGTCTCGGGTGCGCTCAGGATGCTTTGCGGGATGGTCGCCTGGATGTGCGCGATCCCGCCGTAGTGGTGCAGCAGCAGCCAGGACACGGCCGTCGCGGCGACGGCCAGCGCGGTTCCGCCGGCCAGTAGCCATGCCGCGACTTTGACCCGCGCCAGAGCCAGTCGGCCGACGAAGATGCCCGCGCACAGATAGGCCATCCACGGCAATGCCGGGTACTCGCCGGTGAGCGACAGTTCGGCGAGCAGGTCGAGTGGATGGCGCAGCAGGTACCCGATCGTCGGGTTCAGCAGAGTGGCATGGGGCAGCCGGTCGAGCGCGAAGTGGCTGAGCACCGGTACCCCGCCGGCGAGCAGCCCGCCGGCGACCGCGACAGCCCACGTCGGCAGGAACACCAGGGGAATCGCGAGCAGGAACATCATCGCGTAGTACGGCAGGATCACCGCGCCGAGCGCGGCGTCGGTGTAGCCGAGCGCCAGTCCGATCGCGAGGACCGCCAGCGCGCGAGCGGCCAGCGCGGCGGCGGTGCCGGCAGCGTCCGCCCGCCGGACCCGGCGGCGGCTGGTCATGAATGCGATGCCGACGCCTGCCAGCACAGCGAACGTTGCTGCCGCCCGGCCGCCGAAAATCGCGAACGACCAAGTCGGATGGCCTTGCGCGTCGGATTCGTACAGCGAGTGCACAGCCATCATGCCCAGCAGGGCGACTCCGCGGGTGGCGTCGATGCCGGCGAGTCTCGTTTTCACCGGACGCTCGCCATCACCGCGTCGACCAGCTCGTGCGCGGCGGCCCGGCTCGGCGCGGGCACGGAGAGCCCGGCGTCCGCGAACCAGTCCTCAGTGGCTTCTGGATGCGGTCCGGCGACACCGACCCGGCCGGCCCCGAACGGCACCGTCATCGCCGCGATCAGGCCGTTGCGGTAGGTGGCGACGATGTCCGCCTCGGCACCCCGGTTCAGCCAGAAGTGCGGGCCGTCTTGGAAGAACATCGTCTGCCGGCGGTTTCGCCAGCGGACGTCGACCAGCGCGTTGCCGCCGGTTGCCAGTTCGGCATCTGCGGAGCCGATGTACTGGTCGGTGTCGCCGGGCAGCAGGTCGAATCCGGGGGTCGCACCGGCCAGGTATCCGCCGAGGCAGAATCCGAGGTACCGGCCGCCGTGCCGGACGAACGAGCGCACCTCGTCCCGGTTCCCCCGAAGGTGGTTGAACGCCTTCTTCAGCGTTCCGCCTCCGGGCTGCGCGTACAGCGTGGCAGTGTCCAAAGAGGACTGTCCTAACCGGATTCGCTCACCCGGGCCGACGTACCGGACGTCGAATCCCCACCTGCTTTCCGCCAGCAGCCCGGCGACCGCCTCCGGGCAGCCCTCGACGGAAGCGGGCCCCCGGTAGACGAGTGCCACCGGCCGGTTCACGACGCTGCGCCGATCGTGCTGAAGCCCTGCGCGGGAATGCCGTGCCAGCGAGTTCCCGCCGGCAGGTGCTCGCCCTTCATCAGCAACGACAGCGAGCCGAGAGACACCTCCGAGCCCACTACCGAGTCGTAGAGCACGATCGCGCGGGTGCCGATCGTCGCGCCGGGTTCCACGGTCACATAGGACATTTTCATCACGCGGTCCTCGAAAAGGTGGGTCTGCAGGGACGATTCGGAGCCGACACAGGCGTCGTCGCCGATCCGGACCAGGTCGAACTCGGTCAGGTAGGTAGTGCCGATCCAGGTGCGCCGGCCCACCGA
The DNA here is from genome assembly GCF_039525725.1 of Amycolatopsis albidoflavus. Lineage (NCBI taxonomy): Bacteria > Bacillati > Actinomycetota > Actinomycetes > Pseudonocardiales > Pseudonocardiaceae > Amycolatopsis > Amycolatopsis albidoflavus. The sequence continues at coordinate 126,955 of NZ_BAAAHV010000013.1, forward strand.
AACGCCGAACCAGCGCAGCAACGGCGGCAGGAAGGGCGTACCGACCAGCATCTCCATCCCGGCCGGGACGGCCGCCGCTTCGTAGAGCCCGGTCACGAACTCGGCCCGCCGCACGAACCGGCTCCACAACGGTTCTACCCTCGGCCGGTAACTGCCGATGAGGTTTCGTTTGGTGGCGGCGCAGAAGCCGATCACCGCGAGGCCGGCGAGAACGGCCAGGAACGGCGACACGAATGCCGGGATCGGCAGGTCGTTGCCCTCGGCCAAGCCGGACAGCGCGAGCAGGTACAGGTAGAAGCTCACGCCGAGGACCGAGGCCGGCAGCGTCGCCCGGCAGAACTCGACCGCCAGCCGGTGCGCGACCACGTCGCGGGGCGGGCGAAAAGTCTCTTCCTCGGCGAACGATCCGCTCTCTTGCCTCCGTGGTAGGTGCATGGCTGGCGAACCGAGCCACGAGGTGCCGTCCGGCACGCCGTCGTAGGGCGGCACCGTGCTGACACCGACCAGCGAACCGTCGCCGAGCCGGGACCCGGACGGCACGAACGCGGCGTTCCCGACGAACGCCCGGCTGCCTATCTCGGTCGGCAGGAAGGCCATCCGGCCGTTCGCGAACGTCGCACAGCCGACACTGGCCATGTCGGCGACGAAGCTTTCCTCGCCCAGAGTAAGGAGATCCGGGTCCAGATGGGCGGCGGTGGAGACCTCGGCGCGGCGGCCGACGCGCGCGCCGAGCAGCCGCAGCCACGGCGTCGTGTAGAGCGTGGCGTACAGCGAGTTCGTGAACTGCAGGCTGAATTCCAGCAGTTTGTCGGTGATCCACTTGCGGATGCCCAGCCAGGTCCGGACCGGGTGGATGCCGACCGGCACGCGCGGCAGCACCAGGCGTTTCCCGATCGCGACCACCGCGCAGACCGTGACTACGAAGACCGGGCCCGCCGCCACAGTGGCGACCAGGCCGGCGAGCACGCCGTAGCTCAGCAGTGCCCACCAGACCAAGGCGACTCCGGGGACGATCATCGCGATTGCGCCGACCTCCAGGCTGAACAGCCCGGCCAATGCCGCGGCATAGTGGTCGATCCGCCAGCCGCGCAACCGGTCTCCGGCCGCGAGCATGGCCTCCGCGGCGTGCTCGAGTTTCGCCGCCGGGGCGGCTGGGGAACCGCTCCAACGTTGGCCTGTGCCGACTGTGCCGCCCTCGCCGAGTACGGACTGTTCTCCTAACGCGGCACCGGCTTCCACGGTCGTGCCGGGTTCGAGGACGGTGTTGGCCCCGACGAAGGCGTTGTCGCCGACGGTGATCGGCGCGACGGTGACCCAGCCGTCGGCGACTCGCCACGGCCGCAGCACCGCCCCGTAGCCGATCGAGGCGTTCCGCCCGATCCGGACCAGCGTCGGCAGGGTGACCGAACTGGTCGCGATCGTGGCGCGTCCGCCGACCCGCGCGCCGAGCGCCCGCAGGTAAGCCGGCATCAACGGGGAACCGCTGACCACCGGCATCGGGCCGACCGCGAGGATGAGGTCCAGCAGCCATAGCCGGAGGTAGACCAGGCCCCACAGCCGGTACCGGCCCGGCCGGATCCCGGCGGCCAGCGGCCGTGCCAGCACCAGCGGCACCAGCCAGCGCACGCCGAGGTAGCTGATCAGGATCGCGATCATCAGCTGCATCAGCACGGAGACCGACACGTCGCCGTCATTCTGGCTGTACACATAGGACACCGGCAGAGTGATCACCAGCAGCAGCAGGTAGATCGAGACCAGCTGTGCCGATCCGGCGGCGGCGATCCGGCGGCCTCGGTGCCGCAGCGGGGCCGGGCGGTCGGCTGGCCCGCCCGCGCTGGTCTTGGCGAGCAGGGCGGCCATGCCGCGAACGGTCGGTTGTGCGTAGAGGTGGCGGACTGCGGTGTTCGAGCCACCGGGCTGCCGTCGCAGCGCCGACACCACGCGCGCGGCCAGCAAGGAGTGCCCGCCGAGGTCGGCGAAGAAGTCCGCCTCGACCGACAGGCAGTCCTCCTCGATGCCAAAAACCTGCGCCCAGACTGCGCGGACCTGCGCCTCCCGTGCGCTGGAAGGGGGCACGACGGGGCCGTCGGCGAGCGCGAACCGTCGCCCGGTCGGAGCGGGCAATCGGGGCCGATCCACCTTGCCGCTGGGCATGATCGGGAGTGCGTCCAGGAAATCGACGTAACCGGGGACCATGTAGGCGGGCAGCCGGTCGCGCGCGGACGCGTGCAGCCTGCCGATCACCTCGTCGCCCCTGCTTCCCGTTCCGGACACCACATACGCGACCAGTTCCGGTTCGCCGTCCGGGGTCACCGGTTTCATCGCCGCCACCGCCTCGGCGACGTCCGGGTCCTCCATCAGGACGCTCTCGATTTCGCCGAGATCGACCCGGTGACCGCGGATCTTGACCTCCGCGTCGGCACGCCCAAGGTATTCGATCTCGCCTTCTGCGGTCCAGCGGCCGAGATCGCCGGTGCGGTACAGCCGCCCGCCCGCCGGGGCCAGTACATGGTGGATGAACCGGTCCGCGGTCAGGGCCGGGCGGCCCGTGTAACCGCGGGCGACGCCCGGGCCGCCCAAGCAGATCTCGCCGACTTCGCCGTCCGGCACCGGTTCTCGGCCGTGGTCCAGCAGAACGACCGAGTATGTCGGCAGCGGCCTGCCGATGGTGACCGGCCGGCCGGGTCGCAGCTCGCCCCAGGTCGCGGTGACAGTGGCCTCGGTCGGGCCGTAGGTGTTGAGAATCCGACGCCCGGGGCGGCTCCACCGCTCGACGAGCTGTCCTGGGCATGCCTCACCGCCGACCAGGATCGCTCGCACGAGCGGCAGTTCCCGGGGGATAGTGGCGAGCAGGGTCGGCACGCAGTACAGCATCGTGACGCGAGCCTGCTCCAGGAAGTCGGCGAGTTCGCCGCCTAGCCGGCGCGAATCGTTCGGCCCGGCGACCAGTGTCGCGCCGACCGACCAGGTGGGCCAGATCTCCTCGATCGAGAAGTCGAACGAGATCGTCATGCCCTGGTAGACCCGGTCGGTGGGGCGCACGTCGTAGACGCCCGGGACGACGTCGAGGAAGTTCGTGATGCTCGACTGCCCGACTTCGACGCCTTTGGGCCGCCCGCTCGAACCGGAGGTGTAGATGATGTAGGCGGCCGGATCCTCGGCGTCGTCCGGATCGGGCCGGTGCGACGGCGCGGCGGCGAGCTCGGCGGCCGCAGTGTCCAGTTCCAGCACCGCGCAGCCGACTTCGGCCGCGCGCACCGATTCCGCGGCGAGACTGGCCGTCGTCAGCAGAAGATCGACGCCGGCGTCCTCGACGATGTAGGAGATGCGGTCCGGCGGAGAGGCCGGATCGATCGGCACGAATGTTCCGCCGGCCTTGCCGACGGCAAGCAGACACACGTAAGTGTCGAACGAACGTTGCACGAGGATCGCGATACGTGCCCCAGTGCCGAGCCGGTCCCGGAGGCGGTGTGCCAGCCGGTTCGCGCGAGCGTCGAGTTCCGCGTAAGTGATTCCGGTGCCGTCGCATTCCACCGCGACGGCACCTGGTACCCGTTCCGCGGACGCTTCGAACACGTGGTGCAGCCGCCTCTCCAGTTTTCCGGAAATATCGGAAAAATCGGAATCGGGAAGATGTGCGACGAGCGACGGATTCCGGCCGGGTGCGACCGCGGCGATTCCCTGGTTCACGAAGCCCCATGCCCTTTGCTGAGGTGAGTAGGTCGACGACGCAACCATCGAAGAGTCATTCGTTAGTGCCACATGTCGAGGAGGATTCGATGGAAGTCGTGACTGTGAGCATATATTTCGGCCAACGCTGTCGGCCAGTGCCCCGGGCGGGTGAACGATGGCGTTACGCGAAGTTGCTAACGACTTGGTGTCGCGTGCACCTCTCGCGGGGCTGACCGTGGGCAACGGAACCGTGCCGGACCTTGGCCGGCAAGTAAATTCATAGTGTCAGCAAAGGGCACGCTCAGTCTCGGTGAAGCAGGAAACCAGCGGGCGCGACCGATTTCCTGTGTATTTGCTGAGGAATCCTGTGTGTATTCGGTGAAGGGTGTCCGATGGTCGAGCCATTGGCCGGGTCGGACGGTTCGTGCGGAAGATCATTCTCCGGCTGCGTTCGTTCGATGACGCAGCGGAATCGCAAGCGAGCTCGGGCGTCGCGGTTCCGGGGACGCCTGGCATGTCTGAGCGTGTCGGCGGGAGCGACGGCGGCCAATGCTGCCGAAGGTCTTGTCGCGGAGGACGGAAGGATTCGGCGTTCCTCGCGAACTTTCAGGATTGATTCGGCGAGGTGACTGGCCTGTGTCGCCCGCGCCGAGAGGTCGTGCGAGGCGTAGTTTGAGGATAAATTGATATTCATTTAAGGGAGTGGGAGCGGCGGGGCAGTCCGGCTTGCTAAATAGGCTGTCCGCGCGCTTGAGCCTGGGAAGAGTGAGCTGGTGCGGCTAGATTCGGCAGGCGGGAGAACATCGTCTGTAGTGCATCCGGCCCGTGATCCGAAGCGTCGATCGTGCTCTCGGCGGCGTTCCTGGCGCTGCACATAGTGGTGCCTGGCGAGCGGTCCACTGTCGAGAACGCTTATCTGCTCACTACGGTGGGCGGGACCTTGCCGGGGAGTTCGGCAGCGCGTCAGCGATCACTTCGAGTCTTTGCACGACGAACCGGAAGGAACTGGTCGTGGCTGAACGCAGTCTCCCGGCCGCGGCGCAGCGCGAAAGCGTCACAGGCCGGCGTCCGCCGCTGGTCAAGCGTGATCCGGCGGCTGTTGCAGGGGAGGGGGTATCGGCGGCGCGGCTGGCGGCCCCGGCCGATTCGGTGAAACGATCCTGCTTGCTCACTAGCAGAATAAAGCCGCAGAGTCTGCGATGATGCACCTTGGGGGGCGTATCGTCGCAGCACGGAGCACAATGCTCCCTCCTCCGGCGACTCGCCGGCAAGTGCCAGGCCAGGATTTTCGCATCATCGGGCCGCGACTCGTAGGAATCTATCTTGGAATGCGACAGGCCTCCTTCTCGTATAGGTCGGCCATCGTCTCCGCCCACTTCCAGCTTGCCGCAGGCACTCCCGAAGATCGCGTCGACCGGCTGGCGGTCGCCGCGGGTCTCTTCCGATCGGCGAACAACGGCCGGGCGCGGGTTCGGGTGCGCGGACCAGGTCGTTGAGGTAGGACGAGAAAGCCGCGACCATCGACAGTTCCGGCAAGGCAAGCGGTCTTCGCGGCGAACGATCAGGCAGCCGATGGCTGCCGACGAAGCGCGCCGGCCTCGTACTGAGCCTGGATCGCGGCGGCGATGGCGGCGACGGTCCGATCGAGACTAGGTAGCGATTCGATGTCGTCGTCGCTGAAGGCCGGATCGGTGCGGGACTCGACGGCACGAACCTCCTCGACCGAGAGGTTGACGGCGGCGTGCAGGACACCTGCCGGAATGAAAATGGAGTCGCCAGGCCGGTGTACCGCGACATGCTGGAGCTGTTCGCCGTAGATGGTGGCTGCGGTCCCCTTGAAGACGGTGACGACGATGTCGCTGGTGCGATGGCGGTACGCCTGGGTGTGCAGCCGCGAGCTCATCGTGATGTAGCCGACGCCGAGCGTCTGGGTACCGCAGATCGCGGTGGTGATCGCGACGGCGAGCGTCGGGCCTCGGGGACAGGGGCTCGGGGAGAGAACGTCCGAGGCAATCGCGTAGGGGATCGGTTCAGCCATGGCGATGTACTCCCTCCCGGAGAGGCGGATGCGAAGGACTTCTCGTCTGTCGCCGCCGGTCCGAGCGCATCCGGACGATCGTGCGGCTGGCAGACTTCGCCGGTCGGGACCGACCTTGACCGCGTGTTTTGCTGTGGGCAGGAAGCGTGTACCGAGTTCTTTTACCCGGAAACCTGCGCATCTGGCGGGAGTTCGCCCGGTGCCTAGTTATGGTAATGGCGGGGCTGGCCGCGTCGCAGACGGCGAGGCCCGGATGGGTCGTTGATTCAGCGATTGTTTCCCCTTAGGGCAGGGGAGAACGGTCGGCCCGGTCGGCCCTGGGCGCGTCGGGCCGGGCCGCTGTGCCGGTTCCGGAGGACGAACTCATGCCGAGGCTGCCGGACGGGCCTATTCGGCGCTGGCGGGCGACGAATGCTGGGTCGTACGGAAAATTCGGTCCCGGGCGGGAAAGGCCGGCGCCAGTGGCTGGGGCCGATCGGGAGTGTTGCGCCGCCTGCGCCCGACTGCATCGCCGCACTGCGGCGCAGCGGGGACACCGTCGTCGTGAGATGGATCCTTGCCGCACGGAAACGATTGGCGGGAGCATCGGCGAACCGGCGAAACAGGTGTGCCGGAACCATTCCGGACTCGCGGGCGGCGCAAACCGCTGCCGGCCAGCCAAGAGGACCTGGCAAGGCACGGAGTTCTCGTCCGGGGCATCGCTTCTTCACCCACCGCATCCGGCTGATGGTGCAGGGTTGCCTCCACGTTTGTGCACGCCGAAGCTCGACCAGAGGTGCGCGGGGATCGAACCTGGCATCGTCGGCGCACGCGAGACAGGCCGCCAGTCCACGCCGGGCTGACACGGCTCGCCCGTCGTCATGTCGATGCCGAAGAGGTGAATCCGATGGCACAAAGCGGTGCGGCTGGACAGAACACCGGCAACGGCCGTGCGGCGGCCGGCAGCGGGTTGCTGAGCCGGCTGGCTTCGGCGTTGCCGTTGGCCAGGCACGAAGCGCAGGCATACACGCAGCGGCGAGCGATCGAGCGGCACTCGTTGTGGCTCGACCCGCCGCTGGACGCCCGCGGGCTGCCGGTGCTGCTCGTCGGCGGCATGGGCAGTACTCCGGCGTTGCTCGCTCCGATGGGGGATCTGTTGAAGCGTCTGGGCTGCCGGGTCGAGGTCGCGCCGGTCCGATTCGGCGTCGACTGCGGTGAAGCGACTGCCCACGCGGTCGGGAATGCCCTCAGCGAGCTGGTCGAAACTGCGTCGGCGCCGGCGATCGTGATCGGGCACAGCCGCGGCGGCCAGTTCGCCCGTGCCGTCGCTACGCGCCAGCCGGAGCAGGTGCGCGGTCTGATCACACTCGGCTCGCCGTTGACCAGAATGCTGGCGGTGCACCCGCTGTTGCTGGCGCACCTCTTTGCGCTCGGCGCCCTCGGCGCGGTGGGAACGCCCGGACTGTTGCGTCCCAGTTGCCGGTGGGGAGCCTGCTGCGCACCGCTCCGCGCAGACTTGACGGGCCCTTTCCCCGGTGCCGTGCCGTTCTTGTCCGTGTATTCGGCTGCTGACCGGGTCGTGGACTGGCGCAGTTCGCTCGACCCGGCAGCCCGGCACCGGGAAATCGTCACCAGCCATGGCGGACTGATTTGGGATCCGGCCAGTCTGACCGTCGTCGTTGAGGAACTCGCCGTCCTCCTCGGTCCGGATGCCGAGGCTCCGGCCGGCAGAGGGTCGTGTCGCGTCGCCCGTTCGCGGTGTAGCCGGCGATCGGCTTGCTGAGCACGTCCGCTGCGGGGCAGCATCGCATTCAATTGACATCAGCGAGGAGTGAGTGTGGGCCGAACTCTGATGGTGGATCTGCACGGCATGTTCCGCAGCGACCGGGAGATAGCCAAGACTGTCCGTTCCGCGCTCTTCCGGGCGGCCGGCCAGAAGCTCGAAAGCGTCGAACTGATCCCTGGCAAGGGGTCCGGCACACTGCGGCGGAGAGTGCTGGCGATCCTGGAGCAGCCGCACCTGGTCAAGTACTACCGACGCGTGGAAACTGATCCGGGAAACGAAGGACGTATCTTGGTCTACCTGTGACCCCCTCGCAGCGGCCGCTTCGGCGGCGGCGAACTCGATGGCTGCCAAGCTCGCACGTGCGTGGGTGCGGTCAGGGATCCGGCTGGTGGCTTGTGCCGTTCAGCGGCGTCGCCGGCAGCGAGAGCTACACGGCCGGATGCCTCGCGCCGGCGGAGTGTGCATCGCGTTCGTCAAGCTGCCTGGGCGTTTCGCGGAGGTGTGGTCGCGCGGGGTAAGGGCCTTGATGCGAGCAACGTCAGGAATTCCCGTATCGCGGCCGGCGGGGACGTGCTTGTCACAGCCGAGGCTGTCGGTCATCTCGCCCTCCATCACGGACTCCGGCGGCGGTTCGGCCACCTGCTCCGACACACCGCTCCCGCCTGTCTGCTTGAGCCCGCCGGCTTCGGTGCGATCCGCCGGGGCTCGACAACGCTGTCGCCCGACCCGTCTCGCGCAGAGACTTTTCAGCGCTCCCACACCGGAATTGGCCGCCTCGCGAGGGGAATCCCCCTAGTCCGTCCGGGCGCATGCCGACGGGCGATCGGCGGGGCGGCGGAACTCTAGAGTTCCGCTGACGACTACGCGTTGTCACGTTCCGGTGGAAGCTGTCGAAAGGAGAAGTCGACAAGCCGTCAACTTTGGTCTCAGTCCGACCGGCACGTCGGCAAGCTGGCGCGCGGCTGCGGTCGGCATCGTCTTTCCTCCGTTTTTCGGCTGCCGTTGCCAAATGAAGGCGAGCGGCGTGCACATCCGCGACGCCATTGGCCGCCGCCGAGCCAAACATGGGCAGGCGAGAGCACGTGCGGGGCGAGTCGGAGAGGCGCGTGACCGATCGTCAATGCCGGAACAACAGCTGCCGCACCGGCCTTCGCGCGAATCGTGGGCCGGACTGCCGGGGTTGTCTAGTTTGAGCCTGACTGGCCCTGAGGGCACGGATTCGGCGATAGGCGGCTCGCCGCAGAGTGAGACACGTGAACAGAGATAGCCAGGACGTTCCGGTTGCCGCATTGCCGTCCGGCACGGGCACACGACAAAGATGCTGCAGGACCGGCGACGTGCAAGCAGCGCAACTGAGGAGGCTGACGTGGCGACACAGTACAACAAGGACGCAGTGAAGCAGTCTGCGGACAAGCTCGCGAATATCCTCGCGGACACAAGCGCGTTCGAGGCGTTGGCAGGGAGCTGTCCCGATGCGGGAGTGTTCGACCTCGCGAAATGGCTGGAACAGGTGGTCAACGACCGGGCCGCGGCGATCGTGGCGCATGCGGCGCGCATGCAAGTCGCGTTAAAGGACTTGGGATCCTTCCTGAGCAATCTGGTCACGTCGTTCGACAGTCTGGACGGATCCAACGCCGATCAGATCAAGAACGCGGTGTCGGACCTGGAGAAGAGCGTGGGCACTGATATGGGCGGGCTGACCTTCACCCCGGCCGGACTGCCGGCCGCGCCTTTTGCGATGGTGCCATTGCCGGGTGCCGGTCCGCCTCCCGGTCCCGCGCCTGCCCCGCCTCCTGATCCCGCACCCGGTCCCGCGCCCGCCCCGCCTCCTGGTCCTGCCCCCGCGCCGCCTCCGGCGGACACTTCGGGCTCTACCGGGCCAGGCACCGACATCACCAATTCCGATGGCACCCACAATCATGTGATTTATCGCTAACCTGCGTTTTCGCGCGACCGGGGCGGGTGACTCGTTCCACTTGACGGAAAGATGTTCTGGCCTGGGTGAATTCTGTTTTCTGAGATTGGAATTCACGTTGTTCGAGGACGCCTTTTCGGTGCCGAAGCCTCGCTGGGTCCACCCGCGGCTTGCTGGCGGCGGGTCCGGTTCGATGCGTCGTGTCGCAGGTCGGCGGAGCCCTGCCGCTGTGCACGGCTGAGGCAGCTGAGCTGGCGCGACGTCGTCGACAACATCGGCGCTGTGGCGGAAACCCTTGGCGGCGCACAATCCGGGCGAGGACCGAGCTGGAGTTGGCGGTCACCGTCGCTTTCGGCCGTGGCTTCCTGAGCGACGACCTGGCGCGGGCCGAACCGGGCGTGTTCGGGAGCATGGCGTCGGACCCGACCGCGTCCCGGCTGTTCGCCGCCCCAGCCGACGACACCGGTACGGCCGCAGCGACACGGGAACGAGCCGGCGAACGCGCCCGATGAACGGATCGATGCCGACGATCCGTTGAGCATTGACTGGGCTGCCACGGCAGTGACGGCGCACCGGACAAGGAATGTGCCGTACCGGGCTTCAAGCAGGGATTGGGGTTTCCTCCGCCGTGTGGGTGTACCGGCCCCCCGGCGAGCCTCTGGCGGTGATGTAGTGGCCGGGCACCGCGGGCAGCAATACCGCCGCCGATCACCAGCATGTCCTGGTGGCAGCTTTGGCTCGACTACCGTCCCGGGCAGAGGGACGGGTCGGCAGGATAGTGCTGGTGCGCACCGATTCCAGCGGCGGCACCCACGACTCGTGCGGTACTGCCGCAACCGGAGGCTGCACCTAGCTCGATCGAATTCGGCTCGCCGTGACCACCACCGCGGTCGACCGGATTGCCGCCTGCGTGCGGTCACTGGCCTGCGCCGCCGACGGCGAGGTGCGCGAACGGGCATGGGCAGCCGCGTTGACGACCGGTTCGGCCGATCTCACCGCCCGGCACGCGGGTCATCGTGCGCGCCGAACGCCCGCACCCCGGCGAGCAATTGCGGTTCACCGACCGCTACTGGCCGCGGCTGAACGCCGCTCGCCGCCAACACCACTCGCAGCCAGCTGCCTGATCAGCGCCACGAAAACACCGGACTGCGCAACCTGTCACCGCACGGCCGGAACCTCGCCTGTCGAGTGCCCGAAGCTGCGGAGACCTGCCCAAATCCGGTGCCTGGTTGTGGGCTTGACGCCCGGCCGGGCAACCCATCGGGATTGCCGTGTCTGCTCGCGGCGAGCGTGCGGCTGCCGCAAGCAGACACCAACGGCGGCGGGGTATTATTCCCGACTTGCGGCACCCTGTTTGCCAGTTTCTATCATGCACAGAAGATCGGCCACAGTCTTGGCTCGGAAGATCTCCTCCTCGTCGATTTCCACGTTGAAGGTCTTCCGGAGGGCCAGAGTGAGCTCCAACCGGCTGATCGAGTCGACGTCCAGGTCGTCCAGGGTGTCGTCTTCCTTGATTTCTTCGGGTTCGACATCCGACCAAGTGGACAGGACGGTCGCCAGCTTGGGCAATTCGGTGTTCATGGTTTCGTTCTCCATCGCGATTCGAGGACCGAGCAGGATGTTCAGCGCGGCGCGAGTACGGAGACCTTCGGCCAGCTCAGAAGGCCCGCTCCCCAGGTCAGGCCACCGCCGAAGGCCGTGACGAGCACCCGGTCGCCGGAGCTGAGGGATTCGTCAGCGGCCGCATCGGCCATGGCGAGCGGAATCGAGGCGGCGGAGGTGTTTCCGACCCGGTCGATGTTGACGGCGAGCCGTTCGGCCGGCACGTCGAGCTGGCTCGCCAGCGTGTGCAGGATCCGGATGTTCGCCTGATGGCCGACTATCCGGTCGACCTGCGCTGGTTCGATCCCGGCGGCCCGGAGAACCTGGGCGGATGCCTCGGCCATTCTCGTGACGGCCTTGGTGAAAACCTTCTTTCCGTGCATGGTGAAATGCTGGGCAGACCAGGCCGGAGCGTCCGGTTCGGATCGCTGCCGCGCGCCGCCGCCGGGAACCATGATGAGGTCTGCGCCGCTGCCGTCGCTGCCCAGGACGAATTCGCCCACGGCTCCGTCCTCGGACCGGTTGCCCGCACGGAGCACGACGGCGCCCGCGCCGTCTCCGAACAAGGGGAAGGTGCTGGGGTCTGCCGGGTCCAGAATGGTCGAGAATGTGTCCGCGCCGATGAGCAGCACGCTCTCCGCGGCACCCCCTTTGATCATCGACGAGGCGACGGCCATCCCGTATAGGAAACCTGTGCAGACCGCGTGGAGGTCGAAGGCCGGTACGCCGGGAAGGCCGAGGCGATCCGCGACCGCCGGTGCTGTGGCGGGCACCGGATGGTCCGGAGTAGCGGTCGCCAGCACCACGCAGCCGACCGCGCCGATGCCGCTGGATTCCAGTGCCCGTCTGCCGGCTTCGACGGCAAGATCCGACGTGGCGGTGCCCCGGCTGGCAACATGGCGTTGGGCGATACCGGTGCGACGCCGGATCCATTCGTCGGTGACGCCGAATCGCGCCGCGAGTTCCTGGTTCGTGACCACTTTCGGCGGAACCCATGCCCCGACGCCGGCGAGCACCGCCGCCGACGTCATGACGCGCTCCCGGCCGCCGCCGTGCGCTCGACCGGGTCGAGCCAATAGCTGCGGTTCTCCCATGGATAGGTGGGCACCCGGACGAACGTCCCATTGTCGCCGACTACGTCGCTCCACACGATCGGGCGCCCCTGCACGTAGGCGTGCGCTGCCGCGACCAGGTCGCCGGAGCGCTGGGGGAGTCCGTTGTGCTCGCCGATCGCTTCGCCGACTCGGACGTCAGCGCCGGCCTTGCCGCCGAGGAACGCCCGGAGCTTCCTCGCCAGGGAGCCGGGCGAGGAACCGACCGCGGCCAGCCGGTGGCTGTGGTGTTGGCGTCGGTTCGCAGCAGTGTGGCAGACGTCGCGCAGTGCCAGGTCCGCGCGTCCGGTGCTGAGGAAATCGGCGTAGGCGCGGGCGAGTTCGTCGAGCGCGTACCGGGTGCGGGCCGACAGCACCAGCAGGTGCTCCTGGTCTGTCCCGGCGGCGGGCCGCGCGGACGTCCAAGCGGGGTCGGCAGCCTCGACCACGATGTGGGTGTTGACCGAGGAGATCCCTTGGCCGCTGATTCCGGCGACGGGAAGCCGCCCGCGGTCGGGCAGCGCAGTGAGCTCGCGCGGGACGACAAGCGGGAGATCGGCCCACGGGATCGCGGGATTCGGATTGTCGTAGTGCAGGCTGGGGACGATCTTTCGGTGCTTGAGGCAGAGCACAGTCTTGATCAGCGCTGCGATCCCGGCGGCGCCTTCGGTGTGTCCGATGTTCGTCTTGACCGAACCGACGAAACAGGGCTGGTCGGGCGGGCGGCTGGCGCCGAGTACCGTTCCGAGGCCGGCGAACTCGACCGGGTCGATCATCGGAGTGCCGGTGCCGTGCGCCTCGACGAAGTCGACGTCGGCCGGATCCACGCCGGCGTTCTCGTACGCCCACCGCAACATGTCGATGTGGCCTTCCACCGAAGGAGCGAGCACCGATCCGCTGCTCGCTCCGTCATTGCCGACAGCGCTGCCGCGGATCACCGCGTGCACCGCGTCGCCGTCGGCCAGGGCGGCGGCAAGCGGTTTGAGAACGACGACCCCGACACCGTCGGACGGGGCGAATCCGTTGGCCGTGGCATCGCCGAACTTGCATCGGCCGTCCGGAGCCAGCATCCGGACCTGGGACAGCAGCACGTCCTCGTCGGCAATGAGTTTGAGGTTGACGCCGGCGGCGAGCGCCAGCGTCGTTTCCCCTGCGCGGAGGCTCTGGCACGCGAGGTGGATCGCGACCAGCGACGACGAACAGGCGGTGTCCAACGTGATGCTCGGGCCGCGGAGGTCGAACGCGTAGGAAAGACGCCCGGACAGCTGGCAGCGATAGTTGTAGACGGCGGACGGGTTGAGTGCGTCCAGCCCGCGACGCGCTTGAATGTCCCAGTAGTCGGTGTGCATGCTGCCGACATAAACTCCGGTCCGGCTGCCGGCCAAGCGATCAGGCACCAGCCCCGCGTCTTCCAACGCCTCCCAGGCGGTGGTCAGCAGGAGCCGCTGCTGAGGATCGAGGTTACTGGCTTCTCCACGCGACATCCCGAAGAACTTGGCGTCGAACAGGTCGGGGGCGCGCAAGTAGCCTGCCCGTCTGCTGATCACCCGGCCCGGTGCCGGCTCGGCGGAGTAGAGCGAATCGGCGTCGTACCGGTCGGGCGGGGTTTCCATGCTGGCGTCGGTGCCGGTGCGCAGCAGCTCCCACAGCTGTTCTACGCCGTTCGCGCCAGGGAACCGGCAAGCCATTCCGACGACGGCGATCGGAAGGGCGCCAGCCGGTCGTTCCGTTACGGTGCTCATCAGATTTGCCTCGATTTCGCTTGCGTTCGGATGTTGACCCGCGGTTGGCCGTCGACCGCGGCGACGTCAAAACCTCCGGTCATCGCATACTGGGCGGATATTTCCGCGAGTTCGGCCGCGGGAATGACGTCTTCGATGTTCCGGAAGCCGTCCGGTGCGCGCTGGTGTGCGATGTCGATGACGATCTCCGGGCCCATCCGGCGGTTATTCGCCTGCAATGCGGCGGTCACCGGGCGTCGTTGATCCTGGTAATCGCGCAGGGCGTCGTCCGGAGTGTCGCCGTCGGCCAGCGCCCCGGCCAGCACCTTGGCGTCGAGGATCGATTGGGTCGCGCCGTTGGAGCCCATCGGATACATCGCATGGGCCGCGTCGCCCAGCAAGGTGATACGGCCGAACGTCCACTGTGGCAACGGGTCTCGATCTACGATCGGGTACTCGTGGACTTCGCCGGCGCCGGCGAGGACGCTCCCGACGTCCAGCCAGTCGAAGTGCCAGCCGCCGAAGTGCTCCAGTACCTTCGAGACCGGTACTCGGCGGTTCCAGTCGCCGCTGGCCAGCGGATCGCCGAGAGCGGCCGGACGCGCGGCGACCCAGTTGACAAGCACCCGGCCGGAGCGCGGATCCCGGGAAATCGGGTACAGCACGACTCGGTGCCGATCGTCCCCGGTCACGATCATCGAACTGCCGGTGAGGAATGGCTCGGACCAAGTCGTGCCGCGCCACATCACCATTCCGTTGCCGGGAGGCGGCCCTTCGTCCGGGTAGAGTCCCGCTCGCACGGCGGAGCGGATTCCGTCCGCTCCGATCACGACATCCGCCTCCGTCGACCGCACCGAACCTGTGGTACGGCACTGCAACTCCAGTGTCACTTCGTCTGTTGACGAAAGGCGGTGCCGCAACAGTCGAGCACCAAGCACAATCGACTCAGGGCCAAGGCGAGAACGGACCGCGCTTGCGAGAACGGACTGCAGATGACCGCGATGAATTGACCATTGCGGCCACCTGTGCCCGGCGGATATTCCGCGCGGCTCGTTCCAGATCATCTGACCGTGCCGGTTGTACAGCGCAAGTTCGCGCGTCGCGATGACATTCGCGGACAGTGCCCGCTCGAGGCCGAGTTCGTGCAGGACTCGGACCGCGTTGGGAAGGATGTTCAATCCGACGCCCAGCGGCCGAAGCTCCTGCGCGGTTTCGACAACGCTGACGTCGCTGAAGCCGGCCGCGTGCAGGCACAGTGCCGCCGCCAGGCCGCCGACCCCCGCTCCCACGATCACGATTCGCACTGCTTCGCTCCCGCCTGTCGTCGGGCGCTGTCGGCGCGTCGGCGGGAATCGCGCATCAGGAGCGAATTGTCGCGGGTCAGCGTCATGATCCGATCGAGCAATGCGATCGTCCCGCCGCCGCTTCCTGTGGTGTACAGCCCGACTTCCTCGGCGTAAGCCTTCTTGGCGATCGTGTAGTGTTTTCCGCGGAAGTTCACCAGTGAGCGCAGCGCGCGCGAGACTGCCTCGGCGCTTGCTCTGACATTTGGGACGTCGGGTCTCGCCCGCAGCGCGTCGGCGACTCGGGTCACAACGGAAGGTTTCCGCGGCCATCTGTCGTACAGTGGGCGCAATTGCGGCAATGCGTGTTCGGCGGAATCTTCCCAGAATTCCGTGTACGCGGCGTCGCCGTTATCGCTGGCCCACAGACAGAGGTCGATCAAGGCCAGCGGGACATGCGCGGCAGCCGGGCCGAGATAGGATCGTCCGGCCACTCGGAACTCCTCGAAATACGGACGCAAGGAGCGGGCGAAGAATTCTGGCGTGACGGTCGCGACCACGCTTTCGATCGCATCTTCCATCGACCGCAATGACGTCACGAGTTCGTTGACCTTGAATGTGAACTCGATGTCCGCGGGATCGACTTCGTGAAGAGATCCGCAGAGTTCGATCGCGGCGGTGATCTTGGGCAGGCTGCGGCGCACCGACGACTTCAGCAGAATCTCCATCTGCTCGCCAGTGTACAACCTTTCACGGAGCCCCAGCGGGTTCCAGACGGCATAATGATGAATCGTGTCGCGTGGAATCATGCCCGTCCTCCCGCTCAGATTCAGAAGGGCCGCCTCTAATCCGGGAACGTGCTCTACCGGCTCGGCGCCATGACGCTTGATCGAACCTGCGAAGATGCCCAAGTCGCGCATTGCCGCCAGGCACTCCGGAAAGGAGAAGTCAGCTACTTCGCGTGTATTGGGTACGGCAGATCCTGCGGCGGTGACAAGGCCGCCAAGGTCCGCAACGGCGTTCAATGCGGGAAGGGTGCGCACCGCGCGATCACAATCAAGGGGATCCAGCATCTGGACGTGGGCGGCTTCGATGTGCTGCACGCCGACTTTTTCCATTTTATGTCCCAGTCTGCCGCGGCGAAGGCGTCACGGCTCGTGTGGTGGTCAGCCGGCAATCTGGAGGACGCCGGCCACTGCGACGAGCAGGCCGACGACGACGGGTCCTGCCGTCTTGGGCACCGGGTCCTTGGCCCGCACGTGGTACGCGACGGCACCGGCGAGCAGCAGAAGAAGACCGACCGCAGCGAACGCGGGCAGCGGCTTCCACAGCGATCCGGTCAGCAACCCGGTGCCGCCGGCGCACTCCAGCAGTCCGATGAGGCGGAACCCCGGATAGGACAGCCCGAACCGCTCCGCATCCGCGCGCATCGCGGGAATTCCAATCAGCTTCGCGGCACCTCCGGCGACAAAAAGTGCGGCGAGCACGATCGAGAGAATCAAGGCGACAGTGGGCATTCCGGTCCAATCTGCGATATTTCGTGGTTGGCGGGCTGGATGCTGTCAGGAAATGTTGATCTTGACGGCATGGTCGGGGGCGAGCGCCTGCTGCTCGCGAGCGCTCGCTGTCCGAAGATCGACTTCAATGAACGACGGTCAGGTCTGTGAATACGGTCGCCCCCAGGCGGTGAAGTCTGTGCCTTCTTGACGGCCGGGAGTGCGGCTCGTCGGCAGGCGTATTATGGGTCCGGGCTCACCCGTCCAAAAGTCTGTTGCACGCACGACTAAACTTTGGCTGCCGTATCTGCCCATAAGGGCAATGATCGATTTCGTTCGTCTTCGACAGTCGCTGGGTCGCTGGGCGCGAACGTCCGTTGTCCAGGACGGTGGCATGCTGGCAGGTCCGATCTGCCGTCGGCCAAGCTTCGGCGGACGCCAGCGACACAGTGGTTCCCGGAATCGCACGCGCAATCTGACTCGAACTGTCCGGCGGAGTCTGCGCGACCGCGCGTAAGTGACGGGGCACTCTGCCGTGCTCTGGGATCCTGCCCGGTCGATCACCCGCTGAGATGCAGCCGTGCCGTGCTGATATTAGTCGGCGAGGCGGTCGGCCGACTTCGGTCGCGTTCGGCGTACGACGAAGCACGAGTGCCGGACGGCGGAGGTTGAGGTTTATGGCCGATGACCGGCAACGCCCGTCGCAGCGGACAGCTGTACGTCGTTTGCCTGTCGCTCGAACGGATGCCGAGGAGCGGGTGCCGCTTGTCGCGGATGTCTCGGGAAGCGCGGAACGGTGGCCGAGCGGCAGTCATGGCCGTAACATCGTGAGTTGCAGGAGTCGCTCGTCCGGCACCCATGCTGCCGGTCTCCGGGGATCGGTTATCCGCGCTTTCCGGAAATCTGAACCGAGGGGCGATCGGCAGGGCCAAGGAATCGTGCCCTGCTCCTCTCGCGGCAGTAGTCTTTGTTCGCTGCCGCCGGGAGAAAAGCCTCAACGAGCCACAGATGCGAGGCGGGCGATCTTCAGGAGCGGGCCTACATCGGGAATCGAGGCCGGTCGGCTGTGCGGCTCGGCTATCCAGCGAAGCTGACCGTTCGCGCTTTGGCTGGGCGGCAACGGAATCCGGTGCTGACGGTGGAGCAGTGCAACGAAATGCGCAGTCGGCAGGTGGTGGCTGGAAGGGGCACACGAGGCCAAGAAGACCCAGCGCTCGCGAGGTGTCGGCAGCGCGACGATGGGGTAGGACAGCCCGTGCACGGCGAGGTGGTGGTTGAACTCGCCGGCGCGCCCGATCGGAATGGAGACCCCGATCAACTCTTCGTTGAGCGGAAGCATTAATTGATTGTCGATGATCTGGGTGCGCCACCCGTACTCGGCCAGATACCTTTCGGCGGCGGCGATGAGATTCTTCCGGTAATCGACCACGGTAGCTTTGCGGGCTTCCGGTATGTACACCATCGAGACCACCTGCACAGGAGAGTGGGGACGTGGGAACCTAACCCTGGTCCCACCTGGTTTGATGTGGCCATCGCCGGGCCGGCACGGGAGTCTTTTGCTGTTAGCCTTGGCCCGTTTGTACATGGGGTCTGCAGCGATGCGCCGTGCGCGCGACGCCCGTAGCGCTGCCGGGCCGCGTCGGCGGCTGAGCTGACCGGATGCGTACGGCCGAGCGATGGCGACGCTCGGCCTGCGATGGTCGCGGCCGGAGGCCGAAGTCTGTCTTCTTGGCTTGACGAACTGGCGGTGTGCGGCCGCGATGGCTCGTCGGGCAGCGGGGCGGACCGAGGCGACGGCCTGCGCTGAGTGCTCGCGGCGAGTTGCTTCGCTTCGCCGGCAGTGTTCGTGGCTGGCGATCTGAACGCCCGCAATGTGCGCCCGAGCAGCATGGTCGGGATCTCGCGGACCAGGGGTTTCGCGAATATATCGTCGCTGCCCGATTCGTGGCGGAGGCGGAAACGCCGCAGCCGGTGCAGCCGCCGGACCTGGTGCCGTCGAAGCCTCCGCGGTGGCACCGCGACCCGCCCGGCGGTCTGTTCCCCGACACCGCGCCCGCGTGCGCAACTGTCTCTCGCCACTCGGCCGCTGCCCGTCGTCGCGGCGTGTGACTGGCTGCGGGCAAGTCGGCGAAGTTGTGCTAGAAGTGCTTCGAGGCGCTTCCTGCTGTCGGCGGCGGACGCCGGTGCCGTCCGCTCGGCGTTGGTCACGAGGCGGAGGTCCTCCCTCCGGGGCACCGGCTTTCGTCGTGCTATGCCGGGATCGGCCAGACACATCATGCGATCCACGTCTCGGACTGGCGTGTACGCGGCGATTCCCGCAGGCCTTCGACTGCCCGTTTGTGCGCCGGACACTTGGCGGGATACCCGGCAGCGCGCGTGCGTCGGGAGCGGCGGGAAGCGTGCTGCGGCGTGTCGGCGACGGCTCATGGAGACAACGTGAAGTGGCCCGCGTCACGATAGGGCAGTCCGGAAACCAGGGAGCGCCGACTCACAGATTCAGCCGAGCCAGACGCTTCAGCCAGATCAAGCTGAAGGTCGTGACACCGATGACAACAATGACGATCGAGATGTCGGATCCAACCACGCCGGCCGCCAAATGGGATACAGACCTGGTCGGTTACCGGGTCCGCGCGGCAGCGACGTTGATCCGACACCAGAGCCTCGACGGCCGGTGCGCAGATTGTGGCGCGGCGGCACCTTGCCCCGCCGCGCGGGCCGCTGAAATGGTTCTCGAACTGTGACGTGGCAAGCGGAAGTCAGCCAGGTGCCAGGCAGCCTCGACGGATGGTCGGCATCGGCCGGTGAGCCGGGCTGAGTGCCCGCGGAGATTGCCCGAGCGGTCAACTACTACCGGCAGCAGCGCGATTGGCGGGTGGAAATTCGCGACAGCGCGGTGGTTCTGCCGTTGACGGCGGGCTTGGCCGCGGTGTCCGCTCCGGTTGTCGGTCGCCGGGCCGCTGCTGATGCGCGAGGCGGCGCTGCTGGGCGGTACCGGGACGGCTGCCGCGCGTGATTCTGGCACAAGCAGACTGTCTCGTGGTGTTGTTCGAAGACCTGCCGCCGGGCGTACGGTTACGCGGCCCGCCGGCGCTGGCGCTGCCGCCGACTGATTTGCCGACCGGGTCGGCCCAGTCGGCTGCGGGGCACCGGCCGCCGCCCGTCGTTGGCTGTCGTCGCCGCTCGCAGTGCTGGCGCGTTCGCGGATGACGAGACGAAGCGGGCCGGGCCGCGACCGGCAGCGTCAGCCTCCGCCTCGGCTGGTCCCGCCGACTGCAAGGCGACCTGACCCGAATGCGGGCGCATTGTTCGGGAATCACCATTCCATCCCCGTAACGCGTCGGTTGCCAACACCGAATTGCGGAGGTCAAACTTTCCTTAATTCCCTGGACCGGCCGGTGCGGAGCAGCTTAGAGTTCGCTGGCGGCATCCGCTTCCGGAATTGCCTTGGCCGAACTGGGAATCCTCGATGACCGCGACGCGGGCGGGGTTCTTTTTCTTGCGGTAGCACGGAGGAACTTGTGAAGGTCTGCGCGAGTCTGCTCGCCACTGTCTGGTGCGTGACGGCGGCGGTCGGCGTGCCGTCCGGGGTGCCGTCGCCAGGCGGCCAGCCGCCGGCGAAGGCGGCGGTCGCGGTCGGTTCCGGCGGAGCGGTGTCGAGCGTGAACCCGTATGCGTCGCAGGTCGGAATCGACGTCCTGCGCCGCGGCGGCAACGCGGTGGATGCGGCGGTTGCGACTGCCGCGGCGCTCGGCGTGGTGGAACCGTATTCGGCGGGCATCGGCGGCGGTGGCTACTTCGTCTACTACGACGCCCGCACGCATCAGGTGCATACGATCGACGGCCGGGAAACGGCACCGGCCGCGATGCGCCCGGACTCTTTCGTCGATCCCTCGACCGGACAACCGGTCCCGTTCGACCAGGCGGTGAATTCCGGTCTGTCGGTGGGGGTGCCCGGAACGCCGGCGACTTGGCAGCGGGCGTTGTCGGAGTGGGGAACCATCCCCCTTTCCTCGGCCCTGCGTCCGGCCACCCGGATCGCCGACGAGGGTTTCGTCGTCAACAACGAGTTCCAGGCCCAGACGAAGATGAACGAAGCGCGGTTCCGGGATATCATCCCGACCGCGGAACTGTTCCTGCCCGGCGGCCAACTGCCGAAGGTCGGCTCGCGGTTCCGCAACCCGGACCTCGCAAGCACCTACCGGCTGCTGGCCCGCGACGGCGTGGACGCGCTCTACCGCGGCGTTCTCGGCCAGGACGTCGTGCAGACCGTGCAGCATCCGCCGGTAGCTGCCAGCTCCGACCGGACTTTCCGGCCCGGGCTGATGCAGACCGGAGATCTGGCCCGATACCAAGCGCTGGACCGGGAACCGACCCGCTCGCAATATCGCGGACTGGATGTCTACGGCATAGCGCCTTCCTCGTCCGGCGGCACCACGGTCGGCGAGGCGCTGAACATTCTGGGCAACTTCCCGCTGTCCTCGGGCGACCGGGTGCAGGCGTTGCAGTACTACCTGGAGGCAAGCCGGATCGCGTTCGCGGACCGCAATCGGTGGGTCGGCGACCCGGCTTTCTCCGCCGTGCCGCAAGAGGGCCTGCTGTCGGCGGCCTTTGCCAGGGACCGTGCCTGCCTGATCAGCCCGGCCTCGGCATTGCCGAGCCCGGTCGCGCCCGGCGACCCGAAGAGCCCGGGTCGCGGATGCGCTCCCGGGCGGGGAACCGACGAGCCGTACGAAGGCACCTCCACGACCCACCTGGTGGCCGCGGACCGGTGGGGCAACGTCGTTTCCTACACGCTGACCATCGAGCAGACCGGCGGATCGGCGATCACCGTGCCGCACCGCGGGTTCCTGCTCAACAACGAGTTGACCGACTTCAGCTTCAAGCCGGTCGCCGCGGGCGTGCCCGACCCCAATCTGCCGGCGGGCGGGAAGCGTCCGCGCAGCAGCATGTCGCCGACTGTCGTGCTGCGTGGCGGAACCCCGCTGCTGGCGGTCGGTTCTCCTGGCGGTGCCACCATCATCACCACCGTGCTGCAGACTCTGGTGAACCGGCTGGACCTCGGGATGAGCCTGCCGGACGCGATCGCCGCGCCGCGCGCCTCGCAGCGCAACGGGGCGAAAACCGATGCGGAACCAGCCTTCCTGGACTCACCGGAGCGGGCGCAGCTGGAAAAACGGGGGCAGAGCTTCACGCTCGCTCCCATGACGTTCACCCCCACTCCCGAAATCGGTGCGGCTGTCGGCTTGGAGTTCCGGCCGGGCGGTGTGATCCAGGCCGCTGCGGAGCCGCGCCGTCGCGGCGGCGGCTCCGCGATGGTGGTGCTTCCCTCGCCGTGACCGCTCGCCGGCGGTGCTGACTGTCCGAACTGGATGGGGGTATCCGTTGAGCGCCATCGGTTCGAGGTACGGGAATCGCTGATGTCTGGCAGCGTGTACGGGTGCTGGGGTTCCTTATCTCGGCGGCAAGTGATTTTGACGTCCGTAAAGGGAACGGTGAGTGCTCTGCGTCCCTCACCGTTCCCTTTACGGACATCATGCCTCCGGCGACTGCTTCGAGTTCCCAGCCGCTCGGCCTGCCGCGACTCCGGCATCGCCCGAATTCTCGCGGCTCGGAGGCGATCGTGCCGGGTCGCAAGCGGGGTGAGACGACGAACACCCAGGGCGGAAGCAACCGCTCGGCGCTGTCCGCCGGCCGGCATTCGCTCGCTTCGAGTATGTGGCGGCCCCGATGAAGTGAGGGAATCCGGTGCGCCCGCCGCCGCGTCGGCACAGTCAATGGAATCGTGAAACCTGTACAAAATTCATGTTCACTGATATGCGGAAGTACTGCCGTGCGGCCCGCGGAGCGGTGAAGGTTGCGCCGTCTCGGCCGAATATGGTTTAGACCCATTGCTTCTTCGGGCAACGTAGTTTGGACGTTGTGCCATCTGCGGCGGATCCGGGCGAGTGCCGCTGAGCCGGATGCTAGATTGAACGAAGTTCAGGCACGGGATGCGGAACTCCCGCAATTCAGTTTCCGTTCAAGCCGGGTTTCGATGCCCAATGGGGTTGTCTTGTATGGATTTCCTGGGTGTGGCGAACAGGCGTCCCTAAAGGAGGTCAACGATGGCACTCGACTCGGACGTCAGGACGGCCTGGCGGATCCCGGCAGCGGCCTCTGTCGCTCGCTGCACGTCCAGCGAGTCCGGCCTGGTCTCGATTCCTTCCAGCGTTCTGTCCTTTGCGGACGGATTCACGCGCCGCTAGCCGGTGTCGTGAATGGGGTCGGCCGGATGGACGACGCGGCAGTCGTGGCGGGCAAGCCGGTTCCCGCGAGCGGATGGAACCGGCTTAGACGAATTCTCGAGGAAGGCGCCGCACTCGGCGTAGTAGAGTTCGTGGAGGAATTTCCACCACAGTCAGCTGCGGAGCTCGCTGCTCCGCTTCGCGAGTTCGAGCGGGCACTGCGCGATCGCGCTGGCCCCGGCTGGCGTCGGCAGCGCGCTGCGCTCGTTCTCGCCGGTGTTGCCATCCTGCCCTCGACATTGCTGGTCGCACGCTGGCTCGGCCGGTATGCCGAGGTGCACGGGTGTGCGTCCGGGATACCGGTCGGGCAGCTGCTCGTCCGCATGCTGCGGGGCAGGCCGCGCGAGTGGCTGGCCGACCTGGTCGCGAGGCTTGCCCGGCAGGATCGGATCGGACGCGACCAGATCTGGTTGATCGGCGAAGTGGCCGGGATGGCCGGTGTCGGTCTCCCGGCCACTGACGCGGTCGCGCGTGGCTGGGCGCGGTCCGGCGCTCCGCAGACCGGCGCGGCGTGGGATCCGGTACTGCTGCGGACTTTCGACGCGGAGGGAACCGGGCGGTACCTCGTGCGCTGGGACGGGAACGGGTTCGCCGAAGCAGTTCTCGAGGCTGTCGCGTCCGGCCGGATCAGCCGTGCCGAAGTGCTTGACCGGTGCGTCCAGACGCTGGGCCACCGGTGTCAGGTCGGCGACGTCCGCGGCTATCTGGCGATGTACAGGCGGCTCGCGCCCACTGCCGAAGAGGTCGGCGTGCGCGAGGCTGCTTTTCTGCGTTTGCTGGGTGCCCCGCACGTGCCGGTGGCAGCGCTGGCGCAGTCTGAGCTGATCCGTGCGAATGCGGCGGGTCGCGTCGAGGACGGCTGCCTGCTGGCTGCGACCCGGACAGTTTTCCTACGCCGGGACCGCGGAATGGCGCTGGCGCAGGTCGCGTGGCTGGACGCGGTGCTCACGCGCAAGCCCGATCATGCCGATGCGGTGCGCGGTTCGGTCCAACCCTGGCCGGGGCTTCCGGACGAGGACGTGCTTGCGGAGGTCCGGAGGCTCGCGGCACGGCACTTGACGACGGACATGGCCGCGGTCCTCCGGCCTCGGCCGTCCGCGGGCGCTGCGGCGGTCTCGGACGGAACTGGGCGATCAGACAGCTCGGGCGCGGGGAGCCGAGCCGTTCCTTTTCCCGTTCCCGGGACCAGAACCGGGGAGCCGCACCAGCCGCACGGCGTCATCGCCTCAGCGGAAGAACTCGCGGTCGAGATCGCCGCGTTGCTGAGTTCGCCCGGCTGGCCGGTCGAGGCAATGTCGCTGGAGCGGGTTCTCGCGGGTCTGGTCGCCGTTTCCACCGCCGATCGAACCGGCCTGCGTTCCGCGCTGGGGAGCCTGGGCGTGTTGCGGGGCGGGCAGGAGATCGACTGGCCGCGGCGACTGCTGGCTGAGCCCGACGAGTTCGCCGAGCTTGAACTGGCGGTGCTGGCCGCGACGTTGTCGGTGGCGCGGGGCATGCCGGGTGCGCCGTTCCCGGCGTTCGACTCGTTGCCCTCGGCGGATCCTTGGCGCAGCAAGGTCGGGCAATGCGCCGGAGCTGACCAGCGCCGGCCGGACGCCGGACCGGGCCTGCTGATGCTGCGGCTGCACGAGATCGTCGCCGGGCTGGTGCACGCGCCGCGGCCGCTGCTGATGGCGACCCCCACCCGCCCGGACGGGATTGTCGAACCGGAGGCGCTGCTCGAGCGCGTGCGCCGCGCCGCACGGGAGGGCTGGGAGCCGTGGCCGCACGATCTCCGGCAGGCGCTGGCCAGACTGCCCGAGGCGGAGACGCTGTCTGTCGCCCGCCGGGCGAACGAGGTGCAGTCGCGGGCCGGCAACGAACTGTCACGCTGGCTGTCCGGGAACCGGGACGAGCAAGTACGCGAAATGCTGCCGAAGATCCGGGGACGCGACGGCGGATTTGGCCGGCGCGCGGAGTTCATCAGCTGCTGGCCGTTCGTGCTGCCGGCGGACCGGGAACTGGTCGCGAGGAGCATCGTGCGCGTTGCCGAGCCAGGAGCGGACGGGGTCGGACGCGGCCCGGCGCTGCTGGCGCTAGCGGAAACGTCCGGCCCGGTCGGCCCAGGAATCCGGCAAGCGCTGGCGGTCGGACTCGGCACCAGCGACGGCACCGATCGCGCCGCGGTGGTCCGTGCCGTGCAGGCGTTCGCGGGACCGCACCGCCTCGATCTGAGCACGCTCGGCGCGGAGGCGGCCGAGTTGGCTCTCGCGGGTGACTTGGTGTCGCTGGCCAAAGTCGCCGGCGGGGTGCGCGAACTCGCGGCGGCCGGAGCGGTCCGCGGTGCATGGGAGATCGTCGCCGGAGCGTTGCGGATCCTGCTCGAGCCGCGGACCGGTCGTCCGGACGGGCTGGTTGAGCTGGCCCAGTGCGGTGCCGATCTCGCTCGGAACGCCGCGCCCGGGGACCCGATCGCCGAGGTTGTCCGGGTGCTGGACACCGACGAGGGGGCGGACCGTGCCGGTGCCGCGCGGAGGACGCCGACTGCTCGGCCGGCCGCGGGACCAGTTCGGTCGGGCCGGGCAAACGAGTCGAGCCAGGCAAACGAAGGGAACTGACGGCGATGAACGTGCACGTGGTCCCCGGGCAGGGCAGCGCCCGGTGGACCGGCCGTGGCCGGCCGGTGGTCGCGTCGTTGACCATCAGGAACGACTCCGCGTCCCCGGCGCATTTGGTCGACGTGTACAGCCCCGACTACGAGAATGTGTGGCTGGGCCGGGCCGTTCCTGACCCGAACGGGCGGGCGGCCTGGCGGCAGATGCGATCGGAATTGGCGTCGCCGGTGATCCCGCCGCATGCCGAACTCGTCCTGGAACCGGCCGCGGTCTGCATTATGGCGCTGGGGCCCCGGCCGAGCTGCGAATCCGAAGATCTGGTGCGCTTCGCGCTCCGGTTCTCCCCGGAGACCACGTTGATCGCCCGCGTGCCGCTGGTCCGGGCGATCGGCGACGGCACCGGCCGAGTGCCCGGCCACGATTACGAATGAAGTGCGCGACGCGCTGACCCCGGAGGTGCTCGGCGAGTTCGACGTCGTCACCCCGGCCTGGCTGATCGGCTGGACCGAGGGCGTGACGCAGATCGACGAAGTGCTGCTTCGGATGAGCGCGAACCTGCGGCCCGGCGGCGACTTGGTGATTCTCTTTCCGAATCCGGAGGCGGACTAGGGGATCCTCGCGGACGACGCCCGTTACGGCCTGTATGCAGTCGAGATCAATCACGCGGAGGGCCGTTCCTGCGCCACGGTGTGGGCGGGTGCTGAGCGCCCCTTCGAATTCGAGTCGTATTTCTGGCCCTTCGGCGTGGTCGAGGCCGCGCTCCGCCTGGCCGGTCTAGTTGACCTCGGCCGGCATCCGGTCGTCGCGCCCGAATCCGCAGTGGCCGAGCATGGCGAGGAATTCTGGCAGGATGTACGGGAGATGCCGGCTTTCGCGATTGACATCGCCCGCAAGGCATGATGCGGACTGTTTTCGACGACCGCTCGGTGCGAGCACGCGAGGAGCGCTCCGCGGCGGATTCGAGCGGTGCTCGCGTCTGTCCGATTTCGCCGCGTTGAGCATGGGCCGGAGGGCGACTGCGGGTTGATCCCTCGCTGAGCCGATGGTGTGCCCCTCGCGTGTCTCGTCAAAGCGAAGTCGGACCTGTCGGCACGATCCGGTGAACCGTCAGCGCACAGTGGGCCAACCATGGCAGGGATGACGACGCGGCCACGGCATCGACGCGGAGTGCGCTTCCCGTCGACGTTCGGCGCTGCCATCTCTGATCCTGGCTTGGCATGCCTGGGCTGTCGCCGTCGATGCTTCTCGCTGGTTCGGGGCTCTCGCGTCGGTTCGAGTTGCGGCATCCGCCGCCTGCCGGATCGTACGTGCAGTGTTTACTGCCCATTCGGACTCGCCATCGCCGACTTGTGCGAGAGCGCTTCGTGAGGCAGACAATGCGGGAGACGGGTCTCCGCGGGGTCTGTTGTCGCGGAGCGAACAATCCGAAGCTGGTATGGCGCTTCCGGGCGGGTTGCCGGGCGCGCGTCCGCTTCTCGGCGGCAGATTCGTGCGGGCGGAACGATCTCAGTGCGAACGGGAATCTGCGCGCCTGCCCGGCGGGGGCACCGGACCGGAAATTGCTCGCATTCGGTCTCCGCGGCCGGAGAACGGATGATCGCGGGGGTAAGACCCTTGGCCGATCGCGCTCCGTTGGCCTGCCCGGGTTCCTTCTCGCCGGCCAGTTTGTGATCGTGATCACGTTGGCATCGCTCGTGCGCCGCCGGGTATCAGGAGGTCGTCATGGCAGGTTCTCGGAATCTTTTCCTGCATCCCGCAGACGCGGTGGAAACGCCGGGTCGCCGGCACCCGCCGCTCCGGCAGCGGTGGGGCGTGGTCGTCGCAGCGGACGGAACCAGGAGGCTCGAGGCGTCCTGGCAGACCCCGGACAACGAAGCGCTGCCGGCCGAGTCCTGGTATGCGGAAACAGCGTGATTGGTTCTCGATGGCGAGGCTGGTGATGCGTGAACGCAGTTGTCTCCGGCGATTTCCTTGTCCCGTACCCGAACAGGGCGGCGCTGCCGGCGGGCGGTGAGTGTCCGCATTGGCTTGATGCGGCCGGACGCGGAGCAATGGGCTCAGAGCCAGACGGATCCCATCGGCGGGCCGCTCCCTGCCACGCCGGGACGAATTGGCCGCGGGGAGTACCAGCGGGCCCGGTGGGGCCGGCCTGGACCGAGGCAGGATCGTCAGTGGGAGCGCAGCTTGTAATACCGGGCACGGAGCCAAGACGGCCCGCGGCCGACCGGCTGGCACCTGCCGGTCGTCCGCGGGTGCCGCGGTAGGTGCTGCGCCTGTGGATGACTGCGGCACTGCACATGCGATTTCCCGGATCTGCAGTGCGGTTGCGGCCCGCCGCGGAGATCGCCGGCCGCGCCATCGCTCGCGGCGGTTTTGACTGCGTGCTCGAGTTCGTCATGTCGATGTGCGCAGGGGCCGGGTTCGGAATCCGTTTGGACACGGAACGGTTGGCCGATCGCCTGTCGCGGCCCGTGTCGAACCCGCGGGTGTTCTACCTGGCACCGCTGCCGTATGGCCCGGCCCCTTGAGCGTTCGGTCGAATTGCATGACCCCGCAGCGACAACACGACGGCTTTCGATCGCTTTCCGCGACGCTGCGGATGGCGGCCCTCCATGAGATGGCGGCCGCGTTTCCGGTCGGCTGGCAGCAGCAGCCGACCGGTCGTGCTCGAATGGCCGGGAAAGATCGATTGCAGCGGCTGGCCGGAATTCTGGACGGCGTGCGCGCCCGGTTCGGGCGGTTCCGTCTGGCGGAGCCCGGAAATCGTGCTTGGATGGGATGATGCCGACGAGACCACACCGGCATTCCGTCTCAGCATGAGGAGTACATAATGGATTCGCGGGCAGTGGGGCTCGACGGCGACATCGACCTGCTGGAAGACTTGTGGCAGCGGTGGTTCGACGCGGGCCGGCACCTGTCTGCCAGCTCGTGGGAACTTCCTGGGCTCGGCGTCTGGTCCGTCAAAGAACTGTACGCACATGTGAGCAGAGGTGCGCGGACGACTGTCAACCTGTTCGAGAGCGAAGATGCGAAGGGAACGCCCGACGTCCCGGACGCGGCCGCGTACTTCGGGCGGCTGATGAACGGCCCGGACCCGCGGGCCGGCGTTGCCGCAGCGGCGAAAGCTTGGTCCGCGGCGCATTCCGCGGCAGACCTGATCGCGGAGTTTCCCCACGCGACCGGTTCGGCGCTCCAGGCGGCTCGCCGCAACGGGGATCGACTGCTGCACACCGTTGGCGGCAGCATGCGGGCGGCCGACTATCTCCTGACCCGCGTCGTCGAAGCGACTGTCCACTTGCTCGACCTCCGCGACTTCGTGCCGGCGGTGGCCGCTCCTCCGGACCGTGCGGTGATGCGGACTGCGGATGTACTGGTTTCCTTGGCCACTCCGGAGAACGTGGTCCGGCTCGCGACCGGGAGGGCCGCGTCCGCTGCCTTCCCGGTCCTTCGCTGAAAGGAACGCGATGTCGTTGCCACCCACGACGCCCACCGATGACGAGCGGGCACGCTGGCATCTCGGCGGCTTGCTCACCGTCCGGGCGACCGCCGCCGGCACCAACGGCATGGTCGGCCTGGTGGAAGAACGAGCGCTGCGCGGATATGCGACGCCGCCGCACGTGCACCGCCGGGAAGACGAAACGCTTTACGTGCTGTCGGGCGAAATCGAATACGCCGTCGACGGGGTGGCCGGCACCGTCGGCGCCGGCGAGTCGGCCTTCCTGCCCCGGCATCGTCCGCACACGTTCCGTGTCGTTTCCGACGAAGCACATTTCATCCTCGCGATCACGCCGGCCGGCTTCGAGTCCTTCTTCGCCCGGGTCAGCCCGCCGGCGGCCACCGCCGGGATTCCTGGTGCCGAACGGGCCGGGCTCACCGACCCCCAGGAGATGGCCGGGCAGGCCGGGCGGCTCGGCTGCCGCATTTTCGCTTCTGGGCCGGAGACTCCCGCCGAACTCCGCGAGGTGCTCGAGCCGGGCACGGAGCCTGCTCGGCTCGATCGTGCCTACCATCTTCTCGAAGAACTGGTTTGCGCGAGCCCGGATCCGGCAGGGCTGCCGGCGGCCCTTGCCGCCGGGCTCGTCACCGCGGCCCGGCGCGCGAATGAATCCACTGTGCACGCTCGTGCACTGTTATTGCTCGGCGTCCTGGCCGAACGGACCGGGAACGACATGGGCGGCCGGATCGGGTCGCTGCTTGGCCTGGCTCAGCCTGATTCGCCGGAGCCGGTCGGGCTGGCCCTGGTATATCTCTTCGCGCATTTCCCGGACCAGGCGCCTGCGATCGAACAAGCGTTTGCGCCGCTTGCGCTGGCGGATGCGGACCGGCATCGGCTTCGGCGCTGTCTCAAGCGGCCGGACTTGGAGAGCCGGGGACCGCTCGACACGCTCGGCCGGGTGTGGCCTTCGCCCGCGGTGTGGTCGGCGACCGATGCCGGGCGCGATCGGCAATGGCGCGACGCACTGCATCTCGACGGCCCGGCGGTATCTGCTCTGTGGGAGGCCGAAACCGCTGCGCTGCTGGCATTTCTCGGTGCCCGCGCGGAACACTCGATCACCCGGAGCGCCGATGTTCGATCTTGACCGCCTCGACTCCCGGCTCCGGTCCGCGATCGCCTGTCCGGTGTGCCGGGGAAAGCTCGGGACGAGCCGCGCCGGCCTGGATTGCCGGACCTGCGGCCACGAGTACACGACCGGCCAGGGCTACCCGGATTTCGCGCCCGAGATCAGCATGAAGCCCGGCCTGGGCCCGTTCTATCTGCAGGATCCGCTGCACGTTCCGCAGTACGAGGAGGTGACGCGAGCGGCGTTTCTCAAGATCATGGGCGACAACTGGGACGGCGCGCTGGCCCCCGGGGACGAGGACGACTACCTGCGGCGGCATCTCGACGTCGCCGACGTCCCGTTGCTCGACCTGGCCTGCGGGGCCGGGCGCTGGACCCGGACGCTGGCCGAGCACGTCGGAAGCGGCCACGTGGTCGGTCTTGACCTCAGCACTGCGATGCTGGCCGCGATTCAGCGGGCACTGCCCGAGCTTCCCGTAGTGCGGGCCAGCGCGTTGCAGCTGCCGTTCGCCGACGGATCCCTGGGTGCGGTCAACTGCTCGAATGCCCTGCAGTTGCTGCCTGAGCCGCGAACAGTCCTTCAGGAGGTCGGCCGGTGCCTCCGGCCGGGCGGGCGGTTCTCCGCTTTCACCTTCCTCCGTGCCCGGCGGCCCGCCTATCGGTACTTCCAGAAGCGGCATGAGCAGACGTTCAATGTGCGTGCGTTCGAGGTCGGCGAACTGGTGGCCTGGCTCGACTCGGCCGGACTGGAAACACTCGATGTGACCACGGTGGAGGGCATGGTGCTTCTCACCGCGGGCCGGCGGCGGGTGTGACCGGACAGGTACGGGCCGGCTCCGCGGGTGCCCGTACCGCCCTCAACCGGTATCTGTCCGACTCGGGTTTGGCCCGCGTTGGTGCAGTCCGGCTGTCCAGCGGCTTTGCTGTGGAGACGCAGTTGACCGAAGGGGAGTCGCGTGAGGACGTGGGAGCAAACTTCGACCGGGGTGATCGGGCGATTCACCCCGGAACAGATCTGGTTCTTCCGCACGAACTTCACGGACATCCTGGCGTTGCTCGACGAGGTGATCGCCGCGCCGGGGCCGCCGGATCCGGGGTTCGCGCTCCTCGTCTGGCCGAAGCTCGACGAGGAGGCCAGGCCGCCCGCGCGGACGGCGCTGGCCAGCAGCCGTTCCGTGCTGCTGCAGGCCGTGCACACGATCCCGGCGGCGGGGAACACCGTGCGGATCGAAAGCGGCAGCACGACCTGGGCGTGGATCTGGGCGCTGCAGGACATTCGTGCCGTGCTCGTCACCCGGCTCGCCGGGAATGCCGAGCAGCGGGACCTGGACTGGCTCGGCCGGGTGGCGAGCGAACTCGCCGAGGCAGCGCTGCCGTTCAGCGACGTGGGCCGGCCGATCGATTCTTGACTCGCGTGGCCGGAACCGGGAAGGAAACCCCCGGCGTGCCGGGGGTTTCCTTCCCAGAGCCCTGGATCCAGGTTCCTCTCGGGAGGCGGTGCCCAGGTCCTCGCCGCGGCGTGGGCCGCGGGGCGGGGATCACCGCGTTCGTGGTCGGCGCGAGGCGAGACCGGATCGCAGGCGAACCGCCAGGACTCGGAGCAAGGTGCGGAAGTTTGCCAGCGAGTTCGGATGCGCCAGCATCGTGGTGACCCTCGCCAGCCGGTCGTTGGTGATCGCGTCGGTCATGGCCGCTTCGAACAATTGCCCGCTGAACCACCGCAGGAGCCGGTAGCCGCGCGGATGCGGGCCGTTGACGTGCGGCAATTCCAGGTCGGCGAACGTGCAGATCTGCCAGGCGGCGTCCACGACAACGCGGATGGTGTCGAAGTACGCCGTAGCGGGTTCCCGTAGCGACGGGTTCGAGCGAAGCCACTGGGACAGGCACGACGCGTGCAGCGCGGCCGAGGTCATGCCCTGGCCGTAGACGGGGTTGAACGACGCGATGGCGTCGCCCGCCGCGATCAGCCCGGCCGGAAATCGCGTGACCTCGTGGAAGTCGCGTCGCCGGCTGTCGGCTTGGTGATAGGTGGTGACGTCGCCGACCATCCTGGCGCGCTCCGCGATGTCTCCGAACACCTCGGGGAAGTCCTTCCGGCATCGCCGGGCGTAATCCCGAGCGTCGCGGCTCGGGCGGTCGTCGTCGTATCCGGAGACCAGCATGATCCAGCGGTCGCCCTCGACCCGCAGCAGCCCGCCGATCCGGGCAGGGCTCCCGGCATCCGGGTCGGGGCCGGCCTGGGACACCACCGACCACAGCGAGCTGACCCGCTCGTCGTACTCGAACATCGCGCTGGCGTAGTTCAGCTTGATCGGCATCCGCCGCATCGGCGGCCGGGGCCAGCCGTTTCCCTCCAGCCAGTCTCCGAGCCGACTGGAGCGGCCCATCGCGTCGACTACGAGGCCGGCCTCCGCAGCTACGGCTGCCGCGGCACCGTTCGGCACGAAGCTGGCACCGGTCACCTTGCCGCCGTCGAAGACGAGCCCGTCGGCCCGGCCGTTGACCAGCCGGATGTTGTCGGCAGCCAGCGTCCTGCGGCGCACCAGTGCTTCAAGGAACGGCCGGGTGCTCATCAGCGCCGGAGTGTGCTGTTCGATCGGAGGCGCGACTCGCAGGTCGCCATTCACGAAGAACTGGGCGCGGGAGCCGTCCTCCGGCGGCACCACCGCCCCGCCTTCGATCGCTTGGGCGACAAAGCCGGGAAACCAGCGCTCCAATTGGACCGCGCCGGCCGGCAACAGCGCGTGCACCTGGCCGCCTTGCGGGACGCCCGGCCGCGCACCGGCGTTCACGTCAGCGTCGTCGCGCTCAATGACGACGACTTCCTCGGCGTGGTCGCTCAGCACCCGTGCGGCGAGCAAACCCGCCATGCTCGCACCGAGAACGACCGCGCGCCGAAGGGACACGGCGTCCGGTTTCGGCCGCTCCACTGTGCTGATCTCTGCGAATACTCGGGCCGGCGAAATGGCCGGACGAATGATAAAACTGCTCAATGCGCGTTGAAGCACGCATCCTCCACCGGTCGGGGACAATACGCGTGTCGCGTATTTCGCGCAGGCTAGTGTGCGAGTGTCGCCGGCCGGGTGGGATATGTGAAACAGTCACCGACTCTGCCCAAACGCCCCCTCGGGTGCGTGCGCGAGCGGGTGGATCGTGGTCACATGCGCATGTGCCGGTCCGCTGTGGTGACCCGGTCATCCGTATGATGGAAAGTTCCGGCCGCAAGAAGTTATCGCGGACGGAAAAGGGGGAGTTTCTTGTGCCGACACTGGATGGCGGGCGAACTCGGACAATGCAAAAATGGTGAGAGTATTTCAGCTAGAAACTGGTGCCCTTTCTGTCCTTTTTGCCTCGACGTCGACGTGGTAGCGTCGGCCAATGCTCCGCAACGGTGCGATCCGGGCGGCGCGTGGCAAATGAGATCACTCGGCTGAGCGGTCCTCCACGTGGTCCTCGGCCGGACGCTGTTGCGGTCATTGGTTCCGTGCTTCCGGCCTTGGGCGATGACTGGCGGCCCACCCGTGATCGTGTCCGGAAAATCTTGTCCAGCAGTCGAATCGGTGTTCGCGGGAAGGCGGCGCGGCGTGCTGATTCTCTCGGCGGCCGCTCGGATCAGGGTGATCTTGGAGGTGGCGGCGTCGTGGCCAGTCCGCACGGTTTTGTCGCCGCGGGAGCGTCGGTTCGCCGGCATGTCTGCAGGCTGATCGGCCGATTGAGGCCGCAGCGGGACGATTTTCTGTTGTCGGCGCGAGCGTGGCTCGAGATCGACGCCGACGTGCCGGTGCCGCAGTCGCCGGACGAGAACGAGACAGCCCATTTGCCTGGCGCGACAGCCAGTTCCGGGGCGGGCGGGCGGTGGCGGACGCCCGTGGGCGATGCTGCCGCGCGATCCGCGGAATCACAGTACGGTGTTCCGACGTGCCGGTGCGCGCTGACGAACTGGACGCCGGTAAGCACGCGCGACCGAGATGCCTTGCTGCGGCACCCGGCAAGGCTGTGCGGTGGTTCCCGGGCCGGCTCAGCGGATCGAGCGCGAGTTCGGTCCGGCCTGAGATGATCGCCGTCGTCCTCGGTGCGCTTGCCGCGCTCGGCTGGGGCGCGGCCGATTTCCTGGGTGGCCGGGCCAGCCGGAGCGCCTCGGCTGTCTCGGTGGTGACGTTGGCGCAGATTGTCACATTGCCTCTGGTGGCGGTCTGCCTGGCGGTCGGAGGCATTGCGTTTCCCACGCCGGTCACGTTCCTGTGGAGCGCCGCAGCCGGGCTTTCCGGGCTGGCTGGGCTGGTCTTGCTCTATCGGCTGCTGGCGGCCGAGGGCGCGGCGGTCGCGGTACCGGTGGCGGCGATGGTCACCGCGCTCGTGCCGCTGGTGATCGGGCTTGTCGTGGAGAACGCGCCATCGCCGCTCGCGCTCGTCGGCGGCTGTTGTGCGGTCGGTGCCGCATTCTTGGTCAGCATGGTCGCCCGCGAGGACCGTCGCGGAGTGTTCGTGCTGCGCACTATGGGTCTCTCGGCGCTATCCGGGCTGCTTCTCGGGCTGCAGCTCGCATTCATCGCCGCGCCCGGGCCGGTTGCGGGCTTGTGGCCGCTTGCGGGGGCCCGCCTCGCCTCGGTGGCGTGCGGTGCCGTGATCGCCGGGGGTGCCTTGAGGCGGGGCAGCGGGGTGGGCGTCCGGTGGCGTCTGGTCCTCGCCGCCGGTTTGCTGGACACCGGCGGGTTCGGGTTCTATCTGTTCGCGTTGGGCCATGGTCTGCTCAGCGTGGTCGGCCCGTTGGTCGCGCTGGCTCCCGCCGCAACGCTCGGACTGGCGCTCGCCATTGATCGCGAGCGGCTGGGACGGTGCCAGATGGCCGGGTTGCTGCTGGGCGCGGGCGCCTTGATTCTGACCTCGTTGTGAATTCGGCGGTCCTTCGCGATCTTGGCCGGACGGCGCGGAATGAAAGCGGTGCCTTCCGGCCGAGTCCGGTTGCGGAGCGAGGCGAATCGGATGCCTTTCCGGTCACGCCGCGGACGCGCAGCGGGTCCGGCCGACTGAACTGCGGCACTAACTGGCCACCGCGTCGACTGGGTCGCTCTTGCCTGGCTGGCAGCTGCGTCGGCGTTCCCGCGTTGTCTGCACGGGACGTCCACGACCAGGACTTCGGAGCGGACACCAGCGCGAGTGTTGCGGCGCGGCGGTGCACCCGCCGGAGCCTTCGATGCCGAATCGCTCTACCTGGCCGTGCTGGACGAGCCGCGCGGCCAGCCGCTGGCACCTGGCCGCGTTGTTGGTGACCGTGATTCCTTCGTGACGGCGGCCGGACTGGTCGACAAGCCAGCCTGAACCGGATCGAGACCCTGCCCTGTGATGGCTGGGGCACGGCCCCGCCCGCTCGACCCATTCGCGCCCGCGGACCTCGGGCCTGCTCGATCGGATCGCGATCGTCAGTGCCGCCGATGGTCCAGTCGCGCAGGCCGAGGTCGCCTATCGCCTCGATGCGCGGCACCGGTGCAGTGAACTTCGGTCGCCAGCACGTGATCACTGACTGGTCCCGGCATGTCCTTCGTCTCTATGCCCGATGGCTGGTTTCGTGCCCAATCCTTTGATCCGCAGGAGGATCTGGCCATCAGGGGCGACAGCAGTGCAGTCGACGGTCGCTGTCGCTTCGGTCGCGCTGGCATGAAGAATCACCGCACCATCACGGCGGGTTGCAAGAAGGCCATCGTTGTGTGTTGTGTGGATCTCGATCCAATCGATTGACGTAGGCACCGAAATCGAGTTCTGCCGCTGGCGTGCTTGGATGAGGACCGCGGTCCGGGCCAGGGCATCCAGTGTTACGACTGGCATGAGGAACCTTCCGAACACGGACTCGTCCCCGATCCTGAGTTCGAGGGCGGCGCTGCCCGTGTGCCGGTCAGAGAGGCAGTCGCGCAGGACGTCGAAAGGTCCGCTGAGGCGCACGACAGCATCGGAACGCACACATGGATCGTCTGTCGAGATGCCGGAGCGGTCGGTCTGCCAGTACTGCTGCGGGGGGATGGGGGGATGGTAGGCGGGCACGAGGTGGACCGTGAATCGGGCGTGCGGCCGGTCTCGGACGAGGACAGTGCCGTTGGCGTGAACGAAGTCCGAGGTGATCTGTACATCGACGCGGGTGTGTGCGCCGTCGGTCTCCAGCAGGCGCGCGGTGATGCGGCAGCGGGATCCGGTGCTGTCCGGGGTCGTCTGGAGGAATGCCGTGAACCTGGCGTCGGAGAACGCGCGTACGCGGGTGCCGGGCACCAGCGCAGTCGCTGCTTGCGCGGCCATCTCAAGTTCGACTGTGGCGGGAACGGTGGGCCGGCCGGAGACGAGATGATCGGCGAGGTAGGAATCGCGCAGAGGGTCGAAAATGTGCTGCCAGACCGCATGGTCGGCGGCATTTTCCAGGCAAGTGTCCAGGAAGAATGCGGGGGAGACATCCGCGTCGACAA
Organism: Amycolatopsis albidoflavus; assembly: GCF_039525725.1. Taxonomy (NCBI): domain Bacteria; kingdom Bacillati; phylum Actinomycetota; class Actinomycetes; order Pseudonocardiales; family Pseudonocardiaceae; genus Amycolatopsis; species Amycolatopsis albidoflavus. The sequence goes on from NZ_BAAAHV010000013.1 coordinate 163,426, forward strand.
CGGCGACGGGTTTCGTCTGCGGTTTCGGGCTTCGGTCGACGTAGTACTGAATTTCCTTCGCGCCGCCATAGTAAGCCACGGGAGCTTGGTCGCGCTGAGTGGCCAGTTCGTTGAGGAAATGGGCCGCCCCTTCTCGCGGGGACAGCCCTGTGTTCTCGGCTCTGCGCGCCGCGGCGGCCTGGACCAGGGTGGAGGTTGCCAGGATGCCGGTGTCCGTCCAAGCCGGCCAGGCGATGGCGAACTCCCGATGCGGGCTGCAGGCAGCCGCTGTATGGAGATATTCATTGCCTGCCACGTAGTCGGTCTCGCCTGGCAGACCCATGGTGGCCGCCATGGAACCGAAACTGCACCAGGTTGCGACGTGCTCTCTGAACGCTTGGCGAAGGTTGTGGTAGCCGGCGACTTTGGTGTTCAGAACCGTACGGAAGTCGGCGAGGGTTTTCCTGTCCAGGTTGGCCGGTCGGCTGATCCCGGCGGCGAACAACATGAGGTCGATACGTCCGTGCTGATCGTGGATGCGCCGTGCGGCCGTATCCACATCGTTCTGGTCGGTGACGTCGCAGACGAGATAATGCACCCGATCCTCGCCGAGCCGGTCGCGCAACAGCCGCAAGGTCCGGTGCACCTCGTGGATACGGAGCCGCCGGTCGAACTCCGCATTGTGCTGGGCGAAACTGCCAACGTGTTCGGCCAGCCGTTGTCGCAGGAATTCCTTGCGGGTGGCGGCGAACTCCTCGAGCGAGATGTCGCTGTTGCTCGGCTGCTGGCCGATTTGGGTCGTGCCAAGGATCCACAGTGTGGGCCGAGCTTGGCGGGCGAGCGCGAGCAGGCATTCGGCGGTGATCCCGCGTGCGCCGCCGGCAGCCACGACCACGGATTCATCGGTGACCTGGATACTGCCGTGATCGTTGCGCACCGGCGCGTCCATGCCGTGGTGGACGGTCCGGACGCCGTCACGGTATTCAACGGCAGGGAAGTTGCGTCGCCGGGCCGACTCGAAACTCAGCTGGGCCAGTCCGGCGGCGAGGTCATGATCAGTGGTGGCAATCGCGAACACCTCGTTGTCGGGAAGTTCCCGGCTCAGTGCTCGGGTAGTTCCAGTGAACAGGCTCGCATGAGGGTGGATGGCGTTCGCCGCTACGCCGTCGAGCAAGAGGCAGCCGATCGATCCGTTGCCACGCAACCCGGAATGCCACTTCTTGGCCGCGAGAAAGTATGTCTCGTGCAGCCGGGTGAGGTCGGCCGGTGGGCGCTGGGGCCCGGTGCCGGCTGCTCCGACGGCAGCGATCACACGGAGATGCCGGATCGTGTCGAGGCCGGAGTCGATGTTCTCCAGGCTGTGTTCGTTGATCGCGATCAGCGTATGCACCGTCGGGGCAGCACATCCTGGCGTGGTGCAGATGACGATGCAGGAATAAGCGCGGGCGTAATCGGCCAGCTTGGCGGCGACGGCGGGATCGTTGGTCAGTACGGCAGTGCGCGGTGGGATGGCAGGCTGGGCGGGGCGGGTTGGTGTGCCGCAATCGGCGCGCCGGGTCATGACCAGACGGCGCGCGACCGCACGAGGAACAACCTCGACCGCAGCGGAGGGGCGTGCTTCTGTTCCGGTCACGAGAACGCGCTCTGCTGGTTCCTCCAGAGCGCGCAGGATGGCCACGGCACCGTCCGCGGAAAGAAATGTCGTGTCTGTCCCAGTGCCGTTGACCTGAACGGAGTAGGAAGCTCCGCTCTGCGGAACGGCGCGGACCACACCGAGAACAGGCAGCTCGAACCGGCTGGCGATCGAGGACCGGGTCAGGGCCAGCAGGAAGGCGCCTTCGGCGATGTTGGCGGTCTGCGTGCCGGTCAGTTCGGCCGCCCACTCGGTTGCGTTGCCGGACACGCCCATCACCAGCGCGAAATCGAGATCTCCGCTGCGCAGATATTGTTGCGCCAGGTCGACCGCGCAGAGGACCGAGTCACGGCCAGCGCCGACCGCGACGCTGGGACCGTGCAGGTCGAAGCGGTTGGCGACACGGCCGGCAACGACGTTGGGCATCAAGCCAGGCAAGACGTCCTCAGTGAGCGGCGGGATTGACTGATCTACCTGGTGGGCGAACTTTCGCAAGGCGGCGGCCGCCGTGTCCCGGCCTAGAGCGGTGAGATCGTCCGCAATAGCTGTGTATGTGTCGCGGTAGATCCGATTCACCGCGGTCCCCAGCAGACGCGGGGGCTCGAAATAACCAGAGAAGACGCCGGTGCGTTCTGTCAGCGGCTCCCACATCGCACCGTGCTCCTGGCGGAACCGTTCGACAACCTGCACGGCCATCAGCTGGGTGCGATCGGTGTCCCGCAGGGTGTTCCGGGAAAGCCGGACCTCGGCGAACGGCGGCTCCGGATACACCGTCCCGAAGCTCAAACCCTTCGGGAAGCCCTCACGCAACCACCGCTGGACGCGGGCGCGGTCGGGGTCACCGGGCAGAAGAGCGCTCCAGCCGACCAGGACCGTGGGGTCGTCGACGAGCGGCCGCGCGGATCGGTCTCCCTCGGCCGGCCGGTCGCGTACGATGAGGTGCGCATTGGTGCCACCGAAGCCGAAACTGGAGATTCCCGCAGTTCGGGGGCGATCCTGCCGCGCCGGCCACTGCCGGTCCTCGGTGTTGATGGCCACCGTGCCGGGCTGGGCATCGTGCGGTAGTCGCTGGAAGCGTTGCTGCGCGGGGATTCGGTCGTGCTGCATGGCCAGCAGAGCGTGCACTACGGAGACGGCTCCCGCAGCCCATCCGGTGTGTCCCAGCAGCGACTTGTTCGACGTAACCGCTACCGGGTGCCCGTCCATTTCCAGCCGGATGCTTGCCAGCTCGGCACTGTCACCTGCGACCGTTCCGGTCGCGTGGGCGACGATCCAGTCGACGTCCGCGGGGCGCAGATGGCTGATGGCGCGGGCGCGGGCCATGGCCCTGGTCTGCCCGGTCGGGTTGGGTGCGTAGATGGCCTTGCCCCGGCCATCGGATGCCGCACCGAAACCGGCCAGAACGCCTAGAATCCGATCACCGTCCGCCTGGGCACGGTCCACGGTCTTGAGGGCCACCACACAGGCCGCGTCGGTGAACAGGGTGCCATTCGCGGCGGCATCGAACGACCGTACGTCCTCGGTTGGGGTGAGACCCTTCAATTGGCAGAACAGCACGGCGGCCAAGGACGTCATCTCCTCGACACCACCGCACAGCGTGATGTCCTGCTGTCCGGCCAGCAGTTTGCGTACTCCGAGGTCGATGGCGTAGAGGGCGGAGGAACAAGCAGTGTCCAGGGAAATGATCTCTGTACCGGACGGCAGCACGCTGTCGACTGCTTCCTGGACAAGGAAATCGGGCAGCAAGTGGCGGGTCAGGGAACCGGCGTGCGGCAAGCTCCGGCGCGCCGCCTTCCAGATCTGGCCACGGTCAGCGGCCTGGGCCGCGGCGTGCGCGGCCAAACTCTCCTCCAGCCGCTGCCCGGTCTGCACCGAATTGCCTACGTAGCAGCCGCAGCGGTCCTGAGCACGCCGCGTAACCGGCTCCATGGCCTGACGCAAGGCGTGCTTGAGCCAGATGTGGGCGTATGCCGGCCCTGGCGAGCCTTCCTCAGGATCTTCGGATGCGGTCGGCGCTGGTGGTACCGGAAAGTCGTGGATGTAGCCGCCGAGCCGGGCGTAGGTGCGGTCGGGGGTGCCCGGTTCCGGCGGCGACCAGAACCGAGCGAGGTCGAAGCGCTCGCCTGGTTCGCTGAAAACCGGCTCGGAGTCGCACAGCAGGTCCCACAGTTCGGCGGGATTGTTGGCTTTGGGCACGGCCAGCCCCATGCCGACCACCGCGACCAACGGTGTCTCTGCCCTGCCTGCGATGTCCTCGGCGGCCGCTCGGCCGGATTCAGTCAGTTTCCCGCTGTCAGACATTCTGCGCCTCGCCGGGCCGCAGAATGAGTTCCGCGATCGCCGCCACCGTCGGGTAGTCGCCGGTACGAGTTCCCTCGGGAAGGGTGCCAAGGCGATACTTGTCCGCGGTCCACCTGAGCAGCTCGGTTCGCTTGAGCGAATCGACACCGAGGTCGGCTTCCAGATCGGCGTCCGAGGTGAAGACCTCTTCGGGATATCCCAGATGGTCGGCGTAGGCCGAGCACAGTTCGGCGATGAGCCGGTCCCGGTCCAGATCCGTCTCTGGCGAGCTGCTGATGTCCTTCTGCTTGGCCGGTGGCTGCACACTCGGGGCGGGATTCACGGTTCGCGCTGTGCCGCTCGCGGCAGACTCGCTCGTTCGTGCCGGCGCCGCGGTCCGGATCTTTTCCAGCTGCGAAGCGAGCGGGGATTCGCCGAACATGGCCACTGTGCTGACATCGGCGACGGCCCGGCAGGCCAAGGCCGTGAGAATGTTCCCCGTACCGCATTCTACGAAGGTGTCAGCGCCGTGCGCGTTCAGGTGCCGCACGGCGTCGAGATAGCGCACAGGTCGAGTCAGATGACCTGGCAGTGCCGCGCGGGCGGTCTCGCTGTCGGGATAGAAGCCGTTTTCGACGCTGGAGAAGACTCTGGCCGTGAGCGGCTGCGTCGCCACCGACGCAATCGACTCGGCGAAGGCACGGGCCGCTGGCTCGCACAGGCGATTGTGGAAGATGTAGGGAGACGGCAGGCGGCTCACTGGTGCACCTAGAGCCGCCGTTATCCTTGCAAACCGTTCCAGTTCGTCGTCTGGCCCCGAAACGACGCTTTGCCGTGGCGCGTTGACGGCTGCGATCTCCAGTCGGTGGAATCCGCCTCCGAGCAGTAGGTGCTCCACCCGGTCCGCCGGAAGGGGCACAGCCACGAGCCCTCCCGGGGGCGGCGGACTGGATCGCAGCGCCTCGCTACGCAAACACAGCACCCGCGCCCCGTTTTCGACGGTGAACGCTCCGGCAGCCGTCAGCGCCGCGATCTCGCCGAAACTGTGGCCAAGAAACACGTCGAAGGACACGCCGTGGATCGTGGACAATATCGCGTGTCCGGTCGTTCCGGCTGCGAAAATCGCCAGCATCAGGCGTTCAGGGGCATTCTGAGCCAGCACGTCGATGCCAGGGGCATCGGGATAGAGCAACAGGCTGGACACCGGGTCTATTCCATGCGCCGCGCCCACGGCGTCCGTGATTTCCAGTATCTCCCGCACGGCAGGCTCGTCCGCGAATTCAGCGAGACGTCCTGGTGCATAGGAGCCCTGTCCAGGGAAGACGCCAACGATCTCTTTGTGCATAAAATTCCTTTTCTGCACTCTGGCGGAAGTTTGAGGTCGAGCCCCACCTTCGCAACGGGTCAAAGTCGTCCACTGATCTGTTCTTCGTGAAGAAGCAGGCGTGAGCGATCATGTCTTGTCAACTTTTCAAGCTTCACTATAAAATACCTAAAAGGGTGGCGTACACCAATGTGTACAATCGGGCAAAATTGTTGACGTAAAGACTGAGCCCGTTCCCCGGCCGTACGGACGATTACCGGTTCGTCCAGCCGCGTCGTCACGTCCTGGAAACCGGCATCCCACGTACGGTGCAGCCGCTTGACCACTTCCTCCGTGCCGGTGAGCATGGTGCCGATCAGCTTCAACTCCACGCCGAAATCCTGGGCCACCCGGAATTCGGCGGCGAGCACCTCATCCTGCAGGCACTTGTCATCATGCTCACCAGGCATCGGACGCACAGCCGACATCGACCCGCCCGCCGACGGCGCGGGCATTGACTTCTGGATGCACGAACTCGTGGCCGGCGACGCCTGGGTCTGCCACGTAATCCCGCCTGCTCGGGGGAAGGGGCCACACCAGATCGAGGTCGAAGCCCGGCGGACGGCCCGACCGAACGGAACTCAGCGACCGTGTCGCGGAGATTGCGGCTGGCGATTGACACCGACGAGCGCTTCTCCTTCGGCTGGGCTACGACGGAACTGGTACCGGCGTCGCCGCCTCGATCCTCGCCGCGTTGGCGCTGGCGCAGCTGCGAGAGGATTTCTGCAACGAGGCGCTGATCGACGCTGCCGGCGAATGGCGGTTCTCCCGGATCGCCCTGCTGCGCTGGACCACGCGGTGGTACATCCTCAACCCCGTCGGCCGCTACCCCGGCGTTGTCGCTGGCGTACGCCACGGGGGGTACCGGCGCTGATGAGGAACAATGGCCCCGCCACGGGCATCAGATCCGAGCGGCGGGTTGCCCGGCGATCGCGGCCCGGCGAACACCTGGGCACTCGCCCGCGCCGCGCGCCGGATCAGTCTTCGTCGTCCTCAGGCGGGTTGCGGCCGAGCTTCGAGAAGGGTGTCGAGGCTTCGCCGGACGCGCCCGCCGCAGCAGTCAAGACGTTCCCGTGTCGGCGCACTGCTTACTGCAGGCGGCACCCCCCGCCGTCGGATCGCCGGACAGCGAGACCAGTCCGGAGGTTCGCCGGACTGGTCTCCGCTCAGCTCGTGCGGTCGGCGACGTGGCCGGCGATCCCAGTGCGCGAGGGAAGATCGAGCTTGCTGAGCAGCCGGTGCACGTGTGCCTGGACGGTGCGCCGGGGAAGTTCCAGCTTGGCCGCGATGTCCGGGTTCGACCGGCCTGCCGCGACCAGGGTCGCGATCTCCACTTCGACCGGCGAGAGCGAGGCCCAGCCGCGGTCCGGTCGCAGTGGCACCTCTTCGGCGCCGCGGTGGAGGCCGAACTCGGCGAGGCGGGTTTGCGCTCGTTCCAGGTCCCATTTGGCAGACAGGTTGGCGTAGATCTGGGTCGCTTGGTGGAACGCGGCGGCGGCCTGCCCGGCCTCGCCGGTCCTGGCGAGCAACACGGCGGCGTCCTCCATCGCCATCGCGAGCTCGACCGGCCGGCCGACCTCGCGGTAGTTGTCGGCAGCGGTCAGCACCTGCGCGGGCTGGCCGGTGAACAGGCCCCGGCACCAGTTCGCGGCCGCCGCGGCCCGGGCCGGCGTGCTTTCTTTCGCGGCCTCCTCCTCACAGATCGTCAGCGCCAGCCGGGCTTGGCCCAGATCGCCCGCCGCCAGAGCCAGCCGCGCGACGTAGGGAAGCCACTGGTGGCGCAGCATCATCTGCGCGTAGGTCGGGGTGAGGATCGGCCGAAGCACCGCAAGCGCGCCGTGCAGGTCGCCGCGCTGTTCGGCTTCCAGCGATTGGGCCATGAGAAGGAAATCGAAGCTTTCCCGCTCGGCTTCGGTGACTGGGCCGAACGCGTTGGCCGCGTCGAGGTGCGCCGCCGCCTGGATCGCGTCGCCGCGCCGCCCGGCGATCAGTGCGGCGACGCCGTGCAGCAGCAGCACGGCGGCCGGCGGCTCGCGCAAGCCGTAGAACGTGATGGCGGGCCCGTCCTCGGTGACCGAGTCGAGTTCGACCACCGCTTCGTTCCACCGGCCCACCCAGTAGTAGTGCACCGCCGCGGAGACCTGCAGGGCGGCTGGCAGGGCATGGTCGGCGGCCACCCGGTGCGCGGTGCGCAAGGTGTTGTCGGCCTCGTCGAGCAGGTTGAGGTTCTCGAGCGTGAACAACCGGTTGTCGAGCAGGTCGACGTGCAAATCGGCGAGTTCTGCGACCGGCTGGACCACGTTGATCGCCGCGTTGGCGTGGACCAGGGCGGCCTCGTGGTCGCGCCGCACCGAGGAGACCAGCCACAGCGTCTGAAGTGCGTGCGCGGTCAGGTATTCGTCGCCCGCGGCCGCGTCGAGGGCCCGCTTCGCCGAGGACTCCGCAGTGTCCAAGTCGTAGAGGCCGCCGCGGCGGAAATTGGCGAGCAGATGCTTGTGCCGGCGGCGCCATAGGTCCGGAACTTCCTCGTCGCCGGCGGCCGCGTCGAGCATGGCGACCGCTTCGGCGGTTTCGCCGTGCCGGACATGCATCACCGACAGCAGTTGCCGGGTCTCCGCCGCACGGTACGGATCTTTCGCGACGGCAAGGGTTTTCTTCGCGAGTTCGATGGGATCCCGGTCGAGCCGGAAGAGCACTTTGACCGTCGCAGCAGCCAGCACCTCCCAGTTCGGATCCTCCGGCGGGCACTCGTCGAGCGCCATCGACATCAGATCGGCGGAGAGCTGCGGGGCGCGGCTGGCCAGAGGTTCGTGATGATCGGCCAGCCAGGAGAGCGCCCACTGGTCCATCACATTCGCCATCGCCAGCTGCTCGGCGATGCCGGTTACCGGCGCGCCGATCCCGGCCAGCGCTTCGGCGGCTTTCCGGTGCAGCCGGGGATGCGCTTGCGCCGGATTCCAGTGGTAGAAAGTGTGCCACAGCGCGGCGTGCCGGAAAGCGAGCTTCGTACCCGAGTCCACCAGCAGGTTGGCGCGCACGCTGTCCTCCAGCAACGTGACCAGCTCCAGCGGGCTCTTGCCGATCACCGCGGCGAGTTCGGTCACGGTGAACTCGGTACCGAGCAACGCCGCGACCTTGAGCGTCTCCTGCACCTCGCCGGGCAAGGACTGCAAGCGGCGGCGGAGCGTGGCGGCGAGCGAACCGGGCGCGGAGAAACTCGCGGTGCTCGCCAAATCCACCACCCCGTCTGCGGACACCAGCGTGTTCTCCCGGCGCACCGCGTCGGTGAGTTCCTTGATGTACAACGGACTTCCGTAGGCTTCCGCGACCAGTTCGCGCAAGGCTGGGCCGACGGACGCGCCGAGAACCGACTCCTGCAGCCGTACCGCTTCGGAATCGGTCAGCGGCTGCAGGGAGAGGATCTGCCCGCCGCGGGTCTCCAGATCGTGGCGCAGCCGGGCCAGCTGATTGCTGCGCGGGGCGGGTCGGGCGGCTGCCACGAGCAGAAGCGGCAGCTGACGGGTTGCGGCGTACAGCCGTCGCCAGAACTGGACGCTCATCTCGTCCGCCCACTGGATGTCGTCCATGACCAGGACTACCGGGGCCTGTGCGCACAGTTCGTCGACTAGCGTCAGCAGCCGGCCGACAGCGGTTAGGCCGGAATCGGTTTCCCCCCACAGCCCGCCGTTTTTTTCCGCCGGGAACAGTTCGCCGGCGAGTGCCGACCGGGCCGGGTCGGGCGAAGCCGAGTCGATTCCCAGGCAGTCCAGTACCACCCGCAACGGCACTCGCGCCCGCAACTCGTCGGAGACCGCCCATCCCAGCTGCCCGCCGGTGCCGCGGACGTCGGCGAGCGCCGCCGCTAGCAGGGTGGATTTGCCGATGCCCATGTCGCCTTCGACCCACGCCGCCCCGCCCCGGCCGTCCCGGACGTCGTCGACCAGCCTGCGCAGCAGCGCCAACTCCGCGGCGCGCCCGAGAAGCGGTTCCGGCTGGGCTAGTTCGTGCTTGACGTTCGGGGGCACCGCGTCCAGCGGCATCGGCCGCCGCGGGGCGCCGGCCGGCCGGGCGGCCGCCAGATCCGGGTCCTGGTCCAGGATCCGGGCCTGCAGCTCCTTCAATTCGGGTCCAGGCTCGACGCCGAGTTCCCGGACGAGCGTCCGCCGCGCGTTCTGGAACACCTCGAGCGCTTCGGCATGCTGGCCGCTGCGGTAGAGCGCCAGCATCAGTGACGCGTGCAGCGATTCCTGCAGCGGATGCTCTCGCACCAGCGCGGCGAGCTCCGGGGCGAGCTCGCGGTGGCGGCCGAGATCCAGCCCCGCACGGGCCTGGTGTTCCAGCGCGGAGAGCCGCAGATCCGCCAGCCGATCGCGTTCCCGTTCGGCGAACGGCCCGGGCAGGCCGGACAGCGGGTCGCCCCGCCATAGGGCAAGCGCTTCGTGCGCGGCTGCGGCGACGTCCGCCGGATCTGTCGCTGCCTGCATCGCCACGATCAGCCGCTCGAACCGGACCGCGTCGATGTTCTCGCCGCTGATCCGCAGGCCGTACCGGCCGGATTCGCTTGTCAGCAAGGTGCCCGCGGCGCGGCGGGGCCGGTCCGGTTCCAGTGTTCGCCGCAGGCCGGAGAGATAGGTGTGGATATTGCCGTTCACGCTCGACGGCGGGTCGTCGCCCCACACCGCCGCGATCAGCTCGTGCCGGCCGACTTGCCGTCCGTTGTTCAGCGCCAGCATGACGAACACGGCTCGCTGCCGGGCCGGGCCGAGCGGGACCTCGTGGGTTCCCCGCCACGCCTGCACCGATCCGAGGACCTGGAGGGAGAGCGCGCCGGGCTCAGCCATGCCGGGCCTCCCGGATCGCGGCGCGCGGTCGGGCGGCCGGCACCGCCAATCGCGGGGAATGAGCGTTCGAGACCGCGTGACCGATCGGGATCGTTGTTCTCATGTTCCGCTCGCGGGGTAGCAGTGGGGACCGAAAACAGCGGGCGCAGCTCCTCGGGAAGCGCCGCGGTTCGTTGCAACCGGAACAGCCGGAATCTGGTTCGAGGTCGGCTTCAGGCGCGCTGCCGGTTCCTCCGATGGTACCCCCGGACGACCGGCCGACGGCCTCGCCTCGCGAGTCATCGGCCGGCGAGCCACGGGATCGCATCAGACACCATGCGACGCCGCGTCGATTCGTTCCTTGGCACGCCGGATCGCCCACTTCGCGCCCAGACGGTGGTACGTCCGGATCGCCTTGCCCGCGACGGCGCACGCCTCCTCGCCGCGGTCCGCGCGGGCGAGCTGGACGGCGGCGTCTTCGAGCGCCTGCGCCATTTCGACCTGCCTGCCGGCCTGCTCGTAATGCCGGGCGACTGCGATCGTCGCGTCAGGATCGTTGTGGACCATTGCCCGGCAACGGGCCGCCGCCGCCGCGGCCCGCGCCGGGTAGACTTCCCGGCTCGCTTCGGTTTCGCACATCTCCAGCGCACGCTTCACGGTCGCGGTCTCGCCAAGCTGCAACCCGATCCGCACCGCGTCCGGCAGCCACTGGTGCCGGAGCATCATCGGTGCGTATCGCTCGTCGATGACCGGCGCGAGCGCCATCAGCGACGCCTCGCCGCGGCCTTCCCGCTCGGCCGCCAGAGCCTCGGCAATGATGAGGAAGTCGCAACTCTCCCGGTCGGCCGAAGTCAGCATAGGGATCTCGTCTGCCGCGGCGAGGTGGGCGCTGACCACTTCGCTGTCGTCGCGGAGCGCGCCGATCAGCGCGGCGACGCCGTGCAGCAGCAACATCATCGGACCGCTTTCGCGCAGACCGCGAAAGGCCATGTCCAGCCCGCGCGCGTCGACGGACGCGGCCAGTACGGCCATCGCCGCGTCCCACCGGCCGGACCAGTAGTGGTTGACGGCGGACGAGGCCGCCAGCCCGCCCGGAAGCTGATGCCGCCGGACGAATTCCTCTGCGGTGCGCAGCGTTTCGTCGGCTTGTCCGAGCCGGTCGAGGTTCTGCAGGCTGAACACCCGGTTGTCCAGCAGGCTCAGGCTCAGATGCGCGACGGTCGAGTCGACGTCGTGGTCTCCGGACGCGATCTCCAAGGACCGCAGCGCTTCGTCTACCAGCCGCAGACCGTCGGCGTGGTCCCGGTCGATGGACCGGAACAGCCAGAGGTTCTCCAGCGCGTAGCCTTTGGCGAAGAGGTCGCCCGCTTTCTCCGCCTCCCGGATGGCGCGCCAAGCATTGGCTTCGGCCGCGTCGCGTTCGCCGAGCCCGAGTGCCTCCCGTCCGGCGAGCAACGCGCGGCAGCGGGCTCGCCAGACGGCCGATACGCTCGGCGCGTTCGCCGCCTCGCGCAACGCTTCCACGCCTTGCCGATCCATTCCGCGCCGGTAGTGGATACAGCCGAGGATCCAGCGCATCTCGCCGGCCAGATCCGGGTCGACGGTCGAGGCGAGCACGGACCGGACTTCACCCTCTGGGGACTCGCCCAGCCAGTACAGGACGCGCGCGAGCCGGGCAGTGAGCTGCTCGCAGCGCGGATCGTCCGGATCGCAGGCTTCGACCACTCGGCGGAACAGCTCCACGCCGACGTCGGGAGCCCGGTTCGCGATCTTCTCCCCGTGCTGGAATACCCAGCCGATCGCCCACGAGTCCGCGGTGAACGGCACCGCGGTGAGCTGCCGGGCGACGGTGTCGATCGAAGCCCCCGCGTCGCTCAGCCGCTGGGCGGCCTGCCGGTGCAGCACGGCCCGGACCGCTTGCGCCATCCCGTCGTAGAGCGCTTCCCGGATCAACGGGTGGCGGAAGGACAGCCGGTCGCCGTCGGCCAGCAGCACACCGGCGACGATCGCCTCCTCGATCGAAGGGAGCAGTTCGCCGGGCGGCTGCGCGAAAATGACCGAAAGGTCTTCGAGCCGGAAGTCCGTTCCGAGCAGTGCCGCGTGCCGCAGTATGGCCAGCGCCCCGATCGGCAGGAAGCGGAGCCGGTGGGTGAGCGCCGAAGCGAGCGAGGTCGGAGCGGTCACTTCGGTCCAGGCGCTCGCCTCGGCCGTCCCGGCCGCCACGAGCACTGCCCGGTCCCGCATCAGCGAGTCCATCAGCTCGCGGAGATAGAGCGGATTCCCGGCCGCCCGGTCGGCGAGGCTCAGCAGGGTGGGCCCGGGCGCGGCGGAGACGATCGTCGTGATCAGGTTCTTGACCTCGACCTCGGGAAGCCTGCCGATTTCGACCAATGCGCCGGACTGGCTGACGACGGTGTTGCGGAGCGCGGTGAGGGTGGCCGTCCGGGGCAGCGGCCGGCACGCGCCCACCAGCAGCAGCGGGAGCTGCGGCACCGACCGGGCGAGCCGGTTCCACACCAGCAGGCTCGCCTCGTCCACCCAATGCATGTCGTCGACGATCAGCGCGACCGGTCCGTCGGCGCACATCCGCCGCACCAGGTCGACCAGCCCGTCGACGACGCCGAGGGTGTTGTCGCCGCCGAGCGGGTCCTGCCCGTCCGACAGACGCTGCGCGAGCTCGGCCAGCCGCGCCCGCCGGGCGTCCGGCGATCCCGGTTCGACGCCGAGGCACTCGAGCATGGCCCGCAACGGGAACCGCTGGGCGAGCTCGTCGCCGGATCCCCAGCACAGCTGGACGGCCTCCGGGTCGAGGCCGCCGAGCCCGGCGGTCAGCAGCTCGGACTTGCCGATTCCCGGTTCGCCGTCCAGCCACACCAGGCAGCCGTGGCCGTCCGACAGCGCCGACGCGGCGTTGCGAAGGACCGCCAGTTCGCGTCCGCGGCCGACCAGGCCGGAGGACCGAGGGCGCGGAACCGTCGACCACCGCGGCCCGACCGCCGTCGACGGCTTCGGTGCGGGCGCGGCGGCCGGCAAGTCGTTGGCGAGGACCCGCCGGTGGATGTCGACGATCCGCGGTCCGGGCTGCGCGCCGAGTTCGGCGGCCAGCACCTGCCGGAACTGGCGGAACTGATCGAGCGCGTCCGCTTGCCGGTCGCACCGGTACAGCGCGGTCATCAGCAGGCCGCGCAATCCTTCGTGAAGCGGATTCCGGGCGGCGAGGGTGCCCAGTTCGGCCACGATTTCGGCGTGCCGCCCGGCGAGCAGATCAGCGGCGGCGCGGGTTTCCAGCAAGCCGAGGCGCGCTTCGCCGAGGCGGTCTCGGAGGCCGGCCGCGAACGGCCCGGGGAGACCGGACAGGGGCTCGCCGCGCCACAGCGTCAGCGCGCGGTCCGCGGCCTCGATGGCGCGGTCGGCGTCGCCGTCGGCCAGCGCCGCGGCGGCGGCGGCGCCGAACGTCTCGAACCCGGGGACGTCGAGCGCGTCCATGCCCAGCCGCAGCCGGTATCCGGTTCCCTCGGAAAGGAGCAGCGTGCTCGCGGCACGCCGTGGGCGGTCCGGTTCCAAGGCCTGGCGCAAGCCGGACACGTAGGTGTAGACACTGCCCTCAGCGGTGGTCGGCGCGTCGTGGCCCCACACCGCGTTGACCAGTTCGCTCCGGCTGACCACGTGGTCGTGCCGCATGGCCAGCACCGCGAACAAGGCCCGCTGGCGTGTAGGGCCCAGCCGGATCTCCGCTTCGCCGCGCCAGGCTCGTATCGGGCCGAGGACCTCGACCCGCAACGGCTCGGGACCGGAAGTCGCCGCATTCTGTTGTCCGTCGTTCACGATCGTGCCTGGCACCTCGTCATCGTCCGCCGGCTTCGGCGGTGTCGCCCGGCTCGGACCGGTCCACGGCAGAAGTGATCATTTCCGCGAGCTCCTCTCGTGAACCGGCTTCGAGTTTCTGCAGAGCGCGGGACAGGTGTGAATGTACTTCGCGCCGGGACATCGTCAACTCGACGGCGATCTCGACGTTCGCCATTCCCGCCGCGGCCAGCTCCGCGACACGTCGTTCAAGGTCTGACAGCGAATGCCAGCCGGTCACCAGCGGGCTGTCGGCGACGTCCTGGAGCCGGACGCCGAGGTCGTTCATCCGCCCGACTGCGCGGTCGATCTCGGCCGCGGCGCCCAATTCGGTCAGCAGCATCAGAGCTTTGCCGAAGGTGTGGTGCGCGCGTTCGCTCTCGCCGTGCCGGGCCAGCGCCGCCGCCGCGTCGGTGAGCGCCGCCGCCATCTCGACCGGACGGCCGACGTCGCCGTGCCGGTGCGCGATCGCCAGCAGAGCGGACGGGTCGTCGCCGACCAGGCCGCGACACCAGGTCAGGGCGGTGCTCGCGCGGGCCGGCGGAGTTTCGCGGACGGCCTCGGCTTCGCTGACGTCGAGCGCGGCCTTGACCCGGGCGCGATCGCCCGCGGCCAGGGCGAGGCGGACGATCATCGGCGTCCACTGGTGCCGGAGCGTGGTGTGGCCGTAGTCCAGGTCCAGCAGGACGTCGAGGTGCGCCAGTTCGGCATCCGGGCCGCCGGTCCGGCCGGCGTCGATGGCGCGGGCCACGACCGAGAAGTCGCTGTTCTCCATGTCGCCCAGGGTCAGGATCGGATGGGCGTCGGCCGCCTTCAGTTGCGTGCGCAACGTCCTCGCGTCGCCGCGCTGCGCGGCGATGATCGCCGCGATGCCGTATTGCAGCAGCGGCGTTTGCGGGCGCAGATCGAAGAATTCGGCCCGGTTTGCGGACTGCGCGATCAGGTCGAGTTCGGCCAGCGCCTCGTCCCAGCGGCCGAGCCAGTAACAGTGCACCGCGGTCGCCACGTGATGCCGGCTAGCCCGGGGCCGGACGTGGTTCGACAGCGTTCGCATCCGGGCCAGCGCTTCGGACGCCTCGTCGAGACGATCGAGGTTCTGCAGGCTGAACGCGCGGTTGTCGAGCAGGTGCAGCTGCCACCGGGCGAGATTAGGAACGCCGACGGTCGCGGCGAGCGCGCGGTCCACGTGAGCCAGCGCCGCGACGTGGTCGCGCCGCACCGTTTCGACGTACCAGAGTTCCTGGCACGCCTCCGAAAGCGCCACCGGGTCGGCCGGGCCGGACAGCTGGTCCAGCACCGCCAGCGCGGTGCGGGACGAGGTTTCCAGATCGTCGAGCCCGGTCCGCTCGAAACGGGCACGCAGGCTCTTGTAGCGCGCTTTCCAGAAGTCCGGGACTTCGGGGTTGCGCTCGGCGTCCTCGAGGTCGGTGAGCGCCGCCCGGAACTGGCCTCCGTCGTGGATGAGCTGGGAGACGATCCAGCGCATCTCGGCGGCATGCTCGGCGTCGGTGGTGGTCGAGAGCACGGCACGGGCCTCGGCCTCGGGCCGTCGTCCCAAGTAGAACAGCCAGCGCGCCCGGTGGACGGCCAGCCGTTCCCGGTCGCCGTCACTGATCCGGTTCGCGGCCATGACGCGTTCCAGCAGGTCGACTGTCAGGAACGGGTCGCGGGTGCCCACCGCGTCGCTGTTGGCGAGCAGCCACCGGACCACCCACGGATCGAATTCCGGTGCGGCCCCGAGCAACTGCGCGGCCACCTGCTCGACCGGCGCTCCGGACGACGCCAGCGTTTCGGCGGCCGCGCGGTGCCTCGCGACCCGCACCGCCGACTCCTGGTCCTCGCAGAGCGCGCGCCGCACCGCGTCGCTGCGGAAGTCGAGCCCGCGGTCGGTGTCCACCAGCATTCCCATCGCTGTCGCCTCCTCGACCGCTGGGATGAGGTCTGCCGGGGAGGAGTGCACGACGACGGCCGCGTCGCCGAGATCGAATCGGGTGCCGAGCAACGCCGCCCACTCGAGCATCTTCCGGGTGGCTGGGGTGAGGAAGCCGAGGCGGCGGGCGACGGTGTCGGCCAGAGCCGCCCGCAGATCCGCGCGGAGGCGGTCGTCGGGCTCGGAGGTCACCGCACCTGTCTCCGGCCTGCCGACCCGGCGGAATCTGTCCACCAGTTCGTTGACATACAACGGATTTCCGAGAGCGCCGTCCAGATATTCGCCGAGCACGGACGATGCCGGGGAGCCGAGCCGGCGGGCGGCGAGCTCGCCGACTTCTTCGGCGGTCAGCGGGCCGAGCGCGATCGTCCGGCCGCCGGCGGCGCTGATCGCGTCCCGGGACAGCTCGATCCCGGCGGTGCGCGGAAACGTTCGGCAGGCACCGACCAGGACCAACGGGAGCCTCCGGGTGAGCCGGGTGAGCCGGCTCCAGAGCAGCTCGCCGGTCTCGTCGGCGCGCTGGAGGTCGTCGACCACGACGACCAGCGGACCCTCGGCGCACAGCTGCTCGACGAGAGCGAGCATGCGATCGACACCGGCCAGCCGCTGGTCGTGCGCGCTCGACCGGTCGGGCGGGGCGTGCCGGCCCATTTCTTCGCCGGCGATCCAGACCGCCCGGCGTCCGGTGAAAGCGGCGGCGAGCAGTGCCGACTTGCCGATGCCCGGTACCCCCTCGACCCAGCCGCAGCCGCCCCGGCCGTGCTCCAGGCCGTCGGCGAGCGCGTGCAGCCATGCCACTTCTGCCTTCCTGCCGATCAGAACGGGAGGTGCTGGCGGGACAGCGGACCACGGCCGGGCGGAACCGCTCCCAGTCTCGCCCGGCACCTGGGCGGCCACGACGGTGCCGCGGTTCTGGAGTGCGATCGGTTCGCCGCCGATGATCTGCGCGTGGACCCGCTGGACCGCCGCCGCCGGTTCGATGCCGAGCTCGGCGTCCAGCCGGTGTGCCGCGCCGGAATAGGCATCGAGGGCTTCGTCCCGGCGGCCCGCGCGATAGAGCGCGGTCATGAGGAGCGCCAACGGCTTCTCCCGGAGCGGATGGTCCGCGACCAGGCTGCGCAGGCCGGCGATCGCTCCGTCGTCGTCGCCGACGAGGATTTTCATTTCCGCCAGCCGTTCGAGCGCGGCCAGCCTCGACTCGGCGAGCCGGGTCCGGTGCAAGTCCACGACGGTACCGGTCAGGCCGGCGAGCGCCTCTCCTTGCCACAACGACAAAGCGGCCTCGAGCTCGCTCATGGCCGGCTGCAGTGCGCCGCGCTGCCAGTGCCGTTGAGCGGCGTCCTGGTGCCGGCCGAAACGCTGCGCGTCGAGCTGGTCCGCGGCGAACTGCAATGCGTAGCCCGAACCTGGCGAGATCAGCACCGCTGGCGGATCTTCCTTACGGCGCCGCGGTTCCAGGACTTGCCGCAGGCCCCAGATGTAGGTGTGGAGGATGCCCGCCGCCTTGGCTGGGGGCTTCTCGCCCCACACGCCGTCGACCAGTTCCTCGCGGGACACCGCCTGGCCCGCGCTCAGCGCGAGGATCGCGAACACGAGCCGCTGCCGGGCACCGCCGAGATCGAGCTCGCTGTCATCGAGCCACGCCCGGACCGGGCCGAGCAGTTGAACACGGAGTGCCGGTTCGCTCTTCGCTGGCATGCGCTTCGTCCCGAATTGCCGTCACGCCGGCGTCACGCTCGTGATGCCGGAGATCGATTTGTCTCCCGCGCTGGCGGCGCCGGCGCGACTGCAGCCCTTCGTTACGCAGATCAACATTTGCTCACTCTAGCGCAGCTCGGCGGTTACTTTAGCGCACGGAAGTGCGCGCGGCTCGCTGAATGCGTCCGGTCATTGACGCCACGTCAGCCTGCCCGTGGCGATTGGGGAAATTTCAACTCTTTGTCCGCATTCGTGAATGTCTAACTGGTTGTCGCGCGGCTGCGGCGAATGGCGACGAGCACGAAAAAATCACTGGCGCTCAAATGAGCGGCAAAAGCTGAAAAACGGTCGGCTTTCGTCCTGTCCGGAATTCTCCGAACCGGGCAGGGCTGCTCGCGGCGCCGGTGGTCCCAGCGCGGCCGCGGGACCGGTTGCCCGTCGGCCGATCAGTGTGCGCTTCTCGCATGTCGCCGTCGCGGAGGCTGCCGCGGCCCGGTCATGCGATGGAGAAGACATGAAGAACGGCCGTTGATACTTGAGGACAGAACAAGCCGGACAGTATATGGAGGGCGAGCACATGAGCGACACTTTCCGCGACGTCAACGACGTCCTGAACCGGATCATCAATGAGCAGGAAGCAGTGCTCCTCGCCGAGGAACGCCAGAATCCCGGCGGTGAGCTGGTCGTCTTCCGGCCGGCGTCGCCGGCCGGGCCGGAAGACGGCGGCGCGCTGGCGGGCGAGCTCGAATCCGTCCTCAAGGAGTTGGCGGCGCGGCTCGCCGGGTAGCCGCTGCGGATGGCGCGCGGCGGTCTGGTCGGACCGGTCGGCAATGGAACCTGTTCGCGCGCCTCGCGCGGGAAACGTGCCGCGGCAGGCGTCGTACTTGCTGGCTCCGGACGGGCGAAATATCCTCTTTGCCGTCCGGTGGGGTGACGGATTCGGCGTGCTCAGGAGGGGTGAGTTTGCCCTCCGATAACATTTCCCGGGCGATCGCGGACGGGCCTCACTGTTACGGCGGGGGAGGGGCGGGCCGGACCTTTAATGGCCTGGCTCGGAGGGCGGCTCAGCGTCTGCGTGACCCGGTCTGAAACGGCATGCGATCTGCTTGCCGGGCGCAAGCTGATTTCCGGTGACATGACTTGTTTGAAGATTCACTCTTTCGATTCGGTCCGAATTGCTGCGTGTTGTCGCGATCCGCGACGGCGCAGTTCGGCGGAGCCATGCGTGGGAAGGTCCGCAATCCGCGCATTGCCGCACCTGCCGGCGGGCGGAGATTCCAGAGCACCGCTGTGCGGCGGACCAGTCCGAGCCAACGGAACAGCACACCAGGCCTCCGCCCCGCTTGCGTGCGGACGCTCGGTGTGCTGTCCGTAGTGCACGATTCAGACGCTTGGATTCGGCGGAGTCGCCGGCCGGGCGGCGGCAGTCGCCGGATGTTCGTGCGGTCATCGTGTGTGGTGCGCGGCAGACGGGCGCAGCGGGATCTGCCGCGCAGACAAGCGGCGCTAGGCCCGGGCCTGGTGGTTCGGATGGACTCGACGGCGCAGGTCCGAAGGGGCAGCAGCCGAGCGATCGCGTCCGGAGTCTGTGCTCATGCGAGAAACGGGGTTCGCTGATCTGCCGGGGGCCGGACTGAACGGGCAGTTCACATGCGTCCGTTCGTGGCGGTCCGCCGTGTGACCGGCGGGTCAGCGAACCGCCGCGAAGGTGTTCGATCACAGGGAGGCAATCCCCTGCGATCGCAACGGAACACGACCCTCGGATCAGTCCGCTGCGCGGCCAGGCTGCCGGCGGCGTGCCCGCCGCGTCGACCGGGCTGCCGCGGGGGAAACGCTCACCCGCCGGCCCCGACGACGGCGCGCGGCGGGCAGCGCGTCCCCGGCTGCTGACTGGGACGCCGTCGCGGCCGCCGGGACCGGCGGCGTGGATTTCGCCCTCAGGAGACTCGCCAGCGTCGCAGGCGTGGGCGCGGTGGTCTCCGCCGGATCCGCCTCGTCGGCGACAGGAACGGGCGGTGGCGAGGTGGGCTCGCCGGCGGCGGGATCCGCCGGCCGGGTCTCGGTTTCCTCGTCGGTGCCGGTCGTCGTTGGACGACCGGCTTGAGGCCGGTTCGAATACCGGTCGTGCAGATAGGCGAATGGATCAGGATGCACTATCCGGCTTCCCTGTCGGACCGGCGCTACCGGGTTCTCGCGCCGCTCGGCGATGCTGGTGACCGAGACTGCGGATTTCACCAGATACCGGGTCTCGTAGCGGGCTGCCGCACGTTGCCGTTTGCGGCCGGCACCGAACGGGCGCATCCGCATCAGCCGGTTTAGGTCGGCGTCCGGCTCGGTCTCGGCTCGTGGATCGTGATCCGGGCAGATGCCCCGCCAGGCGCATCCCGGGACGGGGCACGGGCAGGGCGCGGCGTGCGTCCGCGTCGCACTGGTCGCGATTACGGTTCCCATGTGTGCTACCGGCCTCTCGGGCGACGCTGACGAGACCCGCGCGTTGTGCGGGCAATCATTGCCGGCTGGAAGCGTATGTGCCCAGGACGGCGGTACGCAGCACGAAGAGCCGTCCGGATGCCGACTCTGCCCGAACTGCCGCTGAATCACACTGGTGCCACGGAAGGGGAAGTCGTTGAGTCCGGAAAGGACACTGAGACGGGTTACTCGCGTCCGGAACGTGAAAGTCGGAAGGGGCTGGCATTCCTGCTCGAACGGCTCCGAAGCGCTACGCAACCGGTCGGCGGTGACCGACAGTTTGGCGCATGACAATGACAGTCGGTCGGACAACGGAAAGTTCCGGCACCTCGTCGCGGGCAGGCACGGACGTCGAGCGAATCGTCCTTGCTCCCGCCGAGGCCGGAGAAGTCGAACGCCTCCTCGATCAGTTGCTCGGCGTGGCCCGATCGCGAGACGCTGGCAGTCTCGCGGAGGAGGTCAGGCCCGCGGCAGAGGGGCTGCCGCTGCGGCTGCGGCAGTTTCTCGTCAGGGCCCGGCAGCGAGAGTCTGAGGTCTTCCTGGTCTCCGGGCTGCCGGTGAGCACCGATCTGCCGCCGACGCCGGAGAACTGGGCGGCCGCTGAGCGAACCGGTGCCGGGCTGCGCGAGGAACTGGTGCTGCTGCTCTGCGGCTCGCTGGTCGGAGATCCGTTCTGCTGGTCAACCCAGCAGAACGGTCGGCTCGTGCACGACGTGTGCCCGGCCCCGCAGGCGGCGAACTCCAAAACCAGCGCCAGCAGCCTGACCGCGCTCTCGCTGCACACCGAGGACGTCCATCATCCCTGCCGCGCCGACTATGTCTCGCTTTTCTGTCTCCGGAATCCGGACGCGGTAGCCACCTCGGTCTCGCGGATCGACGATGCGGTGCTTTCGCCCGAGACTCGACAGTTGCTGCGCCAGGACCGGTTTCGGTTCCACCCGGACGATTCGCACACCGGCACCGCCGCGCGGCCGAGCACAGGGCCGGTGCTCTTCGGCCCGGCTGCTCAGCCCTATCTGCGGTTCGACGCCGAGTTCATGTCCGGACTGGACGACGCAGCCAGTGCCGCGATCGGCGAAACGGAGGACAGTTTGCGCGCGGCCGCCACGGGAGTTGTGCTGAAGCCGGGCGACCTGGCATTTGTCGACAACTACCGGGTGGTGCACGGCCGTCGGGCGTTCGCCGCGCGTTTCGACGGCCAGGACCGCTGGCTCAAGCGGATCAATCTGACCCGCGATCTCCGGAACAGCCATCGCACGCGCGACGTGCGATCACGAGTGATCGGGTAGCGATGGACAATCCGCACAGCGAGACCATCGATCTCCGGTCCGACACGGTCACTGCGCCGGACCGCCGGATGCGCAACGCCATGGCACACGCCGTCGTCGGGGACAACGTTCTCGACGCCGACCCGACGATGGCCGAGCTCGAACGGACGGTCGCGTCGTTGCTCGGCTTGCCCGCGGCGCTCTGGATGCCGAGCGGCACGATGGCCAATCTGGTCGCGATGATGCTTCATCTCCGGCGGGGCGACGCTTTCCTGGCGCCACGGGACGTGCACATCCTGGTCGACGAGCTCGGCACCGCCGCTTCTTTCGCCGGGGGAATGCCGATGCCGCTCGCCCACGACGCCGGCCCGGGCCGGCCGAGTCCGGCTTCGGTCCGGGCCATCTGCCCGCCGCGACGGGCCGACTACAACGAGCTCGACGTCACGTTGCTCTGTTTGGAGAACACGCACAACGCGGCGGGCGGTGCGGTCATGCCACCCGCTGAACAGGCGGAGTTGACGGACGTCGCCCGGGAATGCGGGCTCCGGGTTCATCTCGACGGCGCTCGGCTGTGGAATGCCGCGGTGGCACTCGGCGTGCCGCCGGCGGCCTTGACCGGCGGCGTGGATTCGGTGCAGGTCTGCCTGTCGAAAGGGCTGGGCGCACCGGTCGGTTCGGTGCTGGCCGGCAGCGAGGACTTCATCCGGCGTGCGCGGCGTGCGCGGCAGATGCTCGGCGGGGGAGTCCGGCAGGGCGGCATCCTGGCCGCTGCCGGGCTTGTCGCGCTGGACCGGATCGAGCAGCTCGCGGAAGACCACGAGAAGGCGCGCAGGCTGGCCAGCGGCCTGGCCGAGCTGGGATGGCAGGTGAACCAGCCGGAGACGAACATCGTGCTGGCGGAGGTGCCGGACGCAACGTCGGCCATCGCACGCCTGTCCCGGTACGGGGTGCTTGCTTCGGAGATCGCCGGCCGGCTGCGGTTTGTGACGCATCGTGACGTGTCCTTGCCAGCCGTAGACGACGCGCTTGCCCGGATCAAGACGTGGCTGCACGCCGACGAGTCCATGGTGCTGTGCCGGAAGTCCGAGCTGTATCAGGTGAAAGGGTAGGTGGGACAGGTGGAGTTCAGCGGTGGTCGCGTGCTGGTGACCGGTGCGTCGCGGGGAATCGGCCGGGCGGTGGCCGAACTGCTGGTGCGAGAAGGAGTGTCCGTTGTCGGCACGTACAACAGCGGAAACCAAGAAGCCGCGGAGTTGACCGGCCTCGGCGTCGTCGAAATGGTGCGGGTCGATTTCGCGGACCGTGCGGAAACCGCGCGAGTGCTCGCCGACCTCGCGGCGTCCGGGCCGTTCAACGGCATCGTGAACAACGCCGGGGCGATCGAATTCGAGCGCTGGGGCGAGTTCACGTTGGAGTCGTGGGACCGGGTTTTCGACATCAACCTGCGCGCCGTGCTGTCGGTGACGACCACTTTGACCAAGTCGATGCCGCCGGGAGGCTCGATCGTCAACCTTGCCAGCAAGGACGGGATGATCGGGACGTATGCATCGATGTCCTATTCCGCGAGCAAAGCCGCATTGATCAACCTCACGCGGAGCCTCGCCAATGTGCTCGGGCCGGCCGGGATCCGGGTCAACGCCGTCTCGCCGGGGTGGGCGGACACCGGCATGTCGACAGAGCCGTCGATAGAGGCCGGCCAGCTGACCCCGCTCGGCCGGAACGCCCGGCCGGAGGAGATCGCCGAGGTGATCAAGTTCCTGCTGAGTGACGCCTCGTCGTTCGTGTCCGGTGCCAACTATCTGGTCGACGGCGGCTATACCGGCGTCGACCTGATCATGAAGAAGGAAGCCGAAAGTCTTTAGCGGTTGCCTGAAAGATACCGGGTTCACGGCTCGTGCGGCCCGCCCATCGGGTTTCAGGTCCGCGAACGGGCATTCGCAGGGGTCGTCGACGGTCCTTCGCGGACAGCGCGCCGTCCTCGGCGAGCATGCTGGGCGACCTGCCGTGCCCGAAACCCGCTCCACCGCCCGTTCGATGACGTCCAGTCGGTTGGCCGGCTTGCTGCTCCGGCCGACTGGTGCTTGCTTGGACCCGGTCGGTGCCGTGCGGCCGGAGAGTCGGCCGCGAACGAGGTCGACGGCGCTGGGCAGTGCCGGTTCGCACCGCGGACAGGTTCGCGAAATCCGGTCTTCAACCGCAGGTTCCCGAGGGGCGGCAGCGGGCTCACGCCGTCTTCGGGCGGCAGCGGTCGAGCGCGTCGCGGGCCGGTCCGGTGAGTTGGGCCGGCACGCGCTCGCCGACCGGGGCGGGCCGGACGGGGGCGATCCACTGTTCCGCCACGAGGACGGAGACGGCGGCGCGGTCGCACCAGCCGCCGTCGACGGTCAGGCCGGGCTCGCAGCCGACCAGCATTTCGGCCCGGCCCTCGGCGACTGCGCACAGGATGGCGTATTCCCGGTGATTGAGCGTTGCGGGGTCCATTGGGTCCATTGTGGTCACTTCATCTCTGGTAGCGCCGTTCCCCGGGGAAGGCATGCCGCCAACGATGTGCCGGCCAGGCTCTTTCCGGCAGGGCTACCGCCGAGTACGGGTACGCGTGGCCAGCGACGTCGGCCCGGACGGGCACGTCGCCGATAGTGAACAAACGCCGGGATGGCCCCGATTTCAGCAGGTCCAGGCCCGCTTCGGGGCGCCGAAGGCCGGACGTGGAGACGGCGTGAAGACGGGTCTCCGAGAATCGGTGCAACCGAGTTTGATGTGGAGGCCATCATGGACAAAGTTCGCGTGACCATCCGTGGTCTGGACGCGCTGACGGTGGCCGGGGTGGCCGGCCAATTGGACGCCGACACGGGCATCGACGTCGTCGAGCAGCCACAACGGGACGCGGTCGACGTCGTGGTGCTGGCGATGGACCGGTTTTCCGCCGAGCAAGTCGATCTGCTGCGCCGGACCGCCGACGAACTGGACAAGCCGATCGTGCTGATCGCCAACGAAGTCCGGGAGGTCGAACTGGTCGTGGCAGTCGAATGCCAGACCGTCGCCATCCTCTCGCGCGCCGCGGCCACCGTCGAAGACCGCTTGGCGCAGTGTGTCCGTTCGGCCGCGGCGGACGGTGCGCATCTCCCGCCGAAGCTTCTCGCGCAACTGTTGGAGGACACCGAGCGGCTGCATCGCGAAGTCCTTGCTCCACAAGGACTGAGCTCGTCCAGGCTGGCACCGCGCGAGGTCGATGTGCTGCGGCTGATGGCGGACGGCTTCGACACTGCCGAGATCGCGGTCGAGCTGAGCTATTCGGAGCGGACCGTAAAGAACATCATCTACGCCATCACGAACCGGCTGAACTTGCGCAACAGGCCGCAGGCAGTGGCCTACGCGATGCGGGCAGGCGTGATCTAGCGCTGAGTCGCACAAGGTTGCGCAGCCGGGGCTCGTGAGTGCGCGTTCCGGGGAAGGCAACTGCGTTCCTGCGGCGAGGTGCGTTCGCGGACATCGCGGACCGCCTGTTGCCGCGGTCGTGATCCGAGTTGGCGCAAGTGGAGGAATTTCGATGCCCGGACCGATGTTTTCGGCCCGCTCCGAAGAATCGTCGCTCGCTGCGAGCGACGTCGGCCTGACCGCCGTTTCCGATCTCGCAGTCGCCGCCGTCGAGCAGATCCGCAAAGGAATGCGCGACCGGGAAACCGCCTTGCCTGCGGGCCGTCCCGGCCAGGTCGACGACGTCGTCGCGGCGGTGCTCGCCGGCGGAATCCTTCCGGACCGCGGGCGGGGCGGCAGGGACTGGCCGGAGCTTCTGCGCGGATTCGTCGCCGGCATCGTCGATCTGACCGCCGATACCGTGGCCGCGAATCTCCAGGCGCCAGTGCTGGCCATCGCCGCCGTCGCCGATTTCGCGGCCGGGGTGACCGGCCAGTCGGTGGACGCCTGGGAAAGCGGCCCGTCGGGAATCGCTCTCGAACGGGAACTGATCGCTGCGCTGTGGAACCTTCTCGGCCATTCCGGCGGCGACGGCGTGCTCACCCCGGGAAGCACTCAGTCGAATTTGCTGGCCCTTCTGCTCGCACGCGAGCAATCCAGCCTTGGCGCGTCGTTCGAGAACGGGATCGGGCCAACGCGCCGGCGGCCGCGAATCCTCGCCTCCGAACTCGCGCACCTGTCGATCCAGCGCGCGGCTGGCGTGCTCGGGCTGGGACAGGACGCGGTGATTCCGGTGCCGATCGACGCCGAAAATCGGATGTTGGTGGGAGCGGCTGCCGACCGCATCGCCGGGCTGGCCGAAGACGAGTTCCCGATGGCTCTTGTCGGCACGGCCGGGACGACCGACTTCGGATCCGTCGACCCGCTGGACGGCCTGGCCGACCTGGCCCGATCCCATTCGGCCTGGTTTCACGTCGATGCCGCGTACGGCGGTGCGGCGATGTTCTCCGACCGGGCGCGGGGGAGGTTCCGGGGCATCGAACGGGCTGACTCGGTGAGCTTGGATCTCCACAAGCTGGGCTGGCAGCCGGCTCCCGCCGCGGCGATGCTGCTGCGCGACCCGGCGACGGCAATTCCCCTCGACTGCAATGTCGCCTGCGTGAATCCCCGGGACGACGAGCAAGCCGGGTACGTCGGGCGGTTCGCCCGGACGTTGCAGACGACCCGGCGAGCGGACGCGCTGAAGATCGTCGCCACTTTGCGGGTCCTCGGCAGGGACGGGATGGCCGAACTCGTCGACGCGTGTCTCGATCTCGCGGTCCACGCGGCGGATCGGATCAGCGCCCACCCCAGGCTGCGTCTGGTGTCCGAACCTCAGCTGAGCGTCGTCGTGTTCCGGTACCTGCCGGTCGCGGACGGCGAATCGCACGTGATCAGCCGGATCAACGCCGGCATCCGCCGTCGCCTGATGCGGGAAACCGGCGGTTCGGTCGGTCGAGTGGACGTGGCCACCCCGTCCGGCCTGCCGGAAGTCTGCCTCAAATTCACCTTCGTCAACCCGTACTTGTCCCAGTCTGCTGTCGAGGACTTGATCGACATGGTGGTCCAGGCGGGTTCGGCGGAGGAAGCGCAGGGCTGAGCGTTTTTGCCGGAGATCCGCTATGCCGCGGGCTGGCCTGACGCAGGCGGCTACTGGCATCTGGGCGAGGATTTCGCCTCTCCGAGCGCGCCGCCGCCGGGAGGACGGCCGACGCCGACCGGTCCACGTACGAGAGATACTGCTTCGACGTCGAATAACAATACCCAGCAGCCGACGGTGCGCGGCCGTACGGAGAATCCGCCGCTTCGCGGAACCTCCCGGTTACGGCCCTCGTTTCCGGCAGACCGCACTCCGGGATGCGCTCGACGCCGTCCGCGCCGAGCGCATCCCGGCGGTCAGGAGCCGTCCTTCGGCTGGGTGCCTTCGGCCATCGGGGTCTGCACCAGGCGGACCGCGCGCCGCCGGTTGACGAACTGGCCTCGTCCAGGCGGGAGCACCCGCGGCTTGAGATTGCCGAGGAACGCGCCCTCGGTCTTCGGGCAGGACAGGAGCAGCGCCGGGGTGCCCAGCTCCCACATCCGCCGGATCGCCGGATTCATCATTGATCGGCTGGCACCGGAGGTGCTGCGCGCGATGATCACGTGCACGCCGATGTCGGCGGCCTGGGGCAGCAGCGGGACCAGCGGGTCCAGCGGGCCGCCGCCGGACGCCTCAGTCAGTTCGAAATCGTCGATGATGATGTAGAGCCGTCCGCCCTTCCACCAGTCGCGCAGCGGCAGCCGGCTCGGCGTGATCTCCGGCCCCGGAATCCGCGCCTTGATCACCGAGGCCGCGCCCGCGATGGATTTCGTGAGCGCCTCGGTCCCGACCGCGTATTCGAGCTGGTGCGCCGGCGGGATCGAATCGTGCAGCTCCCGCCGGAAGTCGCCGAACATCACCCGGGCCTCGGACGAAGTATGGTGCGCGGCGATCGAACGCGCGATGTGCCGCAGCAGATTGGTCTTCCCGGTTTCCGCGTCGCCGTAGATCAGCAGGTGCGGGCTGGCATCGAAGTCGTGCCAGAGCGGAGCCAGCTCGACGTCGTCGATGCCGAGCGGCACTTGCATCTCCGCCGTCGGACGAGGCGCTCTCGGGCCGGGCAGTTCCGCCACGGTGAGGGTGTTCGGCAGGAGTCGCAC
The DNA here is from genome assembly GCF_039525725.1 of Amycolatopsis albidoflavus. Lineage (NCBI taxonomy): Bacteria > Bacillati > Actinomycetota > Actinomycetes > Pseudonocardiales > Pseudonocardiaceae > Amycolatopsis > Amycolatopsis albidoflavus. The sequence continues at coordinate 190,841 of NZ_BAAAHV010000013.1, forward strand.
CTTCGGTGCCCGCGGTGCATTGGGCGATGCCAGCGCCTCCGCGAGTTCGACGGCCGCGTCGGCCAGGTCTTCGGTCTCGGATTGACCGTCGATCCGGGGCAGTGCGGCGAGGAAGTGCAGGCGTTCCGGGATGATGCCCCGGCCGGGGATGGCCGGAACCGTTGCCGCGAAACGGCTCTGGATCTCCGAGTCGACCGGGTCGCCGAGCCGCAGCTCGAACCTGGTGCCCAGCACGTCCCGCAGCCACGGCCGGATCTCCGACCACCGATTGGACGCGATGACCAGGTGGATGCCGAAGGACAGCCCGCGCGCGGCCAGTTCGGTGAACCGCTCCTCGACGTCCTCGAAATCCTGCCGGACGGTGTACCAGCCGTCGACGATCAGGAACACGTCGCCGTACGGGTCTGCGTCGAGGTACTTGCCCTCCCGTCGGGCCCGCCGGTAGCTGGCCATCGAGTCGATGTTGTGCTCGGAGAAGATCGCTTCGCGGCGGGCCATCAGGTTCGTGATCTCCAAGACGGTCCGGGTGACCCGGTCGCGGTCGAGCCGGTTCGCGACGCTCCCCATGTGCGGCAGTTTGGCCAGTGAGGTCAGAGTCCCGCCGAAATCCAGGCAGTAGAACTGGACTTCGGCCGCCGAGTGGGTCAGCGCCAGGCTGGCGATGAGCGTCCGCAGCATCGTGCTCTTGCCGCTCTGCGGTCCGCCGATGACGGCCACGTTTCCCTTGCTGCCGGACAGATCCGCGATCAGGAGCTCGCGCTTTTGCTGTGCGGGCAGGTCGATCAGGCCCATCGGCACGACCAGCCGGCCGGACTGCAGATCGCCGACCGGGCGCAGGCCCAGTTCGGGATCGTCGACCAGCGGAGGAAGCAGTTGGTCGAGCGTGGCCGCGCGCTTGAGCGGCGGCAGCCAGACCTGGTGCGCGCGCGGCCCGACGCCGCACAACCGTTCCATCAGGACGTCGAGCATGGTGTCGGTGGCTTCCTTGCCGTCGTCCGGTTCGGGCTCCGGTTCCGGTTCGGGCGCGGCGATCGGCTCGACGTACCGGACACCGAAGGGCACCACGTGTTGTTCAACCGACTCCAGCGAGGTGTTGTGCCGCCTGGTCCGGTAGGGAGCCGAGGAGTACGCCCCCTTGAACCGGATCAGCGTCTGCGTGTCCGGGCGCAGGTAGCCGTTTCCGGGACTGTTGGGCAGCTCGTAGGCGTCCGGGACGCCGATCACGCTGCGGCTCTCCATCGCGGAGAACGTCCGGAGTCCGATCCGGTACGACAGGTGGGTTTCGACCTTGTGGATCCGGCCTTCGTCGAGTCGCTGCGAGGCGAGCAGCAAATGCACGCCGAGACTGCGGCCCAGCCGGCCGATCATCGCGAAGGTGTCGATGAATTCCGGTTTGCTGGACAGCATCTCGCTGAACTCGTCCACGACGATGAACAACGCGGGCATCGGCTCGAGCGGCACCCCCTGCGCCCGTGCGGCTTCGTAGTCGCGGCGGGACGCGTAGTTGCCGGCCGCGCGGAGGTATTCCTGCCGCCGGTTCATTTCGCCGGTCAGCGCGTCCTGCATCCGGTCGACCAACTCCAGTTCCTCGGCCAGGTTCGTGATCACCGCGGAGGTGTGTGGCAACTGATCGAAGCCGAGGAACGCGGCACCGCCCTTGAAATCCACCAGCACGAAATTGAGATCCTCGGAGCTGTGTGTGGTGGCTAGGGCGAGCACCAGCGTGCGCAGGAGTTCGCTCTTGCCCGAGCCGGTGGCCCCGACGCACAGCCCGTGCGGGCCCATGCCGTCCTCGGCGGCCTCCTTGATGTCGAGTTCCAGCGGCGCGCCGGTGGAACTGATGCCGATCGGCACCCGCAGCCGGCGTTTCGCGGTCATCCGCTCGCGCCGGTACCGGTTCGGCTCGAACTGCGCCACGTCGCCGATCCCCAACAGGGCGGCGAGGTCGTAGTCGGCGGCCATCGGCTCGTCGTCCTCGGTCACCTCGCCGACCCGGTACCGGGCCATCGACCGAGCCAGCGCGGCCGCCGCGATCTCGCTCAGCTTGTCCGGCACGCACAACGGAGTGGCGTGCGCCTTACCGAGCCGGTCGAAGGTCACCGTCCGTGCTTGGTCCGCGTCGACGTCGAGGAACAGCACACCGGGCCGCTGGTGCCAGGGGAGCGAGCCGGCGACGTCCAGCACGACCGCGTTGCGATAACCCTCGTCCGCGGCGCGGTGGTCGCCCGGAACCGGGACGCCGTCGAGGATCAGCACAACGAACGGCTCCGACGCGGTGATCGGGGTGTCGGGCTCGAACCGGGGCCGGCCGGTGAAAGCCGGTCCGCCCAGAAGCAGTTCCGCCTCGTCGATTCCGCTCGCCAGCAACCGCACCGCTCCCGCGGCGTCCCGGGTCTCCGGGTCCTGGTGATGCGGCAGCCATTTGAGCCATTCCCACCGCTCGATCCGGTCCTCGGCCGCGCAGACAGCCAACCTGAGGTCGCCGGGGGCGTGCGAGGTGGCGAGCTGGCCGATGACCGCGCGCGCCAAGCCGAGGATGACTTCGTCGTCCCCGCTGAGCTGGACCTGTCCGAAACCGCGCAGGTATACCGCGATCGGCGCTTTCGGCACGGTCGTGTAAGCCTTCAGGAAACGCCGCAGCGCGTGGGCCGCGAGCGGTTCGAGGTCCTCGATCGGCTTGGTGTCGGGCGGGATCAGCGCCAGCGACGACCGCTGGGTGCCGACGCCGAGCCGGACCTCGCCGAAATCGTCGTGCGCCGGCCGCCGCTCCCACAGCCGATAGCCCAGCGCGATCGACCACAGCGCACCCGGATCGGGATGGATCCAGCGGGCCGCGCGTTGCTGCGCCGCCAGCGAACGACGGACCCGGATGCGGAGCTGAGTCAGATAGCGGATGTAGTCGCGGCGATGACCGTGGAGCTTTTGCTTGTGGGTCACCGAACCGCGGACCAGCTGGACGATCAGCATGCCCACCACCGACGTCAGCATCATCCCGCCGCCGATGTAGGTGAGCGCGCCCGAACCCGGCCGGACGAACATCATCACCATCGCCATCGAGCCGAGGCCCATCGGCGCGTACATCAACACGGAGCTGATGCCGCCGCCGGTGTCCTCCGGGACGGCAGGCGGTTCCTGAAGCTCGATTTCGTCGGCGGGTGCGGCCGGTTTCGGCCGTCGTGCCCGCCTCGCGAACAGGACGGTGCTCACGGTGCTCTCCCTCCGGTGGGGGGACTTCCCCTGTTTTGGCCCGATCGGCGCGAACGGCGCGTGCACCTGGCTGGTCGTGGCTAGGTTCGGGCCGGTTCTCGGTCTGTAATCCCTGGCAGGAAAGGACCCGGACACCACATGGAAGAGCAGACACAGCATCGCACAACAAGCTCGGCTAGGCTACATTTCGTCCTCGGCAAGAAAACCGTCGATGTGGCGTTGCCGGCCGAAGCGGCTCTGGCCGACCTGCTGCCCGCGATCCTGCCCCAGTTCGGCGGCGACCTGGTGGAACAGGGCGCGGACCACGAGGGATGGATCGTCCAGCGGCTCGGTCAGCCGCCGCTGGACGAGGACCGCACGCTGACGGAGCTGAACCTGCTCGACGGCGAAACGGTGTACTTCCGGCCGCGCGCGGACCAGCTCGCTGCGATTGACTACGACGACTTGGTCGACGGTGTCGGCGAGCAGGTTCGCGAGCATCGCAGCGCGTGGACTCCCGGGTACAGCCGGTGGATGTTCCGGCTGATCGCGGCGCTGGCGCTGGCGTTCGGCCTGTGGCTGCTTCCCGGTGCCGGTTCTGTCCGGGTGCAGGCGCTGACGGCATTGTCGATCGCGGTCTTGTTCTTGCTCGGCAGCGCACTCGTCGCGCGCGCCGCGGCCGACTCGGCGTCCGCGACCATCGTGGCCGGAGCTGCGGCCGCGTACGGCGCACTGGGCGGTTCGCTGCTCATCGGCTTGGCCGACCCGGTCGCGACGGTGCCGATGCGACTGACCGGCGCGGCTGCCGGACTGATCTTCTTCCTGTTCGCCGGCCTGACCGCGGTCGCGGACGCGGCGCTGTTGTTCGCCGGTGCCATCCTGTTCACGCTCGTCGTAGGCACCGCCGGGCTGATCGGCTCGACGACCGGGCTGACCGGGGCACAGGCCGCCGCGATCGGGCTGGTGGTCTCGCTCGTCATCGGAGTTTTCGTGCCCCAGACGGCCTTCCGGCTGTCTGGGCTGTCCCTGCCGATGCTGCCCACTGGCGCCGACGAACTGTCCGAGGACATCGAGCCGGTGCCGGCCGAGGTCGTGGTGGAGCGGGGGGCCGCGGTCGTCGCCTACTCCATGTCGCTTCACCTCGGGCTCGGCGCGGCCCAGGCGGTACTGCTGCCGATGGCCGTCGTCTCCCACGACGGCTGGACGACGACGTTCACTCTGGTGATCGCGTTTCTCTTGCTCCTGCGTTCCCGCCATCCCGGCGGTGCGGTGCAACGGTGGGCGATCACCGGGCCGGCGATCGTCGCGGTGGCCGCGAACCTGGTCGCCGCGGCGAACGCGCAGAGCGAGACCGGAAGGCTGGTCGCGGTGTGCGTGCCGGTCCTCCTCGCCGGTGTGGCGTTGCTGGTGTTCGGCCGGATCGTTCCGGGCCGGCGGTTGCGCCCGTACTGGGGGCGGGTGGTGGAGATCCTGGAGTCGATCACCGCGATCGCGGTTCTCCCGCTGCTGCTTCAGGTGCTGGACGTATTCATGAAAATGCGCGGATTGGCGGGCTGATGCAATCTCGCAAAGACCAGGTGCAGGCCTACTTCTTCGTGGTGGGCCGGTTGGCGGCGGCCGTGGTGCACGGCCGCCCCGACGCGTTGCAGCCGCCGAACCGGCGGCTGACTTCGGGAACGGTGCTTGGCCTGCTGCTCGGCGGCATCATGGCAGCCATTTTCGGGATCGTCGGGATCTTCGTGCCCGGAGGCGACACCTCGTGGCGGCAATCCGGCTCTATTGTGATGGACAAGGACAGCGGAGCCCGCTACGTCTACCTCGACAACCAGCTGCGCCCGGTGCTCAACTACTCCTCGGCCCGGCTGGCGGGCGGGAAGTCGAGCACCGGCCAGGTCATTTCGGTCGCCCAGAAGTCGCTTGCCGGAGCGCCGGTCGGGCAGCCGATCGGCATTCCCGGCGCGCCCGACGGGATCCCGGCGGCCGGCAGCCTGAGCACCGGCACCTGGACCGTGTGCGTCCAGCCGCCGGACGGCGGTCAGCAAGGAAGCCCGGTCGTCACCCTGCTGCTGGGCCAGCCGGGCGGCCAGCAATTGGCGGCGAACCAGGCATTCCTGGTGTCCGCGCCGGACGGCGGCAAGTTCCTGGTGTGGCAAGGGAAGCGCTATCGCATCACGAAGCGTTCGGCGCTCGAATCGCTGGGTTACGCGGCCTCTCCGCCGGTCCTGGTCACGTCCGGCTGGCTGAACTCCGTGCCGCAAGGGCCGGATCTCCAGGCACCGCCGACGCCCGGCGTCGGGCAGCCCGGCCCGATGATCAACGGGCGGACGACCTTGGCCGGGCAGATCTACCAGGTGCGCAACACCGCGATCGGCTCGGATCAGCTCTACCTGGTGCGCCAGGACGGGGTGGTGCCGGTGACGCCGACCGCTGCCGCGCTGGTTCTCGCCGCTCCGGAAACCGCCAAGGCATACCCAGGCTTGCCGGTGGAGCCCATCGCGGTCGGGCCGACGGCGATGACCGGGCTGCCGCAGACCTCGCCGTCCGGTCAGTTCGGCGACGGGTTGCCGCCGCAGCCGCCGACCATCGCGAATCCGTCCGTGGATTCGGTCCCGTGCATGGATTTCACCGCTGACCAGAACGGTGCCGAACGAGTCTCGGGAGCGCTACGCCCGGCGGCGGAGGTCGAGGCGCGGGCCATGCCGGTGGCTTCGCACGTCGCCGGCGCGACAGCGGACCGGATCGCCGTCTCCGCAGGCGGCGGGGCGCTGGTGCAGCAGCAGCCGACGGCGGCGTCCCCACCGGGAGCCGCTTTTCTCATCACCGAGACGGGCATGAAGTATCCGCTGGCGAATCCGGACGTCGTGAGTGCACTCGGATACGGAGGGACCGCAGCGCAGCGGGTGCCGCCCGAATTGCTCGCGCTGGTTCCGGCAGGGCCGCTGCTCAGCATTGACGCCGCGGTGAGCCCGGCCGGCGGGGCGGCGCAATGACTCGGGCGGGATTCTCGCGAGGGGAATCCCTCTAGTCCGTCCGGAGCAGTGCGAATCGAGGGCGAGTATCAGATAGGGAACTAAAATCGAGGGTATAGCCGGGCGGTTGTTTCGGCTGTGCAGTTTCGACCGGAGTTACCGCAAGGAGGAGCAAATGTCTCATTCAACTCAGCTCAGTCCCGCCACGATCAATACGCAGGCGAGCCGCCATGACCAGACCGCAGACAGTATCAGCGGACAGCTGGACCAGCTCAAGAGCCAGGTCGACGCCACTCTGGCGGCCAGCCCCAGCGCTGCGACCCGTGCATTGAGCTCCACCTGCGACCACTGGGTCGAATCGGTTCGGCAGTCGGTGCTGAAGCACCTGCACACCATGGCGGAAGACATCCGCGCCGAAGCGAACAACCAGAGCGCGGTGGACGAGCAGAACATGCACGACGTGCTGAACGTTCCGATGGACACCGGGGATTTCCTCGGAATCTGATCCCTGCTCCGAAGAATTGACCACCTGAACGAAAGGACCCAGGTTCATGTCTGCCGACGACACAATCACCTATGATTACACTACTCTCGAGACCTGCGTCGACATGATGTCCCGGAAGGCGAGCGAAATCCAAGCTCAGACCGACGAGCTGGAAGCTGACGTCAAGAAGATCATGGTCGACTGGAAGGGGTCCACCGCGGACGCCTACAACCAGCTGTGCGACAACCTTCGTGGCTCGCTCCACGCGAACGTGGGCAACCTCCAGAACCTCAGGGGCAAACTGGAGGCAGGCGCGGCGGCGATGCAGCAGCAGGACAGCCGGGGCGGCAAGGGCCTGCACTAGTGCGCGCGCGGCGTGCCGGGTGCGACCCGGCACGCCGCGCGCCGACATCTCGCAACTTTCAGGCAAGGAGCAGGCGACATGAGCACAAAATACAATCCCGACGCCATTGTTGGTGCGGCGAACGAGCTCGGGCACATCATGGACGACATGTCGGCCTTCGACGGTCTGAAGGCCGATCTGCCGAAGTTCGGAAACTTCGATCTCGCACAGTGGCTCGACGCGGTGGCAGACGACCGCCGCGACGGTGTCGTCGCGCACGCGGCGAACCTCAAGTCGGCTCTCGCGGCCATGGATTCGACTCTGAATCAGGTCGTGGACGGAGTGAAGAACGTCGACGGGGACAACGCGGACCAGATCACCAAGAGCATCGCCGGCCTCCGGGTCGAGGTGCACGAAAGCTCCGCCGACCTCCTGCAGAACACCGGCATCGCCGGCCCCGCGGATGCGTGAGGCGGCGAAATGACTACCCAGTACAACAAGGACGCCATCCAGAAATCGGCGACCAACCTGGGCAACATCCTTTCCGACATGAGCGCGTTTCAGGCGCTCGGGGTGAGCTGCCCGGATGCCGGCGTGTTCGATCTCGCGAAGTGGCTCGAAAAGCTGGTGAACGACCGTGCCACGGCGATCGTCGAGCACGCGTCGCATTTGCAGACCGCGTGCAAGGACATGCAGTCCTTCCTAGGCAATCTGGTGTCGACGTTCGACAGCATCGACGGGAACAACGCCGACCAGATCAAGTCCGCGGTCACGGACATGGAGAAGAGCATCGACGGCGACATGGGCGGCCAGACCTTCACCGCTCCCGGACTGCCCAACGCGCCGTTCGAGATGGTGCCGTTGCCGGGCAGCGCGCCTCCGCCTTCTCCTCCGCCGGCTTCCACGCCTCCGCCTCCGCCGCCCCCGGCTTCCACGCCGCCGCCTCCTCCTCCGGCTTCCACGCCTCCTCCGCCTCCTCCGCCGGCTGATTCTGATTCGAGCAAGAAGAATCACTACCAGAAGTGAGCATCTTGTGGCGGTCCAATTGTTTCCTCTATCAGTCCCGGAGAATCAACAACTTCACCGGGAGTATTCACCCGGTGAAGTTGCGGAAGTGACGATTCATTGCACGGAGCTGGCCAGTTCGTCGACCCGACGCCGAGGTTCGGGGCCTGGCGCACGAAAGCTCCGCGCACCTCCTGTCTGCGCCGGAGAGCGCGCCTCCTCCGTCGGACAACTCCGACTCGAACTCTCCGGATTTCCCCTGCGGATCGACCGACGACAACCCCCGACTGCTGCCTTCCGCGCGTTGCCGAGCGGTCGGCAGCACGGCTCGACGGTCATCTGACCTGCCCTGATCGGTCCCTTTCGGATCGCCCAAGAAACGGTTCCCAGTGAGGTTCTGCAATGTCTGATTCTTCACCGCAAGACGTCGGCCAGTTCAACGATGCGGCGCCGGCCTTGAACGTCAGCCAGTACACGTCCTGGGGTGTCATCGACGCGGCAACTGCGGACCTGACCCACAACGATGCGAGGGACGGCGCGCACGCCGGCCTCAGCAGCAATCACCAGGCCGAGGCTTGGTACGACTACGCGCACAAGGTCGATGCGGCGACTAAAGCGCTGGGTGACGCGAACAGTGCGTTCACCACGGAACTCAAGGCGCTGAAGGACAGTCTGCAGGGGGCCTCGGGCGATGAGTTCCAGAGGTACGCCGGCGACTTGCTCAGCAAAAGCGAAGAGCTGTATCAGACATTGAACAATCAACGGTACGGCTCGATCTGCGACAGCATCGGCCATGCCATCCAGGCATTCTCCAGTGCCTGGTGGCAGGCGGTTGACGGTTCGCACACGCAGGCCCAGCTGTCGGTCGACGCGCTGGCGCTCGGTGCCGAGACCGACCCGCAGAACGCGAGTATTTACGAGGCCGCTATGCAGGCCGTGGCCGCGAAGGCCGAGGTTGAACTGGTCAAAGAACTGCAGCAGTTGCTTCAGGGACTGGGCAACCAGTACACGGCGCGAGGCGGCGATCTTCGGCCTCTGCACATCATCACGGGCACTCCGGGCGGCGGCTCCGGGAGCGGTTCGGGCAGCGGGAGCGGTTCCGGCAGCGGCAGCGGTTCCGGCTCGGGCGGTTCCGGTTCCGGCAGCGGTGACTCCGGGAGCGGCAGCGGTTCCGGGAGCGGAAGCGGCGGTTCCGGCTCTGGCGGCAGTAGCGATCCGGGCAGCGGCAGTGGCAGCGGCAGCGGTTCGGGCACCGGCAGCGGCAGCGGCAGCGGTTCGGGCACCGGCGCGCCGCCAGCGCCGACTCCGGGGCTGGACCAGGGCTTGAACCAGCAGTCGCCGAACGCGCCTGCTTACAAGAGTTCGGGGCCGCCGTCCGGCAGCGACCCGTCGGCATCGGGCGGGGCCAGCCCGGCGACGCAGCAGGCGCTGGATGCGGCGAAGCAGGCCGCAGACAAAGCGATTGACGGAGTGAAGAGCCAGACCACTGACCCAGCTGCCAAGCAGGCGCTGGACAAGGCCAAGCAGGCTGCCGACAACGCCATCGGCGGGTTGAGCGGGGCAGGCGGGTCGCCCGCCGGCGGGGGTGCCGGTGACCCGGGCTCCGGTGCTGGCTCCGGTGCCCCGGGCTCCGGCTCCGGGGGCTCCGGCTCGGGCTCTCCCGGTTCCGCCGGCGGTGTCGATCCAGCCACGCAGCAGGCGCTGGACGCCGCGAAGCAGGCCGCCACCAACGCGATCGACGGGGTGAAGGGGCAGACCACCGACCCGGCTGCCCAGCAAGCCCTCGACAAGGCCAAACAGGCGGCCGGACAGGCCATCGACGCTCTTGGCGGCACACCGGGGAACCGGGTGCCGGTCGGGCAGCTCCCGGTGGATCCCTCGGAGGCGAAGAAGGCGGTCGACGGCGCGGTCGACGGTGTCGCGAAGGGGCAGAGCCCGGCTGTTCAGAAGGCCTTGACGGACGCGAAGAATGCCGCGGACAAGGCGATCGACGGCCTGGGCGCCAACGGGCAGCCGTCGGTGGCGGATGCGAAGGGTGCGGTGGATAAGGCTTTTGACAAGGCGTTGGGTGATGC
>NZ_BAAAHV010000014.1:0-26413 GCF_039525725.1 Amycolatopsis albidoflavus
GTTCTTGCTCGTTTCCGGGCGCTTCGGCGGCGGAACCTCGCTAATTCGCCGTCTCGGCGGATTCCGCGTGGGGTTTCGGTGGAGCGTGCCGTGGTTGAATCGGCCCGTCGCGCGCAACCCGGTGCGTGGCTTCAGCCGAAGTCTCCCCGGTCAAAGCCGTTTGCCGCATCCATCTCCCCAGCGGCCGGGTTCTGTTGGATTCGTAGCCTCAGCGAATCCCAGGCGAGCTTTCGGTGGAGCCTGCCGTGGTCGAGCGGCCGTCACGCGGAATCCGGTGCGTGGCTTCGGCTCAACCCCTCGGTCAAACGTTGCCCGCCGCGCTGAGTTCTTGCCCGTTCCCAGGCGCTCCGGCCAAACCTGCCACCGCGGCGAACAACTTCCCCATCTCGCCTCACCCCAGCACCACCGAGCCAAACCGGCCCGCGGCCAGCCTCAGGGCTTGCTGTTCTCCGGCATCGCATTGGCCTGCCGGGTCCCGGTCGTCGCCGGGAGTTCGGTGCCGTTCACGCAGCCGCCGACCAGTTCGATGTGGTTGTCGTGCCGGATGTACTGGGCGGGGCCGGTGCAGGCGGCCGCTTCGACCGTCGCGAAGGCGGCTCCGGTGAGGGCCACCGCGGAGAGGATGCCCGCGGCTAGCGGCAGCAGACCGGTGCGGGACTGGGCTCGGGACTTGGCCCGGGCGGTGGTCCCGTGCTGCGCGCGTGCCATGGTCGCACTCCCTGATCATGTGTGGCTGCCGTTATCAGGGTACCGGTCCGGCGGGCGGCGCACCCCGGCCGTCCGTCGGTGGCATCATCGGCGCCATGGAACTGGTCAGCGTCGAGCGCATCCAGGAAGCTCGGAAGCTTCTCGAGGGCATCACCCGCGTCACGCCGATGGAGCACGCCCGCGACCTGCGCCGGCCGCACGGCGGACCGGTGTACCTCAAGTGCGAGAACCTGCAGCGCACCGGCTCTTTCAAGATCCGCGGCGCCTACACCCGCATCCACGGCCTGACCGCCGAGGAACGCGCGCGCGGCGTCGTCGCGGCCAGCGCCGGCAACCACGCGCAGGGGGTCGCGCTGGCGTCGTCGCTGCTCGGCATTTCCTCGACCGTCTTCATGCCGCTGCGTGCACCGCTGCCAAAACTCGCCGCGACCCGCGGCTACGGCGCGGAGGTCCATCTCCACGGTGCTGTCGTCGACGAAACCCTCGCCGAGGCCATCGCGTTCTCGGAGCGCACCGGCGCGGTCTTCATCCACCCGTTCGACCACGCCGACGTCATCGCCGGCCAGGGCACCGTCGGCCTGGAGATTCTCGAACAGGTGCCAGGAGTGAAAACGATCCTCGTCCCGACGGGCGGCGGCGGGCTGGTCGGCGGGGTCGGGGCGGCGGTGAAGGCGCTGCATCCGGACATCCGGGTGATCGGCGTCCAGGCCGAAGACGCCGCCGCGTATCCGTCTTCGTTGGAGGCGGGCGCGCCGGTCCGGCTGCGTGAGGTGCACACGATGGCGGACGGCATCGCGGTCGGCGAACCGGGCAAAATCAGTTACGCGCATGTCCAGTCGCTGGTTGACGACGTCGTGACGGTCACCGAGGAATCCTTGTCGCGCGCGGTATTGCTGTGCCTCGAGCGGCGAAAGCTGGTCGTGGAACCGGCCGGTGCCGCTTCAATGGCCGCGCTTCTGCAGCACCCCGGCGCGTTCGAGCCGCCGGTGGTAGCGATCCTCTCCGGCGGCAACGTGGATCCCGTGCTGCTGCAACAGATCATCCAACACGGCATGACCGCTGGCGGCCGCTACCTGAAGCTGCACCTGCGTGTGCCGGACCGTCCAGGATCGCTGGTTTCGGTGCTGTCGTGCGTGAAGGAGCTGGGCGCGAACGTCCTCGACGTCGAGCACTCCCGCATCTCCGGCAGCCTCGCCCTGGGCGAGGTCGACGTCGCTCTTGCCCTGGAAACCCGCGGCCCGGAGCATTGCAAGGACGTCGAAGCCGCCCTCGCCGACGCCGGGTTCACGATCGTCCCCTGACTGTCTACTGTGGACTCTCCGGCAGCCGGAGGCTGAACCACAGCGGGAGGTAGTCCTCGTCGCGCGGGTAAAGCTCCTGGTCCAGGGCATAATCCTCGGGCCGGGGAGGCGTGTGGAAGGCCGGCTCGTCGTCCTCGTTGAAGCTGGCCTGGTAACTCGACGGCGGGTCGATGGCCAGCGAGAGCGTGTACCAGGTGCCCCGGCCTTGGACGTACTTGCTGCGCCGCAGCTGCGCCAACGGCCTCGACAGCTCCCGCGCGACGGGCACCTGCTGCGTGCTGCCGTCGGCCATCCGCGCGCCGCACGCGAGATTCGCGTGCCTCCCCAACGCCATGAAGTCGAACACGATCCGCTGCCACCCCTGCGGGGCAGCCGCGACGAGCGCCGCCGAGATCTCGCTTAACAGCTCGTCAGGATCCTGTAGTGCACTGTGCTGCTCCGGACGACTCTCCTCAGCGGGCGGGCTGGTCATCGCCGCCAGCATCCGCTGCTGCGTCGCCTCGTCCACCTCGGGCACGGTGTAGTTGGCCGCCCGGATGTGCTCGACCAGCTCCGGATCCGGAGAAATCCCGTGCTCACGCAGGTAATAGCCGACCGCGCCGGGCCACACCCAGCTGCCGTCGGTCCGGAAGTTCAGCGGGACAGCATCCGTGCGGGACGGATCGAAGGCGTCGGTGTCGTTGCTGCGGGACGCCAGGATGACCGGTGCGCTGTCGAGATAAGAGAGAACGCGCTCGCGCTCCTCCGGCGACAACGCTTCCCGCTCGACGACCGGATTCCCCGCCTCGTCGAACCCGTCATAGACGCGCGGAGTGCGCAACTCGCCTGCCTGGCCCGCGGCGGTCGCTGATTCCCCTTGTTCCCCTTGGGCGACAACGGATTCCGGCGCGGACGCAGCCGATGGTGCTTCTGCGGGAACCTCGTCAGCCGCTGCTTCTGACCCGGAAGTTTCCGCAGCGATCCCGGCCGCCGCGACTTCACTGGGCTCGGACTGCGCCTCGTCGCCAACCGACGCCGGGACAGCGACTGCTGTTTCCGCGAGGGATGGGGAGACGGCCTGCTCCGCGTCGGGCAGCGGAGGGGAGGTGATGGGTTCGTCAATGGGGAGTGCGGGGATGGGTTGCGCAGGGTCTGCGGGTTGGCCTGCCTCGGACCGAGGCGCGTTGTCGTCCATGGGAAGCGCCCGAGCGGGCGTCTCCGCGGCGTGTTCTGCACCGGGCAGCGACGGGGGCGCGCTGGGTTCGTCCACCGGGAGCGCCGGAACAGGCTGCGCAAGATCTGCGGCCGGTTCTGTGCCGGGCAGCGGTGGCGGCGTGTTGGGCTCGTCGACCGGGGTCGCGGGAGCAGATTGCGCAGCGTCCGCGGCTTGTTCGGTGCGAGGCAGCGGTGGAGGCGTCGCAGGCCCCGTCGAGGGCAGCGGATTTTCCACGCCCGGCAGGGGCGGCGGGACTTGCCCTGAATCCGGCAGGGGCGGCGGGACTTGCCCCGAGTCCGGCAAGGGCGGCGGGACCTGTCCTGAATCCGGCAGGGGCGGAGGTACCGCAGGGCCTGAGCCGGGGACGTGCGGCGGAACCGGCTGTCCAGCAGCAACACCAACACCAGAACCGGCAGGCGGCGGCGTCGGAGCGCCCGCACCCGGAACCGCCGGAGGAGGCACTGCCGAACCGGCCCGCTGGCGTAGCCACGGCGGCACAAACCGGTCCTCGCGCGGGAAAAACCGCAGTTCGTCCTGGAAGCCGATTGGCGGCGGGATTTGCCGCCAGCGTGGCTCGGCGTCCGGTTGGTAGTCCGTGAACGGCGGACGCTGCGGCGAAAACACCAGGGTCGCGCTCAGCCACGTGCCGCGGCCCGGCTGGTACATCCCGGTGCGCAGTGCGCCGAACAGCCGCGGCAGCTCCGGATGCGGCTGGACCGGGTAGGTCCGGTTGTCCGGGGCGAGGACGTTGACGTCCACTTCCACATGTCGTCCCGCGGCGCGGCAGACGACCTGCAGCTGCTGCCAGCCCGCGGGCAGCGCGGCCGCGGCCGCCTGGCCGATCTGCTGTACGAGGTCCTGCTGCTGGGCAGGACTGAGCGGCACCGGTGGCCGGGTCATGGTTTCTGCGGCTCCTCGCCGGGCGAACGCGTCATTTCCGTCAACTGTTCCGCGGCGGGCGGATGCCCGCGAGCAGGTTGGCCGGCGTGTAACCGGACTGCACGTCGAACGTCATGCCGACCGAGCGGGCGAGCACGGCCACCGCGAGCGGGGCCAGCGCGAGGAACCCGTCGGGATCGTCGGCGCGGTCCTCGGCGGTCCAGTACTCGCGGTGCCGTTCCAGCGCGGCGACGAACGCGTCGGCGAACTTCTCGTTGTCCCGGCGCAGCACGTAGTAGAACATCCGGATCGGCGGGTACACGAGCTGCAGCATCGCCGCGGGCGGCGTGTACTGCGCGGTGTCCGGGTCGGTGCCGTCCATCGCGGGCAGGAACATCTCCGGGGTGACCTCGCGGTGCGCGAGGAACGTCTGCAGCGTTTCGACCCACGGGTACATGTAGGCGTCGTGTTCGATGCCCGAGGCGCGCAGCACGTCGAGCGGCACCGCGGCCAGCTGCTGGATCAGCACGTCGTCCCGCTGGATCACGGCGAGCCACGCCGCGGTCAGCCACGCGCCCGGGTCCGTGCGTTCGGTGGGGCCGGTGGCCGCGAAGCGCCGCGGGCGGCCGATCACCGCGTCGACCTCCTGGCCTTCCGGTGCGTTCGCCGCGGCGAAGGCGGCGGCCGCGGCTTGTGCGGCGAGGGCGAGGTCGCCCCACGTGTCCGGGTCCTCGGCGTCCGGGTCGACCACGCTGCGGTACTGCCCGAGCATCAGTTCCCGGCGCAGGACGTTCGCCAGCGCGCTGGTGTCCTGCGTGATGTAGTCGAAGTAGAAGGCCACCTGCGGCGACAGCTTCTCGATCTGCTTCCACGCGACGGTGACGTCGACGGAATGCCTGGGGACGGTGGTCATCGATCTCATTCCTCACCGGATGCCGGAGTCATCGGCGACTCGTAGTCGTAACCGTTGAACGGCTTGTAGTCGTAGCCGCTGTTCGTGTGCCTCGGCCCGGACTGGTCGACCAACGCCCGCACCTCCACATAGTCGAGCCTCTTCTGGAGCTTCGCACGTTCGAGCGCGTCCGCGAGGTCGGGGTCGGTGCGCGCGATCGCCTTCACCGTGTCGTCGAAGTATTTCGGGTGGCCTTGGCGGTACGTCCGGTTGTCCGCGTGCACGTAGCGGCTGCTGGGCTTGCCGCCCGGCCCCTTGGCCTCGTGCACGAGGTAGTGCGGTTCGCCGCCGTTGTGGTAGTCGACTTCCCAGATGTGGTCGAACTTGCTGTTGCCCCGCACGCCGCCGTCGGTCGCGTGGCGCGGGGTGATGTCCGCGCGGACGTTCCCGTCGCCGTCGACGACCTGGTAGCGGTGACTGCCCTCCGGCGCGTCCGGATGTTCGCGGACGTCGAAGTTCTGGCCCGGATGGGCCTCGGTGAATTCACGGTGCACGCGGTCGCGCACCGCGTGGCCGGAAGCTTCCTCGCCGAGGTCCTCCGACGCCCGGTTCTTCGCGTTGTGTGCGTCTGTCCAATCGGGAGAGTCGGTGGGGGTGTCCTTGAGGTCGTTGTACTTGGTTTCGCGATCGCGGACCTTCTCGTCGATCGCGTCGTAGTCCTTGTCCCGCCAGTTCGACGTGTCCGAGTGCGTCCCGGGAACGTGCTGTTCGCCGGCGTCGTGGTGCTGGCCGTCGGCGGAGTCGTGCCCGTTGTGCTGCCCGGCCCCGGTGTCGTCGCCGCCGTGGTGCTGGCCGTTTCCGGTGTCGTGCCCGCCGTTCCCGTCGTAGTCGCGGTGCGGCGCGTGGGTGGTCGACCGCGCTTCGTCGAACCCGAGGAACTCCGCGGCCGGCCGGTCGTTCTTGAACACCGGTTTGCCGTCGACGAGGTCGACCGGGTGCGGCGGGTTCGCCGGATCGGCCTCGGAGTGCTTGATCCGCAGTTCCTTGCGCCCGGTGGCCTGGTCGGTCCACTCGTAGTAGTGCTTCTTCATGTACTCCGGGTCGGCGAGGTTTTCCCTCGGAGTGCGGCCGTCGGGGCCGGGCCGGTCGCGCCAGTCGAGGCCGTCGTCGTCCCCGTCTTCGCCGCGGTGGCGGGAGCTGTCGGCGTCGACGCCGTGCGGGTCGTGGTGCTTGCCGTCCGGAGCGAAACCGTCGTCGCCGACGCGGTGTGCCGTGCCGTCGGGACGGTGCACCGACCATTCGCCGTCCGGCGGGATCCGCGGCCGCATCCGTCCGTCGGGGCCGATCTCGTAGTCGGAGGAGAAAACGTGGCCGTTCGAGTCGGTCCACGCCGGCTTGCTCGGCGCCATCACCTCGGTGTCGAGGTCGCGCGAGAGCCGATGCGCGAAGTCGTTCGACCCCGCGTCGCAGCCGATCAGCCGGATCGGCCCGCCGTCGTAGTTTCCGTTGCGCCGCAGAATGTCGGCGAACTCCTCCGGCGTGTACAGCCGGTCGCCGATGCGGGCGTGGCCGTCCGCCGTGACGTGCACGTCCACCGTGTACCGCCCGTCCGGGTCCGGCTGGACGCGGTGCGGCAGGTCGCCGAGCTCCGGATCGTCGCGGTGGTACGAGCTGCCCGCCGGGGTGTCCTCGGCGTGCCGGTGGTTGACCTCGTCCGGCGACAACGGCTCGTCGTGGTGCGGCGGAGTGCCGTCGTGGTCCGGGTTGTCGTGGTGGTTCGACCCGTCCGAATCGGGGTGCTTCGGGTCGTGCTGCTCCGGCTTGGGCTCGGACGCGTCGTGGTCCGGCTTGGGCTCGGACTTGTCGTTGCCCGGCTTGCTTTCCGCGTCCTCGTGCTGCCCCGGCTTCTTGTTCGGCTCGGTGTTCTCGGGTTTGCCCGGCTTGTCGCCGTCCTTCGGTTTCCCGGACTCGTCGGCGTTCGGTTTGCCGTTCTGCGCCGGGGATTCCTTCCCCGTCCGTTGCGGACTGCTGGCGTCACCAGGCTTGGCCGGTGCGTCGGCACGCGCACCACCACGTGCGACGGGCTCGGGGGAGCCGTCCGGACGCCGCGCGCCGCCGCCTGCCTCCGGGCCGCGCTGGCCTCCTCCCGGACCGGTCGCGACCGCGGCCGCGGCCGGGGGTGCGGAGCCGTCGCCGGACCCGCGGTTCGCCGATGAGGGCGATCCTCCGCCGGACGTCGGTGCGGGCTCCGAACGGCCGAGACCTGGCTCGGTACCAGGGCGTTTGGGCTGTCCGGCCTCGCCGCCGTCGCCGGGACGCTGCGGGCCGCCGCTCGCCGAATCCGACGGACGCTGCGGCGAAGAACCCCCGCCGCCTTCGGAAGGCCGCTGCGAGGAGTCGCCAGTGCGCTGCGGAGACGACCCACCGTCGGAAGGCCGCTGCGGAGTCGAACCGCCCTCCGAAGGACGCTGCGGCGAAGAACCACCGTCACTGGGACGCTGCGGCCCAGGCCCGGAACGATCCGGCGTACGGCTCGGCCCGCCGCTGTCCGAAGGGCTCGGACCGCCGCTCGGCCGCCGACCCGAAGGACCGCTGTCCGGAACCCGGTTCGGTGCCACCTCGGGAGCGCGCGTCCCCGGCGTCCCGGTCCAGCCACTGCCGCTGGGCCGAGGAGCCGGACTGCCGCCACCGGCCGGGGCGCTGGTCGGGCTGCCGCCACCGCCTTGCTGCGGAACTCCGCCGCCCGCCGGACTCTGGTTCGGCGAGGAGCCGCCCCCGTCATTCGACCGAAGGTGTTGCGGGGGAGCGGATTGCGGAGCGGGAGCGTCCGCGCGAGGCGGGGCGTACCCGCTCGCCGACGTCGAGTCGCTGCTGCTCGAATGATGCGGGCTCGGCTCGCCGCCGCCGGAATGCGAGCCGCCGCCCGACGACGGCGACCCGCCGGAGTGCGGTGCCCCGCTGGAATGTGGAGTACTCGGCGGCGCGCTGACCGAGGACGGCCCGTCGCTGTGCGCAGAGCTTTGCGGCGAGTAGGAACTGTCCGCGGGGCTGTCTCCGCCGCCGCGAGACGTCGGGCTCGAATCCCCGGCGAGCGTCGACGGGCTGGAGTCGGGGTGGCTCCCGCCAGTGCTGTCGGAACCACGCCGGGTCGACGACGTCGCAGTGTCGATTGTGGACGGTCCGCTGCCGTCCTGCGACGAGGAATGCGAACTGCCCGGCGAAGACGGACTGTCGCTGCTCGGACTGTCGGATCCGTTGTGGCTGCTGGAATCGCCCGAGTGGTCACCAGGCGCGTCGGAGCCGTCCGAACTGTTGTGGCTGCTGTTCGGGCCGTCGCCGTCAGCACCATCCGACCCGTTCGAACGGCGCGACCCGGACGGCGAGCCGGGATCCGCGTCGCCTTCGCCGGATCCGCCGTGATGACCGCCGCCGGAGCCGCCCGCACCGCCCCCGCCGGAGCCGCCGCGGTGGAAAAAGCCGCCCGCCTTGATGTTCTTCGTGCTGATCACGTCGAGGCCGGTGACCTTGCCCGCCAGCTTGCCCAGCACCTTGATGATCTTCGTGAAAACCTCGGCGAGCTTGCCGAGCAGCGGCGAGACGCGGCGCATCGTCTCGCACAGCTTCGTCAGCAGTTCGCTGATCTTCTCGCCCCATTTGGAGATCGCCGTGACGGCCTGCGCGACCACCAGCGGCGTCCCGAACCCGAGCGAGAACACCTCCTCCATGACCCAGGAGATCAGCTTGCCCACCAGGTCCGCGATGAGCTGCCGCACCAGGCCGCGCACGAAGGCGACGACCTGGCCCATGATCATCGTGACGGTGCCGATCGCGCTCGCGACCGTCGCCGCGCCGCCGATCGCGTCGGCCGCCTCCGCCGCGGACTTCCGGTAGGCGTCCGCGCCGTCGCCCTTCCACTCCGCGGTGCCGGTCTTGACCGCGTTCTCGAGGTCTTTCTGCCGTTCCTGCAACGATTTCGCGACGTTGCCCCAGGTGTCGGCATACGACTGGATCACCGGTGGGTTGCCCGCGACCGAGTCCAGCATGTCCTTCAGCGGCTGCACGTGCTCCATCAGGAACGACGCCACCGACGACATCAGGTAGCCGAACGGGTCGATCGCCGCACCCGCGATCTCGCCGGCCAGGCTCGCCACGCCGAGGCCGCCGGAAACCCAGTCGCCGTCCGCGATTCCCTTGAACGCGTCCGTCGCCGATTCGGCGATGTTGATGCCGGTGGCGTAGCCGTAGTCGCCGTTGCCCTCGGTGAAGGGCCCAGGCCCGTCGCCGTCCTTTTTGGACTGTGCGACCAACGGATTGGCGTCGGGCATCAGTCGCTCGCCTTCATCGAACCGGCGGCTTCGCCTTCGTAGCTGTCGTACGCCTTCGCCGCGTCGCGCACCTTCTGCGCCTGCGCGTCCATCGCCGTGACGGTGTTCTCCAGCGCGTTGATCCCGTAGTTCTCGACCGGGTCGAGCATCATCCGGAACGGCTGGCAGAGAATGCCGTACGCGTCCGTGGGCATGCTGACCTGGTTCGCGGCGTCGACAGCCTGCTTCAGCCCGTCCGCGATCCCGTCGAGCTGACGGGCGTGCGCCTCGAGATCGCCGCCGATCTCATAACCCCTGGGTGCCATGGTTTTTCTTCCCCCTGGAACGGCTTCGAGTCAGGACAGGATCGATCCGCCGAAGTCGTCGTCATCGTCCGACGAGCTCCGGCGGCGGCGTTGCTGCTGAGGCGGTTGAGGAGGTGGCGGCGGGGCCGCCGAGCGCGGCGGCGCTGGAGGCGGGGCGGAGCCTGGTTCTTCGGCGTCCTCCGGAAGGAACCGGCGCACCCGGTCCGGTTCGGGCTGACCCTCTGCCTCGGCGGGCGGCGCGGGGAACGTCCGCTGCGCGTCGGCCACCAGCGTTTCCGTGGTCTGGTCGCCGCCGACGGTTTCCGCCGCGGCCTGCTGCAACAGCTCGGGGATCCGGGCCTGCGCGCGCTGCACGAGCCGCATCACCTCGGCGGAGACGTCGGCCATCTTCTTGCCTGCCGCGGAGTCCGCGAGCACCAGGTTCTTCAACAGCCCCTTGGCGTCCACGGTGACCTCGACCGCACCGTCCTTCGACCGCTCGGTGACGGTTTGGCCTTGCATGCGCTCGGCCATCGCCTGATAGCGGGCAGCGGTCTGCTGGAGCTGCTTCGTCCAGCCCTCGACCATCTGCTCGCTGGCGTCGATGCTGTCGGGCATCGGGCCCCCTTCTCCACGGTGACTTCTCCAGAATGACGGACGCGCGACCCCGTCGGTTCCGCGCGGTTCCGATTTGTCCGCGCGACGCCGTTCCCCATGTGTTGATGACTACTGTACGCGAACTTCTGGTAGCGCGCCGTAACAAAAACCGGCCCGTCCGCGAAACTCGCGGACGGGCCGGGGAAGGGAGGGAGCGGGTCAGAGATTGCCGCGGCGCTCCTGCTCCCGTTCGATGGCCTCGAACAGGGCCTTGAAGTTGCCCTTGCCGAAGCCGAGCGAACCGTGCCGCTCGATGAGCTCGTAGAACACGGTCGGCCGGTCGCCGATCGGCTTGGTGAAGACCTGCAGCAGGTAGCCGTCCTCGTCGCGGTCGACCAGGATCCGGTGCTCCTTCAGCGTTTCGATCGGCACGCGCACCTTGCCGATCCGGGCGCGCAGCTCGGGGTCGTCGTAGTACGAGTCCGGGGTGTCGAGGAACTCGACGCCCGCTTCGCGCATCGCGGTGATGGTGGCGATGATGTCGTTGGTGGCCAACGCGATGTGCTGGCAGCCGGCGCCCTCGTAGAACTCGAGGTACTCGTCGATCTGCGACTTCTTCTTCGCGATCGCCGGCTCGTTGAGCGGGAACTTGACCCGGTGGTTGCCGTTCGACACCACCTTGCTCATCAGCGCCGAGTAGTCGGTGGCGATGTCGTCGCCGACGAACTCCGCCATGTTCACGAAGCCCATGACGCGGTGGTACCAGTCGACCCAGTAGTCCATCTTGCCGAGTTCGACGTTGCCGACGCAGTGGTCGACCGCCTGGAACAGCCGCTTCGGCGCGCCCTCGGGCCGCTTGACGGTGCCCTCGCGCGGCTCGTAGCCGGGCAGGTAGACGCCGTTGTAGCGGGACCGGTCGATCAGCGTGTGCCGGGTTTCGCCGTAGGTCGCGATGGCCGCGCGGCGGATCGTGCCGTGCTCGTCGGAGACGTCGTGCGGCTCCTCGAGGATCGTCGCGCCCTCCTTGCGGGCGTGCTCGATGCACTTGTCGACGTCGGTGGTCTCCAGCGCGAGGTCGATCACGCCGTCGCCGTGGCGGCGGTGGTGGTCGAGCAGCGGGGAGTCCGGCTTCACGCCGCCGGTGATCACGAAGCGCCCGGAACCGGACTTGAGCACGAAGGCCTTGTGGTCGAGCTGGCCCGTTTCGGGGCCGGAGTACGCGACCAGCTGCATGCCGAACGCGACCTGGTAGAACCACGCGGTCTGAGTCGCGTTGCCCGCGATGAACACCACCGCGTCGAGGGCCTTGACCGGGAACGGGTCGGTCGAGGCGTCGTGGTCCACCAGTCCGACGAGCTGGCGGAGCTGGTCATAGCTGACGTCGTCGAGTGCGCCGTGCGGATCCATCGTGGAGGTCATGCATTGAGCATGAGTTGCGCCCGGCAAGCTGCGCAACGGTTTCCGTTTCAGCTGGACAATATGTTCGGCTTATCCTGGAGAAGCTCGGTCATCTTGGACAACCTGTGCAGGGAGAAAACCGGTGCTTGACTCGCTCGACGCGCGGCTGCTGCTGTTGCTCACCGACTCGCCGCGCCTCGGTGTGCTCGAATGCGCGCGCCGGCTCGGCGTCGCGCGCGGCACCGTGCAGGCGCGGCTGGACCGGCTGACCGAACGCGGCATCCTCGGCGGCTTCCCGCCGGAACTCGATCTGGCCGCGATGGGGTACAGCCTCACCGCGTTCGCCGTGCTGGAAATCGCGCAGGGCAAACGCGCCGGCGTCGCGGAGGCACTGGCTGCGATCGACGAAGTGTGCGAAGTACACGCCACCACCGGACAAGGCGACCTCTTCGTACGCCTTGTCGCGCGTGACAACGACGATCTGCAACGCGTCATCGACGAAGTGGTTGGCGTGCCGGATGTCTTGCGTACGTCGACTTCGATCGCACTGTCGACACCAGTGCCGCCGCGAGTGCGGCCGTTGCTCGAACGAACGGCTAGGACACGTACGTGAGATAGCGCTTCGCGGAGCGCTGTACGACGTTATGGGCGTCTGTACGCACGACAGCGTCCCACCACGCGCCGTAGAGCGCGTCGAATGCGTACGGCTCCAACAGTTCCGCGGCGTGCCGTACGACGCTCGGCCGCTCCGGGACGAGGTTCGGGTAGCTGTACATGAAAGCGACGTGCGTACGGTCCGGAATGACCTGCACGATGTCGCCGGTCAGCAGCGCGCCGCGGCCTTCCTCGCCGTCCGGCCAGTGCATGACGGTGCCGCCGGGGAAGTGCACGCCGAGGTTGATCAGCTGGAGATCTGGCGAGACGTCGAGCGTCGTGCCGGTCCACAGCTGGATCGACGGGTCCGGCCGGCCGATCCACTGCTGGTCGTTCTCGTGCAGGTAGACCGGGACGTCGAAGGCGTGCGCCCATTCGACCATCGTCGTGTAGTAGTGCGGATGGCTGATCGCGATGCCGGTGATGCCACCGAGTTCGGTGATCTTGCCGATCAGCTCGTCGTCGAGGTAAGCGGAACAGTCCCAGAGGAAGTTGCCGCTCGCCGCGCGGACCAGCAGCGCGCGCTGGCCGATCGCGAACCGTGGATCCGAGCCGACGCCGACGAGACCCGGCCCCTGCTCCTCGACCCGCGGTTTGAGGCCAGTGTCCGCGCGGAGCGTCGCCAGGTCAGTCCACTGCTGCCCGCCCGGCGGGACGTATTGGCGCTCGTCCTCGCAGATCGGGCAGTCCGCGCGCGGGGCGGCGTACTGCGTCCCGCAGGTCAGGCAGAGCGGTCGGGTGTTCATCGGTGTCCTCCAGTGGTTTTGCTGAAAGACACGCTAGACCGCCGAACGCGCGCCGGGCCACGGAAATCCGGGCGGGCGCGCGTTCGGCGGAAACGAGTCAGGACTCGCTGTAGGGCACCGCCTTGACCAGGGTGACCTTCATGGTCTTGCCGTTCGGCAGCTCGTACTCGCGGGACTCGCCCTCCTTGGCGCCGAGCAGCGCCTTGCCGAGCGGCGATTCGGGGGAGTACACGTCGAGCGCGCCCTCGGCGCCTTCCTCACGGGTGGCGAGCAGGAACTTCTCCTCCTCGTCGTCCCCGTCGTACTTGACGGTGAGCACCTTGCCGGGGCCCGCCGTTCCGTCGTCGTCCGGAGCCTCGCCGACCTTCGCGTTGCGCAGCAACTCCTGGAGGTGCCGGATCCGGGCTTCGGCCTGGCCCTGCTCTTCGCGGGCCGCGTGGTAGCCGCCGTTCTCCTTGAGGTCTCCCTCTTCGCGGCTGTCGTTGATGCGGGCGGCGATGACCGGACGATTCTCGATCATTTCGTCGAGCTCGTGCTTGAGCCTGTCGTAGGCATCCTGGGTCAGCCAGGTCACCTTGGTGTCGCTCACGGTCACCATCTCCTCGTAGGGCCTGCCAGGCTTGGGTGTACAAGCCGGCCACCGCGTAACGCACGCGGCTGAGATAAAGGAAAAACACGGCCCGTCGGGGGCCGTGCTGGTGTACGAGCGTATCACGGCAGGACAGGTCGACGCCGGTCCATTTCACGCCGCGCGGACGCTCGCCGCGCATTTCACTCCGTTGGCCGCTACGGGGTTGACAGATAGCGTGGTATGGAATACGAGCAGCCGAACACGTCTGAGGTCACCGGGGCTCCGATGCTCTTCACCACTGTGCTCACCCTGCTGTGGCCGGCCCCGGCGGGGACCAGCACCTCCCGGCGGCCGCTTTCCGCGCCGGATTTGTCGCGCACCCGGACGACGCACACGCCGGGCTTGCTGTCGTCGTCCCGCGTGACGTTGATGGTGACTTCCATCGCGTCGTTCGGCAGCTCTTTGAAGCCGATGCGCTCCGCGTCGATCGGGGTGCTGCCGAGATTGAGGTAGTAGATCCAGCCGATCGCGCCGCTCACGACCAGCGCGACGGCCACGAAAAGCCACCTCCGCCAGCGCTTCGACGGCTCGCCCTTGCCCGCGGTGCCGTACCGGTCCGCGGGCCGCGCCGCAACGGCGTCGCCCTCGGCGGTCACGGTCTCCCCGCTCTGCAAATCCGGGCCTCCGGTCAAACTTGTCGTACCCCTGGGGACAATAGGCAGTGCGGCCGGTCCGGGGCACCACCCTGGTCGAGTATCCGCGATCCGTTCCGGCAGCGCGGAGCCGGGGCGGTTTACCGCGGCGCAACCAGGTGTCACGGAATAACAGGACAGGAAAGGGCCGTTCGGACCATGGTGGGAGCCGACGAGCTGACAACAGAAGACCGCAAGCAGCGACTGCGCCTGATGGCGGTGCACGCCCATCCCGACGACGAGTCGAGCAAGGGCGCCGCCACCATGGCCAAATACGTCGCCGACGGGCACGAGGTCATGGTCGTGACCTGCACCGGGGGCGAGGCGGGCAGCATTCTCAACCCGGCGATGGACCGGCCGGACGTGCTGGCGAACATGACCGAGATCCGCCGCGAGGAGATGGCGCGCGCGGCGAAGATCCTCGGCGTGAGCCACCGCTGGCTGGGCTTCATCGACTCCGGGCTGCCCGAGGGCGACCCGATGCCGCCGGTGCCGGAGGGCTCGTTCGCGGTGATCCCGCTGGAAGAGTCGACCGAGGCACTGGTGCGCGTGATCCGGGAGTTCCGCCCGCACGTCATCACGACGTACGACGAGAACGGCGGCTATCCGCACCCGGACCACATCCGCACGCACGAGGTGTCGATGGCGGCCTTCGACGCGGCGGGCGACCCGGAGCGGTTCCCGGAGGCGGGCGAGCCGTGGCAGCCGCTCAAGCTGTACTACATGCACGGGTTCTCCAAGGCCAGGATGGTGGCGTTCGACACCGCGCTCAAGGAGGCCGGGCTGGAGTCGCCGTACGAGGAGTGGCTCAAGTCCTGGGACCCGGACCGCGCCGACATCATGGAGCGGGTGACGACCCGGATCGAGTGCGGGGAATACTTCGAGGTGCGCGACGAGGCGCTGAAGGCGCACGCCACGCAGATCGACCCGACCAGCCGCTGGTTCGCCGTTCCGCTGGAGATCCAGCGCGAGGTGTGGCCCACTGAGGAGTACGAGCTGAACCGCTCCCTGGTGGACAGCACGCTGCCGGAGGACGATCTGTTCGCAGGCATCAAGGAGAAGGTGAGCCCATGAGTTTCGGTGTGCCGGCCGTCGCGGTCGTCCCGCTCACCGCGTCGGCGCTGGTACTGGCCCAGCAGCCGGACAGCGGGGACAACGGCGGCCAGGGCGAGGACTTCGGCAAGTCCTCGCCGGTCGGCCTGCTGGTGCTGATCCTGTTCCTGGTCGCGGTCGTCTTCCTGGTCCGGTCGATGAGCAAGCACCTGAAGAAGGTGCCGCAGAGCTTCGACAAGGAAGAGGCCGCTTCGGAGACCGAGGCAACCGCTGAGGCTGAGCAGGCCGAAGCGGAGCCGGAGGCACCGGCTGCGGAGAAGAAGCCGGACGCGACGGCGGCCAAGAAGAGCGACTGACCTCCGGCGGCGGGCCGGAGCTAACCGGCCAGCCCGTCGCGGAGGGCGGCGATCTTGTCCGTGAGCAGGCTGTCCTCGCCGGGCAGCACCGTGATGTACCGGTTTTCCTCGGGCCCGGACACCTCGAACGCGACGCGGCCGTCGGTGAGGTCGAGGTAGCTCAGCGGCCCGGCTTCCGCGCGCCCTGGCCGAGCCGGTTCGCGCACCGCGACGGTCATCTCGCCGACACCGAACCAGGTCTGCTGGAACAGCGCGTCGACCGCGCGGGCGGCGGCGCTGCGGTCGTCGGAGAGCTCCGCCTGGAAGTCCTCCTGGGGCAGGGAGAAGGCGCTCAGCTGGGCCGGCCGGTACCGCGGCAGGCTCGCGACCAGCGCACCGGCCGGCGTGCGGGTTCCGTCGAGCACCTTCAGGCGCACCCGGTCGCCGGAGCACAACGCCTTCACGCCGGTCCGGCCCCGGACGGCGACCAGCACGCTGTAGCGAGTGTCCTGGTTCTCGACGTGGGCGACGTACTCGGTGTCGGCGCGGCCGAGCGCGTACAGCACGTCCTCGAATTCGTCGGCGAACCGGCCGCGATCGAGGAGCCCCAGCCAGGCCAGCTCGTTGCGGACGGCCTCGTCGAGCCGTTGCTCCTCCGGTGTGAACCGGAGACGGCCGGAGAACACCGGATGCGGCTCGTCGAACCCGGCGTCCCGGAGCGCGCCGAGAAGGGCGTCGAGGGACAGCTCGGTCGCGCGCACCGCTGATTCCTCCCGACGGCCTAGTCGGCCGGCCGGTCCCCGATCACCGGAGGCGTCGGTTTGAGGTCGCTCGTGCCGAATACGTCCGGGTCGGTTTCCCGGAGGTAGGGCGGGGCGGTTTTCTCCTTGTCTTCTTCTCTGTTCTTGCCGGGTATTCCGCTGCCGAGCATGGTGCCGGGTTTCCCTGATTTTCCTGCTGTGCCTGGGGTTCCGGCGGTGCTGCCGCGCGCCGGTACCGATTCGCCGGGTGCGCGGGCGCCGATTCGGTTTCCCGCGCCGAATCCCTGGTTTGTGCTGCCTCCGGTTCCTGGTTCAGGATCGAATCCGCTGGTGCCGAGAGGGTTGATCGACTGGCCCGAGGGACCGAATTGATAACCGGGCGGCAATGCGGCTGAGCTGGGAGTGTCGGAACTTATCCGAGTCGTACCCGGCGCTGGGGTCGCTTCGGAAGGGGCTGTCTGGGGTCTGCTTTCCATCGCGTCAAGTTCGCCGCGGCTCGGGTGATTCACTGGGTGATCGCTGCTCGGCGCGGGCATCGGCGCACGCGGTTTCGGAACTTCTGCGCCAGGAGGCGGCTCGATCGCGTCAGGACGGTGGCTGTCGGGCGGTTTGCCGCTCGGCCCGCCGGGACCCTCGACCGGCTTCGGCGGCGCGCTGATGCTGGTGCTGGCGAGTTCGACGGACGCGCCGGTGTCGTTCAACTCCGCGTAGCGCGCCGGAATCCGATCGGAGTTCGTCCCCGTCGTCGAGTGATAGCCGGTGTAGGCGTCGACGTTGTGCTGGGCGTCGGCCTGCCACTGGTCGAGTTTGCCGAAGTAGCCAGGCCTCCCGTTGAGCGAGTCGTAGACGTCCTGTGCGGTGATTTCCGGCCGGTCGCCGACTGGTCGAACCGTGTTCTTGATGGCCTGGAAGGCCGACAATTGCCCGTCCGCCGCATTCTGGGCGAACACCAGGTTCGCGCTGTGATCCACTGAGGCGGCCAGCAGCGGGGCGGCCGAATTCGCGGCTTCCTCCGCGGAAACGCCCTGCCAGCCGGCGCGCACCTTCTCCGCGAGACTGGCGATTTCGTCGGCGCGATCCAACAGCCGCTCGCTGAGTTCCTTCGCGGCTTGCTGGGTGTTCCCCAGCGATTCCGGCCCCGGCCCTTCGGTGATGAGGTGGTAGATCTCCGCGGGGGTCAACGAGCGACCGGCCATCAGCGTCCTCCTCGCAGATTGCCGAGTACTTTTTCCGCCACGTCGCGGGCGGATTCGCACGGATCCTTCTCTCCTTTGTGCGCGGCCGACTGGGTGATCGACACGACTACCGTTTCGCGGTCGCTGGTTCCCATCGCGACGTCGCATTCGCCGCGGCTCGCGCGGGGATCGTCTTCCCCGTAGGCGACGACGGGATACCCGTCGATGGGCGCGAGGGGAAGGAAGAACGGGTAAGCGCCGCCCTTGGCGCGATAGACCGACGTCAAGCCCAGTTTGTTGATGTTGGGGTACAAGACCGCGATGATTGCCTGGGCGAACCAGCCGCAGGCCGGTCCGACCGGGCCGTGCGGGTCTGGGTGGATCCGCGGGCGGTCGCCGAGGAGGACCGAGATTTGCGCTGAGGTCAGGGTTTCACAGGGATTCTGCTTGAACCGGGTGATGTCGAGGGGGCTCGGCACCTTCGGCACGCCAGGGCCGGGAACCTCCTCGGCCGCGGCACTGCTCGGGGTCGGCGAATTGCCGGCGCGCGCGGCCGGGACGGGCTGGCCAGGGGCAGTGCTCGTGCAGCCGGCGGCGCACAGGGCGATTGTCATGAGTGCGAGGGCGCGTCTCACAGACTTCCCCCGGATTTTCCGAGTTCGGCCGAGTGCGCGTCCTCGGCGGCCGTGTATTTGCCGAGCGCTTTGTGGTATTTCGCCACCTGGTCCCGGCAGTACTGCTCGCACTGTCGCAGCGAGGCTTGCAGTGCTAGTCCGGATCTTTGGAACACGGTCGCGTTGTCGGTGCTGGAAAAATCGCCCGCAGGCGGCTGAGTTTGCTCGACAACGCGCGCGTAGAGTTGGTCAAAATGGTATTTCTCGGCGAGATTCTTGTAGATCTCCTCGAGTTCTCGCAGTGTCTTTTCGTCGTACGCGTACCCGTCGCCCAGCAACGGCGCGATCGCCATCGTCTCGATCGACTCGCCGCCATACCTCCGCGCCGGAGGCAGACGGGACTGCTGACTGTCGGCCACGATGTACGCCTCCCCTTGCGTAGATCGTTCCGGGTCCGCCGGGCCCAGACCTGTGGTCACCCTCTGGCACCGGATAGTTACTGTAGTCGCCGCGATTAAGCCTGTCTGCAAATGCGAACTGCAAATCGCAGCCGAGTTCGCGGATTGTGGACTTGAGCAGGACGACTGTCCTGCCGTCAACAGCAAGCTTCACTCGAACGTCTTAAGTGGCAGACACCAGAGGAGGGGTGGCAGCGCTGTGTCAGCGCCGTTCCGCCAGTTGCTCGTCGTAAAGGCTTTCCGGCGGCAGATGCTTGCCTGCCGACCCGATCTCGCCGCTCCGGTGGCCCGACGGCGGCTTGCTCTGCGTTCCGGTGCAACCCAGCGCCCAATTGTGCGCGGTCGGCGGATTCTCCACGAGATACGAGCCGACACCGCAGTTCCACAGCACCGAATTCGCGCCCGCCCAGCCTTGGCCGCTGCCCATCCACTGCCGGTCGGACAGTTGGAGATGTCCCGACGGCGGGCTCATCGCGAGGTCGTCGTAGAGGGTGCCGCTCGCCCAGCGCTGGTGCGGGCCGGCGTCGAGGATCCGGGAGCCGGTGTTGGTCGCGGTGCAGCGGCTGACCACGTTGGGGCCGGGCACCCTCGCCTGCGTGACCCAGGCGTGCAGGTTGCTGCCGGTGACGGTGCATTGCCGCACCAGGGTTTCCTGGCCGCTGATCGTGTAGGCGGCCGGCTGGTCGTGGATGTCCTGCGGAACGGACTCGTCGAGGGACGAGGTGCGCAGCAGGCTGACCCGGAGCGCGTTCTGCCCGATCCCGAAGGCTGAACCGAAATGATCCGCGACCACGTCGTCGATCCAGCTGTCCTGTGCGGTATCCACGGATACCAGCTGGGACTTGAAGAAACCGTCGTGGTGCCAGCCGGGATCCTGCTCGAACTCGGCGCCGTCGGCGGACAGGTGCGCGAGGCCGGAACCGCTGATGCGGCCGGGATACGAGTACCGGGTCACCGTGGCGTGGGTGTACTGGCTTTCCAGCGCGTTGGTCAGCGGCACGTCGAACTTGACGGTTTTGCCGTTGACGGCGGTGATTGTCCGGTCGAACTGCAGCCCGGCGTTCGGTGTCCACTGCTTGCTCGGGGTGCCGTCCGGCCGCGGCGGGATTTTGTCCATGCCGATCGCGTGAATCCACGCCTGTTCCTGCGGGCGCTGCACGATGACGTGGTCGCCGACGTGCAGGGACGAGGCATCGCTTACGTCCAGCTGATCCGCGCCGACCGGGACGTAGTCGCTGGTGACCGGAACCGCTGAACCGGCCGAGGTACGCGAACCGGTGCCGGCGATCGTGACCAGAGTGTGCAGTTTTCCTGCCGCGACCAGCTTGGTCCCGTTCGCTCCGCTGCCCGCGCCGCGCAGTTCGACGTTGCTGGCGCTGATCTGCAGAGTGCCGTCGAGCCGGTAATCGCCGGCCGCCAGTTGGACCGCGCCGGGCTTGCCGCTGCTCACGACCTGGTTGATGGCCTGCTGAATACGCGCGGTGTCGTCGCCGGACGGCTGCGGTCCGACGGTCGCCGCGACCGGCAGCTCAGGCGGGGCATCGCCGTTGCGGTAGCCGACGCGGGAGAAGTCGGGGATCCGGTTGCCCTGCGCGTCGGTGCCGTAAGCGAGGCGGCCGTTGGCGAAGGTGATCCAGTTCGGGGCCGCGGATGCCGCATGGACACTGCAACCGGACAAACCAAGACATCCGATGAATGCGATCGCGGCGACGGGGAGTATTGAGCCTGCGCGAGGGAATCGCTTCATGGGAGCGGACTCTAGCGATCTTCGTGCCGCGCGACAAAGGTCGATCGTCGCATTCATCGGACTTATCCGTGAATGCTCGGTTCTTCAACCGGCAATCTCCCGAAGGGCGCGAACGTGGATGTTCCACGCTTTTCGGCCTTGCGGAGTCAGGGAAAGGTAGGTGCGCGGTCGTTTGCCGACGAAGATCTTGCGCACCGCGACGTACCCCGCCGCCTCGAGCGTCGAGATCTGCTTGGACAGCACCGAATCGGAGATTTCCACCGCGTCCCGGACCGATCTGAAATCGGCTTCGTCGACCGCCGCGAGGCTCGCGGTGATGGAGAACCGGATCGGCGAGTGGATCACCGGATCGAGCGTCAGCCTGGGGTGATTCATCGACGGCCACCCGTTTCGAGCCAGGCGGCCAGCGCGAACGGGATCCCGCTGAACAGCGCGGCGGGCACCCACCAGGCCGGGTTTCCGGCGAAGCTGACCTGTCCGAGCGGGACCGCGATCGCGATGACCAAACCGACGCTTGCGCCGAGGATCGCGTACCGCGCACGCTGGCGACGGCCGACCACCGGACGGGTCGCCGAGTAGATGATGAACACGAAAAGCGGGGCCAGGCCGCCCGGCATGAGCAGCATCCCCACGCTCGCGAGGCCGCCGGTCAGCAGGATGGCCGCTTCGAGCACGCCGAGCGCCAGCAACGCTTTCGGATGCCACCGGCCTTGCGCGAGCACCTTCGACGACGCTGATTCAGCAGTGTGCAACGCCTGCTCGGCCGCGGTCCTGTCCATGACGAGCCCCCTGTCCAGTGCATGCCAAGGTAGCAAGTACTTTCCAAGTTGGAAAGTACCGGTGCCGCGGGGAGGGGTCTCGTGCGGCATGAGGCACACTCGGCACCATGTCGAACCGCCTCGCCGATGCGACGTCCCCCTACCTTCTGCAGCACGCCGGGAATCCGGTCGATTGGTGGGAGTGGGGCCCGGAAGCGCTGGCCGAGGCGCGCCGTCGCGGGGTGCCGATTCTGCTGTCCGTCGGGTACGCCGCCTGCCACTGGTGTCACGTCATGGCGCACGAGTCCTTCGAGCACGAGGGCACCGCGACGCTGATGAACGCGCATTTCGTCAACATCAAGGTCGACCGCGAGGAGCGGCCGGACATCGACGCCGTCTACATGGCCGCCACGCAGGCCATGACTGGTCAGGGCGGCTGGCCGATGACCTGTTTCCTCACGCCCGAGGGCGAGCCATTCCATTGCGGCACTTACTATCCGCCCGCGCCGCGACCGGGGATTCCGTCGTTCACGCAGCTGCTGGTGGCGGTCGCCGAGGCGTGGGAGGAGCGGCCGGACGACCTGCGCGAGGGCGCGAAACAGATCGTCGGGCATCTCGCCGAGCAGAGCGGTCCGCTGAAGGAATCGGCCGTCGATGCCGACGCGTTGGCCCAGGCGGTGGCGAAACTTGCGCAGGAGGCAGACTCCGTGCACGGCGGTTTCGGTGGCGCGCCGAAGTTTCCGCCGTCGATGGTGCTGGAGTTCCTGGTGCGCCACCACGAGCGCACGGGCTCGGCGCAGGCTCGCGAACTTGCCGAGTCGGCAGCGGACGCGATGGCTCGCGGCGGCATCCACGACCAATTGGGCGGCGGGTTCGCGCGCTACTCCGTGGACGCGGAGTGGATCGTTCCCCACTTCGAGAAAATGTTGTATGACAACGCTCTGCTGCTCCGAGTATACGCACATCTGGCGCGCCGCGGGTCGGAGTCGGCGCGGCGGGTGACGGAAGGGATCGTCCGGTTCCTCGAGCGCGATCTGCTTACGCCGCAAGGAGGTTTCGCAGCATCACTCGATGCGGACACCGAAGGCGTCGAGGGATTGACCTACGTGTGGACTCCCGCGCAGCTCAACGAGGTGCTCGGCGAGGACGGTTCGTGGGCGGCTGAGCTTTTCAGCGTCACCGAAGACGGTACGTTCGAGGAAGGCGCGTCGACTCTTCAACTGCGGACAGATCCGGAAGATTTCGACCGATTCGAGCGCGTCCGGCAAGCGTTGCTCGAAGCGCGGGCGGAGCGGCCACAACCAGGACGGGACGACAAGGTGGTCGCGGCGTGGAACGGCCTCGCGATTTCCGCGCTGGCCGAAGCGGGCGTCGCGCTGGAGCGTCCACAGTGGATCGAGCTGGCTCGCGACGCGGCGTCGCTCCTGCTGGACCTGCACCTCGTGGACGGACGCCTCCGTCGCAGCTCGCGGGACGGTGTGGTCGGGACTCCGGTCGGGGTGCTGGAGGACTACGCCTGCCTCGCCGACGGCCTTCTCGCCCTCCACCAGGCCACCGGCGAACCCCGCTGGCTCACCGAAGCGACCCGGCTGCTCGACGTCGCCCTGGCGCATTTCGCGTCGGACTCCGCGCCGGGTGCGTATCACGACACTGCCGATGACGCGGAAGTCCTCGTGCAGCGCCCGTCCGATCCGACGGACAACGCGAGCCCGTCCGGTGCCTCGGCGCTGGCCGGCGCGCTGCTCACCGCGTCCGCGCTGGCCGGGCCGGACCAGGCGGCGCGATACCGCGATGCTGCTGAACTCGCGTTGCGGCGCGTCGGCCTGCTCGCCGCGCGGGTGCCGCGCTTTGCTGGGCACTGGTTGTCCGTGGCGGAGGCGGCGCAGTCCGGACCGGTGCAGGTCGCGGTCGTCGGCGCGGACCGGGCGCAGCTGGTCGCCGCCGCCGCGCAACACATCCACGGCGGCGGGATCGTGCTCGGTGGCGAGCCGGACGCGTCCGGCGTCCCGCTGCTGGCCGACCGGCCGCTGGTCGACGGAGAGGCGGCGGCGTACGTGTGCCGCGGCTACGTCTGCGAACGCCCGGTGACCGCGGCGGACCAGCTCATCGCCCAGCTCTGACGAATTCCGCCCCTGGTGAACGCGGTACCCACCTGGGTGGAATCAGCGTAGCTTCAGTTGTGACGTAATCATGTAATCAAGGATGGTGGACGTCATGGGGCGAGGTTGGAAAGGCCGGGGCTGGCAGCAGGCCGAGGCGCCGTCGGCGGACGACGCGGCGGCGTGGTTCGGCGGACGGCTCCCGGACGGCTGGTTCACCGGCGATCCGGAAATCACCGTGGACCGCGAAGAGATCCTGATCGTGGGCGAACTGCCCGCGCTGACCGGCGAGTACGCCGACGACGCGGCCCGCGCGGCCGCGGAGGACGGGCGGATCAGCCGGTTCCGCGAGGAAACCCGCGACGAGCGCATCGAAATCGCCCGGCAGGCCGAGCACCGCTACCAGCGCAAGGTGGCGTGGGGCGCGAAGCTGGGCGGTACGACGGTGCACTTCACGACGTTGTCGGTGCCGGTGATGACCCGGCTGCGGCAACCCGAACGGCTGGTCCTCGACACGCTCGTGGACGCCGGCGTCGCGCGGTCGCGGTCCGAGGCGCTGGCCTGGGCGGTGCGGCTGGTCGGCGAGCACGCGGACACCTGGCTGACAGAGCTGCGCGAGGCGATGACCAAGGTCGACGACCTGCGGTCGAAGGGGCCCGACCTGGGCTGAGCTGCGGGACTTCCTCCGCTGCGGCAGGCTGGTGGCAGCCTGCTGTATCGGAGGAACCGTGGACGTCCCTGCTGTGCCCGCGAAAGTGGATCCGGACGCGTTGACCGCAGTCCTCGACGGACGCTGGGCCGGGCTGAAGCGCGACGTGCGCGCCCAGATGAGCGAGGAGAAATTCCGGGACACGATCGGTCTCGACGTCGAGGCGCATCGCGTCCAGGTGCTGGACCAGCTGCGGAAACTCGCGGAAACGGACCGCCCCGCGCTCGGCTTCGACGCCGCGTACGGCGGGCTGAGCGACGTCGGCGGTTCGGTGATGTCGTTCGAGATGCTCGGCTACGGCGACCTGTCGCTGATGGTCAAGGCCGGCGTGCAGTGGGGCCTGTTCGGCGGTGCGGTGCAACTGCTCGGCACCTCGTCGCACCACGAGAAGTACTTGCGCCGCATCATGAACCTGGATCTGCTGGGCTGCTTCGCGATGACCGAACACGGCCACGGTTCGGATGTCCAGCACCTGCACACCACGGCGACTTACGACCCTTCCACGCACGAATTTGTCGTGCACAGCCCAGATCCCGGCGCTACCAAGGAATACATCGGCAACGCCGCCCGCGACGGACAACTCGCGGTGGTCTTCGCGCAGTTGCTGACTGGGGGCGAATCCCGTGGCGTACACGCGTTCCTGGTCCCGATCCGCGACGATTCCGGCGCTCCTGCCCCGGGCGTCACCATCGCCGACTGTGGCGTAAAAGCGGGCTTGAACGGCGTCGACAATGGACGGTTGACCTTCGAACAGGTCCGCGTGCCAAGGGAAGCGCTGCTGAACCGTTTCGGCGACGTAGCCGAGGACGGCACCTACACAAGCCCGATCGAAAGCGACGGCCGCCGGTTTTTCACCATGCTGGGCACGCTCATCCGCGGCCGCGTGAGCGTCGGCGGAAGTGCCGGATGCGCCACCCAACGAGCCCTGACCCTGGCAATCCGCTACGGCGACCAGCGTCGGCAGTTCCAGCGCCCGGAGGGCGACGAGGTGGTCATCCTCGATTACCTGGGACACCAACGGAAACTGCTGCCAGCTTTGGCGAAGACCTACGCGCTGCACTTCGCGCAGGAAGAGCTGGTCGCCGCCCTGCACGACATCGCCGCCGACGCACCGGAAGAAGAACAACGCGAACTGGAATCCCGAGCCGCCGGCCTGAAGGCTCTGAACACCTGGCACGCGACCGCGACCATCCAAACGGCCCGCGAAGCCTGCGGCGGCAGCGGGTATCTGGCGGAGAACCTGCTGGCTGGCCTGAAGGCCGACACGGACGTCTTCACCACCTTCGAAGGCGACAACACTGTGTTGTTGCAGCTGGTGGCGAAGGGCTCGCTAACGCAGTACAAGGAGCATTTCGAGGACCTCAGCCCCCTGGCGACCGCGCGGTTTGTCGCCGAGCAGCTGGTCGACACAGTCATGGAACGTTCGGCCGCGCGGCGGTTCTTGGAACGCCTTACTGAGTCCGATGACGCTTCAGTGCTCTTCGATCGTGAGTGGCAGCAGCGTCTCTTTGAAGATCGTGAAGAGCATGTGCTGAGCGGCGTGGCCAACCGTCTCCGGCGTGCTGCTTCGGATCCTTTCGGCGTCTTCAACTCCGTACAGGACCATGTGCTGCTCGCTGGCCGCGTACACGTGGACCGCTTGATTCTCGACGCCTTCGCCCGCGCTGTCTCCAGCTGTAGTGATCCGGATGCGGCTGTGCTGCTTTCGCGGCTCTGTGACCTGTACGCACTGTCGACGATCGAAGCAGACCGCGCTTGGTTCCTTGAGCACGGCCGGATCACCGCGAGCCGCTCTAAGGCGGTGACCGCGGCGGTTAATGCGCTGTGCGGGGCTTTGCGGCCACATGCGCGGACGTTGGTGGATGGGTTCGCGGTTCCGGAGCAGTTCCTGGCAGCCCCAATGCTGAACGGCTGATCTCGGTACGCTTGGCGAGGTGTCGAAAATCTTCGGAGATCATGCCGAGCGATACACGAGCTTTGCCGAGAACAGCGGGCCGAACGCGCACTACGACCGCCCAGCGATCATGCGTCTCGCCGGTGAGGATCGCGAGGAAACGCGTGGGCGCTCGCGCCAGGTACGAGACCGCGGACCTGAACGAGCCGCTGACCATGGTGCCGAGCGCCTCGGCGGACGTGGTGGTGGCGTCGCTGGTCCTGCACTACGTCGCGGACTGGGGGCCGCTCCTCGCTGAACTGCGTCGCTGCCTGAAACCGGGCGGCGTGACGGTGACCGTGCAGATGTACCGCCGCCCGGTGTCGGCGGTCTTCACGTCGTTGCTGGAAGCCGGATTCCTGATCGACGCGGTCGAGGAGCCGCAGCCGACGCCGGGGATGGAGGACACAAAGCTGGCAGAGATCTTGCGGGCGCAACCCGGTGTTTTTGTTCGTGCGGGCGGTGCGCTAGTGTCCTGCGCCTGAAGTCCGCTATCTAATTGTAGGATGCGGTGATGGCGGGTCGTGGA
>NZ_BAAAHV010000015.1:0-7309 GCF_039525725.1 Amycolatopsis albidoflavus
AAGGGACCGATCTTCGCCGCACCGTCCAGCATCGAATACTCGGTGTGGACGTGCAGGTGGACAAACGATGGCATGGCCGCATTGGACCCGTCGCACCGCGGCGGCGTCCAACAACCGACACGCGCGCTCGGACCACCTCCGGTTGTGCCCCGAGGTACCGCGGCCGGATGAGTCCTTTGTGGACTCATCCGGCCGCGGTTTTATTCTTCGGAGTCGTCGTCCGCGAGCAACGCGTACAACCGGCGGCGGGCTTCGCGCAGCACCTTGCGCGCCTCCGCGAACTGCGCCTCGCTGCCGGCGTGCGCGACCTGCGCCGCGGCCCCGCCCAGCTCGCCGATCTGCTGGTACAGCGCGGCGAAGCGGTCAGCTCCCGGTTCCTCCTCGCGCGCCGGAGACTCCCAGAGCGCCGCGAACTCCTCCTCCCGCCCGGCGACGTGCTCGCGCCCGGCTTCGGTGAGATGCGCGACGCGCCGGCCGCCCTCTTCCGCCGTGCGGACGAGACCTTCGTCCTCGAGCTGCTGCAGAATCGGGTAAATGGAGCCCGGACTGGGCCGCCACTCGTCATTCGTGCGGCGCCGGATCTCCTGCATCAACTGATAACCGTGGCGGGGCTCCTCGGCCAGCAAGGCGAGCACGGCCGGACGCACCGGACGGGCCGGGCCGCGCCCGCCTCGTCCGCCGTGCCGCGGACCGCCGAAGAAGCCTCCCGGACCGCCCGGGCCTCCGGGGCCGCCAGGTCCTCCTGGCCCGCCGGGAAATCCGGGGAAGCCAGGGAACCCCGGAAACCCGGAAAACCCCGGCCGATGCGGCGGCCCGGGAGGCCCAGGCGGACCGGGAGGCCCCGGAGGGAAGCCGCCTCGGGCCTCGAAGACGGTGTCGCCCCAGGCTTCCTCGCCGCCGAGGTGTCCTGGATGTCCTGGATGCTCCCCCGGATGACCGGGATGCCCTGCGTGATGGGGCCACTCGCCCGGACGACCCGGGTGACCCAGGTGCCTGGGATGGCCCGCGTGCTCGGACGGCTCACCGGGACGACCGGACTGGTCCGCGTGATGAGGCCACTCGCCCGGACGCCCGGGGTGTCCCAGTGGCCCGGGGTGCCCGCCCTCATCACCCAAATGGCCGGAGTGCTCCCCCGAAGGACCAGGGTGCGCCTGGCCCTCCCCCGGTTCGCCCGGCCAGCCATGGCGGTCGCCCGGCTCGCCCTCATGTCCCGGGTGACCGGGCCAGCCGAAGCTGATTCCCGGTGCTCCGAAGAGCCCGGTCTGGCCGAACCTGGCACCCGGTCCGCCGAACACCGCGTGCTGGGCGAAGCCCGGGCCTCGCCCGCCGAACAATCCTGCCCAGCCGGGTCCGCTCAAGCGTCCGAACCAGGCCTCCTGGTCGCCGAACCCGTCCGGGCGCCCGTGCTCCCCGCCCGGGCCGCCCTCTCCGGGCCATCCGTGTCCTTCCCCTGGTCCGCCCGGATGTCGGTCCTTCCCGTCGCCGCGCGGGGGCGGCTGGTCGAGGGGTGCGCCTCGGCCCCCGTCGCCAGGGAGAACTGGGCCGGGGCGGCCGAAGCCGAACGGCATCCCGGGGCCGCCGAAACGTTCCGGGCCGCCGAAGCCCCGGAACAGGTGTCCTCCGCCTGCGGTCCTTGTCATGTGCTCCTCCTTGGTCGTCGAACGATCGCCGATATGACCACGATATATCGGCGATTGTTCGACGGCAAGGTCGCCCGAACCAGCAGGCGGAAAGGATCAGGACGTTCCGGCGGGCGCGGTCGTCGCGCCTTCCCCGCCGAAGCGGATGGACTTCGCCTCCTTGCCCAGGGAGGTCAGCACGGCGACCGCGATGAGCACCGGGATCACCGTCCACAGGAGCGCGGCCGTGTAACCCTGCGACTGCGCGATGCTCTGCTGGATCGGCAGGTTCAGCGCGGCCAGCAGGTTGCCGAGCTGATAGGTGACGCCGGGGAAGAAGCCGCGGATCGCGTCCGGGGACATCTCAGTGAGGTGCGCGGGGATGACGCCCCACGCGCCTTGCACCATGACCTGCATCAGGAACGATCCGAGCGCGAGCATCCCGGCCCCGTGGTCGACGGCGAAGATCGGGACGATCGGCAGGCCGAGCACCGCGGCGCCGACGATGGTCATCCGGCGGCCGAAGCGTTCCGACAGCGAGCCGAAGACCAGTCCGCCGATGATCGCGCCGACGTTGTACAGCACGGCGATCCACGTACTGGTCGCGGCGCTCAAGCCGGCGCCGCCGTGGTCGGTCGCCTTCAGGAAAGTCGGGTAGACGTCCTGCGTGCCGTGGGACATCCAGTTGAACGCGGTCATCAGCAGCACGAGGTAGCCGAACCGGCGCAGCACCTTCGGGTTGAACAGGACGTCCTTGACCGACGTCCGGGTGACGCGCATCTTCTCCTGCGCCGCCTCCCACACCTCGGATTCCTTGACCCGCGCCCGGATCAGCAGGCTGATCAGCGCCGGGAAGATGCTCAGCACGAAGATCCACCGCCACTCCAGGCCGAGCGCGGTGTGGAACAGCAGGTACGCCAGCGCGGCCAGCAGGTACCCGGCGGAGTAGCCCGCCTGCAGCAGCCCGGAGAAGAACCCGCGCCGCTCCACGGGAATCTTCTCCATCGCGAGCGCCGCGCCCAGGCCCCATTCACCGCCCATGCCGACGCCGTAAATGAACCGCAGGATCAGCAGCACGGTGAAGTTCGGCGCGACCGCGCACAGCACGCCCGCCGCCGAGTACAGCAAGACGTCGACCATCAGCGGGATCCGCCGCCCGGACCGGTCCGCCCACAGTCCGAACAGCAGCGCGCCGACCGGGCGCATCACGAGCGTCGCGGTGGTGATGAACGCCAGCTGCGTGGCGGTGGCCCCGAACGATTTGTCCTTCGCGATGTCCGCGAGCACGAACACGACCAGGAAATAGTCGAAGGCGTCCATGCTCCAGCCGAGCCACGCGGCGAGGAACGAGTTTCGCTGATCGGCGTTGAGCTTGCGTTTTTCCTTGCCCCCGGCTGCGTTTTCGGTCACCGGCTTGGTCTACACCCGGCGTGGCGGCGAGGCAAGAGTCGCATGTGGACTCAGGATATCCCTGACATACCAAGCGAAAGCGGAGGAATCGGGTTACTCGGGCGTTTTCGCCGAACGGGTCAGCAGGTGCGCCTCGCGCATCCGGCCGTCCGCGGCGAACCGCCCGAAGAACGACACCTCGATCTCGAGCTCCTTTCCTCGTTGACGTACGTGCAACGTGTACCGCGCGGCGACGCGGTCGCCGTCGGCCATCGCCTCGTGGACTTCGATCCGGCTGTCCGGCCGGTTTTTCCGCACCGGACGGCAATGCGCGACCAGCCGGTCGCGGTCGATCCGCACCCCGTCGGCGATCTGCACGACGTCGTGCGTGTGATAGCGGTCGACCACCGTCGCCGCGTCCTCGTCGGTGCGCACCAGATCGTCGGTGAACGACGTGAAGAAGCGCGCGATGAACTCCTTCGGATCAGCAAGCGGATCGGCGCGTTCCAGCGTGTCCATAACCCCTCCCAGACGAACTCTGACACACTGTAAGATATCCGCTCGAACTAAATTTGACAAGGTGTAAGAGATGTCGAAACTCCGCGCCGACGCCCAGCGCAGCCGCGCCGCGATCCTCGACGCGGCGCTCCGCGTGCTGGAAGCCGATCCGGACGCGAGCGTCGAGGGCATCGCCACGACGGCGGGCGTGACCCGCCAGACCGTGTACGCCCATTTCCCTTCCCGCGAACGACTTCTGGCCGCTGTACTCGACCGGCTCACCGAAGAAGCCGTCGACGCGATGGACGCCGCAGGCCCGGACACCGGACCCGCGGCGGACGCGATCTTGCGAGTGCTCGACGCCGCCCGCCGAGCGTCCTCGCGATACCCGATGCTGCTGCGCCGGTTCGGTTCGACGGCGTCCTCCGCGGAAGACGGCCGCGAGCAGCACGAACCAGTCGCCGACCGATTGCGGCGGATCGTCGAACGCGGGCAGCTCGCCGGCGAGTTCGACCGTCAGCCCCCCGTGGACTGGCTGGTCACGGTCATCATCCAGCTGGGCCACGCCGCCGCGGGAGAGGCCGACGCGGGACGGCTTTCCCCGGAGGACGCCGAAAAAGAGCTGTCCACCACGGTGTTACGGGTGCTCGGCGCGTCCTGACCCGGCTCAGATCGGGACGCGAGACAGAATCCGGCGCCCGATGTCCCGCGCCCACGCCCGAATCCGGTCCCAGTCGCGAAAGTCCCCCGCTCGGTTGCCCCGCGCCATCAGCTTCTCCAGGACGCCGTCCGCGAGCGCCGGGTCAAGCCGCCCGCCGAACGTCTCGGTGCGCCCCGCGTCGATCGCGGCCGCCAGCAACGTCACCCGCGCGGGCAAGCTCACCCGGGCGAGATTCGCACCCGGCCCGCACGGTCCGCTGTGGAACAACCACACCGGCCGCGCCCGCAACTCTTCGGTGTTGCGCTCCAGCAACCGCACTGCCTCGGGCCGCCACCGCGCGTAGTAAAGCGCGCTGCCGACCACCACCGCGGCGTATTCCGTGACTCGGTCGACCTCGCCAGCGTCCCGCACGTCAACGGCGAACTCGGCGGCACGCAACTCCTCGCCGACGACTTCGGCGATCTCGCGCGTAGCGCCGCGCTTGCCCGCATGCGCGACGAGGAC
Source organism: Amycolatopsis albidoflavus (assembly GCF_039525725.1). Lineage (NCBI taxonomy): Bacteria > Bacillati > Actinomycetota > Actinomycetes > Pseudonocardiales > Pseudonocardiaceae > Amycolatopsis > Amycolatopsis albidoflavus. The sequence continues at coordinate 4,672 of NZ_BAAAHV010000015.1, forward strand.
GTTGATCATGTCCTTATTGTCCACCCATCCGGCAGACCGCGCCTGTCCGGACCGTCCCCGCGATCCTGCTTCAGCGCAACGATCACCCGATCGTTCGAGGTCGGGAAGCCAACCCCCCGAACACCGTCTGCACCAGCGCCAACGCGATCAACACCCCAAGAGCGGGCGTCCAAGACGACGTAGCGTCGTGAATCGCGCCGATAGCGATCGGCCCCACCGCGGCAAGCGTGTAACCCGCCGACTGCGCCATCCCGGACAACGCCCCAGCGTCGGAATAATCCTTGGTACGCAACCCAAAGAGCGACAAGGCCAACGCCAACGTGATCCCGCCGGCGAACCCGGCCAGAACCGCCCACACCACCGCGGCCCCAGGCGCGACCAGCAACCCGGTCAACGCCGCCGTCAGCAGCAACGACCCGGCGACAGCGACCGCCCGCTGATCAGGCAGCCGATGGACAAGCGCGGAACACACCAGACTCCCGGCCAGCCCGGAAAGATTGAACAGCAACTGATGAAACCCGGCAGTCACCGAACTGATGCCCGCAGCGTGCTCGATCGAAGACAACCAGGTCACCAGCACATAGAACGCCAGCGACTGCAGCCCCATGAAAACCGTGACCTGCCAAGCCAACGCACTCGTCCACGGCCGTGCCGCACCAACCGCCGGCGCGAGCGCCGGTGCGGCCGCGGACCTCCGCAGTCGCGGAAGAAAAACCCCAAGCGCCACGAGCGCGAGCCCGGCCCAGATCCCCAGCGACAACCGCCACCCGCCGGCCTGCTGCCCGGCCAGCGGAACCGCCACCCCGGCGGCAATCGCGGCGACCCCGGACTGGACCGCCGTGTACGTCCCGGTAATCGGGCCGATCCGACTGGGAAAATCGCGTTTGACCAGCGCGGGCAGCAAGACGTTCAGGATCGCGATCGCAACCCCGAGCAGCACGGTTCCGGTCCACAGCAGCACCTGCGGCGGCGTGGATCGCACCAGGATCCCGACCGCGAGCAGCAGCACCGCCGCGCCGAGCGCCCGCTCCAGCCCCAGCTTCGCGGCGACCTTGGGCGCGATCGGCGAGCACACGGCGAACGCGATGAGCGGCACGCTGACCAAAACCGAGGCGGCTACCGAAGAAAGCCCCTGGTCGGCTTGGACGAGGCTCAGGATGGGCCCGAGGGTGGTGATCGCGGCGCGCAGATTGGTGGCGATCAGCAGCACGCCGACGAGGATGAGCGCGGGACGCAGCGGGGTCCCGCGTCGGGGAGGCGCGGGAGCGGGACGGGCGGTCATGCGGCGGCCTCCGCAGTGGGACGTTTCGGCTGGCGGGGAACGGTTCTCACGGACGGATCGACGGCCAGGATCGCTTCGGGACGCAGCGGGGCGCCGCCTTCGGGAGATACGGAGGGCGCGGAGGCTGCGGAGGCGGAACGAGCGGTCACGGCACGGACCCCGCACCGAGAACCCCCAGCGCACCGGAGACACGCCGCAGAACCGGGTCGCTCATCGAATCCCCTCCCCGAGTCTCCCCGGACGCGGCTGCCGTCGGAACCGCGCCGGAGCGGCAGTCGCGTCGAGGCCAGCCGGAATATTCCCTCCCCGCCGCCCGCCGGAAATCCCGAAGCGGGCGAAATCGTCCTTCCCGATCTTGCCCGCCCCCACGCCGGGCAAGCAAGATCCTTACCGGTACACCGATTCGTAAGCCGCGCTCAATTCGCGGTGCAATTCGGTCGAGTCGGGCAGCACCTTGCCGTCCAGGGTGTGCACCCGGGTCAGCTTGCGCACCGACGACGCGACGAAAACCCCGTCCCCCGAGAACAGATCGTCCGCGGTCAGCGTCTCGATCTTCGCGGTGAAACCGGCCCTCTCCGCTCCCCGGTACACCGCGGCCTGCGTCGTCCCGGGCAGGATGCCGATGATCGGCGGCGGCGTGTACAGCGTCCGGCCGCGCACCAGCACCACCGACACCGTCGGGCCTTCCAGCACCGAACCGTCGGTCGCGGTGAAGATGACGTCCGACGCGCCACGACGATCGGCCTCGCGCAGGGCGGCCATGTTCACCGCGTACGACAACGTCTTCGCGCCCAGCAGAAGCCACGGCGCACGTTCGGCGAGGCCCGGTTCGACGCCTCGTTCCAGGGTGATCGCGGCGATCCCCTCGGTCCGCTCGCGCATCATCCTCGGGCTGATCTCGAGCCCGAGCGCGAAGGCCGTCGGCGGGGAGTCCGGCTCGGCGTCCAATCCCCTGGTGTAGATGAGTTTCATCGCGATTTCGCTGTCGTCGGGCCAATGGTCGATCACCGCGCGGATGGCCCGTGCCCACTGCGCGTCGTCCGGTTCGGGCAGCTCCGTCATCCGGGCCGACCGGGCCAGGCGGTCCAGGTGCAGGTCCAGTTCCCGCGGTTCGCCGTCCTCGATCAGGACCGTCTCGAACACCCCGTCGCCGCGGAGCAGGCCGAGGTCGGCGACCTTGATCGCCGGGTCGTCCGGGTCGGCCACGGAACCGTCCAGATAGCCAAGAACACGCATGTCTCGATCCTTGTCTTTGGCGCCGACTCCGTCGGCGCGGGCGGGACGCTGTGTTTGATGGCGCCGACTTCGTCGGCGCGGGCGGGATCGCCTTTAAGTCGGCGTCTGACGGAGCTGCGT
>NZ_BAAAHV010000015.1:7324-471340 GCF_039525725.1 Amycolatopsis albidoflavus
CCGACGCGATCCCGCGTTGTGGCTGGGGGGGGGTGATCAGGCGCCGAGGCGGTTGGCTAGAACGGTGGCGAAACGCAGGGCGCTGCCGTCGCTGAAGGGGAGGTTGAGGGACGGTTCGCAGATGTCCAGTTCCAGCACCCGCGGCTGTCCCCGGTCGTCGCGGACCAGGTCGACGCGGCCGTACAGCAGCGGGCGGTCCAGGCCGAGATGGTTCGCGGCGGCGTCGAGAGCGGCGGACGCGACCGCGCGTTCGTCCTGGTCGGCTACGCGCGGTTTGCGGAAATCGAGCGTCGGGACGTGCACGGTTCCGTCCGGCATCAGCATCGCGGCCTTGCGGATCGCGTGGCTGTACTCCCGGTCGAAATAGATCAGGTTCGTTTCGCCGTCCCGGTCGACCGACTCGAGATACGGCTGGACGAGCGCGTGCCCGCCTTCGCCGAAGAGCTTCGACAGGTGCGCGGCAGCTTCAGCAGCAGCCGGCCGGGTGAATCGGCGGACATTACGCGAATACGCGCCGACCCCCGGTTTGACGACGATTTCCGTCGCGTCGCGATGCTGCTCCAGCACTTCCCGCACCACGACGTCCGGGTCGTCCCCGGGGGCGGCGAACCGGCTCGGGACGACCGGGACGCCGAGCGCGGCGAGGTCCGCGAGGTAGGACTTGTCCAGCGCCCACCGGGCGACCACCAGCGGGTTGAGCAGGAGCGTCGCCTCCTCGACCCGTTCGCACCACGCCAGGAACTCCGGCAGCTGGTCCACGTAGTTCCACGGCGAGCGCAGCACGACCGCGTCGAACCGGGACCACTCGACCTCGGCGTCTTCCCACTGGCAGACCTCGGTGTCCAGGCCGACTTTCGCGCAGGCCTCGCGCAGCAGCGGCATGTCGTAGTCGATGGGCAGGCTGACCCGGTCGGTCACGAGGGCAACGGTGCGGGTCACCACGGCAGGACCTTCCCGGCGTGCACGTAGCTGCCGCTCGGCCCGTCCTCGTCGAGAAGCGCGAGTTCGACGCTGGTCACGGCGCCGTCCGCCGGTTCTAGGTCGCCGGCTCCGTCGTTCATCCCGGTCTTGGTGTAGCCGGGATGCGCCGAGTTGACCTTGATCGGCGTGTCCCGCAGCTCGTACGCCAGGTGCACGGTCCACGAGTTCACCGCGCTCTTCGTGGCGCTGTAAGCCGGAAGCGCCTTGAAGGTGTCGCTGTGGGTGTAAGACTCGGGATCGCTGTGCCGGGTGAGCGAACCGAGCAGGCTCGACACGTTCACGATCCGCCCAGCGGCCGACTTGCGGACCAGCGGCAACATCGCCAGTGTCGTCTCGACAGTGCCGAACAGGTTGGTGTCGAAGGTTTCCCGCCATTCGGCGAGGGTCTGCTCGGACGGCTGTTTGCCGTACTTCTCGATCCGCACCGCCGCGTTGTTGACCAGGATGTCGAGCCGTCCGTACCGGGTTTCCAGCTCCGCCGCGGCGGCAGCGATGCTCTTCGGGTCGGTCACGTCGAGCTGAAGCCCTTCGACGGCGAGGCCCGCGTCGCGCAATCCCGTCGCGGCTGTCTCGACAGCGGTTTCGTTGCGTCCGCTGAGCACCACGCGGACGCCGCGTTCGGCGAGCTGCCGAACGATCTCGAACCCGATGCCGCGGTTGGCCCCGGTGACCAGGGCAATGGTGTCGTCCAAATCGGTCTCGCTCTCTTGTCTTCTCCGGCGGTCACAGGGTGGACAGGAATTTCGCCACCGGCGGCCCGAAACTCTCGAGGTCCGCCAGGAACGCGTCGTGGCCGAGGTCGGATTCCAGGGCGAGGAACTCGACGTCCGCGCCGCCCGCCCGCAATCCGTCGGCGATCTGCCGCTGCTGGTGCAGCGGGAACAGGATGTCCGTCTCGGTGCCGATCACGAGCGCTTGATCGACCCGCAGCCGCGCCAGCGCCTCCGCGGTGCTGCCGTCGCACAGTTCGCCGAGGTCGAACCAGTCCATGCTGCGGCTGAGGTAGAGGTAGCTGTTGGGATCGAACCGGCGCACGAAGCGGCGCGCGTGATGGTCCAAATAGAACTCGACGGCGAACTCGGGGCCGAACGCGGCGTCCCCGGCCCCGGATCTTTCGCGGCCGAACCGGCGTTCCCATTCCCGCGCCGACCGGTACGTGGTCATGCCGATCTTGCGCGCGGTCAGCATGCCGCGTTCCGGATAGCGTTCCGGAAGGTACTGCCCATCATTCCACAGTGGATCCGACCGGATCGCTTCCCGTTGCAGGGAACGGATCGCGATCGAGTACGGCAGCGAATGTGCGGCCGCGGAGATGCTGACGTGACTGCGCGCCAGCTCCGGATGCCGCGCCAGCAACGCGAGCGCGCTCATCCCGCCCATCGACGCGCCGACCACGCACGCCAGCTGCTCGAATCCCAGGTGCCGCACCGTGTTCGCCGCGGCGTCCGCGATGTCCTCAATGGACAGTTCGGGAAAACTGAGCCGGTACGGCTGCCCGGTCGCCGGATCGCGCGACGCGGGCCCGGTCGATCCTTGACAGCCGCCGAGCGAGTTCACGCAGATCACGTGCCACTGGTCGGTGTCGATCGGCTTGCCCGGCCCCAGCATCGACTCCCACCAGCCGGGGGCGGGGTCCTCCGGGCTGGACGCGGCGTGCGCGTCCGGCGAAAGACCGGTGAGCAGCAGGACGACGTTGTCCCCGGTCGCGGAGGGCCGTCCGAAGGTCTCGTAGGCGACGCGCGCGCCGTGCAGCACGCCGCCGCGTTTCATGGCGAATCTCTCCGGCAGCCGGGCGAACCGCGTGGCCGGAGGAATGAATTCGTGCATCATGCGTCCCAGGTGGTCGTGCGCTCACTCGCCGAGCGAGGCCAGCCATTCGTCGTCCGAACCGTCGCTGATCCCTTCGAACCAGAAGCCGGACAGATACCGTTCACCGGTGTCGGGCAGCATCGCGAGCAGCACCGCGCCCTCGGGCGAGCTCTCCGCTTCGCGCAGCGCGGCCGCGAGCGTCGCGCCCGCGGACATTCCGGCGAAAATCCCCTCCTCGGCGGCCAGGCGGCGCGCGGTGTCCCTGGCCAGCTCGTCGTCGATCGTCACCAGCTCGTCGATCACGGTGCGGTCCAGCACCCCGGGGACGAAGTTCGGAGCCAATCCCTGCAGCTGGTGCAGATTCCACGACTGCCCGGCCAGCACGGCCGCCTTTTCCGGTTCCAGCACGACGGTCCGCACGTCGGGCCGGGCGAGCTTGAGCATCTGCCCGACGCCGGTGATCGTGCCGCTGGTGCCGAATCCGGTGACGAAGGTGTCCAGCCGTTTCCCGGCGAAGTCGGAGAGGATTTCCGCGGCCGTCGTCTCGCGGTGGTACGCGGGGTTAGCCGGATTCTCGAACTGGCGGGCGCGGAACCAGCCGTGCTTCTCAGCCAGTTCGTCGGCGATCCGGTTGCCGCCGAGGCTGCCGAGATGGCCGGGGAACAACAGCACCTTGCCGCCGTACGCGCGGATCAGCTTGCGCCGCTCCACCGAATACGTGTCGCCGAGCACCGCGACGAACTGGTACCCGCGCGCGGCCGCCACCATCGCCAGCGCGATGCCGACGTTGCCGGACGTGCACTCCACGATCGTGTCGCCGGGCTTGAGCTCTCCCCTGGCCTCGGCGTCGAGGACGATGGCCAGCGCCAGCCGGTCCTTCACCGAGCCGCCCGGGTTGAACGACTCGACCTTGACGTACACCGAGACGTGCCCGGGCGCCATCCGGTTCAGCCGCACGATCGGCGTGCGGCCGATCGCGTCAAGAATGCTGGAGTACAGCGGCATGACGGAATTCTCCTTCGTACACAGTCGTGGCCGGACCGGCCAGGACGATCGGCTCCTCTTCGGACGGCCAGCCGATCCGGAGCTCTCCGCCGGGCACCTCGACCGTCACGTTCCGGTCGAGCCGTCCGGCCCGGATCAGCACCGCGGCGGCGGCACAGGCCCCGCTGCCGCAGGCGAGCGTCTCGCCAGCACCGAATTCGTGGACCCGCAACCGAATCCGGTCGCGAGCCACGACCTCGGCGAATCCGACGTTGACCGTCGGCGGCAGTCCGGGCAGCGCTCGCACAGCCGGGCCGAGCCGGGCCACCGGGGCGCTGCCGACGTCGTCGACCTCGAGGACCACGTGCGGGTTTCCGGTCGAGGCCGCGGCGAAGCGGACGGGAGTCCCGTCCGCCAGCGCGGCCTCGTACCGGCCGTCCCGGCTCGCGAAGCCGGACAACGGGATCTGCTCGGGAGCGAACCGAGGGACGGTGAGCCCGATGCTGAAGGCGTTGTCTCCCAGCACTTCCACCGGATGCGTCCCGCTCGGACTGTCGATCTCGAACGACGGCGGACGCGCCAGCCCGGCCCGGACGAGCCAGGAGGCGACGCAGCGGGCGCCGTTGCCGCACTGCATCGAGCTTTCGCCCGTCCCGGTCCAGATCTCGAACGCGGCGACCGCGGAAGCGCTGCGCGGCGGCCGGATCCCGAGGATCAGGTCACAGCCGACGCCGGTGTGCCGGTCGGCGAGCGCCCGGCACAGTTCCGGCGACGGCGCGGGCGCGTCCCGCAGGTCTAGTACGACGAAATCGTTGCCGCACCCGTGCATTTTGGTGAACGGAAGCGTAGGACTCACCCGCGCCGCCTTACGACGGCCGCCGGGTTCATCGCACCGCCGCGGTCGCGAACACCGGAGCGACCATGTCCATAATGGACTCGGTCGCGCGCGCGTCGGTGCTTTCGTCGCCGGTCGCGGCGAACTCGGCCAGTTCGAGGCCGAGGACGTCGGCGGCCGGAATCGCCTCCAGGATCTCGCGGATCCGGCCCGGCGCCAAGCCGTCGGGCACGTGGTAATCGGCGGGCACCGTGCCCGGTTCCAGCACGTCCCAGTCGATGTGCACCCACACCCGCGCGCCGCCGACGGCCGCCGCGACCCGCTGCCCGGTGACGTCCGCCGGGGCGAGGATCCGCACGCCCGCCTTGTCCAGCAATTCGCGTTCGGACGGATCGATGTCGCGCGCGCCGACGAGGACGACCCGGCTGGGGTCGACGCCCGCGCCGTGCCCGCTTTCCCACAGGCCGCACGCGCCCGACAGCGCCATTCCGCCGAGGTAGCCCGATTCCGTGGTGTCCGGGGTGTTGAAGTCGCCGTGCGCGTCTATCCACAGCACCGCGCAATCCGGGTGCGCCCGGACCGCGGCCGGCAGCGTCGCCAGGCTGGCCGAGCAGGTGTTGGCCGCGAGCACCGTGCGCCGTCCGGCCGCGACGCTCGCCGAAACCGCTTGCGCCAGGCCGGAAAGCGTCTCCTCCGCGGCCGGGAGGCTGACTGTCCAGTCGTCGTCCTCCGGGCCGGCGGGAGTGCCGACGAAGCGCGGCTCGACGCCGTACCGCTCGCGCAGCGCACGCGCCGTGCGGGCCGCGCCCTCGATCATTCCCGCGCCGCGATCTCCTATGCGGCCTTGGGAAACGATCACTTCCATCATCGCCTGTCTCCGATCAGGTAGGGGCCGCGGCCCCGTCCGGCTGCGCGGTTTCGGGTGCCCGGAAGGAAAACGGGCAGGAATCGGTCCGGTCGACGTCGTCCTCGGGCAGGCCGTACTGCCACCATTCGAGCCCGGCGACGCCGTAGGAGCCGAGCTGGCGGGCGCGCGGGGCCAGGTCGTAGCGGTCGATCCTCGCCCGGATGTTGCTGCGGACCTTGCGGCCGCTCGGGGTGTCGCCCGCGACCACGTCGAACCGCTCGCGCGGATTGACCACGAGCACGAAGTGCGCGCCGAGGTTGCGGCTGCGGCGGACCTCGTGCGCGGGGTTGCTCATGTTGACGAACAACGGCATTCCGTTGAAACACATGGACCAGGAGCTTTCGCCGGGGTCGGTGCCGACGTTTTCCGGCCACGGTGCCGGGTCGACGTGGTGCAGCTTCTGGATCACCTCCCAGCCGAACGCCTGGTACCCGGCGACCGACCGGGCCGAGACGGCCGAAGGCGAGAACACGATCAGCAACGGGTACGCGGTGTCGAGATGGCCGTTCCAGTTCCGGGAAAGCTCGACGTAATCGGCGAGCGCGGCGCCGAGTCTCGCCACGCCGTCCGGTCCGGCGTCCTCGGCGAAGGCGAACAGCAGCAGCCTCTTCCGGAACGCGTTTCTCGAGAAGACACAAGGGAAACCGCGGTCGGTGAGCCTGGACTCGACGTCGCGGAACGCCGCGGCGCGCCATCCGGCTCGGACTGTTTCGGCCTCCTGCTGGGTGATCAAGGTCGTGCTGCGGGATTCGAGCAATCGGTGCATTCCGGCCCTCCGGGAATATTCTTCCTCGGGATACGTGGTCCTCTCCGCCGTCCGGCCGGGCCTCAGTCGCGGGAGCCGGTCGTGCGGGATTTCTCCGGCGGACCCGCGGAACGGATTCCGGCTGGTCGACGGCCGCCCCGGTGCGGCGTCGATCGTCCGGGCATGCGAAGCGCCGCCAGCCGGTGCGGACGGAGGCGCGGGTGGTCATGGTGGTGCTCGGCTGCGCGGTGCTCGGGGCGTGCTTCACTGCCGTGCGGTTGCAGAGTGTTCGCGCAGCCGACCGGTCCGAATCCGTGCGCGGCGCGTCCGGGGCTCACCCGCACCCGTCCATACCCGGCACGGCCGTGTGCGAGCCGCGATGCGAAGCCGCTGGCGGTTATTCCCCCACTGGACCAGCGCTGCTCCTCAGACTCTATGGACCCGGGCAAACCGGCGCAGCGACCATCCGGGTGAACAACATTCTACGCGAAAAAATGGAATGTCGGAGAATTTGTCGAGACAATACGCGGAACCGAGCAATTCGCTTCCGGCATCCGGCGCAATTCCCGGACGGGAGGGTGCGGGATCGACCGCGACCGCCGGTCCGGACCGCGGAAAACGCCTGGCGGAGGGGACAAAACGGCTTCGTCCACAGTAGACTTCCAGTACTCGCCGGTTCCGCGCCGCGCAGGCGTTCCGCAGGACGAAGGCCAGGTCCGGCTCCGCCGGTCGGCCGCCGGACCTGCCGCGACCGTAGCCTGATCGGCCGCCGCGGATTCCGCCATTCCGCCCCCTGCGGAGGCGAAACTTCGCATATTCACGATGAAGCGGACTTTCGCCGACATCGGCCACGCGTGAGCGCGAGACTTCGAAGACATTCGGTATTTCTTGGCGAATTGCTCATCGGTGCTTCACCCGCCGGAGCAATCCCGATCGTGCACGGCAAACCGGGAGCGGAGCGCGCTAGGCCTCGCTGGCATCGGAATAGGTCGGAAGCCGCCCGTCTCCGCTACGGTCTTCTTGGGCGAATCGCGCCGCCAGTTCGGGAATCCGCAGAAACGCTGCGTCGCTGGACATCTCGCAAACGCGGCCGGGAGGTCGCCCGGGTTCTGGGTGAGCTCCCGGCCAGGACGCAGGCGCCGACCGGCACGGCGGAGGTGCCCGTGCCGCTGCGGGTAGAGCCGCAGTACCCGGCGTCCCGCATGCCTCCGAGGAACCGTCGGGGCTGCCGGCACCCGCCCCCAGGGCACGGGGGCGTCCGGACTGTCCGAACAGGACGCGCGGACGGCGATGCTCGCCACCAGCCGTTTCACCGTCGGGAGCGTCCTGGAGGAACCGGCCAACGCCGAAGACGCTCCGGAAATCGCCGGGCACCCCGGCCCGGACCCGGCGTCCGCGTTCAACGACGGCCTGGCCCAGCGCGGTTGACTCTCGTCGCCGGTCTCCGCTCGCCGGGCCGCCTCCGGGATAGCATTCGCGGCAGAGGATCGACCATGGGGGCGAAGATCGACGAGACGGACTGGGCCACGCTCACGCGCATGCCCGCGAAGCGCACCGCATACCGCCGCGAAACCTACTTCCGGGAAGGGGCCCGCGACGTCGCCCGGTTCCTCGGCGACCGCGCCGCGGAAGTCCTGCGCCGGCACGCGCTGCTGATGGTCAAACCGGACGGCATCGCCGCGGGCAAGGTGCGCCCGGTGCTCGACTGGCTGACCGAGCAGGGCTTCGCCGTCCAGGCCGTGCAGCGCCCGGAGTTCACCGGGTTGGTGTGGCGGGAGATGTGGCGATACCAGCTGACGTCGGCCACCGTGGACCGGCTCGCGCTGAACGACCTGATCTACGTCGGCTCCGGCCTGCTGTTGCTGCTGCGAGACGAGCAGCCAGGCCCGATGCCCGCGACGACGCGGCTGGCCTCGCTGAAAGGCTCAGCCGACCTGGCGCAACAGAAGCCTGGCACGCTGCGCGCCCTGCTGCGCCAGCACAACCGCAACTTCAGCTACGTCCACGTCGCCGACGAGCCCGCCGATCTGGTCCGGGAACTCGGCCTGCTGCTCGATCCGGCACAGCGGCGGGAAGCACTGAACGGACTGGCCTCCAGCGAGCCGACCGGTCTCCCGTTGCTTGAAGAAGCGCTCGCCGCCGAAGCCGCCGCTGTCCCGCAGATCTTCGACGCCGACGCGGCCGCCGATGCCGTGGCGGACGCGCTCAAGCGGTCCGAACACGGCAACCAGGCGCTCCAACTGCTGGAACGCTTGCGGTTCGGGGAATCCGTGCCTTGGGTCGAAATCGCCGAGGCCGTCGCCGCGAGCGGGGCCGAGGTCCATCGCTGGGACCTCGCCGCGGTCGGGGCGAGCCTGATCGAATGCGACGAACCCGGCGAGACGAAGCTGATCGCCAATCCGGAACCGGTGCTCTGGGACCGGCCGCGGGTGCGGCGTCCTTTGTAGACGAACTGGTCAGCCGACGACCGGGCGTTCCGTCCACGCTTCCGGCGTAACCGCCGGCAGCAAGGCATGCGGCACCGGGCGTTCGTTGTGCACCACGAACGACGCCGTCACGATCACGTCCCAGCGGTCGGCCTTCTCGAAGGGCACCCACTCGGCCAACTCGTCCCAGCCGATCCGATCGCCGCCCGCCACGACTTCCCGCAGCCGTGCGACCGTGGAATCGCCCGTTGCCGGAGCCAGCCGATCGAGCGTCGCGTCGATATCCAGGTCATGCGCGGGGCAATCCGCCTCGATGGCAGCGATTTCGGCCCGCGCCTGTGCCGTGCGGTCCTCCGCGAGATGCGCCCGCAGCTCCTCGAGAAACCGAAGCCGCGCCGGACGGTCGAGGAAGATCGCCAGCTCGCGCACGATGTCCGCCGGTTCGTCGCCGACGTGCACGAAATTCAGGATCCGGTTGGGCGGGTTCAGCTTCGTGCGCAGATGATGCGGCTTGCGCTGGGCCGGATCGCCGACGCCCTTCAGCTCGCAGAGCCGGACCGTCGCGGGCAATCCCGCGACCGGGCGGACGTCGCGCGCCAGGAAGAGCAGCACGTCGTTGGCGAGATAGTAGAAAGTGCACAGCTGCAGCCGGTCGACGGTGTAGATGTGCCAGTCGTAGCGCCACACCTCGCGCATCGAATGCCGGGTGTAGCCGAAGCGCGTGGTGGCGACCGGCACGAAACCGTTGTCCGCCAGGTACTCCATGACGATGCCGAGCCTTCGGCCGACCACCGCGTCCGGTTTGACCACGAGCATCGCCAGCCCGCCGAGCACACTGGTCGCTTCGCCGCCGAAGACCGAGAGCACGTCCGCCCAGCCCTCGCGGAAGTACAGGTCGTAGCCGAAAACCTCCCGTTTCTCCGGCACGGCCGACAACTGCCGCCACTCTTCGGCCGTCGGCATGCCGTCGACCCGGTCCTCCCTGCCCGGCGTCCAGATCATCTGTTCATCGTGCCACAGCGGCGCACTCCGCCATTCCCGTTCGCGCGGCGGCAATGCCTGCCGTCCGCTGCCGCCGGGGTATCGTCGACGGCCCGGACGACAGAAGGGGTTGAAGCGTGGCCAGGCAGCGGGTTCCGGTAGTTCTCGTCGCGGGTTTTCTCGGCGCGGGGAAGACCACAATGCTCAACCACCTGCTCGCCAACCGCCAGGGCGCCAGGGTCGGCGTGGTGGTCAACGACTTCGGCCGCGTGAACATCGACGCGCTCGCGGTCGCCGGGCAGGTCGACACGATGGTGTCGCTGGGCAATGGGTGTCTGTGCTGCGCGGTGGACGCCAGCGGGCTGGACGCGATGCTCGGCAAACTGTCCCGGCCGGAGGCTGGCATCGACGTCATCGTCGTGGAGGCCAGCGGGATCGCGGAGCCGCGGGATCTGCTGCGGTTGATGATTGCCAGCGAGAACCCTGATATTCGGTATGGCGGACTGGTCGAGGTCGTCGACGCGGTGGAGTTCGAGGCCACCCGGGAGCGGCATCCGGAGCTTGCCGAGCATTTGCGGGTGGCTGACCTGGTGGTTCTCAACAAGGTCGATCGGGCTGACGCCGACGCGGTGGCCAAGGTGCGGGGCGTGGTCGAGGAGTACGCGCCTGGGGTGCCCATGGTGCTGACGGAGCGCGGGCGGGTTGATCCGGCGTTGTTTTTCGATGCCCGGCCGCGGGAGAGTGACGGGCAGTTGTCGTTTGACGATCTTCGTGAGCATGATCATTCCGAGCATTTGCACGCGCGGTACGAGAGCGTCACGTTCACGTCTGATCGGCCGCTTTCTCCTCGGCGGTTAATGGCGTTTCTGGAGAGCCGGCCTGGTGGGTTGTATCGGGTCAAGGGACAGGTCGATCTTGGGCTCGAGGGCGGCCGGTCTCGGTTCGGGTTGCATACGGTGGGGGCGTTTGTGCAGGTCGAGCGGTCGGCTTGGCCTCGTGGGGAGCGTCGGACCGAGCTGGTGTTGATTGGGGCCGGGATTGATTCCGCCGCGGTGGAGCGGGAGCTTCGGGCCTGTGTGGATGAGCGTGCTGGGCATGACGAGCGGGGGCTTTTGCGGTTTCTCCGGTATGTGGACGAGCCGGACGGGGAGTCGTCGCGCCACGCCGAAGACGGCTAAAAGCGATGATTGGCGGGGTGGGAGTCGCAGTATGGCCGGGTAGCTCGAAGCAGCCTCTTTGGAGGACGAGTTCCCATGGCGGAGACGATTGCGGCTCGGTGGTATTTGGTCGGTGCGCTGCCGGAGGAGGATCCGGTCGCGCATCTCATGACTCGCGCGGATGATCTTCGGTATCGGCGGTCTGCGTGCGGGGAGCGGGATTCGCGGACCTGGACGCCGGTGGATTTGACTGAGCCTGGGACTGGGGATGTGACGCCTTGTCCTGGGTGTGTGGCCAGTCTTTCCGGGGCTTCGGCGGGGGCTGGTTCTGAGGAGCAGCTGGCGTTTGATCTGTCGTTGGGGTGACGGGGTGGCTCGTCGCCTGGCGGCGACATTGGCCTCCCTTGGTTGCGTGGGGCACCCCGAAGTTTGATTGTCCTGACGGCCTGGGGGTGCTTGTCAAGGCGGGAAAGATGCCTTGACAAGCACCCCCAGACCGCAGAGGAGGCTTCGTATCGGGGTTGGGGCAGGGCTGGGTGCCTCGATCGTTGGGTGCACCGGCTGCGGGGGGGAGGGGGTTGGGGTGTTACTCCTCGGTGGTGGCTGCTTTTTTTGCTCTGCTTGGTGCTACGCGTGGGGGTTCGTTCGGCATTTTTGGGTAGACCGGTGGCGAGGGGGCGTCCATTAGGCCGCTGGCCAGGTCTTCTTGTGACATTTTCAGCAGTGCTTCGATCGATTGGGGGTGGTCGTTGGCGGCTGCCCAGGGGTCGCCTCGTTCCTCGACCAGGGCGGGGACGGTCGAGAGGGTCAGGGTGTCTGGCTCCACTGTTGCCAGTTCGTCCCAGGTGATGGGCGTCGAGACTTGTCCGCCTACCCTTGGTCGGACGCACCAAGCGCCGAAAACTGTTTTGTGCGGGGCGTTTTGATTGAAGTCTACGAATACTCGTGAGCCGCGTTCTTCTTTCCACCATTGTGCGGTGATGAGGGTTGGGTGGCGGCGTTCCAGGGCCCGCGCCAATGCTACTGCGGCTGCTCTTACTTCGTAGCCGTTCCATCGTGGTTCCAGGATGGAGTACAGGTGCAGGCCTCGTGAGCCGGAGGTCTTTACGTAGACTTCGATTCCCAGTTCGGCCAGGAATTCGCGCACCAGTATCGCTGCTTCGCGCAGTTGCGGGAAGCCGATGCCGGGTGATGGGTCCAGGTCGATGCGCAGTTCGTCGGCGATATCCAACGCTGTTGCGCGGTTCGGCCATACGTGGAAGCCCAGGCAGCCTTGGTTTACCGCCCACAGGACGTGCGCCAGGTTCGCGGCCACCAGGGCGTCGCTGGTGGTGCCGTTCGGGGTGGAGACGACGGCCGTGGTCAGCCAGGAAGGGGCGTTCTTCGGCGTGCGCTTTTGAAACCAGGATTTTCCGCCTGCGCCGTCTGGATAGCGTTCCAAAAGGAGCGGCCGTCCGCCTAGCCGGGCCAGTAACGGTACCGCGACGGCTTGGTAATAGCGTACTAGATCAAGTTTAGTCTCGCCTCGTTCCGGGAAATAGACCTTGTCGGGACTGGAAATGGTCAGTTCCACGCCGTCCAGTTCCAGTGTCACGCCGCTCATCGGGCCTCCCCGAACAGGTCCGCCAATTCGGCCGGCGGGGCTTCGTCTAGTTGGGCGTAGGTGCACGAATCCGGAGTTCGGTCGGGACGGAAGCGGACCAGCCGGCCGCCGTGGCGGAAACGGCCGCCTTGGAGGTGTTCGTAGCGGACTTCGGCGACTTGTTCCGGGCGCAGCGGTTCCCACGACAGGTCCTTGTCGGGGGCCCATCGGCTGTTCGCGCCTGGACGGCGGACCTCGTCGGCCTGCCATTCCGCCCAACTGCGCCAGGGATGTCCGTCGAGTGCGTTCTCCCGCCATGGGGCCAGCTCTTCCACCAGCTCCCGGCGCCGCGCGGCGGTGAAGCTGCTCGCGACGCCGACGTGGTGCAGCGAACCCTCGTCGTCGTACAGGCCGAGCAGCAGCGAGCCGACGCCCTTGCCGTCCTTGTGCCAGCGGAAACCGGCGACGACGCAGTCCGCGGTGCGCTCGTGCTTCACCTTCAGCATCACGCGTTTGTCCTGCTCATACGGCAGATCGGCGGGCTTCGCCATGACCCCGTCGAAGCCCGCGCCCTCGAACCGGGTGAACCAGTCCTGCGCGGTGTCCGGGTCCGTCGTGAGCGGGGTCAGGTGCACCCGCTGCAAACCGCTCGAAGGGGCGAAAATCCCCTCCAACGCGCGCCGCCGCTCGGCGAACGGTTGCTCGGTCAGGTCCTGCTCCCCCAGCGCGAGCAGGTCGAACGCGACAAAGCTGGCGGGAGTCTCCTCCGCCAGTTTCCGGACCCGGCTGGCTGCCGGATGCAGCCGCAGCTGCAACGCGCCGAAGTCCAGGCCGCGCGGCGTGACCAGCACGATCTCGCCGTCGACGACGCATTTGTCCGGAAGCGCGTCCCGCAGCAGCTCGACCAGCTCCGGGAAGTACCGGGTGAGGGGGCGGTCGTTGCGCGAGCCGAGTTCGACCTCGTCGCCGTCGCGGAACACCACGCAGCGGAAGCCGTCCCACTTCGGCTCATACCAAAATCCGCCATCGCGCGGCACCTCGTGCACAGCTTTGGCGAGCATCGGCCGCACCGGCGGCATCAGGGGTAGCTCCACCTGCGCGATCCTAAGCGGAACAGACGCTGACCTGCACCTTTTTACCAGCGCGCTAGGACCAGCCCGCCCCGCGGCTTAGGTGTGAAGTACGTGGCCTTCCGCGGCATCCGGCGCCCCGCCGCGTGCACTGCCTGCACCGTCTCGAACGGCACCGGGGCCAGGTGCACCACGGCGTCCGCGTCCGGCGGGAGCGGGCTGCCCGGCAGCAGCGGGCGGACGTGCGGGCCGTCCGGGTCGAGGCCCAGCGCCGAGCCGAGAAGCAGCTGTTCCACCACCTCGTGGTCGATCACCAGCGGATCCGACCCGGGCAGCCGCACCCGCAGCACGCGCGATCCGGCCAGCACCACCGCGGTGCCGGGGCAGGAAGGCGGGGTCGGGTCATCCGACCAAGCCACGTCCAGCCCGGCCGCCTGCCAAGCCGTGAACAGGGCCTCGGCGGTGTGCCCGGTCCCGAGGAGCACGCGGTTGATCGCCCGGATCTCCAGCTGCGAACCCGCCGTGATCAACGCCAGCAGCTGACCGCTTCCGGCGGCGGCCGCGACCCGGTGGTTCCCGTCCGCCACCAGCAGATCGCTCGCCGACGCGGCCTCCAGCAGCCGTTCCTGCATCTCGCCGGGGCCCACCACCCACAGCTCGTGCGACAGCCCGGCTCGGTCCACAGTGGACACATCCGGATCCGCGGAACTCGCCGCTTCCTTGACCGCCGCGGTCAGGTCCGCGCCGTCGCCGACCGGCACGAGGAGCGCGGCGCTCGTCGCGCAGCCGAGGCCGTCCAGCACGGCCGCGCGTTCGGCGACCACCTCCGGATAGACCTCCTCGGTGTGCTTCACGTGCGCCCCGGCCGAGGTCAGCTCCCGGACGTCGACCACGCACAGCACGCCCGCGATGGTTTCGCCGATCCGATAGGCCGCGACGAACGCGGTTTCCGGCCGGTAATGCCCGGTCAGCAGCCGTTCGAGGGTCGCCCGCGCCTCCGGCAGCGCGGCCTCGACGTCCAGCCCGGCCGCCAGCGCCGCGGGAGTCCGCGCCGGATGCTGCGCGGCCAGCAGCGTGTCCCCGCGAGCCGTCGCGAGCGCCCTCGTCACCGCCTCGGGTTCAGCGAACTCGTCGACATCCGGTCCCGGCACCGTGCCCTCGACGACCCAGCCCCGGCCGATCGGCCGCACCCACCTGTCCATCCCTCCATGATGACGGCCAGGCGAACACCCGTGCACCGATCGATCGGCTGGGGAATGCTTGCCGGTGCGAAGGAGTTTATTCCCGGCATGGGAACCACGAGCAGTCCGCCCGCGGCGAAACGCGCCGCCGTAGGCCTTCGTTCCGAGCGGGGCCCCGTCCTCGCCGCCGTCATGCTGAGCACCGGCCTCGTGGCCCTCGACAGCACCATCATCGCCACCGCGGTCCCCTCGGTGGTCCGCGACCTCGGCGGGTTTTCCCAGTTCCCGTGGCTGTTCTCGATCTATCTGCTCACCCAGGCGGTCACCGTGCCGCTGTACGGCAAGTTCGCCGACGTCCTCGGCCGCCGCCCGGTGATGTTCTTCGGCATCGCCGCGTTCCTGCTCGGCTCGGTGCTGTGCGGGGTCGCCTGGAGCATGCCGGTGCTGATCGCGGCGCGCGCGGTGCAGGGCATCGGCGCGGGCGCGGTCCAGCCGATCAGCATGACGATGGTCGGCGATCTGTACACCGTCGAGGAGCGCGCCCGGGTGCAGGGCTACCTCGCCGGAGTGTGGGCGGTCGCCTCGGTGATCGGGCCGACGCTCGGCGGCGTGTTCGCCGAATACCTCAGCTGGCGGTGGATCTTCTTCGTCAACCTGCCGCTCGGCGCGCTCGCCGCGTGGATGCTCTACCGCAAGTTCACCGAGCAGGTGAAACGCACGCGGCACAAGGTCGACTACGCCGGCGCGACACTCCTGACGCTCGGCTGCGCGCTGCTGATCCTGGCCTTGCTGGAGGGCGGGGTCGCGTGGGGCTGGACCTCCGCGCCGAGCCTGGCGATCTTCGCCGTCGCCGTCCTGATGCTGGTCGCGTTCGTGCTCGTCGAACGGCGCGCGGAGGAACCCGTGCTGCCGCTGTGGGTGTTCACCCGGCGCACGCTGATCGGCGGAAACCTCGTCGCGCTCGTGACCGGCGCGGTGCTGCTGGGCTTCAGCTCGTTCCTTCCGACGTATGCGGAAGGCGTGCTCGGCACGGACGCGCTCACCGCGGGCTTCGCGCTGGCCGCGCTCACGATCGGCTGGCCCATTGCGGCGTCACTGTCCGGAAAGGTCTACCTGCGGATCGGATTCCGCGACACCGCGTTGATCGGCAGCGGATTCCTGCTCGTCGGAGCGGTCATGGCGACGTTCCTCGGCCTGGACTCGGTGGTCTGGATGGCCGCGGCGGCCGTGTTCGTGGTCGGCATCGGGCTCGGGCTTTCGTCGAGCCCGACCGTGGTGGCCGTGCAGTCGACTGTCGGCTGGGAGCGCCGCGGGGTGGTGACCGCGACCAACATGTTCAGCCGTTCGCTGGGCAGCGCAGTCGGCACGGCGATCTTCGGCGCGATCGCCAACGCCACCCTCGCCGGCCGGTTCGCTAACCCGCCTGCCGAGGTCGCCGGCCACCTTCCGGCGAGCGTCGACGCCACCAGCCGCATCCTCACCGGCGCACACGACAACTCGCCGGCCACGGCGTACGTGCGCGAATCGCTCGCCGGGGCCACGCACAACGTGTTCCTCGCGATCGTGGCGGTGTCGGTGCTCAGCGTTGTCGCGCTGCTGCTCATGCCCCGCAAGACCGAACAGCTGACGTTTTAGTTCTGCAGCGGAACGAGTTCGCGCACGAAATCGTCGAGGAACTGCCGGTAGTCGCCGGAGTATCCGGGCCGGACCACGAATTTCGTGAGTCCGGCCTCGATGTGCTGCTCGATCATCCGGCGCGCCTCGGCCCAGCTGGTGGGCACGAGTTCGGTGGCCGGACGGCCTGGGTTTCGCCGTTCGGCCACCTTCCGCAGCCCCTCCGGAATTCCGTGCAGCGCCAGGACCATGCTCAGGCCGAAGTGGTCTGATTCGACCTCTCGGTCGGCTTCGGCCGCGGCTTCCTGAATCGCGAGCCGCGCCGCGCGGGACTGCTCCGGCGTGTGGAAACTGCCGAGCCATCCGTCGGACAACCGGCCCGCTCGACGCAAGGCCGCCGGAGCAGCCCCGCCGACCCAGACGTCGAGCCGCTTCGCCGGACGCGGCCCGATCGTCACGCTGTCGACCTGGAAAAACTCGCCGTCGAAGGACACGTTGTCCTGTTCCAGCAACAGGCGCAGCAACGCGAGCGATTCGTCGAACACCGCCGCGCGACGGCCGTCCGGCACCGGGAACAGGGCGCGTTCGGCGGGCTGCGCGGGCATCAGCCCGAACACCGGAAGCACCCGTTTCGGAGCCAATCCAGCGAGCGTGACCAGCTGTTTCGCGACCAGCACCGGATTCCGTCCGGGCAGAATCGCCACGCCGGTGCCCAGTTTGAGCCGGTCAGTGCGAGCGAGCGCGTGCGTCATGCCGATCAGCGGGTCGACGTCCGGCGAATAGAGCACTTCCGACAGCCACAGCGAGTCGACGCCCGCCGCCTCCGTCAGCTCCGCCAAACCGGAGAATTCTTCCGGCCCGGTCCCGAGCCCCGGAGCCACCCCCACCCGGATCTTGTCCACGTTCGCTCCGCTCAGTCGGCACATTCCCTTGAGCAGAACCGGATCCGGGCGCTGGTTCTTCCCGCTAGGCGGTCGCTTCGATCACCCGGCCCAGCGCGGCGTGCAGCGCTTCCAGCTCGGAAACCTCCATGCCGAGCCGCTCCACGACGCGATACGGGATTTTCTCCGCCTCCGCGCGCAGATTCCGGCCCTTCTCGGTGAGCTCGACGGTCAGCTGGCGCTCGTCGGCCCTGCTGCGGCCTCGGGTCACGTACCCGACCGCCTCCAGCCGTTTGAGCAGCGGCGACAGCGTCGCGGGCTCGTGCCGCAACGCCGTGCTGAGGTCCTTCACCGAGCGCGGCGACTGCTCCCACAGCGCCAGCATCACCAGGTACTGCGGATGCGTCAGCCCGTGCGGCTCCAGCAGCGGCCGGTAAATCGCGATCACGCTGCGCGAGGCGACCGACAGCGCGAAGCACACCTGCCGGTCGAGCTTCAGCGGGTCCTCGCCAAGGTCGATCTCGGCCACTCGTCCTCCTCGTGCTCGAGCCCACCCTAGCGCGGGCTGCACCACACTAATAGTTAGTGTACTAATTATTAGGGTACCCTGGTCGCAGACTCCGAGGAGGCACGATGACCGAACGGCCCGGCGTTCTCCGCTGGTTCTGGTACGCCGTGAGCGGACGGCTCCCCGAGCGCTACCAGGACTGGCTGCTGCACGACGCGACGTCCAAGCACTGGAAGGCGCGGCACGTCCTGCGCGCGTCGGTGGGCATCGCGCCGCTGTGCCTGGTCTGGCTGCTGCTGCCGGCCCCGCTCGGGCTGCGGCTGGCGATCGTGCTGATGGCCGCGCTGGTGTCGTACTTCTACTCGTGCGCCTACATGGAGGAAAGCATCGACCACCGGTTGGCCCGCAACGGTTTCCCGCCCGGGACCGGCAAGCGGATCCGGCGCGAGAAAGCAGCCGAGGCCAACGCCGAGGCGACCGCCCGCTACATCGCGGCCTACCGGCGGAACCCCGCCGACTAGACTCGGGAGCCGATGAGACGCAAGCGCCCGGCCCCGATCCCGCCCCGGCACGGCCTAGACCCGGCCCGGCTGCGGCTGCCCGACGAGGGCCCGTGGACGACCCTGCTGGAGCACCTGGTCGAACGCCTCCCCCGGGTCGCTCCCGCGCGGATCGAGGAAATGCTGCACGAGCAGCGGATCCACGGCGAGGACGGTCCATTGGGGATCGACGCGGCGTACGTCCCCGGTTCGTTCATCTGGTTCCACCGCGACCTGCCGGACGAGGTCCCGGTGCCGTTCGACGTCACCGTCGTGCATCGCGACGAGCACCTGCTGGTGGTCGACAAACCGCACTTCCTGGCGACGATTCCACGCGGGCGGCACGTCTTGGAAACCGCTTTGGTGCGGTTGCGCCGATCGCTGGACCTGCCCGCGCTGTCCCCCGCGCACCGGCTCGACCGCGTGACGGCGGGGTTGGTGATGTTCGTGATCACGCCGTCCGCGCGAGGCGCATACCAGACGATGTTCCGCGATCGGTTGGTGCGCAAGGAATACGAGGCGATCGCGCCGTACGATCCTTCTCTGGAGCTGCCCCGGACCGTGCGCAGCAGGATCATCAAGGAACGCGGCGTGCTGGCCGCGCAGGAGATTCCCGGGCCGCCGAATTCGGAGTCCACAGTGGAGCTTCTGGAGCACCGGGAAGGGTTGGGCCGCTATCGCCTCACCCCCGCCACTGGGCGTACGCACCAATTGCGGGTCCACATGTGTTCCCTGGGCGTCCCCATCCTCGGCGACGATTTTTATCCGGAGCTGCACGAGAAACCGCTGGACGACTTCACCAAACCGTTGCAGCTGCTGGCGAAAGTGCTGGAATTCGACGATCCGCTGAGCGGCGAGCCTCGCCGGTTCACCAGCCGCCGGACGCTCACGGCCTGGGATTCGCTGGACGAATGGGCTGGTTGACCGCTACGGCAAGGAAATGCGCGCTGGCGTTGATCAGGAGCGGATCCTGCTCGACCAGACGGGCGCAGCGGAGGGCCGCGTCCACGCGTGCGTCGAATCCCCCGATCCCGGCGACGTCCAGCGCGGGCCAGGCCGGGCCTTCCACTCCGTACACCGAAATCTCCGACAGCCCAGCGGTTTCCAGTTCGCCGCGTAGCTCGTCCGCGGTGTGGAAATGCGCGGCGACGAAGCCGACGTGGCCGTCATAGCGTCCGGTATCGAGGACGGCTTCCACCGACGGTGTCAGCTGTTCGGTGAGCCGACCGTTGGTTCCGGTCTCCATGACCGAGAGATAGCGGCTGATCGCGGCGGCGAACACCATGCCGCCCGGACGAAGCACGCGCCGGGCTTCGGCAAGCGCTTGCGCGCGGTCGCCGGGTTCGGTCAAGTGATAGAGCGGACCCATCAGGAGGACGACGTCCGCGCTGTTGTCCGGCCAGGTCAAAGCTCGCGCATCGCCGACTTCCGCTGTGACGCCTTCGATTTCCGCCGCCTCCGCGACATGGCCGGCCACCGGATCGACTGCGTGCACTGAATGTCCGTCCGCGGCCAGCCATCTGGCGTGCGCCCCGGTCGCCCCGCCGACGTCGAGGATTCTCTGTCCTGGCGCGGATATCGCTCTTCGCACCAGTTCCTGCGTGCGCCGGAATTCCAGCCTGCCGTGCGGCGATCGGAGAAGCCGGGTGTTCTCGGTGGTTTCGGTGTCGTAATGCTCGACCAGAGTCATGACCGCCACAGTGACCGAATTTCGGTGCCGCGGCAACGGAAATTCGCCCGGGTTCGCCCGCCGGACGGATGCCAGGCGGCGGAGAAAGCACCCGTCCGGCGAGCAAGCGAATCACCTGGTCCAGAACTTGATTCCGCTCCACTGCACGGTAATCGGCCCGGCGCCGCTGGCCGTCCGGTACGACCCGAACTTGTCGTAATAACTACCCGATGGGCTGTCGTCCGTCTGCTTCAGCGAACCGTTGATGTATACCTTGTGGGAGCTGCCGACCTCGTTGATCGTGTTGACTCGCACCGAAGTCCCGACCGTCGCGCCGGTCGCCACCGTCTGGCCGTTCTCCACGGTGTAGAGCCTGCCGCCCTTCTCCACCGCCAGCAGGAAATACGGCCCGGCGTTGGAACCGTCGCGGAACGTCTGCTTCAGGCTGATCCGCGAACCGCCCATGCTGGTGATCTTGAACGAGCCCTCGAACTGGTGCGTGCCGCCGGTGTAGGTGTCGTAGCGGCGTTCGGCCCGCTGCTCGCCGCTGCCGTCGGAGCAGGCGAGCTTGAAGGTGAGCCCGCTGACCTGGCCGCAGCCCTTCTGCTGTTCCTTGTACCCCGGCGACCAGGGTTTCCAGGTGCCGCCGCCGACCTGGGCGTCCGCGACCGGGGCGAGAATCGCGACCCCGCACACCGCCGCCGCCAGTGCTCCGCCGATCCGGGTTCTCGTGCGCACGTGCCAACCTCCGTGGAACTCAGGGCGGCGGTAGCGGTACAGGTCCAGACCACTGGGTGATCACTGTAGGTCCCCGGCCGGTCGCGGACAAGAGCGTTTCCCTTGACGACTTTGTTTGTCACTGCTTGGCTCAGGGGATGCAGGACGTCGAAGTGATCGAGGACCCCGCCGTCGCGGCGGCCGCGCTGGACCCGGTGCGCGCCCGCCTGCTGGCAGCGCTGACCGAACCGGCGTCCGCCGCGGCGCTGGCCGCCAAGGTGGGCCTGACCAGGCAAAAGGTCAACTACCACCTGCGCGCGCTCGAATCGCACGGCCTGATCGAACCCGCCGGAACCCGACAGTGGGGCGGCCTCACCGAACGGCTTTTCGCCGCCACCGCCGGCGCCTACCTGGTCTCCCCCGCCGCACTCGGCGCTGCCGGTTCCGCCCGGGTAAAGCCGGACCGCCTGTCGGCGAGCTACCTGCTCGCCGTCGCCGGCCGAACCCTGCGCGAGGTCGCGGGCCTGACTCGACGCGCG
This sequence comes from Amycolatopsis albidoflavus, assembly GCF_039525725.1. Classification (NCBI taxonomy): domain Bacteria; kingdom Bacillati; phylum Actinomycetota; class Actinomycetes; order Pseudonocardiales; family Pseudonocardiaceae; genus Amycolatopsis; species Amycolatopsis albidoflavus. The sequence continues at coordinate 28,450 of NZ_BAAAHV010000015.1, forward strand.
GCCCGGGCGGGCAAACCGCTCTCAACACTGACCCTGGACGCGGAAATCGCCTTCGCCTCCGCCCGCGACCGGTCGGCCTTCACGGACGAGCTGACCACCCTCGTGACCGACCTCGTGTCCCGCTACCACAACGAATCCGCCCCCGACGCCCGCCTGCACCGGCTCGTCGTCACCACGCACCCCAAGCCCGCCGAGTAGTTCATCCGAACAGGTGTTCGATCGTCGTGTAGCTTGGAGGCATGAGTCAGGCATTTCAGGGCTCGCTGTTCGGTGCGAGCGGGCCGGCCACACTGGGCCCGTTGTCCGGCGTGCAGCGCACCGAACTCGGGCAGGGCGCGTGGATCGACGTGCTGCCGGGCTGGCTCGACGGCTCGGACGAGCTGTACGAGCACTTGGCGGCCGAGGTCCCGTGGTACGCGGAACGCCGGCAGATGTACGACCGGGTCGTCGCCGTCCCGCGGCTGCTGTGCTTCTACCGGGAGCACGCGCCGCTGCCGCATCCGGTCCTGACCGAGGCACGGGAGGCACTGTCCGCGCGCTACGCGGCCGAACTGGGCGAACCGTTCCGCACGGCCGGGCTCTGCTACTACCGAGACGGCCAGGACAGCGTCGCCTGGCACGGCGACGACCTCGGCCGCGGCCGGACCGAGGACACCATGGTGGCGATCCTGTCCGTCGGCGCGGCCCGGCACCTGGCGCTGCGCCCGAGAGGCGGCGGGGACTCGGTGCGATACCCGTTGGGACACGGGGATCTGATCGTGATGGGCGGGTCCTGCCAGCGAACGTGGGAACACGCGATCCCGAAGACGGCCCGGGCGGTGGGGCCGAGGATCAGCGTGCAGTTCCGGCCGAGAGGGGTGCGATGAGGCGAGAGGTGCGGCGAGGGAGCGGTGAGGGAGGTGCCGTGAGAGGGCTGAGGTGACGGGTTCCCGAGGACGGACGCTGTCGGTTCGAGCGTGCCCGCCGTGCGGACTACGAGGGTGCCGTTGAGGTGGCGGCGGCGTTCAGGTGACCGCGTTTTCGAGGCGAGCGCGCGATCCAGGCGAGCACGCCGCCCAGGCGATCGCGCCGTCCGCGTGACCGCGTTGTCCAAGCGAACGCGCCAGCCATCCGACCGCGCCTGCCCAAACGAACGCGCCATCTAAGCCATCGCGCCATCCCAGGCACCCGCGCCACCCACACGACCGCGCTGCCCAAGCAAGCACGCTGCCCAGGCAACCGCGTTTGTCCAAGCCACCGCGCCGTCGGCGCCGCCGCTGCCCCCAAGCCGTCCGCTGGGGCATTTCCGTCGCACCCGGCGGTCAGCCGGTCGGCGGTCGGCGGTCGACCCCGCCAACCGAGCCACCGCCGTGCTCAAATCCGGCGCGCCAGCCACGGCCCGCCCCAGGAAACCGCCCCTCGCCGCCCGGGGATTCGGCGTCAGTCCACCAGCACCGGCAACGAGTCGAGCCCGTACACGATCGACACCTTCCGGAACGCCAGTTCCTCCGGCTGCACCGCCAGCCGCAGGTTCGGGAACCTCCGGACCAGCGCCGGGTACGCCGCCCGGAGCTCCATCCGGCCCAGTTCCGCGCCGATGCACCGGTGGATCCCGTACCCGAACGCCAGGTGCGAGGACGGCTCCCGGGTCGGGTCGAAGCGGTCCATGTCGCCCTTGCCGAGCACCGGGTCGCGGTCCGCGACCGACAGCGACACCAGCACGATGTCGCCCTCGCTGATGTGCACGCCGGCGACGTCCAGGTCCTGCTTCGCGAACCGCGGGAACGCCATCTGCACCACCGTCAGGTACCGAAGCAGCTCCTCGACGAACCGGTGCACCGAATCGTCGTCGCCGCGGACCGCCTCGAACGCGGCCGGGTCGCGCAGCACCACCAGCGCGCCCAGCGCCAGCATGCTCGCGGTGGTCTCGAGGCCGCCGGTGAGGATGCCGTCCGCGAGACCGGCGAGTTCGCGGTCGTCGATCTCGTCGCCGTGTTCCTTGATCAGCATGCCGAGCAGGCCGTCGCCGGGCTGTTCGCGCTGCTTGCGGACGATCTCGAGCAGGTACCCCAGCGACTCCGAAATCGCGCCCAGCGACGCGCCCGCGCCGCTGAACAGGTCGAACCGCGCCGTGCTCAGCCGCTGGAAGTCGGCCCGGTCCTCATAGGACACGCCGAGCAGCTCGCAGATCGTGAGCGACGGGATCGGCAGCGCGAACTGCTCCCAAAGGTCCACCGGCCCGTCGGCGGCGGCCATCGCGTCGAGCTGGCCCGCCACGATCTCGTCGATCCGCGGCGTGAGCCGGGACAGCCTGCGCATCGTGAACTCCGGCGTCAGCAGCTTCCGCAGCCGCGTGTGCACCGGCGGGTCGGCGAAACCGAGGCCGCCCGGGTTCTGGTCCTCGGTGACGCCCGCGTTGCCGACGAGGTTCGTGAAGTCGTTGCTGAACTCCGTGCCCTTCCCGAGGACCGCCTTGGCCTCCTCGTACCCGGTCACGAGCCAGGCGTTCATCCCGAACGGCAGGTCCAGCTTGCTGATCGGCGCCTCGCCGCGCAGCCTGCCGAGGTCCGGAACCGGGTCGAGGCCCTGGCGGCGCAACGGCTCCAGCGCCGAATCCGGCAGCAGCGCCATCTTCTCGAGATCGAAACCGCGCTTCTGCTGGCGGGCGATGTACCGGCGGCCGGCCCAAGCGAGGACGCGCGAACGGAGACTCCCCATGCCGGCGACAGTACCGCAACCACCCCGCGCGCCGGTCCTCGGCGGAGACGCCCGTCACCCTGTGACCAGCGCCGGTCCACAGTGGACTCCCGTCACCCGGCTAGGTGACGAGGCACCGGAAATTGTCAGACCCCCCGGACAGAATGGCCCGCATCGACCGCGACCGACACGACCTGCGTGACCAGCCGGTCGCAGCCGGTGAAAGCACGAGACGGCATCGCGAGTCCGTGAGAGGCTCGCAAGGAAAGGGAGGAACCGGACATGACTGCGGCGCTGATCGGGCGGGCCCACCCCGCCTCGACACTGCGCGCGCAGCTCTCGCGCGCCACCGCCAGCCACGGCGGCCTCACCCTGGTCACCGGGGAGGCCGGGATCGGCAAGACCACGCTGGTCAGCGCAGTGGCCGACGACGCGCGCGAGGCAGGCGCGCTCGTCCTCGGCGGCACCTGCTGGGAGTCCGGAGCCGCGCCGGGCTACTGGCCGTGGGTCCAGGTCATGCGCGGGCTGCGCCGGGAAGCCGCAGCGCACGAATGGGCCGTCGCCAGCTCGCCGACGCTGTCCGCGCTGCTCGGCGAAACCCCCGAACCACCGGCTGACGACGGGTTCCAGCTGCCCGACGCCGTCACAAGGGCGCTGGTCACGGTGGCCCAGGAGCGCCCGGTGGTCGTCATCCTCGACGATCTGCACTGGGCCGATCCGGCGTCGCTTCGCCTGCTCGAATTCGCGGCCCGGCACACGTGGTTCGAACGGCTGCTGCTCATCGGCACCTACCGCGACGTCGAGGTGGACGCGCCCGGCCATCCCCTGCACCAGCTGATGCTGCCGCTGCTCGCGAAGGCGACCACGATCACGCTCACCGGCCTGGACGAAACCGGAGTCGCCGAGCTGATGAGCCGCACCGCGGGCACTGATCCAGATGCTGAACTGGCTTCCGACGTGCACCGGCGCACCGGCGGAAACCCGTTCTTCGTCGAGCAGACCGCGCGGCTGTGGCGCAGCGGGAACACGGTATCCGCGGTCGCGCCGGAAGTCGCCGACGCACTCCAGCGACGGCTGTCCCTCCTCCCCCGCCCCGTCACCGATCTGCTCACCAATGCCGCGGTGCTCGGCCGCGAGTTCTCCCTCCAACTGCTGGCCGCCACCGCCGGCGCGCCCGTCGCACAGGTCGACCATCTGCTCACGCGCGCCGTAGCCGCCCGGCTCGTCCTCGCGCTCGGCGAGGGCCGTTTCGCCTTCGCACACGACCTGGTGCGGGAATCGAGATACGCCGAACTAACCCCCGCCGAAGCGCAACGCCAGCACGCGGCAGTCGTCCGCGCCAGCGAACACACCCCGGCCCTGACCGGAGTCGCCGAACGAGCCCGGCACGCCTATCTCGCCCATGCCGACCTCGAACCGCGACACGTCGTCCGGCTGCTGCTCGCCGCGGCCAAAGACGCCGGCGCCCGGATGGCGTTCGAGGAATCCATCGCGCACCTGCGCCGAGCCCGCGAACGCGCCACGGACGAACGCGGCCAAGCCGTCGTCGCGCTGGAATTGGGGACCGTGCTCTGGCGCCTGGAGGAGAAGGACGAGGCCTGGCTCCTCTGCGAGGAAGCTGTCGCCCTAGCTCGCCGGCTGGACAACGCGAACCTCCTCGCCCGCGCCGCCCTCACCCTGTCGAAATTCGGCACCAGCGGCGCCCGGCGCGAGTTCACCGCTCACCTTCTCCGCGAAGCACACGAAAAACTGTGCGGCGGCAACGCGGCCGAACCTCTCTCGCTCGACCGCATCCGGCTGGAACTCACCGCCCGCGCCACGATCCTCGCCCGAGACGACGAGGACGACGATGCGCTGGCGTTTACCTTATGGGCGCGGCACGACGCGATCTGGGGCCTGGGCAGCGGCGCCGAACGCGAGCGGCTCACCGATGAACTGACGGCCGTCGCGAGGCGCACCAACGACCACGAGAACGAGTTCTTCGCCGCCTCGCTCAAATGGGTCGCGATGCTGGAACAAGGAGACCCGCGCTACCTGGACCAGTTCCAGATATTCCAAGCAATCGCCGACGAAGGCTTGCCAGCCGCGAAAGTGGCGGAAGCAATCGATCGCAGCATCATCTGCACCTTCCGCGGCCGATTCGCCGAAGCCGACACAGCACTCGCCGAAGCTATGGCCGCCCCAGAACTGTTCGGCACCAACGAGTACGGCTATCTGCCCGACCAATTGCGCTGGAGCGCCTTGCTCGTCCAAGGCCGCTTCGCCAAAGCCGCCGACCTCCCGGCAAAGATGACCGACGCCGGTTTCCCCCACCCCGCCCTGCTGCGCACCCTGACCGCGGCACTCGCCGGCGACGCCGCGACCACCCGGCACGAACTGTCCGAAGCATCCGCGGACGGCCCGTACGGCCGCGCCTTCACCCCGCTCTGGCTGCGCTGCCAAGCCCAAGCCGCCGCAGTGTTGAAAGACCGCGCCGCAGCGGAACGGCTCCTGCGCGAACTCTCCCCACACTCCGGCGAATGGCTGGTCTCCCTCTACGGCTGCGAATTGAGCGGCCCAGTAGACCTGTGGCTAGGCCTGCTCCACAAAACCCTGGGCGACGCCGAAACAGCCGCCGCGCGCTTCACTTCCGCCGCCCGGTCCGCAGATCGGCTGCGCGCCCGCCCGTGGGCAGCCGAAGCCCGCAACCACCTCGCCAGCACGGTGCAGGACCTGGGCGACACCGAGCGCGCAACCGCCCTGGCCGATGCCGTCACCGCCGAAGCAGCCGAACTGGGCTTGCAGCATCTCACCGCCCGCCCCCGCCCAGCACCGTCCGTTCCCGCCAACGAATTCCACCGAACCGACGCAGTGTGGACGCTGCGCTTCGCCAACCGGGAAGTACGCATGCCAGACGCGAAAGGCCTGCGAGACCTGAATTTCCTGCTGAGCAGACCAGGAACCGAAACCCCCGCCGCACAACTGCTCTCCCCCGACGGCGGCGCCGAATCAGAAGCCGCCAAAGCCTTCAGCGGCGACCCCATCCTCGACGACACCGCGAAAGCCGCCTACCGCCGCCGCCTCGACCAACTGGACGAAGCCATCGACGCCGCCGCCCTCCGCGGCGACGACGCCAAAGCCGCCGCGTTGGACACCGAACGCGCAGCGCTGCTCGACGAACTCCGAACGTCCACCGGCCTGTCCGGCCGAACCCGCCGCCTCGGCGACGAAACGGAACGCGCACGCAAAGCCGTGACCGCCCGAATCCGCGACACCCTCCGCAAACTAGGCGACCTCCACCCGGAACTGGCAGACCACCTCCGCACCACCATCACGACCGGCTCGTCCTGCAGCTACCAACCGGAGAAGCCCATGACCTGGCGCTTGTAACCGCCCAGCACGCCCAGGAGCGCCGCGCCGACCCCGCAGCCCGACCCGCCAGGCATCGGAACGAGCGCGCCGCCCGGGGGAGCCGACGCCGTCGGGCAGGAAGGACCGACTCGGCGAGCGCCGCGCGACAGCACCAACCGGGGCATGCGGGCCGCCGATCAGGGGTGACAGCGGTGCACGAGGTTCCTCGCGGAGGTGGCTAGCGGCGTCGCGAAACCGCGATACCCGCTGGCGGATGCCCGAGCGAGAGATCGAGTTCCTTCACCCGCTGCCGGTGAAGCGATTGCGGGAATCGTGGCGTCGGCGAAGCCGCGAAGAAGCGTCCGCAGCGCGAGCAAGCCGCCAAAAGCTGCTCGGGCCGTTGCGGAGGTCCAAGCGGCCGGGCCGAGCAGCCGGGCCGAGCGGCCGCGCGACGGGGTTGCCCGGGTGGCAACTCGCGGCGACCCTGCGCGGCGCGGCTCCGCAGTGGGTCAGCGCGACAACCCCGGTGCGGCGGGTCGGTACGGCGAGTCAGCGCGGCAACCCGGCGCGGCTAGCTGCATCGCGGCCTTGCCCACGTGTCGACCGCGCTGCGCATCGACACTCTTTCCCGGTTCCAGCAATGGGTCCCGGCGGTCCGACGGTTCTCCTACGCCCTCTCCCCACGACCTGAAGCCACCGCACCGGGACGAGGCGGGCAGCCCCCGACGCCGGGCGTAACGAGCGGAAGCTGACACGACTGACTCGGACGGCCCTCCGGTGCGCGGCTCCCGCTGAGCACCGGAGGGCCTCCCGTGCGAGGCCTCCCGCTGAGTCCGGGTCATTTCCGGTTGTACAGCCGCATCGTCAGCGTCCCGAACACCGCGGTCAGCGCGGCCGCCGCGATCAGGGTCCACATGATGGCGCTGCCGTCCCAGGCGCCGGACATCGTCGAGCGCACTGCGGTCACCAGGTGGCTGATCGGGTTGGCCGAGACGCCTGCCTGGAGCCAGCCGGGCATGGTGGACGGGTCGACGTAGATGTTGCTGAGGAACGTCAGCGGCATGATCACCATCATGCTGACGCCCATCACCGATTTCTCGGACCTCAGCAGCAGCCCGAACATCGTCCACACCCACGACAGCCCGAACGAGAACACGAGCAGCAGCAGGACGCCCACGGCCACGCCGCCGATTCCGCCGTCCGGGCGGAAGCCGAGGATCAGGCCCACGACCATGATCACCACGGACGCGATCAGGTACCGCAGCACGTCGCCCAGGAGGTAGCCGACCATCGGGGCGGGCCGCCAGATCGGGAGGGTGCGGAAGCGGTCGAACACGCCCTTCTCGATGTCGGTGTTCACCGCGACGCCGGTGTACATCGTGATCATCACGACGCTCGACGCGAGGATGCCCGGCAGGAAGAACTGCAGGTACTGCGTCGGCGAACCGGCCAGCGCGCCGCCGAACAGGTAGGTGAACATCAGCGTCATCATGATCGGGAACGCGGTGACGTCGAACAGTTGCTCCGGCACGTGCTTGATCTTCAGCACGGCTCGCCAGCCGAAGGAGAACGACGCGGATAGCGCGCTCGGCCGCGGCGGGCGTTCGGTGGCGAGCAGGACCCCGGCCAGTTCGTCCGGCTTCGGGGCCGCGAGGTCGAGATCGGGTTCCTTGACGGTGGTCACGCCGCCTCCTCGGTGGCTGTGCGGTCGGTGAGGGCCAGGAAAACCTCGTCGAGGCTGGGCTGGCCGAGCGAGAACGTGTCGACGGTGACGCCGGCCTTGGCGAGTTCCGCGAGAGCCCGCGACGCGCGGTCGGCGGCGGCCTCCTGTGCGTCCGACGACAGCCGGGCGGTGATCGCGACCGGGTCGTGATCCAGTTGCACGGTGGCGGAAAGCGCGCGCTCCAGCACTTCGGCGGCGGTCGCGCGCTGGTCGGCGTCGCGCAGTCGCAAGTGGACAGCGCCGACTCCGACCGAGGCCTTCAGCTCGCCCTTGGTGCCCTCGGCGATGACGCGGCCGTGGTCGATCACCGCGATGCGCGACGCCAGCTGGTCGGCCTCGTCGAGGTACTGCGTGGTGAGCAGGACGGTGGTGCCCTGCGCGACGATCGCGCGGACGATGTCCCACACCTGGTTGCGGCTGCGCGGGTCGAGGCCGGTGGTCGGCTCGTCGAGGAACAGCAGGTCCGGCGTGTTGAGGATGCTCGCGGCGATGTCGAGCCGCCTGCGCATGCCGCCGGAGTAGTTCTTGACCTGCCGGCGCGCGGCTTCGGTGAGCCCGAACGCCGCGAGCAATTGGGCCGCCCGATCGCGTGCGGCAGCGCTGCGGTGCCCCAGCAGCCGGCCGAGCAGCACCAGATTCTCTTGCCCGGTCAGGTCTTCGTCGACCGACGCGTACTGGCCGGTGAGGCTCACCCGGCTGCGCACGGCGTCTGCCTCGCGCACCACGTCGTGGCCGAACACCCGCGCCTCGCCGCCGTCCGGGCGGGACAACGTGGCGAGCATCCGGACGGTGGTGGTTTTGCCCGCGCCGTTGGGCCCGAGGACGCCGTACACCGTTCCGGCGGGCACCACGAGGTCGACCCCGTCCACCGCGCGGGTCTCGCCGAACACTTTGACGAGCCCGGAAGTCTCGATCGCCGGTTCCCCGGCTGCGTTGCTCATGCCTGTCCTTTCCCCTCAGTTCCTCATCCGCGATACGGCCGCGCGCGGCGGCCCTCGCGCAGTGCCAGTCCCCACCAGATCAGCTCGTCCAGTAGAGCAGAGGCCGCGTGACCTGCGGATTCCCCGTGCGGACCCGCGCCGGGGTCGCCGCATTCGTGCTCGAGCAAGTCGAGGCACACCGAATCCCGCACCGTCGCCGTGTGCAGTTCGGTGAAGACGTCCCGAAGGTGCTCCACCGCGTAGCGCCCGGCCGCGCGGTAGCCGTAGGAGACGAAGCCGACCGGTTTGGCCCGCCATTCCTCGTACGCGCAGTCGATCGCCTGCTTCAGCGACGCCGGGAAGCTGCGGTTGTACTCGGGCGTGACCACCACATACGCCTCGGCCACCGCGATCCGCTTCGCGAACCCGGCCATGCCAGCCGTCGGCTCGGCGGGCAGCCGGGCCGGGATCGCGAACGTCGCGAGGTCGAGCACGTCGAGCACCACCCCGCCGTGCCCGGCGGCCCGCTCGACGAACCATCGGCCGATCTCGCCGCCGACCCGGCCTTCCCGGGTGCTGGCGACGAGCACGGCTACCCGCAGCTCCTCGTCCACACTTCTTGGGCGCCAGATCGGTGCGCGAGGGTGCCAGGTTGGATCTAGCGGGCGTTGTGGCCGGTCAGACAGACGATTCGGTGCGCGACGGCACCAAGTCAGATCTAGCAGGCGTTGCGGCCGGTCAGACAGACGATTCGGTGCGCGACGGCACCAAGTCAGATCTAGCAGGCGTTGCGGCCGGTCAGACAGACGATTCGGTGCGCTACAGCACCAAGTCAGATCTAGCAGGCGTTGCGGCCGGTCAGACAGACGATTCGGTGCGCTACAGCACCAAGTCAGATCTAGCGGGCATTGTGGCCGGCCAGAGAGACGATTCAGTGCGCTACAGCACCAAGTCAGATCTAGCGGGATGTTGTGGCTGGTCAGAGAGATGACGACGAAGAAAGAGGAAGCGGCGGCGAGTGCGCCAGGCGAGGCTTCCAGAGGTGCGAGGCCAGATGTGGCGCGGCTGGCCACGCCCCGGCTCGAGCTTCTTCGCCGTGGCCGTCAGCGATTCGCCGCCAATCGAATGGGACCGAGACCGCCATCGCGGGCAGGATCACCGGCATGGACTCGGATCTGCCCACAGTCGGCCTGCGTTTGTGGCGCGCTGATGCCGTGGTGCTGTTCGACTGGCTGATGACAGTCGACCTGAACACGGTGCCGATCACCCACCCCGCGCAGAAACAAGCGCTCGCCGACCTGCTGTCCCGATTGGAATACGCCACGGACAGCGACGTCGCCGGGTCCACAGCCGAAGAAATCGCGGCCGCGCAGGAGGAAGTCGCCAAGGACCTGGGCTGGTAGACGCGGGCAATCACGTCAACCGCGTCGGTGCCCTACGCCAGGAGCGGCGCGCAAGAAACCCGGCGAATACTTGGTACCCGTGACCGGCGAAGCGTCCAAACAACCCCGCCGGTCACGGAGTCTTACTCGGCCCGCAGCGCCAACGCCACCGCGCCCAGCAGCGCTGCGTCCTGGTCAAACCGCGCGGGCACCAGCTCCGGCGGGAACGGCACCGCGGCCGCCAAACGTTCCCTCAGGGCAGGCAAAAGCACATCAGCCGACCGAACCAACCCGCCACCGACGGCAATCCGCGCGGGGTCAAAGGCGATCGCCAGGTTGGCCACGTGCATCGAGAGCTCGTCCAAAGCCGACGCGACCAGCTCTTTGGCCTCCGTATTTTCCCGCGCCAAGGCGAACAACTCCCCCGCCGTGACCGGGCGGCCGAGCAGCGCGGTCGCCCGCGTGCCCAGCCACCGGCCTCCGACGGCTTCCTCCAGCGGCGCCGCTCCGCTGGCGAATCCGTCGGCGTCTTGAGGGGTGCGCAGGTTGTACCCGATCTCCCCGGCCGCTCCGTTGGCACCGGTCAGCAGGCGGCCGCCGACCAGGACCGCGGCCGCGATGCCGGTGCCGAGAGAAAGGAAAACCGCGGGGTCGGCACCGGTCAGGGTGCCCCAGGTCCATTCCGCCAGTGCGGCGGCTTTCGCGTCCGTGCCGACGGTGACCGGAACCGCGGGGAAGGCCGCTGACACCAGCTCGGCCAGGTGGAGTTCTTCCCAGCCGGGCACGTTCGGGGCCAGCAGGATCCGGTCCGGCAGCACGATTCCGGGACTCACCACGCCGATCGCGGCGAGCTGAGCACCGGAAGACAGCTCGACAGCGGCGGCCAGCGCCCGGGCGACCACCTGTTCGGCGCCCGCTTCGGCGTCGGTGTCCAGGCGGCGGGTCGCCCGCAGCGTGCCGGTCCGGTCGGACAGACCGAGCGCCACTTTCGTGCCGCCGAAGTCGATGCCCAGGATCAGGTCTTCCGATGTCACTCGCGGGTCCCCTCGATGACCGGCGGGACAGCGCCCTGGCTGTCCCGGTGCGGACCGGCCGGTACCACGACCCGGCCGGTGTTGAACCCGTCGACGCTGACGGTCGGTCGGGCGCCGTGGAGGTCGGCGGCCCGGTAGCGGACGGTCAGCGTCTGCGACTGGCCCGGCCACAACGTGATGTCGTTGTCGTCCCAGGTCGCGGCTGGCAGCTGGGACCCGTCCGTGGAGCGGCGCACGTCCGCGCGCAGGAAGAAACTGACCGCGGTCTTGGACGTATTGGCGACCGTGACCGTCGTCGCGGTGTCCGTGCCGTCCGGGCCACGCGACGGGCGCGTCGAGGCAGACACCCCGACCTGCGACTTCGGCAGATCGCGCAGCGCGGTCAGATCGCTGTACTGGCTCATCGTCGCCTGCGGATTCTGCAGCGTCTTCGCCCAGTCCACGACGTCCTTCTGCGTCGACATCCAGTAGACGTTCCGGTCCACGACCTTCCCGGCCTGCCGCACCTGCAGTTCCACGAAGTACACCTGCGCCTTCGCCGGTGCCTTCGTCTCAGCCGGGACCTTCGGCTTCAGCAAACCGGTCGCGACGCCCTGGCTGTCCAGCGAAACCGCCGGAGCGGTCTGGTCGTCAAGCACCTTGCCCGCGGTGTCGTACACCTTGGCCTGCACGGAAATCCCGTTCTGCCGCGCGGCGCCCAGGTTGGACAGCGCGACCGCGCCGGTGTCGTAGGCGTACAGCGCGTGCAGCGGCTTATTCGCCTTCTGCGCACCGAAATACGCGCCCGGCTGGTCGCCGTCGTTGTTGTACAGCGACCACAGCAGCGTCGGCCAGCCCTTGTTCAGCTGCCAGTACACCACGCCGGTCGACGGGTTCTTCTTGTCGTTGGCGTGCGCGAGGAACGCCTCGAACTGGGAACGGGTGTTCTCGTAGTTCGCGATCTGCGCGGACTCCACATAGGACTCCAGCGAATCCCATTTCCCGTACCGGCGGGCGATCGACTCGTCCAAGGTATACAGCGTGCCGAACTTGTAGCCGCCGTGCCCGGATTCGTAGTTCGCGTGGTACTGGTTGTACGCCGGGTCCTGCCACAGCTTCGCCTGCTCCTCCGGCGACAAGAACCGCCGGATCGAATCCAGGGTCGGCACGGTGTGCCCAGCGCTCTGCTCGCTGGCGAAACCCCAGGCCCCGCCTGCGTTCGTGCGGCTCGGGTCGGTCTTGTCGAAGGTCGACGAGTCGTACCAATAGGCCGGCGGGACCCAGTCGTAAGGGCCTTCCTTCTCCCCCGACGGGCCGAGCGTCTTGGTGCTCTTGTACTCCGCCGACGCGATCACCGGCACGTCCCAGTCGGCTGCCTTGAACGCGCTCAGCGTCTCGGTTTCCTGCCGCGGGATCGGCTCGTTGTCGCTCCAGCCGTAGGTGATCACGCTGGGGTGGCTGCGTTCGCGCTGCGCGATCGAGTACGCGGAATCGTGCATGATCCGGTAGTCGCGGTCGGTCAGTTTCTCCGGATGTTCCGGCTGCCAGGCGTCGCAGCAGAGGAATCCGCCGAGCACCAGCAGTCCGGCGCGGTCGGCCTGCTCGTAGAAGTCCGCGGGCATGTCGTGGCCTTCGAGCCGGACGCCGGACAGGCCCAGGTTCTTGATCAGCGCGAGCTGGTGCGCGATGTCGGCCTTGTCGTAGCGCAGGAACAGATCCGGCGCGAAACCGCCGCCGCGGAACACGAAGTCCCGGCCGTTGACCGCGAATTTCCGCGCGCCGTCCGGCAGTGCCGGGGACTTGCCGATCAGCTTCGATGTCACTGTCCGGATCCCGAACGTGTCCGACGACGAAGTCGACACCACGCCGCCCTGCGAAACTGTCGTACCCAAGGTGTACAACGGCTGTACACCCATTGAGTACGGCCACCACACTTGCGGCTTGACGATCTTCAACTGCGGGAACTTCGTCGGCGTGAACGTCACGGTTTGCTTGGCATGCGCGGGAATCGTCACGTTCTGCTTCACCACGATCGGCGCGCCGCGGCCCGGCGGCGTCACCGTCGCGGCGACCTCGCCGGTCTGCGGCGTGCCCGCGTCGTTGGTGACGTCGACCTTCGCGGTCAGCGAGGACGTCGACAGATCCGCCGCGTTGTCCTGCACGACGTGCGCGTTGTCGCCGCTCAGCGCGTCCGACAGCTCAAGCGTGGGCGGGTACTGCAGGCCGGTGTTGTTGTCCGGCACGATCTGCGCCCAGTCGGCCTGGTCGAGCGTGTACATCGAATTCGGGTCGTTCGGGTACATCTTGACCGCGAGCGTGTTCTTGCCCGGCCGCAGGAGCTTCGTGATGTCGAAGCTGTGGCCCGCGTACGCGCCGCTCACCACGTCCTTGCCCGCGACGAGCGTTCCGTTCACCCACACGTCGCCCTCGCCGACGACGCCCGGCACGGTCAGCTTCGCGTTCTTGCCCGGACGGAAACCGGGGTCGAAATCGGTGCGGAACCACCACGGGTCCTTGAACTGCTGCGTGGTGACCGGCCCGCGCTTCGTCTGGTAGCCGAAGCACTTGCGCATGTTGTCGGAGTAGAAAACATTGGGGCACTTGCCGTTTTGCACGAGCGCGTTGATCTCGGTGCCCGGCGCGCCCGCGTCGTCCGGCTTTACCTTGAACCAGCCGTGCGTCGGGTAGCCGGGCTTCGACACCGCCGTGCCGTCGTCCTTGACCTGCGCGGTCGTCAGCACCTGCCAGCCGCCGAGGCCGATCGCCGACGGGCTTTGCGGACGAGGACGAGCCGCCGCCGCTTCCGGCTCCTGCGCCGAAGCAGTGGCTGAAACGATGCCGGGGAGGAGGACCAGCGCGGCGATCCCGGCGATCAGCGGTTTCTTCACGACTCCACCCCCGCGGGCTGGGTCGCGAACGCCTCGCGGATTTCCTTGGGACCGAACGGCCACACCTTTTCCTTCGAGGCATAGACCAGGAAGGCGACGACCCCGAGAACGATCCAGCCGATCGACAGCCAGATCGAAAGCCAGCTGGCCGATATGTACACGTAGACCCAGCCGACCAACGCGATGATCGTCGGCACCGGGTACAGCACCTGCCGGTAAGGCCGCTTGAGGTGCGGCTGCCGACGGCGCAGCACCACGATCGCCGCGACCTGCGCGAGCGACTGGATGATCACCAGCACGGTCACCGCCGCGTTGATCACGTCAGTCAAGGTGAACAGCGAGCCGATCGCGGTGATCGCGCCCATCGCGAGCACGCCCGCGGTCGGGAGGTTCAGCTTCGGGTGCAGTTTGCCGAACACCGGCAGGAACACCTTGTCGCGCGCGGCTTCGAACGGCACCCGCGACCCGCCGAGCAGACCGGCGAACACCGAACCGACCGCGGCGATCACGATGAAGACGGTGATGATCTTCGCGGTCACCGAACCCCACGCCTGCTCCAGCACCGACGACGCCACCGATGTCGCGTTCTTGAGCTCCTCCAGCGGGGTCGAGCCGAGAACGCCGACCTGCAGCAGGAAGTAGAGCGTCATGATGCCGAGGATGGAGAAGATGATCGAACGCGGGAGCGTGCGGCCCGGGTTCCGGACCTCGCCGCCGAGGTACGCGCTCGTGTTGTAGCCGAGGTAGTCGTAAACGGCGATGACCAGGCCCGCGCCCAGTCCGGACCAGAACGCGCCGCCCGAGCCGAAGGCTCCCGGGGTGAAGTCGAACGCCTGGTGCGCGTCGAAGTGCGAGAAGGCCGCGATGATCACCGCGAGGACGGCGAACAGCATGATCAGGAACAGCGCGGTGGTGAGCTTGCTGATCTGGCCGATCCTGCGGAACAGCGCGAGCACGATCAGCACGACGAGGCCGATGCCGATGACCTTGCCCAGCGGGGTGACGCCGCCCGCGTCGGTCACGCCCGGCACCAGATAGCCCAGGTACTGGACCAGCCCGATGATGCCGGTGGACATGATGAGCGGGATGAACAGCACCGCGCTCCAGGCGAACAGGAACGGCATCAGCCGCCCGGAGCGGTACTGGAACGCTTCGCGCAGGTAGATGTAGGTCCCGCCGGCCCCGGGCAGCGCGGCGCCCAGTTCGGCCCACACCAGCCCGTCGGCGAGCGCGATGATCGCGCCGATGATCCAGCCGAACATCGCCTGCGGGCCGCCCATGGTCGCGACCATCGCGGGGATGGTGACGAACGGGCCGATCCCGCACATCTGCGTCATGTTGATCGCGGTCGCCTGCAGCGGCCCGATCCGGCGTTCGAGACCGTTCCCCGGAAGGGTCGCGGAGTCCCCCGGGCGGGTGGGTGAGCTCACGTCGTGCCTCCATCCAATAGTTAGTAAAGCTTCTTAACATAAGATGAACGGGGTGCGGAAGGGCTGCGTCCGGAAAGTTGCCGAAACCGGTGCGGGAGTGGGAGAAGGGGACGGTGGGGCGCGGGTCCGCCGGACAGGTCGCGTCCCGGCGGGAGCAGGCGTCTCCGGCCGGACGGCGCCGCTGGCCGGGAAGCGCCGAATCCGCGGCGGTCTGCGCGGACCAGCGGAAAATCAGCTGACGAAGCACCCGTCCGGCTGCGAGACTGATTCCCGTCGTCCACCTGGCCGGGAGCATTCGCGTGATGTCCCAACCGATCTTGCACACCGAGCGCATCCGGCTGGCTCCGTTGTCCGCCGGACATCTCGAGCACCTGGTCGAACTCTCCGCCGACCCGGAGGTGATGCGCTATCTGACCGGGGTGCAGACCCGGGAGCAGTCCGCGGACGAGCTTCGGCGAACCCTCGCGTACGCCGGTCGCGGCCTCGGTTGCTGGGCCGGCTTCGTCGATGCCGCTTTCGCCGGTTTCTGGTCCCTGCGCCCCGGCGAAGCCCCGAACGAGGCGGAGCTGGGATACCGGATGCTTCCCGGGTTTTGGCGTAAAGGACTCGGCAAAGAGGGCGCTGGCGAGATGCTCCGCCACGGTTTCCACGACCTAGGACTCGACCGCGTCTACGCCAGGACGGCAGCGGGCAACCAAGCCTCCCAGGCAACCATGGCCGCCATCGGGCTCCGGCACATCCGCGACTTCGTCGCCGACCCCGAGCACTTCGCCCCGGGTGCCGACCTGCACGCGGTCGAGTACGCCGTCGACCGCGAAGACTGGCTGGCCCGGAACTTCGCCTGATGTCCCAACCGATCTTGCACACCGAGCGCCTCCGGCTGGTCCCGCTGTCCGCCGGACATCTCGAGCACGAGGTCGAACTCTCCGCCGACCCGGAAGTGATGCGCTACCTGGGCGGCGTGCGGACCCGGGAGCAGTCCGCTGAAGCGCTTCGGAAACTGCTCGTGGACACCACCCCGGGCCTGGGTTGCTGGGCCGGGTTCCGCGAAGCCGATTTCGCCGGTTACTGGGCCCTGCGCCCCGCCGAGGCACCGGGACAGGCCGAACTCGGGTACCGCCTGCTTCGCAGACATTGGCGCAAAGGACTCGCCAAAGAAGGCTCGCTCGAACTGCTTCGGTACGGATTCCGCGACGTCGGCCTCGACCGCATCTTCGCCGGGACGGCCGTGGGCAACAAGGCCTCCCAGGCGACGATGGCCTCGGTCGGGCTCCGGCACATCCGCGACTTCGTCTCCGACGACCCCGACTACTTCGCGCCAGGCGACGACCGCCACGCCGTCGAGTACGCGCTCCGCCGCGAGGAGTGGCTGGCCCGGAACTAGCGTTCACTCCGGCGCGCCGCGGAGGCGGATGGCACCGCGCCCCGGCGACCCCATATCGTTGCGCGGGCAGCCGTCCGGAGGTGGAACCCGAACCGTGCCCGACTACTACGCGGTACTCGGCGTGGGCAAAACCGCGTCCCCCACGGAGATCAAGGCCGCCTACCGTCGGCTGGCCAAGACGCTGCACCCGGACGCGGGCGGCACGGTCGGCACCTTCCAGCTGTTGCGCGAGGCCTACGACACCCTCGCCGACCCCAACGAACGCGCTCGTTACGACGCCGGGGTCCCGGCCGCCTCGGTGCCCAAACCCCGGCCCCGGCGGCGATTCGGCGAGCAGCCCGGCTACCGCCCGGAGGCGCCGGACATCGATCCGGAAAGCCTGGAGTGGTGGTCGTTCGCCGCGGCCGACCCGCGGATGCGGCACGGCCGGCGGCGCGGACCGGGGCACACGCCGGTCGTCGCGGCGGTCGCCGGCGCGGTGCTGGTGCTGTTGCCGCTGCTCGCCGGGATCGACTTCACGCCGCCGGTGCTGATCGTCTGGCTCGCGCTCACCGCGGGCACCGCGCTGCTCGTGCACCGGCTCGCCCGCGGCTACCTGTCCGCGCGTCGCGCCCGGCACGAGTTCGCCGAGGAATTCGGCGGCAGCGCGGTGTTCGGCTCCCCCGGCGCGGAGGCCGACGAGCTGGCCGAACGGCTCACCGCGGACCTGCTGGAGCGGTATCTGACCCGGCTGCCCGGCGCGCGCATCTTCCACGGTCTCGCGTGGCCCGGTTCGGTGTTCGCCGACGTGGACCACGCGGTGCTGTGCGGGAAACGTCTGGTGCTGGTCGAGTCGAAGCTGTGGCTGCCCGGGCATTACGAGACCGCCGAGGACGGACGGCTGCTGCGCAACGGGCGTCCGTTCCGCGGCGGCGGCACCCAGCTGGAAGAAAGCCTGGAGCGCTACCGCGAACTGCTGCCCGGCGTCGCGCTGCGCGGCGCGATGATCGTGTACCCCAGCCGAGACGGCGAGGTCACCACCGCCGATCCGGACGGCGAACCCGGCCCGCCGATGACACCCGAGCAGTTCCTGCACGAGATCGGCGGCTGGCTGTCCGCCGAACCGTCCACTGTGGACCACAACGCGCTGCGCACGGTGCGCGCGCAGGTCACCGGGTCGGGCCGGGCGGCCTGACTCACCGGGGACATATCCGGCGCGTGTCACGCTCTGTGCATGACAACAGTGTCCGCTGACCGCCGCCCCGCCGTGCTCGCGCTGGCCGGGATCGGCGCGCTCGCTCTCGGCGCCGTGCTGATGCTGCTGTTGCAGGTGGTGCCGCCGACCGACGAGATCAGCGCGACCTGGCGGACCATCAGCGAATACGGGCTGTCGGACCACAAATGGGTGTTCGACCTGGCTGTCGTGCTGGTCGCGGCCGGTTCGGCGGTCGCGTTCGCCGTCCTGCGGCTGCAGGGACGGCTGCCGGTCCTGGCCGCGGTGCTCGGCGCGTTCTGGACCGCCGGGCTGCTGGTGATCGTCGCGTTCCCGAAGACCGACTGGGCCAACGCCGCGGCGACTGGCGCGGGCGGCACCCTGCACCGGATTGCCAGCGTGGTCGCCTTCGTCTGCCTTCCGCTCGCCGTGCTCATCTCGGCGCGCACGGTCTTCCCGGACGCGCCGCGCCGCCGGTTTCTCGCCCGCGCCCTCGCCGTGGCGTCGCTCGCGTGGTTCGCGGTGATTCTCGGCGCGGTGGCCGTCGCCGCGCTGACTGACCAACGCTGGTGGCTGCTGATCCCGCTGGGCCTCGTCGAACGCGGGATGGCGCTCACCGAACTCGTCGCGCTGGCCGCACTCGCCGCCCCGGCTCGGCAAGCGACCCCCTCGCCAGCCGGACCATGAGCACCGCGCCGACGGCCAACGCACTCAGCACATAAGCGTTCCCGAACACCGTCTCGACCGGATTCCACGACAGCTCCCGGTGCCCGCCCTGGGGAACCAGCATCAGCGCGACCCCGCTGAAAACCGCTCCAGCGCAGATCAGCGCGGCCCGTCCGCCGGAAAGAAGACCGACCAGCGGCACTGCCCAAATCCAGTGGTGCGTCCACGAAATCGGGCTCACCAGCAGCCCGCACCCCGCCGTCACGAGCAGCGCGGCCCGCGGGTCGCCGCGCCGGTGGAAGTCGCGAACCAGCAGCGCACCCGCCAGCAGGCACAGCGCGGCCGCCGCCGCGTACCAGCCGAGCGAGGTCGCGCCCAGCCTCGCGAACATCCCGTGCAGGGACTGGTCGAGCACCCAGTCGACGGCTCCGGCGTTGCGGTTGTCCAGCATGGCCGAGGTCCAGTACCGGATCGAGTCCCCCGGCAGGATCAGCGCCCCGGCCGCGCTCGCTCCGAGGAAGGTCGCCAGCGCGCGCCACGCGTCGGCACGCCGGCCGGTCAGGAACAGGTGCGGGACGAAGATCAGCGGGGTCAGCTTCACCGCCGCGGCAAGCCCGATCAGCACGCCGCCGGATTTGCGGTCGCGGGCGGGCAGCGCGTCCAGCACCGCCATGGCCATCAGCACGCCGTTGACCTGGCCCAGCGAAATCATCCGCCACACGGGTTCCAGCACCGGCAGGAGACAGAGCGCCAGCAGCGGCCGTTCGCGGGCGAACCGGCGCGACACCGACCACAGCGCGAACACCGAACCGACCGCGAGCAGCAACCACGCGAACTGCGCCGGGAGCGCGGCCAGCGGCAGGAACAGCAACGCCGCGCTCGGCGGGTAGGTAAAAGGCAGTTCCAGCGCGGACTTCGGGTCGAGCGCGAGGAGAGGCTCGTAGAGCGGCTGTCCGCGCAGCACGGCCAGCGCACCGGCGCGGTACACCGCGCTGTCCACCCCGAGCTGTGCGCCGCCGAGCCAGCGGACGACGGCGATCCCGGTCAGCGCGGCGATCGCCGCCGCCAGCCCGAGAAGAATCTTTTTCTCTTGGCGCACAAGGGAAAGCTAGGGAGACCAGCTCCTCGGAATCGTCGGTCCGCGGAGCCGTCTTCGGCTGCTCCCCCGGTAGCGTCCCTCGCGGCGAGTGCTACCCGGGTATCACTGGCCCGGCACCACGAACTTCGCCTCGTAGGCCAGCACCACCGCCTGCGCGCGGTCGCGGACGCCGAGCTTTCCCAGCACGCGGCTGACGTGCGTCTTGGCGGTCTGCTCCGCGATCACCAGCTGCGCGGCGATGTCCGCGTTGGACAGTCCGCGCGCGATCAGCCGCAGCACCTCGAGTTCGCGCGCGGTCAGCTCGGACAGCCTGCCGACGTCCTGGGCCGGCGGCCGCGTCCCGGCGAACCCCTCGATCACCCGGCGGGTGACCGCGGGCGCGAACAGCGCGTTGCCCGCGGCCACCATCCGGACCGCGACGACCAGGTCGTCCAGCGGGGAGTCCTTCAGCAGGAACCCGCTGGCACCGGCGCTGAGCGCACCGTAGACGTACTCGTCGGCGTCGAACGTGGTCAGCACGAGCACGCGCGGCCCGGCGTCGCGGCCGTCGCCGAGGACGAGCCGGGTGGCGGCCAGCCCGTCGAGGTCCGGCATCCGGATGTCCATCAGCACCAGGTCCGGGCGCAGCGCACGGCACGCGGCCACCGCCTCGGTCCCGGTGGCCGCCTCGCCGATCACCTCGATGTCCGGCTGAGCGTCCAGCACCGCGCGAAAGCTCTGCCGGACCATGGTCTGGTCGTCGGCGATCACCACTGTCACCGCCATGGCTGTCCCCCTAGTCCAGCGGGACGGTCACGACGACCTCGAACCCGCCGCCGTCCCGTCGTCCCGCCGAGAACGTACCGCCGAGGGCCGCCGCCCGTTCCCGCATCCCGAGCAGCCCGTGCTTCTCCCGGCCCGCCGTGTCCTCCGGAGCGCTCGCGGCGGCGCCGGTGTCCCGCACGACGAGCCGCAGCTGTCCCGGACCGACGTGCACCACCACCTCGACCGGTGCGCCAGGCGCGTGCCGCACCGCGTTGCTGAGCCCTTCCTGGACGATCCGGTAGGCCGACAACCCGACGCCCTCGGGCAGGCCGCGGCAATCTCCGTGCAGGTCGAACCGCACTTCGGTGCCAGCCGCGCGGACGCGTTCCACCAGCTGCCCGATCTGCTCGGCTCCCGGCTGGGGCTCGGTCTCCTGGCCGGCTTGCCCGGCGCGCAGCAGCCCGAGCAGCCTGCGCATCTCGGTCATCCCGTTGCGAGCGGTGTCCTGGATCGACTGGAACTCCTCGCGCAGCCCGTCGTCGAGGCCGGGGAACCGGTAGCGGGCGGAATCCGCGCGCATGGCCAGCACCGACATGTGGTGCGCGACCACGTCGTGCAGCTCGCGGGCGATCCGGGCCCGCTCCTCCAGCACCGCCCGGCGGGTGGACTCCGCTTCCAGGTCGCGTTCGGCGCCGCGCAGCCGCGAGACCAGCCAGCCGAACGCCAGCGGCACCGCGAGCAGCACGGAGATCACGACCAGCTCGCCGCGCACGTTCGCCAGCAGGGCGCTGACCCCGGTCGAGATCAGCCAGACCCACGCCAGCACGCCCGGCCGGTGGTTGCGGCCGACCGCGGCGAGCACCGGGATCGCCGCGAACGCGAGGCCCTCGCTCCACGGCCAGCCGAACCGGGCGTGGATCCCGTACAGCTGGTCCGCGCAGCCCACGACGACGATCAGCACCCGCCAGGCCCACAGCGGACGCACCAGGGCGAGCCCGACCGCGAACATCGTCAGCGCGGCCGCCAGCACTCGCGTGCCCTCGTTCGCGCGGTCGGCGGGAAAGAACGCGAGCACTCCGGCGACGACCGCCGCGAGCCCGGTCAGCGCCTGGTGCGTCCGGCCGGGCGCGACGGCCGGCCCGCCGCCTCCGGCGACCGTCTCCCCCAGCGCGCGTCCCGCCGCGACAACGGGCGCGCTCGTGATCTTCATCGGCGGCGACCCTACTCGCCGGGACCGACATTCCGGCCGCACCCGGCGAACCGCTCTTCCGAGGTCTCGCGAAATTCTCGTACTAAGCGTACGCTTAGCGCCGCTGCCGAACGCTTTCTCGACGATGAGGAGATCCCCCGTGACCGCTTCCCGTGTGGCCATCGTGACCGGAGCCGGCCGTGGCATCGGCGCCGCCGTAGCCCGCCGCCTCGCTTCCGACGGGTTCGCCGTCGGCCTGCTGGACCTCGACGAGGCCGGGGTCAAGCAAGGCGCGGAGGCGATCGTCGCCGACGGCGGCCGCGCGGTCGGCGTCGCGCTGGACGTCAGCGACGCCGGGCAGGTCGAGGCCGCGGTGACCCGCGTGGCCGAGGAGCTCGGCGCGCCGACCGTGCTGATCAACAACGCCGGCATCACCCGCGACAACCTGCTGTTCAAGATGACCGAACAGGACTGGGACTCGGTGCTGAACGTGCACCTGCGCGGTTCGTTCCTGATGACCCGCGAGGTGCAGAAGTACCAGACACAGGAGAAGTGGGGCCGGATCGTCAACCTGTCCAGCACTTCCGCGCTGGGCAACCGCGGGCAGGTCAACTACTCCGCGGCCAAGGCGGGCATGCAGGGCTTCACCAAGACGCTGGCGATCGAACTGGGCAAGTTCGGCGTCACCGCCAACGCGATCGCGCCCGGGTTCATCGCCACCGACATGACCGCGGCGACCGCCGAGCGCGTCGGCATGAGCTTCGAAGACTTCAAGGCCGCGGCCGCCTCCCAGATCCCGGTGCAGCGCGTCGGCACGCCCGAGGACATCGCGAACGTCGCGTCGTTCCTGGTCAGCGAGGGCGCGGGATTCGTGTCCGGCCAGGTCATCTACGTCGCCGGCGGACCGAAGGACTGATCGCGATGCGCGTGTTCTCCGACGTCGCCGAACTCGCCGAAGCGGTCGGCAAGCCCTTGGGCACGAGCGAATGGCACACCGTCTCCCAGGAGCAGGTGCAGCTGTTCGCCGACGCCACCGGCGACCACCAGTGGATCCACCTCGACGCCGAAAAGGCCGCAGCGGGCCCGTTCGGCACGACCATCGCGCACGGGTTCCTCACGCTGTCGCTGATCCCGTCGTTCCTGCCGGAGATCTACCGGGTCGAGGGCCTGAAGATGGGCATCAACTACGGCCTCAACAAGGTGCGGTTCCCGCAGCCGGTGAAGGTGGGCTCGCGGGTGCGCGGGACCGCCGAGCTGGTCGAGCTGACCGACGTGCCCGGCGGCAAACAGGCCGTCGTGCGCTGGACCGTCGAAATCGAGGGCGAGGACAAACCCGCCTGCGTCGCCGAGATGATTTCCCGGCTCATCCTCTGAACCCCTTGACCTCGCACGAACTGGAGTCCTTCCGATGACCGAAACCGACCCGCCCGGCCTCGATCTGGCGAGGCTGCGCGCCCATCTCGACCGCGAGCGGCCCGGGCTCGTCTCCGGCGCCCTCGCCGCGGACGTGGTGCAGGGCGGGCGGTCCAACCTCACCTATCTCGTCACGGACGGCACGCGGCGCTGGGTCGTGCGCCGTCCGCCGCTCGGGCACGTGCTGCCGACCGCGCACGACATGCGGCGCGAGTTCCGCGTGATGAGCGGGCTGGCCGGAACTCCGGTGCCGGTGCCGGAAACCGTTCTGCTGTGCGAAGACGCGGACGTGCTCGGCGCGCAGTTCTACGTGATGGAGTTCGTCGAGGGCACGCCGTACCGGACCGCCGACGAGCTGGAGCAGCTCGGCCCGCAGCGCACGAGGGCGATCGCCGATTCGCTGGTGGACACGCTGGTCGACCTGCACGCGGTCGATCCGGAGGCGGTCGGGCTCGGCGATTTCGGCCGTCCGGAAGGATTTCTGGAACGCCAGCTGCGCCGGTGGAAGAAGCAGCTCGACGGTTCGCGCAGCCGCGACCTGCCCGGCGCGGACCGGCTGCACGACCAGCTCGCCGCGGCGATCCCGGCGTCCGGACCGCCCGCCATCGTGCACGGCGACTACCGGCTGGACAACGTGCTCGTCGACGGGGACGACCGGATCACCGCGGTGCTGGACTGGGAGATGTCCACGCTCGGCGACCCGCTCACCGACCTCGGCCTGATGATCACCTACGCGCAGCGGGACCAGCTCTCGCTGCCGATGGTGTCCAACGCCAGCAGCGCGCCCGGCTACCCGGACACCGACGAGACGATCGCCCGCTACGCGCAGCGTTCCGGCCGCGATCTGTCCGCGCTGAACTGGTACGTGAGCTTCGCGTACTTCAAGCTCGCGGTGATCCTCGAAGGCATCTACTTCCGTTTCCAGCAAGGCAAAACCGTCGGCGAGGGCTTCGACCAGATCGGCGCCGCCGTCGCCCCCCTGATCGAGCAGGGCAGCAAGACGCTCACCAAGGAGAACTGATGGACTTCGCGTTCGACGCCCGTACCGAGGAACTGCGCGGGCAGCTGCTCGAATTCATGGATTCGCACGTCTACCCCGCCGAGGCCGTGTTCCACGAGCAGCTGGCCGCGCGCACCGATCCGTGGTCGCCGCCGCCGGTCGTCGACGAGCTGAAGGCCGAAGCACGCAAGCGCGGGCTGTGGAACTTCTTCCTGCCCGGCGACCACGGCGCGGGGCTGACCAACCTGCAGTACGCGCCGCTCGCCGAGATCACCGGCCGCAGCCCGCACCTCGCGCCCGCCGCGGTGAACTGCGCCGCGCCGGACACCGGGAACATGGAAGTGCTGACCATGTTCGGCAGCGAGCAGCAGCGCAAGCAGTGGCTGGAACCGTTGCTGGCCGGGGAGATCCGCTCCGCGTTCGCGATGACCGAACCCGACGTGGCGTCGTCGGACGCGCGCAACATCGCGACGAGCATCCGCCTCGAGGGCGACGAGTACGTGATCAACGGGCGCAAGTGGTACATCACCGGCGCGATGAACCCGAACTGCAAGGTCTTCATCGTCATGGGCAAGACCGATCCGGACGCGCCGGCGCACAAGCAGCAGAGCATGATCCTGGTCCCACGCGACACTCCGGGCCTGACCGTCGTGCGCGGCATGCAGGTGTTCGGCTACACCGACGGTGATCACGGCGGGCACGCCGAGGTGCTGTTCGAGGACGTGCGGGTGCCGGCGGAAAACCTGATCGCCGACGAGGGTTCCGGGTTCGCCATCGCGCAGGCCCGCCTCGGGCCCGGCCGCATCCACCACTGCATGCGCGCGATCGGCATGGCGGAGCGGGCGCTGGAGGCGATGTGCCGCCGTACGTTGTCGCGCGAAACGTTCGGCCGTCCGATCGCTGATTCGGGCGTGGTGCAGGACTGGATCGCCGAGGCGCGCGTGCGGATCGAACAGCAGCGGTTGCTGGTGCTGAAGACCGCGTGGCTGATGGACACCGTCGGCAACCAGGGCGCGCACACCGAGATCCAGGCGATCAAGATCTCCACTCCGCTGGCCGTCGAATGGATCCTGGACAAGGCGATCCAGGCGCACGGCGCGGGCGGCGTTTCGCAGGACTTCCCGCTGGCGGAGATCTGGGCCGGGGTGCGCACGCTGCGGCTCGCCGACGGTCCGGACGAGGTGCACAAGCGGTCGCTGGCGCGGCGCGAGCTGAAGAAGTACCGGACGGAGGCGGGCAAGTGACCGCCGAGGAACTGCGGGCGCAGGTCGCCGCTTTCCTTGCCGCGCATGATCCTTCTTCGTTGTCCACAGTGGACTTCCTGCGCGCTCGCTTCGACGCCGGGCTCGCCTGGGTGCATTTCCCTGAAGGCCTTGGCGGGCAAGGCGCTCCGCGTGCGTTGCAGGGCGAGGTCGAGGCCGCGTTCGCCGCCGCTGGCGCACCGGACAACAACCCGCGCCGGATCCTGATCGGGCTCGGCATGGCCGCGCCGACGATCCTCGCGTTCGGCACCGAGGAGCAGAAGAAGCGCTACCTCCGTCCACTGTGGACCGGCGAGGAGGTGTGGTGCCAGCTGTTCAGCGAACCCGGCGCGGGTTCCGACCTCGCCGCGCTGGCCACGCGCGCGGTCCGAGACGGCGACGACTGGGTCGTGACCGGGCAGAAGGTGTGGACGTCCAGCGCGCATCTCGCGCAGTGGGCCATCCTCGTCACCCGCACCGACCCGGACGTGCCGAAACATCAGGGCATGACGTACTTCCTGTGCGACATGACCGCGCCCGGGGTCGAGGTCCGGCCGCTGCGGCAGATCACCGGCGAGGCGGAGTTCAACGAGGTTTTCCTTACTGAGGTGCGGATTCCGGACTCGCAGCGAATCGGCGCGGTCGGCGAGGGCTGGAAGGTCGCGCAGACGACGCTGATGAACGAGCGCGTCGCGATCGGCGGCACCGCGATGCCGCGCGAGGGCGGCATGATCGGGCTCGTCGCGAAGACCTGGCGGGACCGTCCCGAACTGCGGACGCCGGAACTGCGCGACCGGCTCGTGCAGCATTGGGTCGAAGCCGAATCGCTGCGGCTGGCCGGAGAGCGGCAGCGGCAGCAGCTCGCGGTCGGCGCGCCCGGCCCGGAGGGTTCGGCGATGAAGGTGGCGTTCGCCGAGCTGAACCAGGAGCTGTCCGGGCTGGAGCTGGAACTGCTCGGCGAGGAGGGCCTGCGCTACAGCGACTGGACGATGCGCCGTCCGGAACAGGTCGACTTCTTCGGCCGCGACGCCGGGTACCGGTACTTGCGCGCCAAGGGAAACTCGATCGAAGGCGGTACCTCGGAGGTGCTGCGGAACATCATCTCCGAACGCGTGCTGGGGCTGCCGTCCGAGCCGCGGGTGGACAAGGACGTCGCCTGGAAGGACCTGCCGCGATGAGCACGCCGGACCTGCTGTACTCGGAGGTGGAAGAGGACCTGCGGTCCTCGGTGCGGGCGCTGCTGACCGACCGCGCCGGGCCGACGGCTCTGCTGGCGCGGGTCGAGACGGACGCGCCGTACGACCTCGCCCTGTGGAAGACCCTGGCCGCCGATCTCGGCACGGCCGGGCTGATGGTGCCGGAATCCCTTGGCGGACACGGGGCTTCGACGCGCGAGGTCGCGGTCGTCATGGAGGAACTGGGCCGGAGCGTCGCGCCGGTGCCT
The DNA here is from genome assembly GCF_039525725.1 of Amycolatopsis albidoflavus. Classification (NCBI taxonomy): domain Bacteria; kingdom Bacillati; phylum Actinomycetota; class Actinomycetes; order Pseudonocardiales; family Pseudonocardiaceae; genus Amycolatopsis; species Amycolatopsis albidoflavus. The sequence goes on from NZ_BAAAHV010000015.1 coordinate 55,184, forward strand.
TATCTGGGCAGTGCGGTGCTCGCGACTGCCGCGTTGCTGGCCGCGGGCTCGGAGCTGCTGCCCCAGCTCGCTTCCGGCTCGGTGATCGGCGCGCTGGCGGTGCCTTTGTCGACTGCTCCGGGTTCCGCTTTCCCTGCCGCGGTTTCTTTTCTCGACGGAACCTTGACCGGGCGAGTGTCCACAGTGGCCGATGCTTCGGTCGCCGATCTGCTGATCGTTCCGGCTGTCGGTCCTGCTGGCCCTGGCCTTTACGCCGTGGACGCTTCCGCGGCGACCGTGACCGAGGCCGTGTCGCTGGACCTGACGCGGCGGGTGGCCGATGTGACCCTGGATTCCGCTGCGGCACAGGTGATTTGCACTGGCTCGGCCGCTGCGGAGGCTTTGGAGGCCGCTTTGACCACCGCGGCCGGGCTGCTGGCTTCGGAGCAAACCGGGATCACCGAGTGGGCGTTGACCGAGACTGTGACTTATCTGAAGGGGCGGTACCAATTCGGCCGTCCGGTCGGGGGTTTTCAGTCGCTGAAGCACCGGTTGGCGAACCTGTACACGGAACTGGTGAACGCGCGCGCGACGGCCCGGTACGCGGCGGATGCGCTGGCGACCGGGAACGACGTGCCGATCGCGGTGGCAGTCGCGCAGGCACGGGTGTCGCCGATCGCGGTGCGCGCGGCCGAGGAAGCTGTTCAGCTGCACGGCGGGATCGGGATGACGTGGGAACATCCGGCGCATCTTTATCTCAAGCGGGCCAAGAGCGATCAGATCGCGTTCGGCACGCCGGGGCGGCATCGGGCTCGGCTGGCTGATCTGGTGGATCTGCCTGCTTGACGTTTTTTGTCGGTGGCCGGGGTTACGGTGGCTGGCATGTCCGTTACCCCGGATTGGGCCTATGAGCGGCCTGAAGTCCATCCCCCGGACCCGACGTGGGCGTCGCGGGGCTCCGCATTGTGCGCGGAGCTCACGCGACTGCTCTCTCCATGGCTTGCCGCTGGACAGGTAGAGCACGTCGGCTCGACAGCGGTGCCCGGTTTGGCGGCCAAACCGGTGCTCGACGTGATGGCCTCGATGCGGGATCTCTCAACGGAAACAGTCTCGGCGGTAGTGCCGGTGCTTTCCGCGGGCGGGTGGTGTTTTGTGCCGCCGGAGCTGGATGTCGCCGCGCCATGGCGACGGTTCTTCGTCCTGCCGGACGCGGCGGGACGGCGGCGGGTGGCGCATCTGCATCTGCTTCCGGAGGGACATCCGAGGTGGCAAGCACAGCTGAAATTCCGGGACGCTCTGCGGGCGGATCCGGGGTTGGCTGAGGAGTATGCCGAGGTGAAGCGGCGACTGGCCGGGGAGGTGACCGATCGGGAGGAATACACCGCTGGAAAGACGGACTTCGTGCGGCGAGCGCTGGGCGGCTGATGGGGCCATCCGCGGCGGCCGGTACCGGTCTTGCCGTTCGAGCCACGTCGGACCCGGCACGGTCGCGCCCCCACCGCGCGACCGTGACCGGCTTCCTTGCGCCACGTTCGTACCCCGGGCCTCTTCATCCTGGAACGACCACGGCGCGGGGGCCTGTGGCTGCTGCCCAGCCGTGCTCCGTGCGGGAGGCTGGCTGCGGCGCGAATCGTCTGGTCCGCTCCAGTTCGGTCGTTCCTGCTGCCCCCGCAAGCGACTTTCTGACGCGAAGCCGCCGCGTAGGGACCCGCCGCTGCCAGGTTCCCCGGCTGACCGGGTCTCCTGGCAGGTGACGACGAGGCCGCACCCCTCGGAACGGCGGCCTCGTCGCCAAGCTCAAACGCGGGCTCAGACCGGGTCGGGGCAGGTCGGGTTGGGTTGGCCCGTCCCCGCCAGGACGGCCCAGCCAGGCCCGGTCAAGTCGCCCAAGCCCGGTCAACCTCGCCAGGCCGACCCCGCCCGGCCAGGTCGGCCCCTGCCTCACCTCGCCAGAACGGCCCTGCCAGGCTCGGTCAATGCGGCCCAGCCAGACCCCGATCAGGTCAGCCCAGCCCGGTCAACCTCGCCAGGCCGACCCCGCCCGGCCAGGTCGGCCCCTGCCTGGCCCCGCCAGAACGGCCCAGCCAAGCCCGGTCAATGCGGCCCAGCCAGACCCCGATCAGGTCAGCCCAGCCCGGTCAACCTCGCCAGGCCGACCCCGCCCGGCCAGGTCGGCCCCTGCCTGGCCCCGCCAGAACGGCCCAGCTAGGCCCGGTCAGATCAGGTCGGCCCAGCCCGGTCAGCCTGACCAGGTCGGCCCCGTCCGGTCGGGTCAGCCTCTCCAGGTCAGGTCGACCCCGCCCGGCCAGGTCAACCCCGCCCGGCCAGCCCCGCCAGGTCGGGTCGGCCTCCTCCTAGCCAGGCCAGCCAGGCCAGGTCTCGTCAGGTCGGGTCAGCCTGTCCAAACCAGGCCAGCCAGGCCAGGCCGACCAGCCCAGGTCTGAGCCGAATCAGCCGTGGTACCCGGCCACGATCTTCGTGAACGCGTACTTCGGCTGCGAGATTCCGCTGCACTCCCCGCCGCCCGAGCAGTCCCGGTTGGTCGCCCAGAAGGTGAAGCGGCCCAGGTGATGGCCGGCCGCGTAGTCGCGGATCGCGGTGAAGTCCGCCACCGAGACGACCTCGCCCGCGTTGTCCGTCTTGCCGTTCATCGACGACAGGCCCGCGTGCCGGTACGCCGTGGCGCTGTCCCAGCCGAAGGTCGACTTCAGCTGGCCCACGAGACCGTCCACCGCGGACTTCGTCTTGCCCGCCATGTCGCCGCCGCTGGAGAAGTCGAACGGCATCACCGACCACACGTCCACCGGCGCGCCGATCGCCTTCGCCTGCTTGATCAGCCGCTTGCCCCAGTCGTTCGGGCCGGACGTCTCGGTCCCGATGGTGATCACGACGCGCACGCCCGGGTTCTTCTGCTTCGTGATCTTGACCGCGTTCAGGATCCGGTCCTGCACGGTCGCGTTCTCGAACTCGTCGGTGTTCTCGATGTCGAGGTCGATCGCCTTGAGCCCGTACGCGTCGATCACCTTCTGGTACGCCCCAGCCAGCGCGCTGGCCGACGAGCATTTCGCGCCCAGTTTCGTGCCGGACCAGCCGCCGAAGGACGGGATGACGTCGCCGCCCGCGTCGCGGATGCTCTTGATCAGGGTTTTGTCCGAACCGGTCAGCGAACGGTCGCCGTCCCATTTCGGGTTGCACGAGCCGTCGGACAGCATGAACGCGAGCGTGAACGTCTTGATCCCGGTCGCGGACATCGCCGCCGACGCGCTGGTCTGCCCCGCCCACTGGTACAGGTACGGCGAAGCGAGAACCGGGTCCGGAGCGGCCGCGAGCCGCGGAACGGACGCGGGCTCGGGTGCGGCCGTGGCCACCCCGGCCGCGGTCGCGAGAGCCGCCCCTGCCGCCGCCGCGAGCGCGGCCAGCCGACGCACTGATTTCATCGTGTTCCTCCCACGAGCACCACGGAACACCTCCGGTTTGAGGCGGCGGGATCAACCCGGGAGGAGTGCACCCGGAAGGGTGCCGTCACACACTGGACTAGACCAAATCAGCGTGTCAAGAGCCGCAGCCCGAACGGCGCACCGGGCCGGAAACGGTGTGCCGCGCCAGGTTTGTCCCCCGGCCGGGTGGGGCCGAACGTCAGGTGCGGCCGGCGGCGGTCTCGTCGCCGAGCCCGTCGGAGAAGTCGTGGTCCCGGGTTTCCGGCAAGCCGAGAACACACAGGAAACTGAGCACCCCGAGCGCGACCAGCACCAGCGAAACCGGCACCGTCGAACCCGTCGACGCCCAGAGGTTTGTCGAAATCAACGGCACGACCCCGCCGCCGATCACCCCGGCGAGGCTGTACGCGATCGACGCGCCGGAATACCGGTACCGCACCCGGAACAGCTCCGGCAGGAACGCGCCCATCGGCCCGTACAGCATCGCGAAACACGCCAGGCCGCCGACGAACCCGAGCGTCAGCAGCACCGGATTTCCCGTCTGCAGCAAGGCGAACAGCGGAAACGCCCACACCACCACGGACACCGCGGCCGCCGCGCTCAGCCGCCGGCGGCCCCACTGGTCGGACTTCATCGCGAACACCAGCGTCGCCACGCCCATCACCGTGGCCGCGATGAGCAGGCCGATCAGGACAGTCGTGCGCGGGATGCCGAGGGTGGTCGTCGCCATCGAAAGGCAGAACGTCGTGACAGTATAGAAAAGCGCGTGCGCGAGCACGAACGACAACGTCGACAGCACCAAAACCCGCGGCTGTTTCCGGAGCAGTTCGAACAGCGGGACTTTCGCCTGTTCGGCCTTGTCCAAAGCAGCCTGGAAAACCGGCGTCTCGGCGATCTTGATCCGGATGTAGAACCCGACGGCCAGCAGCACCGCGGAGAACAGGAACGGCAGCCGCCAGCCCCAGGACAGGAACTCGGCCGTCGGGAGCACCGCGTCCAGCACCAGGAACAGCAGGTTGCCCAGCACGAATCCGATGGCCGGACCGAGCTGCGGGAACGCCGAGTACAGCCCGCGCTTCCCCGGCGGCGCGTACTCGGTCGACATCAGCACCGCGCCGCCCCATTCCCCGCCGAGGCCGATGCCCTGCACGAAACGCAGCACTACCAGCAGAATCGGCGACCAGAGGCCGAGCGTGCCGTACCCCGGGACCAGTCCGACGGCCACTGTGGACAGTCCCATCACCAGCAAAGACGTGACCAGCATGGACTTGCGGCCGATCCGGTCGCCCCAGTGTCCGAAAAGGACCGCGCCGACCGGGCGCGCGACGAAACCGACCGCGAAGGTGCCGAGCGAGGCCAGCACCCCGGCGGTCGAGGAGAACGTCGGAAAGAACACCTTCCCGAACACCAGCGCCGCCGCGGTTCCGTAAATGTAGAAATCGTAGAACTCGATGGCGGTGCCGATGAAACTGGCGGTGGCGATGCGCGACACGTCGGCCCGCGCGGGTGCGGTCATTCCGGCTCCCTGTGCTCCCCTGCGGCCCCGTGCCGCCCGAGGGAGGGTATCGGGTCACGCGTCGCCGGGCAGTTCCTCCATTTTGCGCTGCAGCTTGTTCATCCCGCCGAGCCAGCGGTCGGTTTGGGTGGCGCGCAAGGCGTAGAAGTCGGCGACCTCGGCGTGCGGCAGCACCAGGAACCGGTTCTCGGCGATGGCGGCGAACAGCGCGTCAGCCACCTGCGGCGGGTCGATCGCGGACGCGCCCATCAGCAGTTTGCCGCGTTCTCCGGTCTCCTCCAGCATCGCGGTGCGCACCCCCTGCGGGCAGATCGCGTGCACGCTGATCCCGCGATGCCGATAGGTGGCAGACAGCCATTCCGCGAACGCCAGCGCGCCGTGCTTGGTCACCGAATACGGCGCCGAGCCAAGGCTGGTGAGCACGCCCGCCGCGGACACCGTCGCGATGAATCGGCCCTCGCCGCGCTCCAGCCACTCCGGCAGCAGCAGCCGGGCCGCGCGGACGTGCGCCATCACGTTCACGTCCCACGCCAGCGACCACGCGTCCTCGTCGGCATTGGCGTCGCCGAACGGCGCTACCCCGGCGTTGGCACAGAAAATGTCGATGTCACCGAGCGTTTCACGGGCCGCGGCGATCAGGTCCGCCACGCCGGATTCGCTTGCCACGTCACCGGCGAACGCCGTACCGCCGACCTCCGCCGCGACTTCGGCCGCGCGGTCGCCGTCAAGGTCCGCGACGACGATGCGAGCACCGTCCGCCGCGAACCGACGCGCCAGCGCCGCCCCGATCCCGCCGCCACCGCCGGTGATGACGACCCCGGCGCTCACAGACCGCCGCCGAGCGTCACGCCGCCGTCGAGAACGACCGTCTGCCCGGTCATCCAGCCCGCTTCGCCGGACAGCAGGAACGCCACCGCGCCCGCGATGTCCTCCGGCACGCCGAGCCGCTTCAGCGGATACGCCGCCGCGACCTCTTCTTCGCGACCCTCGTAAAGCGCGGTCGCGAACTGCGTCTTGACCACCGCCGGAGCCACCGCGTTCACCCGGATCTTCGGCCCGAGTTCGCCGCCGAGTTCCTGGGTGAGCCGGATCAGCGCGGCCTTGCTGACGCCGTACATCCCGATGCCCGGCGAGGTGCGGATGCCCGCGATCGAGGCGACGTTGACCACCGACCCGCCGTGCTCGCCCATCCACGCGTCCCGCGCGACGCGGATCCACGACAGCGGCGCGACCACGTTCACCGCGAAGATCTTGGCCGCCGCGGCCGGGTCGATGTCCACCATCGGGCCGTAAACCGGGTTGATGCCGGTGTTGTTGACCAGCATGTCGAGACTGCCGAACTTCTCGACCGCGGCGGCGACCGCCTCCTGCTGGTGCGCGGCGTCGTCGGCCTTGCCGGGCACCGCGACCGCGACGTCCGGCCCGCCGAGCTGCTCAACGGCCTCAGCGAGCGGCTCCGGCTTGCGCGCGGTGATGACCACCTTGGCCCCGCGCTCGACAAGCCCCTTCGCGATGGCCAGCCCGATCCCTCGGCTGGCCCCGGTGACCAGGGCAACGCGATCCTTGAACGACTCCACCACACCGTCTCCTTGTCCGCCGCTGGACAGCTATCGCTAAGCGGTTGCTTAGTCGCAGGATAACGGCGCGGCTCCCGAATGCAACCGCGGGAGGCGACATCGGCGGTCACAACACGGCGAGTCAACGGGGTCGACCGTGCGTATCCGCCGGGACCGCGTCGTCCGCGACCGAGGTCTGCCGAGACAGCCTCGACACTCCAGCCGAAGCAGCGCTCGCCCGAACCCTCCACAACGCCAACTCGGCGATATCACCGCATCCGACATCGAGCAACTGGACGAAACGCAGTCAATCCGCTTTGCTCTTAGCCCAGTCCCAATCGGGATCTCGAGAAAATCTCGCGAGGACCTCTTCGAATTCTATGAGCTCGTCGAAATCCGTGTCCACAAGGCCGGAGAGACCGCTCAGCACAACCTGCAGGAGCGGGCGAATGCACGAAACCTTCGAATACTCGATAGCGACCGGCGCGACCGACCCGAATCGTTCGACGAGTTCCGATTTCTCATAGTCGTAGTAATCATCCAGAACGTCATCGGAGAAATCGACGCCGAAACTACAGTCTCCCGCCAAGAGATGGTCGAAAATTTCACCATTCTTATAGAGTCCCGCTCCGCGCAATCGAGCCTCAAGTTTCTTGCGCGTATCCGGGTCGCACAAAAGCACTATGATCGGCCGCACAGCAACCCTCCTCCTACTGGCCTCAGCAATCCAATAATGAAAAAGGAAGGTACACGATCACGAGGTAGTCAGCGAGGCCCGATCAACCCGCTGCTCGTATCCAGCAGCCACCTGGCACTCTGCTGCCTCGCCGGACGAATGGTCGCCACCGACACGCAACGGGTATTCGTCATGCTCGCGCCCCTGGCAATCGGCGTGGTCGCGGTTACTCTCGACAACCAGCGCAGCGACATCCGGCGTTTCCTCGTCGGCCTTCTCGCCTTCCTCTACATCGCGCTTAACCTGCGAATCGTGCCCGACGAGACGAAATTCCTGGTCGGAATCTGCGGCCTCATTGTCTTCGCCGTTCTGATCTATTCGCAGTCCTGGCTCCCGCGAGACCGTTCAAAGACAGTCGCAGGACCACTGCGCCGCCCCTAGCGCAACTGGTCCAGGGTGCGCTCGACGTTGCGGCGAGTAGCCAGCGCGGCGGCCTCCGCGTCACCGGCCTCGATCGCGGCTAGGAGGCCGTGGTGGGCCTCGTGCAGCTCGTCCATGCTCACCTCGGCGGCGTCCAGGGTGGTGACGTCGGCGGAGACCGCGCGCATGGCGTCCAGGAAGGAGTCGAACACGTCGATCAGCACCGGGTTGTGCGCGGCCAGCACGACTGCCCGGTGGAAGGCGAGGTCGGCGTCGAGCAGTTCGGGGAGCGAACCGGCCCGGTCGCGAGCCGCCAGTGCCTCGCGGAGCGCCTTGAGGTCGGCGGCGGTGCGGCGGGTCGCGGCCAGGCTGCCCGCCTCGACTTCCAGCGCGACGCGGACCTCGTACACGTCGATCGCCGCGGCCGTGCGCAGCTTCCGGTCCAAATCGGACAGTGGGGTGGCCGAGGCGACGTAGGTGCCCGAGCCCTGCTGGGAGTACAGCTGACCGGCGGAGATCAGAGCCCGGACCGCCTCCCTCGCGGTGGACCGGCCGACGCCGAGCAGCTTGCTCAACTCGACCTCGTTGGGCAGTTTGGCCCCGACCGGCCACTCGCCCTCGCCGATCAGCCTGCGCAGCTCCGCCGTCGCCGCGTCGACCAAGGAGGTTCGCTGCACCGACCGGACCGTCATGTCGCATTCCTCTCTCCGCCTGGCGTCCGGCAATCTATCAGGTCACCAGCTCCTCAGATGAATCCAAAGACGGCTGAACAGGCAGGACGCGGTCGCGCAGCCGGATGCCGAACAGCACGGCGACGCAGAACACCGCGAGCACCGAGCCGAGGGTGAACCGCAACCCCTCGGAGTCGGCCAGCCAGCCGAACAGCGGCGAGGTCAGCCCGCCGACCGACATGGCCAGGCCGAGAGTCAGCCCGCTGGCGGTGCCGGGCCTCGTGGGCAGGTAGTCCTGCGCGAGGGTCACCTGGTTGGCGAACGGCAGGAACATCGCCAGCCCCAGCAGCACGGTGCTGAGTTCCAGCACGGGATAGCTCGGGCTGAGCACCACTCCGGCCAGCGCCGGAACGCCAAGGAGGTACCCGGCCCTGATCGGCGTCAAGCGGCCGAACCGGTCGCCGAGCCACCCGCCGAGCACAGTGCCCGCGGCACCGGCCAGCGTGAACGAGGTCAGCGTGACCGCCGCGGCGGCGGTCGAGGCGTGCAGTTCGCGAATCGCGTACAGCGAAAGCAGCGAACTCACTGTCACGTAAGGGATCGACCACCCGACAGTCGCCGCGACCAGCCTGCCGAAGGCCCGCCAGTCATCCGAGATGTCTACAGTGGACTCACTAGCCGCGCTTCCGGTGACGCCAAGCGCATTGCGACGATTGAGCAGCCACAGCAACGCCATCACCACAGCCGGGATCGCCAGCAAATAAGTCCCCGAAAGGCCGAGCGAACCGACGACCGCGGTGACGAGCGCGGGAGCGAGCGAACTGCCCAGCGTGCCGCCCACCGAGAACAGGCTCATGGCCCGCTGCGACCTGCCGCCCGCCGCACGGGCCTGATTGGTGGCGGGCGGATGGTAAGCGGCCACCCCGATTCCGGCGATGGCGACGCAGATCCACGTGGCCAGGTACCCGTCCGCGAAACCGGCTCCGGCGATCCCGGCGGCGGCCACGAGGAAACCGAGCGGCGCCAGCCAGGAGCGCCCGGACCGGTCCACGATCATCCCGAACACCGGTTGCACCACACTGGACAAACCCGTTGCGGCCAAAGCGATTCCGGACACCGCCGCGTAACTGTAGTGGCGCTCGCTCATCATGAACGGCAGCAGCGCGGGCACTGCCCCTTGGTACAGGTCGTTGACGACATGGGTCCCGGTCAGGAAACCCAGTTGGGCCTTCTTCATCGCTTCGCCCTCTCCAGTTGTGCCGCAACGGAAATGAGGGTCGCCTCGGCGCCGTAGCGTCCGGTGAGCAGCACGCCGACGGGCAGCCCGCCGGGAGTCCGGAGCGCCGGGACGGTCAGCGACGGCTGGCCGGTGATGTTGGCCAGCGGGGTCAGCGGATGAAACTCCAGCATGTTCTCGAAGGTCTGCGCGGGATCGTCGTCGACGAGACCGCCCACCAGCGGCGGCAACGCGGCCGTGGCGGAACTGACGACCACGTCGAACCGGTCGTAGCGGGAGGCGATCCGGCGAGCGGCGGCCTGCATCGACACCAGCGCGGACATGAACGTCACCGCGTCGTAGCCCCGGGCCTTCTCCCGCAGCCAGCGGGTCAGCGGCAGCAGGTCCTGCTCCCGCTCGGCGGGAACCGGCACCGAGCAGGCGAGCAGCGACCACACGACGGCGAACTCCTCGCGATAGTCGTCCGGATCCGTCGGCTCGGCGTACGCCACGTCGTGTCCCAGATCCGCTAGCAGCGCGACGGTGTCTTCGCACGCCCGCCGGCACCACGGGTCGTCGCTCTCCGGTCCCCGGAGCACGCCGATCCGCAGCCGGCCGGGGTCGCGCTCGGCGCTGCTCGCGAAGTGCCCGGCCGGCACCGGAGGCAATTGGTGGGTGTCGCCGGGGCGCGCGGTACTCATCGCGTCCAGCAGCAGTGCGGCATCCGCGACCGTGCGGGCGATCGGACCCGCGGTGGCGAGCCCGGCCGAATCCGGGCCGGGTGCGGAGCTCACTCTGCCTCTGGTCGGCTTGATCCCCACCAAACCGCAGCACGCGGCCGGGATCCGCACCGAGCCGCCGCCGTCGCTGCCGTGCGCCGCCGGAGCAAGTCCCGCCGCGACCGAGGCGGCCGCCCCGCCGCTGGATCCGCCCGCGGTACGGGCGAGGTCGTGCGGATTGCGGGCCGGGCCGAACACCGTCTCGGTGTAGGAGGAGCAGCCGAACTCGGCCGCGTTCGTCTTGCCCAGCACCACCATGCCCGCCCGGCGCAACTGCGTCACGACCGCCGCGTCCACCTCGGCGACCCGATCCGCGAAGACCGCCGATCCCGCCGTGTACCGGAGGCCTTTCACCGGACACGTGTCCTTCACCGAAACCGGCACCCCGCACAACACCGGCAGGTCCTGCGCGCCCGACCGGACCAGCGCCTCCGCCTCGCGCGCGGCCGCGAGCGCCCCCTCGTGGTCCACGGCGAGGTAAGCGCCGATCCGGTCGTTGTCGCGGTCGATCCGGGCCAGGTACTCCTCGGTGAGCTCCACCGGAGACACCTCGCGCGCCCGTACCGCCGCCGCCAGCTCGGCCAGCGTCAGATCGCTCATCTCAACTCCTCATGTCATCTGAGGACTTGGACGGTAACCGAGGCTTCAGTGTTAGGCAACCCTTACCGAGCCGACTGCGACAGCGAGCCGCTCATGGCGAACAAAGATCAGATGTACAGCTCACCTCAGACAGCCGGGGAAACCTCTCGCGACCTCCGCCAACACCGGGCAGATCCACCCCCGATTCCTTGATTAACAGTCACTTCCCCACCTCCGGATACCACCCGGAGAACTCCTTGACGACCGATGCGCCCTGCTGCATAGTCTCCTAGACATCGGATGTCCTGGCGCTCAGGGCCTGCGATGCCTGGTCAAGGAGGACCTGAATGGCGAACCGCCGGCTTCTGAGCCTCGTCCTGTCCGCCGTCGCCGGGTTAGGCGGAACGCTCGTGCTCGGCCCGCCAGCCGCAGCGAGCGGGCCGCCGCCGATGACCGTGTATGCCGCTCCAGGCGCTGACGCTCCGCCCGGAAATCCTTGCACCCAGCCGCGTCCGTGCTCGCTTTCACAGGCGCAGCAACGGGTTCGGCACCTGCTCGACACCGGCGTCGGCAACCACCGGGACATCGTGGTGCAGCTGGCCGGCGGCGCCTACTACCTCGCCGCTCCTCTGGCGTTCGGCCCGCAGGACTCCGGGCGCAACGGCCACACCGTGACCTGGCAACCGGCGACCGGCGCGACCGTGACGATCAGCGGCGGCCGACCGCTGCGTCCGGCGTGGCAGCCCACGGCGCCCGGCAGCAAGATCATGGCCGCGACCGTCCCCGCCGGGCTGGACTTCGACGGTCTGTTCGTCAACGGGCAACGCCAGATCCTCGCCCGCTATCCGAATTACGACCCGAACGCCGCCCGGCTCCAGGGCTCGACCTCGCTGGCCGACCTCGAGCGGGAATCGGCGAAATGGTCGGACCCGTCGACCGCACTCGTGCGCGCGATGCATTGCGGCGACTGGGGTTCCGTCTCGTTCACCGTCAGCGGGCGCACCGGCGACGGGCTCGCTCTGCATTACGTCGGCGACAACAACCGACCGCAGGACTGCGGGCTGACGAAGGGGAACGGGCCCGGCCGGGTCGGGCCCGCGATGGCCGAGAACGTCAAGGAAGAACTCGACGCGCCCGGCGAGTGGTACTACGACCGGGCGACCGGCCAGTTGCTCTACTACCCGCCGGAGGGCACCGACCTTTCCGCCGCGACGGTCGAAACCGCGGAACAGAACCAGCTGATCACGATGACCGGGACGTCGGCGGCCAACCCCGTCCACAACATCGCGCTGCGCGGGCTGCACTTCACCGCGACCCACCGCACGCTCTTCACCAGCCCGTTCGAGGCCGACGCCAAGGGCGACTGGGCAGTGGTCCGCAAAGGCGCGGTATCCCTGAAGAACGCCGCTGATATCTCGGTGACCGGGTCGTTCTTCGACCAGCTCGGCGGCAACGGCGTCTTCCTCGACAGCTACAACCGGCACAACACGATCAGCGACAACAAGTTCGAATCCGACGGCGCCACGGACGTCCAGATCGTCGGCTCGCCGACCGCGGTGCGCGACTACTCCGCCAACTACTACGACAACGTCGCGGTCACCGACACCGCGCCCGGGCCGAAGAGCGACGACTACCCCCGCGACATCCTCGTGCGGAACAACCTCATGCAGAACATGGGCCGGTTCGAGAAGCAGTCCTCCGGCGTCAACATCTCGATGAGCGCGGACGTGACAGTCGACGGCAACACGATCTCCGACAGCCCGCGCGCGTGCCTCAACATCGAGGACGGCACCTGGGGCGGGCACGACATCAAGAACAACGACCTCTTCGACTGCGTCGAGGAAACAGGCGACAACGGGTCCGTCAACGTGTGGGGCCGCGGCCGGTTCTGGGCGAGTTCCGGCAACAACACCCTCGCGCCGGGCACGAGTTTCGAAGGCTCCACCGGCACCGCGCTGACCGACGCGCAGGCCCGGCGCCTGATGAAGCTCGACGTCGTCCGGCCGATCACCATCCAGCACAACCGGTTCTGGCACGCGGGCGACTGGGCCATCGATCTTGACGACGGGTCGTCCAACTTCCGTCTGCTGGACAACCTCATCCTCAAGGGCGGCATCAAACTGCGCGACGGGTACGAGCGCACCGTGCGGAACAATCTGCTCGTGGACGGCTCGATCTACGAACAGGTGAGCCACTCCGACTGCGGCGACGTCATCGAGCGCAACATCACTCTCGGGCCGCAGGCGTACAACAACGTGCTGAACAACCCGGTCACCGCCAAGTACGGCGTCGACCGCAACCTCTTCTGGAACGACAGCTACCCGGTCTACGTCAATCCCGACGGCAGCGGCAACGAGGCGCTTTCCGCGGACGGGGCCACGATCAACCCGCAGTCGGCCTGGGTGCACGCCGGAATGGACCCGCATTCGCGCGTCGCCGACCCGAAGTTCGCCGCGGCGGATCCTCTTGGCAGCTACGACTTCACTGTCGCCGCCGACTCGCCCGCGGTCAGCCTCGGATACGCCAACTTCCAGATGACCGGCTTCGGCTCCGCGGGCGCACCGCTTCCGCCCAAGGCAGTTTTCGCCTACGGCCCCGGCTCCGGCGGGCCTGCCAACGGGATGATCGTCCAGCCCGAAAAGCTGATGGGTGCCACCGCGACGAACATCCCGTCGCTCGCTGTCCAGTCGTCGCTCGGCTTGACCAAGCCGTACGGCCTCTATCTCCCCACTGTGCCGCCGGGCAGTTACGCGGCGCAGAACGGGCTGAAGACCGGTGACGACATCACGGCCGTCAACGGCACCCCGGCGACTGACGATCGCAACACTTTCTGGCTCAGCTACAACAAACTCGCGCCGGGTGCGCCGATCACGCTGACCGTGCGGCGCGGGCAGGCCGACGTCACCTTGCGTCTCGCCAAGACAACGGAAGCCGAAGTCCTCAACAACACTTCCGGCGTCGTCTACACCAACACCGGTGCGCCGTCGTCAGGATGGATCTGGCGGGGCAGTTCGGCCGGGGGCGCGAACTCGTACCTCGACGACATCTGGGCGACCCAGAACGTCGGCGATTCGTGGAGTTTGACGTTCTACGGAACGGGAATCGACATTATTTCCGAAACCAATACCGACGAGGGCGACGTCGACCTCACCCTCGACGGCGCGCCTTACCGGACGGTCAGCTTCGTCACGCCGACCCGGCAGTACCAGTCGACGGTGGCGACTGTTTCCGGCCTGCAGCCGGGGATTCATACGATCACCGGCACGATGAAGAACGGCAGTTATCTGATTGTGGATGCTTTCCGGACGCATCCGTAGGCATTCCCCGGGCGGGTGCCGTGCGTGCACGGCACCCGTTTCCTATGCCGCCTCGGGGCCAGCTTTCGTCAGAAGGTAGTCGTGCGGCTGCGCCGGGGGCGGTGTCGCCGTGACGTGCAATCGGGTGTAATGGCCGTCGGCCAACCCGCTGACCGTCACCGATGTCCGGACCGAAACCAGCTTTCCGGACGTGCAATCGGGTACGCAGTCGTACTCCCAGAATCTGCCGGTGGCACGCGCGGTCGCCGAGCCCCAGCCCGACCAGTGCAGCTGGTCGATCCCCATTTTCTGGTCCGCACACGCCAGGTTCAACCACGAAGGTTTGGCGACAGCATTGCCCTCGCACCGATAGACTGTTGGCGACGGCTGAGGAGTAACGTCTGAACGCTTCGCAGGCGGTGCCACAGCATGGTTAGCGGCGGAAGTCGCAGGCACCGCGGACGGTGCGGTCGAGGTGGCTGGTGGCGTGGTCGCGGTTTCGCTGACGGTCGGAGTCAGCGCAGGCCCCGCTGTGTCCGCGGGACCCGAAGCGCAGGCCGTGACCGCCGCGGCGATCAGCACCAGAACTCCCGCGCCCAGCACCGATCTTCGGATTCTCATCTCAGTCATGACAAATCCCCTCCCAGACCGGACCTCCGCGGTCCGGCTATGGAGAGAATGACGCGCAACCCGCCGGGAGGTTGCGCGCCACCCGAATCACCCTGAGAGTCCACAAAGGACAGTTCAGCGCACCCGCAGCTTCCGCCGGGCGAAAACCAGCGCGCTGAGGCTCAGCACCGCCAACGCCATCACGTAATAACTCGGTGCCAGATTGCTCCCGGTGAGCTGAATCAGCCAAATCACCACCAACGGCGTGAAACCGCCGAAAAGCGAAGCCGTGATGTTGTAGCTGACCGACAGCCCGGTCGCGCGGGTCCGAGT
Source organism: Amycolatopsis albidoflavus (assembly GCF_039525725.1). NCBI lineage: Bacteria > Bacillati > Actinomycetota > Actinomycetes > Pseudonocardiales > Pseudonocardiaceae > Amycolatopsis > Amycolatopsis albidoflavus. Next base: position 70,251 of record NZ_BAAAHV010000015.1, read on the forward strand.
CGGGAAGACGTCGGCCATCAGCGTGCCCAGCGGGCCGACGTACCAGACCTTCACTAGCCCGATCGCGGCCATCACCGCGGTCATCATCGCGAACGTCGGCTGACTGTTCAGCGCGAGGAACAGCGGGAAAATCGACAGCAGCATCACCGAGCACGCCGCGGCCATCAGCGGGATCCGGCCGGTCCGGTCGGACAGCCGCCCGGCGACCGGCGCGAGCACGGTCAGCACGATCTGGGTGACGATCGTCGTGGTGAAGGCCAGCGATTTGGGCAGTCCGAGGTTCCGGATGGCGAAGGTCGGCATGTAGATGATCAGGTAGCTGATCGCGGTGGACACCGCCATCGCGCCCATCGCGACCAGGATCCGGGTCTTCTGCGAGCGCAGGACCTCCCGCAGCGGCGCCTCGGCGGCGTCTTCCTCGAACGCCGGGGATTCCTCCACGTGCCGCCGGATGTAGTAGCCGATCGGAGCGATCAGCAGGCCGAAGGCGAACGGGATCCGCCAGCCCCACGAGCCGAGCTGCTGGTCGGTGAGCACCGCGCTCAGCACCGCGGCGAACACGATGCCCAGCAACGTGCTCAGGCCCTGGCTCGCCGCGCCCCAGCTGCCCATGAACCCGCGGCGTTTCCGGTTGCTCTCCACCAGATACGCGGTCGCGCTGCCGAATTCGCCGCCCGCCGAGAAGCCCTGCAGCAGATTGGCGAACACCAGCCCGATCGGGGCCGCGATCCCGATCGTCGCGTAGTTCGGCATGATCGCGATCAGCAGCGAGGCCACCGCCATGATCCGGATCGACCACACCAGCGCGGCTTTGCGGCCCGCCCGGTCGGCGTACGAGCCGAGGATCATCCCGCCGAACGGGCGGATCAAATACGCGACCGCGACACTGGCGAAAGCCAGCATCAGCGAGACCGCCGGATCGGTCGCGGGGAAGAACTGTTTCGCCAGGACGTCGGCGAACAGCGTGTAAGCCCCGAGGCTGAACCATTCCAGGGTGTTGCCGATCGTGGCCGCCAGCACGATCCTGGACGAGCGCGGCGAGGGTGCTTCTTCGGGAGGATTGTCCTTGGTGGCAGGGGAATCCGGGGCGGGAATCGACATGGTCGCCTCCGAGGCGGTGCGTCAGCGGTTCGGCATCATCGGTGAATCGCGGCTCCGGGCACACCGGCCCGGAGCAACCATGTGCGGGAATTCAGCGGAGCTTTCCCAGTTCGAGCAAGACGTTCGCGGCGGCGGTGATCCCGGCGTGGAAACGGGCGAGTTCGAAATTCTCGTTCGGGCCGTGGTTGTGCTCGTCGACATTCGCCAGCGGGATTCCGTAGCACGGCAGCCCGAGCCCGTCGGACAGCGCGGCGATCGGCAGGCTGCCGCCCATCGCGGGCACCAGCAGCGCCGGACGTCCGGCAGCCGCGCTGACCGCCTCGGTGATCACCGCGGTGTAAGGCGATTCCGGCAACGTCCGGGACGCTTCCATCAGCCCGCCCGGCACGTGCAGTTCAGCGTGCGGCAAGTGTTCGGCGAGGTGCGCGCGCAACGCCTCGATGACCGTCGAGGCGCGCTGGCCGCCGACAGTCCGGATGTCGCAGCGGGCGACCGCGACCGCGGGGATGACCGTGCGGTGGTCGCCCTCGTCCAAACAGGACAGTGAATTGATGCTGAAAGTCGGCAACGCCAGGCGATCGTTGAAACCGACGCCTTCGGGAACGTCCATCCGGTCCAGCCCGACCTCGGCGAGCGCGGCGGGAACGTCGACCGGGAGCGCGTCCAGTGCGTCCCGTTCCGACGGGCTCAGCGGGACCATTCCGTCGGCGATTCCCTTGACCAGGATCTCGCCCTCCGGCGAGCGCATCGTCGACAGCAGCCACACCAGCTCCCACGCCGGGTTCGGCCCGACGCCGCCCCAGTTTCCCGAATGCAGCGCGGCGGGCGCGCCATGCACCCGAATCTCGAACCGGACCGCACCGCGCACGCCGAGACTGACCGTCGGTTCGCCGCTGTCGTGCACCGGACCGTCGCTCCACAGCACCAGGTCCGCGTCCCATTCGTCGCGCAGACCCGCCAGCGCTGATTCCAGGTTCGGACTGCCGATCTCTTCCTCGCCGTCGAGCAACACGGTCACGCTGCACGGCAGTTCGCCGGTCTCGCCGAGCGCCCGCAACGCGAGCAGCTGCGCGAGATGCTGCCCCTTGTTGTCCCCCGTGCCGCGCCCGTACATCCGGCCGTCGCGGACGGTGGCCTCGAACGGCGGGCTGTCCCAGGCCGCGAGCGGCCCGGCCGGCTGCACGTCGTAATGGCCGTAGATCACCACATGCGGAGCGCCCGCCGGACCTTCTGCGCTCCCCACCACCAGCGGCCAGCCGCCGGTCTCGACCTGCCGCGCTTCGAGCCCGCTGCGCCGCAGCAAACCGCAGGCGAACTCGGCTGCCTCCGCCATGCCCTCACCGGTGGCGCTCACGCTCGGCACGGCGATCCACTGGGCCAGCTCCGCCTCGTGCCGCTCCCGGTACTGCTCGACGTACGACTCGATGCGGCGCACTCGACCTCCATTGATTTCACTTTCTGATATCGATACCATCGAAGCAAATCGGCTAAGCTGCTGTCAATGGACGACCCCCTCCCGCGCCAGGCGACCGCCGACGACCTCCGCGCGCTCGCCCACCCGCTGAGCTGGCGAATCCTCCGGCTGTGCCTGGACACCGCGCGGACGAACCAGCAGCTGGCGAAGCGGCTCGAAGAGTCGCCGGCCACCGTGCTGCGCCGGGTGCACGCCCTCGCGGAAGCCGGATTCCTCATCGCCGAACCGGCCCGCCGCAGCGACCTCGGCGCGTGGGAACGCCCCTACCGGACCACGCGGCGGACCTGGCACCTCGACCTGGACCAGGCGGGCGATCCCGCACTGACCGCCCGCGTCGAACTCGCCACTTTGGACGCGCACCGCGCCGAAATGATCGAGAGCGACCCAGCGTCCATCCAGCAGACCCGCCGCGGCGTGGTCCGCCTCAGCGACGAGGCGGCGGCCGAGTTGCAGTCGCGATTGGACGCACTGCTGGACGAGTTTGTCGCGCGCGAGGAGCCGACCGGGCGCAGGCATTCATTCCTGTGGAGCGTGGTCGAGCGGCCCGGAGAGCCGGACACCGCGGAAGACTGACGACCACCGCTGCCGGAGGCAGGTCCAGCAGAGCCCCTCGGCACGTGCTGTCGCGCAGGGCCGAAAACGCTCGCCCGCGCTCAAATCCGCACACCATGACGCCAATTCCTTCGCAGCGGCGGAATTGAGTGCGAATTGAGCGATGCGGACTAGCCTCGATCAGGCGAAGCAGGTTTTCGCGCACCACGGCGGCGCGCCCCTGGGGGCCACGCATTCCCGCCTGCGCCGCCTTCCCATTTCCGATGTGCTGGGGAGAGTTTCAAGGATGAGTCTGCGCACGATCCCGCTCGCCGCCGGAGCCTTGCCCGTCCTGGGGCATCTGCTTCCCCTGCTGCGCGATCCCTTCGGCTTTATCACCGGGCTGCCCGGACAAGGCGACCTGGTCCGGATCAAGGTCGGCCCGGCGACCGTGGTGGTGGTGTGCGATCCCGAGTTGACCCGTCAGGTGCACCGGGACGACCGCGCTTTCGACAAAGGCGGGCCGATCTCGGAATGGAACCGGCGGCTGCTGGGCGACGGCCTGTTCACCTGTCCGCACCACATCCACCGCCGCCAGCGGCGCCAGCTCCAGCCGGTTTTCCACCGCGACCTGGTATCCGGCTACCTGGACAAGGCCGCGGCCCGGATCGCCGAGCTGACCGGTTCCTGGCGAGACGGGCAGATTCTCGACGTCTCGGCGGAAATGCGGAAACTCACGTCGTCGGTCGTGGTGTCCACGCTGTTCTCCGACTCGCTGCCGCCGGACACGGTCCGCCAGGCATTGCGGGACGGCGACGTATTCCTCAACACTCCGGTGCAGCTGCTCACGCTGAGCGAATTCAAGCTGCCGGTGCTGAACGTCCGGGAACGCAAGCAAGCCCAGCAGCGGCTGCAGCAGGTGAGCACCGACATCGTGCGGCGGCATCGTGCGGGCGGACGCGACCGCCACGATCTGCTGTCCACCCTGATCGCGGACGCGGACGATCAGGGCGCCCTGTCCTCCCCGGAAGAACAGATCAGCAACAACGTCCTGACCTTCTTCCTCGCCGGAGCCGAGACCACTTCTCTCACTCTGGCCTGGGCTCTCCATCATCTGACACAGGCGCCGGAGGTGGCCGAGCGGCTGCGCGCCGAGGTGGACGAGGTGCTGGCCGACCATCCGGTCGGCCCGGCGGATCTCGAGCGCTTGCCTCTCGCGCGCCGGGTGATCAGCGAGACGCTGCGGCTGCGCCCGCCGGGCTGGGTCGCCTCCCGCTCCCTCACCGCCGACACCAAGCTCGGCGAGCATCTCCTGCCCGCCGGAACAAACGTGGTCGTCAGCCCTTATCTCATCCACCGCCGGCACGACCTCTACCCGGATCCGGAACGCTTCGACCCGGACCGCTGGCTGCACACTCGGGCCACCGCGACGGCCTCGTACATCCCCTTCGGCAACGGGGCACGCAAGTGCATCGCCGACAACTTCGCTCTCGGCGAAGCAGCGCTGGCTCTCGCCGGCATCACCCGCCAATGGCGCCTCGATCCCGTTCCCGGCGCCCGGGTACGCCCGGTCCCCGCCGGGACGCTGCGCACCAAAGGGCTGCTGTTGCACGCTACCGCCCGAGAGCATTGACCGCCGCTTCCCGTCCCCCGGCCAGGAGACTCCCGCGCTTCGGATCGGCCGACCTGTTGCACATTCGCCCGACGATGCTGGAAAATCGTTTCGAATGCGCACAGCGTGACCGGAAACCGTCACGCGTCTCATGGGGGAGCCAGATGCAGAGCACTCTTGACATCAGGATACTAGGACCCCTATCGGCATCGGCAGGGAACAGGATTTTGACCCCGTCCGCCCCGAAGGAACGTCATTTGTTCGGGTTGCTGCTCACCCAGCACGAAAAAGTCGTTTCGCTGAGCCGGATCGTCGACGAGCTGTGGCTCAAAAAGCCCTCCAAGTCCGCGGTTACCGCGGTGCAGACCTACATTCTGAAAATCCGGAGACAGCTGGCGTCAGCACTGGCTATTTCCGGCAACAGGGTGCGGGCCGAAATACTGCAGACCCACAACCGGGGCTACCTTTTCGACACCTCGCAAAGCCGGTTCGACCTCGCCGAATTCGACCGGCTGACCGCGCGGGGCAGCACAGCGCTGGACGCGGGCGATCACGCCAAGGGAGTGCGGCTGCTCGCGGCGGCCGAGCAACTGTGGCGCGGGCTCCCGCTGCTCGATGTCGACCAGGGACCGATGCTGCAGGCCGAAGTCGCCCGGATCGAGCAGACGCGGTCCAATGCCCGGATCAAGCGGGTGGAAACCCAGCTGCACATCGGGCAGTTCCGCGAGGTGCTCGCCGAATTGTCCGGACTGGTCGTGGAGCATCCCTTCGACGAGCATTTGCACGGTTACTACATGATTGCATTGCAGCGAGCGGGAAGACGCCAGGACGCCCTGCGCGTATTCCACGGGCTGCGCAAGTCGATGACCGAGGAACTGGGAATCGAGCCGTCCGCGGAACTGCAGCTTCTGCAGCGGAGAGTGCTCGACGCCAACGGCACTTCCCCGATAGAGCCGACAGTCAGGCACTCATTGCTTCACCAGCTGTACGCCGCCACCGGGGGCTGATATTCCGCGGACAGTGTTGCCCGCGGCACCGGCCGCGGGCAACACTGCACGAAGATTGACACCGGTTCCGGCAAAACCGAACATGGAACTCATGGTCGATCGAGACACGAAATCCCGGCTGGACGCGGAATTCTCCCCGAGCCGCCTGGCTCCGAATTTCCCGGAAATTCTCGAGGAATGCGCCGAGCGCAGCCGCAAGGCGAAAAGCACGTCCGGATTCGCCACTTATTCCTACGGCCCGCATCCGGCCGAATCCGTGGACCACTTCCCCGCCCCCGAGCCCGGCGCGCCGCTGCAGGTGTTCGTCCACGGCGGCCACTGGCAGCAAACCAGCAAGGACGAGGCCAGCTTCAGCGCGCTGGATTTCGTCAAGCAAGGCTACGGGTTCGCCGCGGTGGGCTACGGCCTCGCGCCTGGCCGGACGCTGCCCGAGATGTGCGACGCGGTGTGGCGGGCGTTGTGCTGGATCAGGGACAACGCCGAAAAGCTCGGCACCCGACCGGACACGGTGCATGCCAGCGGGAGTTCCGCGGGCGCGCACCTGCTGGCCATGGCACTGTGCACCGATCGCCGCACGCCCGGCAAGCGGCCCCCGCTGGCCAGCGCTTGCCTGCTCAGCGGCACCTACGAGCTGGAACCGATCCGGCACACCTACGTCAACGACGCGCTCGGCCTGGACGCCGCGACGGCCCGGGCGTACAGCCCGCTGCACGCACTGCCCTGCCGGACGCCTCGGTTGCTCCTCGCGAGGGGTGAATTCGAGACCGGCGAATACATTCGCCAGCAGAAGGAATTCGGAGCCGCGGCCCGCCAGGCGGGCAATGAGACGACCGAACTGGTCGTGCCCGGGGCCAACCATTTCGATCTGGTCCTCGGACTCGGGAATCCCGCGAACCCGCTGGGAAACCGGGTGCTCACGGCCATGGCGACGCGATAGCCGCGGGTGCCGCCGAGGCCCAGCCCCGGCGGCGCCCGCGTCATCTGTCCCCTGCCGTCAGCAGTCAGGATTTGATCGCTTGAAGGACCCCGTGCGGCGTCCAAGACGACGTGCTGACCCGGGTGATCTCGGCAAAACCGATTTCCAGCAACCATTCCTCGTACCGGTGCCAGGGATACAGTGTGCTGCCGGCGAACGGCAACGTGGAGAAGTAGACGCTGTCCAGCGCCGCGTACAGGGGCCCCTGCCCGTCGTCGTCGGCGAAGGCGTTGAAGATGAGCACGCGTCCGCCGGGCTCGACCGCGTGCCATGCCTTGCCGAGCAGTTCGCGGTTCTGCTCCGGCGTCCAGATGACCAGCTGATGGGCGAACAGGACGCAGTCATGGCCGCCGGGGTACTCGCCGGTGAAGATGTCGGCGGCGTGCAGCTCGATGCGGTCCTGCAGCCCGGCGGCGCGCACCCGCTCCTCCGCGACCTCCAGCGCGGCGGGGCGGTCGAGCACCGTGACCCGGAGGTGCGGATGCGCCTGGGCCAACGCGATCGCGTTGACCGCGTCGCCGCCGCCCACGTCGAGCACCCGGCTCACCTGCGCGAACTGCGGCCCGTTCACCAGCACCGGGTTGGACAGCTTCGACCAGGCGTTCATCCCGCGGTAGAACAGCTCCTCCATGCCTTCCGAGTTCGACAGCCTGCTGTACAGGTCCTCAGTGTCCCCCGGGAAATGCCGGATGCCGACGTTCCGTCCGGTGCGCAGGGATTCCGCGTAGTCGGACGCGGGCAGATAGCTGATGCGGGCCTGGAACTCCACGATGTCCCGCAGCGTCTGCCAGCTGCCGTCCCGGAACGCCGCGTCGATGATCTCCGCGTTCCGGTAACGGCCGTCCTCGGCCGTGGTGAGCCCTAGCGCGGTGGTGCCCAGCAGCAGCACCTCGGCCGAACGGGCGGGCAGGCCGAGCGCGGCGGCCAGCTCCGGCTTCGAGCTGTCCGGACGATCGGCCAGCAAGGCGAAAAGCCCGAGCTGGAAACCGGCGTTCAGCTGCTGGAACGCGGCGTGCCCGAACAGGATCGGCACCAGCCCCGGCAGGGTGAGCGGGGCGGCGTGGCTCTTGATCGTTTGTGTCACAGCGACGTCCTCACTGACCAGAGTTCGGGGAAGAACCGATGTTCGTTGATCTCGCGCAGCCACGGCACCCCGGTGGTGCCGCCCGTGCCCGGCTTGCTGCCCAGCATCCGCTCCACCACCAGCAGGTGGCTGGCGCGCCAGTGGGAGAACCGGAACGCCACCTCGGTCAGCCGCTCGGCGATCCGGTGCGCGGCCGGCCACCGCGCCGGCTGCTCGTACACCGCCCGCCACGCGAGTTCCACCGCGGCATCCGGCCGGTACTGCGCGGACACGTCCCGCTCCAGCACCGCCGCGGGGATGTCGAGGCCTTCGCGCGCCAGCAGCCCCAGCGCCTCGTCGTAGACAGTGCGAGCGGCCAGCTCCCGCCGCAGCTGAGGGTAGAGCGCCAGCTGGTCCTCGGCCGCGGCGACCATGCGCGGATCCTTGTTGCCCAGACTGAACTCCAAGGTGCGGTACATGAAGGACTGGGTGCCCGACGCCTCGCCGAGGATGTGCCGGAACACGAGGAACTCGTCCGGGGACATCGAGGTCAGCAGGTCCCAGGTCTGCACGAGCACCCGCAGCGACTGGGCGGCCCGGTCGAGCGCGAGGCACGCCTGGTCGACCCGGTCGGCGCGCATCTGCTCGCGCGCCTGGCCGAGTTCCACGTACCCGACCCGGAACAGCAGCTCCTTGACGTGGCTCACCAGCAGGAAAACCACTTCCCTCGGCGAGTCCGTCCTCGGCTCCACCAGCTCGTGCAACCGGTCCATGTGCGCGTAGCTGACGTATTCCGGCGGACGCAGCGGACAGACCGCCTCCCGTTCCGCGGTCATCGGGCCGTCCTGGCGAAGACATCTCGCAGCTGCGGCTCCGCCACCTCGAAGACCCGAGCCGAGCACGAGCGCAGCGCGTCCAGATACCGCCGCCGCAGTTCGGTTTCGTCCAGGTGCACCGACTTGCCGCCCTTGATCAGCGTCCGCCCCGCGACCAGCACGGTGTCGATGTCCAGCGATCCGCCCAGATGCAGGAACGCCTCGAGGGGCCGCGGCTCCAGCAGATAACGCCAGTCGTCTGCCCGCACCATGAGCAGATCGGCCTGCTTGCCCGGAGCGATGCTGCCGATCTCGTCCTGCCAGCGCAGGGCTTCGGCGGGCAGCCGGGTGGCCATGGCCAGTGCCCGGCTGGCGCGCAGCACGGTCGGGTCGGCGTACAGCTCGTTGTGCTGCTGCCACGCCGCGCGCATGTTCTCCGCCATGCCGCCGATCGGTTTGCCGGCGCCGTCGGTGGACAGCGACACGGGCAGGCCGGCCTTGGCGAACTCCGGGATCAGCCGGGTCTCGGACATCGTGGATTCGCCCACCGGCCCGTATTTGGCGGGCGAATGGCTGACGTGCACGCCCGCCTCGATCAGCAGCCGCCGCTCGGCTTCGTCGGCGAAACTGGTGTGCGCTCCCAGCAACCGGTCGTTGAGCAGCCCGAGATCGGCGAACCGGTGCACCGAACCCCGGCCGAAAAACTCCCGCACGGTCGGGCTTTCCGTGCGCAGCGCGCACAAGTGGGCTCCGGTGGTCAGCCCGTACCGGCCTGCCAGCTCCGCGATGCCCGTCCCCGCTTCGTCCGACATGTTGGTCACCACGACGACGGACGCGCGCGCCCGCAGCATCCCGCTGTCGTCGGCGGTGCAGATCTTCGCCACCCGGTCGAGTTCGTCCACGACGGCGGCTGCCGGGCGAGACCGCCGCGGGCCCGCCGCCCCTTGTTCGCACACGACATCGCTGACCCAGGTGCTGACCACGCCCCGGATGCCGACCGCGCGGAACGCGGCGACCAGTGCGTCCGGCTGGTTGAGCGAACCGAGATCGGCGAGTGCGGTAGTCCCGGAACGCAGCTGGGTCCACACCGAGTAGGTGGCGATGTCGACCGCTTCCCGCTCGGTCAGCCGCGGCACCAGGTCGGCGAACTTGTCGAACAGCGGAGAGACCGCCAGCAAGTTGCCGCCCGAGGACATCCATCCCGGCACGTCCTCGTCGTCGCGCACCGGGCGCAGCGCGTCCATGGGACTGATCCGGGAAGAGAAGAACTCGTGCCAGTGCGCGTTGACGAAGCCGGGCAGCACCATCATGTTCGTCGCGTCGACCGTGCGCACCGGCCGGTCCAGCGCCGCGGCCGCGACGGCGACCTCGGCGTCCGTTCCGACCGCCGCGATCTTGCCGTCCTCGACCAGCACCGCGCCGCCGGGAACGACCCGCTCGGTCTCGTCCGCGGTGTAGACGATCCCCGCCCTGATCAGCTGTGCCTCGGCCGCCGTCATGAAACCGCCTCCAGGTGCTTCCGCCAGGCCGCCAGGGTCGGCTGTTCCACCAGCGTGTCGAACGAGACCTGCAGCCCCCGCTTCCGCCACCGGTTGATCAGCCCCATCAGCTCCATCGACGTCATGCCCAGGTCGGCGAGATTGCGATGCTCCTCGATGTCCTCCGGGCGCAGGGAAAGCACTCCCGCGACCTCGTCCCTGAGCTCCTCGTGCCCGCTCATCCGGCCTCCTCCCGCAGTTTCGCCGCGATGTCCGCGCGCAGCCTGGTCTTGTCCAGCTTTCCCAGGCCGGTGAGCGGTAGCGCGTCGACGAGCTCCACCCGGTCCGGGATCTTGAAATCCGCGATCCCTTTGGCCCGCCAGGAAGACCGCAGCTGCAGCCCGGTCGGGGCCTTTCCGTCGGCGATGACGAACGCGCAGGTCTTTTCGCCGAGCACCTCGTCGGGCATCGCCACCACGGCCGCCTGCCGGATTCCTTCCTCCCCCTGCAGATAGCCCTCGACCTCGGTCGCCGACACCTTGTCGCCGCCCCGGTTGATCACGTCCTTGATCCGGCCCGCGACCACCATGTCGCCCCGCTCGGTCTGCCTGATCAGGTCTCCGGAACGGTAGAACCCGTCCTCGGTGAAGGCGACCGCGTTGTGCTCGGGCGCGTTGTAGTAGCCGCGGATCGTGTACGGGCCGCGCGCCCACAATTCGCCGCACTCGCCCCGCGGCACGTCCTCGCCGGTCTCCGGATCGACCACGCGCAGCTCGTCGAATTCGCTCAGCGGCTGCCCCTGGGTGTGCAGCACGGCGTCCTCCGGGTCGCCCCGGCGCACGTAGCTCATCAGACCTTCGGACATGCCGAACACCTGCTGCAGCCGGCACCCCAGCATCGGCGTGATCTTGCGGGCCAGGCTCTCGTGCAGCTTGGCGCTCCCGATCTGCACCACTTCCAGGCTGCTCAGGTCTGCGTCGCTCCATTCCCGCGCTTCGACCCACGCGTGCGCGATCGTGGGCACCAGCGAGCTCATCGTCACGCGTTCGCGCTCGATCAGCGGGAAGCAGCCGTCCGGGCTCGGGCTCAGCGCGAGCACCGCCCGGCCGCCGTGGTGCAGGGTGCCGAGCACCCCGGGACAGCCGAGGCAGTAGTTGAACTCCATCGGCAGCACCGCGAGGTACACCGTGTCCCGGTCCAGCTCGCACAGCCGCGCGGCCGAGCGCAGCTGGTAGAAGTAGTCCGCGTGCGTGCGCGGGATCAGCTTGGGCAGCCCCGTCGTTCCGCCGGAAAGCAGGAAGAACGCGACCTCCTCCGCGTCGATCTCCGGCAGCCCGGTCGGCTCCTCGCCGACGGTCGACAGCGACACGAACTCGGCGTACTCCCCCACGTCTCCCGCCACGAACACGGTGCGCACGGTCCGCCGGGGAATCGCGACCCGGCTCGCCAGCAGCCGGTAATCGTAGCCGAGCCGCACGTCGGGGATCACGTACGCGACCGCGCCGGAGGTTTCGATCAGGTGGATCACTTCGACGTCGCGATGCGCGGGCAACGAGAATACCGGGGTGACGCCCAGCCGGAACAACGCGAAGCAGACGATCAGGAACGTGCTTTCGTTGGTCATCTGGACCACTGCCCGGTCGCCCCGGACGAGACCGTGTCCGGCGAGCCCGCCCGCCATCCGGTCGATTTTCTCGTCCAGTTCGACGTAGCTCAGCCGCTCCTGCCCGGACACCACGGCGGTGGCCGTGCCGTACTCGCGGGCCCACTGCCGGGGCAGCTCGCCCAGCGGGACGTCGAGCCACAGCCCGGCCTCGCGATAGCGCCGGGCGAATTCCTCCGGCCACGGCGTGCATCCGGCGAGCATCACTGGTCGCTCCCGTCGCGCGTGATCTCGACCAGCACCGCTCCCGCCTCCATGCCCGGAGTCTCGGACAGCAGCAGCACGATCTCCCCCGCCCGCACCTCGCCGGTGCGCCACAGGTGCTCGAGCCCGGCGATGATGTCGACCGGACCGACATGCCCGATGCGCCTGCCGAACTCGTAGGTGCCGCGCTCCAGTTCCACGTCGATGGGATCGAGGAAGAAGTTGCGCATCGCGGGCTTGCCGAAGTGCGGCTGCACGACTCTGGCGATGTCGCCCATCTTCAGCTCCGCGTCGGACAGCGCCTGCCCGACTGCCTCCCTGATGTTCTCGGTCGCGTCGCCGGTCGGCGGTTTCACGCCCTGCGCCCATTGCCGGTTCCAGTAGGCGAACCGGCGCTCCAGGTCCACGGGCTCGCCGACGGTGATCGGCGGCGGGAACATCTGCTCGCCGCCCCGGTGCAGTTCTTCCATCATCGGCTTGGAATGGGCTCCGTTGGACAGCAACCGGGCGAATCCGGACTCGGTGGAAAGCACCATCGCGCCGCCCCCGTCGCCGAGCGGAGCCAGGTTCATGCACCGCCAGCGATCGATCACCGGCGTGCCGAAGTTGTCTCCCGCCGTGATGAGGGCCGCGGTTTTCTCAGTGCCCGCCTTGAGGAAGCTGCGCACGAAGCTCAGCGCCGTCACCGACGCGTTGCACCCCTGGATCAAGGAGAGCGCCGGGATCGGCAGCCCGACGGTGTTGTTCAAGATGTAATGCTGGGCCGACCAGGTCTCCGGTCCCTGGAAATGGGCGTGGCTGTGCACCAGGACGGCGAAGTCTTCCGCGCGGATGTTCGCCATCCGCAGCGCGGCGCGGCCCGCCGCGATGGCGAGGTCGGGAGCCGGCGTGTCCCCCGCGACCGACACGGACAGCATCCCCGTCGACTCGCGCACCTCCTCGTCGTAGCGCCCCTCGGCCACGGCCTGTTCGGCACTCTGCCGATCCGGCAAGTGGGTCCCGATGCCCGCGATGTACACGTCCCCCATCCGCATTACCCAACCTCCATCGTGTGTTCTTGCCTGGACTGCGCCGCGTCGAACAATTCCCGGAAATGCGGATCGACCCGCTTGCCGTCGTCGTACAAATGGCCGAACCGGTCCCGGTACTCCCGGAACCATGTTCTGACCTGGTTCAGGAAAAGAATGTCGTGAAACGCCATGTCCCGGACCGCCAATGCCGCGAACGGAGCCTGGTTGACCAGGAACCGCTCGTTGTGCGCGGCCGGCGCGGGGCATTCCGGATGAAACTGCCCGAGCATCATCCCGTGCGCGATCGCGTCGCCCTTGCGCTCGACGTGCGCCTGGTCGATGAGTTCGTAGTCCCGGGGAGGCAGCCCGGAAATCACCACCACCAGCGTGCGCAAGGTCAGCTTGAGCTCGCCGAAATCCTCCCGCCGGTACCGGCACATCGCGGTGTCGAAGATCTGCACCATGTCTCCGAGGTCGCCGCCCGCCAGCCAGTGGTACCGGTACGCGCGCAGCCCGGACGCGAGCCGCGCCGGCCCGACGAACGGGCAGATCGCGCCTTTCCGGCCCAGTTCCGGATGCGGTCTTTCGATGTATCCGGTCAGCCATTCGTCGAACGTAGCGGCCAGCTCGCCTTCCAATTCGTCCAGCTTTAACAGCACTTTGTCCCCCGGACAGTGGTTGATGATCAGATACCGAGCGCCCGCGCGACGTAGTCGAGGTGCGCGTCGGCGTCGCCGAAGGCGAGCGAACAGGCGAACTGGTGGCGGGAGTACAGGTGCAGGTCGTGCTCGTAGGTGAAGCCGATCGCCCCGTGCACCTGATGACCCAGCGCGCACACCCGGCGGTACGCCTCGCTCACCGCCGCCTTGGCGACGGCCACCTCCATGTCGGCGGGCAGTCCTTCGGCCAGCCGCCACGCGGCCTCGTACGCGGTCAGCCGCGCACCGAGCACGTCGACCGCCATGTCCGCGCAATGGTGTTGCACCGCTTGGAAACTGCCGATCGGCCTGCCGAACTGTTCGCGCGTGCGGGCGTACCGGACGGTGCTGTCGAGCACCCGCTCCGCTCCGCCCACCATCTCCGCGCAGGCGGCCACCGCGCCGAGTGCGGAGATCAGCCGCACCACGGCGCGTCCGCCGTCGATCATGCGGGACGCCGGCACCACGACATCGCGGAACTCCACCCGATACTGCGGTTCGCTGCCCACCACGTCAAGCTCGGCGCTGTGCACGCCGGGGACCGCGGTGTCCGCGACGAACACGGCCAGGTCGCCGTCCAGTTCGGCCACGACGAGCAGCTGCTCGGCAGCTTCGGCATACGGCACGAACCACGCCTCGCCGGACAGCCGATAGCCGCCGGGGACGGGCGTGGCGAGCACCTCCGAGGCGTCCGCCTCCCACTGCCCGCGCGGTGCCGCACGGGCATAGCTGAGCACCCGGCCCCGCACGACCCCGCCGACGAATTCCTCGCGCTGCCCTGGCGTTCCGAACCGGGCGATCGGGAACGCCGCGCACACCACGCTCGGCAGATACGGGCTGGGAATCTGGTGCGCGCCCAGCTGTTCGAGCAGCAGGCACGCGGTCAGGAATCCGGCGCCCTCGCCGCCGTCGCTCGCGGGCAGCGGCAGGCCGGTCCACCCGAGGTCGACCAGTTCCTTCCACAAGGTCCTGCTGTAGCCGGACGTTTCCGTGCGCACCGCCCGTGTTCCTGCTTCGGTCGCCCGCGCCGAAAGAAATCCGGCCGCGGCGTCGCGGATCAGCCGCTGGTCCGCGGTGAGGGTCAGATCCATTGTTCGCCTCTCTTCGTCGCCTGCCCGGAGCCTCGCGCGGTCATCGCGGCAAACCCAGGCCCCGGCAGGCGATGATCTGCCGCTGGATCTCCGCCGCGCCCCCGATGAAGGTGGCGGCCACCGAGTCGAACCGCAGATGGGTGAACAGCGCTCCCAAGGGCGCTTCGCCGCGCTGCCACAAATTCGCGAACGGGCCGAACGCGCTCGCGCCCGTGCGCGCCAGGCGCTGGTTCAGCTCGGCGCCGAACAGCAAGCTGGCCGAGGCTTCGTATCCGGGCACCTCGCCCGCCTCCTGCTTGCTGACGCTGTAGCGCGCCAGGTTGTGCAGCACGCGGGTTTCCAGGTAGCGCTTGGCGATCTCGCGGCGAAGCACCGCGACGTCGTCCCGCACGAACGATGCCGCGTGCCCGCTCCGGAGGTACTCGACAAGCTGGGCGAGCACTCGTTCGTACTTGATCGTCGCCCCGATGCCGGCGCGCTCGAAACCCAGCGCGGTCATCGCCACCCGCCAGCCCTCGTTCTCGGCGCCGACCAGGTTCTCCGCCGGCACCCGGACGTCGGTGAAGAACATTTCGTTGAACGGTTCCGCGCCGCGGATGTCCCGGATCGGCCGGATTGCCACGCCCGGCGATCCGGCGTCCACCAGCAGCATGGTGAGCCCGCGGTGTTTCGGCGCTTCCGGGTCGGTGCGAACCAGCACGAAGAGCCAGTCCGCGTACTGCGCCAGCGAGGTCCACACCTTCTGCCCGTTGAGGACGTACTCGCCGCCCCGGCGGACCGCCCTCGTCCGCACCGACGCCAGGTCGGATCCCGCGTCCGGTTCGGAAAACCCCTGCGCCCAGGTGACTTCGCCGCGCGCGATGCCCGGCAGGTGGGCGGCGCGTTGCTCCTCGGTGCCGCAGGCGAGCAAGGTCGGCGCGAACAGGAAGGCCGCGATGCCGTTCACCGTCGGCACTCCGGCCCGCATCAACTCCTCCTGCAGGATGAGCTCCTGCATCGGGGAGCACCCGGCCCCGCCGTACTTCTCCGGCAGCCGGGGCGCCACCCAGCCCCGGCCGGCGAGCGCCGCCGCCCAAGCGCGCGCGTGCCCGCGGCGGACCGGGTCGGGACTGACCCGGTCCGCCGACCACTCGTAGCCGAGGGCGTCCTCCGGCTCCAGGCTGTTCTCGCCCGCCGGATCCGGTTCGTACCCGGCAGGGAAGGAGCCGCGGACGAAGGCGCGCACCTCGTCGCGGAACGCCGCGTCCTGCTCGCTGTCGGCCCAGTGCACCCCTCAGGCCCCTTCCCCGGCGCTCGCCTCGGCCTGCGCCGGTTTGTCCCGGTCCCACGTGCCCGGCGTGAGCCCGTGCTCGCCCTGTGCCCGCAGCAGGTACTTGGCGACCTTGTCGTTTCCGGTCCGGGGCAGCGAATCGACGAACTCCACGTACCGCGGGATCATGAACCGGGGCAGCTTCTCGGTGCAGAACTCGATCAGCTCCTGCGGGGTCAGCGTCGAGCCGGGACGCAGCACGACGGCCAGCTTCACGTCGTCCTCGCCCAGTTCGGACGGCACCGCGACCGCCGCGGTCTCGAGCACCGCGGGGTGCAGGTTCACCTCGCATTCCAGATCGAACGCCGAGATGTTCTCGCCGCGCCGGCGGATCGCGTCGCGCATCCGGTCGATGAAGTAGAAGTAGCCGTCGGCGTCCTGCCACACCCGGTCGCCGGTGTGCAGCCACATGTTCCGGAAACACCGCGCGGTCGCCTCCGGGACCCCGTAGTAGCCGCCGGTCACGATCGACGGCAGCTTCGGCCGGATCACCAGCTCGCCCGCCACCCCGGGGCCGACCACGAAATCGTGCTCGTCCACGACCGCGGCTTCGAACTTGTCGGCCACCACCCGGCCGCACGAACCGGTGCGCCATTGCCCGTACGGGCTGGCGATCGGCAGGCCGACCTCGGCGGCGCTGTAGGTCTCGACGGACCGCACGCCGAACCGGTCCCGCAGGGTGTCGTCCAGCGCGGACTTGCCGGTGTAGAACATCTCCAGCGGATGGTCTTTGTCCCGGGGGCTGGGCGGCGCGTTGAGCAGGATCGGGATCATCGTGAAGACGCTCATCGCGACCTTCGCGTTGAAAAACCGCACGTCGTCCCAGAACCGCGAGGCGCTGAACCGCTCGACGATCCCGACCGAGCCGCCGCACAGCAGCGCGGAAAACGCCCCGTCCCACAACGCGGACCCGTGGTACAGCGGCAGCGGGCTGTAGCTCGTCTTTCCCCAGCGGTCCAGGTAGTTCAGCGAATCGAGGGAGCACATCAGCGCGTGCGCGTGCGACACCATCACGCCCTTGGACGGGCCAGTGGTCCCGGAGGTGTACTGGATGGCCTGCAGGTCGGAGAAGCCGATCTCGACCAGCGGCCGCGCGTTTCCGTTGCCCAGCAGGCTCTTCAGCGACACGGCCGGTTTGCCCAGCGGCAGGCGGGCCGCCGCGGCGGCGTCCGCGCCGCAGACGATGATCCGTTCGAGCCGCGGAAGGCGCGCGGCCAACGGCGGTATCCGGTCGATATAGCGGGAGTCGATGATCAACGTCGTGCTGTCCGAACTGTGCAGCACGTGCCGCAGCAGCTCGCTGTGGTACTCGGTGTTGACCGGCACCGAGGGCGCCCCCAGCTTGGCCAGCGCGAAAATCGAGTACAGGATCTCCGGCTGGTTGGGGATCATCACCGCGACGTGGTCGCCGGGGCCGATGCCGACCGAGATCAGCCCTTGAGCCACCCGGTTGACCATCTCGTCGACCTCGCCGTAGGTCAGGTCTCCCTCCCGAAACCGCAAGAACGCCTCGTTCCGGTACTCGCGGGCCTGTCTGCTCAGCACGTCGCCGAGGACGAGGTTCAGCAATGGTTCCGTATCCACGAAGTTTTCTCTCCCTTGTCAGGACCGCTGAAAACAGTCCCTGGAAACAAACGACGTATTCTCCGCGCCTGCGAAACGACAGCCCGTGCACCGGGCGCGGACCCGGTCGAACGAGAACGATTTCCGGAACGAGGGTTCGCCTGTTCCGAGCACCTGATTACGTCGGCCCGCGGGCACAACCGCTTCCGCGCCGAAGACCGGTATTCCCCCAGTATTGTGCGAGTCGGAAATTCACGTACGCACTGGTTCTCAGGAGAGATTAGTGCCGCCGCATGCCATCGTCAACGCGCCGCCCGCCCGACTCCCTGGCTCGCCGCGGTCCGGCACGCACGGGTCACCGCACCGGGGTGAAATCCCGCGCCGCGACATACGCCGGACGCGGGGCGGAGGCCGCGAAAGGCTCCTCCAGCGCGTTCTCGACGCTGTTGAACACCAGGAAGATATTGGAACGCCGGAACGGCGTGATGTTGTTGGCCGAGCCGTGCATGACGTTCGAGTCGAACAGCAGCGCCGACCCGGGAGCACCGGTGAACTGGACGATTCCCCGGCCGCCGGCCAATTCGGTGACGTGCTCCTCCGAGGGCACGCCGACCCGCTGCTCCCGCAGCGATTCCCGGTAGTGCTCGTCCGGGGTCTTGCCCCGGCACGGCACGAAGAAGCGATGCGAACCGGGGATCACCATCAGGCTGCCGTTGTACGGGAGGTTGTCGGTCAGCGCGATCGAAAGGCTCACCGCCCTCGGCAATGGCATCCCGTCTTCGGCATGCCAGGTCTCGAAGTCGGAATGCCAATAGAATCCGGCCCCGTCGAAGCCGGGCATGTAGTTCACGCGGCTCTGGTGGATGTAGACCTCCGATCCCAGCACCTGCCGCGCCAGGCCCGCCACCCGCTCGTCCCGCGCCAGTTCCGCGACGGCCGGGCTGATCCGGTGCACCTCGAAGACCGACCGGACCCGGTCCGACTTCTTCTCGATGACCACCCGTTCGTCGCTCCGCAGGTCGCGGTCGCTTTCCAGCCGGTCCATCTCGGCCGCGAGCTCCGCCGTTTCCGCGGGGCTCAGCAATGCGTCGAGAACCGTGTAGCCGTCCGCGTCGAAGCGGCGCAGCACGGGCGAGTCGGTCTTGCCCCACACCGCGGGGTCGGTCCGCCGGATCAGCGGCGCGACCCCGTCGGTGCGGGTCCGGTACCTGTCGATGCGTCTTTCGGCCAAAGTCGTCACGGCGTTCTTCTCCTGACCAGTTTTTATGGCGACCAATGAACGTTTGACGTTTTATTCGCGCACCGTGTGCCGATCACCAGCGACGCGAACACAGTGCGCCCGCATCGTCCGGGCGCTTTCCCGAACGGGGCTCCTCCCGCGATTGCCGCCGGCCCCGCGTCATGAAGCACTCCATCCGGTCGCCCGCGGCGATCCGTGCGCTCCGCGGGCCGACGGCGCCGTCACCCGGTGACATTGAGGTCGCGGTCGATCAATTCTGCCAACTGCTGCCAGTCCTTGGAACGCTGCCGGGCGATCTCGGCGATATTCCTGGTGCAGTGACTCGGAAGCCTGCTGACCACGGCGTCCCAGTCGATGTGATCGCCGAGCGGACTCTCCAGCCAGTGCAGCAGTTTCCGGCCGAAATCGGTGAACCGCAGCGAGGGGTCCCGGCGCAATCGGTCGAGCATCTCGGCGGCGCCGACGGTCCGCTGGGGAGGCACCCGCAGCCTATCGGCCGGACCGGCCTCGGAAGGCTCGCCGGCCGCACCGCCGCGAGACGCCGCCGGATCTTCCCCGGCCCGAAGCCTCTTCCGCACGTCTTTGGCCGTGGTAGTGGAGATGCCCGCCGCCTGGGCCACCTTTCGCGCCGACGCGCCCGGGTCGGCGACGAACAGCTCAGCCGCGCGCCGGCGCCCCTGCGGCACCTTGGACCGGTACACCGCCCCGTTGCGGGCTATCCGGCCGGTCGACTGGCCAGATTTGCCAATCGACCGGCCTCGGACAGCGGCGACGGTGGTGTGCGAGATCCCGGCAATGGCGGCGATCGATCGGTCCGACCAGTTCGGATACCACGACAGAATACGTTCCGCCGCGACCTTCCGATCAGCGAGCGACAGGGGCAGTCCGTGCGCCGAGTTGATTTTCACCGACAGCACGAAGGCCTCTTCGAAAGTGCCCTCGAAGAACACCGCCGCGATTGTCGTGTCCCCGCGCGACTTCGCCGCGTGCAGCCGGTGCCAGCCGTCGACGACGCGCATCGTCGCCCGATGGACTACAATCGGAGGGAGCGAGGCCTCCGATTCACGTAGTTTTCTCAGGTGGTCGGCGTCCAGCGCCGCGCTGCGCGGCGACGAATCCGCGGGCAGCACTTCGGATATCCGGCATTGCACTACTGTCGAAAAGGACGGCAGCTCTCGAATCGCCGCCGACGCGAAACGCACTTCCTCCATCGATGATTCATCATTGATAACGTCGCCCACCGTGCCCCCACGTACCCAGTAACAATTGAACTCGGCCCGAACGTGTTCAGCAGCGACTTGCCCCCAGGTTGGCACATACAACCCCCGTCGAGCGGTGCCGCATCGTGTCGATCACGAGTCTACCAGCTCGATCATCTCGGGTCCCCTTCGTCGAGAGCGCCTGCCGCGGTCCAGATACCGTGACGACATGGGTGCACGCTACGAAATTCGTAGAATCCCGGAAACGACAATCCGATTAACTCAATTCGCTTCCCTCAGACGACAACCCTGCGCGAAATTGCGCGCGTACGCGCGATCGGCTATCCATCCGGAACTGGCGAAGAATACGCCGTTTGTGTGACTGGAGAACAGTTGCGCAACCCCTGTCATTCCACTAGGGGCAACCCCGCCGGGACGCGTCGGCAGCTTGCTTGCCGAACCGCAAGACAGGTTCCCGCGTCCGGGCTGCCGCCCTCGGCGCATCGCTTGCGCGCGCCAGCCGGAAACCGGCCCGTCCCGCGGTCCGCTGTTCCGCCTCGGACGGCAGTTGTGCTAACAAGGTCAATCGAGCGTGCCTGCCGCTTCCGGTTCTCGCCAGGAGGCCGGCCGTCGGCAATCCACATTTTTTCTCTGGGAAAGGTCTTTCATGTGCGGAATAACTGGGTGGGTGGATTTTCAGCGCGACCTCACACACCATGAGAAAACCGCTGAGCGCATGATCGCCACGATGGCGTGCCGCGGCCCCGACGCGGCGGGCCTGTGGCTCCGCCCGCGGGTCGCGCTGGGCCATCGCCGGCTCGCTGTCATCGACCTTCCCGGCGGGCAGCAGCCGATGGCCAGTCCGGAAACGACGAGCGACGGCGCCCCGCTGGCGGTGCTCAGCTACAGCGGCGAGGTCTACAACTTCGCCGAACTCCGCAACGAACTCGCGGGGCACGGGCACCGGTTCCGCACGCGCAGCGACACCGAGGTAGTGCTGCGGGCCTACTTGCAGTGGGGGCACGGGTTCGCGGAACGTCTCAACGGCATGTTCGCTTTCGCGATCTGGGACAACCGCACCCAGGAACTCCTGCTGGTCCGGGACCGGCTCGGCGTGAAACCGCTGTTCTACTACCCGACGCCCGACGGGGTCCTGTTCGGTTCCGAGCCCAAGGCCGTTCTCGCCAATCCCCTGAGCTCCGCGGAAATCACGGTGGACGGCTTGCGCGACGCGATCTCTTTTCTGCGGGTGCCGGGCCAGACGCCGCTGCGCGGCATGCGCGAAGTCAAACCGGGACATCTCGTGCGCGTACGCCGGAACGGGCTCGCCGAGGAGCGCTACTGGTCGCTGACCGGCAAGCCGCACACGGATGATCTGCGCACGACGATCTCCACGGTCCGCGAACTTCTCGACGACATCATGAGCCGGCAGATGATCTCCGATGTGCCGCTGTGCACGCTGCTGTCCGGAGGCCTGGACTCGAGCATCATCACCGCACTGGCGCAACGCACCGCGAATGCGCGCGACGAGGGCAAGGTACGCGCGTTTTCAGTCGACTTCGTCGGCTACACCAGCAATTTCGAACCCGAGCCGCTGCGCGAGGCCCCGGACAGCCCGTACGCCGCCGAACTGGCCGCGCACGCCGGGACCGATCACACGACCATTCTCCTCAACAACGCCGACCTGGTGCATCCCGCGGTGCGCGACGAGGTCCTCCGCGCTTGGGATCTGCCGTACGGGCTCGGCGACCACGACCCTTCGTTGTACCTTCTGTTCAAGGCCATCCGCGAACATTCCACGGTCGCGCTGTCCGGCGAATCGGCCGACGAGGTGTTCGGCGGGTACCTGTGGAGTCATCTGCCGCGCGCGGTCGAAGCCGACACCTTCTCGTGGCACGCACTCGCCAGCGAGTCCCCCGCGAGCCTGTCCACCCGGTTCTTCCATCCCGATCTCGTCAAAGAGCTGAGTCTGCCCGAATACGTGGCCGACCAGTACCGGACTGCCTTGGCCGAGGTGCCCCATCCGCCGGGCCAGTCCGACTTCGAACGCCGCATGCGGAACAACAACTATCTCAACATCACCCGCTGGATGCCCCAGCTGCTGGACCGCAAAGACCGGATTAGCATGGCGAACGGCCTGGAGGTCCGGGTGCCCTTCTGCGATCACCGGCTCGTGGAGTACGTGTACGGCACACCGTGGGCGATGAAAACGTTCGACGGCCGCGAGAAGAGCCTCCTGCGGGCGGCAGCGACGGACCTGCTTCCCGAGTCGATCCTGCAGCGTCGCAAGGCGCCGTATCCGTCCACCCAGGACGTCGCGTACGACGAGGCGATCAATCAGGAACTCGGCAAGATCGTCGCGAACCCGGATTCGCCTGCCCTGCCGTTGCTCGACGTCGAGGCCTGCCGGGCGCAAGCGAACCGGCCGGTGACCCAGCCGTGCTCGATGTTCGAACGGATCCTCCTCGCGGAGACCCCGATCCGGCTCAACAACTGGCTCGCCGCCTACGGCGTTTCTTGCGAGCAATTGAAGTAGCGGGCCGGGCGGGCGGTCTTGGACCAGGACCGCCCGCCCTGCCGTACTCGCCACTGCCTTACTGGAGGAGACCTTGACCCCGAGCACCCGCACTGTCGTCGGCGAACTGTTCGCGCGACTGGCCAAAGCCGACCTCGACGGTCTCGACGGCTTGTTCGCCGAAGAGGTGGACTGGCATATCCCCGGCGCCGCCGGCCTTGTCCCGTGGCTCGGCCGCCGCCGTACGCCGGCCGAGGTCGCGGACTTCTTCGCCTCGGTGAGCCGGTACGTGATTCAGGAACTGTTCGAAGTGGACCGGATCTTCGTCGACGGCGAGGAGTCCGTGGTCACCGGCCGCCTGCGTTCCGTCGTGCGCGCCACCGGCAGGCCCGTCGAAAGCCAGTTCGCCATCCGGATCACCGTCGTCGGCGGCCGGATCAAACGTTATCTCTTTCTCGAGGACAGCTACGCGGTCGCGAACGCCGTGCGGCCTTGACTCCGCACGGCGTTGACCGGGAGCGCGAGGAAGGCTGATGCGGGCCACCGGCCGCACATCAGCCTTCCGAAGCCGTCAGTGCGCGGTCGCGAACAGCTTGCTCATCTTCATCGCCACCCATTCCCCTGCGATCACGGTGTCGAAGCGGCTGTCGTCGGCCGCGGCCGCGAGCGGGCGCAGCGGTTCCACGCGGGCGTCGTGGTTGGGCTGGTAGAAGAAGGGCAAAGACAGCCGGGAGGAGGTGTTCCCCTGCTCCGGGTTGACCACCCGGTGCATGGTCGACACCCATCGCCCTCCGGTCCACAGGGAGATCAGGTCGCCGACGTTCACCACGAAGCTGCCCGGGATCGCCCGGACGTCCCGCCAGTCGTCTTCTCCTTGAAGGACCTGGAGCCCGCCGAGGTTGTCCTCCTGGTACAGGACAGTCAAGCTGCCGAAGTCGGTGTGCGCGCCCTTCCGCAGCTGACCGGGCAAGGGCTTTTCGTGCTGCGGGTAGTAGTAGTTGGCGACGAGCGCGGACACGTGGCGGTCGAACTTGGAGTCGTAGAAGTTCTCGTCCAGGCCGAGCGCGAGGGCGAACAGGCGCATGAGGTCGCCGGACAACGCTTCGAGCGCGGCCATGTACTCGTGCCAGGTGTCCTTGAACCCGGCCGGGCGTTCCGGCCAGATGTTGGCCAGCTTCCAGGTCGCCTGGTAGTCGCCCAGCTTCGCGCGTTCCGGTTCGCTCAGCTCGCCGGTGGAATGCGCGGCGAACGTTTCGCACAGGTCCGGCGGGGTCTTCCGGTCGATGCTCTGCGCCACCTTGCCGCCGGACCTGCGGAAGCCGGACGCGCCGGGCCGGTGGGCGATCAGGTCTTTCTCCTCGTCCGGCAGCCGGAAGAACTCGTTGGTCACCTTGCACGTCCGGGTGATGAGCTCCTGCGGCACACCGTGGTTCACGATGACGAAGAAGCCCGACGTTTCGCACGCCTTGCCGATCGCGGCGGCCAGTGCGCCGCGGCCCTCCGCGCTGTCGCGGGACGAGATGTCGATGACCGGCACGTAACCGTCGACCATGGTGACCGATTTCTGCTGCACAATGAGTCCCTTTCTGATACACCCTTGCCACAATCCGGGAAAGCGCACCACTGATCCGCTGCCGACCGCACGCAGCACTCGTCTTCGCCTGTTCAGCACACAACTCGGCCGCTGACAGTTTTCGCCGATTGGTCTCGACACCCCAGCACTGACGATCGCGCTACCGCGTGCCCTGATTCGGAGCAGGACTTGATCGAGAGTATGTACCGGACGCCTCGCGTGTCAACCTCGCGGATGTCCCGCCCGACCCGGAGAGAAAAGCGGTTTTGCCAAATTACCGGCACTCGCTCACGAGCGGCTCAAGCGCCGCTCATCTCCCTCGCCGAGACGGCCGGCACAGGCCAGAACTCATGGCGCGACGCCTCACCGGCGACTATTCTTCAGCGATAAATGCTTCTCAGGAGCCGACGAGAAGGAGAATCAGGGATGACGATTCAGCCCAGGATCGAAGAAGACGGATCGCCCCGCGAAAAGACCGATCCAATTTCGTCCTGCTCGCAAGAGTACGCACTGGACGGCCGGATACACCTCAACGGAAATTCGCTCGGCGCACCGCGGCACAGCTTGATTCCCGAACTCGGCCACCTGATTTCCGGGCAGTGGGCGCGCCTGCAGGTGCGAGGCTGGTTCCAGGAAGGCTGGCTGGATCTGCCGCGCACAGTCGGCGACAAGCTGGGCGCACTGCTCGGCGCGAAACCGGGGCAGATCGTCGTCGCGGGAGAAACGACGTCGACGACCTTGTTCAATGTCCTCGTCGCGGCCTGCCGGTTGCGCGCGGATCGACCGGTATTGCTCGTGGAACAAGAATCGTTTCCCACCGACCTGTACATCGCGGCGTCTGTCGCGCGGTTGCTCGACCGGCGCCTGGCCGCCGTGTCCCGCGCGGATCTGGACATCCGCTTGCGCGAACACGGCGATCAAGTGGCCGCCGCGCTCACTTCGCCGGTGGACTTCCGCACTGGGGAACGCCGTGGCATCGGGGAGACCACCGCGCTGTGCCACGACGCCGGGGCGATTTCGGTGTGGGATCTCAGTCACGCCGCGGGCGTACTCCCGGTCGACCTCGACGCCAACGGAGTCGACCTCGCCATCGGCTGCGGTTACAAGTATCTCGGCGGAGGGCCGGGAGCTCCCGCTTTCACCTACGTGCCCGTGCGGCATCAGCCGGACGTGGACTTCCCGCTGGCCGGATGGCACGGCCACGCCAGGCCGTTCGCGATGTCCCCCCGTTTCGAACCCGCCGACGGGATCGACCGGGCCCGCACGGGAACCCCGCCGGTGCTCAGCCTCGCCGGGTTGAACCACGCGCTCGATCCGCTGCTCGAGGCGGGAATCGAAGCGCTGTACCAGCGCACTCGCGAACTAGGCGACTATTTTCTCGCCTGCCTCGAGGAAAGCCGGCCGGATCTGGCGAAGCAGCTTGCCTCGCCGCGAGACGCTCTTCGCCGCGGCGGGCATCTCGCGGTGCGCGTCGCGGATGCCGAACGGGTCGAACACGAACTCGCCGAACGCGGCGTGCACGTCGATTCCCGGCCGCCGGACCTGATTCGCTTCGCCTTCGCGCCGCTTTATGTGACAAAAGACCACATTCGGCGCGTTGTCGACATAGTGACCGCGGTGGCGTGAAATATTCCAGGCTTGACCCGGCGGTGCTCCGCCGGAGCCGCCGTCCCGAATGCGGTCACGCTTTCGCACATCGCGAGAGGCGGCAATGCGGACACGGCAAGGCGGCCGGCTTCCCGGCAAGCGAATGACCTGACCGAACTGCGGACGATCCTCGATCCGCGGAAACAGCTCCCGAATGTTCACCGATCCGTAGTACGCGACCGCGGCTATATTCGCTGGCTCGAAGCGATGCGGAATGGTAGCAATAGGGGCATGACAACCATGGGTGTCGTATTCCGTCCGCAAAATCCCCCAGAGCTGCTGCGGGAGGTGGTGAAGGTAGCAGATGCGGCGGGTCTCGAAGAGCTTTGGCTGTGCGAAGACTGCTTCGCCGAAGGTGGCATATCGAGTGCCGCGGCGGCACTCGCCTGGTCCGAGCACGTTCGCATCGGCATCGGCGTTCTCCCGGTGCCGCTGCGCAATGTCGCACTGACCGCAATGGAAATCGCCACCCTGGAGAGAATATTCCCCGGGCGGGCGATCTGGGGCGTCGGCCACGGCAACCAGGAGTGGATGGGCCAGGTCGGGGCCCGGGTCGTTTCGCCGCTCACCTTGCTGCGCGAATATCTCGACGCCCTGCGGGATTTGCTCGCCGGGAAACGCGTCACCGCGCAAGGCCGCTATGTTCAGCTGGACAATGTCGCTCTCGACTGGCCGCCGGATACGGCTCCGGCGGTGGTGGCCGGCGCGTTCGGTCCGCGCAGCCTGCGGCTGATCGGGGAAACCGCCGACGGCGTCGTCACCGGAACCACCTTGGCGGGTCTCCCGCAAGCGATCGAATTGGTCCGGGAAGGGCGAGCCGCGCGCGAACCGGCCGACGGGAAATTCCCTTTCATGGTACAGCTGGTGGCCGCGACCGGACCGGACGCGGCCGAGCGAGCCGGGGCCGAAACGAAAAGGCTGGGCCATGACGTGGGCGACAGTCTCAGTGCCGTCGGCGATGCCCATGCCATTGCGGACACCATCGCGCAATGGTCGGAGGCCGGCGCCGACACCGTGATCCTCGAACCCACTCCCGATGAACCCGATCCGGTCGGCTTTTTCCGCTTCCTCGCCGAGGAAGTCCGTCCGCTCGTTTCTTAGCCTGCAGGAATTCCGGTTTCCGCACTGCGGCCGGCGGCGCGTTTGTCCTCGCAGACGCTCCGCCGGCCTTTTTCCGGAACGGGATCGGCGCGGGCGTCTTCCCCCGGCGCTCGAGCACGATGCGCCGGAGATGCGGTCACGCAACTGCCCGGGAGAATTTCCGGGTTTCGGCCGGAAGCCTCCGAAACAAGTTCACCCGCCGGGCTAAGCTCGCCCCATGGAGAAAGTCGTCCTGGACGAGGTGGACCGCGGTCTCATCCACGCCCTGCATCTCGACGGCCGGGTCTCGTTCAGCCGGGTCGCGGCGGTGCTCGGCGTTTCCCAGCAGACGGTCGCGCGGCGGTACCGGCGGTTGCGCGAGGACGGGATTCTCCGGGTGGTCGGGCTTCCCGCGCCGCGCCGTTCCGGGGAAATCGAATGGATGGTGCGGTTGTCGGTGACTCCGAACGCCGCCAAAACCGTGGCCGAGGCGCTGGCGCGGCGGTCCGACACTTCGTGGGTGCAGCTTATTTCCGGCGGCACCGAAATCATGTGCACCGTGCGCACCGTTCCGGGCAATGCGCAGGGTTCCCTGCTTTTGCGTGAACTGCCGCGCACTCCCCGGGTCATGTCGGTTTCGGCGCATTGCCTGCTGCACATGTACTTCGGCGGACCGTCCGGCTGGAGAGCGCTGACCACCGCGCTCACACCCGCGCAACAGGACGAGCTCCGCCCGCCCCCGGTCGAGACCGGCGGCGACGTCGCGCTGGCCGACGCCGACGCTCCGCTGCTGGCCGAGTTGACGCGGGACGGCCGGATGAGCTACGGCGAGCTGGCGGCGGCCACCGGATGGTCCGAGACCACCGTCAAACGCCGGTTGCAGGCCTTGCGCCAGCACGGCGTGGTGTTCTTCGACATCGAGATCGACGAATTCGCGATGGGGTACAGCGCGGAAACGTGGCTGTGGCTGTCGGTGAAACCTTCGCAGCTGGTCGAGGTCGCGACCACATTGGCGGGCCATGCCGAGGTAGCCGTGGTCGCGGCCACCACCGGGCCGACCAACCTGGTGGTGCACGCGCTGTGCCGCGACCTCGACGCCCTGCATGAATACCTCACCGAACGCGTGTGTTCCCTCGACGCGATCCGCCACATGGAGACCGCTCCCGTGCTCCAGACGCTCAAGAGCGCGGGAGCGGCCCGCGATCTGGGCCGGACCGCCACCCGGCAGCGATAGCGGTCAGACGGTCTTAACCGGTTCTGGCACGGCCTTGTCGTCCTTCGCGCGCACCGCGCCGAACACGAGCACCAGCAATCCGCCCACCACGCCGAGCAACCCGGCGACGAGGCAAATGGTGTTCAGGCCGGAGACGAACGCGTGCTGGACCGGCGCGGTCAGCCCGCGGTCGGCCGCCAGCAGTTCGCCAGCTCCGCCGCTGGCGAGCTTTTCCGCGGCGGCGTGCGGGTCGGCGACCGAATGCGACGACTCGAACGAGGACCGCACCGCGGAGGCGAAAATGAGCCCCAGCACCGCGACGCCGAGGGCATAGCCGAACTGGCGGAGCGTGTTCACCGCGCCGCCTGCCATGCCCGCGTCCTTCGGCGGGACCGCGGCCACCGCGGCCGAGACCAGGGTCGGGGTGCCGAGGCCGATGCCGATGCCGGACACCGCCAGCCCGAGAATCACCGCCGAGGAGTCCGCGTCCGCGCCGATGCCGGCTTGCAGCAGCGCACCGCAGCCGACGATCAGCACGCCGAAGCCGACCGACCAGCGCGGCGCTACCCCGTGCAGGAACCGGCCTGCCAGCAGGGAGGCCACCAGCGCGCCGCCGCCCTGTGCGGCGAAGACCAGCCCGCCCTGCATCGGGCCCGCGCCGAGCACCGATTGGATCCACAGCGACGTGAACGGCATATAGGTGAATGCCGCGACCTGCAGGACCAAAGTCGCCACCATGATCATGTTGAACGCTTTGCTGCGAAGCAGCCGCAAATCGATGAACGGCGACTCGGAGCGCAATTCGACAATGACGAACACGACCAGCGCCACCACCGCTGCCGCGAAAACCAGCAGCGTGCTCGGCGCGGTCCAGCCTGTGCCGTTGACCAGGATCAGCCCGTAGACGATCGCGGTGGCGGCCACCGCGAACGAAACCATTCCAGGAATGTCGAACTTCCGCTGCGCGCGCTTTTCCGTCTCGTGCAGGTAGCGCAAGGTGATCAGGACGGCGATGAGGCAGATCGGAATGTTGACCCCGAAGATCCACCGCCAGTTCAGGTATTCGGTGATCAGGCCGCCCACCAGCGGACCCGCCGCGCCGGCGACGCCGTTGACCGCGCCCCACACGCCGAACGCGGTGCCCCGGTCCCGGCCGGTGTAGTGGTCCGCCAGCAGCGCGATCGTCGTGGCGTACATCGCCGCCGCTCCGATTCCCTGCACCGCCCGCGCGGTGACCAGGAAAACCACCGACGTGGACAACCCGCAGGCCAGCGAAGCCACGGCGAAAACGGCGAGGCCGTAAAGATAAACCCGGCGGCGGCCCACGATGTCCGCCACCGACCCGCCTACCAGCACCAGAGCCGCCAGGGCCAGCGCGTAGATGTCCAGCACCCACTGCAACCCGGCCAGCGTGGTGTGCAGGCCCACCGCGACGCTGGGCAGCGCCACGGACAGGATCGTCAGATCCAGCAACAACATGAAGGTGCCGAGGCATACGCCCACCAACGGCCACCACTTGCGCATTGATTCCCCCTGACCAGCCAAAAGGGTGAGATGTCGGATCTCACGGTGAGCAGGATGCCTTGCCGGGTCACGCTCTCTCCACCTCTGCACAGCAGATCGACGGAGACTTCCACCAGAAAGCCCCAGGTGACGGATTCGCTCATCTTCGAAGGTCTGCATGACCTGTTTTCTCCTAGCTCCGCCAACAACCCGGAGCCTCGAGCGAATGTGACGCAGTTCATGTCTGCTTTGTCTGATTACCGGGACCCCCCTCGAAGCCATGCTTCAGCTCCGAAACGCACTCGATCGTGAGGAGCTGGCATGACCGGCAGCGAAACCTTCCCGATGGCCCGCGAGCCACGATGCCCCTTCGCCCCCGCGCCCGGATTGACGGCGCGGCCACCGGTGTCACGGGTGCGGCTGTGGGACGGCAGCGAGCCCTGGCTGATCACCCGGTATACCGATGTCCGTGCGGTGCTGGCGGATCCGCGGATCAGCGTCGACGTCGCACAGCCCGGTTTCCCGCACACCAACCCGGTCAGCAAGGCACGTGACGCACGAATGAAGACGTTGATGCAGATGGATCCGCCGGAGCACACCGCGCAGCGGCGAATCCTGGCTCCGGAATTCACCGTCCGGAAAATGACGGCGCTGCGGCCGCGCATTCAGCAATTAGTCGACGGCCTCCTTGACGCAATGCTCGCCGGACCGAATCCTGCCGATTTGGTCGAGGCGTTCGCGCTGCCGCTCCCCTCGCTGGTGATCTGTGCGTTGCTCGGCGTCCCCTACGCGGACCGCGATTTTTTCCAGGGCGTGGCCCGCACGCTCGTCATGGACGACCCGGATCCGACGCGTGCCCTGGCGGCCAGCGAAGAGCTTAATTCGTATCTGGAACACCTCGTCGCCACGAAAGCCGCCGAGCCGGGTTTGCTCAGCAAGCTGGCTGCCGAGATGTCCCCGCGTTCGATTGCCGTACTGGGACAGCTTCTTCTGATCGCCGGTCACGACACCACCGCGGCCATGATCGCGTTGGGCACGGCTGTGTTGTTGACGCATCCGGAGCAGTTCCGCGATTTGTCCGACCCGACGGAGGAACTGTTGCGCTACCTGTCGATCACGCACACCGAAGCGCGTCGCGTCGCGGTAGCGGATTTGGAGATCGGCGGGCAGCTGATCCGCGCGGGCGAGGGCATCATCGCGGTGAAGAGCACCGCGAACCGGGATCCGCTGGCCTTCCCGGATCCCGACCGCTTCGACATCCACCGGCCCGCCCGCCACCACGTCGCGTTCGGTTATGGGCGGCACCTCTGCCTCGGTGCGCCGCTGGCCCGGGTGGAGTTGGAGATCGCGTACGCGACACTGCGGCGGCGGGTGCCGACGTTAGCGCTGGGCGTGCCGCTGGATCGCTTGGAGTTCAAGGAGAACGCGATCTTCTATTCGGTGCGCGAACTGCCGGTTACGTGGGCGAGGCCGCCGACTGGATCCTCTCCGGTGAGCGAATAGCCGACGCGGCCCACGCCGAGGCGGTTCGGCGTGGGCCGCGCGGGCCGGCCAAGATCGACCCCCAGCACCACGATCCTCTACTCGGCCCGCGAACCGCCCGCCACGTGAGCCAGCACGTTGACGACATTCCCGCCCAGGTCCTCCACAAAAAACCGCCGCACGCCCCACGACTCCTCAGTCAGCGGATAGACCACCCGCAGCTCCCGCCGCACCGCCTCGGCGTGGGCTGTGTCGACTGCCTCTGGGGTGCCGAGGTCGATGCCCCAGCGTGGGACGGGGTCGGTGCTTCCGGGCTGGAGGACGAGCACCTGCGCGGCCGGGTCGTCGCCGCTGCGGAGGCCGAGCACGGGATCCTCCATGGCGACGTCGAGGCCGAGGACGTTTACGTAGAAATCGCGGGCCGCGGCGTCGTCGGGGCCTTCGACGTAGGCGATGATGCGCTTGATCACCCGGTGAGCGTCCCAGACGGGCGCGCCGGGGGCTTGGAGAAATGGGAGCTAGCCGCCGACGGAGTACGCGATGCGGCGGTGCCGTCCCGGCCGCTGCACCCGCCAATGGCGTCCGCGCGAGGACGACCGGCCCGAGCCGCGAGCCGCCAGCGCCAGGTTCCGGGCGGCGAACTGTTCGGCGGTAATGCTCATCAGGACCGGGTACTTGATCTCGCCGCGCAGCAACTCCTCGTCCCGAAGCCGGGCCGCCTCGCGAAAGCCCAGCTCGCCGTGCAGCGACAACGACGCGAAGTTGCTCCCGTTGACGCTCACCTCGCACGCCCGGTACCGGCACCGCTCGAACATGAACGCCAGCAGCAGCGCGACGGCGTCGGCGGCGTAACCGCAGCGGCGGTGCTGCGGGCCGATCCCGACGCCGTAGCTGAACCGGCCGGAGTACGGGTCCGTTTCGACCCAGACGGAACCGACCAGCGTGCGGTTGTGCAGCGTCTCGATCGCGAAGTGGAACCCGTCCGGGGAGGCGTGCCCGCGATGGGTCGCCCAGTGCCGGTAGCCGCCGACCTGGGGATCCCGGACGCGCACGGAGTCCCGGTCGAATCCGGCGAGGGTGCGCTGGTCGCCGGGGCGGACCTCGCGCAGCCGCACCTTCCGCCCGACCTCGTCGACCCGCCACGGGGCGACGGCGCCGGACCCGGACCGCCGAGACACATTCGTGATCATCGGGAGTGATGGTACCGGGCCGGGTTCCGGCGGCTGTCAGGAGAATCCCCGATCGGTTCCGGGACCTGTCACTCTTCGCAGTTTCCCTTCGTCGGAACGGGTTTGTTCGGATCGAACTGCCCCGGCTCCGGAGACAACGAGGGACCGGTGAAGTACGGATCGGCGAACTCGGGGGCGAGCAGGTGCTTCTTGACGGCGTCGCACGACATTCTGGAGAAGTACCTGTGGAACTTGGCCGTCCACAGGCCGCGGCTGCCCGGTGCCCAGGACGAGCCGCTGCGCACGATGAAGTCGGTGTCGACCCGCACGAACGGTTCCAGGTCACCCGGGCCCTCGATCACGCGGCTGCCGGGGTCGAAGGCGTAAGCCACGACGTACGAGACGTGCAGGTACAGCTCCCCGGCCTTGCCCGGCGCCACGGTCATCTTCCCGGACATTCTCGGCTGCACGGGCAGGAGGTGATTGCCGTCCTCAAGGTAGATCAGGTAGGCCTGAGGATTGGCTTGGAGGTCCTGCCGGACGTCCGGCGCGAACAGGCCGATGTAGCCGTCCGGGTGGTACCCCTCCAGGACCTCCTTGTCGAACTGCGCGACCTCGACCGCGTGCTTGACCTGCGCCTGCGCGTCGCCGACCTGCTTCTCCGAGAACGAGCCGACCTTCGCCGGAGCCGGGACGGTCAGCCCGGCGATTCCCTCGGGCCAGTTCTGCGCCGGGGTGTTGTCGAACGGCCGCCGCAGGTCGACGTGCCCGTAGTCGGGAAGGTCGGTCGGCGCGGGCGCGGTGGTGGTCGGCGTGCGCACGGCCGGGCTGCTCCCGGCAACTTCCTCCGCGCGCGTCCCCTGCTTCCACAGGTAGAACCCGGCCGCCGCCACGACGATCACCACCGCGCCCCAGATGGCGGCCGACCTGCGCCGACGCGCCCTCCGGCGGTCGCGGCGCAGGCCGGTCCAGGCTTCTTTCTCGGCATGCCGCTGCCAATCCGGATCCATCAGGTCCGGGTGGCTCTCGATGTTGTGGTCGTCCACTCGCTCCGCCTGTCTCGTCGATCTCGCATCGAAAGATCGACAGCCGGGAGCAGGCGTTACGACCGGCGGGCCTTCGCAATCATTTCGGAATCCAGACCGGGCATTAAATCAATTTGCACGGAATGTCGGCATTTTCGTCGAGGTGATACGAAGCGCACACGCGGTGGTAACCGTCCGCGATGACCAGGTCGTCGGCGGTCGCGAAACCGGGGTGGCCGTGGCCGCGGACGAGCAGGACCGGCGAGAGCGCCTTGCCGTCCTTGACCTTCTCGAGGTCCTTGGCGACGTGCGCGTTGTCCTCGGGCAGGAGCTTCAGCCTGCTCGCCCGCAGGATGTCCTTGGCCTTGCGGTGCGTCAGGTCCGCCTGCTTCAGCTGAGCGACCAGACCGGTCACGGTCTCCTCGGGTGCGACGAGGGTGAGATAGTCGAATGCTGCCGGATAATCGTGATCGTCCGGTTCGTCTTTCCAGTGTTCCTTCATGACGCCTCCCTCGATTCGTCGGTTCGTTCTTTGACCGCACGGGACGCGGCCCAAGCCGTCACCGCGACGCTGATGAGCGCCGCGGCGAGAATCGCCCCGCCCTCGCCCGGAGCGAGCAATTGTTCGCGCGTGCCGATCGTGACCGCCGCGACCGGCACTCCCAGCTGCGCGCCCGCGAGCACCGCCAGCGGCAACGGCTGTCCCAGCAGCCGCGTCGCACCGTGGACCACGACGGAACCGGCCGCGATCAGCGCCGCCAGCACGAGCATCACCGGATGCTGGCCGAGCGCGCGCAAATCGAGCGAAGCGCCCAGCCACACGAAAAACACCGGCCCGAGGAAGCCGTCGGTCACCCCGAACAACTGCCGGGCAAGCCGGCGCGGCTCCCCCACCGCGGCCAGTGCGAGTCCCGCGACGAACCCCGCGAGCATCACCGAGACCCCGACCAGCTGAGCCAGCCCGGCGAGTCCGAAAAGGACAATCAACGCGATCCGGAGTTCGAGGCCGAAGTGCCGGGACTTGCTGAGGTCGTGTGCTTTGTCGACGAGGCCGCGGGAATGCAGCCACCGCAGCACCACAAACCACACCGCCCCGGCCGCGATGACCGCGAGCGCCCCGAGCGCCGCCCGCCCGGCTTTCTGCGGCGCGGCTGCCAGCGGAAGCGCCACGATGCACGCCGTGTCCGCGATCGCGACCTGCACGATCAACGCCAATGCGGGCGGGGTGGCGAGCTTCGTCTCGTCCAGGACCGGCATCACCAGCGCCGCGGAACTGGACGCGAGGAGGACGGCGTACAGCAGCCCGTGCCCGGTGCCGACGAGCGCCGCCACCCCGAATCCGGCGGGCACCGACAACACGCCCACCAACGCGGCCAGCAGCGCCCCGCGCCCGGCCGCGACGCGCAGTGCGGAGTCCCGCAACGGCACGTGACTGCCCGCGACCAGCATCACCAGCGCGAACCCGGCGGAGGCGACGTAGGAGAGGATCGGATCGTCGGCCTTCACCCAGCCGAGCCCGGTTCGGCCGACTGCCACGCCGAGGAGGATTTCCCCGACGACGATCGGGATGCGGGCGCGTTTCGGGGTGGCGAGCAGCGGTCCGGCCAGCCCGGCGAGGAGGACTACGGCCATCGCGAACAGGGTCATCAGCGCGCCTCCTCCCCGGTGGGCCTTGGGTATTGTCGCCCGCTCCGGCGGCCCGGACTACTCCCGTCACCTGGATGCGGTGCGGGAATTCCGCCGCACGAAGCGGCCAGCGGGTCCGGGAGCCAGCGATTGTCCCCTCATCACCGCTTGCTCACGTCCGTGAGGGGAACCCTCACGTACTCAGATTCCCTGAGGGTTCCCCTCACGCACTTGAGGCGGCGGCTCCGCAGACGCCGCCGAACCCCGGCCGCGAACCGTCAGCGGCGGATCAGTCCCTGTTCCTTCCCCGCCGCCACCGCCGCGGTCCGGGAATCCACTCCGAGTTTCGTGTAGATGTGCACCAGATGCGATTTCACCGTCGCCTGGCTCAAAAACAGCCGTTTGCTGATCTCCAGATTCGACAACCCGTCCGCGACCAGACCCAGCACCTCGATCTCCCGTGGCGACAAAGCGGCCGCGGGAGTGCGCATGCGGGTCATCAGCCGATGCGCGACCGCGGGGGCCAGGACGGTCTGTCCAGTAGCGGCGTTCCGCACTGCGGCGGCGAGGTCCTCCGGCGGGGCGTCCTTCAGCAAATACCCGGTCGCCCCCGCCTCGATGGCCGCCAGGATGTCGCCGTCGGTGTCGTACGTCGTCAGGACCAGGACTTTCGGCGCGTCCGACGAAGCAGTGATCGCCGCGGTGGCTTCGGAGCCGTGCATTCCGGAGCCGAATTGGAGGTCCATCAGCACGACGTCCACCTCGGCCGCCAAGCGCACGGCTTCCTCCGCTGAGGAGGCTTCGGCGACGACTTCCAGGTCCGGTTCAGTCTCCAGGACGGCACGCAAACCGGCGCGGACCACGGGGTGGTCGTCGGCCAGCAGGAGGCGGATCATCGCGGGTCCACGGGGAAGCTGACCGCCAGCGCGGTGCCGTTGCCTGGTGAGGATTCCACTGTCCACGAGCCGCCCAGGGAGCGGGCGCGGGCGCGCATCGCGGGCAGGCCGAAGCCGCTGCCGCCGCGTACTTCTTGCGGGTCGAAGCCGGTGCCGTCGTCCACGGCGTCCAGGGTGACGCTCGTGTCCATGTAGCTCAAGGTCAGCTCGGCGCGGCTGGCGGCGGCATGCAAGACGGTGTTGGCCAGCGCCGACTGGGCGATCCGCAGCATGGCGACCTCGTACGCGGTCGGCACATCGAACGGGGTGCCGCTGAGGTGAAAGTGGACGGTCAGGCCGGAACGCTGCGCCGTGGTCGCGCAAAGGCGTTCCAGGGCGGCGGGCAAGGAAGCGCCTTCCAGCTCAACCGGGGCCAGGGCGTAGACGAGGCGGCGGGCTTCGGTGAGGTTGTCTTGGGCGGCTTGCCGGGCCTGCGTCACGTGCGGGACGGCGGCCTCGGGACGGTCTGGCAGGGCGCGTTCAGCGGCGCGGAGCAGCAGGTGGATGCTCGAGAGGCCCTGCGCCAGCGTGTCGTGGATTTCCCGGGCGAGGCGTTCGCGTTCCGCCAGGACGCCGGCGGAGTGTTCCATCGCGGCGAGGTCGTTGCGGGTCTCGCGCAGTTCCTCGATGAGGTGCCGCCGTTGTTCGCTTTCGCGGTAGAGCGCCTGGTAGCCGAGCACGGTGGCGATCGCGACCGCGGCACCCAACGCTGGCCCGATGATCACGCCGACGCTGAATCCGCCTTGGTGGCGCGTGAAACCGGCGATCGCCAGGACCGTGGTGAGCGCGACGACGGCCGGACCCCAGCGAGTCGGCAGCAGGTGCATTTGCAGGAAGTACAGCGGGAAAGCCAGCCACACCCCGTCCGGTGTGAGCCACAGCAGGACTAGCCACGCGAGGCCCAGCACGGCCAGCCATCCGGCCGTCGCGACCGGCAACCGGCCGACGCGGGGCAGCAGCGGGCCCGCGGTGTAGACGCCGCCCATCACCAGCGCGCCCGCCAGTACCGCGGGTGCGTTCGCCGCGCCGTCGGAGAACGCGCGCGCCACGGCGAGCACCAGCAGCCCGGCCAGCAGGAGGTGCAGGCAGACGCGCAGCACGCGCAACGGCCGGTCGAGGGTGTGCGGGTTCACCAAAAATCCTCCTGCGGTCGATTGTCCGTGCTCCGCCGGGAATCCGCATCAATCGAAAGGTTGAGCAGCCAGTGCGTCCATCGATTCCGGGGAGGCCATCCGCGGCGCGATGTCCCCGCGTCCAACCAGGACGAGGCTGGAAGCCACACCGAGAAGGAAGGTACGCACATGTTCGTCGCGTGGCGGGATCTGCGCTTCGCCAAGGGGCGGTTCGCGTTGATGGGGACCGTCGTCGTGCTGATGACGTTGCTGGTCGGACTGCTGTCCGGACTCACCGCGGGGCTGGCCGCGCAGAGCACGTCCGCGATCACCGGGTTGAAGGCCGACCATCTGGTCTTCGCCGAACCCGGCAACGGATCGCTCTCTTTTGGACAGTCCACAGTGACTCGAGAACAGGCCGACCAGTACGCCCGTGTTCCGGGAGTGACCAGCGCGGAGCCGATCGCGATCAGCACGGCCAGCGCGGCGGTCGGCGAGCGCACCGCGACGCTGGCGGCGTTCGGGGTCCGGAACTCGAGCCCGGGTACAGCCGTGCTGTCCACGGGTGCGGCGGACGCGTTGAAGGCCCACGAAGGCGACCAGCTCACTCTGCAAGGCCACAAAGTCACTGTGGCCGCCATCAATGGAGACGCGTCGTACAGCCATCTCCCGGTCGTGTGGACGCACTTCGCCGGTCCAAACGCGACAGTGCTCGCGGTGACCACCGACAAATCCGCCGACCTCGCCGCAGCGGACGCACGCCTTGGCACCCGCACTGTCACGAAGGACGACGCGTTGTCCGCGATCGGTTCCTACTCGGCGGAAAACGGCTCGCTCCAGCTGATGCGCGGTTTTCTGTTCGTGATCGCCGCGTTGGTGATCGGCGCGTTCTTCACCGTGTGGACGATCCAGCGCAGCCGCGACATCGCGGTGCTGAAAGCGCTCGGCGCGACCACGAAGTACCTGCTCCGGGACGCGCTTGGCCAAGCCGTCGTCCTGTTGATCGGCGGGACGGCGCTCGGGACCGGGCTCGCCGCCGCGCTCGGAGCGGTCGCCTCAGGAACGGTGCCGTTCGTGCTCAGCGCGGGCACGCTGCTCGGCCCGGCGGCAGTGCTGGTGGTCCTCGGCGTGCTCGGCGCCGCGCTGGCGGTCCGCCGCATCACCTCCGTCGACCCGCTGACCGCCCTCACCTCCGGAGCGCACTGATGAGCCTGAATCTGTCCGGCATCACCCTCACCTACCCCGACGGCGATTCCCGCCTCACCGCCCTCGACCAGGTCGACCTCCACGTGCCCGCCGGGAGCGTCGCGGCGGTGGTCGGGCCGTCCGGGTCCGGCAAGTCGAGCCTGCTCGCCGTCGCCGCGACGCTCATCCGGCCCGATCGCGGACGCGTGGTCGTCGGCGGCGTCGACACCACCGAACTGGACCGGGCCGCGCTCGCGGAACTGCGTCGCACCAAGATCGGGATCGTGTTCCAGCAACCGAATCTGCTCGCGTCGCTCACCGCGGTGGAACAGCTGGAAGTGATGGCGCACCTGAGCGGAACACCGCGCAGCGAGGCGACGAAACGAGCGAAGGAGCTGCTCGACGCCGTCGGGCTCGCCGATCGTGCGACGCACCGGCCGGGCCGGCTTTCCGGCGGGCAGCAGCAGCGGGTGAACATCGCGCGCGCCTTGATGAACGAGCCCGCCGTGCTGCTGGTCGACGAGCCGACGAGCGCACTGGACCAGGACCGCGGCGCGGCGGTCGTCGATCTGCTCACTACGATCACGCACCGACAGGCGACGGCAACCGTACTGGTCACCCACGACCGCTCCCACCTCGAAGGGGTCGACTCGGTGCACGAGGTCGTCGACGGACGGATCCACCAGCCGGCCCGGGCCGGAGCCGAGGAGAACCGATGACGAAGAAGATCTACTGGGCCGCCGCGATCTACACGATCCTCGGCCTGCTCGGCGGGCTGTACTACCGCGAGCTGACCAAGGCGAAGAACTTCACCGGCGACACCCAGCTGTCCATTGTGCACACCCACCTGCTCGCGCTCGGGACGCTGGTGTTCCTGATCGTGCTGGTGCTGGACAAGGTGTTCACGCTGTCGGCGACGAGGTCGTTCGCGCCGTTCTTCTGGATCTACCACGCCGGGATGTTCGTCACCGTCGGCGGGATGGTCGTGCACGGCACGCTCACTGTGCTGGGCAAGGAATCCGGCGCGGCGATCGCCGGAATCGCCGGGCTGGGGCACATCCTGCTGACTGTCGCGTTCGTCCTGCTGTTCGTCGGCCTCCACGGTCGCATCTGGAAACCCGCCGAGTCGAAGGCGTGACGTGAGGGGAACCCTGAGGGACTCTGAGTCCCTCAGGGTTCCCCTCACGGACTTACTGGCGGCGGAAGGTGAGAGCCGCCAGGGCAGCACCGGCGAGGGCGATCACGGCCGAGCCGATGAAGGCGACCGAGTAGCCGTTCGTCAGAGCCGCTGCGTCACCGAGCGCACCGGCGCCCGAAGCGGCCGCCAGGGCGGTCATCACGGCCAGTCCCAGCGCCGAGCCCACCTGGTAGCCGGTGTTCACGATCCCCGACGCGAGCCCGCCTTCTTCCGGCCGGGCCGACGAAATCGCCGTGCTGAGCGACGGGATGAACGCCAGCGACATCCCCAGCGCCGCCACGAGCGAGGCGGGCAGGACGTCCACCCAGAAGTTGCCGTCCGCCCGCACCAGCGCCAGCCAGCCCAGCCCGGCCGCCAGCAACAGGAGTCCGGCGACGATCGGCGGCTTCGGGCCGAACCGGCCGATCACCCGCGGGGCCAAGGCGATCATGCCCAGCATGATCAGCGCGGTCATCGGCAGCAGCGCCGCACCCGCCGGGAAGGCGCGGAAGCCGAGCACCTGCTGCAGGTAGAGGTTCAGGAAGAACCACATCGGAATCCACGCCGCGCCAAGGAAAACCTGCGCCAGGTTCGCCGCGCCGAGCCGCGGTGCCCGGAAGATCGACAGCCGCATCAGCGGAGTGCGGGCTTTCGCCTGCCGGACCACGAAACCGGCCAGCAGCACGAGACCGGCGCCGAGCGCGATCCAGGTTTCCGCGGCCGCCCAGCCCGCTTCCGGAGCACGGACGATCCCGTACACCAGCGTGCCCAGTCCAAAAGTGACAGTGAGCGCGCCGATGATGTCAACGGTGCCCCGGGTTCCGGTCGCTCCCCCGGGCAGGACGGCGCGAGTGGCGAACAGTGCGAGAACGGCGATGGGCACGTTGAGGTAGAACACCCACGGC
The DNA here is from genome assembly GCF_039525725.1 of Amycolatopsis albidoflavus. Classification (NCBI taxonomy): domain Bacteria; kingdom Bacillati; phylum Actinomycetota; class Actinomycetes; order Pseudonocardiales; family Pseudonocardiaceae; genus Amycolatopsis; species Amycolatopsis albidoflavus. The sequence continues at coordinate 110,432 of NZ_BAAAHV010000015.1, forward strand.
CACGACAGGTACTCCGTGATCACCCCGCCGAGGAACACTCCAGCGGTACCACCGGCCGGAGCCGCCGCGCCATACAGCGCAAGGGCTTTCGTGAGTTCCTTCGGGTTGCTGCCGAAGAGCATCATCAGCAACGTCAGCGCGGACGGGGCGATGAGCGCGGCTCCAGCGCCCTGCACGATCCGCCCGGCGAGTTCGACCGGAACGTTCCCGGCGGCTCCGGCGAGCACCGAACCAGCCAGCAGAATCGCCCATCCGGCGGCGAAAAGCTTTCTGGCGCCGAACAAATCCGACAGTCGTCCGCCGAGCAGCAGCAGGCCGCCAAAGGCGATTACGTAAGCGTTGAAGACCCAGGACAGCGTGCTGGGCGTGAATCCGAGGGCGTCCCGCATGCGCGGCAGCGCGACTCCGATGATCGAGGTATCCATGATCACCATGAACTGGGCCAGGGCGATCAGTCCGAGCGCCCACCAGCGGAGCGTGTTCGGCCGGGTTTCTTGTGCGGTAGTCATTTCTCTTTCCCTTCAAGGTGAACGGCAGCACGGCATGCGGGCGGCTGCTCAGGCGGCGTCGAGAACGAAGGCGGCGGTGCGCACGACGCCCTCGGCCTGGAAGTCCAGGTACAGCAGGTACCGGCCGGTCGTCGGAGCCTCGGCGTGGAAGCGGATCTCCGGTCCGGGCTGCCCGTCGTCGAGTGCGTGGATGTGCAGGTAGGCGAGGTCGCCCTGGCGTAGCGCGACCAGGTGGCCGAACGAACCCAGGTACGGCTCCAAGTCGGTGACCGGCTGTCCGTCGCGGGTCACGCGGGCGGTCAGCATCGTTCCGGCGCCGGCCGCGAGCGTGCCGTCGAGGGTCACTTCGTAGCCGTCGACGACGCTGGTAGCGACCGGTTCCGCAGCCTGCGGCTGGTAGTCACCCGCGACCTCGACCGTCCGCGACAGCGTGACGCTCTCGCCACCCGCCGGAGTCAGGTCGGTGAAGACGCGGTAAGTGCCTGCCGCTGCCCAAGTCCACGGGATCGCCCAGACACCGGTTTCCGGGTCGAGCACCGGATGGCGGTGCCGGAAATGCGCGCCGTCGTTGCGAACCACGATCAGGTGTAACTGCTTGCCGTGCGCCTCCTCGTATTTGGTTACCGGTTGCCCGTCGGCGGTGGCGACGGTGAACGAAAGCTCGCCGGCCTCCCCCGCCATTGCCGGGGCGTGCACCACGCCGAGCTGGACTTCACCGGTCGAAAGTGCGGTGCCGTTGACGTTCATCGGGTTCTCCTTCGTTCGCTGGCGACGGGATCGAACTTATACCCCCTAGGGGTATTTGGAAGTGTGTCCTGGGTCTCCTTTCGGGCGACGTCGGCTCTTGTCTCGCGCTGAGCCCGGCGTTACGCTTCGTCAACGGCGGTGTGCCCGCACCGCCCGTTCCGTTCGCTCTCGAGGAGGTGCGCGATGCTTCTGACCTCCGGTCAGCTCGCCGACCTCCGTCAGCGCACGCGCCAGTCCGCTTGGAACAAGGGGCGCGTCGCGCACGGCTGGCCAACGCGCCGCTGAGCGGTCTCCCCGCTCGGCACGCGCTCGCGCACAGGCAAGAGCCCCGGTGCCGCGAACTCCCCCACCGTCCCCTGACCTGCGCCGACGCGGCGCGTCGGCGGCCGTGGCCCCAGCCGAGAAAAGACGAGAGGAACTCCGATGGTCGACCCCGAGGTGACCGTCAACGGGAAACGCACCGCGATCGGCGCCGTTCCCGTGCACACCACGGCGCTGGACTGGCTCCGCGGACAGGGCCTGACCAGCTGCAAGGAGGGCTGCGCCGAAGGCGAATGCGGCGCGTGCGCGATCCTGGTCGCGCGGCCCGGCGTCGAATCCCCGACGGATCTGGTCGCGATCAACGCGTGTCTCGCCCCGGTCGGTTCGCTGGACGGGCAGGAGGTGTGGACGGCCGAGGGTCTCGGGTCCACAGAGGACTTGCACCCGGTGCAGCACGAAATGGCCGTGCGCGGCGGATCCCAGTGCGGGTACTGCACTCCTGGGTTCGTCTGCAGCATGGCCGCCGAGTACTACCGCGGCGACCGCGACGCGGCCGGCGACGACCACGCGCCGAACGGTTTCGACATCCACGCGCTGAGCGGGAACCTCTGCCGCTGCACCGGATACCGGCCGATCCGCGACGCCGCGCACGCACTCGGCGCTCCCCCGGCGTCGGATCCGCTGGCGCAGCGGCGGGCCTGCAGCGCGCCGGAACCCGTTGCGACCCAACTGCACGGCGATGGACGGGACTACCTCCGACCGGCCACCTGGACCGAAGCGCTGCAGCTGCGCCACGACCGTCCTAACGCGACTTTCGTGGCCGGGTCGACGGACTGGGGCGTCGAGGTGAACATCCGCGGCGTCCGGGCGGACTGCGTCGTCGCCATCGATCGCGTGCCTGAGCTGCAGATGCTGGACATCGGCGCGGAGACGATCGAAATCGGGGCCGGGCTGAGCCTCACCGAAATGGACCGCCGCCTCGACGGCCGGGTTCCGTTGCTGAGCCAGCTGATCCCGCAGTTCGCGTCCCGGCTGATCCGGAATGCCGCGACCCTCGGCGGAAACCTCGGCACCGGTTCGCCGATCGGCGACTCCGCCCCGGTTCTGCTCGCTCTCGGCGCGAGTGTCGTGCTGTCCTCTGTAGACGGAGACCGCGAAGTGCTGCTCGACGAGTACTTCACCGGTTACCGGCAGAGCGTCCGGCGTGACGACGAGCTGATCCGGTCCGTGCGGATTCCCTTGCCGCTGGCCGGAACCACCGCGTTCCACAAGGTCGCCAAACGACGGTTCGACGACATTTCCAGCGTCGCCGTCGCGTTCGCGCTCGACATCGAAGACGGTCTCGTGCGCACCGCGCAGATCGGGCTCGGCGGAGTCGCCGCGACGCCGATCCGCGCTCAAGACACCGAAGCGGCGCTCGTCGGACAGTCCTGGAACGAGGAAACCGTCCGCGCCGCGGCGGAAATCCTGCGCGGCGAGGGCACGCCGATGGACGACCACCGCGCGAGCGCTGCCTACCGCGCCGCGACTTTGGGCCGCAGCCTGCTGAAACTGCACGCCGACTCTCTTGAGGGGGCACGAGCATGAGCGCCTTGTCCGAACGCCCGGAAAGCCCGTCCATCGGGATCGCCCGGCCGCACGAAGCCGCCGCGGCGCACGTCCGGGGCACCGCGCTGTACACCGACGACCTCGTCGCCCGCACCAAAGACGTGCTGCACGCATACCCCGTACAGGTAAACGAGGCGCACGCGAAGGTGCTCGCGATCCGCACCGAATCAGCCGAAGCCGTGCCGGGTGTGGTCCGCGTCCTCACTGCGGCGGATGTCCCTGGGGTCAACGATTCCGGCGTGCACCACGACGAACCGCTGTTCCCGTCCGAGGTCATGTTCTTCGGCCACGCGGTGGCCTGGGTGCTCGGCGAAACGCTGGAAGCGGCGCGGCTGGGCGCGGCGGCCGTCGAGGTGGACACCGAAGCCCTGCCGTCGCTGGTGACCGTCGGCGAGGCGATCGCCGCGGGCAGTTTCCAAGGAGAGCCGCGAGTGGTGGCGCGCGGCGACGTCGACCCGGCGATGGCCGGTTCGGCGCACGTTTTCCGCGGCGAATTCGACTTCGCCGGCCAGGAGCACTTCTACCTGGAAACCCAGTGCGCGCTGGCGCACGTGGACGAGTCCGACCAGATTTTCGTGCAGAGCAGCACGCAGCATCCGTCGGAAACGCAGGACATCGTGGCGCACGTGCTGGGCAAGCACAGCCACGAGGTCACCGTGCAGAGCCTGCGGATGGGCGGCGGGTTCGGCGGCAAGGAATGGCAGCCGCACGGATACGCCGCGGTGGCCGCGCTCGGCGCGACGCTCACCGGGCGTCCGGTACGGCTGCGGCTGACCCGCACCCAGGACATGACGATGACCGGCAAACGGCACGGTTTCCACGCCGAATGGAGCGTCGGCTTCGACTCCGACGGCAAACTGCAGGCGCTGGACGTCGTGCTGACCGCGGACGGCGGCTGGAGCCTCGACCTGTCCGAACCGGTGCTGGCCCGCGCGCTGTGCCACGTCGACAACGCGTACTGGATTCCGCACGTCCGCGCGATGGGCCGGATCGCGAAGACGAACAAGACGTCGCAGACCGCCTTCCGCGGCTTCGGCGGGCCGCAGGGCATGCTGGTGATCGAGGACATCCTCGGCCGCTGCGCGCCGATGCTCGGCATCGACCCGACTGAGCTGCGGCGGCGCAACTTCTACTCCGAAGGCCAGGACACGCCGTACGGGATGCCGGTGCGGCACCCGGAACGCATCCACCGGATCTGGCAGCAACTGCTCGACTCGGGCGACGCGGAACGCCGGCAAGCCGAGATCGCGGCGTACAACGCGAAGCATCCGCATTCCAAGCGCGGCCTCGCGATCACGCCGGTGAAGTTCGGGATCTCCTTCAACCTCACCGCGTTCAACCAGGCCGGTGCGCTGGTGCACGTGTACAAGGACGGTTCGGTCCTGATCAACCACGGCGGCACCGAAATGGGCCAGGGCCTGCACACGAAGATGCTGCAGGTGGCCGCGACCGCGCTGGGCGTGCCGCCGGAGAAGGTGCGGCTTGCCCCGACCCGGACGGACAAGGTGCCGAACACCTCGGCCACCGCGGCGAGTTCGGGCGCGGACCTCAACGGCGGCGCGGTCAAGAACGCCTGCGAGCAGATCCGCGACCGGCTTCTCCCCGTCGCGGCGGGCAAGCTCGGCGTTCCGGAGAGCGACGTGCGGATCGTCCGCGGCGCCGCGCGCACCCCGTCCGGCGAGGAACTCGGCTGGGACGAGCTCGTGCACGCGGCCTACTTCGACCGGGTGCACCTGTCCGCCGCCGGGTACTACCGGACCGAGGGCCTGAGCTGGGATTCCGCCACGATGAGCGGAACCCCGTTCAAGTATTTCGCCTACGGCGCGGCGCTGGCCGAGGTCGAGGTGGACGACTTCACCGGCGCGTACCGGACGCGGCGGGTCGACATCGTGCACGACGTCGGCGACAGCCTGTCCCCGCTGATCGACATCGGCCAGATCGAGGGCGGATTCGTGCAGGGCATGGGCTGGCTGACGTTGGAAGACCTGCGCTGGGACGAGTCCGACCGGCCGTCGCGCGGACGGCTCGCGACCCAGGCGGCGAGCACGTACAAGCTGCCGAGCTTGTCGGAGATGCCGGAGGTCTTCAACGTCACGCTGCTGACCGACGCCGCGGAAGAAGGCGCGGTCTACGGATCGAAGGCGGTCGGCGAACCGCCGTTGATGCTGGCCTTCGCGGTGCGGGAAGCGCTGCGGCAGGCGGTCGCCGCGTTCGGCGAGCCCGGGCACAGCGTCGACCTGGCTTCCCCGGCGACGCCGGAGGCCGTGTTCTGGGCGATCGACCGCGCCGTCACCGCCGCTCCGGTGGTCGAGGCGCAGGTACCGGATCTGGTGGGCCAGGCATGAACTGGATCAGCGCGGTGCAGCGCCTGCGGGACGCAGGGTTGCCGGGCGTGCTCGTCACGGTGACGTCCTCGCGCGGGCACACCCCGCGCGAGGGCGGCGCGAAAATGGTGGTCGGCCCTTCGGAAACCCACGGCACGATCGGCGGCGGCAACGCCGAGGCAGTCGCGATCGAGCGGGCCCGGGAACTGTTGCGGGACAACGCGACCGCGCCGGAGCTGCAGACGCTTTCGTTGTCCGACAAGGCTCCTTACCAGCACGGCGTGCAATGCTGCGGAGGGACGATGACGCTGCTGTTCGAGCCGCTGCCGGTGCGTCCGGCGGTGGCGGTCTTCGGGGTCGGGCACGTCGGCCTGGAGCTGGCGCGGGTGCTCGCCCGGCACGAGGTCTCGCTGCATCTGATCGACAGCCGGCCGGCGCAGCTGACCGCGGAACGGCTGGCCGTGCTCGACGACGCCGTGGCGAGCGTGCACGTCCACCAGGTCCCGCTGCTGCCGGAAACGGTGCTGTCGGAGCTGCCCGCGGGCACGCACGTGCTGATCATGACGCACGACCACGCCGAGGACATCGCGCTGTGCGACGCGGCTTTGCGCAGCGGGACCTGCGGGTCGATCGGGCTGATCGGGTCCGCCGGGAAGTGGTCGCGGTTCCGGAAGCGCCTGACCGACCTCGGCCACGACGAGGCGGCGCTGTCCCGGATCACGACGCCGATCGGCCTTCCGGACCTGACCGGCAAGGAACCGGCGGTGATCGCGGTGAGTGTCGCGGCGGCGCTGCTGCAGAAATTCCAGGCGCGCGTCCGGCCGGGAGCGCTTCAGGCGTAAATCGCTTGCCTGCCCCCGGGAGTGCGGCTGGGATACGGTGTGAGACACCGTCAGCTCCCGGGGGACTTCTGCGATGGAAATTCGGCACGACAACGACTACGACCTGTACTTCAGCACCGTCCAAGCCGCGTTCGGGCGTTATTGGCCGGAGTCGGCGGGCAGCGGCGTCCTTGGCGCTTACGAGAAGGAACGGAGCCTGGTCGCCTTCGCGCCGGACGGGAAGCCGGTCGGCACCACCGGCGCGTACTCCTTCGACCTCACGCTGCCTGGCGACGTCCTCGTCCCCGCTGCCGGCGTGACCGCCGTCGGCGTGCTGCCGACGCACCGGCGGCGAGGCGTGCTCCGCGCGATGATGCAGGAACAGCTCGCCGACGTGCGTGCCCGTGGCGAATTCCTGTCCGTCCTGCTCTGCAGCGAAGCGGTGATCTACCGGCGGTTCGGCTACGGACCGGCGACCTACACCGAGCAGGTGACCATCCAGCGGCATCTCACCGATTTCGCCGCGCCGCGCGGGGCCGGCATCGAGACCGGGTCGGTCGAGGTGCTGCGGCGGGTCGACTGCGGGGAGCTTCTGGAGGAGATCTACGACCGCTACCGCCGCACGCAGCCTGGTGCGCTCTCCCGGCCGCATCGCTGGTGGGCGCTGGGCGCGGGACACCCGCCGACCGGACCGGAGCCGCGCTACCTCGCGGTGCACCGGGACACCGGCGGCGTGGCGAACGGGTACGCGAGCTATCTGGTCACCGACGGCACCCTGACGGTCGACGAGGTCATCGCGGCCGACGACGCGGCGTTCACCGCGCTCACGCAGTTCCTGCTCGGGCACGACCTGGTCAAGCAGATCGACTTCAAGCACCTCCCGCCGGGAAACCCGCTGCGCTGGCAGCTCGCGGACCTGCGCGCAGCCGAGCCGACTGAGACGGACTGGCTGTGGGTGCGGATCCTGGACGTCCCCCGCGCCCTGACCGCGCGCGGCTGGTTCACCGACGGTTCGCTGGTCCTGGACGTGACCGACCCGTTCCTGGACCAGGACGGCCGGTATCTGCTGACAGTGCGGGACGGAAAGGCGGAGTGCGCGCGGACGGACCTCGCGCCGGATCTGTCGCTGGACGTGAGCGATCTGGGGTCGATCTACCTCGGCGGGACATTGCCGAGCGTGCTGGTCCGGGCCGGGCATGTCCGGGCGCATCACGGAGAAGCGGCCGGACTCGCGGACGCGCTGTTCCGGTCCGATCGTGCGCCGCACTGCGTGCACTGGTTCTAAGCCAGCACCTCAGCCGCCAACCGACGGGCATAGGCGGCGTCGAGACCGTCCGGACGGAACAGGATCCGGTACATGATCGGCGCCACCACCCGGTCCATCACCGCCTCCGCCGACGGGGCTGCTTCACCTCGGGCCGCAGCCCTGGCCAGGACTGCTTCGACCTGGTCAGCGGCGTAGGCCGAGCACTGTCCGGCGTTGCTCCCGTCCGGGTCGCCGAGCAGCGCGTCGCGGATGTAGGCGCGGCCCGCGGGCGAGGACATCTCGTCCAGGAACAGTTCGGTCCACGCCGTCAAATCCTCGGCCAGCGAACCGTGATCTTCGGGCGGTGCTTCCGGGCGCAGCCGCTCGACCGCGACGTCCGACAGGAGTTCCTGCAGGTCGCCCCACCGCCGGTAGACCGTCGACGGCGTGACGCCCGCGCGCGCGGCGACCTGGGGCACGGTCAGCGCGTCCCGGCCCGCTTCGGCGATCAGGTCGCGGACGGCGGCGTGCACCGATTCCTGGACTCGCGCACTGCGCCCGCCCGGACGCACCATCCGCTTCTGGCTCACCGTGTCACTGTAAGCCGCGTCTGTTCCAAGGCGTGGCCGGTCCGCAGCAGCACCGGTTCGCCGTGCGGTCGGGCGATCAGTTGCAGGCCGATCGGCATCCCGTCGGGGTCGTCGCCGATCGGGAGGGTCAACGCTGGTGCGCCGGTGATGTTCGCCGGGGCCGACAGCCGTACGTACGCATCCGAGACCGCTTCGACGGTGCCGTCGGACCACGTGACCGTCTCCTGTCCGGCTGGGACGGCGGTCATCGGGACGGTCGGCGCGGCGAGGACGTCGATCTGCTCGAACAGCCGCGTCCATTCCTCCCGCATGAGAGTGCGAGCGCGTTGGGCGCGCAGGTAGTCCCCCGCGCTCATCAGCTCGCCGGCTTCGAGCAGGACGCGGACGTCGGCGGCGTACTGGTCGGGCACGGTCCGCAGGCTCCGTTCGTGGTACGCCGTGGCTTCGGGGACCATCAAGCCCCAGTGCGTTGCCTGGAGGTAGCGGGTCATCGGGATTTCGACGTCGACCAACTCGGCACCGAGTCCGGCGAGGCAGTCGATGGCCTCGCGCACGGCGGCTTCCACCGCCGGGTCGATGTGGTCGAAGTAGTAGTTGCCGGGGATTCCGACGCGTAGGCCGGTCAGCTCCTCGCCAGCCGGGATCGGTTGTCCAATGAGGACGGACAGCACGAGCGCGGCGTCCTCGACGGTGCGGGTGATCGGGCCGACGTGGTCCAGTGACCAGGACAGCGACGTCACGCCGTTCCTGAGGATGAGTCCGTAGGTCGGTTTGAGGCCGACGACCCCGTTCAGCGCGGCCGGGACCCGGATCGAGCCGCCGGTGTCGGTGCCCAGCGCGAAGGTCGCGGCACCGGCGGCGACGGCTACTGCTGAACCGCCGCTGGATCCCCCGGCGACGCGGGACGGGTCGCGGGCGTTGTGCGTCTGCGGAGTCGTGAGACCGTAAGCGAATTCGTGCGTGTGGGTTTTGCCGAGGAGGACCGCTCCGGCCGCTTTGAGCTGGGCGGCGACGGTGCTGTCCTTCTCGGCGCGATGTCCGGCGCGGACCTGGGAGCTGGCGGTGGTCGCGGTTCCGGCGACGTCGATCAGGTCCTTCAGGCCCATCGGGATGCCGTGCAATGGACCGCGGATCTGGCCAAGTTCCGCCGCTTCGGCGCGGGCCCGCTCCGCGTCCACTGAGACATACGCGTGCAGCCTGGGTTCTACCTCGTCGATGCGGGTCAGGACATCCTCGACCAGCTCCGTTGGCGACACCCGCCGGTCGCGGATCGCGGCGGAGGCTTCGGTGAGGGTGAGGTCAGCCAGCGACACGGACGTCCTCCTCAGCGCGGTAGGCGGAAGCCGGTGCGGTGTCGCCGAAATCCAGCTCCCGCAGGACGGTCACCACGGAGTGGATGTGGTTCGCGACGGCGGCCACGCTGGCGTGCCGGGCCGCCTCGAGGGGCAATCCGGCGCGGGCGGCCAGGCGGGCGGCCTCGTCGGGGGCAAGTTCGGGCACAGGTGCTCCTAAAAGCTAAGTGTTTGCTTTAAGCGACGGTAGTCGGTAGCGTCGCTTAAAGCAAACATGTTGCGTTAAGGAGGACCTGTGACCTGGACCATCGGCGACGTCACCGTTCGCCGAATCGACGAGATCGAGCTGCCCGCCGCTACTGGCGCGTGGTTGCTTCCCGCCGCGACCGACGAGATCCGGCTGCACAGCCACAGTTTCGCGTTCGAGAAGGACGGGATGAAGATCCTCGTGGACACCGGCATCGGGAACGGGAAAACCCGCGCCAACCCGGCGTGGCACGACCTCGACACCGGCTACCTGGACGCGCTGACCGCCGCCGGATTCGCGCCGGACGACGTGGATCTGGTGCTGCTCACCCACCTGCACACCGACCACGTCGGATGGAACACCCGCGAGCAGGACGGCGAGTGGGTGCCGACGTTCGCCTCCGCCCGGTACGTCACTGCCCGCGCCGAGCGGGAGTTCTGGGCGGGCTACGAGATGGACGGACCGCGGCGGCAGATGTTCGAGGATTCCGTGCTGCCGGTGGAGCGTGCAGGGCTGCTGGACCTGGTCGACATCCCCGCCGAGGGCTTCGAAATCGTGTCCGGCGTGCGGTTGCTGCCGACGCCCGGCCACACCCCCGGGCACGTCTCGGTCGAACTGACCAGCTCCGGCGAAACCGCGCTGATCACCGGGGACGCGGTGCATCATCCGCTGCAGTTCGCGCACCCGGAGATCGGCGCTTCGGTGGACATCGATCCGGCGGAATCCGAGAAAACCCGCCGCCGTCTCCTGGCCGAGCTAGCCGATTCGGGCGCTCTCGTGCTGGGCACGCACTTCACCCCGCCCACCGGCGGCCGCCTGGTCTCCCACGGCTCCGGCTACCGGCTCGTGGAACGTCCGTGAAGGGCTCCTTGAGGGAATCTGATTCCCTCAAGGAGCCCTTCACGGACCTCAGGACAGGTGAGCGGGCAGGCCAGCGACGGCCTCGCTGATGGCGGCGTCGAAGGCGTCGGCGAGCGAGTCCGGCGTGATTTCGGTGCTGTATACGACGATCGACCGGCCCGGGTCGATCTCCAGCACGTCTACGGTGCCGAGATGGGCGGTGATGGGGAGATCGCCGCCGGTTACCCGGTACTGCAGCCGCCGTTGGGCTGGGTCGTGGGTGACGACGGCTTCTTCCAGGACTGAGCCGTCCCCTAGGACCACAGCGCGGTGCTGTGGATCGCCGGTCGAGGACTTCATCGACGGGAACCACTCGGCGACCGACGCGACGTCGCCGATCACCTGCCACACCGCGTCGGCAGGGGCGTCGATGAGGACGTGAGAGCGAAGGGCGGCCATCAGCTGTCCGAGAAGAGCTTGCCCGCCCGCGCCCAGTTCGCGGTGTCGACGTCGGTGAACACGATGCCGACCGATTCCGGGGCGCAGTTTCCGATCCGGCAGATCTCGCGGGTCAGCACCTCGGCCAGCTCGCGTTTCTGTTCGGTGGTGCGACCGGGGAACCAGTCGATCTGAACGTGCGGCATGAGAACTCCTTGTCAGCTCAGGGAATCAGCGGCCTGCTGAGTGCGGGCACGGTAGTCGCGGCGAATCGCGAGGGCTTCGTCCAGGTCGACTGCCACGAAACGGGTCTTGGTATTCGGCGCGGACTGCGCCACCAGGTCCAAGTCTCCACTGAGGACGGTCCCGACCATCATGTACCCGCCGCCGGAGACCGCGTCTCGGTGCAGGATGATCGGTTCGACACCGCCGGGGACCTGGATCGAGCCGATCGGATAAGGCGCGTCCACGATGTTCGACGGGTCCTGCCCGGCGCCGAACGGAGGCGTGCGCGGCTTCGTTTCCAATTGCGCGCCCTGGTAACGGAAACCGACGCGGTCGGCGACCGGCGTGAGCGTCCAGTTGGTGTCCAGGAATGTCGCGCGCCCCGCGTCGGTGAGCACGTGGTCGTAAAGTCCCATCACCACGCGGACTTCGATTTCCTTCGACAAAGCCGGGCGCAAGGATTCCGGCAGCGAACGCCCTGGAACACCAGCGCCGGTGCCGACCGGGATGACATCTCCGGCAACCAATGGAGCACCGCTGATACCGCCGAGTTTGCCCAATCCGTAGGTGGATCGGCTGCCCAGCACCAAGGGGACATCAATGCCGCCGCTGACCGCGATGTACGCGCGAGCACCGCGTTTGCAGAACCCGAACGTGAGCACGTCGCCCGCCTTCACCGCGAACGCTTCCCACAGCGGCCGTTCCTCGCCGTTGAGCTTCGGCGGAAGCTCGGCGCCGGTGATCGCGATGACCGTGTCCTCGGTGAAGCGCAGCTCCGGTCCCAGGTAGACACATTCAAGTGCCGCCTCGCCGGGATCGTTTCCCACCAGGCGATTCGCGACCGAGTACGAGTACTGGTCGAGCGCGCCCGAGGGCGGGATGCCTACGTCGTAATAACCGTTGCGGCCGGCGTCCTGGATCGTCGTGGCCAGCCCGGGCTGGCGGACCTCAATCGGCATCGAGCACCTCCATCAGTCCCGCGGTGAAGCCGTCCGGATCGTCGAGGTACTCGCGCAGCCCGAAGTCGACCGGACGCGAACGGATCCGGAACGTCCCGGCCTCGACCTCCTTGACGCAGTCGTCGTAGGCGTCCCGGTCGATCGGCTTGAACCGCACGATGTCGCCGGGCCGGAAGAACACCATGAAATCGCCGAAGTCCGGAAGTTCCTGCGCCGGATCGTAAATCGGCGCGGGCGTGATGCCGAACATCTGATACCCGCCCGCCCCGCGAACCGAGTAAATACAACTGAAACAGCCGCCGTATCCGACTGTCTGCTTAGGAGTGTCCGTGCGCGGTCGCAGGTATTTCGGCACGACGATCTGCCGTTCCCGAGGCACCATCTGGTACATGAACGGCAGGCCGGCGACGAAGCCGACCATCGAGACGAACCACGGCGCACCGCTGTGTGCCGCGATGAATTCGTCGGCCCCGGCGTAGCCGTTGATCCGCGCGGCGTACTCGATATCGGTGGCATCCGGGTCCTGGTGCCGATCGCGGAATCGAATCAGCGTTTCGGTAGTCCACGGATCCTGGTACAGCACCGGAATCTCGACCACACGGGTAGCAAGGCTGAAGTCCGCCGCGTCGCCGACCTTCTCCTCGATATCGCGCAAATGCGCCATCAGCGTGCGCGGTTCGATGACGTCCGGGTTGTACCGGACCTGGTAAGACGCGTTCGCCGGGCAGATCTCCACGACGCCGTCCGGCCGGTTCTCGCGCAGCGACGTGGTGATCGCCATCGCGCGGAAGTTGGCCTGCAGGCTCATTTCCTCGGCCAGTTCGACGAAAATGTGCTCGTCTCCGCCCCAGCTGTAGCGGCCGGGCGTCGTGCCACTCATGCGCTCGCCTCCGCTCGCCGGCCGAGCCATTCTTCGAGCGTCCCGGTGGTGAACGCGCCGTCGGCGAACCATTGCTGCCCAAGGAGTTCGATGAGCAGCGTCGTGGTGGTGGGAACGCCTTCGACGACCAATTCGGACAGTGCCCGCTTCGCCCGGCGCAACGCGGTCGTCCGGTCGTCGCCCCACACAACGACCTTGGCCACCAACGAGTCGTAGAACGGCGGCACCTGACTGCCCGGGGCGAGCCACGTGTCGGTACGGACCCACGGACCGCCCGGAAGCCGCACGTCGCCGATTTTACCGGGTCCAGGAAGGAAATTCCGGTCCGGATCCTCGGCGCACACCCGGAATTCAACGGCGTGACCGCGCTTGGTCACGTCCGATTGCCGGAACCGCAACGGTTCCCCGGCCGCGATCCGCAATTGCTCGGCGACCAGGTCGATCCCGGTGATCAGCTCGGTGACCGGATGCTCGACCTGGATCCGGGTGTTCATCTCGATGAAGAAGAACTCGCCGGTGTCGTCGTCCACGAGGAACTCGCACGTGCCCGCGCTGCGGTAGCCGACCTCTTTGCACAGCCGCACGGCCGCGGACGTCATCTCGGTCCGGATCCGCTCGTCGATGCCCGGCGACGGCGCTTCCTCGACCACCTTCTGCCGCCGTCGCTGCAAAGAACACTCGCGCTCGAAGACGTGCACCGTCTCCGAACCGTCGCCGAGCACCTGCACCTCGACGTGCCGCGCGGCCCGCACGAACCGCTCCAGATACATCTGCCCGTCGCCGAAAGCGCTCGCCGCCTCGCCGGAAGCCTGCGGGAACGCGACCTTCAACTCGGCCTCGTCGGCGACGACCCGGATACCCCGGCCGCCACCGCCCGCCGCGGCCTTGAGCATGATCGGATACCCGATCTCGTCCGCCGCCGCGACCGCTTCGGCCACATCGGACACTCCGCCGGGCGTCCCGGGCACCGTCGGCACTCCGGCCGCCTGCGCGACTTGCCGCGCGCGGACCTTGTCCCCCATCTGCTCGATGACCGAGGCATCCGGGCCGACGAACGTCAGCCCCGCGTCCGCCACCGCGGCGGCGAACGACGCGCGCTCGGAAAGGAATCCGTAGCCCGGGTGCACCGCGTCCGCGCCGCTCTCCTTTGCCGCGGCGAGGATCGCGTCCGCCACCAGATAGCTCTTCGTCGCCGGGGCCGGGCCGATCGGGACGACCTGGTCGGCGAGCAGCGCGTGCGTGGCGCTGCGGTCCGCCTCGCTGACGACCGCGACCGTCTCGATCCCGAGGTCGTTGGCCGCGCGGATGATCCGGACCGCGATCTCGCCGCGATTGGCGATCAGCAACCGTTTCATGCGTCCACCTCGAGCACCACGAGCGACTGGCCCGCGTCCACGACCGCCTCGGGCTCGGCGGCGAACTCCACGACGGTCCCGGCCGTGCCGGCGGGCACCGGGTAGAAGGACTTCATCACCTCGACCAGCCCGACCGTGTCGTCCGCGCCGACTTTCTGGCCGGGCTTCACGAAATCCGGGCTGTCCGGATCGGGCTTGCGGTAGAAGACCCCGGGAATGGGCGAAACCACTTCGAGACGGGACATCAGCGTCACCTCGCGCTCGGTTCGGCAGGAACAGTCAGTTGAAATCAGGTCAGGTACGGAGTCAAGGCGTCGTGCACGCTTTTCGCCAGATCCACCGCGCCAGGAGTGTCGGAGTGCACGCAGATGCAGTCCGCGCGCATCGGGATATCCTGACCGTCCACAGAGGTCGCGAGCCCCTCGGTCACCGCGCGCACGGACCGTTCGGCGGCGATCGCCGGATCGTAAGCGACGTGCTCGCGGGTGATGATGAGCGAACCGTCGGCGCGGTAGTCCAGGTCGGTGTAGTACTCGGCGATGAAGCCCTGGCTGCGCTTGCCCCACACCTTTTCGTGCATGGTGTTGGCCATGCCCATCAGCGGCGCGTCGAAGACGTCGGCCGCCTCGGCGATCGCCCGCGCGACCGTCTCGTCCCGCGAGGCCAGGCCGTACAGCGCGCCGTGCGGTTTGATGTGGTTGAGCGGCATGCCGTGCTCGGCCAGGAATCCGGTCAGCGCGCCGACCTGGTACACGACCGCGGCGGTGAGTTCCTCGGGTTCCATCTTCAGTTCCCGCCTGCCGAACCCGTCGCGGTCCGGGAACGACGGGTGGGCGCCCACCTTCACCGAATGCTCGTGCGCCAGCGCGACTGTCCGCCGCATGACGACCGGGTCGGCGGCGTGGAAACCGCAGGCGACATTCGCGACCGTGATGTAGGGCATGATGCCCTCGTCGTCGCCGCAGCGATAGATGCTGTAGGCCTCGCCCATGTCGCAGTTGATGGCAACCATGAGTGCTTTTCCTTGTCTTTCAGGCGGTCTTTCAGGCAGTCTTTCGGGAGGTCTTCCGGGAGATCTGTCAGGAATGCGCGATCTTCGGGGTGTCCCCGTCGGGGTCGATGTAGACGTCGTCGCCCTCGAGCCGCACCGGGTACCGCGCGAGTCGCGCGTGGCCGGGGTTGATGCCCTGGCAGGTGGTGAGGTCGAACGTCCACAGGTGGCTTTTGCACATGAGGGTCTTCTTGTCCAGCTCGCCCTCGACCAGTTCGACCTGCTGGTGCGGGCAGATCGCCTGGGTCGCGACGACGTCGCCGCCGTCGAGGTGGGCGATCAGCACCTCCTTGCCCCCCACCTCGAACGACTCCATGTCGCCTTCCCAGACGTCGTCGAGGCTGCACACCCGCACGTAACCCATGCGGAAGCTCCTTTCTCAGCTGAACCGGTCGAAATGGAGCCGGTCGGCGGCGAGCCCGCCGTCCAGCACCAGCGCGCGGGCGAGCGCGTCGGTCATCGCGGGCGGCCCGGCGGCGTAGTAGGTGAAGTCCGTCAGCGTCTCGCCCAGCTTCGCGACCACGGCCTCGTGCACAAACCCTTGGTGCGATTCGGAATCCGCGCTGTCCGGTTCGGACACTGCAGTGTGGACATGGAGTGCGCGCAACCGGCGTTGCGCCATCGCCATCGCTTCCGGAATGTGCAAATCGCGCGGCGCACGGCCGCCGCAGAACAAATGGACGGTGCGCTCACCGGCGTCGGCCTGCGCGGCCGCGCCGAGCACGACGCTCGCCATCGCGCCGAGCCCGGAACCTCCTGCGACACAAACGATGTCACGGTCGTCGCCAGCGCGGTAGTACGCCTGCCCGTACGGGCCGTCCAGTTCGATCGTCTCGCCGAGGTCTAGCCCGTCGAACAGGATCGACGTCGCTTTCCCGCCTGGCGACCGCTTGACGACGAATTTCCATTCCCGCTGGCAGTTGCCGAGATTGCTCATCGAGTACGCGCGTTCGATGCCGCTGGGGAACCCGAGCATCGCGTACTGGCCGGCGCTGAACGCGGCGTGCTTTTCCGCGGTGAACACGAATTCGGCCATGTCGTGGGTGAGCCGGTGCACGTCGCGCAGCTGGGCGCGCTGCCGGATCGGCAGGTGCGGCGCGGGTTCCGGCACCGAACTCAGGTCGACCACGCAGTCGCTCACCGGTTCGCTCTGGCACGCCAGCCTGCGGCCCTTGCGCCGATCGCGGGCGCTGAGGCCGGGTGCGTCCGCCCAGCGCGTGCGGACGTCGCCCTCCAACAGTTCGTACCGGCAGCTTCCGCAGGCTCCGCTGTTGCACTCGTAGCTGAGACCGACCCCCGCGCGGAGGGCGGCACGCAGCAGCGTGTCGCCCTCCGCGCAAGGAAAGCGAACGCCGGTCCCCCGCAGGAGGACTTGGTGTTCGGTCGTCATGGCCGGTTCAGCCTCCGATGCCGAGCTGCCGCTGGAACGCCCGGACCGCGCCGATCGCGTTCTCCGCCGCTTCGGCGTTTTCCGCGACCTCCGCGCCGTACGCCTCGATCGCGGCGACCGCGAGCGGCTGCCATTTCGCGACCCACTCGCGCAGCTGCGCGACGTTCGAGTCCACTTCGGACATCTGGGTGACCAGCGCTTCGGTCCAGCGGCGCGAACGCTCGCTGTCCCGCAACGCCGATTCGGCCAGCAGCGCGTGCAGCACGTCGCCGTGCCGCCGGGCGCTGACGCCGAGCTGGCGCAGCACGATCTCGTCGTAGGCCGGCTTGGCCACCACGTTGAGCGCGACGAACGCCTCGGCCCAGTCGAAAGTGGTCAGCTGGCGTTCCATCAGCTCGCGGAACCCTTGCCAGGCAGGAAGTTCCTCCCACAGCTCGCGTTCGCGCTCGCCGAACCCGGCGGTCGGATGCGCCTGCCGCAGCTCCGCGGTGCGGTAGGCCACATTGGACAGCCAGCGCAGCGAGTCCGCGGCCTGGAACGCCGCGCAGTTGGCGATCGTGCTGGCCGGGGCCATGTGCACGAGGTACGCGCTGGCCATCTGAATGGTGTGCAGCAGGTACCGGCTCGGCGTGTACAGCTGCGCCAGCATCGCGACCCACTCCGGCGAGAGGCCGCGGTCGTGGCCCTCGGCGTCGTGCTGGTCGAGCAGACCATCCACATAGGACTCTTGGCCGTCCTGAAGGATGTTGTACGTCCGGTACACCAGCTCGTCCGGGTCGCGGAAGGCGTTCCAGTCCGGGTGGGTGATCGGGCTCTGGTTGCGGTAGCGGCGGTAGAAATCCGCCATGAACCCGGTGTGCCCGACGTCCCACGGCTGCTCGGGGTCGCGGGTGTGCCAGAGCAGGTTGGTGGAGACGATCTCGTACTCGCTCGGCTTGCGCCGGCGGGCGGCGAGGTGCCCCCAGGTCTTGAGCGGCTTGAGCGGGGTGCTCACGACAGGGCCTCCTTGCGGGCAGCGGTGCCCAGGTAGAAGCGGAAGACGTCGCCGCCGGTCTCGATCCGCCCGACGAACGAGGGCATGATCAGCTCCAGCTCGGACATCTTGAACGGGCGGCCGAGCTCCTCGGCGATGGTCTCGCGGCGCAGGACGCATTCCCCGCCCTCGACCTCGACCCGCACGTACGAACCGCGGTCGCGGATGTCGACCCGGCAGCCCGGGTTGTCGGTCACGGCGGCGTCGGCGACAGCGCGCGCCACCTCGCCGACCTGGAGGACCGGGCCGACCGGGTCGGCGATGGGTTCAGTGGTGCTCATCCGGTCCTCCTCACTCGAAATAGACTTCGACGCATTCGGTCGGCCCGAGACCGGCCGCCGCGACGGTGCTGGCCCGCTCGAACGGCTGCGCGTCGCCCTGGCGGCGCACCCGAAGCGTCCGGCCGGGCTGGTCAGGCACGTGGATGCCGACCGAGTTCTCGGCCGCCGCGGCGGCGAGTTCGTCCATCGTGTGCTCGCTGTCCGCGGGGAGCAGTTTGAGCACGAAGTCGCCGTCGAAATGCACGGCGAGCGGAATGGTGGCCATCAGCGTTCCTTTCAGCCAGCCTTGACGAGCTGCTTGCGGTAGGTGTCGACCCAGGCGAAGCCGTGCGCGTCGTCGCCGCCGGGGCCGACCGAGCCGAGGCCCATGTACTCCAGGACGCCGCCGAGGTCCGCGGGCTGGATCTCGCCGCCGAGGAACCGGTCGACGAGGTTCTTGTGGTGCCGGTAGCGCTCCGGGTCGTCCTCGAAGATCCACTTGTCCACTTCGGACGCGAAGTGGTAGCGCCGTCCTTCGTGGACCAGCGAAATGTCGCGCAGCGTCTGGGAAGGCGTGCCGACGATCGGCAGCTGCGAGACGTTGCAGATGATCGGCAGCGTGCCCGGCACCGTCTTTTCCGGACGGTCGTTGGCGAAGTTGTCGATCAGGACGTCCCATACCTTTCCGAAGGTGCCGTTCCAGCCGGGGTATTTCTCCTCCAGCCAGTCGCGCTCCTCCGGGCTGACGCCCGCCGCCGGGTCCCACCACAGCGTCGGCCGCCACGAGTAGGTGCCGAGGTGCTGGCCGTGGTGGTGCTCGGAGATGTCGCGCAGGAAAATGTCCCAGTACCACGGCTTGGAGAGGCCGAGGTCCTCCAGCGAACGCATGAACTGGGTGACGATCCACTCCTCCATGAATTCCTTGAAGGACGCCTCGCGCACGTCCAGCGGGACGTAGTAGTCCATGGGAATTCCGGAAAGAATGGTGAACAGCCGGTACGAGCGCCAGAACGCGATGTCGATCTTCTTCTGCGCGACGTCCTTTTGCCCGTTCTCGATCAGCATCTGCAGCAGCGGCGTGCCGAGCTGCGCGTGCCGGGCCTCGTCGGACTGGATGCTCTGGATCAGCTTGGAGAACGTGAAGTCGCCTGCCTTGGCGGCGTCGCCGGAAAGCCCGATGAACTGCAGGTTCGTGAAGCCGGTCTCGAAGGAGAAGTTCGCGAAAATCGAGGTGGAGACGGCGTCGCGGGTCATCATCACGTCGTCGAAGAAGTGCCGTGCGCCGAGGGTGACCCAGTTGTCGGTGAACATCGCCGCGTGCGACCACTCGAACTGGCGGTCCTTGTTCACGTACTCGTGCGGGAAGTACAACTGGATCTGGCCGTGCCGGATCTCGTCCAGCATCCCGAAGGTCGCCATGTTGCGCATCCCTGGCGCCTTCGACCACCTCACGAACCGAGACTCCTGGAACGACGCGCCGTACTCGACCAGCGCGACGGCCGCGTAGTGCTCCTTGAGAATGGAAATCCAACCCGGATCGGCTTTGTTATAAAGGTCCGCGCGCTCCAACGCGGCCTTGACCGAATACGCCCCGGCGTCCTTCTGCCGCTGAATGTCGACGTATTCGCGATAACTCACCTTGTAGGGTTCGTCATAAGTCGCCCACACCTCGTCAGGCAACCCCTCGCCGCCGGACAACTCCGGCGGGAACAGCTCCGCCTCGGTGACGTAACGCGGAGTCCATTGGGTGTCGCGGGCGATGTCGTACCACTGTGCTCGGTCCAGCAGAGCCATTGCCGGTGCTCCTTGTTGGTTTTAGCTGCCGTGCTCGGAACCCAGCGGCCCTTCGCCGCCGGGGTAGACGAAGGACATGGCCGGGGAGTAGAACCCGAACGTCACCTGCAAGGGTTGGGCAGGCCGCAACCGGTAGGTAGGGTGTTCTTTGTCGAGAAATTCGAAGGATTCGACCGCGAATTCCTCGGCGATGTCAGCGACATAGGCGTACCGCCCGCTGACGAATTCGCCACCGCGACTCGTGATATACCGCAACTGCCCGGTAACCCGCTGCGGCGTGCCGATCGCGAGACGCGCGGTAGTCCGGATAATCGGCCGCCCCTCAACGGAAGTGGTGGCGACAAGCCGATCCCCGTCGAGATCGAGCGTCGTCTCTCCCCGCGCACCCGCCGGAACGCCGTGCTCCCGGGCGTAACGAATCATCGGCTCGGAACTGTTGTGGTAATCGGTCCACCACCGCCCCGGAACGCCCGCCTCGGTGTCCAAGCCGGACAGATTCACTCCGAGATACGTCAGGGAGTACGAACCGAACGCGTCGTCCCCGTCGCTGGCCGACGTCTGAGCGTCCCCCTCGACCACGTACTGATTGATGTAGCAAGACCGATCGTCAGCCGGCGTAAGCCCAGCCGGAACCAGCTCCGCGACGCCGTCGGGATCCTCCGGCACCCAAACGAGGTAGAGAGTCCGAGACCCAGTCACCAGCTGCGGCGGATGCAGCGACGTGCCCATCGGGGCACCTCCAGTTCACCGTTGAACTTCTCCTCCGCTCCGGCCCTTTGAAGCGGTGCACAAAGACTGCGCGACGCACTCGCGACCGGGTAGTGCGCAAGTTGGACAACGACCCGCCCAGGGATGCCAAACCGGAGCACCCACCGCCATCACCGCAGGTCAGCAGCCCGTACAACGATCACCGCCACCGAATTCTGAATCCGTCAAGCCCCCGCGATGACGTGAGGGGAACCCTGAGGGACTCAGAGTCCCTCAGGGTTCCCCTCACGACCAGCATTCCCTCAAGGAGCCCCTCGAAGCCCCAAGACCCCGCCACCGCGACGCACCCAATGTGGCATTGGGTGCATCCCACGCACCCAATGCCACATTCGGTGCGTCACATGCACCCAATGCCACATTGGGGCGCTAGCCCCAACCACCCACCCAACCGCAGCCAGCGCACCCAACCATCGAGGCACCCACCCCAACCCCAACCCCGATACGAAGCCAAAAACACGGCGCGGGGGTGCTTGTCAAGGCATCTTTCCCGCCTTGACAAGCACCCCCGCGCCGTAGTCACAATCAGCTTCGGGGTGTGGGGCCCCCACCCGAGCGCAATGTCGCCGCCAGGCGACGAGCAGCTTCACAACTGATCATCCAACTGCAAAGCGATCCACAACTCCGCCCGAACAGCCGGATCATCCACCTCCCGCCCCAATGCCTCGGCCACCTTCCCCATCCGATACCGCAACGTATGCCGATGAATCCCCAACGCCGTAGCCGAAGCATCCGACTGCCCGTTGTGCGCCAGGAACGTCCGCAACGTATGCCGCAAATCGATCTTCGCCGCCCCAGTCTTATCGGTAACCGGCTCCAGCAACGCCCGAGCCCACCCCCGCACCTCGTCATTGTCGAGATACCGCATCAACCCGCTAGTAGCCACATCCCCAGCGCAAGTAAGCACCCCGGCGTCCCCAGGCGAACTGGTAAACACCGACCGCACCTGCTCCCAAGCAGCAGCCAACTCCTCAGGAGGAGTCGGATCGCTAACCGCCCCCCGAGCCAACGGAATCCGCCGCAACAACGCTTCCAACGTCCGCGTATCCCCTTCAGCAGGCGGCATCAACACCACCACCCGCCCCCGCTCCCACTCAGCCACCAACGCCCGAAGACTCCGCAACCCGTGATCCCCCTCGGCATGCTCGAGCAACTCCCGCTCGTACCCGGAAGGAACCCCCAAAATCGCCACCCGAAGATCCCCCTCCGGAAAATCGGTGTCCAATGCCTCCCCGATAGCCGTAGCCAGCCCGACATCCCCAGCCACCGCAGCCTTGAACACCGCCAACCGATGCTGCCGCTCGCTGTCGAGCACCCCCCGCGCACTGTGCAACTCAGCGCACAACAACGACACCGCAGTAGTAACAATCGCCTGCTCAGCAGTAGTAAGCGGAGTAGACCTCCCCACAACGAGAAAACCCTGCACCCGCCCCCGCACCGCGAGCGGCAGCACCACCACGGACTCCCCCGCGATAGTCATGCTGAGACTCGCTGAATTGGCCCGATCCCGAAGCCGCGGCAATTCGATCCGCACCCGCGCCACATGCATCCGCGCCGCAGGCACCCCGGCCCGGAACCCGCCGGCAGCGTCCAGCAGCAACGTCCACCCCCGCACCGCCTTGGCCAACCGCTCCGCGATCGCCCGCGCCGAGTACGGCGACAACGACGCCCGAGTCAAATCCCGCTGCGCCGAAACCGCGTAATTCAACTCCCGCTGCCGCTCGTCGGACAGATGCCCCGCGACAAGCCGGCTCAGCGCCGCGAACCGCGTAGTCGCGGGCACCGCCAGCACCGGCAACCCCGCCTCGCCAGCAGCCTCGACCAGCGCCCCAGGCACATTCTGATAGAACGAACTGGCCCCGAACCCCAGCGCCACCGCCCCACCGGCAACGAGCCGGCCGACATACTCCCGGCTGGCCGCCTCCCCCAGCGCAAGCCGAGACCCGGTGGTAAGCACGAGCTCCCCGCCCTCGAGATACGGCGACGGGTCCGGCAGCTCGCTGATCAACGCCCAAGTAATCGCCTTCTCGAGCGCACCAGGCGCACCCTCGGCGGCGAGTTCGAGACCGTGTTCGCCGCGTTCGAGCAGCATCTGGACGGTAAGCGGCATGATGTCTCCCGGGGACGGATCGGGCGGCCGGAAGTGTAACCGGCGGCCCGCCTCGCTGCCGGGCGATCGCCACCCGGACGAACCAACGTTCTGGACAAAACCCGGCGCCGGTGGGTAGAAACCGTCCCGATCGGACTTCCCCGCCCGCGGATGTCCGGCGGCACAACGGAAAGAGATCTCGATGCCCGCACCCGCCCCGGCCCGGCCGGACGTCACGTACCGGACCGCGGGCGATCGCGCGCTGCTCGTCGAGTACGGGCCGCCGCTTCCGGTCGACCTCGGACTCAATTTCTTCGCGCACGCCTCCGCGCGGCGCCTGGAGGAAAACCCGGTGCGCGGCGTGCTGGAAGTCGCGCCGGGACTGCGTTCGCTGCTCGTGCACTACGACCCGGAAACGATCCAGCACGACGCCGTGATCGCCGCCATGGACCGGCTGCACCGGGAAATCCCCGAGCCCGGCTCGCTCGTCCTGCCGAGCCGCCGCGTGAAACTCCCGATCGCGTTCGACGATTCGACCTCGCGCGAAGCCGTGGAACGCTATCAGATCACCACGCGCCCGGACGCGCCGAATGTCCTCGACGGCAACAACGTCGACTATCTCGTGCGCTCCAATGGCCTGCCGAACCGCGAGGCGCTGTATTCGCGGATCCTGGATTCCGAGTGGTGGAACGCGTTCACCGGCTTCTACCCCGGCCTGCCTTCGCTGCTCCCCCTCGACCCGCGTTCCGAATTGGTAGCCCCGAAATACAACCCGGCACGCTCCTGGACGCCCGAAGGCGCCGTCGCTTTCGGCGGCCCGTGCCTGGTCGTCCATCCGATCGAATCGCCCGGCTCGTACCAGCTTTTCGGCCGGACGCTGCCGATCTGCGACCTCGTCCGCCGTCCGCGCGCACACCGCGCGGACCCGATCCTGATCCACCCCGGCGACCGGATTTCCTTCTACCGCGTCGAAGAGGCGGAACTGATCGAATTGCGCAGGCAGGTCTTCGAGGGCCGCTACGACTACGACATCGAACCGGGCCGGTACGCGGTCGCCGACCACCTCGCCGTCCAAGCCGATCCGGCCATCGCCGCCGAGGCGGCCAAACGGCGCGCGGACCGCGTCGCCGCGCAGGAACTGGTGAAAATCCCGTGACTCAGACCGCGGCGTTGGAAGTGCTGGAACCCGGCCTGCAAACCACCGTGCAGGACTACCCGGGCCGGCGCGGCAGGCAATCACTGGGTTTCTTCCCTTCCGGCCCCGTCGATTCGCTCGCCTTCCGCCTCGCGAATCTTCTAGTCGGCAACCGCCCCGGCGCAGCCGCTTTGGAGATCCCGCTCGGTCGATTCCAAGCAGGTGTTCTCGCGCCCGGCCGAATCGCTGTCACCGGGCCGGAAACCACCGTCACGCTCAACGGATCCCCCATCCCGCAATGGGAATCGGTCCCCGTAGAGACCGGCGACGTGTTGGGCTGCGAGGTACTGCGCGGCCCCGGACACCGGTTGTACCTGGCGCTGTCCGGCGGCATCGCCGTGCCCGAGGTATTCGGCTCGCGCTCGACCTTCCTGCTCGCCGGAATCGGCGGCCTCGACGGCCGAGCCCTCGAACGCGCGGACATCCTCGACGCTTTCCCGTCGACTCCTTCCCGCCCGCGCCGCCTCCCGGTCTCCCTGCGCCCGGCCTACCCGACAGCCTGGGAAATCGAAATCCTCCGCGGCCCGCACGCCGACCCGGATTTCCTGACCGCCGAAGACTTCGCCGACTTCCTGGCCGCGTCGTGGCGCTGCGACCTGAGCTCGGACCGGGTGGGCATCCGGTTCAACCCGCACCGCTTCCGCTGGGCCCGCCCGTCCGGCGACGCGGCGGGCGGGCACCCGTCGAACCTCCTGGACTCCAGCTACCCGCCCGGCGGCATCCTGGCCTACGGCGACGTGCTCACCGTGCTGTGCCCGGACAGCAATACCTCGGGCGGGTTCGCGGTGATCGCCACTGTCGCGTCGGCCTCGCTGTGGAAGGTCGGGCAACTCCGGCCTGGCCGGGATACGGTGACGTTCCGGGAGATCGATCTCGACCAGGCCGCGGCGCTCACCGCGCATGTGAATCAGTTGCTGGATGTCAAGGCGCTGTCTTGAGTTTTGCTTCGTGGTGAAGGGTGTCGCCTTCGCTCAGCGCGGTCATGATCGCTTGGTGATCCATTACGCGGCCGAAACCGCGTCGAATGGTGCGGAGGGTGGCGCGGTGTGCTTCGGCGTTGTCGGTCGCGTTGACGTCCGAACCGAACACGATGTGGTAGCCGAGGAAATAGCCGGTCCGGGCGGTGGATTCGCAGCAGAAGTTCGTGAGTGTGCCGCATACGATCAGTGTCCGGATTCCTTGGCATCGCAACGCGTAGTCGAGATCCGTGCCCGCGAAGGAATCGTAGGTGTGCTTCGCGGAAATCACGCGCTCGTCGTCGCGCGGCTTCAACCCGTGATACAGCTTCGCTCCAGGCGTTCCCTCCGCGATCGCACCGTTCGCGATCGGCGGCCAGAAGGCGGGGAAATCGTGCGCGACATCCTGAGCGATGGTGTGCTCGGTGTACAGCACCGGCACCCCGGCCGCCCGGCACGCCTCGATCAGCGCCTGCACCCGCGGCAGCTGCCGGTACGCCTCCGGCACCCGCATCGGCCCGTCCGGGCGGACGAAATCCTCCTGGAGGTCCACCACGATCAGCGCGCACTCCTCGGGCTTGATCTCGAACGCCCAGTGTTTGTCCGTGTCGTAATCGGCGTCGGCGGCCGCGATCTGCTCGCGCTCACCGTCCAGAAGGTCCTCCTCGCCACGACCGTAAATGTCCAGATACTCATTCAACGGGTGCACGGACTTCCTCCTTCGTTTTCCCGTCCACCGAACCAAGATCCACCGACTTCGTCTCCTTGGCCAGCAACGAAGCCACGAGCGAAATCAACCCCATCACCGCCAGATAGACCCCGATCGCATACCCGGTGCCGAACTTCGCGCACAACCCGATAGCGATGATCGGCGCGAGCGAGCCCGCCAGCACCGACGCCAGGTTGTAGGCCAGCGAAACCCCGGAGTACCGCACCTCAGTCGGGAACAACTCCGCGAAGAACGCCCCGATCACCGAGCTGTACGCGGCGAAGATCAGCAACCCGCCGGCCACCGCGACCGTGATCAAGCCCGGATTCCGCGTGTCGACCAGCGCGAAGAACACGAACGCCCACACGATCGTCGCCACCGAAGCCACCACGTAGATCGGCCGTCGTCCGATCCGGTCGGCCAGCAGGGCGAACAGCGGGATCGTCACCACCGCGCACGCCTGCCCGACCAGCACCGCCGTCAACCCGACCGAACTGTCCATTTTGAGCACAGTCGTGACGTAAGTGATGACGAACAGCGAGAACAGATAGAACCCGGCATTCTCCCCGAACCGCGTCGCGGCAGCGAGAAGCACACTGCGCCAATGCTTGCGGACCACCACACCGGCAGGCAGGCCCTTAGGCTTCGGAGCATCCTTGAACAACGGAGTCTCCGCGACATAAAGCCGCAGCCACAACCCGATCAAAACCAGTACCGCTGACAGTCCGAACGCGATCCGCCAGCCCCACGAGAGGAACTGCGCCGAGGGCATCACCCCGCCGAGCACTGCCAGCACTCCGGCAGCGAGCAGGTTTCCCAGCGGTGGCCCGACATTCGGCCACGAAGACCAGAAAGCCCGACGCGCACTGCCGCCGTGCTCGGACACCAGCAGCACCGCTCCGCCCCACTCGCCGCCGAGCGCAAACCCTTGCACCAGACGGCAAACGACGAGCAGCAGCGGCGCAAGGACGCCGACCGCCTCGTAGGTGGGCAGCAGAGCGATCAAGAAAGTCGACGCACCCATCAGCAGCAGGCTGGCGATGAGCGTCGACCGCCGTCCCTTGCGATCGCCGAGATGGCCGAGCACCACCGCGCCCAGCGGCCGGGCGAGGAAGCCGACCGCGTAAGTCGCGAAGGCGAGAACCGTGCCGACCAATGGGTCGTGCGAAGGAAAGTACAGTTTGTTGAAGACCAAAGTGGACGCGGTGCCGTACAGAAAGAAGTCGTACCATTCGACGGCGGTGCCGGCGAGACTTGAGGCCGCCACCACCCCCAGCCGCGTGTGCGGGCGTTTTCTGTTACGTTCGCGAGAGGTATCGGCCATTTCGGCTCCTGTGGTCGGAGGGTCCGTGACGCGGATGAAGTGCTGGTACCGGAAGCCTCGGTGGCTGTTGGCGCAGCCACCGAGGCGGGTTCCCCCCTGGGAACTGCTTCAGAAGAACCAGTGCACGGGCTCGTTGGCCCGGTCGGCGAGGTCCGCGAACCGTCCCCCGTGGAACGCCAGCGGTTCGCCGTCGCGCTCGCACACGCTGCGCACGTGCCCGAACACGACCACGTGGTCGCCGGCGACGAGATGGCGCTCGACGTCGCATTCGAGGTGCGCGAAGGCGTCCGGGATCACCGGAACGCGGTGGCGGCCCTCGGTCACGTCCAGCCCGGCGAAGTGGTCCTCGCCGCGGCGGGCGAAGCGGAGCGCGAGCTGTTCCTGGCGCGCGGACAGGATGTTGACCGCGAACCGGCCCGCCTCGATGACCGCGTCAGTGCTGCGCGCGCCGGTCGTCAGGCACACCAGCAGCAGCGGCGGGTCGAGCGAAACCGACGTCAGCGAGTTGACGGTCATCCCGTGCGGCACCCCCGCCGCCCGGGTGGTGACCACCGCGACGCCGGTGGCGAAACGCCCCATCGTGCGGCGCATCGTCATCGGGTCGACCTCGGCCGAGGAAGTCGACGAAGTGGTAAGCATGGGAGTTCTCCCTTGAGAGGGTCTCGTGGGCGCTCACCGCGGCAAGCGCCCACGAGCGGGTTCAGGCGGGGTAGCGGACCTCGAACGTGACGACCCCCTCGTCGGTCCGCCACGGGCCGTGCGGCATGCCCGGCGGACGGCAGGCGTACATCCCCGCGGTGAACGTGCGGCCGAGCGTGAGGTCGGTGAACGAGCCCTCGAGAATGTAGACCTCCTCCCAGAAATCGTGTTTCTGCACGCCCATCGGCGTCGAATCGGCACCCGGTTCGTAACGCAGGATCCGGGTGGCGACGCCGGTTTCCGGGTCCTTGGCGAGAATCCGCTCGGTGATCTTCGGGTCGTCGCCAGGGCACACCGTGAAAGCGACGTCGGTCACCGGGAAGAATTCGTGTTCCGGTTTGTTCATCGGGTGATCGCTCCGTCGAGGTCGTAGCTGGAGAGGAAGGCGTCGATGTCGGCGAGCGCGCCGTCGAAGCCGTAGTTGCGGTAGGCGTAGCCCTTCACCACGAACGGCGCGCCGGCGTAGAACATCTCGTACTGGTGATGGCGTCCGGCGAATTCGCTGCCGACGACGTCCCAGGCGAGCTTGAACAGCTTCACCCGCTCCTCCGCGGGCGCGGACGGGCTGTAAATGTATTTGTCGATATCGGCGCGGGTCTCCGGGTTCGTCAGGTCCGCGACGCTGGAGGGCACCTGCAGCACCCCGCCGCCGACCAGGTCGCGCAGGATCGCCAGCAGCCGCGGGTACAGCTCGGCCTGCAGCCCCATCGCGCCGTACACTGCGCGAGAGCCGGGCCGCCACATGCCGTTGCTGTCCGGTTCTGCGGTGTACTCCGCGGCCAGCACCGCCGACTCCACAATGGACGCGAGACTCGCCAGCTCGCCGAGCTTCTCGACCACGCCGGGAAACTTGTCGACTCCGTTGACCGCCGCGACCTTGCGCGCGAGCCCGGCGATGAACTGCGTCTTCACCATGAACCGGATCTGCGCCTGCCAGTTGCCGAAAACGTGCGCTCCGGTGTCGAAGAACTGTCGCCGCAATCCCGCGACATCCCGGTAGACGAACACGCGGTCCCACGGAATGAAGACGTCGTCGAAGACCACCAGCGCGTCGGTTTCGTCGTAGCGCGAGGTGAGCGGGTAGTCGTATTCACTCGTGGCGGCCGGGGCGTACGGACGGCGGCAGTAGAGCTTAAGGCCTTCCGCGTCAACGGGAACCGCGAAGCCGAGCGCGAAGTCGGCGTCCTCCGGCCCGAGCGGCTTGATGCAGGACACGAAGATCTCGTCGGCCACCGCACCGCCGGTCGCGAGCATCTGCGCGCCGCGGATCACGATGCCGTCCTCGCGCTCCTCCGCGACGCCGGCCTGGATCAAGTCGCCTTCCCAGGCGTGCGCGGTGGTCGCCCGCGAAACCTGCGGCGGAATGATCGCGTAGGAGACGTACAGATTCTCCTCCAGCACGCGCTTGTGGTACGCCGCGATGTTGGCGGAAAAGTCCCGCTCGCCTTGCGAGAATGCCTCGGGGTGCGCGGAGAACGCCGCGACGAACGCGCCGACGTGGTCCGGGCTGCGGCCGACCCAGCCGTGCGTGTGCCGCGCCCAGGTGGTCGCCGCTTCACGGTATGCCTTCAGGTCTTCGCGGCTGCGCGGCGGCGTGAAGAGCCGGTTCACTGTGGACCCGGTCGCCGGGTCGGTGACCGAGATGCCGGACTCCGGGTCGGCCGCGAGGTCGAACAGTTCGGCGATGGTCTTCGCGATCGGCGCGAACGCCGGGTGGTGGGCGACGTCCTCGACCGGCGCGCCGTCGAGGTAGATCCGCCGGGGGCCTTTCAGTGCGGCCAGATAGTCGGCTCCGCTGCGCATCACTCGCTCCTCTGTTTCGTTTCGTACGCGTGGGTCAGGGTCGGACCGCCGGGCAGTTCCAGGTGGACGCGCCAGTACGCGCCATAGGTGAACTCGCCGCCGAGCAGCGGCAGAGTGCCGCAGTACAGCGCGAAATCGCCCTCGACCGGACCGAGCCGGTCGAGCAGATCCGCCGGATGCCGCAGCGCGGCCAGTTCCCCCTTCTGATACGGGCAACCGTCCACACTGGAGTCCGCGACGACGTGGTCCCAGTCCGGAATGGACACTTCGGACCCGATCTCGGCGACGACTTCCCCGAGCGGCTTCGGACAGGCCGCTTTGGACAGTGCGACGCCGTCCCGCTCCAGGTCGCGGTCGGTGTGATCGGACCCGACCCCGAGGAAATACCTGCCCTGATGCCGGATCAGCACCGGCTCGACCTCGCCGGACGTCCCCGGCGCGCCCACACCGACCACCGGTTCGGTCGTCAGCAATTCCGGGTCAAGGTGATAGAACGCGGGCACCGATTCCGGCCGCGGCACTCCGATCGCCGCCAGCTCGGCGATGTGCTCCTCGACCGCGGCCTCGTCGCTTCCGGTGTACCCGGCCACCACCAGCCGCGCCGGAGCGAACGCCAGTTCCTCCCCGGTTCCCGCGACGTGCAGCACAATCGTGGTCATACTCCCGCTCCCGTGAAGTCTGCTGTGGACACCGGCCATCGCCGATCGGCCAGCACCGGGAACTCCGCCCGCACCGTGTCCACAATGGATTGATCGATTTCGCAGCGCAGCACTTCCTCGCCGCTGCCCGCCTCCGCCAGCACGGTGCCCCACGGATCGACGATCCGGCTGGTACCGGCCAGCTCGACGCCGCCGCGCTGCGTGCCGGCCGCGTTCACCGCGATCACCACGACCTGCTCTTCCACCGCACGGCACGAGGTGAACATGCGCCAGTGCTCGCGCCGCGCCGCCGGCCACGCGGCCGGAACCACGACCGTCTTCGCGCCGCGGTCCACCAGCCCGCGCCACAACTCGGGAAACCGCAGGTCGTAACAGGTCGTCGCGCCGATCGGCCCGAGTTCCGTTGCCGCGACGCTGAGTGTTTCGCCCGGCGTGAGCAATTCCGCCTCGCGCGAGGCATAGCCGAAGACGTGCACCTTGCGATAGGTATGCGCGATCGTGCCGTCCGGCGCGAGCAACACCGCGGTATTGAACAGCCGCCCGGCGGCGTCCCGCTCCACCAGGCTGCCGAGATGCACATACGCACCCAGCCTGCGCGCCCATTCGCGCCCCGCCGTGACCGTCGGCCCGTCTAGGGTTTCCGCCTCGTCCGGATACGCGTCGAACGAGAAGTACCCAGCAGCCCACAACTCCGGCAGCACGACCAGTTCGGCCCCGCGCGCCGACTCCACCAGCTGCCCGGCCCGCACCCGGCGGTCCGCAGCCGTCTCGTCCGGCGGGCTGGCCAGCTGCACCAGCGCGACCTTCACAGCCGCTCCCCGACCCGCAACGCCGTCATCGTGCTGGACAAATGCTTCGCCAGCGCTTCTCCGGCCGCCGCCGGCTCGCCGCCGCGCAAGGCTTCGACGATCGCCGCGTGCTCAGCCAGCACCGTTTCGGCGCGGGTTTCACTGCCCGCCACCGCGCGCAACCCCATCCGAACCTGCCGGTCCCGCAACGATTCGTAGAACTCGGCCAGCACCGGATTTCCCGCCCGCCGCACGATCGCGCGGTGGAACGCGCGGTCGAACTCGATGAACCGCACCGGTTCGTCGACCACCTCGCGCTGCTTCGCGAGAATGTCGTCCAGCTCGGCGAGGAAGGCCTCGTCGACGCGCTCGGCGAGCTTGCGGACGCACGAATCCTCGACGAGCTCGCGCGCCTCCATCACCGCCCGCACCTCCGCGTCGGAGATCGGCGGCACGAACGCGCCCTTCTTCGGCACGATCTCGAGGAAGCCCTCGGCCTCGAGCCGCAGCAGAGCCTCCCGCACCGGAGTACGGGACGTCCCGGCCGCCTCGGCGACCTCCGATTCGGTGAGGAAAGTCCCGCCGTCGCGCGGGAGCTCGGCGATGCGCTGCTTGAGGAACCGATAGGTGACGTCCTGCGCGGAACCGGCCCGCCCAGCCTGTCGTACACTGCTCATGGACAAGATGTATACATCACGCATGGCAGGCGGGCAAGGGGTGTTTGCCGAGGTTGAGCGGTTGTGCCGGGTGGTGAGGGTGGCCGGGGGTGCGGTTGGTCGGCGGGCTTCTCGGGCTGAGCGAGTGAGGCCGGGGACCGTCGGGCGAGCCAGCGGGGGGCGCGACTGACCGGCGGGGATCTCTCGGGCTGAGCGAGTGAGACCGAGGACCGTCGAACGAGCCAGCGGGCGCACGGCGATCGGCAGGGATCTCTCGGGCCGAGCGAGTGAGGCCTAGGACCGCCGGACAAGCCAGCTGGGCCGCGACTGACCGGCAGGGATCTCTCGGGCCGAGCTGAGACGGATAGGTCAGCGGGGATAGTGCTTCTCCCCTTGCGGGCGGCTCGCTTGGAACCGCGCGCACCGGACGCGTCACCTAGGTGCACGGCACTACCGCCGCGAACCGGCCTGACGTGGATCGCGCGGGGCGAGATGGCCGCCGTCGCGGGAGAGCACCTTTACGCTGGCAACCACGCCAGGGGCGGAATTGTCTTCTCAGCACACTTCCTTCGCGATCATCCGGCATTCCACAGTGGACTTTCCGACGAAAGGGCTTCTCGACGCCAAGGACAGCGGGACCATCGAGGTTGTCCGTTTCGCTCTGCGGAGATGCCACAGTCGAAAGCACCCGCGCGGAATGCGCCCATCAGACCGAAACCGCTTCTCCTGATTGACCTTCCCGGTTACCCGGACCTCACCAGCTACCCGAAAAGTGCCTTCTTGGCACCAAGATCATCGCCGCTTACGGTTCCGGAATCACCACCGCATACCCCTGCCGGGAGGTCTCCGTGAATCACTTCGTCATCACTGGCGCACGCGTCTTCGACGGCGAGAACTCGCTCGGGATCGTGGACGTCGAGGTCGCCGACGGCAGGATCGCGAGCGTCGGCGGTGCCCGCCCCGACGGCGTCGAGCTCATCGACGGCACCGGGGCCACCCTGCTGCCCGGCTTTATCGACGCGCACACGCACACCGACGCGCCGTCGCTCCGGCAGGCGCTGACGTTCGGGGTCACCACAGAATTCGACATGCTCTCCATGCCGGAGCAGATGATTCCGTTGCGCCGCAAAGCCGCGGCCTCGAATGATTTCGCCGACGTGCGTTCTCCCTCCATCGGGCTCACCCCCGAAGGCGGGCATCCGCACCAACTGCGGAAGGGCGAAGGCGACCCGCCGTGGCCCACCGCGACTCGGGCGGAGGAGATCGCGGCGTTTGTCGAGGCCAGGATCGCCGAGGGGGCCGACTACCTCAAGGTCCTGGTGGAGGACGGCCAGCTGTTCGGGAGCGAAACCCTGCCCCGTCTGGCTCCCGAGCTGGTCGAGGCGACGGTCCGCGAAAGCCACCGGCGCGGGAAGATGGTGCTGGCGCACGCGATGACCGTTGAGACGGTGGAACAGGTCGTCGACGCGGGAGTCGACGGGCTCGCTCATCTCTTCGCCGATCGCCCGCCCACTGCGGAGTTGATCGAGAAGATCGCTGCCCGCGACACCTTCGTGATTCCCACCTTGACGGTGCTCGCGTCGATCACCGGCGAGCCCGTCGGGCACCGGCTCGCCGAGGACCGGCGGGTTTACCCCAAGCTGACGCCGGAGTGGCGAGAGAATCTGTCCGGCACGATGTCCGCCAGTCCCCGCAAGCACTTCGACTACGCGCTGGAAACACTCGCCGCGCTCAGGGAAGCCGGGGTCGACCTCCTCGCAGGCACGGACGCGGCGCATCTCGGCGCACCGGGAATGGCCCACGGCGCCAGCCTGCACGGCGAACTGCGACTCCTCACAGAGGCAGGATTCGCCCCGCCGGAAGCCCTCCGAGCCGCGACCTCCCTCCCGGCGAAGCGCTTCGGACTGACCGACCGAGGCCGGATCAAGCCTGGTCTCCGCGCGGACCTCACGATGGTCACCGGCGATCCGACGGTCACCATCGCGGACACGCTCTCGATCCGGCGCGTGTGGCGCAACGGAATCTCCCACGCGGCGGCAGCGATCAACGGCTCCGATCCGGACGCGTGAGCCCACCAACCCACCACGCTCGCCCTATCACCTGTGGCGCAACGGAACCTCCCGCGCGGCAGCGGCGATCAACATCCCCAACCCGGACGCGTGAGCCCGCAACACAACGTTCGACCCCAGCACGAGCGTGGCGCAACGGAACCTACCGCGCGGCGGCAGCAATCAACGCCTCTGACTCGGACGCGTGAGCCCACCAACCCACCACCCTCGACCCAACACGAGCGGCACAACGAAACCTACCCCCCAGCAGCAGCGATCAACGCCTCCAGCCCGGAAGCCTGAGTCCGCCAATCCACCACGTTCGACGCACCGCCATCCCACCGCTCGCCGAAACGGTTCAGCGAGTCGCGATCACGCGACCACACCGAATCCGCCTGCTGCCGCACGAAATCCTGATACACCGACGGCCCGGCGGCAGCGGCGAAATCGCCGAAATACCGCAGGAAAATACCCTTGAATTGCTTCTGATTGTCATCGCACGAGCCGGTATCACACGATTCTACCAGCACCCCGCCCGAAGTGAGGCCGGTCATCGCCGCGTCCGCCAACCGGCGGGAGGCGTCCAGATAGGACTGATCGCCGGTCGCCCGCCAGAGTTCGGTGAAGCCGCCGATGGCCAGGCCCTGGTTGTAGGTCCAGACGGTCTGGCCGTTGTTCGCGCAGCCCGAGGTGAGGCCGTCGTTGACCAAGCCTGTCGAGTTGATCAGGCCGCTGCGCAGGTACCAATCCCCCGCTTCACGGGCGCGCGCCAGCCATTCGGTGTCACCGTCCAGGCGACGGTGCAGGGAAGCGGCGAGGCGAAGGTAGAGCCCACTGGTGACGGCGTTTTTGTACGTCCGTTCGCGATCCCACCACACTCCCCCGCCGCAGGTGCCGGTGTCCCAGAAGCCGTGCACATAGTCGGCGATTTTCGTGGCTTCGGCGAGATATCGCGCATCGTGCGTGCGGTCGTACGCCGCGAGCCAAGCCAGGCCCCACCATGCGGTGTCGTCGACGGCTCGGCTGATGAAGTCGCCGTCGATCGGGTCGGAGCTGCGCGCGCCGGCTGGAAACGCCGCCCGGTTCACGTCGAAAATCCTTGCCAGGACTGGGTCCAGGCCGGAAACTCCGGAATCTGCCAGCGCGGTGACCGCGACTGCCGAATTCCACCAGCTCGACGGCCACCAGGCGCGGTAAACGTCGTGCGACCACAGCAGGGCGTCGACGCCCGCGGCGACCCGCGACTGGGCGGGGCGCGCCCACGCGGTGCAGGCGCCTTCCTGATGAGCGGCTTCCCGGCCGCACGCTCGAACGGCGCCGCCGTTCATCCGTCCGCGTGGATCTCGAGCGGCGAAGGTCGCGGTCTGTGTCGCGGTCGCACCAAGGGGGACGCTCGTGCGGCCGAGTGACGAGCCGTCCGGCCAGGTCGCGCCTTCGTCCCAGGACCGGTCCAGCCAGATCTCGTCGCCGGTGCCGCCGGAATCGATGCTGGCCCAGGACATTCCGCGGTCGTCGAAGTGCAGCCGGACGGATCGGCCGAAGATGGTCGCGGGTCCCACTGGCTGGTTGTCGCCGGTGCCGGGGGCGGAACCGTCGCAGGCGGCGTCGCAGACGGTCGGGTAGATCCAGGCTGTGCACGCGACGGCTTGCGCGTCTCCGCAGGCTCGGAGCAGGCCGCGGCGGTGGCCGACCGGGTCGGTGAGGTTGTACATGAGCGTGCGGGTTCCGGTCCACGTGTCCGGAATGCTCGCTTTGCCCAGCAGACCGTCCCAGGTGCCGCCGCCGTCCCACGACCGGTCGAGCCACACCGCGTCGCCGGTGCGGCCGTTGTCGATGCTGGCCCAGGCCATCCCGTCGGAATCGGAGACGTGCAGGCGCAGCACTCGGCCGTTGATGTCCTTGTCCGGCAAGGGAAACGTCTCTTGCGCGGCCCGCGACGGATCGAGCTGGTCACAGGAAAGCGCGCAAACGGCAGCGGTCGCGCGCGGGACGGTCAACGAGGCGAACACGAGCAGCACTACGAGCACGGTCCGCATGGACTCGTCCCCT
Organism: Amycolatopsis albidoflavus; assembly: GCF_039525725.1. NCBI lineage: Bacteria > Bacillati > Actinomycetota > Actinomycetes > Pseudonocardiales > Pseudonocardiaceae > Amycolatopsis > Amycolatopsis albidoflavus. The sequence continues at coordinate 146,042 of NZ_BAAAHV010000015.1, forward strand.
CGCCTGGGTGAATTTCCGCCCAGGATAAGAACTCGCGCGGACGCCGGTGAAGGGCCGCGCGCGGTTCTGTCCCGTTCCGGACAGCCGGGTTAACCCGATCAGCCGCCGCTGCCCTGGCGCCGTCCCACCGAACGGCCGATGAAATAGCCGAGGACGAGCCCGACGATCAGGCCGATCGCGACGAAGAAGATGATGGTGGCGGCGGCGATCTTGCCGACCGTGCCGAGGAATCCCTTGGCCTCGAGCTCGGTCGCGATCGCCACGGACTGGGTCAGCGCGTAGTGGGTCATGCCTCCCAGGATGGCACCGAGCCGCGCACGCTGCCGAGATGACGCGCGGGAGGGCGGCGTTGACGAAGCTCACCGGCCCGCGCCGCTACAAGACCTCGGCGATCCGATAGGCGACCCCGCCGTCCACCAGGTAGCCCGATCCCACGCCGACGACGTCGTTGAGCCACGCGTACTGCTCCGCCCCGGTTTCGAACAGCGGATTCGTCCGGAAGTACGTGCCCGAGCTGGTACGGCGGCCGCGGTAAGTCAGGTGCAGCAAGGCACCGTCGTGGGTGCGCAGCGCGAGCCGGACATCCAGCGTCATCGTGCCGTCCGGCCGGAATACCGCCCAGTCTCCGCCGCCCGGAAGCACTTCGCCGTGCAGCCGCGGCCCGTGGAAGGTGCCGCCGGCGGAAGCGAAGAACACCCGCCCGTCCCCGAATTCCACCCGCGGGCTCAGGTCCACGACCAGGTCGAACAAGTACCGGGTGGCGATCTCGCCGACGTCCCGCACCCGCGCGTCGAGGTTCATGCCGCGACTCCGAACAGGGTGCGCCGGACCGCGTCCGTCGAGACGCCCGACTGCGCACACAGCTCCGCCAGGTCGAAGAAGAACCGTTCGCCCGCGATCAGCCGGTCCTGGAAGGAGAACTGGATGAACACCGGCAGTTCAGCGCGAGTGCCGTCCGGGCGGACGCCGAACCGCTCCCCGGTCATCGTCATCCGCGCCGTTCCCCAGCAGACCAGCGTGCCGTCGTTCGCGGCGTGGCCGTGCAGCGCGACCTGGTAGTCCGGGAACGACGCGAAGAACCGGGTCAGCGCCCGTTCGTTCTCCGCGAGCCCGCGCGCTTTCGTGCCGAAGGCCGGTGTCTCCAGCAGCATCCCGGGGTGCATCAGCCGAAGCGCCGCGGGCACGTCCCGGCGGCTCTTCGCCACGGCCAGCTCGCGGGCCAGCTCAACCATCCATGAGTCGGTCATAAACTAAACATACGGTCGTACGTATTTATTGACAAGGGCCTGTGGCAGGATGATTCCGGTGAGCGAGGGCGAACAAGACGGACGGTTGCTGCGCGGAGCACGATCCCGGCAGACGGTCGTCCGGCACGCGGTCGACGTCGCGTCGGTGGACGGGCTCGACGGCCTGAGTTTCGGCAGGCTCGCCGCTGACCTCGGAATCAGCAAGGCGGGCATCCAAACCCTGTTCGGCACGAAGGAAAACCTTCAGCTCGCGGTCGGCGAGGGCGCGCGCGAACTCTTCGCCGAGGCCGTGCTCCGCCCCGCGGCGAACCAGCCGCCGGGCCTCTCGCGGCTGACCGCGTTGATCGAGCGGTGGCTCGATTACGCCGGGAAACCGCTCTTCCCGGGCGGTTGTTTCTGGGCGGCGAATCTCCCGGTCTTCGACAGCAAACCGGGCCCGGTGCGGGATCTTCTCGTGCGCCAGCAGCAAGCCTGGCGCGAGCTGCTCGCCGGGGAATTGCGGCACATCGCGGAAATCGACGCCGAGATCACCGCTTTCCAGATCGACGCGGTGCTCACCGCCGCGAACATCGCACTGCGGCTCGGCGACCACGCTGCCGCGGACACTGCCCGCCGCACCGTCGAGCGACTCCTCCCGGAACGAACAGCCGGCTAGGGATTCGCGCCCCGGACAAGCAATTCCGCCACCGCGCGGGCAGCCGCTTCGACGTCGTCACCGACGTCCGCGGGCAGCGCGCGCTGCAGCCACAGCGTCGCGAACCCGTGCACGAGCGACCAGGCCGCCGCGCCGGCGACCACCGGATCGACGCTTCCGTCCCGGAACCCGGCGATCGCCCAGTCCATCGCCTGGTTGCTGCGCTCCTGCGCGGCCCGCAGGTCCGGATCGTCGGCGCGGAGCAATTCCGGGCGGAACATGACCTCGAAGTGCGCCCGGTGCTCGACCGCGAACGACACGTACGCGACCCCGGCTTCGAGCAGATCCGACGACGGCGGCAGCTCCTCGAGGGTGTCCGCGAGCAGGTCGAACCCCTGCGCGGCGACCGCGGTGAGCAGCCCGGACCGGTCGCCGAAGTGGTGCGCCGGGGCGGCGTGCGAGACCCCGACCCGGCGGGCGAGGTCGCGCAGGTTGACCGCGGCCGGACCGGAGTCGCCGAGCACCTCGACAGCCGCGGTCAGCACCGCCTGCCGCAGATCGCCGTGATGGTAACGACGGGCCATGGCATCGAGTATGCCACCGACTTGTCAGTGACTAGTTCCGACGGCGGACCGCCCGGCGGCGCGTCCTGATCTCGTGGAAATCGCTCTGCCGGGCAGAGGAATTCGACACATTCGCCCGGTGCCCGCGACGCCGGACAGGGGCGGCGGAGACACGGTCAGCAAGAACCGGTTCCCGCGACCACCGGTCGAGGTCTTCCGGACAGCACCTCTCGCCGAGCGGAATCCCCGCGGCGCGTCAGCGGGGCGAGCACCCGGTCCGCCCTAGCGTGCCGTGCCCGCGCACCGGCACGATGGGCACGTGAGCGAACGCCGAGGGGGACGTCGAATGCTGTCCAGGTCGGGTGCGTCGTCGTGAGGCGGAAGCGGCGGGACCGGCCGCAGGTGTCCATCCGGGTCCGGCAGATCTGGGAGATCGTCACGACCTCGGTGGCGCTGCTCGCCGGGGTGTACCTGATCCTCGTCACGATCGAGCCGACCCGGCTGGTGATCGAGCGCTACGTCGGGCGGCTCGAGCTGTCCGGGCTCGTCGCGTTGATCGGGGTGATGCTGGAGGTCACCACGATCGCCGTCTACCAGCTGGGGCGCGAGGTCCGGGGCTTGCGGACCCGGCTGGCCGGCGTCGAGCGCGAAGCCGTCACGCATTCGCTCACCGAGGTGCTCTCGTCGCTGGAGAACGCCGCGACCGGACGGCGGCAGCGTCGTCTTGAAGTGCTCGGCCTGACGTTGAACACCGTCTGGCCGGTGCTCGCCACCTGGCTCACCTCGCACGACCGGCCCACCGGCTGGCGCATCACGCTGCTGTGCCTCGACCCGGACTTCATCGACCGGGCGGGCGAGCTTCCCGGGGAGTGGGCCGCGGAGGCCCGCCGCACCACGGCGAGGATCCGGTCGTTCCTCGACCAGGAGGCCGAGGACCTGCACCGGCGAGGCATCGTCGTCGAGCTGAAGTCCTACGCTTGCGTGCCGGTCGTGCACGGCTTCCGCTTCGGCGACGGCACCGTGTTCGCCTCGTACCTGCAATGGACCGAAGGCGACCGGATCCGGCCCTTCGAGTTCTACGACCGGTTGTCGCCGGACGACCGGTCGCCGCGCACCGCGCATTACCGCGACCTGTTCGACAGCTGGTTCGCCCGCGCCGCCACGATTCGCGGCGTGTCCGACGCGGGCGCACCAGGCAAAGAAACCCCGGTGACCTGACCACCGTGCGGCCGCTCAGCGGACGAATTCGAAGATCTGCTTCTGAATCCCGTTCGAGTAGGTTTCGCTTTCGACCAGCTTCAGCGGCTGCTTGTCCTTGTCGGTTTCGCTGAACAGCCGCTTCCCGGCGCCGAGCAGAACCGGGAAGACCAGCAGGTTCAGCCGGTCGACCAGCCCGGCGTCGGTCAGCTCGCGGACGAGCGTCGCGCTGCCGTTGACGATGATCGGACCGCCTTCGGTTTCCTTCAAAGCGGCGACCTCGTCAAGCGAGCGAAGAATGGTCGTTTCGCCCCAGTTCGTCACGAGGTCCTCGTCGCGCAGCGTGGTCGACACGACGTACTTCGGCATCACCTTGTAGTGCGGGAATTCCTCGGTCATGTCCGGCCACACCGGCGAGAACGCCTCGTAGCTGACGCGGCCGAGCAGCAGCGCGGCCGCTTCCTCCTGCTCGGCGCCCTTGAGCGCGTAGGCGGCGGGGTCGAACTCGATGTCCTTGAACGTCCAGCCCGCGTTCCGGTAGCCGGCCTCGCCGCCGGGGGCTTCGACGACGCCGTCGAGGGACACGAAAGCGGTGGCGATGAGGGTGCGCATGAGATCAGCTCCTGGTTCGGGATGGTGCCTGTTCACCTAAGCGTCGAACGGACCCGGCCCGATCAGACACGCCACCCGGAACCCTGATTATGACCTGGGTCACACCGCAGTGTGCCAGGCGTCGTACCCGTAGATCGCGTCCGCGGCGGTCGAGCTGGTTCCGCTCTGTTTGAGCCAGCTGTTGTTCCGCGAGGCCAGCTGCACCTCGCGCGTCCGGTCCAGCCGGGCCGCCTGGTACGCCTTCAGCGCGACCTCCGTATTCGGGTACGCCGCCAGCGCCCGCGACAGCACCACACTGTCCTCAATGGCCATTCCCGCCCCTTGCGCCATGAACGGCATCATCGGGTGGCACGCGTCGCCCAGCAGCGTCACCGGGCCGGCGGACCAGGTCGGCAGCGGATCGCGGACGTACAGCGCCGATTGCAGCACCGATTCGCACGCCTCCAGCAGCGCGCGGGCCTCGGGGTGGAAGCCGCGGTACGCCTCGCGCAGTTCGGCCACGTCGCCCGGGGTGGTCCAGGATTCGTGCCGCCACTGGCTTTGCCGGGTCGTGGCGAAGACGAATACGTCCTCGCCGCGGTTGAGCGGGAAAACCACCAGCTGAGTGTCCGGATCCGGGCCCCACCACTTGGTGAAGGAGTCCAGGTTCGGCACGTCCACCGAGCCCGCGGGCAGTACCGCGCGGTACGCGACGACACCGGTGAACTCCGGGTGTTCCTCGCCGAACAACGCTGTGCGGACGGCGGAGTGGATGCCGTCGGCGCCGATCACGACGTCCGCGGAAGCCTCCGAAGAACCGAAGTCCAGCGAAACCGAGTCCGTTGTGGACAGTCCGGTCAGCTTGTGTCCCAAGTGGACAACACCGTCGGGCAGCGCGCGTTCCAACGCGGCGAGCAGGTCCGCGCGGTGCATCGTCAGCTGCGGCGAACCGTAGCGGCGTTCGGCCTCGTCGCCCATCGGCAGGCGCGAAGTCTCCTCGCCGGTGTCCCAGGTGCGGCTGATCCGGTACTTCGGCCGCGCCGCGGTTTCGCGCAGTTCGTCGCCGACGCCGAGGCCGTCGAGGGCGCGGACGGCGTTGGGCGTCAGGTTGATGTCCGCGCCGACGCGGCCGAATCCGCCCGCCTGTTCGTGCACGACCGGCGAGAATCCGGCCTTCCGCAGGGCGACAGCGGCGGCCAGGCCGCCGATCCCGCCGCCGACGATCGCGATTTCCGGCACAGCGAAAGCTCCTTTAGACAGTCTTTGAGACAGCGAGGTCAAGCAGATCGTGGCCGACGACGACCGGGCCGGAATAGTGCGGACGGACTCGCCGGAGCCAGCCCTCGTCGTCGAGGCGGGCGAGGTCGGCGGGGCCGAGATGCGACAGCGCGACCCGGCGAGCTCCGGCCGCCGCGGCGACCCGGCCGACGTCCGCCGGCGAGGTGTGCGAGGCGGCGAGGAAGTCCAGCAGTTTCGGCGAATAGCCGATGCTGCGGTAGAAATCGGGCTCCATCGCTTCGTGGACCAGCAAATCGGCGCCCGCGGCCAGCTCGCCGACCGCGTCGCTGCGGGCGGTGTCGCCGGAGAAGGCGACCACGCCGTGCTCGGTCTCGAACCGGTAGCCCAGCGCCAGATGCAGCGGCGGATGCGGGACGGCCCGAGCCGTCACGCGCACCCGATCGTCCTCGTGCACAACGGTTTCCCCGGCCACCGAGACGTCGGTGGCACGGATCAGGCCGGCCAGCCGCGGCCGGTCGCTGGTCCGCTGCCGCACCGCGACGTCCTGTCCGAACGCGGCGAGATTGCCCGCGATCAGCCCCGTCGTGCCCGCGGCGGGCGGGCCGGGGTCGGTCGGGTCCGGGCCGGGGCCGTAGACCGGAACCGGATCGACGACGCCCTGATTCGCCGGGCCCCAGCCGAGCAGGAAAAGCGTGAACAGCTCGGCGACGTGATCGGAATGCAGATGCGTCACGAACACCGCGGCCAGGTCGCGCAGGGACAGCCCGGCGGCGACGTACTTGCCGAGCGTCCCGTAACCCGCGTCGACCAGGTAGACGCGCCCGCCGACCACCACCGCGTTCGCGCAGCCCTGCCGGCCCGGCGCCGGGTACGGCCCGGCCGCCGTGCCGAGCAGGACCACGCGGAGCGGGTCCGTCACGGCGAAACCTCTTCGAGCGTGCGGCCCTTGGTCTCCTCGGCGAAGAACCCGGCGACCAGCGCGCCGACGAGGCAGATCCCGCCGAGCACCAGGAACACCGAGGCGAGTCCGCTGCCGCCGGCGTACAGCGCGCCGACCAGGATCGGGCCGAGGATCAGGCCGAACCGGTTCATCACGCCGCCGAGGCTGACACCCAGCGCGCGGCTGCGCGTCGGGTACAGCTCCGGCGTGTACAGGTACAGGCAGACGTTCACCGCGAAGTTGAACATCGCCGCGAGCGACGACCACACCAGCAGCTGCAACGGAGTCCCGGCGCCGAGCGCGCCCAGCACGACCAGCATCGCGGTCGTCCCGCCCAGGCCCGCGGCCAGCACGACCCGCCTGCCGAGCTTGTCCACGACCAGCGCGGCGATCAGGCAGCCGACCAGACCGGCGACCGACGTGGCCGTGCTGTACCAGAGCGCCTGGCCGATCGAGAGGTGGAACGAACCCTTGTACAGCGTCGGCAGCCACGAGGTGATGCCGTAGTTGGCGAGGTAGCCGACGAACCAGATCGTCCACACCATCAGCGTGCGCCGCCGGTAGCGGCCGGCGAACAGGTCGCGGAACGAGCCGCGCTTCGCGGGCGCCGCCGCCGGTGCCGCGGCGGCCTCGGCGGGCGGAGGCAGCGGACGGCCGAGGGATTCCTCGACCCGGCGCTCGATCAGCGCCATCGTCTGCTCGGCCTTCTCGGTGTGCCCGTGCGCGGCGAGCCAGCGCGGCGACTCCGGAATCCGCAGCTGCAGCAGCACCGCGGCGAGACCCGGGACGGCGGCCAGCGCGAACAGCGGACGCCAGCCCCAATGCGGGATGACCCAGGCCGCGACCAGCGCGCCGACCGCGAGACCGGCCGGGAAGACGATCTCGTACATCAGGACGAAGCGGCCGCGGCGGCGGGCCCGGCTGATCTCCGCGATGTACGCGGCCGCGGTCGGCACTTCCCCGCCGATCGCGAGACCCTGCACGAACCGCAGGATCAGGAACGGCAGCAGCGCGGTGCACAACGTCATCGCCAGGCTGCACAACGCCGTGACGGCGACGCACAGCGTGATCACCTTGACGCGGCCGATCCGGTCCGCGGCCCAGCCGGACGCCAGCGCGCCGAGCAGCATGCCGATGGAGCCGATGGTCAGCGTCGCGGTGCTGGACGCGGTCGTCATGTGCCATTCGCGGCCGATGACCGGCAGGGTGTAGGCGATCAGCAGCTGGTCGAACGCCTCGAAGAACGTGACGATGCCGATGATCAGGCGAATCGAGACCTGCCATCGCGACATCGGGAGCCGTTCCAGCCGGGCGGCGATGTCCCGCTGGGTCACCTCGGGGGTGGCGGCGATACTCATGGGCCCTCCTCGGAGCCGGAGCGTGCAATCGATCGTAGGGGGTTCAGGCGGCCGGAAATCAAGGCGGTGCTGGGCAGCTGCCGTCGCGGCCGGGCAGGGAGCGGGGTTCGCGCCCCAATGTGGCATTGGGTGCATGTGACGCACCGAATGCCACATTGGGTGCGTCTGACGCACCCAATGCCACATTGGGGCGGGCTTCGTCACGGACCTGAGGGCGTCGAGTCCGGCAGCGCGGCGTCCAGGAACCGGACCAGGTCGTCCGCGGCGGACGGTCCGGCGGGCAGCACGAGCCGATCGGGCGCATGCGGGTCGAATCCGGGCGTACCGGGCCAGGGTGGCGGCTCGGGTCCGAGAGCGGCGGCGAGGTCCATGCCGGCCAGTTCGGCGAGGTGGGCGGCGGAGCCGAAACCGGCGGCGGCCACGCGGTGGCGCGGCATTCCCAGCCGGGTGCCGAGGTAGTCGAGCGCGCCGGCGAGGTCGGCTTCGAGGTCGGAAAGCTCGAGCGCGGCGAACGCGGCCTCCGCTTTATCCGGACCGAAGGTGTGGCCGCCGGTCTCGTAGTAGAACAGCGGCGCGACGGTGACGTAACCGCAGCTCGCGAGCGTGCGGCAGGTGGTCTCGACGGGTTCGTCGAGACCGGCGGCCCCGTGCAGCACGAGCACCGCGCCGCGCACGCGGCCGGGCGGATGCCGCACCAGCAGCGGCGCGGACGTCCGCACCACCCGTCGGCGGCGGTTCGCGGGTCCGTGCCCGTGATGGTGGTGGACTTCGGCAGCTTCGATGATGCCTCCCACGGCTCAGCTCTCCGGAACCGGCACCGGCGGCACGAACGGCCGCGGCGTCGCGGGCAGGGCGGTCACGTCCACCTCGATGACGAACGGCCCCTGCTGAGCCACCGCCTTCGCCAGCGCGTCGGCGAACTGGCCCGGCTTCGACACCAGCTCGTGCGGCAGGTCCAGCGACTGCGCCATGCGCGCGAAGTCCGGCGTGTACAGGTCGACGCCGGCGCGCTGGCCGCGGTGGTGGTCCTGCATGTTGCGCAGCACGCCGTATCCGCCGTCGTTGAACACGACCAGCGCGAGCCACGGCCGTTCCTGCGCCAGCGTGCACAGTTCGCCGAGGTGCACCGCGAGGCCGCCGTCGCCGGCCATCACCAGGGTCGGCGCGTCCGGCGTCGCGAGCGCGGCCCCGATGCCGGTGGCGAGGCCCTGTCCGATGCCGCCGCCGACCGGGAACACGTTGGTGCGCGGGTCGTGGATGTCCAGCAGGCGGTTGCCCCACTGGCTGGACGGGATGGTGACGTCGCGGGCGATCACGGATTCGGCCGGGAGGCCGTCGCGCAGTGCGGCGCAGATCTCCGCGTACGGGCCGATCGCCTCGTTCAGCTTGTCCCGCACGGCTTTCCGGGTCGCGACGACGCGTTCGCGCCAGCCAGGCTCGGTGCCGGATTCCACAGTGGACAATGCGTTCAGCACCGCCGCCGCATCGCCTTGCACTCCGAGGGTGGCCGGGTAAACGCGGCCCAGCGCGTCGGCGTCGACGTCGATCTGCAGGTGCCGTTCGGGCAGCGCCAGGTGGTAGTGCTTGGTTTCGTTCGAGCGGAAGTGCGTGCCGACCGAGACGAGCAGATCGGCGTCGGCGAGCAGTTGGGCCGCCGACTCGTGTGCGGCGAAGTTGCCGACGACCAGTTCGTGGTTCTCCGGCACTGTGCCGCGACCGGAGTTGCTGGTGAACACCGCTGCACCGAGTCGTTCCGCGAGCGCGCGCACCTCGTCGCGCGCACCGGTCGCGCCTCCACCGAGCCAGAACACCGGACGGCGTGCGGCGGCAAGCAATTCTGCTGCTTCCGCAAGGGCGACGGCGTCGGGCGGCGGGATCGGGGTCGACTCAAGCGAGCCAGGACGGAATTCGTGTCGCGAGTATTGCAGGTCGATCGGCCACTCGACGCTGGCCGGACCGCTCGGCACCGACAGCGCGTGCCGAATCGCCGCGCGCAGGGTGTCCTCGGCGGTCTCGACCGACGTGATCGTGGCCGCGTGCTTGGAAATCGCGCTCAGCATGCCGATCTGGTCGCGCGTCTCGTGGATTACGCCGCGGCCGCTGCCGAGGAATTCGGAGTCGATCTGGCCGGTCACGTGCAGCACGCGACTGCCCGCGGTGAGCGCCTCCACCAGCGCGCCCGCCGCGTTGCCCGCGCCGGTACCGGTGCTGGTGATCGCGACGCCGAGGCCGCCGCTGGCCCGGGCGTACCCGTCGGCGGCGTTCACCGCGGCCGCTTCGTGCCGCACCGGCACGAACCGCAGATGCTGCGAAACCGCTTCCACCAGCGGCAGATTGTGCACACTCACCACGCCGAAGGCGGTGTCCACTCCGGCTTCGGACAGCAGGCGGACGAGAAGCTCGCCTCCGTGACCGTGATTCATGGGTCCGTCCCTTCTAGACATAACGAGCGATGCCGCCGCCGACGTCGATCGTCGCGCCGGTCACGTAGGAGGCACGCGGCGAAAGCAGCGTGACGATGGGGAAAGCGACCTCTTCGGCGGTGCCGAGCCGTCCCAGCGGGATTCCGCGATCCGCGGCCAGTTCGGCTGACCAGTCCACAAAGGACAACTCGCTGCCGGAGGCCTCGTACCGGCGTCGCCACTGTCCGGTGTCGACCAGACCGAGGCAGACGGAGTTGACCCGCACGCCGTCCTGAGCCAGTTCGGTCGCGAGTGTCGTGGAGAGATTGAGCAGCGCCGCCCTGGCCGCTGACGTCGCCGCCAACCGGGGTTCGGGCTGGCGGGCGAGGATCGCGTTCACGTTCACCACAGCGGGATTCGCCGCTTCGCGCAGCCACGGCAACGCAGCCCGGACGACGTGCAGCACCGAGAAGATCTTGAGCTGCAACTCTTCCCGCCACTGCTCGTCGGTCGTCTCGGCGAGCCGCGCCATCAGCGACCGGCCCGCGTTGTTCACGATCCCGGCCAGTCCGCCCAGCTCGCGGGCGGCGTCGGCGACGAAGGTTTCCACCTGCGCCTCGTCCAGCACGTCGCAGGACGCGGTGTACAGCCGGGCTCCGTCGGCGCGGGGCAGATCGGCGAGGGCCTTCTCCAGCCGGACGCCGTCGCGGGCGCAGGCGGCGACGTGCGCGCCCTCGGCCAGCAGCGCGGCGGCGGTCGCGAGCCCGACGCCGGAGCTGGCCCCGGTGACGAGCACCGCGCGGCCCTTCAATCCCAAATCCACGGGTTTTCCCTTCAGCTGCAGACGAATCCGCCGTCGACCACGAGGGTCTGGCCAGTGATGTAGGAGGCCGCGTCGGACAGCAGGAACGCCACCGAACCGACCACGTCCTCCGGCTGTTGCGGCCGGGACAGCGCACGATTCAGCGCATACAGGTCGTGCCGCTCCTGCGGAATGCCCGCGGTGGCTTCGACCTCGGTCAAACCAGGCGCGACCGCGTTGACGGTCACGCCGTCCGGGCCGCCGTCGCGGGCCATCGCGCGAGTCATCGCGATCACCGCGCCCTTGGAGGCCACATACTGGACCAATCGCGGCGAGCCGTACAGCGCGGCGTCGGAGGCGAGGTTCACGATGCGGCCGCCGGTCTGCGCGAGCTGCGGATACAGCGCGCGGGAGACCAGCCACGGGCCGCGAGCGTTGACGGTCATCAGCGTGTCCCACGCTTCGACGTCCAGCTCAGCGAAATGCTTGCCGCCCACGCCGTCCGCCATCGCCGCGTTGTTCACCAAGCCGTGCAACGGGCCGAGCTTCGCGACCGCGTCCGCCAAGGCCGCGACGGAATCCGGATCCGCGACATCCGTGTCGATCCGATGCACCTCAACGCCTTCCGCCTGCAACCGAGCGACGCCGTCCGCCGCGCGATCCGGAGATCGTTCGGCGACCACGACCCGACCGCCTTGACGGCCGATCTCGCGGGCAATCGCCCAGCCGAGACCGCGGCCCGCGCCGGTGACTACATACAGCCGGTCCTTCATCGCGCCACCACCGCGTCCACTTCGGACAGAAAGTCCAAGACCTCGGTGGAAAACCGGCGCGGGGACTCCTGATTCGCCGCGTGCCCGCCGGGGAGTATTTCCAGCCGCGCACCCGGGATCGACGCGGCCAGCCGTCGCGCCTCGGCGACACCGGTGACCTGGTCGTGCTCGCCCACGAGCACCAGCGTCGGCACCGAAATCCGGGACAGCCGCGGACCGTGATCCGTCTCGGCCATCGATTCCGCGGCGGAGGTGTACCCGGGCAGCCGGATGCCCGCCATGATGTCCTCGACCCGTTGCGCCACCGCGGGATCCGCACCGGGCGCGAGCAATCGAGGCGCGCGACGGCGGGCGAATTCCGCCGCTCCGACCCGGTTCAGCTCGCTCGGCCGGGCCCGCATCACCGCGGCCCGCTCGGAGTCGATGCCGGAGCCGCGCGTCGAATCGGCCAGCACCAGCGACCGCACGACCTCCGGGTACTCCAGCGCGACGCGGGTCGCGATCACGCCGCCCCACGACACGCCGACGAGGTGCGCGGGCACCGCGTCCAATGAGGTCAGCAGACGGCCGACGAGCGCGGCGTATCCGGCCATGCCCAACGGCTTTTCCGGGTCGGCCGAACCGCCGTAACCCGGTGCGTCCCAAGCCAGTACGCGGTGTTTCGGTGCCAGACCAGCGAGCTGCGCGTCGAACGAAGCGCTCGAACCGCCGATGCCGTGCAGCAACAGCACCGGGCTGCCGTCGCCAGCTGTCCGTACTTGCACACCGTCCACAATGGAAGTCATCGGAACACCGCCCTCGGCGTCGCCAAGGCTTCCAGCGCGGACAGCACCGCGTACGGCACAACCTGGCTAGATGTCGGTGTCTGCGGCGACGGCCGATTCTTGATCTCGAACCGGTACTCCCCCGCCGGGCCGACCGCGGTGATCACGTGCGAGGTCAGCGGCGCGGCCGGGTCAGCGATCACTGCCGCCTCCACGACGTCCCAATCCCGCACCGCCAACGCCACCGACGCGGCCACATTCGCCGACTTCGGGAACGCCGCGGTGATCTCTCGCGCAGGACCGCGCCGCAACTCGACCGGCGCGGTCGCCTGCCGCAACTCCTCCGCTTCCGCAGCCGACATCCACGGCTGGACCAGCGAAGACGCCTTCTTCGTCGTCTCGATGACCACCCGCTCGAACGACCCGAGCAACGCCGCCGACCGCAGCAGATCGAGTCCGCCGATCGCGCCAGTCGACAAATGGACCGCGCCCGGCCCGGCCGCGAGCAACTTCTCCAGCAACCCGTCCGCCGCCAGCGCGCCGACCGAAACCACCAGCAGGTCACAGCCCGCCGACAGCACCTGCGGCCCGGCGTCGGTCAACGCTCGCTGGCCCGCGGCCTCGACCACCAAGTCCGAAGTGGACAGCAGCTCCGGCAACGCGCACATCGGCAGCCCCGCCGGGGAAAGCGCCGGATCGACGACCCCGGCCAGCTCCGCGCCCGGCACCTTTCCGTCGCGCAGAGCTTCCGCGACGACCGACCCGATCGACCCCGCGCCCAGCACTCCTACCTTCACGACTGCCACCAAGCCGAGTAACCGGGGTCCGGCACGCCGCGCATGTGCGAGCGGACGTCCTTCGACGGCGGACCCGCGGTGCCCCACAGGTCCGACAGCTCCGGCGTGCGCCGCCACACCCGGCACAGCCACGCGTCTTCCTCGACCTGCGCGACCTCGGAGGTGTACTCGCAGACGAGCCCCGCCGGGTCGGCGAAGTAGCCGAAGGTGTTGCTGCCCGGACCGTGTCGGCCAGGACCCCACAGCGGCGTGACGCCGTTGTGCTTGAGCCGGCCGATACCGCGCATGAAGTGGTCGATCGAGTTCATCTCGTACGCGATGTGGTTCACCGACGCGAATTCGGCCTGGTTGAAGGCGATCACGTGGTGGTCGGCGTTGCAGCGCAGGAACGCCATCTGGTGCTCGGACCAGTCGGAGATCCGCATGCCCAGCACCCGCGTGTAGAACTCGCAGGCCGCGTCGATGTCGACCGTGTTGAGCACGACGTGCGCCAGCTTCCGCGGCACCGCGGCGCGCCCGTACGGATCGCCCGGGACGACCGCGTCGACCTCGGCGGACAGCTCCACCAGGCGGCCTTCCGGGTCGGCGAAGCGCAGGCCGTACCCGCCGCCGACCTGGTCGAGCTTGCCGGGTTCGGTGACCAGCGGGACACCGTGCGCGGCCAGCCGGGCGGCGGCCGCGTCGACCTCGCGCGGGGAGGCGAGCGCGAACGCGATCTTGCCCAGCGCGTTCTGGTCGGCCTGTTCGAGCTGGAGCACGTGGTGCTCGTCGCCGGAACCGCGCAGCCATACGGCGCCGCGGTCGGCTTCGACCTGCTGCAGCCCCCAGACTTCGCGGTAGAACTCGCCGGAATCGGCGCACTGCGTCGAACGCAGCGTCACCGCGCGCAGGGCGCGGAGCCGTGCGATGGGTTCGGCGGACATCGGGCCTCCTGAAACTTCAGCGGGTCGGGGCGGGCACGGGCGCGGCCGGAGCCGGTGCGGCGGGCGGAGCGGCGAGCGCGGCGGCTTGGCGGCGGGCTTCCGAACGCAGCAGTCGGCGCATCCGGACGAGCGCGATGTCGTGCTGGTACAGGTTTTCCCGGTCCCACGCGTCGAGTGGCATCGCTTCGGCCATCTCGCGGTCCTGCTCCAGCACCGCCCAGTGCCGGGCTTCGAGCCGGTTGCGGTAGAGGATGCGCCAACTGTCGCGTTCCCAGCCGGAAACCTTGCGACAGCGCCAAAAGAACGCCGCGTGCTGCGTCTCGTTGATCGCGCACAGCGCGGCGACGATGGTGAACGCGCCGCCCGGGCCGGCGGTGTCCGGGTACGGGATGTCGAGCGTGACCCACTGCGCGCCGGCGTCGGTGAGCTGCACCCAGTCGAAGTTCACGCCGCGCTGGTCGGTCTTCTCGAAGACGAATCCGTCGTCGATCGCGCGGATCTGGAAGACGGCCTCGCGCTTGCCGCCGAACATGGTGTGGCTGTTGCGGTGCAGGAACGCGCCGTGCATCGGGTCGAGCAGGTTGTCCAGGGAGTAGCCGTAGGGGGCGTCCCATTCGACGTAGCAGAGGAAGTTGTCCCACTCGCCGCCCGCGATCGGGTCCGGCACCTGCAGCGGCGTCGGTTCGGCGGACTCGTCCAGGCCGAACCAGGCGAACACCGCACCGGCGTGTTCCTGCGCGGGGAACGTCCGCAGCGCGGGACGACCCTCCAGCGCACAGCCCGGGCTGCCGGGCACCGACACGACGACGCCGTCGCCGTCCACCTGCACGCCGTGGTAGTTGCACGCGACCCGATCGCCCATGTGCACGCCCAGCGAAAGCCGCGCGCCGCGGTGCGGGCAGCGGTCTTCCTGAACGTGCACGATGCCGGCGGAGTCGCGCCAGAGCAGCAGCTGCTCACCGGCCCGTTCGATGCGGGTCAGCTCGCCGCGCTTGACGGTGCCGGACGGGCACAGCGGGTACCAGCGGTCGCGCAGGCCCAGTGCCAGCAGCTCTTCGGCGGTTTTGGTCGCCATCACGCCTCCCCTGCCAGCCGAGCGAGTTCGGCGGCGAACGTCTCTTCGGTCCAGTCGGCGCCGTCCGCCGGGCGCAGGCCGCCCGCGTTGAGCGCGGAGACCACGCCGGGCAGGTCGTGCACGCCCCGGCCGTAGACGGCTTCCAGCTCGTCGGCCAGCGCGTTCTCGTAGCTCGTCGGCGGGGCGGTGCGGCTTTGCACCGGCCGCAGCTGCAGCGGCATCGGACGTTCCCTTCGGTTCGTGGTGGTCAGGCCTCGTGCGCGGTTCTCACCGGGATCGCCGCGCCCGGGCCTCAAGCGGCGGCGGTCGGGGCGAGCGCGGCCTGCCCGGCGGCGGTGAGCACCGCGGGCACCCGCAGCCCCGGTCCGCGCGGAGCGGCCGGTTCGGGGGCGAGCAGCCCGGCCAGCTGGTGCCCGAGGGTCGGGTCGCAGCAGGCGAGGCCGTCGACGTAGAGGTGCGGTTCGCGGCTGCACGTCATTTCCACGTGCCCCGCGGCGGCGGCGCGCAGCACGGCGAGCTGCCGGTGGGTGTGTCCGGCCATGGCCGGCTCCTAAAGATCCAGAACGAGTTCGGCGGACCGGCACCGGGACACACACAGCATCATGGTTCCGGCGATCGCTTTCTCGTCGTCGTCGAGCACGAAATCGCGGTGGTCCGGCTCGCCGGAGAGCACCTTCGTTTCACAAGTCCCGCACACGCCCTCGCGGCACGAGGTGGGCACGGAAATCCCGGTGCGCCCCAAAGCGTCCACAATGGACTCGTCGGCGGCCACCGAAACCCGGGTACCGGAACCGGCGCACACGACGTCGAATCCCGTTCCCGGCGCGGCTGCCGGAGCCTCGGGGGCCCGGAAGCGTTCGACCCGCAAGGTCGCCGTTTCCGGCAACGCCGCCTCGACCGCGCGCAGCAGCGGTTCCGGGCCGCAGCAATGCACGACCGTGCCCGGCGCGAGCCCGGCCAGCCTCGCGGCCAGATCGGGCGGGCCGCCGTGCTCGTCGTCGGCGTGCACTTCCAGCCGGTCCCCGGCGAGCCCGGAAAGCTCGCCCAGGAAAGCCATCCCGCCGCGCGACCGTCCACAGTAGAGCATGGACCACGACGCGGACCCGTCGGCGAGTTTCCGCGCCATCGCGAGGATCGGGGTGACGCCGATGCCGCCGGCGATGAGCAGGTGCTCCGGAGCGTCGTGCAGTTCGAAGGTGTTGCGCGGGCCTTCGACGGGAATGACGCTCCCCGCGGTGAGCCGCTCGTGCACCCACGCACTGCCGCCGCGCGAGGATTCCTCCCGCAGCACCGCAACCGTCCACGCGCGGGTGTCGGCCGGGTCGCCGCAGAGGGAGTACTCGCGGACCAGCCCATTCGGCAGGTGCAGGGAAAGGTGCGCTCCCGGCTCCCAGCCGGGCAGCGGCTTTCCGTCCGGATCGCGCAGTTCCACCTGCGTGACCCGGTCGGCCAGCCACGTCGTCCGGTGCACCCGCAGCATCGTCGGCATCGCGGTCTCTTCTCAGCGGGTGACGCCGTGCATCGGCGAGGTGGGCGGGTAGGTCGGCAGCTGCGGCTTCTGCGCGCCGATGATCACGCAGAACAGCGCGTCGGTGTCGCCGGCGTTGCGCAGGCTGCGCGGCACTCCGGCGGGCACGCGGATCAGGTCGCGGTAGCCGAGGGTGCGGGTGGCGGTCTTGGTGCCGTCCTCGACGTCGTGCACGGTCACCTCCAGCGTGCCTTCGAGGACGAAGAACGCCTCTTCCACGTCGTGGTGGGTGTGCTCCGGGCCGATCGCGCCGACCGGAAGCCGCATGTTGGAGAAGGTGAAGTGCTCCGAGGGCAGCTGGCGGGCGTCGCCGTCGTGGTTGCCGGTCGCGCCGGAGCCGATGTAGCGGATCTGCGCGCGGCGGAACTCGTCGCCCTTCGCGGCGGCCTGGAAGCCGAGGGTGTCCCAGTCCTCGTACCGCGTCTCGCGAGCGGCGATGCACGAGTCGATGAGCTCCTCGAGGGGCTGGTGCTTGCTTTCGGTGGTGGTCATCGCGGGGCAACTCCTCCGGTGGTCCTCGGCGGGCTCGCCGCCGAATGCCTTAGGTCTAAGAGATTTACTGGTAAGGGTTGTACCCTGCGGGCTGTGATCCGCACAACCCCTTAGGCCTAAAATTCTTTCCGGCGCCCTCCCGGCGGCTCGCGGGCCGTGAAGGACCCCTCGAGGGAATCCGATTCCTTCAAGGAGCCCTTCACGGACCTTCGCCGGGCCAGGTCTTGACGAAATCTTAGGTCTAAGGTTTCCTCGGTCGCACCCCGTCACCCGCGCCGAGAGGACCTCGCCATGCAGCCCTTCCCCGTCCCGCCCGACGAAATCCCGGTCGGCGGCGGCTGGCAGCGCGGCGGCGGTCCCGCGTCCGCGTGCGTGGATCCCGCCGACGGTTCGACAGTCGCCTCGATCCACGCCGCCGACTCTTCCCAGGTCGACGCCGCCGCCCGCGCCGGCGCCGAAGCCGCCGCGGATCCGGCGTGGCGCGACCTGCTGCCGCACCAGCGCGCCCGCCTGCTCACGCGTGTCGCCGACGCGATCGAGGACCAATCCGAGCAGCTCGCGCTGCTGCAAACCCGCAACACCGGCAAGGCCCTCGGCGAGACCCGCGCGCTGGTCGCGAGCGCCGCCGGCACCTTCCGCTACTACGCGGCCGCGCTCGAAACCCTCGAAGGCGAACTCCCGCCGAGCCGCGGCGCGCACCTGACGATGAGCGTGCACGAACCGATCGGCGTCGTCGGCGCGATCACGCCGTGGAACTCGCCGATCGCCAGCGACGCCCAGAAAATCGCCCCCGCGCTGGCCGCCGGGAACGCCGTTCTGCTCAAACCGGCGGAAGCCACTCCCCTGGTTTCGCTGGCGCTGGCCCGTCTCATCCACGACGCCGGCGTCCCGCCCGCGCTGCTGTCCGTCCTGCCCGGCCCGGGCTCGGTCGTCGGCGACGCCCTCTCCCGCCATCCGCTGGTCGGCAAGCTCGCCTTCACCGGCGGCACGACCACCGGTCGCGTGCTGGGCCGCATCGCCGCGGACCGGATCATCCCGGTCACCATGGAGCTGGGCGGCAAATCCCCGACGATCGTCTGCGAGGATGCCGACGTCGAGGAGACCGTCGCCGGAATCCTGTATGGAATCTTCTCGTCGACCGGACAGAGCTGCATCGCCGGATCGCGGATCTTCCTGCCCCGCGAGCAGTACGACGCCTGGGCCGCCCGCCTGGTCGCGGCCGCTTCGGCACTGCGACTCGGCCCCGGAGTCGATCCGGCCACCCAGGTCGGACCGCTGGCGACCTTCGCGCACCGCGACAAGGTGGCCGCCATGGTCGACCGCGCCCGCGAAGAAGGCGCGAATGTCCTGTGTGGCGGCCAAATCCCTTCTGATGAACGTTTGTCGCGCGGCGCTTACTACGAACCCACCCTGCTCGACGGTCTCGCCCCGGACGCGAAGACGTGCCAGGAGGAAATCTTCGGCCCGGTCGGCGTCCTGCTGCCCTACGACGACGAGGAGGACCTGGTCGCCCAGGCCAACTCAACCGTCTACGGCCTGGCTTGCGGCATCTGGACCGCCGACTACCGCCGCGCGCTCCGTCTGGCCCGCCGCGTCGACGCCGGGACGGTGTGGATCAACACGTACAAGCAGTTCAGCATCTCGACGCCGTTCAGCGGCACCAAGGAAAGCGGCCTCGGCACGGACAAGGGCCGCACCGCGATCCGCAGCTACCAGCGGCAGAAGAGCCTGTACTTGAGCTTGGCGGACGAACCGATCCCGTGGGCGCGCGGCTGATCCGTCAGCAGGTGCGGACCTTGCTGGCCGGCGCTACGTACGGTTCGGCGACGTAGCCGGTGGTCCCGGTGGCGTTGTCGATCAGGGAGAAATACGCGTAGTTCCCGGTTTTCGGCGCGAGGCAACGCACCGTCGCGGGGTGGCTGCGCGCGGCTGACGGTCTTCTGCCTCGCGCTCCGCGCCCGCCGCGAGTGGAATATTCCCACCGACGACCTGGAACGGCTCATTCTCGCGTGCTATCGGCGCCGTCCGAAGAATTCTTCTCCGCACGACGAGCAGAATTGACACTGGGCCAACGCCTGGCCCTGGCGTGGCGCATCCTGGGAGGCAACGGCTTTCCTTACGCCACACTGCGCTGCTGGCTGGGGCGCCGGCCGATTGCCGCGATCCCTGTGCAGCTTCACTTCACGACCTGCGACCCCCGAGGCGGTCAGGCCCCTTCGATCCGTTCCGCCAGCTCGTCGCAGAACTCCCGCGCCGCCCGAAACTCCGGTTCGTCGCCGGTCGCCCGCTTCAACGCGCCTTCCAGGATCTTCAGCGCCTGGCGTTCGGCGCCGTGCGAATCCGCCTGCCTCGCGGCGTTCTCCATGGCTTTCGCGAGCTTGGTCCGCGCCTCGGGTTCTTTGGCGGCCTGGTTGATCCGGATCCAGTTGCCGCCCGGATCGACGACGGTGAACCCGGTGTAGCGGTCGTTGCGCAGCCGCGGCCGGGTCATCCGCGGGATGCCGGAGACGAGCAGTTTTCCGTGCACGGACCGCATTCCCGCCGCGAAGGCCTCGAACAGCTCGCCGGTGTCCGCCACGATGACGAGGCACGTGCTGTACGACTGCGCCGGGTCGTAGCCGTCCATCCCGAAAAAGTGCAGATTGAGGTCTTCCCGGCGCACCGCGAGGTGCGAGTACGGCCGGTCCTGCCGGGAGGTGACCTCGAAGCCGAGCATCTCGTAGAACGGCGCGACGTCGTCGATGGAGCGACAAGGCAGGAGCGGAATGGTCAATTCGTTAGCCATTGCCCGAACCTAAGCCCGGATCCGCCGAAACGACACGGAGCTATTTGCTTATGCGAACAGCCGGGCGGTCACGGTGCCCGGCGAAGCCGCGGCGGTGCGGTGGGGTGCGGCAGTGCGGCGGTGCGGCGGTGCGGCGGCGGTGCGGTGCGATGCGGCGGCGGTGCGGGGCGGGGCGGGGCGGGGCGGGGCGGGGCGGGGCGGCGGTGCTGTGCAGCTCGCCGTCAGCCGCCAACCGCCCTGGCAACATCAGCGACATCAGCGACATCAGCGACATCGCCGCAGCTTTCCACGCCCCAGCCGCCACCCTGGCGACACCAGCGACATCGCCGCAGCCTGCCGCGACCCCCGGCCGCCACCCAGTGCGAGCCCCCGAACTGCTCGCGCAACCCGAAGTTCAGTCGCCGAACTCAGCCTGGTCCAGCGATCGCTCCAACCGCCCCAGCAGTTTCGCCAGCTGCGCCCGTTCCGCCGCGGTCAGCCCGGCCAGCATGCGGTTCTCATTGGGAAAATGCTCGTGCACGACCTTGTCCGTGGCCGCGAGCCCTTCCTCGGTGAGGCCGATGAACACGACGCGCCGGTCGTCCTCGTCGCGTTCGCGGCGGACGAGCCCGGCCTGCACCAGCTTGTCGACCCGCTGCGTGATGCCGCCGGTGGTCAGAAGATTCGTGTCGGCGAGGTCGCCGGCCGTGCGCCGGTAAGGCGCGCCGCCCCGGCGGAGCGCGGCGAGGATCCCGAAGTCCGCGACCGTGATCCCGTGCCGGGCGAACACGCGCGTCAGCTGCCGCTGATACCGGTCGAACGAACGGTGCAACCGCCCGAACACCGCCAGCGGCGACGTGTCGACGTCCGGCGTCTCCGCGCGCCACTGCGCGAGCATCTCGTCGACCTCGTCCGGCTCGGTCCGCTTCGGCATCCGGCACCCCCGTGAATAGCTTTGCGCTAAGAATAGCATTACTAAGGTTTTCCGGGAGGGCTACGGTGACCGCATGGCAGTCAAGCGGATGGACAACGTCCTCATCGTCGTCGAGGACCTCGACGCGGTCATCGCGTTCTTCGTGGAACTAGGCTTGGAGCTGGAGGGCAAAGGCCCGCTCGACTGGAGCGGTGCGGAACGGGTGGTCGGACTGAAAGACGTCAAGCAAGACGTCGCCATGCTGCGCGTCCCGGACGGTCCCGGCCGGATCGAACTGGCGAAGTTCCACCAGCCGAAGGCCAACGCCCCGCAGCCGTGGAACGCTCCGGCGAACACCCTGGGCATCCGCCGGATGATGTTCGCGGTCGACGACCTCGAGGACACCCTCGCCCGCCTGCGCGCGCACGGGGCCGAACTAGTCGACGAAGTGGTGCAGTACGAGAACATCTACCTGCTGTGCTACGTCCGGGGACCGGAAAACATCGTCGTCGGGCTCGCCCAAGAACTGGGCTGAGACGCGGCGGAAGCGGTGCCGGGCGGAATTAATCCACAGTGGACACATCGCTCGGAGCGAACCGAGCAGCGAACCCGGCATCGCCGTCGCGCGGGCAGTGCCGATCGTTCGAGAGTGGACTGACGCTTCCGAGGAAACCTCCGCGGCGGCATTCCCCCGGTTCGCCTTCGGCTGAGCTGCTGTCTCATTCAGGACCGGTGGGCCTCCAGCGCTGCCTTGGCCTGCCGCATTTCGTCCTCGACGTCCGGCCGCAGCGTGCGGCGCAGAATCGGTTCCGCCAACCACTTCATCGGACCCTTGAACCCGCAGCGCAGCGTCCGCGTGACCGCGGTCTGCCCGCCCGAGGCGACGCACACCCAGCTGGCACTGAACTCGGACACGAGACGAGCCAGCCGATTCGCCGGAATTGGCGGCAGCCGCACGTCCACCCGTTCGCCCGGGGTCCGGCTCATCCGCGAAACAATCTTCGTCGCCGGACCGGGCAGCCCCGGAAGCTTGCTGCCGAACCGGAATTCAGTCACGTCCCCGTCGCGCCGCACCCAGTCGATCGCGCCGATCTTGCGGTCGACCGCGGCATAGGCACGGGGATCCATCACGAACTCGAGCACGCGGTCCGCCGGGCAGTTGATCGTCTCAGTCACCTGAACCTCGATCATACGAAAGAGAGTACTCTCTCACTATGGCGCGTTCAACTCCCGGAGTGACCCGGCAGAATCTGGTCGCGGCAGCCACCCGGCTGTTCTCCGAACAGGGTTTCGGCCAGACCTCGACCGCCGACATCCAGCGCGCCTGCGGGCTCAACCCGGGCTCCGGGGCGCTGTACAAGCACTTCCCGTCGAAGCGGGCGCTGCTGGAGGAAATCGTGCGGCAACACCTCGCGGGGGTCAGCGAGAGCAGCCGGCAAGCGGCCGCGCTTCCCGAAGCGCCGGACGAGGCACTGCCGGCAGTCGCGCGGCTGGTTTGGGACAGCATGCGCCGGGACCGTGCGGCGCTGCGCATTATTTTCCGGGAGCTGGAGCCGTTTCCGGACCTGCTGGAGCAAATGTGGCACGGCGTGCTCGGCTCGGTCTACACGGTCGCGACGGAGTGGATCGCGTCCGGTGTGCGGCGTGGGGAGTTTCAGGTCGAGGATCCCGAGTCCACCGCGTCGGTGTTGCTCGCTTCGCTGACGTACTACCCGATTCTCGAAGCGCTCGTGGGGCACACTCCGGGGGATGTGGGCGAGGAAGCGTTTCTGGCCGCGTGGACGTCGCAGGCACGGGTTTCTCTCGGGCTCAAGGCGCGATAACCGAGCGGATTCCGCCCGGGAGCATCGCCGCGATCGTCCGCGCTGCCGTCAACCCCAAGCGGCACCCGGAAGTTGCCGCTGCCGCCCAAAACCCGACATGACGGAACGCTGCGACGAACCGCCTCCACGCAGACGTACTCCCCCGCCGCGAGCGCCGCGCTCGGCGAACGGGGCGCCCTGCTGAAAACAAAGGCTTGACCTGGCCGCTGTTATCGCTAACATTGCCATGCTCGAACCCGCCGGCCCAAGGAGGTGCGGGGATGCCCATCGACGGGTCTTCAGCCAAACGTCAGCCGGGGCTTGCCGAGGTGGCGGCGATGGCCGGGGTTTCGCACATGACGGTCTCGCGGGTCGTCAACGACACCGGGCCTGTCCGCGCGGAGACGCGGGCGCGGGTGCTCGCCGCGGTGGAGCAGCTCGGGTATCGGCCCAACTCGGCGGCCCGGACGTTGGCGACCGGCAGGTCGAGCGTCCTCGGCGTAGTGGCGCTGGAGTCCAATTTGTACGGTCCGGCGAGCACGCTGTACGGGATCGAGCACGCCGCCCGCGAGGAGGGCTACGGGGTCACGATTTCCAGCGTCAGCCGTCCTCGGCGGTCGTCGTTCGCGGAGGCGGTGGACAATCTGCGGCGGCAGGCCGTCGGCGGGATCGTGGTGATCGCGCCGCACGTCGCGGCCGGCGAGGCGTTGCGGCAGGTGCCCGCGGACGTGCCGATGGTGGCGGTCGGCGGCGGCGAATCCGTTCCGGTGCCGGTGATTTCCGTCGACCAGTACGACGGGGCCCGCCGGGTGACCGAGCATCTGCTGTCGCTCGGGCACGAGACGGTGTGGCACGTCGCCGGACCGGAGGACTGGCTGGAATCGCTGGAGCGGGAACGCGGCTGGCGCGAAGCGCTCGAGCGGCGCGGCGCACCGGTGCCGCCGCCGTTGCGCGGGGACTGGAGTCCTCGTTCCGGCTACGACGCGGGCCGTCGCCTGGTCGCTGAAACACGACCCGACGCGGTGTTCGTCGCGAACGACCAGATGGCCTTGGGCGTGTTGCGCGCGTTCGCCGAAGCGGGCATCGCGGTGCCGGGACAGGTTCGCGTCGCCGGATTCGACGACGTGCCCGAGGCGGCGTACTTCAGCCCGCCGCTCACCACCGTCCGGCAGGATTTCATCGAGGTCGGGCGGCGGACTTTCCGGTTGCTCGTCGAACGCATGGAAGGCGGCGATCCCGGCATCCGGCACCTCGTCGCCCCCGATCTGATCGTCCGGGACAGCACCGGGCCTCGGTAAACAGCACGGCTACCCCCGGCGAGACACAGCACCCTTCAAATGTTAGCGCTAACAGTACCGCGCAACTGACCCGTCGCGCGGCGCGGAACCCGGAAGGAAATTCCTCCAGTGCCAGCAGATTCCCTCGTCGTCGGCATCGACTTCGGCACGCTTTCCGGACGCGCGGTCGTGGTCCGGGTGCGCGACGGCGCCGAACTGGGAAGCGCCGTGACCGAATACCGGCACGGGGTCGTCGACGACCGGCTTCCCGCCACCGCCGAGGAGCTGCCGCCCGGCTGGGCGCTGCAGGTGCCGTCCGACTACGTCGACGTCCTGCGCACCGCCGTGCCCGCCGCGCTCGCCGAAGCGGGCGCCGACCCACGGGACGTCATCGGGCTCGGCACAGATTTCACGGCCTGCACGATGATCCCGACCACCGAGGACGGCACTCCGCTGTCCGAACTTCCGGAGTTCACGGGAAACCCGCACGCGTACGTAAAGCTGTGGCGCCACCACGCCGCACAGCCGCAGGCCGATCGCATCAACGCGACAGCCCGCGAGCGCGCCGAGCCGTGGCTGCCGCGCTACGGCGGGCTGATCTCGTCCGAGTGGGAGTTCGCCAAAGCGCTGCAGGTGTTCGAGGAAGCCCCCGAGGTTTACCTGGCCATGCGGCATTGGGTCGAGGCGGCGGACTGGATCGTCTGGCAGCTGACCGGGACCTACGTCCGCAATGCCTGCACGGCCGGTTACAAGGGGATCTACCAGGACGGCCGCTACCCAGACCGGGAATTCCTCCGCCGGCTCAACCCCGGATTCGAGTCCTTTGTGGACGAGAAGCTCGATCATCCGATCGGACAGCTGGGCTCCCTCGCCGGAAAGCTCAGCGCTCAGGCGGCGGCCTGGACCGGGCTGCCCGCCGGGATCGCGGTCGCCGTCGGCAACGTCGACGCGCACGTCACCGCCCCGGCCGCGCAGGCGGTCGAGCCGGGCCAGATGGTCGCGATCATGGGCACGTCGACCTGTCACGTGATGATCGGCGCGGACCTGCGCGAGGTCCCGGGCATGTGCGGAGTCGTCGACGGCGGCATCGTCCCCGGCCTGTGGGGCTACGAAGCGGGCCAAAGCGGCGTGGGCGACATCTTCGGCTGGTTCGTCGAACATTGCGTGCCAGCGTCCTATTCGGACACTGCGAGCGCGGAAGGCCTCCACAAATTCCTGTCCCGCCTCGCGGCGCAGCAGGAGATCGGCGAGCACGGCCTCATCGCACTCGACTGGCACAGCGGGAACCGATCGGTCCTGGTCGACCACGAGCTGTCCGGCGTGCTCGTCGGGCAGACCTTGAGCACCCGGCCCGAACACGTCTACCGCGCGCTCCTGGAGGCCACCGCGTTCGGCACCCGCAAGATCATCGAGACGTTCGAGACCGCCGGAGTTCCGGTCACCGAGCTGATCATCGCGGGCGGCCTGACCAAAAACCCGCTGCTGATGCAGATCTACGCCGACGTCACCGGCCTCCCGCTCTCGCTGATCGGCTCGGCGCAAGGACCCGCGCTCGGCTCGGCGATCCACGCCGCGGTCGCTGCCGGCGCCTATCCCGACGTACGCACGGCCGCGGCGGCGATGGGTTCGGTCCAGCGGATGGCGTACCAGCCGGTGCTGGCGAACGTGTCCGCCTACGACGAGCTCTACGCGGAATACACCGCGCTGCACGACTACTTCGGCCGCGGCGGCAACGACGTCATGCACCGTCTCGCCGCGCGCCGCCGCGAGCTAGCCACTGTCGCGAAAGGACAGAACTGATGACGCTGACCGCACAAGCGCGCGGGACGATCGCGGAGCTGAGGGAATCCGTCGCGCGGTTGCACAGCGAGCTGACACGCAACGAGCTGGTGGTCTGGACCGCGGGCAACGTCTCGGCGCGAGTGCCCGGCGAGGACCTGATGGTGATCAAGCCGTCCGGCGTGTCCTACGACGATCTGACCGCCGACACGATGGTCGTCACCGATCTGCACGGCAACCTCGTGCACGGCGAACTCGCGCCGTCGTCGGACACCGCCGCGCACGCCTACGTCTACCGGCACCTTCCGGAGATCGGCGGCGTCGTGCACACGCATTCGACTTACGCCACCGCCTGGGCCGCGCGCGGCGAGCCGATTCCGTGCGTGCTCACGATGATCGCCGACGAGTTCGGCGGCGAGATCCCGGTCGGCCCGTTCGCCTTGATCGGCGACGACTCGATCGGCCGCGGCCTGGTGGAAACCCTTCGTGCGACCCGCTCCCCCGCCGTGTTGATGCGCAACCACGGCCCGTTCACCGTCGGCGCCACCGCCCGCGACGCGGTGAAGGCCGCGGTGATGGTTGAGGACGTGGCCCGCACCGTCCACATCGCACACCAGCTCGGCACGCCCGCCCCGCTGTCGGGAACCGACGTCGACCGCCTGCACGCGCGCTACCAGAACGTCTACGGGCAGCGCTGAAACCCTGATCCAGCAAGGAGAAAAGATGACCTCCGCGACCAAGCCGCAGGTGTGGTTCCTCACCGGCAGCCAGGCGCTCTACGGCGAGGAGACCCTCGACCAGGTCGCCGGGCAGTCGCTGCGGATCCGGCAGCTGCTGGCCGATTCCGGCGGCCTGCCGTGCGAACTGATCGGAAAGCCGGTGCTGACCGAGTCCGCCGGGATCCGGCAGGTGCTTCAGGAGGCCAACGCCGACCCCGCCTGCGTCGGCGTGATGGCGTGGATGCACACGTTCAGCCCGGCGAAAATGTGGATCAGCGGCCTGGACGCACTGCGCAAACCGTTGCTGCACTTGCACACCCAGCTCGACGCGGCGCTGCCGTGGGCCAGTCTCGACATGGACTACATGAACCTCAACCAGGCCGCGCACGGCGACCGGGAATTCGGGTTCGTCCAGACCCGGCTCGGGATACCGCGCAAAACCGTCGCCGGGCACGCGGCCGACCCGGCGGTGGTCGCCCGCATCGACGCCTGGGCGCGGGCGGCGATCGGTGCGGCACATCTGCGGAATCTGAAACTGGCCCGGTTCGGCGACAACATGCGCGACGTCGCGGTCACCGAAGGCGACAAGGTCGAAGCTGAGCTGCGCTTCGGCGTCTCGGTCAACACCTACGGTGTCACCGAACTCGCCGAACGAGTCGACGCCGCGTCCACTGTGGACATCGAGGACCTAGTCTCGCGATACACCGACGAGTACCGCCTCGCGCCCAAACTGGCCCGTGGCGGTGAAAGGCACGATTCCCTCCGGTACGCGGCACAGATCGAGATCGGCCTGCGCTCGTTCCTCACCGACGGCGGATTCGGTGCGTTCACCACGAACTTCGAGGATCTCGGCGGGCTCCGCCAACTGCCAGGACTGGCCGTGCAACGGCTGATGGCCGACGGCTACGGCTTCGGCGGCGAAGGCGATTGGAAGACGTCCGCACTGCTGGCCGCGGTGAAAGCGATGGGCCACGGTTCGGCTCGCGGAACGTCCTTTATGGAGGACTACACCTACCATTTCGGACCCGGCGAACCCAAGATCCTGGGTGCGCACATGCTCGAAGTGTGCCCCAGCATCGCCGCGGACACGCCGTCGTGCGAGATCCACCCGCTCGGCATCGGCGGCCGCGAGGACCCCGTGCGGCTCGTCTTCAACGCCGCGCCCGGCCGAGGCGCGGTGCTGGGCCTGACCGATCTCGGCGACCGGTTCCGCTTGGTAGCCAACGAGATCGAGGTCGTTCCGCCCGACGCGCCGCTGCCCAACCTGCCGGTGGCGCGTGCCGTGTGGAAGCCCGCGCCGTCGCTCACCACGTCCGCCGAATCGTGGATCACCGCGGGCGGCCCGCACCACACGGTGCTCACCCAGGCGGTCGGCACCGAGACCCTGCGGGATTTCGCCCGCATGCTCGACGTCGAACTGCTGGTCATCGACGAGCACACCACCACTTCCGATTTCGCCGACCGCATCCGCTGGAACCAGGCCTACCACCGGCTCGCCCAGGGCTTCTGAAAGAAGGAGAACGAACAATGAAGTTCACTCGAGGAATCCGCGCCGCCGCCGCGGCAGCCGGGGCCGCCGTGCTCGCACTCGGCGTCGCCGCCTGCGGGTCCAGCGCGAAAACCGCCGACCAGCAGGCAGGCGGGTCCGAGGGCGCGCTGGTCGGCGTGACGATGCCGACCAAATCGTCCGAACGCTGGATCCACGACGGCGACAACATCAAGGCCGCGCTGGAAAAGCTCGGCTACAAGGTCGACCTGCAGTACGCCGAGAACGACATCCCCACCCAGGTCAACCAGATCGAGAACCAGCTGACCAAGGGCGCGAAGCTGCTGGTCGTCGCCTCGATCGACGGCACCGCGCTGACCACCCAGCTGCAAGAGGCCGCCGATCGCAAGGTCCCGGTGATCGCCTACGACCGGCTCATCCGCAACTCGCCCGCCGTCGACTATTACGCCACCTTCGACAATTTCAAGGTCGGGGTCGAACAAGCCAACTCGCTGGTCAAGGGCCTCGGCGACGGACCCGGCCCGTTCAACATCGAACTGTTCGGCGGATCGCCCGACGACAACAACGCGACGTTCTTCTTCAACGGAGCCATGTCCGTGCTCAAACCGTTGATCGACAGCAAGAAACTGGTCGTGAAGAGCGGCCAGACCGCCTTCGCCACCACCGCGATCCTGCGCTGGGACCCGGCCACCGCGCAGCGGCGCATGGAAGACCTCCTCACCAAGACCTACACCGGCGGCGCGAAGGTGCAAGGCGTGCTTTCCCCGTACGACGGCCTGTCGATCGGCATCCTGTCCGCGCTCAAGAGCAACGGCTACGGTTCGGCCGGACAGCCCTACCCGGTGGTCACCGGACAGGACGCCGAAGTCGCCTCGGTCAAGTCGATCATCTCCGGCGAGCAGTACTCCACCGTCTTCAAGGACACCCGCAAACTCGCCGACGTCACGGTGAAAATGGCCGACTCCGTCCTCAAGGGACAGAAGCCCGCGGTCAACAACACCACCGATTACGACAACGGCAAGAAGGTCGTCCCGGCCCAGCTGCTGCAGCCGGTCGTGGTGGACAAGTCCAACTACCAGAAGGAACTGCTCGACTCCGGCTACTACACGGCGGGCCAGCTGAAATGACCGAACTGCTCGGCATGCGCGGGATCACCAAGACCTTCCCCGGCGTCACCGCGCTGTCCGACGTCACGCTCTCGGTGCGGCGCGGGGAAATCCACGCCGTCTGCGGCGAGAACGGCGCCGGGAAATCCACCTTGATGAAGATCCTGTCCGGCGTTTACCCGCACGGGAGCTACGAAGGCGAGATCGCTTTCGACGGCGAGGACTGCGCGTTCGGGTCCATCCGCGACAGCGAACGTCGCGGCATCGTGATCATCCACCAGGAACTCGCGCTGTGCCCGCAGCTTTCGGTCGCGGAGAACATTTTCCTCGGCAACGAGCGGGTCAAGCGCGGCTGGGTCGACTGGAACCGGACGAACCACGAGGCTGCCGAACTGCTGCGCCGGGTCGGGCTGCGCGAGAACGCCGTCACGCCGGTCAGCGAACTCGGCGTCGGCAAACAGCAACTCGTCGAAATCGCCAAAGCCCTGTCCAAGCGCGTCAAACTGCTCATCCTCGACGAGCCGACCGCCGCGCTCAACGACGACGATTCGGCGCACCTGCTCGCGTTGCTGCGCGAACTGCGCGACGACGGCGTGACCTGCGTGATCATCTCGCACAAACTCGGCGAGGTCACCGCGATCGCCGACACCGTCACGATCCTGCGCGACGGCAAGACGATCGAAACGCTCGACGCCGCCGGGCTGAGCGAGGAACGCATCATCACCGGCATGGTCGGGCGCGACCTCGAACACCGTTTCCCGCCAAGGGAACCGGACATCGGCGACGAGGTGCTGCGGATCGAGGACTGGACCGTGCACAGCCCGAGCCAGCCCGGCCGGGTCGTAGTGGACGAGGCGAATCTGACGCTGCGCCGCGGCGAGATCGTCGGACTGGCCGGGCTGATGGGCGCGGGCCGCACCGAACTCGCGATGAGCGTCTTCGGCCGCTCGTACGGCACGAATATCTCGGGCCGGCTGGTCAAGGACGGCAAGGAGATCACGCTGCGGTCCGTCCGAGACGCCATCCGCAACGGCATCGCCTACGCCACCGAGGACCGGAAACTGTACGGGCTCAACCTGATCGACGACATCCAGCGCAACACCACCGCGGCCGGGCTGCGCACCGTGGCCCGCCGCGGCTGGATCGACGAGCACGCCGAACACGACGTCGCCGCCCGGTTCCACCGGGACCTGCGGATCAAGGCGCCGTCGGTGCGCAGCGTCACCGGCAAGCTGTCCGGCGGGAACCAGCAGAAAGTCGTGCTGGCCAAGTGGATCTTCACCGATCCGGACGTGCTCATCCTCGACGAGCCGACCCGCGGCATCGACGTCGGCGCGAAGTACGAGATCTACACGATCGTCAACGAGATGGCCGCGCAAGGGAAAGCGGTCCTCGTCATCTCCTCCGAACTCCCCGAACTGCTCGGCCTCTGCGACCGCATCTACACCCTGTCCGCGGGCCGGATCACCGGCGAGGTCGCGCGCGCCGAGGCCACCCAGGAACTGCTCATGCGACACATGACGAAGGAACGGCCATGACCACCACGAACCCGGTGCGGCCCGCCGATCCGGCCGCCCCGCCCGCCGGGCGCAGCCCCCGGCGGATCTCGATCAACCTCCGGCAAAGCGGCATCTACGTCGCCTTCGCGCTGATCGTGGTCCTGTTCGAGGCGATCACCGGCGGCGCGCTGCTCGAACCGCAGAACATCTCGAACATCATCGTGCAGAACTCCTACGTGCTCATCCTCGCCGTCGGGATGATCCTGGTGATCATCTCCGGGCACATCGACCTGTCCGCGGGCTCGGTCGTGGCGATGACCGGCGCGGTCGCCGCGGTCCTCACGGTCAACCTCGGCCTGCCCTGGCCGCTGGCCGTCGTGATCACCCTCGTCGTCGGCGCGGTGATCGGCGCCTGGCAGGGATACTGGGTCGCGTACTTCGGCATCCCCGCCTTCATCGTGACCCTCGCCGGGATGCTCGCCTTCCGCGCGCTCACCCTCACCGTGCTCGGCAACCAGGGCATCGGCCCCTTCCCCGACGCCATCCGCACCCTGTCCAACGGCTTCACCGGCGGCTACCTGGGCAACATCGGCCTCGGCCCCCTCGGCGGCGCGGACCTGTTCAGCCTCCTCGCCGGCGTCGTCGTGATCGCCGGAATCGTGCTCACGCAATGGCGCAAACGCAGCGCGCGGCTCGGCTACGGCCAGGAAGTCGACCCGTTCCCGCTGTTCGTCCTCAAGATCGCCGTCGCCGCCGCGCTCGTGCTCGCGGTCGTCGTGCAGCTCGCCCGGTTCCGCAACCTGCCTTGGGTGCTGGTCCTGCTCGCCGTGCTGGTGCTCGGCTACTCCCTGGTCGCCGGGAAGTCCGTGTTCGGCAGGCACGTCTACGCCATCGGCGGGAACCTGCAGGCCGCGACGCTGTCCGGGGTCAAGGTCAAATCCGTGACGTTCTGGGTCTTCGTGAACATGGGCGTCCTGGCCGCACTGGCCGGCATCATCTTCGCCGGCCGCCTCAACCAGGCTGGGCCGACTGCGGGTGTGAACTTCGAGCTGGACGCCATCGCCGCCGCGTTCATCGGCGGAGCCGCGGTCCAGGGCGGTGTCGGCAAGGTTGTCGGGGCTATCACCGGCGGCCTGATCATGGCGGTGATCAACAACGGGATGTCCCTCGTTGGCGCGCCCAGCGAACGCGTCATGCTGGTCAAAGGTGCCGTGCTGCTCGCGGCGGTCGCTTATGACATCTGGACGAAGCGGCGCGCTGGGGCCGCCGCCCGCTGACCTTCGGTGGGCGGTGCTTCGGCGCCGCCCACCGGGGTTCCGCGAACGTCAGGAATTCCGCTTCCGCTGCGTAGGCTCAGCACTAGCCCACGACTCGCGCACATGCCCGATGTGCGTACGCATGAGCTTCTCGACCAGCCCAGCATTCCCACCGGAGATCGCGTCGAGGATCGCGTGGTGCTCGCGTGCGGACTCCTCCAATTCGCCGCGTTCGGACAATGCAGCGAGCCCGTAAAGCCGCGTATGCGCCCGCAGATCGGCGATCAGCGAAGTCGCCCGGCCATTCCCGGCGTAGTCCAGCAGCCTGAGGTGGAACGCCCGGTCCGCCTCGGTGTACGCGACCAGGTCGCCCGCGGCCGCTTCGTCCACAATGGCCTGGGCCATGGCTCGAAGTTCCGGCAGATCACCGTCCGGAATGTGCGCGACAGCGCGGGCCACCAGAGAAGGCTCGATCAACATGCGAAGCTCGGTGATCTGGTCCAGCTCGCTCTCGGCCATCTCCGTGACCCGGTAACCCTTGTTCGGGACCGTCTCGACCAGGCCTTCGCGAACCAGGTCGAGCATCGCTTCGCGCACGGGAGTGGCGGATACGCCGAACCGTTTGGCCAGCTCCGGCGCGGAGTAGACGTTGCCGGGTTCGAGCTCCCCGGCCACGACTGCGGCGCGAAGGGCGTGCGAGACCCGCTCCCGGAGTGTCGTCTTCTCGAACTCCTGGATGTTCGCGCTCATCCGTCACTCCTCTTCATCGGACGCTCATCCTAGTGAGCTTCGTCCGTCGCGAGCCGTTCCAAGGACACCGGCATCGCGATCGACCGTTTGGACATCGGCGCGAGATCGTTGACCGCCAAGCGTTTTCCCTTGCCCTGGGCGAGCTTGGCCGAGGCGAATCCGCATACGCGGCCCTGGCACCAGCCCATCCCGGGTCGTGCCAGGAGCTTCGCCGTCCGCGCGTCGACGGCGCCCAGAGACTGGCAGGCGTCGCGGATGTCCTGGACGGTCACCTCTTCGCAGCGGCACACCGTCGTGTCCGGTTCGAGCCAGTCCTGCCAATCCGGCGGCAGAGGATGCGCGCGATGCATGGCAGTCGCGAAAGCTCTCCCCCGCCGCACCTGGCGCTGGAGGCGTCCGGCGCGTCCGCGGTCCACAGAGCGGCCCTGGTCCCTAGCCGCGGCCAAGCCCGCGAGTTCGCCTTCAGCAAGTGCGAGCAGCGCCCCGCCGACTCCGGTGGCCTCGCCCGCGACATAGACACCGGCGACATCGGTGCGTTGCCAGGAGTCGACCACGGCGACCAGCGATTCGTCGAGGTCGACGCGAGTAGCGGCACCCGCCGCGAGGATCAGTTCGAGCGACGGCGTGAATCCCCATCCCAGGGCGACCAGGTCGATTCCGTCGAGCGTCTCGGTTCCGGCGCGGTCGACCTTGCGAAGCCGCACGGCGTCGACCTTGTCGCCGCCTTCGATGGAAGCCACGATCGTGCGGGTCCGGAAGGGAATGCGGTGCCGCGCGAACGCGGCGGCGTACGACACGGCTTCGCCCATTTTGGCCGGAACAGCCATCGCGCCGAGCGGTGTCCGCAGCCAGCCCGCGAGGCTGTTCGCGTCGCAGACAGCGACGACCTCCGCGCCCGCTTCCGCGAGTTGCCGCGCCACCGGAAGCAAGAAGGGCCAGGTGCCCGCGACGACGGCTCGCCTGCCGGGGAGGACGCCATGGGCCTTCACCAGGGCTTGGACTCCGCCCGCCGCCATCACCCCGGGGAGATCCCACCCCGGGATCGGCAGCTGGCGGTCGTAGGCGCCCGGGCAGAGGATCAGGGAACGTGCGCGGAGGACGGGCGGGGCCGCGGTGCGCACGCTTTCGTGGACCGGTGCCAGGTGAAGGCTGTGCTCTCCGCCCGGTTCGAGAAGCCAGACCTGGTGTTCCGGGTAATGGTCGACGTCGATCAGGCGTCGGCGCAGCGACTCAAGTGTCGTGCCCTGCTGCGCGGCCGCTTGATCGCTCGGCCGGCGCCAGTACTGGCCGCCGATCTGGGACGAGGCGTCGACGAGTGCCACGCGCAGGCCGTTCCCGGACGCTGCCGCCGCGGCCGCGAGACCGCTGGGACCGCCGCCGACTACGATCACGTCGTACCTACTCATCGGAGTCGCTCCGAACGACCATTCCGTCCCGGACGGGAACCAAGCAGGCCCGCTGGTCAGCCACGTCGTCCACGGTGATCAGGCAGTCGAAGCAGACACCGATCCCGCAGAACAGGCCCCGGGGCCGACCGCCGCGGCGAGTCGTGCGCCACGAGCGCACCCCGGCATCGGTGAGCGCAGCTCCGACGCTCTGGCCGGGCGACGCGGTGAGCGGCTGGCCGTCGAAGGTCAGCGTCACGATTGTGGTCACGAGGCCTCCATCATGGCGAACCGTTCGGGTGCGAAGGGCGAGATGTCGAGGTCGGTCGCCTCGCCGAGAAGCGCTTGGACGAGAATCTTCGCTGTCCCGGCGGAAAGACCGATGCCCGCGCCTTCATGGCCCGCCGCGTGCCACAGGCCGGGTGCCCGGGGGTCCGGTCCGATGACCGGGAGGTGATCGGGACAGTACGGACGGAACCCCAGGTAGCTGCGCATCACCTTGGCCCGGCTCAGCGACGGATAGAGCACGAGCGCCTTCGCGGCGATCTCCCGGAGTGCCCGCGGCGACACGGAACGGTCGAAGCCCACCCGCTCGCGCGAGGAGCCGATGAGGATCGTCCCCGCCTGAGTTCCCTCGACGACCGTTGACGTTTGGAGCCCTTCGCCGGAGCTTTGGGTGCTGGCGACGTATTCCCCGGCGTACACCTTGTGGAACACGGTCGGCGGCAGCGGTTGCGTCACGAGAATGAAGCCCCGGCGCGGCAGAATGGGGACCTCCACGCCGGCGAGCGCGGCAACCTCCCCCGCCCAGGTTCCCGCGGCGTTCACGACGCATCCGCCGTACCGGTCTCCGCGATCGGTTCGGACGCCGAGGATCCGGTCGCCGTCCCGGAGAAACCCGACGACGCGGGTGCCGGTGCGGACCTCGGCGCCGCGTTCGCGCGCCATCCGGAGCAGGTGAGCCGCTACCAGCATGGGTTGCACCTGGCAGTCCTGGGGATAGAACGCGGCTCCGGAAAGCTCACGGGTCAGATGCGGCTCGTAGTCGGGAATCGCTTCCGGGGCAAGGTCAAGCACCTCGACACCCGCGATACGTTGCCGCTCGGCCAGTTGGGCCAGCCCAGCAGCGGAGTCCACTGTGGACGAAACGACCAGGCCGCCTTTCTGCTCGAACTCCCAGAGCGAGCCGTGCTCGCCAAGCTCCTCACGCCAGGCCGCCAGCGACAACAACGCTAGATCGAGTTCAGGTCCGGCTTCTTTGTCCGAGACCAGCAGATTCCCTTCGCAGCTGCTGGTCGTGCCGCTGGCCACCTGCCCTTGTTCGACGACTTCGACGGAAAGGCCCGCACGGGTCGCGAACCAAGCCGTGGCGGCGCCGAGCGCGCCGGCGCCGATGATCAGGACGTCCGGCGTGGTCACAGCTCGAACCCGGCGGGGAACGGATCTGTCGGGTCGAGCATGTACTGCGCGGTGCCGGTGATCCAGGCGCGCCCGGTGATGGTCGGCACTACCGCCGGTATTCCCCCGACTTTCGTTTCCTCGACCAGTCTCCCGGTGAAAGTGGTGCCGATAAAGGACTCGTTGACGAAATCGGTGTCCAGGGCCAGTTCGCCGCGTGCGTGCAGCTGAGCCATCCGGGCGCTCGTCCCGGTGCCGCAGGGCGAACGGTCGAACCATCCGGGGTGAATAGCCATGGCGTGCCGCGAATGTTTCGCGTCGGAGCCGGGCGCTTTGAGGTAGACGTGGTGGCAGCCGGAGATGTCCGGGCGTTCGGGATGCCGGGGCATCGCGTGTTCGTTGATCGCGTCCATGATCTTCAGACCGGCGTCGAGCAGCTCGTTCTTGGCCTTCCGGTCGAAGGGCAGGCCCAAGTCGCCGAGGTCGACGATCGCGTAGAAGTTCCCGCCGAACGCGAGGTCGTAGCGCACGTCCCCGAAGCCGGGAACCTCGACGCTCGCGTCCAGCGCCAGCGAAAAGGAAGGCACGTTGCGGATCGTCACCGACGCGGCTTTCCCGTCCGTGACCGCGACCTCGGCGACCACCAGACCGGCAGGCGTTTCCAGCCGAACCGTCGTCACCGGCTCGACGACGGGAACCATCCCGGTTTCCACCAGGACCGTCGCGGTCCCGATCGTGCCGTGCCCGCACATCGGAAGCAGGCCCGAGACCTCGATGAAAAGCACGCCGTAATCGGCGTCCGGTCGCGTCGGCGGCTGCAGGATGCTGCCGCTCATCGCGGAATGCCCGCGCGGCTCGCACATGAGGAAGGTCCGCAGGTCGTCGGCGTTCTCCTGGAACCACACCCGGCGTTCGGCCATGCTCGCGCCGGGAAACACGCCGACTCCGCCGGTCACCACGCGGGTCGGCATGCCTTCGGTGTGGGAATCGACCGCGTGGATGATTCGAGTCGTCCTCATCGGTTCTCGCTTCCTGGGCGAAGTTCTTGCGGCAGCGGATCAGCGATAGCCCTTTTCGAGAGCAGCCTTGGTATCGGCCTTCACCCGGCCCGCGGCGGCGCCGGTCAGAGCGCGGCGAGGCGGACGGCACGCGCCGCCCTTGCGCCCGGCGAGGTCCATCGAAACCTTGATCGCCTGCACGAACTCGGTCTTGGAATCCCAGCGCAGCAACGAATGCAGGTCCCGGTACAACGGGATCGCCGAGGCGATGTCCTGGGCCTGACCCGACGTCGCCAGGTCGTAGAGCTTCTTCGACGCGACCGGCAGCGCGTTCGGATATCCGGCGATCCAGCCGACCGCCCCCGCGATGCCGAGTTCGAGCACCACGTCGTCGCTGCCGATCAGCACGTCGAGCCCAGGCGCGATTTCGGCGATCTCGTACGCGCGCCGGACATCGCCGGTGAACTCCTTGACCGCCACGATGAGGTCTTCCTCGAAAAGCCGCGCGAGCAGTTCAGGAGTCAAGTCGACCTTGGTGTCATACGGATTGTTGTACGCGACGATCGGAAGGCCCACCACGGCCGCGGCGCGATAATGCTCAACGACAGCGTCGGCGTCGGCCCGGTACGCGTTGGGCGGGAGCAACAGCACCGAGTGCGCGCCGGCCTGAGCCGCCTGCTCGATCCATCGGCAGGTCTCTCCCGAGCCGTACGCGGCGGCACCGGGCATGACCCCGAAACCGTCCGGCGCGGCCTCGACCGCGACTTCGACGACGCGCGCCCGCTCCTCGTCCGTGAGGGTCTGGTACTCCCCCAGCGAACCGTTGGGAGTCACGCCGTCCATGCCGTTTTCGGCAAGCCACCGGACGTGCTCGGCGAAACCGTCGTAGTCCACCGAAAGGTCGTCGTCGAACGGCAGGGCGGTCGCGACATGGATGCCGCGCCAAGGTCGGTCCACCGGGCTCATCGGGTCTCCCTGGTTCCGGCAATGTGTCATGTGACATTGCACTGAGACTCTGGCACGACACTTCTCTCTTTCGCAACCGCTCGACTTTTCGCGCTCGCTTCCTATGACCTGGGTCACTCCACCCGCATGCAACCTCCCAGCCGCCACGAGGCCTGTACCCCGTTGTGGAGCAAGACGCGGGCGGTGCGTGGTGGGAGGACGAGTTCGTCGCGTACGTCATGGCGTCCTCGAGTTCCGTGCGCGCCACCGCGTTCGTCCTGTGCGGAGACTGGCACCGGGCCGACGACCTGCTGCAGGTCACCTTCCTCAAGCTCTACCGCGTGTGGCCGAGGCTGGTCCGGCGGGGCGAGCTGGACGCCTACGTGCGGCGGATGGTCGTGCGCGCGTTCCTGAACGAAAACCGGCGGAAGTGGCGTTCGCGCGAGCACCTTTCCGCGGAGCTGCCGGACGTCAGCACGGCACCGGAACCCGACCATGCCCAGCGGCTTTCCGTGCGCGCGGCGCTCGACGGCGTCCCGCCGAAACAACGCGCGGTTCTCGTGCTGCGCTTCTGGGACGACCTCAGCGTCGACGAAACCGCGGCCGCTCTCGGCTGCTCGGCGGGCACCGTCAAAAGCCAGTCCGCGCGCGGGCTGGCGACCCTGCGCAAACTCCTCGATCCCAGTCAGCTCGGACACCTGGCGTTCCAGCAGAGGCAGGCATGAACGACGAAGAAGCACGCGCGGTGATCCTGCTCGCCGGGCCGGCGGACGTGCCGCCGCCGGGCGTGGATCCCGAGCGGCTGCTGTCGGAAGGCCGCAAGCGACGCCAGCGGCGGAACCTCGTCGTGGTCGGCGGGAGCGCCCTGACGACGGCACTGCTCGTAGTCCTGGTGACAGTGACCGCAGGCCAAACGGGTCCGGCCACCGCGCCGCAGACCGTCCAGCCCGCCGTCGCGCCGACCACCGGAACCCAGCCCGCCCCGACCCTCGACCCGACACCCGGCAGCAGCTCCCCCGGCCTGTCCTCCACCGGAACCGCCCCGAACCGCACGACGACCACTGGCAGCCACCCCACCAGCCACCGCTGACCGGTACGCCAGTTCCCGCACCACGAGAAAGAACCCTCTTGACGACGCTTGCCGAACCAGCCGCCTTCACCCCGCCGGCGATCCGCTGGCACCAACGCCCGTACGTCCGCGCGGTCGGCCTGTACCTGTTCATCCGCGTGTTCAGCGTCGCGCTGCTCGCGCTGTTCGCCGCGAGGACCGGCCAGCCCCTCATCGGCCGCCTCACCGCCTGGGACGGCCAGTTCTACCTGGATATCGCCGATTACGGCTACTTCGGCACCACACGCGGCCTGTACGACGCGGCGGGGAACTACGCGCCCTACACGCCGCTCGCGTTCTTCCCGGCATACCCGACCTTGCTTCGCGTCGTCGCGCCGATCACGTTGGGCAGCACGGTCCTGTCCGGTCTGCTGGTGAGCACAGTCGCCGGATGCCTCGCCGCCGCCGCGATCTTCCGGCTGGCCCAGCGAATCGACGGCCGCGCGCGCACCGGGTTGCTGCTGGTGGCGCTGTGGGCCGGAGCACCGCTCGCCATCACGCAGTCCATGGTCTTCACCGAAGCACTGTTCACCGCCTTCGCCGCCTGGACGCTCGTCGGAGTCGTCGAACGTCGCTGGCTGCTGGCCGCCGCGTGCTGCGTTGGCGCAGGCCTCACCCGCTCGACCGCCGCGGTCCTCATCGCCGTCGTCGGCGTCGCCGCGGTGATCGCCTTCATCCGCACCCGCGACCGCTGGACGACCATGATCTGCGCGGTGCTGTGCCCGCTCGGCTTGCTCGGCTGGTGGGTCTTCGTCGCGGTCTGGACCGGCAGCCCGACCGGCTGGTTCGACCTCGAATGGGACAACTGGCGAACCCGCTTCGACGGAGGCCGCGAGGCGGTCGAATTCTCCTGGCAGAAACTGGCATCCGGTTCTTCAGTGATGGAGACGCTGACCGTTTTCGTCGTGCTGGGCGCGGCCGTGCTCGCCGTCCTGCTGCCGAAAACGCTGCGTCCGCTGTCGCGATGGTGGCCGCTCGCCGCCTACGGCGCCGGAATCGTGGTGCTGGTCGTGGGCACCGCGGGCCTCCCGACCGTCAAGCCGCGCTTCTTGGTCCCCGGTTTCATCCTGCTGTTCCCGATCGCCCGCGGCCTCGCCGCCCGCCGCCCGGGCACCGCAGTGGCCGCGACGGCCGCCTTCGTTCTCATCGGCTGTTGGTTCAGCGCCTACTCCCTCACCGGCTGGCGCTACGTCGTCTGACGGGCCGGATCAGCGAGGACGCATCACCGGACTCCGCACTGAGCGAGCGCTAAGTCGAGTTTTCCGGGGATACATCCCCAAGCCCCAGACCTGACCGAGAACACGCTTCACCGGGCGGTGCGCCGCCCTCTACAGCGCCTCACCCGCTCGCCCCGCAAACCTGTTCGCACCACCGTGATGACCGGGCGGTGGTCGGATGTCTGAGCCGCGAATCGCCGCGCTCATACCCCCGGGTGCGCCTCGCAGAATTCCTGAGCCGAGCAGGCTCTCGGAGCCGCTTCCACTGCCGCCGCAGCCTCCGGAGCACGAGCGCGCAGCTTGGCGCTACTCGATAGTCAAGTTGGATGCCTCCGGCCGGCTGGCGAGCCGAGCGTTGCTGGAAGCCCTCGGCTGGAGCGCGGAGACCCCCTTGACGCACGCCCTTCGGCTCGGACCCGCCGTGCTCATCCGCTCGGATCGGTACGGGACAGCCACCGCAGACCGTGACCTGCGCGTCAAGCTTCCAGCTGCTCTGCGCGCACGGTGTGCGCTCCGCACCGGCGACCCGGTGCTGCTGGCCGCCAGCCCGACGCACCAGATCCTCCTGATCTACACCGTTCCGTTCCTGGACGAGCTGCTGTCAGACGCCCATCAGCACATCAGCTCCGGCGGCCAAGACCGATGACCGCCAACTCTTCCTCCGAGATGGTCGCGGCCGCGAAGACGCTCATCGCCACGATGGGCCTCTCGCAAGCCGAGCTCGCCGAAGCGAAGGCGGCGGCCCTCGCGACGCCGACCATCGCCGAATACGTGCCCAAGGCCCTCAAGGCCGCATCCCCCAGCTCCGCAGCGACATGGGGGATCTACCTGAACATGCTGGCCGACGAGTGGCCCGACCGCCGCCTCGACGAACCGACCCCCACCGAGATCATCAACCTGTCGATCAAGGTCCAAGAACGCTCGATCCTGGGCAGAGCGTCCCGAGGGGGCCACGGCGCTCGCGCCAACTTCATCGACGCCGTCAGATTCTTCTACCGATGCGCGCTCGCGGACAAGTTGCTTATCCAGAGCGACAGCCCGCTGCCCGATCTGAAAAGACCGCCGAAACGCCAAAGCCTCCGCCGGGCTCTCACCCCCCGGCAACTCGCCGAAATCAACGAAGTCGTCGCAACCACCGGCCGGGATCCAGCACTAGACTGCCTGGTCATCCGCCTGCACACAGAAACCGCCTGCCGCCGAGGCGGCGCGATCGCGCTGCGCCCCTGCGACCTCGAAACGTCCCAGCTCACCATCCGGTTACGAGAAAAAGGCAAGACCGTCAGAGACCAACCTGTCTCCACCACTCTGATGGCGGGCCTGCTGTCGCATGTCGAACACCGATCACCCGACGCGGACCCGACCGCACCACTCCTCGTCCGGACCACCGGCAAACCGCTCGACAACAACTACTACCAGAACCTTTGGTACCGGATCGGACAACATGTCCCGTGGGTCAAGAACCTCGGGGTCACTGCCCACTGGCTCAGATACACCACGCTGACCTGGGTCGAACGCAACTTCGGGTTCGCCGTAGCGGCCGGTTACGCGGGCCATGTCCCGGTCGGCAGCCGAGCAGGCAACACCCTCACCTACGTTGCGGCGACACTCGAAGAGATCGCCACTGCGCTGTCGACGTTGACAGGGGAATCACATCCACTCGCAGCAGCCGCCGTGGAGTAGGGCACCGGCAGCTTGCCACGGACGCAAACCAGCATGACGAGCTTGTGGCCCTCCGTATCGTGAGCGGAGGGTCGCAGGCTCAAATCCTGTCATCCCGATCGATAGGGGCTGGACCTGCGGGTTCGGCCCCTTTCTCGTGCCGCCGGACGCGGTACGGGAGCAAGCACAGCGCTCAGTGACACTCCTATTTGAGGATTTCGCCTGCGCACCCGAGCCCTGAAGCCCGCTCCGCCGGCCTGGCACTGGATTTCACAAGACGGGGGCTCCGCGGATACGCGTCGCTCACCCGGAAACGGACTCGCGGTCCAGATACTCGCCGATGAAGAACCGCCGACGGGAACACGCAAGGGTGTGCGACCGATCGTCGACTGCGCCCCGATCACCTCCCCACGACGATGGTGGGGTCCCCCGTCGGGACCAATTGCTCCACCTTACGCACGACGTGCGCTGCGGCCGACGGGAGGATCGGACCTCCGGCGCCGACTGCCGGAGCCAGCCGCTCCTAGCCGTCGAACTTGCGTGCGGACTTCGTCGCGAAGTGCTGCGCGAGAGCTTCTCGCCCGGTCGCCAGGAACCCGATCAACAGGTTGTTGACGCCGTTCTCGCAGTGCGTCCACTCCTTGTCGAGGTCGGCGTGCCGAAGACCCCGCCTCGAGAAGAGCAAGCCACGTCTTTGACGCCATCAGATCGCGAACACAGCACCAGACCAGCTGGACAGGAGCCATGACAGCGTTTCCGGCACCCGCAGGTCGCTGTCACCACCGCGCGGGTTAGGTCTGCGGTGGCGGTGAGGATCCCACAATGGCCGGCCAAATCCGTCGTCGACGGTCCGGCTACATCAACGTCGCTTGCCGAAGTCGATCACTCGGCGAGAACTCAAGAGGCTGGCCGCTTTAGTTGCGTAGCCGAGGGGTTCGAGGCCGTGCAGAGCGGCGTTCTCCAGTTCCTTCTTACCCTCGACCGCCCGTTGTGCGGCGGCGTCGAAGGCACTTCGAACAGACTTTGGCGGACGTCCGATCTTGGGCATGACGCGGAACAAGGATTTCACCGCTTCAGCGTTGGATCCCCCGGAAGAGTTCAGCTCCAGCATCGCGATCGCTACCTGCTTGAAAAGCTCGACCCGTTCGGGATCCTTTCGTATCGAGGCGGCCGCCCACAGATTCAGAACCGCGACGCGCATGGAGTTGTTCCTGCTTCCGCTGTACCGCTCGACCAGCGTTTCCACGACGCCGGCCTCCTTCGCGCCAGTGAGGTTGATCGCGGCGATCACCTTCGTGTCCGGCATCGACGAATCTGGCTTGCCCACGAATGCTCGGATGAACTCCAGATGCTCCTCCTCACTCCAGCTGGCCGTGACGTTCTGGAATGCGGCGACGACATCTGAAGTCAGAAGGGACGTGCCCATTGCAGTCGAGAGCAACACTTGAGCGTCGGCACGCGTGACCACTGCGAGCCGGAGCCAGGTCGCCAGCGGCTCCGCGCACTCGCCGACGAGTTCGTCCGCCAGTTTTGTCATCGTGCCAGCCGCGGGCAGCAGATCGGAAAACGATGGCAGATGATGTCCGGCATGGTTCAGAGACTGGAGTAGAAGCCGCACGCGGCCGAATCGTGCCATCCAGTGTTCTTCGGCCAGGGCGGTCATCAAGTTCATCGCCAGAGTGGTGGCACCGTCCCTCTCAATCTCAGTTCTGAACACTTCTGGAACGTTGTCGAAAAGGTATGACTGCAGAGCTTCCCCTCGGTCGTCCGGTGCGATGTCTGCGCGGAGGGTCTTCGTCAACGAGTCGATCAAGGTCGTCGTCAGCAAAG
Organism: Amycolatopsis albidoflavus; assembly: GCF_039525725.1. NCBI lineage: Bacteria > Bacillati > Actinomycetota > Actinomycetes > Pseudonocardiales > Pseudonocardiaceae > Amycolatopsis > Amycolatopsis albidoflavus. The sequence continues at coordinate 189,279 of NZ_BAAAHV010000015.1, forward strand.
CGGGGTCCATGAACCCGTGCGCAGCCAGCACGCGCGCCGCGGCGACGGCCGGCCGCCTCGATGCGGCGTCAGATTCGGTCTCGATCACATCCCCGACGGTCTGCACCACCTTGTCGGTGATGTCGGGCCGAGCCCCGGGAAGCGGCTCGATCTGCGTAAGCAGTGCGGACGCGGCGCGCTCGACGTCGGCGACATCCGGGGGATTTTTACCAGTGTTGCTGCTCCACAGCTTGGTGACGAGACTTGTCCAGCGCTGGTCTGCGTCGGGGATACGACTGCCCGGGATGATCGCAGCCAGCCAGCGGGGCCACGAAGCCACGGCACGGAACTCTGTCGAGCGGAGGATTTGCGCAGCCAAATCGCCATCCGATGTGGGCGGCAAGTCGGCGATGATCTCGTGGATCGCCGTACGTCCGTACCTGTGTTCTATGGCGAGTACCAGGTTCACGATCGCGTGAGCCGAGTCGAGGTCGTCGTCACGCAGGTCGTGAGCCAGAGCTGCGAGGCTCGCAATGGCCTGCTTGGCGGCAGTCGCCTTCGGAGATTCGACCGACTCGGTCGATGCTGTCGCGGCGGCGACCACAGTCGTCGTGTCATCCGCTGTCGCGGGCTGCGCCGAAGCCGTGATGGGCGGGGTTTCCAGAGCCTCAGCCAGCAGTTTCGGCAGTATGTGAGCGAGCCGCAGCAACTCGAGTCTGACAGGGGCGTTCAAGGCGCGAAGCGTCGCGAGCGTCGCTTGGCGGTGCGAGCTGCACAGACCTCGGGCCAGCAACGCGTTGGTACCTGCGGCATCGGCGGCTGCGGCCGTCGGCTCTCGGAGGATGAACTGGACGTCGGCTTCCTCGTCGGCTTGGACGATTCGGATGATCCGCTTGCGGAGTCCGCGGGCATCACCTGCCGCGCACAGCGTCAGATGCCAGGCTCCCGCAGCGTTTCTCGTTGTCAGCATGTTGATGCCAGAGTGCTCGAGGTTGGAGATCGAGGTGAGAACCTCGTCGGCCACGATGTCGTAGGACAGACCCGGCCGCTGTTGTGCCAGCTCGACAAGAGCAACGGCGATGTTCTGCTCCGCTACACCAAACGAATGACGCATACGCGTGGTGAGATAACGCAGCGCTGCATCGCGTCGATCTTGAGGCCCGTCTTCGGCCCCGACCGCGTCCACGACCACTGCGGTGTCGCCGTCTTCTGCAGAAGCCAGAAGCCGCTTCGCGGACGCGGCATCGAGGCCGAAGAGGCTCTCCTCGCTTCGCAGGAAAACAAGATCGCGCGATGGGCCCTCGACCGCGCGGGTCCGCCGCAGGTAGTTGAGAAGCTGGCGATGGTGAGTGTGGAGGGTGTCGACGATCCGCTTGTTCCCGGTCTCGGCGGCGCCCTCACCGTTTTCGTTGCCCTCCCCGACCATGAGGGGTGCGAGTTTGGCATCCGGGTTGTTGTACCTCTGGGCAAGCTCTTTCGCATCGGGGTCGATGTCATCGGGCAGGCTTTCGGAATTCTGCAATGCCATCACGTGTGCCGGAAGATCTGAATCGATGACCAAGTCCCGGCCGAACAGAGGGAACTCCACTCGAAGACACACCAGTTTTGCCAGGGCCGGCGCCGACCGCGCAGGGTTCTCGTGAAGCTGCTTGGTCCGAAATCGGTCCTCGGCAAGCCTGTAGGTCAAGGCAAAGGTGTTAAGCAGGTGCTTCACACGGCGTGGGCTGGTCACGTGGCCGGGAATCAGGACTGAGATAACCAACGGAAGATCGGTCAGTTCACTCCAGACGCCGGACTGACGATCCTTCACCAAGTTCAGGGCAAACTCGCCGATGTTGGGGGCGAGCAGAGCGGGAAGGCTGATCTGGTACTGGAAGACCTTGTCGAGGTAGGCACTTCCCGTGCTGTAGTAAGGGTTGTATGCCGTCAACGGCGTGGGTTGCTGCGATTTTCGCGACAGAGCCGCTTCGAGTACCTGTTGATCAGCGGCAACTATGAAGACACATCGGTCTGTTCCGAGGAAGGTTCGCACTGCATCCAACGTGGCGACCACGTCTTCCGAACTGCATCGGTCGAGCTCGTCTACGAAGATCACCACACGGTCTGCTCTGGAGTCCCTCACCAGATCCGCGAGGAGTGCTTCGAATTGTTCGTCGCTGTCCGGCTTGGACAGGCTGCGTTCGGCCGCGAGATTCTTACCGACCAGTGCGATTAGCCCCGACAAGAGCGTCGCCGGAACTAGCCCTGCGGTGACAGCAGTGCCCGCCATCTTGGTGAAATTCTCGCCGAACGGGCCAGCCTGGAGCAGGGCGACGATGGCGATGGCACCCATGAGGAGCGACACGAGGGCGGCGAGCAACAAGGCGAAGACCCAGATCAGCGTCCAGACACTCGCGGCGGGGACACGGAATCCGTCCGAGTGCGTCCCGAGTAGAGGTCTTCGTGATACTTCGCATCGGTTACTCCGAGTTCATTCGCGGCAGCGGTCACGAACGTCCGACGCAGTGGGTTCTCCGCGTATTTGAATGCGTCGAAACGAACGAACCGCACCCCTTTTACCCCATGGAGCCTGCCTTTCACGAGGTTCGCAATACCAGACTTCCCCGAACCCCATGGGCCGTACAGAGCAATGTTCGTCGGAGTGTCGACTCTCGTCGCAAGCTCGACAAGCTGGTCAGCTATGCGCTGGTGCTCGAACCGGTCCTCTTGGACGTCCGTGAGTTCTCGATCTTCAATCAAATCCTCAGGGCCGAGCAACCTGGACCTCGAGGTGACGTCTGCGTCAAAACCACCCACCCCTGCTACCCGGCTGTCCATACCGCACCTCCCTCAGCGCACTATAGAGAAGTCGTCCGACACTTTGAGACCGGACACAGCGCCTTATGTTGTAGCGATACCCATCGGTGATATGAATATTTTCGACGCGCGACCGACGGCGGTTGCAAAATAACTATTGCATGGTCACACTTGCCCTGACAATCGCGCATCGAGCCATATGTGTTCGCTAGGCGAGCGTGGCACCGAGGCGCTCGTGCTGGTTCGAAACGCAGTGGCCCGGCTGGACTGCGCATTGTTGCTCTTGCCCCCTCGGCGGTGCCCTTCGTTCGAGCTGTCGGCTCTGGCGGGCCGGTACTCCATAGGCGTGGTGCTGTCGACGAGCGTCACGTCGTGAACGTTGCCAGGTGAAGCCACACTGTCACAGGCGGCAGAGCACAGTCTCGCCGTACTCGGCCTCAACAGACGGGGCGACGTCGCGCAACAGGGTTCTCAATCGATCCCAGCCGCCCATCGCGCATGCTTTGCGCTGCGCCGCAACAGGATCAAGAACGATATCCGTACTAGTCGCCGGAAACTCGCCACTGGAAACAACCGCCGGGCCGTCGCGCCACAACGTCTTCGTCTGAAAACGCACCGGCAACGTCGTCGCGACGACCGGGAGATCCGCCCTCAGGTCGAACACACGAAGTTTCCGGTCGCGCCCGCCGGACACCACAAGGTCGCCATACGTTGCCAGCCCGGTGACCTGACCGCCATGCCCGGGCAGCGGCGCGCCGGTCCATTGCCCCGCCACGAGCCGGTAGGCCGTCATGGTTCCGGCAGCGCCCGCGGCGATCAACGCACCGCTCTGCGACATCGCGGTCACGGCCGGCTGCTGCGTGCTGACTCGCTGTCCGGCCCCGACAGCCCTGCCATGCTCGTCCAGCGGAAGCACGACCACACCGGCACGACCGCCGACAGCCAACTCCCGCCCGTCCGCGGTCAGTTGCAGCTGGGTGATCACGCCGGGATCCTGGTAAACCCGCACCTCGTTCATCGCAGCGAACTGGTCCGCGGACACCGCGAACAGGTCGCGTCCCCGGGCGACGAGCAGCCGGCGCCGGCTCGGGTCGAATGCCGTCGCAGTCACCTCTCCTTTGGCCGGCGTCAGATCGGCGACCTTGGCCAGGAGACCGTTCCGCACTTGGTAGACATGCGCCGCGCCGTGGTCGTCGCGGACAACGGCGGTCCGCGTCGAAGGTTCGAAGCTCAGCGGCGAATCGACGGCTCCGTCGAACGAGGTCGGGGAAGGCTGGCTGTCCGCGAGCCGGCCGCTGGCCCGGTCGACCAGCAGCAGCGCACTGGACGAGGGAAAGTTGTCACCTCCGCCGCTGGCGACCAGGATCAGCCCGGTTCCCGGTACCGGGTAGGCGCCGGTGATCGCGCGCGCTTTCGCCATGTCGGGGCGGCCGGGTGCGCGCCAGACGAGCAGAGAGCCGGATGCCGAGGGGATCGCCATGCGCTGGCCGTCCGGGCTGATCGCGACCGCTCCGAGATCGCCTGCGCCCGACGGATAACGGCGGTACGCAGACGTCTGGGTCACGGGGTGGATGCCCGGGACAATGTCGATCCGGTCAGCGCCCAGTACTGTGGCCGCGGCGCTGAGGACGGCCGAGCCGCCGCCCGGAGCGGTGATCAACCGGGCCCCGATCGCCTGGCGCACCGGTGATCCGACCGGGGCGAGCGTGTCGAGTCTGAACGTGTGGAGGTCCCCGGAGAACTCGCTGAACGCGACCCATTTGCTCCTGGTATCGAACGCGATCGACGTGATGCCTGTCCCGGCCTGGGCAGTCGCCAGCACGACGGGAGGATCGGCGCCGATTCCCAGCACTTCGAACGTCTTGCTGTCGCCGCCGACAGCGAGCGCCCCGCCAGGGAGCAACGCGACCGCGCGAATCGGTGCGCTCCCCCTGCTGAGCCGCTGATCGGGCGTGTGCGCTAACGAGTGGACCAGCACAGCACCGTTGTCGCCGCCCACCGCGAGCGAGGCCGAGTCCGGGGAGAACGCCAGCGCTGCCGCACCAAGCAGGTTCGATCGCCATACCGTTCGGCCCGCTTTCGCGTCGTAGACGAGGACTTCGCCCCCGCCGGCCGCGGCGAGCCATCGTGAATCCGGCGAGAAGGCGAGTGCACGCACCGCACCCGGCAACTTCTCCGCCGTCGTCGCGGCGGCGGGCTGCGCGAGATTCCGCAGGCCGACCGTCCCGTCGTCGGACCCGGTCGCGGCTAAATCCGAGCTCAACGCCACCGACTTCGGACTGCCGTGCAAGGCGGGAAGGATCTCTTCCAAACCGACTTCGCCGTAGAGAGCTCTTGTCAGACTGTCCTGCGGCAGCTGCCGGTCAGAGCCTAGCGCCATCGCCGCAAGCGCGTACCGGATCGCCTCGTCCGGCCAGCGCGACTGCATCGCGAGGACGGCCAGCGTATCGGCTTGCTTGTCTCGTCGCGCTTTCTCAGCCTTTACCGCCGAGCCATTGCCGGTCAAGACCAGCACCGCACCGACCAGGGCGCAGACGAGTGCCGCGGCGACAGCCATCCGGCCTCGGCGCGGACGCCGGAGCGAGTCGACCGCCTCCCCCACCGTCGCCACCCGCACGACCTCGGCGGACCCGGCGGGCCGTTCCGGTTGCGCATCCGAAAGGAGCAGCCGCATGTCCGCCATACCGGCTGGTTGCGGCGCGGTGTCCGCGGGAACAGGCTCCAAGACGCCGGACGGCGCCAAGCCAGCCAGAAGCACGCCGTCTTTGCGCGCCGTGGCTTTGGTGCGGTAGGCGAGGTCGAGCGCGAAACTCAGTGCGACCGCGGCAGTGGCACCGATCGAAGGGCCGCCGACGACCGGAACCGCGTGGTCCTCGAATTGCACAGTCCAAAGGATGCTGCGGCCGGGCACAAACCGGTCCTGGTTGGTCGCCCAGGTCCAGGCGACAGCCAGCTGTTCCCGAACCTCCGGGGTGATTCGCGCGAACATCATCGCTCGCGGGTCCGGCAGCAGGACGTCAGCACCGACGCTCTCGACTACGTTCGCCGCGAACTGGCCTACACGGCCATCGGGCAGCGCGAGCGCCAGCCGCACCTCGCGCACCGGGACCGGCTCATCGACCAGCAGTGCGGCGCTCTGCCAACCCCACTCGGGAAACTCCGCACGCAAGATCGACACCGTCGCATCGGGGGGTGCCTCGCCGGAATCGCCGTGCCACAGCCGGGCTGCTTGGACCAGTGATCTGTCGTCGGAAGCGATCCTCGCGTGCGCTGCGGAGGCCACCGCACGCGCGCGATCGGCAAGGTCGGGTTCGACCTCGGTCAAGAGCGCGAACACGTCGTCGTCCTCGGGTTCCTCGCCCACGATGACCTGCAGATCGGTGTGCTCGCTGGTGCAGTACGCCCACCAGCCGCCGGCGACCAGGTAGCCGACGGCTTCTTCGGCAGGAGACAGGTCGCTGAAGGCGTGCCCGGTCGCGGCAGTGATCCGGCTCAGCACAGAATTCAGCACGGGTGCGGCACCTCCGGCATGGTTTCCTCGGACACGTTCAAGTCCTGTGCGGTCGCGGGCCGCCCCGCGAGGAGGCACGCACGTTTGACGAGGACGTCCGTCGCGAGGGGAAGGATCTGAATTCTGCCGGTGTTGCCCCCGAAAACGGCGTAACGGCCGTCTGCGGTGATCGCGGCGGAATACACTCCCCGATAGTTCTCCTGCTCACGCGGATTCGGGTCGAGCCCCGGCAACTGCGCCATGAGCGTCAGGTCGTCGGCGCGAAGCACGGCGTTCCTGTCGTCGGCGCCGCCCGACACGACCCGGCCCGCGCTCGTCGACGACGCCAACGCAAGGACGTTCGAATCGTGGCGGAACGACACGACCACGGGAAGGGGCCGCAGGTTGTCGTCGGTTGCGGACACCGAGCCGTCGCCCTCGCCTACGAGAACCCGGCCGTCCGGCAGCGTCGTCATTCCGCGCGCCGTGTACTGGTCGTCGCGGACGTCGTGCACTGTGCCGGAATCCACGGCCGCCCACCAAGTGGCCCCGACGATCGCGGAGCCGGTGAACCGCGACTCCGCCGCGTAGACCCGCCGGCCGCCCGCGCCGAAGATGACCTGGTGGATGACGTTCGCTCCGGTGCTCCAGGTTTCGATCCGTCTGCCGGTGGCGACGTCCCAGAGCGAGACGGTGCCGCCCGCGCCCGCGGCCAGTGATCGTCCGTCCGGCGAGAAAGCCAGCCGGTACACGGCTTTCTGCCCGGTCGAGAGCTGTCGACGCACCGTGCCGTCCAGGTCGCGGATGAGCACTGTTCCGTCTTCGTGGCCGCTGGCCAAAAGCTTGCTCGGGGCAGAGGCGGCGAGACTGTACAACGGCGACTGGTTCGCCGGCGGAATCGAACGCACGATGCGGCTCTGAGCGGCGTCGACCAGGTCGATCCGCCCGGCGGCTCCTGCGGTGAAGACTGATCCGGGGAGGAACGGCGCCGGCACGATGTCCGTGATGATCCCGTCTTGCCGCAGCCGGTTTCCCTCGAGGTCGGTCCATACTGTCGCAGCACCCCTCGCTGTGCGGATTACCGCGGTCCGCAGTGCGCCGTCAGCCGCGACGGCGGCGGTGCCGAATCCGCCGCCGAAGGCGGCGCTCGCGGGCCTGCCTTGGGCGAGGTCCCACATCTGCGTCGACGTCGCCGCGGTTGCGCGATCGATGGTGGTCGACACGCCTGGTCCGGAGAACGTCGTGACGAGCGCGGCGTCGGCGTGTTCGTCCGGATTGAGCGCGTACACCGCCGTGCCCGCGTCGAACGACCGGCGTCGCTTCTGCGACGCGGTGTCCCAGACCGTGACGTGGCCGCCGAGATCTCCGCTGACGAACGCGGTCCCGTCACGGCTGACCGCCAACGCGCTCACGCCTTGGGCGAAGGGACTCTTTCGCGCCCGGAGGAGGACCGTCGGCTGCTCGCTCAGGTGGCGGACGCGATAGGCGAGGAGCTGGTCGGTCACGCGGCGTCCGACCACACCGGCGACCAGGGTGTCCGCGGCGGTGAACATCGCGGACGTGACTGTCGCCGCGACAGTGGCGGAACCGACCTGGGCTCCGGTCCGGGCATCGAGCACGTCGATCCGGTGGAGGTTCCCCAGCACGCCCACAAGAGCGCCGTCCGGGCTGACCGCTACCTGCCTGATCGCTGATGCGTCCTGCTCGGCTGAAGTTCCGAGCGACTGCGGTGCCAACGTCTCGACGTCCCATCGGACGAGCCGGCCGTGTTCGTCGCCGGTGAACAGGTATCTTCCGTCTCGGGAGAACGCCGAAGCGGTAACTCGGCCGCCGCCGGCGTAGCCCGTCCGCGGCACTCCGGCTCGGTCGATCCGGCGCAGCTCGACGGAATGATCGGGCCCGCCGGTCGCCAGCAGTACACCGTCAGGGCTGACGTCGACGGTCGACGCGTCTTCGGCGAGAACGCCGCCGAAGCGACTGTCGATCGCGTTCGCGCCGAGCAGGCTCGCTTGCGCGGCAGCGTCGTCAGGATTCATCGAGACAGCCGTCGCGGCCGCCAGCGCGGCAGCAGCCGGGTCGCTGGCGAGCTTCTGCCGGGACACTGCCGCGAGTTCTTGAACCTGATGGGCTCTCTGCGCGTCCCGGGCCTCACCCTCCTGGACTCCGGCGTACGCGAGGAGTCCGGCTACCAGCGCGCCTACGGCAGCAAAAGCCGGGACAGCGTTCGAACGAGGCAAGGCCGCGAACACCATGGCATCCCGCGCCCGGCTCCCTGCGATGACCGCGGGGAACTCCCCGCGGCGCGAGCCTTGTGCCGCAGTCTCGTTCTTCCTCGCGACAAGCAGTCGCGTCCGCCGGCCCGCGAGCGCGGCCACCTTGGTGTTGAGCTCCGTGACGGTGTCCAACGCGCCGTTGGCATCGAGTCTCGCCGAGATATAGGCATCCGGATCCAGTCTGCGCCGTGAAGGACGGCTGAGACCGAACAAAGCAGCGAGGCCGACGCCGAATGCCGCGCCCAGCGACCCGCCGTCGAGGCTCGGTTCGTCCAGCGTCGACCCGTCGGCGTTACGAAGGCACCACTCGACGGTCCACGGCCGCTTCGGGGATCGAGGAAACTTGTCCCGCGCCTGGGCCCAAGCGTAAGCGTTCTCGAGAGCCTGCGTGAAAGCCGGCAGCGATCGGCCCGCCATAGCCGGGTGCGCGGCCAACCCCGAGCCCCTGTCGCGAGCCCGGCGCAACTCGAGGACGACTGTCCTGGCTTCGATGCTGGTCGCCTGGTACACCGCTGGCACCCGGACCAGACGGCGGAGGCGCCAACCGGACGGGAGCCAGGCACGCAGCCACGTCGGTACCGCCTTCCTCACTCGCTGTCCGAACGGAGCCGGTCGTAAAGCTCCTGCAGCGCGCGAGTTGTCGCGCTGTTCGCGCCGAGGGCGATGGATCGTTCGACCGCCTCGATCGGCAGTTCCGCGGCCAGCAGCGGCTCCGGGACCAGGAAGACGGCTGCTCCCGGCCTGGGCAGGCCCACGCGCAGGGCACCTGTTGCCTGGCCTTGCGTGCGCAGCCAGACAAGAGGAACCACAAGCTGCTGGTCAGGTTCGTCCGGCTTGCGGACGCTCACGACGGCGTACCGGTCCTGGTCTCGGCCGCGGTCGCTTCGCACCACCAATTCGAGGCCGTGATCGACACGCTCGAAAGCCGAAAGGCGCAGAGCCCCGTCGGCGAGTGCGGTCATCCGCCGGATCGGCTCTTCGCCCGAACCGAACCTCGCGCCTTCGGCAGGCTCGAGCGACAACGCTTCGACGGCGACAAGCCCGCCGATCCGCTCGATCAGCGGCACGCTGACGGTGAACGAACCTCGCTCGCTGGCGCGCCAGCGGGCTTCGCCGTTTTCGAATCGCAGCAAGTGCCGCGCGTGGGTCTGTCGAGACAGCAGCAGAGAGAACTCGGACGGCAATTCGCTCCCCAGTGCGAAAACCCGAGCGCCGCGGCCCTCCGGGTCCAGCTCCCACCGAATGCCGACCAACGGCCCGGGAACCTCCCACTCCTTGCTTTCGGGAACCGTCAGCCGGGTGGCCTCCGGATCTCGGTCGAACAGCTCCTGGAGCGCTCGGAGCGCCGACTGGCTCTGCTCGCCAGTGTCGTCGGCGACCGCGGCCAATGCCTTCCGCGCCGCGGCAAGCGGGAGCCCGGTCAGCTCCGCCACCGACTTGGCGTCGCCGCTCCGGACCGCGGCCGCCACCGGATGGTTTTCCTCCTGCAGCAACGGCGTGAGATGCCGGCCGGCCCAGTCCGCGACATCGACCGGTCCGGACGGTGCGGTCAGGTACGGTCCGAGCGAAGACAAACCCGGGGCGAGATCGGACAGTGGCGAGCTGGCCCGGATCACCTCGGCGCCACGCTGGTCCGCAGGCAGCAACGCGCGCCAATACGCCGCAGCCAGCAATGGCGGCCACTCAGCAGTTTTTCCGGCCCCAGCGACGGCGCTCAGCGCGCGTACGTCCGGATGATCCGGCAGCAACCGACGTGCCTCGACAAGCAACGCTTGCTCCTCACGGTGCCCGGTCCCCGCGGCCAACGCGGCAGCTGCCACAGCGATCATCGGTGCGCCGCTCCACCGCTCCGCCTCGGTCACCAGGCGGTCCGGGAGCGCAGGTCGGTGCACGTCCGAACGACGCAGCAAAGACTCCAGCAACACGTCACGCTCGCGCTCAGGCCGCCACGGATCTCCAGACGGGCTGAGATGAACCACTGCCGACCGGACGTCGGGCCCGGCCTCGCCCGACGGGATGAACACGACCGTGCAATATCCTTCCGGCAGCCACAGCGGAAGGGCCCGTGCAGCTTGCCCGATCGTGAATCTCAGCAGGTAGCCGCCCGCTGGCAGGAGTTGAGCTCGCACCTCGAACGATCCGTCCGCAGGCCCGGAGACGTCGGCGGCTCCAGGCACCAGATGACCTTCCGGAGTCACCAATTCGACGACATGGCGGCGCGGGTCGTCCAGAACGACGAAAACGCTGACAGCCCTCGGATCCCGAGCACGCATGCGCTTCCACGCCATGCGAATGAACTCGGCTTTGGCGCTCCCCGCCAACGGCGTCACCGTTTCGAACGGTGCGTCGACATCGGTGCGGACGTACGCCTCGGCACCCCGCAGCGCGACAAGCCGGGTCGAGTATCCGTCTCCGGCATTCGCTCGCAACTCGTACAACCCCGCGGCAAGCCGTGTCCGGAGCCGGCCTGTTCCCTCGGCGGCGACCCGGAACGCGGAATCGACCAGCGTCAAATCGGTCATCGGATGACGAGCGGTCAGATCGACCCGGACTTCCTCATAGCCGGACATGGTGCGGTCCTTCCCCTCCTGGAAGCCGGAACAACCCGTGGTCCGCGAACTGCGCGACGTCGGGGGGCAACGGGCACACCTGATAAATCCCGGGGTACAGAGCGACGGCGTGTTCGGCGTCGGCGACCTCGAGAACCTCGGACGTGTTGTCGCCGTGCACCAACTCGACCCGCAGATCGCCTCGCGGGAAGGACAGCACCACATCGCGTTTCGGGGGTTTGACATTCACCACGACGGTGGCATTGCGCCGGGGCACGAACTCGCAGGTCTGTACGCCGCCCAGCAGATCGGCCACGTAGGTTTCGATCTGGTGGACCGTCACGTTGCCGTCGCGATCGGCCGCGTTGCCCCTCAACGCTTCGAGCAAACGCTCGGTGAATAGCCCCCGGCCGTCTCCCCCGTATGCCGAACTGCCGACAGTCGCGGCGTAGCCGATCACCGCCGCTTCGGTTTGCCGGCCGGTGCGGATTCCGCTGAACGGCGGCCCGTAAGCGTTCCTGCAGTCGTATTCTTTCCGGCAGCAGTCCGCGAAGATGAGCACCTCCTTGAAGAGACCGCTTTCTTCGTACCAGCTCCGGTATTTGTCCAGCTCTATGTGCAGGCCGAGCATTTCCTCGGTGGCATTCGCCATAATGAGCGCGCCCTGCCCTTCGATCGGCTTGAAACCGTGTCCGGCCACGAAAACGTAGAGCCGGGTCCGGTGCCAGGCCGCCGGGTCCGCGCTGATCGCGTCCTGCACCCGCAGCTGCACGTCGCGAAACGCCTCGTTCACTTCGAGCTGCGTCGGAAGAGCGTCCTCGATACGCACCTCGCGGTCGGACGCCTTGACCTCCCGGACATTGGCTTCCAGGAGTCCGCCGCCTGCCGGATCGACCAGCCATTCGCGAAATAGCCGGGCGTCGCGCTGAGCCGTCGTCAGGTTACTCAGACCCGGGTAGCGGTCGATCCCGATGACGACCGCGAAATGGAGATCTTTCAGTGCCGTCACCGGCATCATTTCTTCCCTTCCGGCGAGGTGAACACTGCGTTCCTCGGACGTTGCCCGCGATGCAGGTACATGGACAGATCGCTCCCCCGGCCCGGCTCGTCGTCCGGGTCTTCTGGGAGCGGCAGCCGCAACTGCTCGTACAGCTGGAACCGGTACAAAGCGAACGCGCTCTCGGTGAGATCCGCGAACGCCGCGACCCGTGCCGGCAGCCAGAACCACGCCGTCGCGACACAAGTCGCCGCCCCTACGAGAACGGCCCACCACGCGAAGAATCCGAAGAACGTGAAGGCGGCTCCCCAGATCAACGCGGACAAGCAACTGTCGACAGCGGCGCGGGCACTCAGGAATTCTTCCCGTACGCTCTCCGGCAAGACCAGCCACAACCGCGGCCAAACCGCGGCCGGGGCCAAACCGAACCGCTCAACGATGCGGACGTCAGCCGCACGAGCGACGTTCCCTAGCGGTGTCGGCAAAAAATAGGCGGGGCTGCTGGGCGCGGGCATCCGCCTCAGCCGCTCGTCCAGCCGGGCAAGCCGCTGCTGCTCGTCCGGCGTGGAACTCTCGTCCACTGAAGCGACCTGCTGCCACTGTTCGTTGAGCTTCTCGGCACGATCACGCGCACGCCTCGACGCCCACTCTGAAACCTTCCCCAGCCCGAACCGCCAAGGCCCCTGAAGCAGAGCAAGGACCGGAGAAACCAAGCGACGCACCACCAAACACGACGTGGCGACCACGACCAGCGCCAAGACCGCCAGCGACGCCTGGACCGCGACGGGTTGCCGCGCCACCGGCCCGATCAGCGCGTTGACACCCCCGTCGCGGCGCGCGCCGTAAGCCGCCGCGAGAAGCCCGCCGGCCCAGAAGATCAACGCGCCCACCGCCGTCGCCGCCCACCGATCAGCGAGCTTTCCGGCCATCAGCTCCCAGAATTTGTTCACTCCGCCACCAGCGCGACCTGATGGTCCGGGCACAGTCCCATGTCGATCGACGCGTCCCGCTGGAACCGGGAGTACTTGCCGTCCACCGGGCAGACAAACTTCCGGCGCGGGACCGGCATCGCCGGCCCGAGCCCGTCGATGCCGCGTTCCTCGAACCCCTGCGGCCTCAACGGCCCGGCACCCCAGGACGCCGTCGCCCGCCGCATCCACCTGGCGGTCTCCGGGCGGCTGCCCAGAAGAACCTGAAGCCGTGCCCGCGCCCCTTCCGGGTCGTCCACGGAACGCTGCAGCAACGCCTCAATGTCCCGGTCATACGCGGCAGCCGCGGCGGCGCTTTTCAACAGGCCGGGCAACTCCGGCCGGATACGGCGAGCAGCATCGAGGAACCGGTTTGTGTTTTCGTCGCTCACGTGGTTCCTCCAACCAAATACGCGCGGGTTCGATGGAGTAGGTCGCTAGGGGCCGCCAGCCGTTACAGCCCGGACAGCCGCAACATGGCCAACGACCTCGCCGGCGCACGAGCAAACGAGCATGGTTCGGTGCTGTCTTCAGGTCGTCTGGAGGTTGATGCCCGTTGCAGCGCCACCTCAAGGTTCCAGTCGCCCGACGAAGTCCTCCGCCTCGGACTGACGGGTACCCGAATAGGCACAACGGCACCATTTTTCATAAACATGTGACTTCATGACGACGATTTACGTTGCGTTTGCCCGAAACGCTGTTCGACGACCGCGCGTGGGACCTGGTCCGGGGCGGCATCCGCCCAGTCGAACTCGGGCTGGTTCTGCACGGCAAGACGCTGCTGCAGCATTTCCTTCCGGTGTCGAACCTCGCCAGTGTGCGACGTGGGCGGTCTGGCTGCGTCGTCCTGTCACCGAGATTCAGCCTAGCGCGCCGCCTGCCCAACGTTGCATTGAGAAGAAACTGCCGGCGTGCCTCGTTTCGTCCGCAGCATGCTAGAAGGCGACAGCGTCCGGGATGCCGTTCGGCAGCTCGCGCTGACGGTTCACCTTCTGGAGCATGGCAACGACCGCGTCCTTTGGGTCACGAACGTCCTTTGACAGGCCGCGCAGGACGGCGTCCTGGTCCCCGCCGCGCTCGCCCGCGATGTCGTAGGCGAGTTCGGCTTCGATCCACTCCGGATAGGAGTCGAATCCGCGGCCGGTGACGACCGAGGAGCGATCGAAAATGAGCCATTTGCGACCTGCGTGGGGCTCTTCATGCGGCCGAAGCCGAGCTGCGCTCGCCGCATCGAGTACCACACCGTCCATCGTGGTGGCGATGCGCTTCGTCGGCAGATTCGCCAGCGAGAAGACATCCTCCGCTTTGACGACCTGACACTCCGAGCTTGGGTCAATCGCTTGCTGGACGAAGTGGTGGCGGGCGTCGAGGCCGGCGTAGCCCCGAAATGACGATCACCTCACCCCATGGCGGCGGATGTCGAGTTGTTCACGCGCGGGGTTTGCACTCGTTGGCCGCAGCGCTGCGGCTGCCTGCACCAGAGCACCTCGTCTCTGAGTTGGCCGATGAGCTGCTGGAGCCATGACGAGGTTGATGGCCACAAACGGTCGCACCGAGCAATAACTGTCACTACACGTAGATCGCGAGTAGCACTAGTTGCGCACAAGGGCTCTCGCCAGTCGCTTCCGAAATCGTCAACTCGACATCCGTGTCGGCTATTGAGTTCGCGACGATCGCTCTTGTCTTGCCGGCACAGGCCACGCCTCGGCGAAGACGCTGCCGGCAGCCATGACGAGAGCCCACTGCTCGTCCGTGTAGTCGTCAGACTTGGTGGTCAACCGACTGGTCTTTCTCATCGTCTGTCTTGCCGACCGCCGCTAAGATGCCCTGACGCAGATAGTCATGACGCATCGCGAGTGCTTCTGCTGCCTTCGAGATGTCTTCGTCGTGATGCTCCGACAGCGGCTGGACCGCTTGCACGACGGCATCCGCGGCACCTGGACTGCGGACAAGCATCGACTCCAACCAGGTGAACTGGACATGGGTCATTCGCCGGTCCCCACGGCGGAACACCGCCCTAGTTGCGTCAAGCACCCAGTCCGTCCCGAGCAGACCCGCCTCCTCTGCACGGATCAGTTCTGACTGCGCCAAGGCCGCCACCCTCTCGTACCCGCCATCGAGCAATTGCACAAAAGCGGCAGGGCGATCCGCGACTTCACGAGGCGTGAGATCAAGCTGCGTGTACATCGCCAGGTAACCGCGGATGTCGCCAGCCCGGAACCGCCGGCCCAACGCTGTGGCGCAGCGGTCGATCACGTCATCACGGCTGAAGCGGCCAGCCGCGATCGCCTCCATGACGGCATCCGCGAGCCCCTTGCCACTCTGCCGTACGAAATATCGGCCGGCACCGGCGGTGGAGAACGTCCGGAGCAGGATCGGGTCCCAAGCAGCCCCGGATTCCGGGACGCCGCCCCGCGCCCAAGCCACCACCACCGAATCGGTCGCAGGCAGCAACATTCCGACCTCGTGCGACAGCGCGCTGACCAGCCAGAGCTGGTCAGCGCTAATCCGGTTCAGCCGCGCCAACCGCAGCACCAACTCGACCAGCCACTCCCGGTCCCGGATTCTTAAGCATTTCATGAGCAGCCGTCGTACCGACACCCCAGCCGAGTTCCCCAACTCTATGCCGTACCGGCCGATCCAGCGCGCAACCACCGATGCCAATGGCAAAACCGCAGTCGCAGCGAGCAGCATCGCGTCGCATTGGCGCTGCCCTAGCGCACCAGGACTCCGTTGAAACGTGCGCTCGTACTCGTCGATCGGCGCAACGAGCCCTGCGAACGCAGACGCCGGCAGGTTCGCCACGAAGTCCGCCACCTCAGCAGTCGCACCCCGTTCCAGAAGTCTCCTCAGGTAAAGCCACCCGCTCACCGGCGCTCAGATCCCCTGCACGAGCACGAGGCCATCCCGGCCTTGGTCATACGCCGATCGCCGGTCAAGACATTCACCGCAAAGACCACCTGCCACCGACAATCTCCTCAACTCAATGACAATTCAATAAATGCTCATTGCTCAATACGGAACCGCTTCATCCAGTCTCGAACACGAACCATTCCGACTGGATTATTGAGCCGTGATTAGATCTGTTCACTGGTTGCAACTTAACCAGGTACGAGACTGCTCGAAGCTAGCAGGCGACCACTGCCACGCAGTCGCGCACAGCACCAACTGGCGAAACGGGCAAGGATTTGTGCCCCAAGAGACATGGTGCCTCAGGGGCAGCATCATTCCGCATCGGAACAAACTGGGGTGCACACCGCACAGCCGGAGACAGCGCGAGACCCTTCCCACAATGAGCACACGCGGCGCATCGCATGGCAACCAGTGCGCGCTCGCCGTTCGGGCGAAGCAACGGACGCCTCGCAAAAGGCATGAGGCCTGCGACCCGGCGCCCGCAACACCGACATCTCACCCACCAGAGCCGTCCGTCGCCTACCAGCAGGAATACAGCCGACCGGATACACGGATCGCGCGGCGGCGACCGCAACGACGCCGCACGCAGACACGTGCC
This sequence comes from Amycolatopsis albidoflavus, assembly GCF_039525725.1. Lineage (NCBI taxonomy): Bacteria > Bacillati > Actinomycetota > Actinomycetes > Pseudonocardiales > Pseudonocardiaceae > Amycolatopsis > Amycolatopsis albidoflavus. Next base: position 205,842 of record NZ_BAAAHV010000015.1, read on the forward strand.
GCTAGCGCACGCCACTGGCCAACTTCGCGCGACCAGGGCAATGCAGCGAACTGATCAGAGCCACACGGACAGGTCGATTCGGGCACATGTGATCCTGGCAGCTTTTACAGGCACGGAGATCGCCAAATTAGGCACGCCGGATCAGCCGATCAACACTCGGCCGTGTTTGCTCTGCCCGCAATGCCCTGGACCGGCGACCGCGTCCGGCCGACCATGAACGCGAGACGAAGCAAGTCCGGCACCAACTCGCCCGCCTTGAACAAGCACGCATTGGTCGTCGCGACCGAAACGGCAGGCATTCCCATCCCGAACGATCATGCCCGTGCAGCCGCGAGACGAAGCGGCGCAGCCAGACTGCCACGTGAACGCTGTCGCGACTGGCTGCTCAAGGAGGCCTTCCACCCATAGCCGGCATCGACGGCTCATGACTCGACTCACCAGCCGATCCCAAATATTCCGGCACCACCATTCCGATGCGTCAGGTTTTCCCTAAAATTTCGCCGCTTTCGCGGTAAGCCAGCAGGGCACGCAGTCGGTTTCGTTCGCCAACAACTCACGCACTGCTCCGACTCCGATCGCCGCGTCCAAGCCGTCGACGAACGAGCCGCAGGAACACCCGAGGCACCGCCTGCATCTTCAGTGCCCACAGCCGACACCCATGGTAAATATAGCCGTCCTCCGGCGACATGATGGACGTATTTCCCAGAGTCTTCGCCGAGGACGAAACCTTCGAATGGCGGCTTGTGAACGCCCCGAGGGCAAAAAGCGGCCGACTTCCGGGCATCGTGCCCAGGTCCAAACGCGACTGACGACCCCCACGGCCTAACATCGCATCGCGACGGCAGATCAGACGCCTTCGCAACCGGCCGCGCGGTTCCCTCTTCCGCAAGATGACGTGCGGTCACGGCGGTCCCCGTCCGGCCCAAGGCCTCAGGCGGGGACCGTCCGTTTCCGGGGATAGAGCCAATCTGCCTCGTCGCCCCGCAGCACCTGGCCCGGCCGCGAACCACCTTGGCAAGGCCTGCAAGGGAAGATCTTGCGTGTACTTTCGGACTCCGATCCCGGTACCGATTAGACAGAAAACATCCGGCCGTCCAGAATGCCTTCCACCGGGCGGAGAGAGCGGCGAATGCCGTGCCCGGTCCACTTGGCCAGGAATGGGGCTCCTGACCTCAGCGTGCACCTCCAGGAGAACCATGACCAGGAAACTCATCGCCCGCACCTGCGGCCTGCTGGCGTTGTCCACCGCCGTCCTGTTAGGCGTCGCCCCCGACGCGCTGGCCAACTACCCGACGGCGCCCCCGCCGCCCTGTGGCGACTACTGCCCGCCGCCGGTTACCAGCACCAAACCGGCACCCCCGTCCCAGTCGGCACCGCCCACGTCGACGAGCAACTACCCGACGAAGCCGACTTCCCCCACCCAGTCGGCACCGACCGCGACCAGCCATCCCACGACTGGTCCCTCGACAACCACGGCAGCCGGCACTCAGCGCAACACGCCCGTCGCGGCACCACGGACTGCGCCAACTCCGGTTCACCAGGTGAAACAGATCCCAAAGGGCGCACCCGAGACCGGCGGAGGCGGGACTGCCGACGACTCGCGATGGCCACTGCTGCTCCTTGGTCTGATCGCGGCCGGCGGGCTCCCAGTGGCCGCACGCCGGATCCGGGCACGCAGGAACTGAAGTGAAGATGGCGAGCCCCCGCATGCGCGCGCTCTCCGCAGTGGGCGGTGCGGGGGCCGCCCTCGCAGCGGTCCTCGTCCTTACAATAATGGGCCAGGACCCACAGGCTTCGTCAACTGCACCCACCGCGGCAGCGCTGCGACCAAGTCCCATGGCACCTGCCACGACCGCAGCTTCCCGGGTCGCTCCGGCCCCCGTCGCCACTGCCATTCGCATCCCGTCGATCGGAGTCACTTCCACTCTGATTCCACTGGGTCTGAACGCCGACGGAACAGTTCAGGTCCCTTCGCTCGACACACCAGGTCAAGCCGGCTGGTACCGCTACGGGCCGTCTCCCGGCGAGCCCGGCCCTGCGGTTGTCCTCGGCCACGTGGACGGGAGCCACAAGGCAGGGGTTTTCTACCGCCTCCATGACCTCCGGCCGGGCGATACGGCTGAGTTCGACCTTGCCGACGGCACGCACCGCACGTTCGTGATCACCCGACTTGATCAGCAACCGAAGGATGCGTTCCCCACCGCCGCCGTCTACGGCGAAACACCTGATCCGGAACTGCGGCTGATCACGTGCGGCGGCGCATTCGACCGGGCAAAACACTCCTACGTCGACAACGTAATCGTGTATGCCGTTCTCCGGGAGTGACCTTCGGGCAGACACATCTGCCTTCACTCACCGGCGTGCCGGAATGGGGCCGCGGGCCTGCGAGGTCCGTGATCAACTGCTCGTGATGATCCAGTGCCCGCTCCCGACGGGCATCGGCCGTGGCTCGTCTCTCCGAGCCATGCCAGTCATCACACCTGTGGCACGCGGTCGTCGCCCCATGACGACTGCGTGCCACAGGCCTTCACAGATCCATCGAGTCCTTGACCTTCTGCGCCGCCTCGTTGATCGCGTTCTCGGTGTCTTTGGCGACCTTCGCCGCGTCGTCCAAGTTGTCGGCCTGCACCCGCAGCGCGTCAGGCAAATCCTTCAAGAAGGACTCGATATCGGCCGCATGCATCTTGTTGTCGAGATCACGGCGAAACTGGTTGGCGGCTTTGTCGGAAGGCAAACCCGCGACAACCTTCGGGTCTATCAGGTTTCCGGCGAGCCCCTGTGCCTTGGTGGCAAGGTCGTGCAGGCGGCGCGCAAGATCGGCGATCTTGTCGGGGTCATAGCCGATCAGCCCGTCGGGCATGGTCCACCTGCTTTCGTCGCGAAATTTTCCGGATCGTCGCCGGAGAACAGGAAACAGGCAAGGCGACTGCCGCTCACTCTGCCCTGCCGCACTGCCATCAGTTGCGCGAAACACCCTGGGCCGGCGACGAAAATTGGGAGGCGACGCCAGTTCCAGACGCGTCAGCCGGTCGGTTGATGTTCCTCGATGCGAGGACAGCTGGCCAGCCAGCGGAGAATTGCCTGCGCTCTGGTGTCGACGTGAAGCTTGGCGAAGATCCGGTTGATGTGGTTCTTCACCGTTTTTTCGCTCATCCACAGCACTTGTGCGACGTCACGATTGCGCAGACCGAGGGCCATTTGGCGGAGCACCTCGATCTCCCGGGGGGACAGCTGCGCGAGATCAGCGGCTTCGCTGCCCTGCGGCCCGGCGAAAAGCCGGACTACTCGTTCGCCCGACTGCCCCGCAGCCTCGGCGACCGGGTGTCTGCGCGCCTGTTGAACAGGCAGCCGGACGACTGTCGCCCTCGCAGCCGAAGGAGGGAAGCCTGCCGCGCGAACAGCACCGACCAGGTCCTCCTCGACCAGGTCATCGAAACGGAACACTTTCGCCGCACCGCGCCGCGCCAGAATGGGTGTGTGCCGCTCGTCGCCGCGCCGCACCACCGCTACGACGACTGTCCGGCAGGCAAGACCGGGCAAGACCGACAACACATCGGCCAGCCGGTCCCCCACGTCCAGCAACAGAACGGCCGGCCGGATGTCCACGGCGGCTTTGGCCGCAGCCCAGACCGAGTTCGCCTCAGTGACTGCCGCGGCAGGCAGCCATTCCATCAGGATCGCCCGGATTCCTTGCCGGACGACGACATCCGAACTTGCGATCACGGCGCGGCCCGCGACCGCGGCGAAGCTGTCCGGCATGGTGACCACCCTCCCTGGTTCGATCGGCGGAGAGTCGGGCTCGAAAACTGGCCAGATCGAATCAAGCAGCCGCAGACAAGTTGCCGGACGCTCTCAGCCCGGGTACCAATTTCGCCCTCTCTCTGCCCTAAACGGCCAAGTTGATCAGCTGAATCGCCCTTCTCGCGCGCGCGGTACCGCTTTCCGCCGCTGCATGCCCCACCGCTGTCTCCCGAGAACCACCTAACCGCGCCGGATGCCGCCCCCGGCAGGCGGATCACCGTCCTCAAGGCGATTCAAAGGGCGGGTCTTCCCGTTTCCGCTCCTTCGCGCTCCCAGCACGTTCCCATGACGTTCGGGCAGTCCCCGCCCTGCTTCCAGGGCAGGCACCGCGTCCTGAAACTCGTTTCCGGCTGGTTCCGACGTTCACTGGTTCCGATAAGCCGGGCACCGGAATACTCGGCATCCACACGAAAGCCGACGGCCATGACCAGTACGCTCAGAAATCTCAAGTCAGAGTCCGAGTCGGTCCCACGCGACATGAGCGCCGCCCTTCAGCACTATCGCGCGTGCGGATGGCCGGTCAGCCATGACAGCGTCGGCAAGAGCGTGCTGGTGCGAACCGGAAGCACGGTCGACGCTATCGTGCTGGACCCGTCCCTGAGCGGCGAGGTGCTCGCACATCTCGAGGTGCACATGCTCGCCGGACCAGTCCTGAGTTATCGGGTCGCGCCGGATTCGATGGTTTTCCTGACCACGCCCGCGACACCAGTGCGCCGCTCGACGCTCGCAGACCTCGAACACGCGCACGTCACTCTTCCCCGCCCCGGCTCGGCGCTCGCTCTCCCGATGGCCGGTAGCTCGAGCAGCGACGTGTGGTGGGTCCGGCCTCCCCGGCCCGGCCGGATGCTCGCCCCGTGGCAAGCGGTGGTTTCCTCTGTCCGAGTCGTGCTCACGACCGGCGACCATGCCGCTTGACCCCACCGTCCTGAGTGTCGGAGCAGCCGTGGCCAGTCACGATGCCCACCGGATTCCATGAAGACCGCGTCTGCCGCTGGAGGAGCCATGGACTGCCTGACCGTCGCCATCTGGTCGACTGATCCGTTGACTGTGCCGGGGTTGGCGAGCGTGCTCCGAGCCCGTCCCGAGCTGCACGCTGTACCCCTGCATGGGGTCGGCGATGCACAGGCTGCGCTGGTCGCAGCCGAGTCGATCACCGCCGATGTCTGCGCGGCGCTTGATCGGATCGCCGCTGCGTCATCGGCCCGCGTAGTGCTGTTGACCAACGAACTCACCGACGCTGACCTGCGCCTGGCGGCGCGCTGCGGTGTGGTCTCCGTCCTGCCGCGGTCCGTCGTCACGACGAATCAGTTGCTCGCGGCCGTGATGTCCGCGCTCCGCACTCCGACGCCGGACCCGGCCGAACGGACCGCTCGGCTTACTGGCCAGCTGGAACGGGTGCAGCGCGGTCTCCTCCGCCCCCGAGGGCTCGGCTGCACACCGCTAGCCCCGCGGGAGCGGGACCTGCTGCGCCTGCTCGCCGACGGCCTTGACACCGCCGAAATCGCCCACCAGTTGGCCTACTCCGAGCGCACGGTCAAGAATATTGTGCAGGGTCTGATGAGCCGGCTCGGGCTGAAGAACCGCACCCACGCCGTCGCGTTCGCGATGCGCTCCGGAGTGCTCTGAGTCACGGTGCACGCTGCCGAGAGCGTGCGAGGGAACCAATATTCGGATACCGGTGCAGAATGTGCCGCGCGCCCGCCTCGGTGTTCTGGAAAACCGCTTCCATTGGACGCGCGACCGATGACCATCGACCAGACGGTTGCCGGGCTCTTCTCAACCCACCGAGCACGCAGGAGGTGCCGCCTTGTCCGACGAGAGCGATCCGGGGTTCACCCCGGAATTCACCGCACCGACCGACACTGTCGATGTCAAGCTGCCCGGCAACGGCCTGAGCGTAAATGGGCACAATGTCGACAACTGGAAAGCGCTGTTCGGCGACAACAGCATCAGCGTTCACAGCACGACGTCGGTCACCGGCCACATGGACCTGTCGAAGGTCGACATCGGAACCCCGGACTACCACAATCCGGATCCCAATCTCGACGCGGACATCGACTTCGCCCGCAAGTTCAACGTGGACGGTGTCGCCGGCACCGTCGATCCCGCCTCGGGCGACGGCTTCGTCAAGGTCGACCCCAACCAGCTGAAGGCATGGGCGGACAAGATCGAATCGGAGCTGCTGCCCTACGTCGAGTCGATCCAGACCAAGCTGGCCAACCAGAATCTCTACATCGGCGGCCTGCCCGAAGCGCAGAACCTCCAGTCCGACGTCGCGAAGCTCAAAGATCTGTACGCCACGACCTTGCAGAACTCCAAGACCGGGCTGCAAAAGCTAGTCCAGGACCTCCGCAGCGCCGCGAAGACATACGACAGCACTGCCGAGCTCACCAAGGACAAGGCCCAGTACGTCTCGAAGCTCGTCAGCGACATGGGTCAATTCACCAACGGCGGCACCGGGACCGGCGCGCCCACTCTCAACAAGCCCGATAGCGGTGCAAGCGGCACCTCCCCCACCACGCCCAACAACGGCACCACCGGCAGCGCTCCGGCCAATAACACGACCGCGCCAGCCCCGCCCGGACCGGATGCCGCGAAGAAGAACTGACCAGGGCGCGTCCGCGGCTGCGTCGGCCAGCATCCGGGCCACGCCGCCGCGCACGTCCGCCCAGACTCCGGAACCACGTCCAGGCACACCATCGGCAGCCATCACGCGCCCGCGAGACGGGCCCCGCACGAGACGGACCGACCATGTCCGACCAGAACCCCCTTCCGCACGCGCCGAAGGTCAAGCACCTCGACGACACCAAGGCGGCCACCGAGAACACCACGGTCCCGACCGGCGCGAACTCCGAAGGGCCGACCGGTCTGGGACCTGCATGGAATGACTGGCACGTCATCAAGAAGGCCATTGTCGGCTATACCGATATGGACACCGGCACAGCGCAGGCCTACCTGTCGAAAAACGGCGGCGGCTGGGCACAACCGCAGACGGCCTTCGACCTGGGCGACGACTTCGCCACGCTGGCTGACACGCTCAGCTACCTGCGCGACGCGATGGTCACGCAGACCAACAGATTGTTCGAGAGCTGGCAGGGACCTGGCGCGCAATCCTATGGCGACGTGATCAACTCCGCGAGCAACATGCTCCTCGCACAGTACAACGCGATCGTCGCCCCGCCCGGCGGTCAAAGCATGCAGAATTTGCTCTATCACGTCGGCAACACCCTGCTGTGGGCACAGCAAGCCATCGAAAGCGTTGACCACGCGTTCGCCCAGGCTGCCGAGGCCGCCGGTGCCGGCGTCTACAGCTCCGACGGCAGCGGCACCGTCGTTCACATCAGCGAAACACCCGTGCTGGCCCAGGCGATGACCAAATACTTCCTCCAGATCGCCACCGCGACCAACAACTCCTTCGGCACGGACCGAGGTTTGATGGGCAACCCGCCGCCATCGTCGGACTTCGCTGCCAGCCCGTCGTCAACTCTCGGCCTCAACGGACCGGACTCGCCGTCGCTGGACACTTCCGGGCTGCAGAAGCAGTTGGACAACCTCTTCCCCAACCTCAAAGACACGCCGAATCTTCCCAGCCTCACCGACGCCAACGGCAACCCGATCTCGGTGCCGAATCCCAGCGGCGCCGCTGTCACCGCGCCGAACGTCGATGTCGGATCGCCCCCCGCACTCGGCACCGGCACACCGGGTCTGGCGAATTCGCCGTCGACCAGTCCCGCCGGGCTCGGCGGCCCCCAGCCGCAAATTCCGCAGCTCGATCTCGGTTCCCCACCCGGGGTCAACGGCACCGCTGGCGCGCCAGGGGGCGGTGCCCCGGGCATCGGCGGCCTGCCGATGGGCGGTCTCCCGCCGTCCGCGGGGAAGCAAGCCGACCGGGGCGCCGGCACCACCTCCGCACCGCAGATCAAGGTGCCACAGCTTGATGTCGGCCAGCCTCCGGGTCTCGACGGCACACCCGGCACCGGCGTCACCGAACTCCAGCCCGGAAACGCCGGCGTTCCGGCGCTGAATCCGGACAGTTCACCCCTCTCCTCGATCGGCACCGACGGTGCCGGAAACCCGATCTCGGTTCCCCAGGTCGGCATCGGCTCGCCGCCGGGCCTGAGCACTGGCGGCGGTGGCGGAATCTCGGCCCCCGGCACGGACGGCGCAGGTCTGGGCAGTGCAGGAGGCCTGCCCGGGATCGGCACCAGCGGAACAGGCGCCCAACTGGGTGCAGACGGCCTCCCGATCGGCGGAACCGCCCCGGCCGGCACCGGTACAGACCTGGGCGTCGGCTCGGGCAACGGCGCAAACTCCCTCGGGACCGGCGGAACGGACGCCGCGGGCGCAGCCGGCACCGGCATGCCGAGCACGGCCGGAGCCGCAGGCATGACCGGTGCCGCCATCCCGGGCGAGGCTGGGGCCGCAGGCGCGGCCGGCGGCGGAATGCCCATGATCCCGCCGATGATGGGCGGTATGGGCGGCATGGGCGGTCAGCAGGCCAAGGAAGGCAGCAACACCTGGCTGCAGGAGCATCGCAAGCCGTGGGACCAGGGCGACGCCGACGGTCTCCCAGCTGCCACGCTCGGCCGTGACACCGCGACCGGCGAACGCGACCGCAGGCGACAGTCGCATGTGGTCCGGCGACTCCAGCCAGCATTCCAGCAGCACGCCACGCACACCGCGACTGAGTCGTTCGAGAACCAGACAGCAGCTCAGCAGCCCGGCGCTGCGGAACCGCAGGCTGGCGAAGCGTCCGCCCACAGCTGAACCTGCGACCGTGCACAACCGATCGAAAGCAGGTGCCTCACCAGTGGCCCGACGGCTCGCGAAGTCGCTCTGCGCGGAACTCCTGGGTCCGCCCCGCGCATGGATCGACGGCGAAGAGGTCACGCTCGGCCCGCCCATGCAGCAAGCCGTGTTCGCTGCCTTGGCTGCGCGCTGCGGACGCCCGGTCTCCCGTACGGAGCTACTCGCCGATTTGTGGGGTTCCGCGCGGCCGCACAGCGCGGAGGGCAACCTGCACACATACGTGGCGGGATTGCGCCGGGCGCTCGAGCCGGATCGGTCAGCTCGTCAACCGGCGTCCCTTCTGTCCAGCGAGAACGGTGGCTATGTGCTGCGGATCGACGAGGCCAAGCTCGACCTGGCGATCTTCGAGCGGTACCGCGCGCAAGCTGAGGCACGGAAGGCCGATGGTGATCTGGTCGGAGCGTCGAGCCAGCTCGAAGCTGCGCTCGGGTTGTGGCGGGGACAAGCCATGGCCGGGCTGCCCGGTCCGTTCGCGGAGCTATCCCGGGTCAGGCTGGCCGAGCAACGGCTCCTGGCCACGGAAGAACGAGCTGAGCTGCTCCTCGAACTGGGCCAAGTCCCGACAGCCGTCGCGGAGCTGGCAGTTGTCGTCAGAGAGCAGCCGCTGCGGGAGCACGCCCGTGCGCTGCTGATGCTCGCGCTGTTCCGCGCGGGCCGCCAAGCCGACGCGCTGGCTTCCTTCCGCGACGGACAACACCTGCTCGCTGCAGAACTGGGCGTCGAGCCCGGGCAAGAGCTGCGCGAGACGCACGCGCGGATCCTCGCCGAGACTCCGCTGCTCGTGTCCCGCCATCCAGCCCAGCCGGCTCCGATCCCCCGCCCAGCTCAGCTCCCGTGCGGCATCCGCGACTTCGCTGCGCGGCACCAAGAGCTCGCCCTGCTGCGAGCCTGGGTCGACGACGCACCAGACGACAGTCCTCCGTTGATCGTGCTCCACGGCGTCGGCGGCGTCGGGAAGACCGCACTGGCGACCCGTTTCGCCGCCGAGATGGCGGGGCGTTTCCCCGACGGGCAGATGTACGTCCACCTGCGCGGATACGATCCGGCGCAGCCCCCGCTCTCGACCGCCGAAATCCTCGCGCAGCTGCTGCGCGGCCTGCGGGTCGAGATGCAAGCCGTCCCAGTGTGCCTCGAGGAGCGGGCAGAGGCGCTTCGCCAGGCGGTTTCCGGGAAGCGCCTGCTGATCTTCCTTGACGACGCAGCGTCCCCGGTGCAGCTCTGCCCAGTGCTTCCGGCGCTCCGCGGCACGTTGGTCCTGATGACCACCCGCAGGCGAATGAGCGAGCTGGCGGACACTCCCGGAATCCGACGGCTCTCGGTTCCCGCTCTGGAACGCCACGATTCGGTGGAACTGCTGCAGACCGTCCTCGGCGCGGAACCCGATCCGCTCCTGGACCGGCTCGCCGCCGCGTGCGGCGACCTGCCGCTAGCGCTGCGAGTCGCCGCGGAACGCATCACCAGTCGTGCCCTGTTCGATCCGGCGCAGCTCGTCGACGAGTTGGCTACCGAGCGCTTCCGGCTCGATGTGCTCGACAGCGGGGATGACGACGCGACCGCGTTGCGTGCGGTGTTTTCCTGGTCCTATCGTGCGCTTGGACCGGAACGCGCTCGAAGCTTCCGTTTGCTCGGCCTGCATCCCGCAGTGCAGTTCAGTACGCCAGCTGCCGCCGCGCTGCTCGACGTCAGCGTCACTACGGCGCGGCGGCTTCTTGATTCGCTGGCAAATGAGCATCTACTGGAACGAGTCGGCGAGAGCGACTTCCGGTTTCACGACCTGGTCTGGTTGTACGCGGCAGATCGAGCGGGTGAGGAGGAGACAGCGGCGACCCGCGACCGCGTGCGGACCCGCCTGATCACCTGGTATCTGCGCACCATGGACGCGGCGGCGGCGGTGCTGAACCCGCACCGTCCGCGAATACGCCTCACCGAGCCGAAGGAGGACTGCGGTCGGCTCAGCTTCGCCGACCGGAATGCCGCGCTCGCCTGGTGCGAGTGCCAACGGCTCAACATCCTTGCTGTCATCGACCACGCCGCCGAGCTTGGCGAGCACCGGTTGGCCTGGGAACTGGCGCGGTCGTCCTGGGCGTTCTTCCACCTGCGTTCGCACTGGTCTGACTGGTCCGCCGCGGCAAGCACCGCGCTGCGGTCCGCGCGCGCTTTGCAGGACCCGAGTGCGGAGGCCGCGGCGCTGGTCGACCTCGCGACGCCGTTGCAACATTCCGGCGAACTGGCAGCAGCCGAAGAAGACCTGCGCTCGGCTTTGGCGATCTACCAAACGCTCCGCGATTCCGCCGGGCTCGCCCGGGCAGCCAACAACCTGTCGTTGGTGCTTTGCGACCGCGGCGAGGCAGGGACAGCGCTCGAATACGCACAATTCGCCCTCGCGACATTCAGCGAGGTCGGCAACGGATGGGCCCAGGCGAACGCACTCGGCAATCTCGGGTGGTGCTACAGCCTCGAAGGCCGCCATCACGACGCGATCGACCACTTCGTCCGCAGCCTGGTGCAATGCCGTCGGCATGATTACGAGTGGGGTGAAAGCTTCGCGTTGCGCGGCCTTGGCACCGCACACGGCGCGCTGCGGAATTTCGAAGCAGCGAAGTCGTGCTTCGCGCAGTCCTTGGACCTGTGCCGCGCCGCTGGCGACCGCCGGGGCTCCGGGATGGCGCTGGAAAGCCTCGGCGAGGTCGCGGCGCTGCGTGGCGAACTGGACGAGGCCCGCTCCCGGTGGGAAGCAGCGATCGCGATACTGGCAGAAGCCAATGACCCCTATGCCGAGCGGATCCGAGCACGCCTTGCGGCATTCAAATGATGCCCGCTCTCATCGCGTAGGCGACCGCGTGCGGCCGGTTCTTCAAATTCAGCCGGTTCATCAAGGCGTAGATCACGTTCTTGACGGTTCGCTCCGAGTAGCACAACTGCTCCGCGATCTCGGAGGTGTCAGCGCCTTCGGCCATGAGACGCAATACGTCCACCTCGCGCGGGGCAAGCCCGGTGGCATTGAGCCCGTGCGCCGCCAAGACCTCCCGCTGGAGCCGCTCCACCTGCTTCATCAACGTGCCGAGAAGGTCCGATGGCAGCATCCCCCGTCCCTCAGCAGCCGCCATGACCGCGCTGATCAGCCGCTCCCCGCTCGCTGCCGAGCGCAACAGCACAACCACTACGCCGCATTCGATCGCGGTCAGCAGATCCGTTTCCGGCAGCTCGTTCGTGATCAGCACCGTGCGCATCGGCGAATCCGCGACGGCTCTCCGCAGCATCGCCATGATCTCCGCGGTGACGACATCCGCCGCCACCACCAGCACTTCCGCCTCGGCAAGCCGGCCGCTGGGCAGAACATGGACCTCCGGCCGGGAGCGCAGGTAACTCGTGGCCCCGGCGTGGGTGATCGGGTCCGACGAATGAACGGCAACACGTATTCGTTCCATCGGTCTCTCCTCACACCTCCGGAGCTGGTAGGTCCAAGTCTGCGCGCGCCGACTTCATGAACTCTTGATGCGAACTCAATGGCGCGCAGTCCTCGACAGGTGTGCAGACTTCATGAAGGCAGCTCGCCGACACTCGAAGAAACGACAGCAGACTCCTGGCGGGAGGCACGGTGGACCGACTGCGCGTCGCAGTGCACGCCGACGACCCACTCACCCATTGCGGCGTGACCAGCTGGTTGCGGACCAGCGAGCGTCTCGAAGTGGTGCCGAGCAGACTGGGGCCAGGAACCGGAGTGCTCGTGCTGGCAACCGGGCCGACGAGCCGCGACGTCCTGGGCTCGCTGGCGAGAGCATGTCCCGCTGGGAACCTCTTACGACTGGTCTTGCTGGTGAACCATGCCTCCGAGCAAGACCTCGCGGCGGTCGCGCTCACCGGAATAGTGTTCGTGCTCCCCCGGGCAACCGCGCAGCCTGGCCAGCTGGTGAGGGCTGTGCTGGACGCGGGCAGTCGGCCGGCGCTTGGATCTGCCGACGCAATGACCGCGCTGCGCCGTCAGTTGAGCCGCGCCCAGCGAGAGCTGCGCCCGCACCACGATCGCGCCGGCCTGTCCCCGCGGGAGGTCGACGTGCTCCGGATGCTGTCTGCCGGTTGGGACACGGCGGAGATCGCCGAGGCACTGTCCTATTCGGAGCGGACCGTGAAGAACCTCATCCATCGCATGCTCAAACGCCTGAACCTGCGCAACCGCACTCATGCGGTCGCCTACGCCGTCCGGACCGGAATCGTCTGACCGCGCCGGCGTCGTGCCGGGAAAGATGAGTTCGGGCAGCACCAGCCCGGGCGGAGGGGCAAACCGGACCATCGCTGGTAGCCGTCGGTGACCAAGTCGGTTTCAGTGGTCGCAGGAGGTCGGCCATGTCGTCCGCAGGAGCCCGCACGAGCGGGCAACACCCCTCGACGAAAGTCGCCCGGGTCATTGCCGCCGCGTCCAACACGATCGTGCGGCACGGCGTCCGGCACATGCTCGTCGGCTGCCCGCTCGTGTCGTTGGTCGCCGAAGTCCGCGTCGGCGGCCAGGTCCGCGACACTGTCCTGGCTGTACGACCAGACCTGCTGATCGTCGACCTCGAAATGCTGGGTCCCCGGCACGACGAAATCGTGCTGAAGCTCGGCGAGCTGACGACCGTGGTCGCATTGGCAAGGGAACGCGACCGGACGACGACCGCGGCCCGCACCCTCTTCCACGGCGACTTCACCCGCGAGGACTTCCTGCGCGCAGTCGTCGCGGCGTCCCGGCGAGGCATCGCCGCGGCCGCCGACCGTCCGCCGCCGGTACGAACTGAGCCCGCCCGTTCCGCCCTCCCGCGAAGCACCGCCATGCCACCGGCCAGCCGCCTGCTCTCCCGGCGCGAGGCCGAGGTGATGTCCTACATCGCCCGGGGGCTGCGCAATCAGGACATCGCCGCCAGTCTCAACCTCACGGAGAAAACGGTCAAGAATCACATCAACCGGATCTTCGCCAAGCTCCAGGTCGACACCCGCACCCAGGCCATCGTCTTGTGGCTGCGCCCCGGCGAGTGAGACCCCCGCGTTTCCGCGCGTCGGACGACCGCCAGGTCAAGCTGCCTCGCGGTTCGCCGCGCCGACCCCCGCACGATCGGTCGCGGACGTCGCGGGGACGAGTTTCGGGCCTCGCCAAGGCGCGAGAATCTGCGAAGTCCAGCTCTCCGGCAACTGATGGCGGGCCGGAATCCCGAGCAAGACATCCGGTGTGACGCCCGGGCGCTGGTAGGTACCGAAGACCAGATCCCACACCGCGATCGTGCCGCCGAAGTTGACCTGCGCGAGCTTCGGATCCTTCAGGTGGTGCCAGCGATGCAGCTCCGGGGTGTCGACCAGGAGGTTGAACAGCCGACCGGACACGACATCCGCGTTCAGGTGCGGGAACATCGAATGCGTACTGATCACGACCATCACGACCGCGACCACCGGTGCGGGTACCCCGAGCAGGATCAGCGGCACCGATCGAGCAGCCACGTGATGCATGATCTCGTCGAGCCAGTGCAGGCGCCAGCCCATCAGCCAGTCGAGATTCTCCGGGCTGTGATGGACCCGGTGCGAGCGCCAGAAGATGTTGTCGCCGTGGTTGAGCCGGTGGATCCAGTAGTAGCCGAACTCGACGACGAGCAGCGCGAGGACGACCTGGAGCGCGACCGGCCAGGCCGCGGGCCAGATCCGCCAATGCCCCAGCAGAAGGTCCCGGACGTGCTGCATGCCGGGCAGCAACAGAAGCTGAATGCCGTAGTACAGCGCCGGGCTGGTGACCAGGTAAAGCACGTCCGTCCACAGTTGACTCCGGTAGCGGACCCGCGGCACCGATACGAACGGGATCAGCCGTTCCGCGATCAGCCCGGTTCCGGCGACCGCGGCGTAGACGGCGTAGACGCCGACCGACGAACCGCCGGCGACGGCCAGTACGCCGAACGCAGGAAAGACGAGCACGAAAAGGTACGGCAGGCCGTACCGCAAGAGGGTCCGGGCTCTTCCGGTCGATGACATCGGCGTCTCCTCGCGTCCGATCTTCCTCCGAGCGGGGCAGTCCGGTCAGAACCGGGCCGTATCCCCATCAGTGGCACAGATGCTGCGGCGATCACACGAACCCGCCCAGGGTCCGCAGACCTACCCGGCGAATCCGGGCCGGCCCGTGCCAACCAGTTGGCCTCGCCATCCCCTCCGCCAATATTCCTTTGTTCCCAAGGGATTCGGCTTCCGCGAGAAATCATCCGGGCGAACGCGAATGCTCGCTTGTGGCGGATTCGTTGCCAGCAGGCCGATCCTGTACAACCGCGCTGATTGTGGGCCCGGGGACCCTGGGAGATCGTTATCACAGAAGCAACCATCAGCGCATCGGATACCACCGCTCCCTCCCCCCAAGGAGTCCCGATGCCTTCCAGTCCGCCCCCACCCCTCAACCCCGGTCATGAAGCGGTCGCCGCCGCGATGACCTACACCCAGCACTACCCGCGACGCGTCGAGGCCGTCCGCCGCGCGCTGCCTTACCTGTTCCTCGGCGTCTACCCGACGCTCGGGGTAATCGCGACATTGCACGGCTCCTGGTTCGGCATCCTCGCGATTTACGGGGTTGTGGAAATCAGCGCGATCCTCGCCGAGCGGTTCCTGCCCTTCGTCCGCCCTGCCGCGCACAACCGCTGGCGGAACCGCGTCACCGACATCATCTATCTCGTGACCAGTCCGCTGCTGCTGCTCGCGCTGCAGCAGACTGTGGTGCCCTGGATGGGAAACCTCCGGCACAGCCTCCTCGGCGACACCGCCTACTGGGCGACCGGGTTGCCGACCGCAGTGCAGGTCGCACTCGTGCTGATCGGCATGGAATTCACCTATTACTGGGCGCACCGGCTCAGCCACAGCAACAACATCTTCTGGCGCTCGCATCGGATCCATCACAGCCCGGACAACGTCGACTGGCTCATGGGCTGGCGCATCCACTGGCTCAACGAGGCCTTGCATCTGGTCGCCCGCTTCGTGCCCGTGATTCTCCTCGGCGTGCCGACCCCCGTCGTCGCGCTGGCCCTGGTCATCGTCAACGTGCACTCGATGTTCCCGCACATCAACGCCGACGTGCATTCCGCACGCCTGCTCACCAAGGTGGTCAACACCCCGGAAATGCACCGCTGGCACCACGTCGTCGACCCGGCGGCCGCGGGCAACTACGCCTCCACGTTCATGTTGTGGGACCAGGTCTTCGGCACCTACCGGTCCCCGATCCTTCCGCCCACCACCGAATTCGGCATTGAGCCCGAGGAACTGAAGAATGTTCCGCCGTCCTGGTCGCAGCAAATCCTCTCTCCCCTGCGCAAGAACGCCGCGGACCGCTACTCGAAAGCAGGCCGGCCATGACATCCCCCATTCTGACCCCCGCAAGCGAGCACACTGTCATCCCGGCTCAGCGGTCCCCCGGCGCCACGACCGTCGCCGTCGACGTGGTCCTTCCGGTATACAACGAAATCGTCGCCCTGGAGCCCAGTCTCCGACGGCTGCACACCTACCTCACCGAGGAATTCCCGTTCACGTTCCGGATCACGATCGCCGACAACGCCAGCACCGACGGTACCGACCAGTTGGCCGCCGAGCTCGCCGGGCAGCTGCCGAACGTGCGGGCGATCCGGCTTCCGGAGAAGGGACGCGGCCGGGCGCTGCGCGCCGTCTGGTCCACTTCGGACGCTGATGTTCTGACCTATATGGACATTGACCTCTCCACCGACCTCGCGGCTTTGCTGCCTTTGGTGGCACCGCTCCTGTCCGGGCACTCGGACCTGGCGATCGGGTCCCGGCTCTCGCGCAGTTCCCGGGTTGTCCGCGGACCGAAACGCGAGGTGATCTCGCGGTGCTACAACCTGATCCTCCGCGGCACGCTCTCGGCGAAGTTCTCCGACGCCCAATGCGGCTTCAAGGCGATCCGCCGCGAGGTCGCCGAGCGGCTGCTGCCGCTCGTCCAGGACACCGGCTGGTTCTTCGACACCGAAATGCTCGTTCTCGCGGAACGAGCAGGGCTGAGAATCCACGAGGTCCCGGTCGACTGGGTTGACGACCCGGACAGCCGGGTGAATATCATCTCGACCGCGCTCGCGGACTTGCGGGGCGTCGCCCGACTCACCAAGGCGTTCCTCACCGGCGCTCTGCCCATGACCGAACTGCGGGAAGCGCTAGGGCGGGACCGGTTAGCGGAAGCGGTGCCCGGCACCTCACGCGGGATGGCGGCGCAGCTCATCCGTTTCGGCGGAATCGGCGTGCTCAGCACCCTCGCCTACCTGTTGCTGTATGGCCTGCTGCGAGGCGCTGTCGGGCCGTTCTCCGCCAACCTGATCGCGTTGCTCACCACCGCGGTCGCCAACACCGCGGCGAACCGGCGGCTCACCTTCGGGATCAGAGGCCGCCACAACCGAGGACGGCAACAGGCCGAAGGGCTCATCGTGTTCGGCATCGGCCTGCTCCTGACGACCGGCGCTCTCGGCGGCCTTGCTTTGGCGGTGCCTCATGCCGGCCGCCCGCTCGAACTCGGAGTCCTGGTGGCCGCGAACCTGGCCGCCACTGTGCTGCGGTTCCTGCTGTTCCGCTCCTGGGTCTTCCATCCGCGCCGCGGCTCGGCCTGAGCACCTTCGCCAAAGGAGAGAGCCCATGTCCGTCGCACCTCCGCCGACCGCTTCCGCTGCTGATTCCGCATCTTCGCCGACCGGATCAAACGACACTGCGAGCAGGCCGACCGGCTCGAGGCGGTCCCGCTGGCTGCTGTTCGTCCTCCTCGGCTTGACCGCGGTGCTTTACTCCTGGCATTTCGGCTCAGACCAGGCAAGCAGCTACTACGCGTCGTGGGTCCAAGCGAGCGCGCAGAGCTGGAAAGCGTTCTTCTTCGGAGCGACGGATCAGACTGCCTTCATCACTACCGACACCCCTCCCGCGCCACTGTGGGTCATGGGGATCTCCGCCCGGATCTTCGGGTTCAATACCTGGAGCATGCTCGTGCCCCAGGCAATCGAGGGAGTCGCCACGGTTTGGCTGCTCTGCGCCACGGTCCGAAGGTGGGCGTCGCCGGCGGCGGGTCTCGTCGCCGGCGGCGTTCTGGCGGTAACGCCGGTCGCAGCGCTGATCTTCCGGTACAACCGGCCGGACGCACTGCTAGTCCTCCTGCTCGTGGCTGCCGCGTACTGCGTGGTTCGAGCAATGGAACGAGCCAGCGCGCAGTGGATGCTGGCCGCCGGCAGTTGCCTCGGGTTCGCCTTTCTCACCAAGTTCGTCCAGGCGTTTCTCGTCCTGCCAGCATTCGTGCTGGTCTACCTCGTGGCGGCACCCGCCTCACTGCGGCGCAGGATCGGCCATGTTCTCCTGGCCGGCGGCGCGATGGCTGTCTCGGCAGGATGGTGGATCGCGATCGTGGCGGTGTGGCCCGCCGGCAGCCGTCCCTACATCGGGGAAACCCAGCACAACAGCATCCTCGAACTCGTCTTCGGGTCGAACGGCATCAACCGGGTGAGCGGCAGCGCTGCTCCCGCGGGGGCGCCGGATTCACCCGGCCCCTTCAGGTTGACAGACAGCGTCCTCGGCGGCCAGGTCGGCTGGCTCGTCCCCGCTGCGGTGCTTTTGCTAAGCGCGCTCATTTGGCTGCCCAAGCCGCGCTTGCCGCGCAGCGACCCGCGGCGCAAATCGGTGCTGCTCTGGGGTGCCTGGCTAGCAGTCACCGGGATCGTCCTCAGCTTCATGCCGGGCCACTTCCTCGCGGTCTACACAGCCGAACTCGCACCGGCGGTGGCCGCTGTGGTCGGGGTCGGCGGTGTCCTCTGCTGGAACCGGCGCGGAGAACTGAAGGCCCGATGGATTCTCGTCGGGGCAGTGTTCACGACCGTCGCGGAGGCACTGTTCGTGCTCGGCCAGACACCGGAGTGGCTGCCGTTGCTGCGCCCCACGCTGCTGGTCGCCGGGTTGATCACGGTTGCCGCGATGGTGTACAAACCCGGGCGCTTCGCTGCCGCCGCGGCGATCGTCGTCGGCCTGACCGGACCGGTGGCCTACAGCATCTGCACCGTGTCAGCCCTGCCTGCGAGCGAGGAACCGACAGCGGGCCCGGTGGACCACGGAGCGGTTTCGTCCGAGGGCCTCGGAGCGCACCTCGTCACCGTGCTCAGCACAAACTCCAGCGCCTACTCCTGGGCGGTCGCCACGGTTTCCGGACAGGCCGCAGCACGCTACCAGTTGGCTATCAACGCTCCAGTCATGACAATCGGCGGGTACTTCGGCACTGACCCCGTACCAGCGCCGCCGGACTTCCAGCGATTCACCCGAGCGCACCGTATCCACTTCTTCGTCGCCGGAGAAGCACGCGGAACCGGCTACAGCACTCAGATCACTGACTGGGTCACGCGAACCTTCACCGAGACCGAGATCGACGGCGTCCGCGTCTACGACCTGACGAGGCCCCGATGAGCGCCGTCATTGAAGCACGGCCGACACGATTCTCTGGCGTCCGCAAGCTGCTCGGCCAGCTAATGCGATACAGCGCAGTCGGAATCGTGACGACACTCGGTTATCTGACGGTGTTCGCGGTCCTTCGGACCTTCCTTGGTCCGTTCGTCGGGAACGGGATCGCGCTGGTCCTCGCGTCGTTGTCCAGCACAGCCGCGAATCGGCGGCTGACCTTCGGCGTCGTCGGGGCGCATCGGCGCGGGCGGCAATTCCTCGAAGGCTTCCTGATCTTCTGTGCCGGGCTGGCGTTGACCAGCGGAGCGCTGGCCGTCGTGGACAATGTCGGTTCACCCGGGTTCCGCTTGGCCGAGCTCGGCCTGCTGGCGGCAGCGAAACTGTCCGGCGGAATCCTGCGGTTCGCACTCTTCCGCGTCTGGGTGTTCCACCCACGCAGGCTGTCGGCATGAGCACGGCCACGCCCCGGCACCGCCGGATTCGGACCTGGCTGTTGGTCTCGTGGACGGCTGGGCTGATTGCCTGCTCGGCCGTCATCGTCATTCCATTGCCGCGGACTGAGCCGCTTTGGCTGCTCTACTTGGGCATCAGCTCGTTTTCGCTGTGGCTGGCACCGTTGAGCGCGGGCGCGGTGATCCTCGTTGTGCTCTGGCGGGCTCAGACGAGCCGGCGGCTCCGCATCGCCGCCGCGCTCGCCGCGGCGGCCGGACTCACCACCGCGATACTGCCGCTCGGCCTGGCCAGGCAGGCTGCCATCGAGACCGGGACGTCCCTGTCCGCGGCAGACTATCTCCGGGGAGGGATCAACTTCTCGTCGGACCCCGATCCGGCGCGCGCCAAGATCTACGCCACGCAAGACGGTCAGCCGCTGCCGCTCGACTTCTGGCCGCCCACGCACCTGAGCACGCGGCCCTCGCCGGCAGTCGTGTGGCTGCACGGCGGCGGATTCACGGTGGGCAAGCAAAGCAGGTATCCGCGGTGGGACGAATGGCTGTCCGGGCGGGGCTTCGCGGTGTTCGATGTCGCGTATCGGCTTTCGCCCCCGGCACGGTGGGCCGATGCGGTTGGTGACGTGAAATGCGCACTGGGCTGGATCGTACGGCACGCGACCGCGCTCGGCGTCGACCCGCAGCAGATCGTCCTCGCCGGCCAGTCCGCCGGCGGCGCTCTCGCACTCCAGGCGGCCTACACGACCGGCGACCCGACCCTGCCTTCCAGTTGCTCCGCCCCTGATGTCCCAGTCCGCGCAGTCGTCGCGCTCTACCCGCTGACCGATCTCACCGCAGGCTGGAACAGCGACTTCAACGGCGAACTGCGGGATTCGGTCTCGGAGTACATCGGCGGAACTCCGTTGACTCAGCCGGAACGGTACCGCGGCGCGTCGCCGGTCGCTCATGTTCATCCGGGCGACCCGCCGACGCTGCTGATAGCCGGCACTCATGATTCGGTCGCCGGACCGCAGGCACCTCGCCTCGATGCGGCTCTGCGCACCTCGGCGATTCCGTGCACGTTCGTCTCCATTCGCGGTGCCGACCACGGGTTCGACATCCAGTGGGGCGGCTGGGCCGCGCAGATCGCCCGCCACGCCCTCGACGAATTCCTCCAGCGATACCTGCCGACGAACAGCTGAGAGAGGTAAAAACCATGGGACGCAACAAGGCCAAAGCCGCCGACCAACGAGCCCGCGCCGTCGTGCTCGCCTTCGTCGGCAAGAAGGGCAACGACAAACCGCAAGCGGTCGTGCGGAAGCTGATGAAGGCCGGAAAGGTCAAGCAGAAATGCTGCCGTTCCCGCGGTCGCTGCCAACGGTGCCCGGTGCTGGCGCTCCGCGCCGCCAAGAGCCTGGCTGCCTGAAGTCACGGGTTGCCCGGCAACACGATTTCGGCGAGCACCGCGCGATGATCGCTGCCCGGGAGATCGTGCACCGAGCAAGAGCGCACCTCGGCACGCAGGTCGGCCAGGACGTGGTCGATGGTTACGGGCGGCCAAGAGCGCCGGACCGCACCGGGCCACGTCGGCCGCAAACCAGCACCGGCCGCCGCGGCGGCGTCCCGGTAGCCGCTCGCCATCAGGTCGCGCAGGACGCGATGATCCAAAGTCGCGTTGAGGTCGCCGGCGAGGACCCGCACCGGACCGCTGCCAACGGCCCGGGGCAGGTCTGCCACGGCGGCGTACCAGAGGCTGGGGCCTTTCCGGCTCATTGGCCAGATGGGATGCGCCGCGAAGACCTCGAGCAGACGACCGTCCGCCAGCCGCACGATCCCGCCGACCGCGTATGGACGCTCAGCCGTGACGGACACGATCGAGTGCCGCGACGCCAGCCCGGTGTCCCGGCCCCTTCCGAGCACATTGTCGAAGAGCACATGCGGCATCTCGTCGGCCAGCCCGGCGTGTTTCAGGTTCTGCACCGCGTCGACGGTGAGTTCCTGCAAGCAGAGCAGGTCAACGCGATGTTCCCGGACCAGTTCGACCAAAGCTGCCGCATCCGCGCGGCCGCGGAGGAGATTCGCGGTCAGGACGCGCACCGACGTGCCTGCCGAATTCGAGGGCTGCGACCACGCCCGCGGGGCGACGAACGCCGACGCCAGAACCGTAATGGTCGCGGCCAGACCGCCAACTGCCCAGCGACCCAGCGCAAAAGAAACCGCGGCGAGCAGACATCCGGCCGGGACGCAGTACGGAAACAGCGCGGCCAGAGCCGCCACCGGACGTCCGCGTTTGCAGGACGCGAATCTCGTGGCGAGCATCGCCAAGGGGACAGCGGCGAGCGCGAGCAGGATCAAATCGAGCAATGCACCTCCACAGACTGCCGGAAACACCATGGAACCCGTCAGCGGCAGGTCGGGTGAGCTCGACCCGAGCCACGGAGACGAATGGGCACTCTTTCAGCGCGCAGGTGGGCAGCCGTACCGGGTCTAGCACGGATTCCGGGGCAGGCCGACCGGAGCGCAACGCCGCCTAGCTCGGCTCTTGCGGCTCTCGGACGTTCTCGCCGCGCACAGTGCCGATCTTGGCCGCGGGTTCCCCTGAACGGCCGGGGTCTGCGGGCCCTGGGTGGCCTACGCAACCTACTCCATGGTTATGGGCCGACCAGGAAGCGCAGCGGCCGCAGACGGAGATCGATGATGGCGGAAAACTGGGATGTAGTAGTGATCGGCGCAGGCGCTATCGGACTCATGACCGCGCAAGCCCTCGCCGACCGTGATCCGCGGCTGCGGATCGCCGTCTTCACCGGCCCGGGTTCCGGCGGTGCCTCGGCCTCTTCGGGCGCGATGATCGCGCCGTTCACCGAGCTCACCGCCGCAGGCTTGCGCGAGCCAGACCATGCCGAGCGCCTCCAGTACGCGCGGCGGGCAGCGGCGCTGTGGCGCGACCACCTCGCGCGGTTCGACGACGGCGACCTCATCACGTCCGACGGCGTTGTCCTGATCGCCAACACTGTCTCGACCGACCTGGCAGATCACAACTACCGGGCGATAAAGTCGGCGCTCCGAGCCGAAACCGCCGACTTCGAGCAACTGGACCCGGCCGAGCTCGGCCGCGGTGTTTCGCCTGCCTGGCATGCCCGCCCCACCGAAGCGATACTGGTCCACGAGGAGTACGCCTTCGATGCGAGGGCCGCATTCGCCCTCATGACCGGCAACTGGACCAGTCGATGCAACATCCGGCTGGTCCAGGCCTGCGCGAAGCTCCGGCACGAGTCTCCGAGCTCCGCTCCCGACGTCATCGACGACACCGGTCAAGTCCACAGCGCGGGAGCCGTGGTCGTCGCGGCAGGCGCCTGGACCCGGGACCTGTTCCCCGACGACGACCGGAGACTGCTGCCTCCGGTGTTCTCGGGCGTCGGCATGGCCCTGCTCGTCGCTCAGCCCGCGGTGCCGATTCCCTTGGCGGTCCGGACTCCGAACGAGTCCTTCGCGTGCGGCCTGCACGCGGTTCCGCAGCGCGACGGCCTGCTCTACCTCGGGGAGACGAGCCAACTTGCCGTGCACCCCGCACTGCACGCTCCGTTGGGAGCCATCGAACACCTCGCCCGGTCCTCGGTCCGGCAACTGAGCACCCGGCTCGCCGAGACCCGTCACTTGGGCACGCTGACCGGCAACCGTCCGGTGAGTCTTGACCTAGACCCGGTCATCGGACGGACCGCGCTCGCCAATGTCCACGTCGCGACCGGAACCGGCAGAGAAGGGCTTGCCCTGTCCCCCGTGATCGGCGAGTACCTGGCAGGCCAAGTCCTCGCCGGCCATGGCAACGACATCAAGCTGTGGGACCCGCAACGACCGCCGCAGCAGGCCTGGACCGCGGAGGCCGCCGCCGCGGAGGTTGTCCGCAACACCATGTGCTCATTCGCCGAGAAGGAAGGAAAGTTCGCCTTCGCCGGCTGGTACGAACAGGCGCCGCGGGTGCTGGCCGCGCACGCCGAGCAGGTCTACGAGAACCTGCCGGCGGGCTTTGTGATCGAACCCGCCCTCTGCGACCTCTATCTCCGCGATCCGGAATCGATGACACCCATTCTCGACGAGTACCTGCAAGCCTGGGGATGGCACCGTTGAGCATCGTCGTCGAGTGCGTAAGCAAGCGTTATGGCGCAGTTCAGGCGCTGGACGGAATCAGTTTCACCGTCCAGGAGGGGACTGTCCTCGGGCTTCTCGGGCCCAGCCGGTCAGGGAAGACGACCATGATCCGGCTGCTGGCCACGTTGCTCGCCCACGACTCCGGCCGGATCCTCGTCGACGGGCTCGACATCTACCGAGACGCGCGCATGCTGCGCACCAGGCTCGGTCTGGCCGGCCAGTTCGTGTCGCTCGTCCCTCAACTCACCGGGTACGAGAACCTCGTGATGGCGGGACGGCTGTGCGGGCTCGGCAGGCATCGCAGCCGCTCCCGCGCCGCGGAGCTCGTCGACCAGTTCGACCTCAGCGAGGTGGCGGACCGCCGCCTTGACCGGTGCAGCTGCCTTGTCCGGTGCAAGTTCGGCCTGGCCGCGGCCCTGGTGCACGAGCCGAGGGTCCTCCTCCTCGACGAACCCGCTCTCGGGCTCGACGCGGCAACACGCATGCGCTTGTGGGACGCAGTCGGCAATCGGGTGCTGGGAGGCCGGACAGTTCTCCTCGCCACTCAGTGTCTTGAGGAGGCTGACCTGCTCGCACGGCGCATCACGGTCATCGACTGCGGCCAGGTGGTCGCCGAGGGCACCGGCGACGAAGTCAAGGCGCTGACCGGCGGCGTGTGCCTTGAGGCAGAACTGAGGAATGACGGCGATCTCGCGGCCGCCCAAGCCGTGCTCTCGCCGATCGCCGACGCACCTTTGGTCACGGACCTGCGCACTCTCCGGATTCGCACACCGACCGCACGCGGGGCGGAATTGCTCAGCGAAGCGGTCCGGATCCTGAGCCAGAACGGCGTCCAGGTACGCGAAATCGGGCTCCGGCTCCCTACGCTCGGCGATGTCCTCCAAGCCGTCGGCCAGCGCGCCGTCGCGGACCGGAAATGAACGCGTTCGGCCGGATGGTGTCGGACGGCTTGGTGATCGCCCGGTGCAACCTCGTCAAGGGCATGCGCGCCCCGAAACGCGTCGTGGTGTGCCTGTTGTCCTCCATCCTGTTGCTGCTGCTGTTCGACTACGTGTTCGGCAGCGTCGTTGCGGTCCCGGCCGGGTCTTATCGGGAGTTCTTCCTGCCCGGAATTCTCACCTGCTCGATGGTCTTCACCTGCACGACGACGAGCACAACGCTCGCCGCTGAACTGCGCGGCGGCACAGTTGACAGAATCCGTGCCCTCCCAACCTCTCGCGGCACGGTTCTCGTCGGGCGGACGGTCAGCGATCTCGTGACTGGCGCCCTCGTCGTGACCGCGATTTCGTCCGCAGGCCTGGCAATCGGCTGGCGGCCGCACGCGTCGGTGTGGTCTGTCCTCGCCGGCTACGCGGTCCTCTACGGATTCGCCTTCGCATTCTCATGGTTGACGCTCGTCGCGGCGTTCCTGGCTCGCGGACGAAATGCTGGCTTCTTCGCCTTGCTCCCGACGGCTGCCATTGCCCGGACGTTCGTGGACACCACGCATTTTCCAGTGCCGCTCAGGACGGTCGCTGACTGGAATCCGATCTCTGCAGTCGCAGAAAGTACTCGAACGCTGCTTAGCGACGCGACGGCCCTGCGCTCGACGGCACCGAGCTGGCCGATGCAGCATCCGATCGTCGCCTCACTGGCGTGGACCACGGCTCTCCTGGTGCTCTTCGTTCCGGTCGCGCTCTCGGTTTACGCCGACCCCTCGGGGAGGATCCGCAGCACCGCGTCATCGCCCGAACGCACGCCGGGTTAGTAGGGAGACTCTGGAGATTCGCGCCTGACGCCCGTTTCCCTGCACCAGAGGGTCCACCGTGTTCCGCTGGGGCACCGGGCGCAAGTGCCGCCTCGCCCACGGAGAACTCGAAATCGATCACGAGCACTTCCTTGGGCAGTCAGCACTTCTTTGCATCGGCACCGGGCAGCGGGCAACCCTCCTCCGACCAACCAGGGTCCGGAGGCCCACTTGACGAACGTTCGAACGAGAGGCGGCGGTAGTTCAGCAGGACGGAAAACCTTGCCCTTTTGGCTCCGCGGCGACGTCGGCGATGACGCGGAAATGAACTCGGCGAGGTGCTCGATGAACAGTCTTTTCCCAGGGTTTTCCCGGCCGCGGGGCCAGGAGAGGCTGGGGCTGTGCAGAACGCATCAGAAGAAGCTCACGGCGGCCGCGTCGCGGTAGACCTCGAGGAACTGCAACAGCTCAGCGAAGGGTTCCGGTCGGCCGCGGCAAACCTCCGGGCCCGCATCGACCAGTTCCGGACGACGGCAGCACCTACCGGCGACGCCTTCGGCAAGCTCGGAGCGTCCCGGTCGGCCGCGGTGGCCGACCGGGACATCACCGGGTCGATGCTCGACAATCTCGGCCAACTGCACCGCGACCTCGAAAACACAGCTGACGCATTGGCCGAAGCAGTTCGTCAGCATCGCACCGCTCTCGCCGGATCAGTCTCGACCGCACAGCAGATGCTGCTCTCTATTCGGCCCGCAGAATCATGACCGTGACCACGACCTCCGCACTCGCGTCGCTGCGGATTCCCGATCCAGGCGGAAACCCCGCAGCTCAACGATTGACTGCGACGGCTTGGCATGATCTCGCCGGCCACCTTCAGGAACAGTCCGCACATCTGACTGAACTGTCCGGACGGGCCGGCCGAGCGTGGCAAGGAGGCGGCGCAGACAGTTTCCGAGCCCAGGCGCAAGCACTGGCTGACAAAGCCGCGATCGGGGCGCACGCGGCCAGCCAGGTCGCCAATACCCGGGACAGCCATGCCGAGAAGCACCAGCAGGTTCTCGAACTGCTCCGCCAGATCGGCATCGAAATTGCTGCCATGCTTGGTTTCTGGGCTGCCGCGGCCGCCGTCCCGCCCTTGCTGGCGGCAGCGGACGCCTGGCTCTCCGCATTGGCCGTCCAAGGCGGTCGCATCGTCCAGTTACTGGCCCGTGCGCTGGCGGACCTAGTCGGATTCCTCGTGCGAAGCCGGGCGTGGATCCAGGAAGTAATGGGCCTGACCTGGCGCACAGAACGCTTTTCGCTGGGCTACGGGCGCATGATCACCGAGGGAATCCGCGACGCGGTGCTGGACGTGTCGTCCAATTCCGTCACCTCCGCTATTCTGGGCAAGAAGATCGATCCGGGACAGCTCGCGAAGAGTGCCGGCCTTAGTTTCCTCGTTGGCGGATTGATCGGAGGACTCGAAAAATCCGGCACGAGCAGAGTCCTCGACAACTTGGGCAAGGTGAAGCGGACACCGGACGGCCTGCCGGTTTTCCGGAGTTTCAGCGATCAGGCGAAGTCGGCCGTCAACTCGCTCGGCCGACACAACCCGGCCACCCCGGTCAGAGCAGCGCCGAGTGAGAAGGCGCTGTTGTTCGGTGAACTCGACGAGAGCTCGCGGATCGCGCGGGGGCTAGGTCTCCGCGGTCACGCGGCCGAGAAGGCGGCACTCGAGCAAGAACTCGAGACCCTCCGGTCGGTCCAGCAACGGACGATCGACCGGCATACCGACGCCGGAAGGTTCTCCGACGATGCCGCTGAGCGCGCGATCGCGCTGCGGAATACTGTGACCGACCGCGCAAAAGCAGCGAAGGCGGCCGCGGACGATCTGCGAACCGCCTGGGTGAACGGTGTGGATGACGTGGGCCTGCGCTCGGCAACCCGCCAGCACGCCGACGCCCTGGCGGCCCTCGAATCCGCTTCTCGGCAAGCCGCAGGCGGCGACCGAGCAGCAGCCCGAGCTCGGCTGGCGATGCGGGCGACTGAGGCTGAGACCGCTGCGGTGCAGGCGCGAGTACACACGGCAACGGATCGGCTCCACTCCAGCGTCCGCTGGCAGGAAGCGCGGGATGCGGTGCGGCAGAACACCAGTGTGCGCGAGCAGTGGTCGGACGCATGGGAGCGCAACGTCTGGCGCGATGGCTTCGCCACGCGAAAGCCGGTTACGGAGACCCTCCTCTATGACACGCCTCGCTACTTCGTGAAAGGCGCGGCCACTAATGCCGCGAAAAGCGCTGCCGAGCCCGGGGCCACACCGGCCAGCGTGGCGCGGCGCGCCCTCATCGGCGGCTCTACCAGCGCGCTGCGCGGCGCCCTCAACTCATTCGCCGACAACCTCGTCTACCCGAAGAGCGGCATCGAGGAGACCCTGTGGAAGCTCGGTCTCAAGGGCGTCGACAACTTTGTGTCCGCGAAGGTCAACCCGACCCCGAATCCGCCTGCCATCTCCTGATCGGCCCGTTCCGACGGAGTGCACTCGAACACCCGCACATGGTTCCCTACCGCGCCCTGAACATGCGCGCCGGGCGCATGACGGTCCGCGCCCCGTCTACCGTGCCGTTGAGCGGCCGACGGCGAAGGAGAACCCCGGTGCCCGACGACAACATCAAGGTCGAACCGCAAGCGCTCGGCCGGTGCGCCAAGGCGCTCAAGGAACAGGCCGGGCCAGTCGGATCCGCAGCTGACAATCTCCCCTCGGACTACCAGAACGACGGGCTCGGTCAGGGCGTCCTCGACGGCGCGGAGACCCTCCGAGCCGCCGTCGCGAAGTTGCTGACCGCGTTGAAAACGGATACAGCGACTCTCAAATCGATGCTGGAGGACAGCGAGCGAGCGCTCGACGACGCCTCGAGAAAGTACTCCAGCACATCGGACAAGATCGGCGACGACGCGAAAACAGTCAACTCCTCGGTGTCGGACAGCGGGGAGTGAGTCCATGGGCGAATCGTTTCCCTACGCCAACAACCCGAACTACCAGGAATACGACCAGGTCGCGAGCACTCTCGCCAGCGCCGATCCGAGCGTTCCGGGTTCGCTTTCCACCGCTCTCCAGAAGGCAGCGCACACCTTGGAGGACGTCGGCGGCCCGGTGAAGTCCGCGCTCGCCGACCTTGCGAACGACTGGACGGGCACCGCTGCGACGACGTTCCAGAAGTACGGCAGCCAGCTCGCGCCTGCCGCCGAAGTGCTCCGGCTGGCGTTTGCCGACTCCAGCATGACGCTTGACACGGTGAGCAAAGCCATGGACTACGGCAAACAGGCAACCGCCAGCCTGCAGAGTGAGATCGAGAGCATCTACCAGGACCTCTCCGCTCTGTCCAGCCAGGTGGACAAAGGCACGATCGACGACTCGGTGTCGCAGCTGTATCGGAACGCGACCGGCCTGGCCAAGCAAATCCAGTCGACTGTGAGCGGGCTGCTGACCAGTGCGACTGACAAGATCAACTCGATCCTCGGTGCAGTGGACAGCGCGTTCGGGGCGATGAAGACGATCGGCGGCGACGACCAGACCCTGAGTTCACCGGAACATCCCGCCCTACGTCAGCCCGACCATGCTGCCGACAGCAACGACGGATCCGGAGACTCGAAAGACGACGGCAACGACAAGTCCGCTAAGGACGGTGGCGACAACCACCACGACTCCGAGCACAGCCACGGCAATCATAGCGGCTCGGACACAGACACTGGCGACGGCAACGACAGCTCCGACGACGGCGAGAGTACCGGAGACCGTCGTGACGGCGCGGCGAAGACCGGTGCCGACAGCACTGGCAACCACCCGGATAGCGGCTCCGGGACTGGGAATTCCTCTGGTTCTGGCAGCGGTTCGCCGCATTCCGCCGCGCCGCCCACCGGAACTGGCGCAGTCCCGACTACCAGCACAAACGGAGCGCCGGCCACCGGACACGACACCGCTTCCCCGGCGACCGGAACCGACAAGCCGCCAAAGGCAGGGCGCGGGACGTCGTCCTCGTCGCAAGGCGCGGCTCCTGCGAACGGTTCAGCCGTTCCCGCACCGGGCGAGGCCGGCCACGGCGAGCCCGGCCGGGCGGGTGGTCCGGGCAACCAAGCCTCCGCGGGAGGCCACGCCGACACCAGCACTCCGCTCAAGCATTCCGGCGACACCGCCCACGGTGAATGCCACGATGGCTCCGCCGCCGCGACCCAGCCGGAACACGACGGATCGCACGGTGGTCGGCCGCCCGGTCCGGATGGACATCCGGCGACTCAGTCGGGGCACACGTCCGCAGTGGGCGACACCCGACCAGGTTCTAACTCCGACCCGCGCGGGACCCACGCCTGGACAGCCGATCAGACCAAGCACATCGCGCCCCCACCGAACAATCTTCACCAACTCCGGACGGAGACAGTGTCCGCGTCAGCCCCCTACCAGCCGCCGCAGGGAACGGTTGACGACTGGGTGGACAGTGCCCTGGACGTGCTGCGCCATCACGGCGTTCCGGTGGATCAGATCAACCGGGCAGACCTGACGACCATGCTCAACAGCGCATCTGCCAGCGGTCCTGCAGCCACCGGCCCGGGTGTGCCGACGACAGGATCCCCCGAAGGGCCGATGCAAACGCTTCCTCAGACGTTCGATCGCTACCACTTGCCCGGCTACGACAACATTCTGGACCCGGTCGACAACATCGTCGCCGGAGTTCGGTACGCCCTGGACACCTACGGCTCGCTCGCGGACGCGCCCCAGGTCGTCGCCGCCCACCAGCAGGCGGTTGCCGGAGACGTCTGATCCGGCGCCTCCAAGCGGCAATGCCGGGCATCCCATCGGATGCCCGGCATTGCCGCTCGTTGCGCCCTAGTCTTCCTGCTCAATCTCCACCTCCAGTTCGCCAGAGTTCGCGTTCTGGCTGAAGCGAGCCGGGAGCGCGGCAACCGTCGCGTCGTCGCCGAGGGCCGCCGAAAGTTGCTCAGCGAATGGCATGGCATGGTCGACTAGCAGGACCAGCGGCCTGTCCGGAGTCCAGCGACTGCCGTCCTGCGCCCGCAGCGCCCCGTCGGTGAGCAAGCGAGCTGTCTCAGCCGCGTCGATCGCGCGGTCGACGAATTCCTTGCCGTTCCAGAGGTTCGCGTGCACGCGGTCGTTGCCGGCAGGTGCGGCGTCGAGCAGGAAGATGTTCGAAGGCAGGTCCCAGTCGGGGTCGATGGCGATCGGCCTGAGGTAGTAGGGGTCTCGGCGCAGTGACACTCCGGGCAGCGAACCAGGAAGCACTGCACGGCCACCCGGCCGGATCGCCCGCCACCGATGGTCCACGCCGGGCCGTCCTTCGACGCCGACAGTTCCGTCGGGAACGATCACCGCTTTCGCCGAGGTGACCCAGTAGGACGCGCCCGGCAAGGCCAACTGCCCGGCAAGTTGTTCCCCGAGGTCGCCGGCACCGAGGTAGCAGCACATGAGGACGACGTTGAGGTCCGGATGCGACCGATGCAGTGCACGCACGGAAGGGCCTACGAGTTCTGCGAGATGATCGACCGTCGTCCTTCCTTGCCGGCCGTCGGCCGCCGCAATTACGACATGATCCGGCTGGCCGTGCACTACCACGTAGACGACTGGACCACGCCATGGCACGGCTTCGGTGCCGATGATGAGGCGCGCTGTCGTGGTGACGACATATCGCGCATCAGGTGCTGTGGTGTTCCGCAGCATGAGGTCCTTCACACGCCGAAGTTCGTCCGCAGCTGCGATGATGATCGCCGTGTTGCCGTCCGCGGTGCGCACTACGCTCCGGACGTCCTCGCCTGCGAGGCGTCGGGCCTCGCCCGCGCGCTGTCCGAATCGGATTCGAACGTAGTCGCCCAGATCGTCGCGCTGCACCGCGAGAGCATTCATCACCCGGTCGACAGCCGTCCGGTCCGGATGAGCGGCTCCGTTCTGTTTCGCGACATTCAGCAGATGCCGCCACGTGCGCAACACCAGGATGTCTCGTGCGTATCTGGCGCTTTCCAGATGTTGATGTTCGATGGTGACGACGATCGGGCGGTCGGAGAATTGAGCTGTCAGGTCCTCTGCAATTCGGTCCAGCAAATGGAATTCTGCCGGGTTGATTTTGCCGCCTGACACCGCTGCCGTCAGCAGGGCTTGCACCGTGGGGTCGGCCCCCTTGACCTCCGCCGGAACGTCGCGCCCGGCATGGATCGGCAGCATCGGCCGCCAGTTGACGGCGACGATCGTCTCGCTGGTCGCCGAGACAAGGCCAAGTTCTGCGGCGAGCAGGGTGTCGGTCGTCCGAATCACATCTTGCCACGCTGCCGGGATCGGTATCGCGAGCAGTTCGGAAGAAAGCGGGGTCGCTTCCGGCCCCAACACAGCTCGCAGGGCGTCGTCGATCGCGTCCCGCACTTTCTCTGCCAAAGGACCGTGCACCGCCGTCTGCGGCGCGTCCAGGCCCAGAGCACGATTGGTCCGCAGCGCGTTGATCAGCTTCCAGGCAATGGCTGTCAGCGCCCCTCGGTGCTGAACACCGAACGGGTCCGCGGCGTCCGGACGAATCGCTAACTCCACGGAGAACGCGTCACGAGGTCCCTTGCTGCTCCTGCTGAGTGCCCACTCCGAAGGATTGCCGTCGTCCTGTCGCACCTGAAGGCGCCCTCGTGAGTCCACGAAACTTCGGGTGCCAGGCGCGGCCAACTGCAGCCAGGAATCGGGCAGCCCATCACCCATCCAGTCTCCGATCGTCCTCAGCTTCTCAGCCTGTGCCGTCCACCCGTGAACGTGCACAGCCAAGCTGGGGCGCTCTCCTGGGGCAGTGCGTTCCTCGATCAGATCCTTCAATGCCTCGACAGGGAAGTGCTGTGGGTCGAAACTAACGTCACCGCTGGGCAGGCGCGGCACGAATCGGCCGTCCGCGACGGGCAGTATCACAACCACCAGCCGTCCATGTTCGCTCATGTCGAGCGAACGCGCTTCCCGGATCTGCTCGGCCATCAGCGCGGGATCGTTGTGCAGCACCAGGAACACATCGTTCACCACGGCCGACACGACCCGGTCCGACGGAACCCAACGGCCGGTCCAGTCAGTCGTGCCGAACACGCCTTGCCCGGTTTCCCTCCAGCGCGCGGTTCCGGTCACGACCGGGTCGCCGAAGTCCGGGTGCACCGTCCAGTCCGCCCCGATCGGCGGAAACGCCACCGGAACCGCCTTGGCCGCCGCGAACCGGGCAAGCGTCTCGGCCGTTGCCTCGGACATCAGACCCTCCGGCAGCACCTGCAGCGGGCCGCGCTCCCACTCTCCGTCGGCCAGCCACTCGGCGAACGCGTGTTCATCGACTACGGCCAACGAGTTGTCCACGAGTCCCTCGGACGTCGACTGGACGACCGTGATATCGGCGTAGGGGCTCAGTCGCATTTCGGCACTTCGACGGTCGTCCTGGAACAAGGGTTGCGAAGGAGCCAATGATTCGGTGTCGTCCGAACCAAATGAGATGGGAGACTCAAAAGGATCGTCCAGGCCCTCCAGATAGGCCTCCACGTCGGCGAACGCCTCCGCCGCGCGATCACCTTCCGAGTAGTACGGGTACTCGGCACCTGCGGTCTGGCCGATCTCAGCAGCCGCCCGGTACCCGGCATCCACATCTTCGAGCAGCACTGCCCGCGCGACGGCACCGAAAGCATCAGCCAGGCCATATTCGCCAACGATGTGGTTCGCGGAAGCAGCAACCCAGCTGAGCATCTCGTCGGCGTAGTCCACGCCCGACGTCACCACCCACGCCGCCACCCTGCTAACCATCTCGTGGTCGGTCGCGAGCAATCGATCTGCCAAGAGCGCTGCGGCAACATAGTTTGGCTGGCTCGCCTCGCGTTCGAGAAACGCAAGATGTGTACCTTGCTGCAGTTGAGCGGTCATAGCGTGGTCCAGGCTCGTCGGCCGGCTCTGTCCTTCAATCCACCGATCGGACCATCGCCTAACGTCTGAGGGCACTGTCGCGATCCCTCCCGCCTGCTGCGTACGCGGCGTGGCTCCGCGCTCTTTGCCGAACCTCGTGGCGAGCACCTCGGCTGCCCGGTAGCCGCCGTCGGACAACGCCTGGCGCACCGCACTAAATTCCGCGTCCCGTCTCGCGCGGTCCCCCTCCGGCAGGTCGGCTGGGTAGGGATTGAATCGGGTACTGATCCCGGAGGCGACGAAGTCCAGCAGCGAGGGTTCAACCGACCGCAGCGAGAAGTCGGGCACCGCCCTTGACGAACCTGGTACCCACCGGACCTGCACCATCGGCAGCCGAGCGGCGACCGCGTCGGCGAACGCACGCACCTGGCCGTGCGGGCCGGCCACTACAGTCGGCATCGGCAGGCGTTCAGGCCGGCCCTGTTGCTCGAGCACCGCGTTGAAGGCTGCCCGATGATTTGCCTCAATGTCGAGAAGGTGGGCGAACGCGGCCAAGTACGGAGTCCGCGATATTCGCAGACGAACCTCGATCTTGGCGGAGGCGGGCGTTCCGGCACCGTCATGAGCCGTCTTGAAACTGACCCGGCTGGCATTGACCCGGCCCGCGAGCGCACGCACGAGGTGGTCGACGAGCTGCCCCGCGTGCCAGCCCATCGCGGGCGAAACCCGGGCGACGACGGTCAGTTCAGCGGAGCCGGCCAGCTCTGCGATCAACGGGGCAAGGTCGTCCAACCGGTTTCGGGCATCGGCCGTGAGCTGGTCTCCCACCCATACACGCTCGACCACAGTCGACAGCAGCAGCCTCTCATGGGTTGGCAGCAAAGCCACCCCGCCGTCAAACGCGGCCGGTGCCTGCAGGTAGCCGTCGTCAGTCCACAACGCCCGATCGTGGTCGATGTTAATCGTCGCCGCGATTTCGTCCGGCACCACGAGCGGTTCCCGCCTCCACACGGAGTTGAGATGCACGGCCGTCACGAGGGAGCTCAGTTGCGGACGTTCTGCCAGAAAGCGCATCGCCGCGGTCAGCACCGCTTGAGCCACTTCAGGTTGCAGTCCGCGCATCGCTTCGCTCGCTTGGACGAGGTCGAGCGTGCCGTCCAGGTTGCTGATGCCGCGAATCAGCATGGCCACGACGCGCTTCGCCAGTTCGGTCAATTCCGCCTCGCCGCGCATCGCCCACGCGGCGTCCTGGGCAGGCAGCCCCGCCTCCGCGGCACCGCCTGGAACCCACGAGTTCGTGTGCCCGATCGTGATCGAACCCGGCTGGCGGGCGGACGGCCCGGACATCGCGAATCGTCGCGGCCGGGCGCGGAGGCTCGTGGAATAGCGATGAGTCGTGCCGGGAAACATCTCGTCGGCGTAGCGCCTGAGTTCGCCGCGGGACAGCTCGTAGCGGCCCCGCACCCTAGCGGCGACCAGATCCGCCGCGGGGTGTCCGAAAGCCATGATGTGCGCTGCGTTGGTGCCGCCGTAATAGGCGATTCCACCGTGATCTTCGGCGGTGATCACCAGGTCCTCGACCAGTCCAGGCCCGATCTCGTTGTCGAGATCGCTGTAGACGCCCGGCAGTTTGATCCGGAGATGGTCGCTTGCCGATGCGAGCTTGCGCGGGACGAGCTGATTCCATTCGGACAGGAATTCCGGAGTGAGCGCGGTGTTGAAGACTTCGAAAGGATTGACCAGCGTGAGCTGAAGCTGTTCTGCTTTCGCCAGCATCTCTCGCAAGTCGGCGTACCGATCGTCGTCTGCCTCCGCATTTACCACGTCCTCTCGAGAAACAGTCGTCCACAGAACCTGGGCGAATTCGTCGTAAAGCTCGTGCGTGCGAGCAATGTTTTGCCACGCAATCGCACCGGGCCCCGCAGCAGGCAAGGCATGGCGGAACCAGATGCGGTTGATGACGAGCGGAATTTCAAGGACCGAGGGCAAGGCGGGCAACCCCTTGGAACTCCATCCGATTTCGAAGGCCGTCGCGCGCGTGCGTTCGTACGAGACGACCGGGCCGGAAGCCAACGCCGCAGGCAAGATCTCGTCACGTGTTGGTACTGGCCGCCGGATGTCCATCCGATGCAGGAAGCCGGCCCACTTGTCCGCGGTCAGTTCGCCCCAGGGATAGTCGCGCAGGAATTCAGGTGCCGGCGGCGGTTCGAGGAGGCCGAAGACGTCCGGGCCGAGTTTGCGCAGCGACGGATCGTCGTGGAGCTTCAGTGGCCTCGCGACGCGGTTCAATCCGTCGAGCAAACGCTGCGCTGGGTCGAGTCCAAGGGCTCTGAACCAAGACGCGGACGGGCCGGGCACCGAGTGAGGTGTGACCGCGGCGGTCGACGACTCGCCGTCCTGCACCTGCTCGGCGAGATCAGCCTGACCGACGGCTGCGTCCGGCAAGGCCCCCCGGGCATCCCCAAGCTGACGAGCGACATGCAGTCCGCCGCGGATACCGTGCTGAGCGGCCGCCGCCGCGACCCGCCGGAGATCCTCGTCTGCTGCCTCCGACGCGGCACGCGGGTTCAGACGAGCGTTCAGGTTCGCTGAAATCTCTCGGAGGACATGGTCGTCGGTACGCAGGCGGAAGTCGGCACCGAGATGAATATCCCTACGCCCCGTCGAATGATGGTTGACGGCGAACTCGAATGGAATCGCAGTGCCGGTGTCGCCGAGCTGATCTCGTACCAGATTCTCGATGTTCGCGACTGCCAGGTCTCGCTGTTCCCGAGTGGCGCTATTCCAGGTCGCCGTCAGCTCGACGGCGGGCAGGTCGGCGGACACCACGTACTGGAACTCCTTGCGCAGGCGGATCTCCTCGGCCAACGAAGCGATGAAGTCGCGGTAGTCCGACGAGATTCCCATCTCGTCCGGGTCCAGGTACACGTGTGCCACTGCCGGGTAGGCGGAACTCAGCGTCGCATGGTTGGCCGCACCCGTGCCCGCTGCGCTCGGCCGCCACAACGGATCACGCTCAGCGAGCACAGAGTCGATCAGGTCGATCTGCGTCGTCCCCGCCGCTACCCGTTGTATAAGGACTTCGCGGAGCCACATGGGGACGTCGCCCGCTGCCCCGGCCGTTTCGCGATCGTCGTCGAGCACTCCGCGGAGTCGGGCCAGATGGTCGTCGGCGAGGTCGTCGAATCGAATCACCGGTCGAGTGACGCGATCCGTCAACTCCGCATAGGCAGTCTCGTCCGCGGCGTTCGCCGCGTTGGCCGCCCGCTTGCGCGCAATAGTTTCGATCCGGTCCCACGCCTGCCGCCAGAAGTCCCCGATCGCGGCGGGCGGGTCGAGCAGCCTGCCGTCCACGCTGTGCATCAGCGGGGTGCTGCCGTCCCGGCGCACGTGGAGCCAGCGACTGCCGTTGACCGGACGTACTCCGCTGAAGTCGGAACTTCGCGCATCGAGCTCCCATTTTCCGTCGCGTGGCAGGTAAATCCACTCCCGATGTTGCGACAGCAGACGAAGAACGGAGGACCCGTCGACGGCAAGATCTCCCATGGGCAGCACGACCGAGGGAAGCCCGCCTGAGTCGCCGAGCATCCGGCCGACCAACTCTCGTGGCAACCGCGCCAAACGCGTCAGCACGTCGGACGCCAGGGGCTGGCCGCTGCTGCCCAGGACGATGACCTCGCGTCCCGCAGGGGCCAGGTCGCGCAGATACGAGCGCAGCTGCGCCTCCTGCCACGGCCGAGAAGAGTCCGAGTTGCGAATCCACAGTGTCTGTCCGACCTTTTCTACGACGAAGCCCTCGCCAGCCGATTGCACAGCTACCGGCTGCGTAGCGAGTGACGGGAGCTGCGGCACGATCGCGGTGACCGGCAGCGCCCGCCACTGCCAGTTCAGGTTCCGCCGCTGTCGAACCGCCACCTCATGACTGATCTCCCGGCCGAACGAAGACACCGCGGCGAACTCGTCCTCGATATGGCGAGCCAGCCAGTCGCCAGAGGGATGCCGCGCAGCGCGTTCGCGCTCGGCCTCCAGGGCGGCTGCGTGCTGCGCGACTGCCTCGCCCAACTGGTGGAGCAGCCAATCCGGGTGATCAGCCGACGGAGGCCCGAATGGTGTGTCGGCGATCCGTTGCCGTTCTTCGGCCGCGTACCGGTCCGCTTCCCAGGTTGTCTCCTCGACGAGGCGGCTGCGCGACTCGCGCAAGCGAGACCAACGAGCGCGCCAGTCCGTGTATGCGCCGGCGACGCCCAGTTCCAGCAGCGAGCCACTGTTGAGCCGTAACCACGGAGTTGTCCCCGGACGCCGGTGCAGCATCCATTTCGCGCCGTCGGCACGGCCGAGTTGCCCTGGCCAGATCCGGTGGAAACCGGGATTGGCCGTTTCGTAATACCAGTCGCCTGTGTCCGACGCCACAGCCTGGGTATTCAGAGTGGATGCGACGAGGTCGGCGATCCACCCCACCTTGGCGGAGTCCAAGGCAAGCACGTAGACCGGTCCGCCACGCCATCCCGCCGCGTGCAGGTCGGAGGCGAGGCGTCCGCTCGTGATCCGCTCGGCGACTCCGCCGAACTGCGCGTCGGTCAACCGCCGATCGGTGCCCAGCAGCACGGTCGTCGCGTCCGGATGCGGAGCCATCATCCTCAGCCGTGCCAGCATCAGCTCTCTGTCCGACACCGGCTGCTCAGCAGGCGAGACCCACACGATGCGCGGGCCGACCTGGACGAACTCGACCTTCTGTCCACTGTCGACGACCGGTACCGCCCGTCGTGCTGCTGCGGCCCGTGACGTCTCCCCGGCCGCAGTCGGATCCGGCTGCACAGCGACCCCGCGCGAATGCTGGGCACGCAGGGCACGCAGTGTGGTGACGAACTCGCCGCGCGCCCGCTCGACCTCGCGCAGCCACGCATCGATGCCGTGCTCAGTCCGTTCGTGCCGTTTAAGGTCAAGCAATCGCTGATAGCCGGGATCTTGGAAGCTTTGGTTGCGCACCAGTCTCGCCCACGTTCTCTGGTGGATCTCCTGGCCGGGCCGGAGGCCGAGCGCGTTCGCAAAGGCGCCGCGCGCACGCAGGTGCATCGCCCGGTTGGCCACGACGTTCGGATGCAGATACCCCGGCAACACTTGATTCTCGTCTGACTGCAGAAGGTTGGCGGTCATCCGCGGCAGCGCCCGGACGCCAGGGAAGTGTTCGAGGATTTCGGCGTTGCCCAGCAACTGGTCCTTGCGCAGATGGTAAATCTTCGCCAGCTCTGCCGGGGTGAAATCAGACATCGGTGCCTGGAAACCGCCCTGGAGACGGGTGAAGGCACGTCGCTCGGGATTCAGCACCACGGTGTGGTCTGTCCTGCCCTCGACCGCCACCGCGTACGGGCGTTCGCTGCCGTCGTCATAGCGGAGGTGGGTGATCTGACCGCCGCTGTCCAACCTGAGCTGCGCAGGGAACCTGCCGTCGACGTCGCGATGGGCCAACACGATATGCGTGTCGTCGCCAGCGGCACCGATCTGCCGTTCCCACACGACGTCATCGTCGAGGACGGCTGCGACCGGCCTGCCGGTGCGGTCATAGTGCACCTCGTCCACCGCTGGAGTCTTCAACCGCGCCAACGGCGAGCTCATCGCGTCGTCGATTCCGTCGAGCACCGCGTCCGCCGCAGTCGGCGAGTCCTCAGCCGGGAGCCTCATGCCGTCGGAACGCACTACTCCGACGGCTTTCGGCCTTTCGACGTCGGTGACGGGCAAGTCCGGCAGTGTGCGCCCGCCGTCGAAGACTTCGACTTCGAAACCGCGGAAAAGATCGAGACTGCCCTGCTCAGCCAGCCGATCCCACATGAGGTCCACGAACCGGTCCCGTGCCTGTTCCGCCCGCCGGAACGCACGACGCGCACGCACGAACCGGTGCCCGTTGCTGACGCCGGTGAATTCGACGCGGAGCCGATGCTCCGGCTCGGGTCCGCGATGGACGAGCAGCCGCACGACATCGTCGGCGAAACGGTCCAGATCCGGCGAGCGCAGGTCGATCTCGCCGGATCCGGTGTCAACACCCAAAACCACCGGTGCCACGTACTCGGGCGTCACCTCCGGCTGCGTGGTGTCCTGCGGCTCTGCCTCGCCGTGTTCGCCCGGCAGCGCCAGGCTGAGATCCGGGCCGTCGCCGAAGTCGAATGATTCCCACCCGAGTACGGCAGGTTGGTCCTGCGGGACCACAACCGCGCTCGCCCAACGGCCATCGGCACCCGACGTCGGGCCCAGGGTGATTTCGGACTGGTCAAGCCGGGGCGAGGCAGGCCGGGTGTTCGACGGCGTCGGCACCGCGGTCGTCGTCTCCGAGACATCCGCATAGACGCGAGCTGGCGGACGAGTCGGTGGTTTCGGCGCTTTGCCCGGGGCGAGCCGAGGCCCGAGCGCGCCGCTCGGGGCGATGAGTCCGGATTCGACAGCTGCGGCTCGCGGCACAGTGAATCGGATGGCTCCCGGCAGGTCCACCTCACGCGACAGCGAATCGCCGATGATCCGGGTCGGCGCATCGCCTTTGCCGCCGAATGCACGGCTGATCGCGTTGACGATCTTCATGCCTTGCCGATAGACAACGTTGTGCCGCTCCCGATGGGCAGTCAGCAGCAACCGCAAGTCAGCGACGAACACCGGATCACCGGCGACGGGGTCGCCCGCCGTCCGGTTCGGAGTGCCTGGCGCGAAACTCTCGAACGCGCCTACCCATAGGTCCTGCGCGTCGGAACGCGCGCCGCCAGTCCCCACGCCGCGGTCCAACTCCGCGCGCAGGCCATTCGCCGGAGTGATCGGTCCCCGGGCGATCACCCCAGTAGTGGCATTGGCCCCCTTGTCCCGCACGTTGAGCCGGACTGTCTCGTGCACTCGTTGCGGGCCGTGCGCGGTCGCTGCGGCCGACCAATCGACCAGCTTCAGCCCGCTCAGGCGACCGAGCACACGTGCTCGGAACTCGTCGGTCATCCATGGGCCGTCATCGAGCGCGACGACGTCGTGCAGCGCGTCCTCATCTCGGCCTGAATAGATCGTTTTCACCAGGCCGGGCAACAGCATCGGGCCGACCTTGGCCCACAACGCGTCCTCGCCTACCGTCGCCGGCCCGAATACCTTGCGCACTGTTTCGTCGGGTTCGCGGGTCTGAGGATTCGGCGTGCGGATCATTAAGTCGCGCAGCACAGGCGCGATGTGGCGGGCCGACGGCGTCAGATCGACATCGGCCAGCCGGACGTTCGTCAGGTCAATGCTGTCGTCCGGTTGCGACCAGGCCGCAGCCGAGGTCCACTCTCCTGGCACGACCGGCGGGAACGCTCTGGCCGGCTGGGCCGCGGGGGTTTCGCTGAGCGGTGCGGTGACGCGGGCGGTGCTGGTCACCACGCGATCTTCGGGATCGAGGGCGATCCGTCTGGCGTGCTGTCCTGGCTCGACGAACGGCGCGACCAGCCCGGCCGTCAGCTGGTCGGCGAGATTCGGCAGACGCCACGTCTCGGCCGCGGACAGTTCGAACGTCACGTCCACCACATACGAGGCGTTTCCTGGCTCGTGTTCGACCGAATCCGTGAAGCGGTCGGAGCTGACTACCTTGACGCCGGTGACCGAGGTCGCCGATGCGGATACTCCGGCCGCGGGGCCGACTGCCGCGCTCTGGCTGTAGGCCGCGGTCGCATCGGGTGCCGCCACCGCGTACCCGATCGAGGCCGACCCGGCCACCGTGCCGCCTTTCTCCCGGCTCGCCGTCGTCTGATTGTTGATCCGCCGGCTGTCGGCCGACGTCGCACCCCGGTCCGCGCCGCGGAAGAAGTACCGGTCTGTATTCGGCCGCGCTCGAACGACCACCTCGAATGCCCGCAGACCGCTCGGTGTCTCGCGCACGAGTCGCAGCGCCCAGCGATCGTGTGCCATCCGCCGCAACGCGACATCGTGGGTTCCCGGGCTGAACCTGTTTCGCACCAGCCCGACTGGCCCATCGAGAACAGCGTTCTCGACATATGAGCGGAGGTAGGCCGGAGCGTGCTTCTCCAAGACACGATAGATCGTTTCGTGCAGCGGGCCAGCGTCGTCCAGAGTGATGTCGACGGAGGCAGGCAAGGTGGCACCGAATCCAACCGGCAGGTACCGGGGCGCGTCGAACTGGACCGGAAGGCCATGCCGTTCCGCGACGTGTTCGCGCACCAGGAATTTCGCCGCCCGCGGTGCCTGAACGATCGATGTCGGCAACCGGCGTTCCGTCTTCGATCTCGGGTCGATGAGCACCGGAGTCACCTCAAACGCGACGTCAGCCTCGTAGCGGTGGGCGCGTACCTGCTCGGTCGCGGCCAAGCCGTGCGTCTCGAGCAACTCCCGAGTGCGTTCGTTGACCACCAGGCCTTGCCATCGCGCATCTGCGAACCGCTTGGTGATGTGCACCCTCCGGTTCTCGGTGGTCAAGACGTCGGTGTCGGAGTCGCCCGGCCGGTAGTCCAGTTGGTCGTCGAAGACAGCGGCGAGCAGTTCGGAGAGATCCGGCGGAACGCGCACCTCCACCGCACCGAGTTCCTCGAACGGGACCGCCAGCGGGCCGGGAGCGACAGTCGCCGGGTGACTCTCCCGGACGCTCGCCGGCAAGGGCAGGCCGAGCCGTTCGGCGTCCTCGTAGCTCATGTAGTACTGGACGCCGTTCTCTACGAACACATCGAGCACGCGCACGCTCGGCTTGGGCGCGAACACGCCGTGCTGGGCGACCACTGCGGTAGCTCGGTAGCGGACGCCGGCGACGTACTTCAAGTGCGTCCCGTCGCGCAAGACCGTGTTGGTCTGCTTGTAAGTACGGTTCATGCCCTTGCTCGCGCCCGACCGGCCGTACAGTCCGCCGTCGAATCCGCCGAAGGGCGTGGAGAGCGTGAAGCCGAATCGGCCGTGCAGATCGTCGCTCTGCACGTGTTGGAGGACATGGTAGGCGGTATGCGCCGCCCCGGACCGGACGCCTTCCCGCACGACGGCCGGAACGCCTGGGTACAACGTGCCTTCCAGCATCCAGGTCTCGCCTCGATGCCGCAGCACACCGGGGACGATCTCGGTGTCGCCAAAGAGCCCAGGCAGCCGCGGGTCCGACGCGAAAATCTCGGGGAAGTCGTTCAGCACGGTGCTTTCCACCACCCGCACGCCCTCAGCGACCGGCCGCCACCCGGACACGTCGTGGCGGCCCTGAGCGAGCAACTGGTCGAGCAATGCTTCGATCGTGGCCGCGCCGGTCGCCCGTACCGGAACCGCGGTCCCGGGCGGCAGCTTCACGCCGGTTCGCCCGGCGGCCAGAGCAACCAGCTCGGCGTGCGAATCGAGGACATGGACGACGGTCGGCCCGATCTCCGAACCCGGCTCGAACTCCAGATTGGGCTCGAGCCGCCGGTGCCGTACGACGACGCTGTCCGGATCAGCAACGGCGACGCCGGCAGGGACGAATCGCCGCACCACCGGCCACACCTGGGCAACCGGATCCGCCACCGGTCCGATGCCGAGGTAGTACCGGACTTCCTGCTGGCGCACCAGCATCGGCGCATTGACAACCAGCGTCGGCTTGACAGCACCGCCGGACGCGGTGGTGAGCTGGTGCGCATTCCCCCCGCCGAACCCAGACCAGAATCCCCCGGCGAACTGGAGTCCCGGAATCCAGTCCCCGAGCTGAAAACGCACCAATGCGTCGACATCGAAACCGCGCTTCGGAGCGTCGCCGACTGTGACGGTGTCAATGCGCCGCATCTCGGTGTTGTAGGCGATCCGCTGCGGCGGCTCCTGCCCGAGAAGCCTCGGCCCGCCGACCGCTTCGGGGACTACAGCGAGCTCGTACGACTTTCCCGCAAGGTCGAACCGGACTCTGCGGGTCTCTTGCTCGCCGTCGGTGAAACCGTCGAACTGGTCCACGGACAGAAAACCCGCGATCCGGTGCCGCGCCGCTTCGACGTGCTCGACCGGGACCCGCGTGCCGCTTTCGGCCAGCCGGGTCACGAGCTGGTCAAGCAGATCGAAGGCGACCGGTTCGACCTTTTCCGCTCCCGGGCTCGTTTCCGGCGTCCACAGACCGCTCGGGACCGCGGGTTCCGGCACCTGCTCCAGAATTTCACGCAGCCATCCGCTGTCCGCACGCAGCGTTCCCGCGACCAGTTCCTCGAATGCGGCCGCGTACCTCGAGGGCACATCGACGTCCACTGTGGACCGTGTGGGCGCGGGCGGCCGGTACGGCCCTTGACCGCCGACAAGGTGAACGCGCGGAGCGGACACCAGCGAGCCGAAGAAGCGGAACCGGACCATGTCGGCAGGCGGCGTGGTCCGATCGATGGTGGTTTGCTCGTGCCGCCGGCCGGCCCTGCGCAGCTGGTGCTGAGTCTCGACGCCGATTTTCGCCCCGCCGCTGACCATCAATACCTGTGTGCCGTTGGCGGACTGGTGCGCCGTGCCCAGACCGTCCACGCCCGCGCTGATCTTGCCGCGGTCGGACACGGCGTAATTCTGATCGCTGACCAAGCCGGTGAAGTGCATCTGGTTGCGAGGCAACGTACGAACGCCAGGCAGCCGGACAACCAGGTCAGGGACGTACCGCAAACCCAGCGAGACGGTGTGCCGTGCGCCGTCGCGGCCGATCGTGAACGGCAGGCTTACAAATCCGTTCAGCAAAAGCCTCTTTACCTCGTGAGGAAGCAGTTGCGGATCGTAAAGCCGTTCTGCGGCGTCGACGAGTCCCGATTTAGCGGCTAGGTCGGAATCGGTGGCGTACGGTCGCAACGACTCGATCAATGCCGCGCGCGCGACGTCGAGCCGCGTCACATCGGCCCCGCTCAACGGCACCTCGCCGATCGCGCGCACGTCTACCACCGGGCGAGGCAGGCCTCCTTCTGCTGGCCGCACCTCGGCTTTCTGGACGCCGAGCACCGTTGCCAGGGCCTGGTCGTCCTCCACCTGCTCGCCACCGATCGCGTAGGTTCGGCGCACATCGACCAGGACCTGCTCGCGTTGCAGCCCCTGACCAGCCGCGATCGCGTTCACGATAAATGCGACGCGAGTGTGCCCGATTTCCCGCGCCTGACCCGATTCGACGGTGAGCGCGGGCAGCACGAGCGCCTGGCCAGCCGCGAGGGACAGCAGCCCGAGCGCGTTCACCGCGACGTTCGTCGCCCGCGTGGCTGAGGTGGACCTCGCAGTCACCACCGACGTCATCGCCTGGGTGTTGTAGACCGCAGGGTCCGCGGCATGCGTGCGGTCCGCGCGCCGCGGGCGGCCGACGCGCAGTCGGACGCGCACTGCCACGCCGTCGACCGTCGTATCGACGCCTTGCGTGAGCTTGAGCAGCGCCGGCCGGACGCCGAAGCGCGCGATCAACTCGTTCGCCACGGCATTGAGCGGACCGGCGTGTTTCTTTGGCACGTCGGAGGTGAGCAGCGCGCGCAGCGCTTCA
Source organism: Amycolatopsis albidoflavus (assembly GCF_039525725.1). Lineage (NCBI taxonomy): Bacteria > Bacillati > Actinomycetota > Actinomycetes > Pseudonocardiales > Pseudonocardiaceae > Amycolatopsis > Amycolatopsis albidoflavus. Next base: position 250,478 of record NZ_BAAAHV010000015.1, read on the forward strand.
GCTGCCTCGCCCTTGTGCAATGGAATGCGGCCGAGGTAGCTGAGTTCGCCGTCGACGTGCCCCTGAGCCAGCAGCTCGCCGCCGATCGGTTCACCGGCGCCTTCAAGCGACAGCCTGCTGGCGGGGGCACGCATGTCCGCGCTCGATTCACTCCCCTCCATGACGACTGACAAGCCGCCGTACGAGGAAGCCCCGCCCAGTGCCCGCGGGGTAAGGATTTCTGGGTGTGCCGCGAGAAGGTCCGAAAGGGCGACGTTCGGCCGACGGACGATCTCGTCGGCGGCCCGGCGCAGCACCGCGGAGAAGTCGCGGTCGCGGGCCGGGTCTGTGCTGTTCTCCCACGTCTGGCGAAGCAGCGCGAGCTCGTCGGGAGTCAACGAGCGGCTCCGGATCGTCAGCTCCGCGCTTTCCGGGACCGGCACCTCCGCCACATGGCCGTCGTTGATCAGTCGGTAGGCGCCGAGCACTCGGTGCGAGCGCTCGCTCGGCACCAGCCCGATGACTCCGTCAGGCGAGATCTGGTCTGCGGGCACCAGAAGCCGCACCACCAGCTGACCGGGCTGCCACCAGTTCGCGATGTCGGACGCGCGCACCGCAGCATTGACGAGGCCTCCGCGAGCCGTGACAACCGGATCCCACTGGCCGTCAGGCGGCAACGGAATCCGTGCGAACACCGCGACCTGTCCCTCTTCGGCGGGAACCCCGCCCGCGATCAGCTCCAACTGCCTGCCAACGCTCTCCACCCACGGCGCGTCGTCGTCCGCCCCTCCGAGGACCTCCCCCACCGTTACCGCGAGCGGTTCGGCGGCGACGTGGATGACCTGGCCCGGGAAAACCGTGTGCAGTTGCTCGCCGCTGAGATCCTCGACGAGGTCGGTCACCTCCTGTATGCGCGCCAACGTCGTCTCCGCCGGTATCCCGTCTGCGTTCACTCCGGCGACGACTGTGTCGTAGACGGCACGCGCTCGGCCGACGTTCACGGCGGTGTGCAGCACGATGAACTCCAGCGGCCCACCGGCCTCGCGCATCTGGTCACGGACCCATGCCATAAGCGCTTCCGGCGACGACGGCCGGTCCAGGTCGATCTTGAATCGGTCGGATGGCGGCTCCTGCGCCAGGTCCCTGTGGGTCACCACGACAACACCCGGAGCCAGCACGAGTGGAACCGCAGCGTCGAAGTACTGGCCGACCCGCACGCCGTCCAGGGAAACCTGCGGCGAACGCTCCGAGCGGAACAGCACCTCGCCGCCCATTTCTATCGGCCCGAGCCGCCTCATCGCTTCGCGCAGGACTGCTAGAAACTCCGCTCGCACCTCCGGTACCGTCTCCGCGACATCACCGAGGGCGAGAAGTTCGACCAGCCGCCGACTCCGGCCCCGTTCGGGCACCAGCGGCACGAGCGAGTTCACGAACTCCGCCAGCCGCTGCTGCCAGTCCCGCAGACCTACCGCCACGCCATGCAGTGCGTGAGACCGGTGACGAACCGGGTTTGCCCTCGCTGTTCCACGAACGAACACCGTCGCCTGGAGAACGGGTTCGTCCCGGGGAAATCCGTGCAACTCCAACGCTCGGTCCAGTCCGTCGACCAGCGCGCCCAGGTCGAAGTAGCGCCCCGCAGAACCGGAGAGCGACGCCGGGCGGTGCCCGAGGTCGAGCAGCGGTGCCAGCGCCGCGCCGAGCAGGTCGATCACGTCCGGCGGAGCGACAACGCGCAACGTAGCCGCAGCACCGCTACCGCCCATCCGGTCACGTGCTTCCGCGGTCACCGCGACCACCTGGTCGATCAGGTTCCGCAGCGGCCGCATCGACTGCGGGTAGCCGGGATCGAAGCCCGCCGTTCCCAACGTCACCTCGATGACCGGCCGCAGACCTCGCCGCGGGGACTTCTCGCCCAGTTCCGAGCGCAGCGTCGCGAAGATCGCGTCGCTGCGCGGACCGCGCCGCAGAATCCAGCGGAGAGTCGCGGCCACCCCGTTTGCCCGCAGCATCCTCGTCGCGCGTGCTGCGTCGCGAGGGCGCGGGGCCGTACCCCGAATTTCCTGCCAAAGCCGCTCGACCAGTTCTGGCGGGACGACGATGCCAGGATCAGCGTTCGCCGTGACCCTGGTGTCGCCGATTTCGACTACATATGTTCGCGCCCGCGAGTTGCCGGTCTCCTGGGAACGCACGTCCACAATCGGGCCGCGGAGCGCCCAGCGGAGGATGTCGGCCGCCTTGTGTGCACTGTCGAGAGTGCCTCCGTTCGGGGCCGCCACATTGACGGACGGCGGTTCGAGCCCATAGTGCGCGCGGACTGTCATCTCTTCGTGAAGGTCCTCCTTCAGGCTCTTCGCGATCCGCTGAACCTCCCGCCGCTGCACCTCGGTCAGGTTGTTGTGGATGCGCTGCAGCGCTTCGCTCGTCGTCCGGGCGTAGACGCCGGCGTTGTGCACCCCGGACTGGCCGAGTTCCGCCGCTACGGCATCGCGGAACGCCGCCTCTTCAGATTCGGGAACCGGGTTGTTCGCGATGATCGCGTCGGCAGTGGCCTCGAGTTGGGCGGGATCGGCGTGCTCGACGCCGAGGCGAGGCGTGATCGTCAGCAGCGGCTCAAGTCCGATTGCAATCCGCAGGTCGACGGCGGATTGACCGCCGATGCGCTGGCGCAGCAAGGTCTCCAGAGTACTGATGGCGCGTTCGTCCGGAGACGAAGCCTGAACGTCGAGCCGCAGCGGCGGGAGCCCGTTCATCGCGCGCAGGTGGATCTCCGGGGCCACGGCGGTGAACCGGTGCAGTTCGCCGAGCACTGGCGACAAGTCTCCGGCCGGCGACGTCGGCAGGTGCAGCTCTTCCAAGCGAATCGGCAGCGATGCGGATTCGACATGGGCATGCACGTGCACAGAGTTCGCTTCCTGGTCGTTGTGTGAGAGCGTGAGCTGCATCGTTTCCACTACGACGTCCGCGGTCGCGGGCAGGTCTCGCAGGAACTGCGAAACAGCGCGCGTGAACCGGGTCACGAACCCCCGCTCATAGTCGGCGCCGTGCGGTACGTTCAGCGTGAACAGAAGCCGCAAGGTGTTGGGAGCAGCGGTAATCCGGCCGTGCACAAAGGTTGCCAGCTCGCGGGCGACGGCCCGCACACTGGAGGACTCCGCGAGCGCGGCGGAGAAAACACCATTCTCGGTCCGGCCAAGCGGACCCGGCGATGGCGACGCCGGCTCATGGCGGACCGCGAAAGCGCGAGCCGGGTCGATCGGTGCCAAGGCATTCAAGAGCACGGACGCGTCGAGGAGAGTCAGCGGCCTCGCAGGCTCGACGCGAACAATGATGTCTTCCCGCTCGAACCGGTCAGACACCTCGCTGAGCGCTGAGACGAACCGCGCACCAGCGTCATCCCCGAAAGACGTGATAACCACGCTGCCCTGGCCTGGTCCGTGCACGTCGCCCCGCCACATCGCGTCGGCCACGGCTTGCACGGCGGCACGCAGTTCGGCGTCGGTCTGGACGAGGTGCCCGGCGAACGGCGAATCGCCGATGCGAACGTGGTTCGCTAGGTCGACGGTGAGCTGTGTCTTGGCTCCATCGCGGATCATCCGAATCACTCGAGGTGCACGATCCGCCCGCAGGTGCCGCCGAAGGCGTTCGGCGAAGGCGTCAGCGAGTTCTGCCGAGTCGACGTGGATCCCGACCGTCACGTCAGTTGCCGGGACCCCGGCCGCGGCGAACTCCTCCATCAAGGCGCTGACCCCGTCTGCCATCTCCGGAAGCTCCGACGCTTCGTGATCGGAGACGAAAACGCGGCGCGGGACAGACGCCATGTTCACCACCGGCTGGTGAACCGGATCAGTACCGGTGCCCACCTCGACGTGAATCACTTGGTCGGCGAAGAGGGTGTGCAATTCCTCGCCGTCCCGGAACTCCACCAGGTTTTCAGTCGGTCGCAGCGCCACCCTGGCACCGGTCGACGAGATCGCGTTCCGCACCTCCCGCGCCTCGGCCTCGCGGCTCGGATGGTGCAGAACCGCGAAGGCGGCTGAACCGTCAGCCTGAAGGTGTGCCGCCGCCCACTGCGCCGCTTGGTGGGCCCGGCCCAGCTCGTTGAGATCAATCTTGAACCGGTCCGAGCGCCACGGTGCCAGCGGTTCGGTGTGGACGAGGGTCATCCCTCGCCCGATGACAAGCGGTGCCGGAGCGTTGAACCGCTCGCTGATGTCGAGCCGGCGCAGCGGCGGAATGACCGCGCGTGGACGGAGCAGTACCTCGCCGCCGAACGCCATCGGGCCAAGGCGCGCCATGCTCGTGCGCATCCCGTCGACCAGTTCGCCGAGCACCGCGCGAGCGTGCCCTTCCGTAATGTCGTGCGCCGTGTATTCGACCTGGTGGTATCCGCGCCACGGCTGCGCGACCAGCGGTGCCAGCGAGTGCACGAATTCGGACAGACCCTCTCGCCAGTGCGGGCCGCTGACGCCATGCCACGCCGACCGGTCGCTCGTGCCCGGTCGGAGCTGGCCGCGGTCTCCAGCCCCGATCGCCTGTGCGGGCACGCTCAAGATGGCGTGCACGTCAGCAGATTGAGTCGGGTTGCCGTGCAGGACCAGCGCTGCGGAAAGCCCGGAGGCCGGTTCGAGCGCGCGGCGGAAGTACTCCGCCACCGCAGGTGCCGGCGGCGCGAGCGGCCGTGGCAAGTCCACGAGCGGGCCGAGCACGGTACCGAGGAAGTCGATCAGCTCCTGTCGCGCGGTGATCTGCAGCAGCACGGCTGGCTGATCGCCGCCGGCACGGAGTCGCGACTGACTGACGGTCCGCGCGACAAGGCCGGCAAAGTCGCGCAGGAACGCCATCTCCGGCGTGGTGACGTCAGCCGGATCGAACCGTCGCACGTTCGCCGACACGTCGGCCACAGGGCGCAACCGGGGCGACAGCGGATCACCGCTGACCTCGTGGCGCAAGAGTGCGAGCAGGTCGCCCTGAGGGGGCCGATTTCCGCGCCCAGAACCGATCAGTGCCCGGATCGCCGCGGCAACGCCACGCGTTCCCACGGTGGACAGGACCCGGCTCAAGTCGGCTTCGGTCGGCGATCCGTGGCCGCGCACGTCCCGCCAAAGCCGCTGCGCGAATGCTTGCCGAGCCACGTTGAGTCCATTATGGACGGTGATGGAATAACGGTCGTCACCCGCCGCCATGACCTCCGATCCCGCGGTCGGCGCCGCAACTCGGCCCGTCACCACCTCGACGTCCGGACGCGGGCCGTTCCGCCATCCAGGCCGGGCAAGTGCGGAACCCAGCGCCCGGACCCCGATGTCCGCACGAAGGCTCTGCGGGCCGACCGGCGCGATCGTGATCGGCAACGGGGGCAACCCGTAGTGGTCCCGGACCGCACGCTCCCACGCGGTCTCGGCATGCAGCCTCTCCGCGATACCTCTGATCAACCGCTCGGCCGGAGGCGCGGCAGGCTCGAAGTCCCATGCCGTCACATAGTTCTCGGCGTGCCGGAGCGCGACCTGCACACCCGCCATCCGCAGGTTCGCGACGACTTCCGGGGTCAGCTCGGAACGCTGCGATTCGGTCAGGCTGAAGGCGGAAACGATCCCGTCCGCGACCACAGCAAGCTCGTCGTCGGTCAAGGCGTCCAGTCCGAAGCGGACAGCCACCGCGACGTGCGGAAGTCCGTGTGTGGGCGTGACCGCGCCAGCATTTCGCCCGAGTGGAGTGTGTATATGCACTGCGGGTTCCGCGGTCCGGCGCGCTTCGAACATCCGCGCCAAGACAGCTCGGATGCTCGCGATCGCGGAGTCCGACGGCACCGGATCGGCTGCCACGGGCACGACCGCCACGCGCAATGGCTCGTCCACGCCATAGACATAACGCAGGCGGTTTTCCTCGGCGGCGCGCGCCGCTTCGTTCAGCCAAGCCGGTTCCCGGGTGAACACGTCGGGCCGCCAGAGCGGAAGGTGCATGACCCCGCCGGTCGGAATGGCCCGGTCGTGCTCGACGTGCGCCCGGACGTGCAGCAGGGTCGCGGAGAGATCCTGCTCCGCGGACTGCACCCACGGCAGCGCGGGCAGGCTGCGCTGGAAGTCCACCAGTGCGCGGAGATTCCCCATCGACCAGAGCAGGCTCAGCAGCGCGTCGAGCCCGCTGAGCAGCCACGTAACCGACGGATATGCCTGAGACAGGCTGCTGTAGATCAGAATCCGGGCCAAACTTCCCACTGCGACCTCGCGCCAACTGTGCCAGCTGCGTTCGAGGCTGATCAGCCGCTCGCGAACGGCAGGATCCGCCCGGAGCAGGGCTTCGACCAAGTGCACAGCGCGCACGGAGTCCGGCTCGCGTCGGGCCGGGTCGAGCTCGACCGGTTCGACAGCGATGTCGGTCCCGCCTGGCAGGCGACGCAGGAAGCGGCTGACGAGGGAGGAGAACTCGTCCGACCAACGTTGCTCGTATTCGGCACCGGCCGGCAGGACCGGCGCGAACACCAGGCGCACCGAACTCGGGCCGCGTGCGGCGCGGTGCGCAAACGACGCGAGCGCTGCCGCGAGGTGTGCCGCGTCGGCAGGCAGCGCTCGGGACTCGTTCGACAGTACCACCGTGCCGCCGAACACGTTGCCCGGCAACTCCCAGCCAAAGCGGCGCGAGACAGGATCCGGTACATGACGGACGAAGAAGGTCCGTTCCGGAGCCAATGGAGTTGCCCGCCCCAGCAGGGTATCGACGTCGAGGAGATTTAACGGGTCGCGCTGTTCGACTGTCGTCTCGACGGCCGAGCCGTCGGAGAGTCGGCGTACAGCTGAGATGAGCGAAGACTCCAGGCGCGTCGTGACGTCACCTGCCGCCCCGTGCGCAATGAGGTTGATCGTGCCGCCCTCGCGCACGGCGTCTGCCATCGCTTCGGCGGCCTCATCCAAGCCGGCGTACCCGCCTGGCGTCACCTCCACGACGTGCTCGACCGGCGTCACCGAGGCACCATGCGCCAAGTGGAGGCGCAGCGCTGTATCTCCCTCCGTACGGAGGATCTCCGGCGCGAAGTCGACCAGCTGACTGTCCAGCCGCTCGCGAACCGTCTCCGCAAGGCCGCTGCTCTCCGGTGCGACGACCTCCACCGTCACCTCGTCGGGCGGGATCCCGGTGTCGGCAAGCTCCTCGATCAGCGAACCCACGCGATCCACGACCCGTTCCGTGTCGGCTTCCCGGACGGACGTTTCGAAAACCGGACGGCGCGGCTGGCTGGTCAGGACAGGACGCGCCATGTTGACGATCAGAGTGCTCAGATCGCCGGCGTTTTCCAGCAGTCGCGCAATCTGATCGTCCGCACGCAGCGCGCGGCCGCTGCTTACTGAGATCTCCACGGCCGGCGGACGTCCGTCGACCACGTACTGGTCGACCGGATCAACGGTTCGGGAAAACTCCCGTATCGTCACCGCGCCCCGGCCTGCCACGATTGTCTCGACGAGTGTCGCGGCCTGCTGAACCTGCTCGAGCGGCGTCTCTGTGCCAAAGGCCGGCCGCACGGTGAAGGTGAGCGGCCCCCTTTCCTCCGCTTGAGCTTCCACCCAAGCTGCCACACGCGGCGACAGTTCCTGAAGCAGCGGCGCTGATGTCGGCGTCGGAGTGAAAGGAGCGTCGAGCGGACCGTCCAGATATGCCCGTACTTGGGTGCTGAGGTGCCGACGGACGGCGGCGTCGCTGGTCGCCGTCCACAGCCGGACAAACGTGTCGCGCGCGCGGCTCACTGGCGTTATGAGGTCCACGGCAGGGACTTCACCGACCGCCGACAACGACTGCTGCAAGTCGAACTCGATCAGTGCACCGAGCACGTCGTCGTCCTCGACCTGCTGCGGCCCGCCGGTCGCCAGCTGGACAGGCGTGGGCAGGACGGCACGCTGCGCAGGAGGAACGCGGTGCACGCGCAACCTCAGCCAGGCACGGTCCGCAGTCTCCCCACGACGCTCCCTCCCCTGCCGCATCGGTGGTTGGGCCCGGACCACCACGTCAGTCGCTCGCAACCGTCCTTCGCCGACGAGCTGCTCTAGTTCGTGCGACAGGTAGCCGGCGAGGTTCGACGACCGGCGCTCGGCACCGTGCCCCCATCGCGAATTACTGACTGCGAACACCTCGACCGTCATCAACGGCGACGGAAGTCCGGAGCCGCGCAACCGTTCAGCGTGTGCGGCGATCAATGTGAGGAGATCGTTTGCCGCGGCGCGGGTCTCAGGAGCTCCGAGGTCGTACTGCGTACGCCGGAACGGCACGGCGACGGTGGAAACGGGACCCTGCACCGAAACCTCCACGCTGGACAACGCGGTGTCCTCGGCGGCCATCGTCACCGCGGCAAGCTCAGGCCCCGGCGCGGCAATCACCGACTGTCCAGGCACAACGTGTTGCACACGCAGCCGGAACCAAGCTCGGTCCGCGGTGGCGGCACCTTGCCGTTCTCTTGGCTGGCGTACCTCCGGCTGTGGCCGCACCGCGACGTCGCCGCCGGTCAGCACACCGGCGTCGACGAGCCGACCCAGCCTTTCGGTCAGATGACTGACAAGGCCAGTCGTGCGCTGCGCCGCGCCGTCCCGCCACCTAGAGTTGCTGGCCGCGAATACGTCGACGACCATCAACGGCTCCGCCAAACCCAAGCCGTGCAACCGGTCGGCGTGCATCGCCACCAGGCCGAGCAGGTCGTCCACCGCTGCTTGCGTCTCGGGTGCGTCTACACCGTATTGCCGTCGCCGGAATGGCACGGCCACTGTCGAAACCGGCCCTTCGAGCGAGAGTTCCCCCGTTGAAGACGCGGCCTCCGCGTCCGCGTCGAACACCAAGTCCATCCGCACTTGGCCGTCGAAGCCTCCCGACTCGTAAACAAGTCCGTGGACGGCTTGTTCGGGGTCGAGATCCTCGCGCTGCAGCAGCGCGAACTGGTGTTCCAGCACATCGCGCATGACCGCGCTGAAGTCGCGGGTCACCGCGTCGGCCGATTCCGGTGGCGCGTGCACGACCAGCCTCGGTGCCGGGAGGTCCGCGACCGGCATCCCCGCTGCGAGGCCGAGGCTGAAGGCCGCCAGCGCTCGCTCGACGATGATCAGCTGTGCCGGTTGCAGCGGCAGCGCGACGCTGTAGCGGTTTTGGACGGGCCGCAGTTCTCCGTCGTCAAGGAGCCCGGCGGTCGTCATCACTTGCTCGTGTCCGAGCACGACGTCCAGGGAGGGGAACGAATCCGGCACGAGCCACAGAACAGCGCGCGGCGGCCCGTCTCCGCGCACGAACGCCAGATCGGGAATGACTGGCACACCGCGGGCCAGCAACCGCGCCAAACCCGCGGTCACGTCGTTGGCGGTCTCGCCGTCGTATTGTCCGCGCAGTTCGACCCGCGCCACGTCGTCCTCGCCGCCGAGTTGCGCTTCGAGCAACCGGGCCATGCGCTCGACGCGACCGAAGAACTCGCGGATCGCGTCCGGTCCGGTCAGATCGTCGCTCGCCACCAGGGGCACCCCGGCGAACGCAATGGTGAAGTCGAGGTCGGCAACACCGGAAACGGGCAGCACCGCTGGATTGCCGGTACCGTCGAACCCCATGTCCTGCACCAGGCGCCCGGCGGATTCGATCGAGACGTCGTAGCCGACCGCTCGCACTTCGCCGTCGAAGGTCAGTGAGCTCCCGGCCTCCTGACGCGAAGACATCCAGCGAAACAGAGCCGCAGCGAGCGCAGGGACGGTGAACTCGTGTTCGCCGTCCTCGTCAATGCGAACACGGAGCGGGACAGTGACCTGTCCAACGCGAGGCGCGTGAGAGCGGAACTCCACGATCGCGGTGAGCAGCTCCGGCAAACCGGGCGGCAGCTCGAGGCCGCCTGCCAGATGCACCGAGACCCGTCGTTGAGTGTCGTCGACCCGAACCAAGGCGCGGATGTCCCGTTCGTGGAACGCCTCGCCGGCTTCCGCGTCAGCGGGCGTGACGACGTCGAAGAGCGGCACGTCGCCGGCGACGAACTCGGCGATCAGATCGTTGAGGTCAGCCAATTCGTCCAGGAACGCATTGTCGACCGACGACGTGGACAGAAGCGTCCGCGGCGGTCGCACGGCAGCCCGGGGCAGCGACCGGCCGGGCGGCGCCACGCGAATGACCGGGTCGCCGGGTTCGTCCGTCCGGAGCACCCGGAGCGGCGTTTCGCCGAGCGTCTGCCTCATCTCGAACAACTGGGCCTGGTGCTCCGGTCCGGCGGTCACCAGGTATTCGGTGTTCCGGCCATGTCCCTCGACGAACCATTCCAACCGCTGCTGCCACCATTCCGCTGGCAGAGCCGTCAGCTCGGGCCGCTCGGCGGCGCTGGACGGCGGGTGGTGCTGGATCGAAATCGTACGCAAGGTCAGCGGTGCGACGCGGTCCGCCAGCTCTGCCGGGGACGGCAGCGCCGGCCGCACGTCGGTGGTCATCGCCACGTCTCCGGGCCCCAGCGCCAGCTCGAATTCGGCGCTGGCTATGGCTCGAACCACGTCGTTCAGTGCGTGGCGGACTGTCGATGCCTCCGCTTGGTGCGCAGCGCGCGCAGCAATGCGAAACATGCCGATGTCGCCGTGCTGCTGCAGGTTGGCACGCATCTCCGGCACCAAGCCGCGCACGTACATCAGTACGCCGGTAACCCAGTCGACCTCATGGGTGTCCAACTCGTGCTGGTGCGGCTGCGGGCCGGAGGTCTCGCCGGAGGCCACCAGAGTCATCCCGGCAAGAGCACCGGCACCGGGGACCACTTCAGCGTCCAGGTGCACCGCGTTCGCCGCGTCTTCAGTGAGCGCGCTGCCGAGCACGTCGCGGAAATGCGCGATGACGGCCTCAGCGAATGAACCGCCAGCGCCGAAGCGAATATTCAGTATCGGCTGGTTCCCTCGCGCGGCCAGGTGCGCGGCTAGGCCGGCCGCTGTCTGCGCGAGGTCGCCGACAACGCCACGGTCTCCGTCCGAGAAAACGTCGGACAGCCTGAGGTGATGATGAAACACCGCGCGGAGCGCCATCGAGTCGTCCCTCGGCGCGCTGCGAAGCAAAGGCGACTCGTCCAGCATCGGAGTGACCGTCCGCTCCCGGGCAGTGTGGCCCAGGTAGGCAGGCAGGTTCTGCGTCACGCGGAGGACACCATGGGCCACCAACGCCGCGGCCAGTTCTCCGAGGTCGTCGGCGTGGATAGCGTCCGCGCCATCAGAGTTCTGTCGCACGAGCTCCGCAGCCAACTCGACCAGCCGGTCGACTCCCACTGCCGGCGGCAACCGGTGATCCGCCGTCACCACGATCCGCGGCGGTGCGAGCACCGAGCGCACCGCAGTCTGTGTGACGGAAACGCTCGAACCTAAGTGGTGCGAGAGGTTGGCCTCCAGCGCTGTCCGCTGCTCTTCCGACAGCGTATGGGGAACGCTCGATACCCGCGCTGAGATCAGCGCGGGTGGCAAGCCGTGTCGCCGGCGAAGAACGTTCTCCAGAGCGGTGTCGTTCCGCAGTGCCTCGATCGCGGGGAAGAACACCGAGGAAATCCCCGCGCCGCTGAACGGGATCACCGCTGTCGGCCCATTCACCCGGCGCACGACCGCCCGCACCTCGAAGATGTCGTCGGAGATCTGCGCATCTACCACCGGCCGCACCACTGCGATCGTCGCCCCTCCAGGGACGCTCATGTGCGGTGTGATCGCGGCGCGAAGCGCGTCGGCTAGTCGCTCGGCCCTCGGGAGATCCGCGGTCGTCATCTCGTCCGGCACAATGGGCGCGACGGTCAGCAGCAGCGACGGCTCGTCAACTCCTTCCGACACGATCCGGTTCAGTTGACCTGCCAGCGTCCGTACGAACCGCCGCAGTCTCGGCTGGTCCGCCAGCACGTCAACTGCCGGTCCCGGCGGAACGACCACGGTCGCCCAATACCCACCGGCGCCGTCGGTCTCCGCCGGCCGCACGGACTGGCTCAACCGCAGAGCGAACACACGGGTCGGATCGAACGGGCGGACACTGTGCACCGCGTCGGCCGAACTCGACCACCAGTCCCGGATGTCCGGCGGGCTGGAGTACACCCCGACATCGTCCGCCATCCATCCGTTCGGCAGGTGCTGCCGGATCGCACCGCGCAACGCCACGACGAATGCCTGCCTGTCTTGACGACTCGCGTGGTAGTCGGACACGACGACCGAGGGTGTCCCGCCACGTCCTTCAAGGGCCAGCAGTTCAGGCACCATCACCCGTGCCCATTCGTCGAGCCCGATGCGCCAGGACGGGTCTCCCAGGTCCGCTGTATATCGATCGGGCCGCGGGATCGGCTTCTCCGCCGCAGGCAGTGCGCCCGCGAACCACACATTCGCGCGCAACTCGGCGACCGGCCCCGCCACCTCGCGCACGACAAGCTCGAACTGGAGGCCTGCAATGCTCCCGACTGCGGCTGTCACCGTTTCTCTCGCACGGTCGGCCAGGACACGGGGATCCGGTGCAGCTATCACGAGGTCCGCGACCACCGGCGCACCGTCCAGCCCGTGTTGCGGCACACTCCTTGCCGCCGCACCGACCATGCTGGCCAGGTAGCCCACATTGCGTTGTTGCGCGTTGATTCTGCGCCCAAGAGGCGTAGCGGTCGTGAACAACAACCGATTCGACGATTGCCGCGCCAGTCCAGTTCGATCAACCGACCGGGACGGTCCACCGCGCCCGGCCACTGGTTGCCGCACTGCCGGCGGCTGTTCGAGCCGGTTCAACCATTCCGACGCCGCGGCGGGCGTCCATCGGTGGGCCGCCACCAAGGCCATCACTCGTTCGATCGCACCCGCACTGTCGGGGAAGCGTTGGACCAGCCGCTCCACCTGCGCAGAGTCCACAAACGACAGCGGAAGCCGAATCCCTGGATTCTCCGGCTCGGCCAACTGCCACTCGAGAGGCTGCTCGAATGCGGCTCCGGGCGCCGCCACGTTCGGCTGGGGTTCGGGTCGTTCCTCGCCTGCCGCTCCGCGACCCTGGTCCTCGTCTGGCCCGGACGATCGCCAATCGGGCGGGAACCAGCTCGGGTCCGCACCGATCCGGTCGCCTTGGAAGGAAGGGTTATCCAGAATGCCTAGATTCACCGGGCTATCGCCGTACATGCCCCAGTCGAGAGGCGGGAGGTACCTGTCCGGCCCCAGCCGGTCCGGGGCCACAACGTTACCGGCGGGGTTGAGCTCCGCAGTGTATTCCCGGTCGAACCTGTCCCAGTCCATCCCGTTCTGCTCGTCGTACGCCCGCCCGGCGATACCGATCAGCGTTTGCACGAAATGCTCGACTGAGGGAAAACGGTCGTCGAACCCCCTGAAAAGAGCTGGAGCCTCGTATTCGAGCCCGTCCACGATCTCGCCCCATGACGCGATCGGGTCTCGATCCCGGTACTCCGCGAGCACCTCCGGTACCACTCGTTCCCCGAACCACATCATTCGGGGAACCGCATCGTCACCGGTGTCAGGCCGCTCCGCCGCGGAAAGCACGACCCACCACTCGGGTCTCAACCACCGCAGCCCGTCCGGAACCCGCTCCGGCGCCACCATTCGACCGTCGAGCGCATGCCGGAATTCGACTTCCGGCCCGAGAGCGGACAACCGCGCTGCCAACACTCCGATGAGGACGTCCGCCCCGAATTCTTCGGCCGCTCCGCGGCTGTTGTGATAGCTCACCGCAACCGGTCCGGAGACTCGGTCCAGGAACCCGAGAACCTGGCCCTCAAGCGATCCCAGGTCGTGTTGATTGGGCATGCCGACAATCGGCAGCACCGTCGTCAGAACGCCGTCGCCCTCGCGAAAAGGCTCGCTGGTGATCGGCGCTGTCACGAGGGGCGCGCCGTGGTCGACGATCAGATCGAACGCGACCGCCGCCCCGTCCGCGAACTCTCCCCGCGTGTGCGGCGGACCGGACAGGTCGAACCGCCACCCTCGGATGAACTCCTCAGCGAGCGACTGCGGGTCCGTCTCAAGAACGGCGAGCTGCTGCGTGATCGCGTCGTGCGCCACCCGCCTGATCACGTCAGCCGCACCGCCGACTACCACCGAGGCATGGTGCGCGCTCGGCGCGGTCACCGGTGCTGCCAGCCGAACAGTCACAGCCGGGCGCAGACGACCGGCCAGCCCCGTCGCGAACTGACGCAACCGCGGCACCCACTCGCGGAACCACGGTTCCGACATCGTCAGGGATACGGCACCGTGCTTGACCTCGATCTCGACGTGCAGCCGCTCCGGCTCGAGAGCCGGCGGCCGCTGCGGCAGCGTGGGCAGAAGGGAGAGGATGTATCCCTCCGCATCATTCGCCACGACCAATCGCATCTCGACCTCAGGACTTTCGCTGTCCTCGGCCGTGGTGACAATGCCGCTGGGCAGCTGGCCGTCTAGCCGTACACGGACTTCCTCCGCGCCAGACCCACGCACCTGGATTTCGAAGGTCAGCGGTTCCGGCGCGTAATCTGCGTTGATTTCGTGCGCCAGGGCCGCCGCCTGCGCGGCGAACAGGTCGACCAACTCGGTATCGGAGGAGCGCACGACGTGCGCGATGAGCACGCCTTCTGTCGACGCTGCCACGTCTGCGGGCACCAGGCCTTGGATGTCGCCGTCCAGCTCGGCCAGCAACGCTGGGTAGGTACCCGGTTCTTCGTAGACCGGAACCAGCGCGTTCGTCGCCGCTGCCAGGAACGTGTCGTACAGCCGCATTTCCGCCGGCGTCCTCGGCTCGCGACCGAGACGGTCCAGGAAATCCTGCCGTGCGCGGACAGCGGCCTCTGCCCGCGGCCCAGCAAGCGTACGGTCACTGCCGCCTGCCGCCGCGTGCTGGCGCGCCTGCCGCAGATGCGTTTCCACGCCCAGCTGATCATAGGCACTGCCCAGGTCTCGCAAGACTGCCTCGATCGGGCCGGCGACCCGTTCGGCCCGCTGCCCGGGAAGGTCCAATGCCTCCCAGCGCTGGCGCAGCGCCTCGACCGGACCGTCGTCGCCAATGTTCTCCGGCAGTGGCCTCAGCCGCGGGCGCAACCCTCTCGCGCGACTGGACGAGAGCTGGTCCAGCAGCTGATCGTACGGGTAGTCGAGGACATCTAGCCCATTCGCGGCAGGTTGTGTCCACTGAACGATCTCCCGGACAGAACCTTCGGCCCACTGGTAAAGCTGGTGGCTCTGTCTGCTGCTCGCCGGATCACCCACGTACTGGGCGAAGTCCTCCCACAAGGCTTGCAGAAGGGCATTCTCGATGGCTGAATCATCCCGTTCGCCCCGCAGCCATAACGGCAACCGCTCACTGACCGCCAATCGCTCTTCATCCGACGCTTGCGGGAAGTCCATGTGCTCCCGGCGGACGCTTTCGAGCGTTCGCTGGAGGCTGAGGACAGCATTGCGGTACTCCTGGTCGAACACCACCGCGGCCACGTCGTGATCTCCACGAGGAAGCGTGAAAAGGTCGTCAAATACCCGGGTGACGACTGATTTGAAATCCTCGAATGCAGAATTCTGCTCGACCGTCGGCGACACGTCGCCGACAATCATATAGAACTCGACCTCGGCGATCTCTTCCATCCGCGCACGGAACGCAGCAAGATCATCCGGAGACTCATATTCCAAGTGGTCGCTGATTCCGGATAAACCACTGAACCACACCGCGCCACCGGTTTCCCGCGAGACCGGCGGCGGCCCGAATCGCCGCTCCAGTCCCGCTAGGAGCCATCGGTACTCCCGACGAAGCCCAGCCGAGACCGCGCCGTCGGAAAGAAGCGGGAAGTCGATCAGCACATCCATCAAGTCGAGGACGAATTCAACTCCGACAACCTTCGCGTGATCGTCCGAAGTCCAATACCGCGCGAATTTCTGCCGAGAGGCCGCCAGGTCTCCTTCGACGCCGAGCGCGAGCCACGCCTGCAAGACGCCAAACTCGTCCGAAACAGACCGCGAACGCGGGTAGGTTCTTTCCATATAGTCGCGAATCCCGTCGCGGAATCCGAAATAATGGGTATTAAAATTGGAAATATCTCCGCCATGCATGACGATGACGCCAAAATGCTGCTGAAGCGACAGTTGATAGTGTGCCAGCAATGTCTCGTACTCGTAAGGAGGAAGTTCGTACTCGGAAGAGATTATCCGGAAATCCTCTTCGAGCACCATTCCGGAGAATAGCCTCCAGTCCTCGTCCGGCATATCCATGATCGGCCGCGACGAACGCCCGAGGACGAGCACACGGGACGTGAAGTCCTCAGTGGAAAGGCCTCCCTGCGGGGCCCACATCGAGTCCTCGCTGCCGGACTGGTCGTCCCCGTAACCGGCAGAATCAGCTTCCTGGCCTTGCTGGTGCTCGTGGTAAATCAGGCTGCCGCGGAGGTCGTTCCAGGCATTCCAGTAGTCCTCGTCGAAGCTGTTGTCGCTACGCCGCTGCCACCGGCCGCCGGTGCCAAGCGGCCATTGGAATACCCGGTCGAAACCAATCCAGATCTGAGTCCGGAAGAACTCGATTGCGGCGTCGTCTCCGGCTGACGGTGATCGCCCGCCGAGCAGCAATCGGACATCCTCTTCGACGATCTCCCCGACCCGAGCCCGCAAGGCGCCGTACCCGTCCTCCGTCGAGTAGGTCATCAACTCGCTCACCCTGGGCAACTGGCTGATCCGCACCTGCCCCGACGTCTCCCGCGTCGGATCCTGGTGCGCGTTCCGCCACCACTGCGGCAAGTCAGCGCGAACCGACTCATACGCTTCGCGCAACTCGGGACTGACTTCGCCGTCCTCGCCCAGCGGATGCTCGTGAAGAAGGTTCTGGATCGCCGACATCAGCCGGGACCGCACTGTCTGCTCCGCGTCGGAAGCCGGAACCTCGCGCGCCAACTCGTCACGGAGACTCTGGAGATGCCGGCCGTAGAAAGAGTCCAGGCCGCTGCCAATAGAAGCGTTGGCCGTACGGTGCGCGGCGACTTGGCCGCGCAGAACTTGGCGGAAGGTGCCGACGAACGGTGACTCTGAAAGCCCCACCGCAGTCAGCGCTGCTTCGGCGTCCTCGTCGAATATCTCTAGTACCGCGTCAAGAGTGTCGGCACGGAGGCGTCCGCTCAACGGAACGTCGACCACTGTGTGGCCGCCGCGTGCCATCCCGCGGTCGGCCACGGCAGGCGGCAGCGACCGCTCCGCAAGCGTCGCGGGTTGGCTGCCGCTGAACCTTCGCACCAGCTGTTCGTATTGAGTATCGAGCACCGGGAATAGCGGGGCATCGTGGTCTAGCGCTTGCGCCACCGTTGCGGCGACGTCAGCCGCGAACTTGTCCGGCAAGCCGAACCAGGCAGTGTCACGCTGCACGATCGCGTCGACATGCGACGCGAATTCATGCTGGTGTGAGCGGCTGTTGTCGCGCAGATGTTCCGGCAGCCAAGGCGACAGCACCGGCCGAGTCACGGGGAAGACAGGTGTCCGGTCCGGAGCCTCGACTAGCGTGGCTGGCACGAATTCCGCCAGGGTCGTGCCAGGCCGCGGCTGCGTTTCGGCGGTGATGCCAGCGGTGACGAACACCCGACCGCGGTCGTACGCCAACGGCCACAGCGGCACCGGAGCGCCTTCCACCTGGACCGCGCCGGACGACGCCAACTCCCCCAGCACCGTCCCGAGATGAGCAGGCATCCAGTCGCTGTCGCGCGCCGCACCGGGCGCAGGGTGCACCCGCACCACGAGCAACGGACCGGTACCGCCGCGCACCTTGGGTTTCATCCAGCGGTGCAGTTCAGCCACCTGGTGCGCGAACGCGTCCAACGTCGCGCTCTGCTGCACCGCGCCATCCGTCGGCACAAGCGAGAGATGCGCGACGCGGATCCCAGGATTCTGCGCTGCCCAAGCGAAGTAGGCTCGCGTCTCCGCGGGAGAGGCAACGATTTCGCCGGTCGATTCGGGCTCGCTCTGCTCGCCCCAAACACCGCGTTCAGCTGCCACCAGGTCGTTCCACGCACTCGTCAACTGGTCGACGTAGCTGCTGTGGAATTCGGCTTCGTCTTGTGCCGCCAGTCCGGCGACGCTCTCGCCGAACGCTTCCGCCGCGGCATCATCGTGGTCGTGATGTGCTCTGCGTTCAAGAATGCGGTAGTCGGCCTTCGCGAGTTCCGTCACCGAGTCCATCGGCATGGCGCTGGCATCATCCGGCGTGCTCAGCCGATCGCGGATGCTCAACCAAGCGTCGAAATTCGGCGGCCGCGTCTCGGCAGCCTGTGATACGGGCGATCCGGACTGGTCTCGTTGTTCGAAGCCGCGCACCACAGTAGCCATCATCTCGTCGTACGCCTGCACGAACCGCTGGGAATTCGGCGTTCCGGCGAGGATTTCGCTTTGCACCAGAGCGAAGGCTGCGTCAACGGCAGTGTCGAGCAAGTCCGATTGGATGGCCGGCGCCGCCGCCGAACCGTGCAACAGGGCCAGAACATTGCCGATCGTGTACTGCCCGACGCGTTCCGCGAACTGCCGCTCGGCACCGTCGACTTCTCCGACCGGGAGCCACCGGGCGATGGAATTCCCGGCGCGAGCCGGGGACGGTTCGCGGCCGAGTTCCGTCATCTGTCGCCGCACCGGTTCGGGCGAGACCAGGGAAGGCCGGACCCGGATGCTGAGCCGTCCTCGCACTCGTGGGGCGTCTGCTGTGGACGAGACGTCCGCTAGCCGGCCGACAACCTTCACCGTATCGGCCGGGAAAGCTCGCGGAACGACGTCGTTGTAGTCCGTGATCGCTGCCGCCACATCGGCGCGCAGGTTCCTCAGCCGCTCGGCGGCGGACCGACCGTTGCTCGAGGCTTCCACCAAGAGCTGGAGCGGGTTGCGCACGCCGTCGAAGAGCGGTGCGAGCAAGCGGACTTGCGACGCCGCCCGGGAGACGAAGTCTCGTACCTGCGCCCGCTGCTCTGGTGCTCGGGTCTCCTTGCTGTCGTAGACGAGATCGAGCGTCGTCCCGCTCGGACCGCTCGCAACCGCCGGTCCGACGTCTGCCCCGTGGTGCCGGAACCAGTGCTCGATCCACTGCGCCGGACCGAACTCGCCGATCGCGGACACGACCGCCGCGTTCACCGCTCCGGCCCGCTCGGCGGCCCCGTCGGGTGCCGTGGTCCGCTCTTCGGCGATGCTCGTCCAGTGCGCGCGCAGCTCACTCGGTGTCCACGTCGCCAGCTCCAGAGCTGCGCCGAGATTGCTCACCAGCCCCTCGTACCGCTGCAAGGCTGCCAGCGCGGAGGATTGCTGGGCGAGCTGGCTGGCGAAGGAGATGAAGCGCGTCTCCACCTTCGCGACCACGACGTCCGACGCCATGGTGCCCATCCGGGCGACTGCGTCGCGGAAATCGTCGTGCATCCGTTCCGAAATCGGCAGCCCGCCCGGCACCAGCCGCCGCATTGGCCCCAGTTCGGTCAGCCGGCTGGTGATGTCCTGGTCGATGCCCAGTTGGTCAGCGCCCGGTCCCATCGCCTCCGCAAGACCCGACACGTCGTCGAGCACCTCGGGCAGACGAACGGTGCGAAGGCCCTCCAGCCGCTGGGCAAAGGCATCCCGATCAAAGCCTCCGCTGCCGGTCGCGGCCTCCAGTTCCTGTTCGACCGCGTGGCGATACCACGCCTGCACCCGGTCGATCCCCGCGTCGGTGAGAGTCGGCTGCGCGGCCTGCACGCGCTGAACAACTCCGCCGACCTGCGCAGACCAGGTCCGCCATGCGGTCACCGCAGCAGCGGTGTCCGCCGCGATGTCAATGCCTAGGTACGCTCGTGCGGCGTCGAAGTCGAGTGTGCGGGCATTGCGGGCGATCCACTCGTGGACCGGTCCTCCCGACGCCTCGACCTCGGCGAGTTCGAGAGTACGTGCCGGATCCGCGAGAATCAGCCTCAGCTCCGCCGCGCGTTCCGCCAACTCGTGCACGGCTTGGCGCAACTGCTCGAGAGAGGAAGCCAGCACGGCATCGGGGACGTCAGATCGCAAGTGGCCGACCAGCGGGGCGGCCGCATTCCCCGTCTGCCGGGCGAACCACGTGTCGACGTCGCCGGTATCGGCGGTGATCGGCTGGTCGAGGACAATGGTTTCGGTAGGCGGATTGAGCGTCGGGACCGGGAGAGGATTCCACAGCTGGGGAACGTCGGCCCAGCGCACCGTTTTGTGCGTCGCCGCAGGCGCGGGCTCGACATCCGTTGCGGGAGAGACGTCGACCAGGCCGTCGGCCAGGGCGTTGATCCTCGCCACGAGCTCGGCCAGGTCCGCCGTTCCCTGCCGCACATCGTCCGCTGCGGCACGGATCTTTCCGCGAATCGCGTCGTCGGCTTGGGCGCTCGGACGTAGATTGGCGCGCGTGTTGAACATCAAGTCCGCGAACTCGTCGAGCTCGGGCTCCAGCGCGCTCACCGCGAATCGGCTCGTCGCGCCCAGCAGGTCAGCCCGCAGCGCCGTCATTCCGGCAATGTCGACTGCTTCACCTCGCTGCGGCGTGAACTCCGCCATCCGCTGCCGCACTTCGGCCCGCAAATGATCCGAATCGGACAAAAGCCGGTCCCGAAGCTCGCGGAATACCCCGATCGGCAGCTGCGAGCGGAATTGGTCGGCATAGTCGGCCAGAAGCTCGTCGGCGAATGCGTCGTGCAGCTCGTCGAAGGCCGGCGCGGAGACGACCGGCGAAGGAAACTCGCCCCGGACCGCACTTTCTACGCTCGCCAGCAATACCTTGCCGGCGACGAACTCGTATACTCGCGGGTCGATCTCGCCTGAAGGCATCGCCGACGCGACTACCGCGCGATCGACCGCGCCATCGAGCCAATCGGCGTGCGCGTCCAGCAACTCAGCGTCAACGGCCACGCCGCTGGCGGACATCGCCCCGGCAAAGTCTTCGACAAACTGTTCGCGGGCCACATTCCGGCTCGCTTCCAGTTCCATGACGTTGTCGAGCCTGGTGCGCAGGTCCTCCGCGTCGGCCTCAGCTCTCGAAGCTTCTCCGTCGAACCACTCGCGAACATGGGCAAGGACGCGATCAGGAATCTCGTCGACGTAGTGCTCAGCGAGGTCGCTGAAGGCTTGTGCGGTATGCAGCCGCGTCTCGAGTTGGCCTGCCAAGCTGGCGCGCTCGGCGACATTGCGCACGGCATCGTCGACCGTGAGAGGCTGCTGGATCCGCTGGGCGTAGTCCGACACGAACTTGTCCCGCATCTCTTGCACCGGAACCTGGACACGCCCGCCCGGCAATTTCGCCTCTACTGTGCCGAACAGGGCTGTCGCCTCGCTCACGGGGTCCGGCGCCAGGTCGCGTGGCAACGCGACGGTCGGCGGCTCGACCGGCCTTGGCTCGTCGCCGGGCGTGGGCGCGTCCGCGCGTCCGCGGCCGAAAGCGTCATCACTGGGGACCAGCGAGTCGGATCGGCCTTCATCGGCCATCCAGCGTTCGATGTCCCCGAAGCCGAGTTCAGCGTCTACGGCGACGTGCCGGTTGAATGCGCGCGCCAGCTCCTCGCGGTACAGCCGCGCATTGCGCTCGACCAGGCTCTCGCCGAGACCGAACTTGTCGAGCGCGGCGAACCGCTCGCCACCCTCGTGAAGCTCGTCCCCAAGCCGCCGCTCCAGCCCAGCCCGGCCCGTCACGTTTCTTCGCAGGTCATCGAGGCGTTCGTCCAGGGGCCGATGAGCCGCCTCGGCCGGCAGTTCGATCGGCCCGGCCTCCGTGCCGAGGTAGTCGACCGTCAGTTCGTCGAGCCGCTGTTTCACCGCATCCAGCGCGCGGAGGACCTCGACTCGTTGCTCCGGAGCCAACGGACCGTCGATCTCCGGTGCGCGCAATCCGTCCGGAGCGAGCAGATCGAGCGCTGGAACACGCTGGATGCGGCCGAGTTCGGTCACGATTCCGTCGAGCTTCGCGCCGCCCTCAGCGAGGTCCGCCTCCATCACTCGGCTGTGCAGGTCGGCGAGAGCGCCGTCTAGCCGAACACGCGGCGAGAGTTTGTCGGCGATCGCGTTCAGCTCGGCGTGGTGGCTGCTGTCTAGGCCTTTCACCCGATCGACCGCCGAGGTGAAATCCTGTACGGCTCGGCCGACATCACCGGAGAACTCGCCCGACCTGACGTCGACAAGGCCCTTCACCGCGTCCCCGAGCCCCCTGTTTGCGCGCCAGGCGGTCTCGTCGCGGTAGATCGAGCGAAGTTCGTGCTCCAAGTCGATCCGGACGCGCTGTCGCTGGCTGGGACTGAGGTCGTGGCCGGAGAGGTCCGGCAGGTGATTTTGGACGAACCGTTCGCGCTTCTCGACGTCCCGCAGCAGGTCGGGCAGCCGGCCGGCGTGCTCGTCCAACTTCTCGGCCACCGGCCGCCGGTCGCTGAGGAACGTCCGCTCGAATTCCCGCTTAGCCGTTTCACGCAGATACGCCAGCGCCCCGGCATCGGGGTCGTGGAAGACCTGGCGGCCGTCCGGCAGCGTTTTGACCTTGTCGCTGAGGAATGCGTAGAGCTGCCCCTCCGGCGCGCCGTCGCGCACTTCGGCGATGGTGGCTCTGAGCACTGCGAGTTCGCGTTCGTAGTTCGACCGCAGCTTGCCGAGCCAGGTCGTCGCATCTTCCGCTTCGGCTGGCGTCAACCGGTCCGCTTGGCCCTCCAACTGCCGGAGGACGTCCGCGAATCCCGGGTCGAGATCGTGATTGAACGGGTCGCGCAGCCGGCTCTGCTCCAAGCGAAGCTTGCGCAGCACGTCCTGGACAACAGCTGGGCGCTCGCCGCGCTCCGCGTCCGAAGTGCTGTGGAGGCGTTCGGCCAACCGGTCGATGCCCGGCTGCATCGCCGCGATGTCATCGGCGAGCTGCTGCGCGGCTCGCACCGCAGCGCTGTGCCCCGCCTCGGTCGGCCCGGTGCCGAAATCTGCCAGGCGGTCGTTCAGGCGTCCCAGCTCACGGTCGAACTGTGCGGGCAGATCCGCGGCGTGCCGACCTATCGCTTCGGTCCATTCCGCGGGCTCGGCGGACTCGACCGCCCGCCGGAACTTCTCCGCCACCTGTTGCGCGAAGCCAGGCACCCCCAGCGACGGATCCAGTTCCAGCTGCCCGATCCGGTCGTCCATCCACGACGTGAGTGCCTTGTCAAAAGCTTGCTGCATTCCTTCGTGGCCGAGGGACACAGTCACGTCGCCGCGAGGTTGCGGGCGCACTGCGCCGGTGTGGACCTCCCACGCGCGGGCGAAGGCGTCCTCGACGCGGAGGTTGTCAGCATGCTGCCGCTGCCAGGCGTCGAGCTTTGCAGGCAGCTCGTCCAGATGCGCCCGTAGATGCTGGTCCCAGGCCAGTCCCTCGCGCAACGGTTCCGGGCCGTCCGGCAAGGCGTCATGCAGCTTGCGCCATGACCCCCGCACGGAGTCAACGAACTCCTCGAAGCCTTTCTCGGCAACCCATCCGTTGTCCCGAGGGCGGTTCGGACCGAGCAGCTCAGTGATCGGGTCGTGCGTCACCCAGTCCTGCAACGCAGTGTCGAAAGCGGCGCGCACCGCGTCCGACCCGTGCACGCGACTCGCCACGGTGGCAATCTCACTGGGGAGCCGGCGCAGCCACTCGATCCGCGCGTCATGCCAGGCATCGCTCGGGGCGGTTAGGGCTCCGTCCGGACCATGCAGCGTCGAGTCGGCGAGGTAGGTGAACCGACCGCGCAGTTCGTCGCGGACCGCACTAAGTTCCGCGTCGGACAGTCCGAATCGCGCCAACCTGCCGTCGTCGAGCAGGCGGTCGATATGCCCGTTCGCGATTGTCTGATCGTTTTCTACGACGCGATCGTGCTCGAGCATCCCCTCGAATCGGCGGTGCACGGCATCCCGCGCCCCCTGCCAGCCAAACTCCCGCTCGAACGCGCGCACGACTAGGTCCGCGCGGTGTACGTACATGTCCTCTAGGTGGGGCCCGACTCCTTCGCCAGCGCGCAACTCGCGGATCTGTTGGGCAAGGTCTGTCAGCCGATCCTGTCCTCGGAGCGGGCGGCCATGCTCCCACTCCGCCTCGACCTGCGCGATCTCCGCATTCCGCAGCTCGTCGAGCAGCGCCGGGTCCGCTGGAGTGCGGACGCCCGCGAGCTCGCCGAGATCGTTGACGAGATGGTTCAACGCCGTCAGGTCCGAGCCTGGCAGCGGCCCGTCACCGACCAGGCTCTTTAGCGCGTCGACGCGGTCGAGCAGCGACTGGACAGCTTCGTGCTGCTCGCCCTGCGCGGCTGCGAAGCGCTGATCACGCAAATCCGTGACTCGATTGCTGAGTTCGGTGAGGTGGGCTTGAGACTCGCGATACTCCTGATCACGAGCGAGCAGGTCGGCCAATCTGTCGATCTCAGCGCCGAGGCGCTGTTGCTCGGCGAGCCCGTCCGCAAGATCGGATTCCAACTTGTTCTGCAGTTTCGCCCGCTCGTCCCCAACGATCTCGCCAAGGCCCCGATGCGCGACCTCGTGGTCAAACGAGGCAAGCTCTCGATCGACGACGCCACGGAGGGATTCCTGCGCACGTGCGTGGAAGTCGGCAAGCCGGCCGTGGAGGCCGCGCAGCGCCGCCGCGTCCGTGTCGGAAAGCTGGCCGCCGTAGCGGTCCACCAGTTCGCTGATCGCTCCCGGCGGCGGCAGCGCGTCGCTTTCGAGTGTCGGCCTCAGGGTCTCGAGAGGATCTGCCGAACGCGGCGGCTCAGCCGGTGCGAGATCCTCGAAGAAGCCCGAAAGACCATTGTGCTCACCGTTTCGCGCGCTCTCGACGATATGCGGGACGGCACGCACGAGATCGCTGCCGTAAATATCCGCAAGGCGCTGGTCGACGCCATACCACGGGTCGCTCGACCGTGCGATCGCGTCCTGCGCCGCGTATGTGAGATCGCTGTGCAGCCGCGTCGCGACATCCTCTGGCAGACCCCGCTCGCCCAGCGAGAACTCCAGCTGGCCGTGCACTCGCTGCGCAAGCTCCGCGGCCGCGGTCGCGATGTCGCGTTCTGTCGGCGTCGGCTCCAAGCCGCGCGGCTCCGTCGTCCCGCCGGTCACGTCGAGCAGCCGATCGGCTAGCGAGTCCCGCAGCGCCTGGTAGCCCTCCATCAACCGGGTGGTGTCGACCTGCACCCAGCCGTCGATGGACACATCTTCGGCGAGTCGGCCGACATCGTGCATCACCTGCTGGTACACGCTGTCGAGGTGTTCGCCGGTGAGGCGCATCTTCGTGACGAGACCGGTATTCTGCACCGCACGATTCAGGTCCGCGCGCAGCACTGAGTCCAGAACGGACATCGCTGGTGCGTCGGGGAAATCCGCTCCCTCCTCAGGCATCGGCGGGCGGGTCAGATTGTCCCGGATCCGGGATGCCGCTTCCGTCAGACCGGCCAGGTCTCCGCTGTCCATCGTACGCGCTGCGATCTCGGCAAAGTGGTCGCTCACTGCGAGCCGTTCGGCCGCGGTCGGAGAGATGCCCAGGTCGGCGAGAGTGCCTTCCAGCTGGTTCCAGAGCATGTCCCGTGCGAAGCCTGCTCCATGCGCATGGTCGACCTGCGACTTGAGGCCCGCGCGAATCCGGGCGTAGTCGTCGGCGAGCACAGTCACGTTGACGTGATCGCCGTTGCGCGCCGCGTCGATCGCGCCCGCGACCTCCGCTTGGAATGCGTCAGCGCCGCCAGGGGGCGTGTATTCAGGGAACTCGTTGGTGATCGTCGTATAGTCCAGCTGAGCCATCGCCGGAAGTTCGTCACGAACCCACTGGGTCATCAGTTGATCCGGTGCGGCAATCAGCCGGTCCCGGAGATCGCGCACAGCCCCGTCGTCGATCGGCACGCCTTCGCGCGGCGTAACGGAATCGACCTCTGCCCGGATGTGCTCGCGCAACTGCGAGTGGACGTATTCCATCGCGGGCGCGAAATGTTCTTGCCACCGGCCTTCGAAGGCGTCCTCCAGATATTTCGCGGACAGTCCGTCGGACATGTGGTCCAGCAGACGACCCACTCTCTCCCCCGGTTCGCCGCCCACCACTTCGGGAAGCAGACGGTTCACAGTGACCGCGTCGACCTCCCCGGTCGGCAGAGACGACGCGATGATGAGCCTCGCGACCTCCGGTCCTCCCTGGTCGAGCGTCCCGAGAAAAGCGTCGAGTGCGCCTCCTTCGACCGGCAAGATGAAGTTCTCTTCCGGCGGTCCCTTGACCGTCGGCACCGTCGCCGGGTTCCACAGGTTTTCGCTGAGACTTTGGCGGACATCGTCAAGCAGCCTGTGGTACAGCAGATCCGGGTCGCTCGCCGAGCTCTCGGCCGCACGCGCGACCTCGTCGAGAAAGTTGTTCCGGATCGCCTCGGCGCGCTCAGCCCCGACGTGGCTGAAGCCGGTCAGAATCTCGTCGAAGTCCTGGTTCGCGACGTTATCGTTGTGCATGTGCCGCGCGTCGTCGCGCAGCGTCTCGAAGGCTTCTTCGAACGCTGGAAAGTCGTTGCTGTGCAGAAGGTTCTCGCGCAAGACCTCGAACTGCTCGCGGAAGTACCGCTCCAGACCGGCGTCGAATTGCTCACCGACCAGGTCTTTGAGGGTCGTGCGGCTGAACGCTACCGGATCGGCGTCGAGCACCGCCGACACGTCGGACGGCTCGAGCGGCGTGTGGTCGTCCAGAAATCCGCGCGGATCCGCGATGAACTCGTCGAACCGCTGGTGTGCCCCGCCGCTCGCCCCGCCGTCCGGACCTTCCACGTGTTCCCACGCCCGCCTGATCTCGTGCGGCTTGAGCCCGGCACGGAACCCCTCGTCCCACGCCGACACTTCGTTGACGCCGGGTACCCGCGGCCGACGAGGCAGCGCGCCGCCTGTCGTCTCAACAGGCATCTCCTGCGACGGTTCCCCGTCCGACTGCACGCCACGCTCAGCCTCGGACTCAAGCGCCGGCCGTTGGTTGGCCAGTTCGACGTCGACCGTGCCCTTGAACTTCTTCCGCGGACGCGAACTGGTCTCCGGTCGCTCTGGCGAAGCCGGCGGCACGGGCGGGTCGTCGACGCGTTGCGCCCGCAGTTCCTGTGCGTGCGTCGGTGCGCCACGCAGCAGGCCCTCGGCCTTTGGCTGTTCAGGCTGTCGAAGCGCACTGACGTCGGTCGATCCGGACTTCAGTGCCTCGAGCGCCTGGGCGTGCAAGGCCGCCAGCGGACCCGCTTCGGAGCCAGGCACGAGGGGCATCGGTTGTTCGGCCCGCGGGCTCGCCGACGTCCCAGCGGTCGCAGCTGGGACGTCGGCAGGGTGGATGGCCGAACTGGTCGAACCGGCCGGACGCAGTGCGTCCTGACCGAAGCTCCGGTCCGGCACCGCTGAGTCGCTGCGAGCCGGGCTGGGGCCTGGTCCGTCTCCCGGCGGCCCGCCAACGGCCGGCTCGACAGCAGGCCGCACTGCGTCGGAGCTTCCAGGTGCCTGGGTCGCGGAGTTCGCATCGCCGCTGGGACGCGCGACTTCGTGTGCAGCGCTCGGCTGCGCTCCAGACGACGGCTCGCCACCGGGCCGCGTGGCCTCGTGCGCAGCGTTCGACTGCGTCGGGATCGGCTCCCTGTGCTGAGGCGCCGCAT
Source organism: Amycolatopsis albidoflavus (assembly GCF_039525725.1). Lineage (NCBI taxonomy): Bacteria > Bacillati > Actinomycetota > Actinomycetes > Pseudonocardiales > Pseudonocardiaceae > Amycolatopsis > Amycolatopsis albidoflavus. Next base: position 277,956 of record NZ_BAAAHV010000015.1, read on the forward strand.
GCCCAGCTCCCGGTTGTGTCGCCGAGGCCTGCTCACCACCAGGATGACCGACGTCATGCGCGCCGCTTGACTGCGTCGCCACGGCCTGTTCACCGCCAGGCTGCGTCGCCTCGGGCCCGCCGCCCGGCAGCGCACTCGCAACCGGCTCGTCAACAGGCCTGGATGCCTCGAAGTTGCCCGGACTGTGAGTCGTGTCCGCGCCAAGCGCGGCACCATCATGACTGGCACTCGACTGCGCGGTAGCGGGCATTTCTCCCGCTACCGGCCGGGTGCCGTGCCCCGAATCCGCTGGCGCCGATTCGCCCGCGTGGGTAGCGATCGTGGCATCGTGCCCGGACAACAACGGCGTGGACTCCGAGGAGTCGTCGAAGTGGGACACCTCCGGCCGGTCGGCCGCAGAATGGTCTTCGCTGGACACGAGCGACTCTGTCGAGTGCAAGTCGCTCGAGGTCCGGACAGACGCGTCCGCGTCAGAAGGCAGCGACGTGTGTATTTCGCCGGTCAGTGTGTTCTCGAAGCCGATGTCATCAGTGGAGACAGGCGGGTGGTCCGGCAGGGGCTGGAAGCCTTCAGCCTCCGGAACTTTGGGCGCATCCGAACCGCTGAACGCTTTTTCCACCCTTGTGAACCCGTCGACGAGTGCCTTCTCCGCGCTCGTCTCCAGGCTGGTCATCGCATCGCTCAGGCTCTTGGGCATAACCTTGCCCAGTATCTTTTCCATGAGCCCGGCCGGATCGCCCATGTTCCCGATCGCGCCGGCGGTGAACGACGACAGGAGGTCGAGCCCGCTCACCTCCATGTCCGGGTGTGCTGCCTTCTCGATCCCCAACGTACCGAGACCGGCGATGCCGCCGCTGCCCATGTTGAACAGCAACTCCTGCAGTCCGCGCTGGATGGGGTTCTTCCACTCCGGCAGCAACGCGCGCACAGGCGCCAGCAGTCCGAGAATGCCGCCGAAAGCGGCTGTCCCGAGGAGAGTCTGCAGCAATGCATCGCCGTCGATGTTCTGGCGGTGGTGCTGCCTGGTCTGGATGCCCTGGGTGATCGCGTCGATGGTGACCATCGGCAGCGACAGCATCGCGGCCGTCTTCACCATGCTCACGAGCATCTTGGCGAAGAAGCTCTTCCACGTCATCTGGGTGGCCGCGACCAGGCGCTGCCAGATCGCCGCGGTCAGCGCAGCAGCGACCGGATTTCCCGTCGACAGGAACAAGTAGAACTGCCATGACAGGGAGGCGAACTGCACCGCCAGGAAGGCACCCATCATGTACGCCGAAACGCGCATCTGCTGAACCTGGGATCCGTACGTGCTGATGAACCAGCCGTACTGCTCCAACTGTTTGGCGATGTCTTCGCCGTTGGAGACCAGGTCGCCGAGGTTCGCCGAGGCGGCCGAGCCGCCCTTGCCAGCCATCGTGTCCGGAGCTGTCACGCCCTGCTGGATCCTGCGCAGTTCGTCGACGATCGAAGTGACTCTGGCCGCGAGATCCCTGCGCTGCTGGCCGGCCTCCCACAGCTTCTGCTCGTCCCCGGTCGGGCGATCGGACCCGGTCACCAGCTTGACGAACAGGTCGAGGCTGTGGTTCTCGCCGTGCAGAGGATCGCTCATCGCGCTGCGCCAGTCGTGTACGAGGCGGTCACGGTCGTCCGAAAAGGTCGCCGAGGTCGTCAGGCAGCCCGGGGCTCATGGCTTCCCAGTCGGTCTTGCCCTTCATCAGATCGTCGAACGAGAGTCCCTCCGGGACGAACGGCGCCATCACCTCGGACATCTGCTTGGCGACATCAGCGCGAGCCTTACCGATCGTGTCCTGGATCAGCGCGGCCAGTTCCCGCGGGGCCATCGTTCGGTATGCCTCGGTCGGGAACGCCAGTTCCGTCACCTCGCCCCGTGCGTCGACCGTCACGGTGAGGGCACGCTTAGGGCCGGTCGCGGTCGCCGAGATCGCCAATGCGCTGCGCCGAGCCTCGACCATCGCTGCCTGCTGTTCGCGAAGGGAAGCGAACAAGCTTTCGAGCTCGGTCCGGGGATCCATCGCTCCTCCTCCGCACAATCGCAGGTTCCATCTGGTGCTGTGCATGGTGTCGGCGGGACGGACCGATCAACATCCCCGACGCCGCAGACTGCCCTGTCGCACAGCGAACTACTACCCTCGAATGCCCGTAGGCGACGTGCTGCGAGTCAATCGCGAAGACGACACGAAGCAGTTCCTCCCGGAAGGCGATGCCGGTGCGCCGCGACGACCCGGTAGAGCCCGCCGCAGATCGTACGCACGAACGGCAGTTGAATCGAACGGCCAAACAGCGACCAGATACCGCCCCGTGTCCGGAGCGCGGCCGCGATGGCGGCCGCGCCACCAGAGACCACACCGTCGTCGCCCAGCCACAACACCTCGCGCCGGGCACGCTCTTCGCTCACCCCCGCAGCAGCGAGATCGAGCCGCTGCCACGGGTGTATGTCGGCTTTGATGCCCCACCGGGCCGCGAACTCCGCGCACCTCGAGCAGAAGGCGCAGTCACCATCGAACACCAGCAGCGCCATCGATCCTCCTCTCGACCATGAACGACGCCTTCCCGCGACCAGCCGCAGGAAGGCACCGTTCGCACGGGCCTCGCCCATCAACCGGCGATCCGGTCCTCCGCATGGCTCGTGGTGCCCATCAGCTCCGGAGAACGTTCTCGCTGCCGCGGAATACGTTGTGCCGCCAGGACCGAGGTCCTTGGGCGCTGCTTTCGCACGACAGCACGGAGGAACACACCGAGCACTCCTCCGTAGATGAGGTGGCCAAGGAGGCTGAGCGAGAAGCTCGCCGGCGTCAATGCGAACAGCAGTTCCTCGCCTCGGGGTGCGACCACGACAGTGACCAGCAGCCCGGTCCAGATGAAGATGCCGTAGCCGACGGACAACGCCACGGGACGCCCGGCCACGAGCTTCGGACGGACAACCGCCAGCGCGCCGATGAACAGAAAGTACGCGCACCCGATGCCACCGCCGTCCCCGAGGAATCGCCAGACGTATCCGACGAACACCTCGTTGGTGTAAGTCCCGAGCACCCAGCCGCCCATCCTCGGGATGAAGTCCGGCCACACGTTCGTCGCCACCAGCGGCAGCCGCACCGCGTCGTAAGCCGTGACGGCAAAGCACCCGGCGACGACCCCGCGGCCCGCCCACACGGCCTCTGGCGAGCGACGGAGAATCAACACCGCCGCGGTCAGTGCCAGTGGGATGACCAGGAAGGCCGCGGCGACGGTCATCGGCAGGACACCGAAGACATACAACGAAATCGACAGCACCGGCGCCGTGCCGGCGGCGAAGAGAATTCCGAATCGGAGGGTCGACAACAGAGGCGGCCGGGGCTTCCGGCCGAACATGACCGGGAGTTTGGGTTCGAGCTGCGGTTCGGTCGGGGCCTTCGTCACGGCGTACTCACCTCATTCTGCTGGTGCCGAGAAAATCGGTCGAGATGCGGGACTTGCTCGGATGCCGGCAATTGCACGGCAGCTCCGCACCGGACGGGAGGGCCCGCAGACCTATCCTGTTAGGTCGCTCACAGCTTCCGAGTTCTTTCGTCGCCGCAACGGGTTCCCTTTCGCACCGGAGAGGTCGGCTGCTGCGGCTATGCCGCCAGCTCAGCCGGGTTCGCGTCAGGGCAAGGAGCCGGCCCCGCAGGGATCAGCCGAATGGCCCAGTCTCTGCGGACGCGATTCCCCCTGAGGGCAGGAACATCCCGGTCGGCAGGGCAAGCCCGTCGCGGCACCAGGATCCGCGGTGCCGCCCGTTGCTTCCCTGATCGTGCACAGTCAGGCAGCGCAAGGAGGTGCGATTTCGTGAGCGCCGCTTCCCGCCGGTCAGATGCCCCGCCAGCACGGCGAGCAATAGTCCGTTCGGCGCGAACCGCGCCCGCAAGCTGCTCGGATCGGGTAGGGCTTTCTGCAGCCGGGCACCGGGCAGGCAAGCCATTTTCTGTTGGGCACAGTGGCTTTCTCATGAGGTCGAGGTTGTTGCGGTCGTCTTGCCGGGACGCGCACCACCGTTCCGAAAGCCTGTCATTTGCCTCAGCTCGCTCGCCGACGCGATCGCTGCCGTCGTCTTCGCAGGCGTCCGCCGGACGCGAGTCAGATCAGCCCCTCGTGCCGCGATCTCCGATTTGCCTGAAGCCGCTTCTTCCCTCACGAACAGGTTCTGGTTTCGACCGCCCTCGCCGAAGACCTCGCCTTCCCGCCAGTTAGGACATGCCATGATCGATCACCCCGCTCTCCGTGAGTCCTGGAGGATCCGCGCAATCCAGCAGACCGATCGACCGGCGCTCTGGGCAATGCTTGCCCGTTGCTCAGAAACTTCGCTCCATGCCCGATTCCTCGGCTTCTCGCGGGACGCCGGCGTCGCCCACGTCGAGGAACTCGTGACCCGTACCGATCACCTCAGCTTGGTCGCCGAAGCCCAGGACCGCGACGTCGTCGCAGTGGGCTCGGTCCTGCTGGACGGCAAGACCAGCGGCGAACTGGTCCTTTTGGTCGAAGACCGCTGGCAAGGAAAAGGAATCGGATCCCAGCTGATCGACCGCCTCCAGATCGCCTCGGAAGCCGCGGGCATCACGACGATCACCGCCCAGGTTCTGACTACGAACGTCCGCGTACACCGAATCATCGCCAGAGCGTGCCCGCAGGTCACGTTCTCCACACCCGACTGCGGTGTCGTCGAAGCGGTGATCTCGCTGACCGGCCCTGTCGGCAGCGCACACAGACCGGCCGCCGCCTGACCTCCTCGGCGCACCGATATCGCTTGCGGCGCAGAGACGAACAAACTTTTCGAGTGTGCTCGGGCAAGGTGGCAGAACGCGGGTTTACGACCCCCGCGGGACTCAACATCCTTGGCGCGACCGAACGCGAATCATCGACCTGCGTCGCGGAAGTTGAGGTGGCGAATGCCTGCAAGACCTGCTGTGCCCACTAGCCGAAGCAACGGTCAGCACAAATCACTCAGGCGAACTGTAGGGTTCTACGGCCTGATGTTCGTTTCACTGGGATCGATCATCGGCTCCGGCTGGCTGCTCGGAGCGCTCAAAGCGGCCAAGGTGGCCGGGCCGGCGTCACTGCTGTCCTGGGTGCTCGCGGCGATCATGCTCGCTGTGCTGGCTCTGATCCACGCCGAACTCGGCTCCGCCTATCCGGTCGCCGGCGGAACCGCGCGGTTCCCGGCGTTCGCTTTCGGCGCTCTCGCGGCATTCACCGCGGGCTGGGCCGCCTGGCTGCAGGCGGTGGCGATCGCGCCGATCGAAGTGGAGGCGAGCCTGGCCTATCTGGACAACATCCCATGGGTCAAGGACCACCTGAACCTCCTGCACGCGGACAGCACCCTGACCGGCAGCGGACTCGTGTGGGCAACCTTCCTGATGGCCGTCTTCACGGTGGTCAACATCGTCGGCGTCAAGCTGATGTCGGAGAGCAACTCGGTAATGGTGATCTGGAAGATCGCGGTTCCCGTGCTGACTGTCGTCGTTCTGCTGACGCTGAACTTCCACCCGGGGAACTTCACTGCCGGAGGAGGCTTCGCCCCGTTCGGCGCGCACGGAATCTTCGCCGCGCTTCCGGTCGGCGTCGTCTTCGCGCTGCAGGGATTCGAGCAGGCAATCCAGATGGGCGGCGAGGCCCGCAACCCCCAGCGCGACGTCTCTCGCGCGGTCATCGCCGCGATGGTCATCGGCACCATCGTCTACATCGCGCTTGAGGTCGCCTTCATCGGCGGTCTCGACCCGGCGAATCTGAGCCACGGCTGGACGGACCCCATCGCCAAGGACGACTTCGGACCGTACGCGACTCTCGCCACTATCGCAGGCGCGGGCTGGCTGGCATACCTTCTCTACGCCGACGCGGTTGTCTCCCCGGCTGGCACCGGCCTGGTGTACGTGGGCACGTCGGCTCGGCTGTCCTATGCGCTAGGCCGCGAACGCGTCCTCCCACAGTCCCTTGGGCGGCTGAGCGTCCGGGGCGTGCCGCTCTGGTCGATCGGCCTGGCCTTCGTGATCGGGGAGATCTCGTTCCTTCCTTTTCCCAGCTGGCAGTCACTGGTCGGTGTGATCACTTCGGCGACTGCGATCATGTACGCCTTCGCGCCGGTCTCCCTGGCCGCGCTCCGTCGCCGTGACCCGGCGCGGCCGCGCCCGTACCGGCTGCCGGTGCCCTGGTTGCTCGCTCCGGTCGGCTTCGTCGCGGCGAACCTGGTGATCTATTGGGGCGGGTTCGACGTGACGTGGAAGATCCTCGTGGCGATCGGGGCGGGCGCGGTCGTCTTCGGCATCAACCGCGCGATGACGCCCCCTGCCGAACGCCCCCGGCTCGACGTGCGGTCGGCCGCTTGGATCGGCCCGTGGCTCCTCGGAACAGGTCTCCTCGGCTACTGCGGGCGCTACGGTGGCGGCGCGCAAAACCTGCTCCCTGAGTGGGTCGATCTGGCCGCGGTGGCCGTCTTCAGCTTGCTCGTCTTCCGCTTGGCCGTCGCATCCGCGCTGTCCGCCGACGCTGTAGCCAAGGCCGTCGGACAGGACGAGGCCGCCCCGCTCGAACTCGTGACTGACTGAGCGAACCGGACGTCCGCTCACGAAGGCGGTGGGGGCCTTCTCCGCGTTGGCGGTTGACTCCTCCACCGCCCTTCCGAGTCCGAAAGGGCACCCTTTCGACACCCGATCAGGCACATGTCGCTCGCTTGGCCCGCGCGGCGAGTGAACTTCCCGCACAGTGTCGAGGGTCCATGAAGGTGAGAACAGAATGCAAATCCGGCTTTTCGGCACAATCGAAGCCAGGGACGGAAACGGCTCGATCGCGCTCGGGTCGCTCCCGCATTATCGCGTGCTCGGCGTGCTCGCACTCAATCTCGGGAACGTAGTCCGCACCGACCATCTGCTCCAAGCGCTCGATTCCGACCTCCCAGGACCTCTTTCCCGCCGAGCCATCCAGAACGTCATCATGCGAATCCGGAAAGCCATTCCGCGCGAGGACGACGTTTGCGTGCTCACCGTCGGCAGCGGCTACGTGCTCAACGCGGCACCGGAAACCGTCGACCTCTACCGTGCGGTGGCACTGATCCACCGCTCCCAGTGCGAGGACGACACCGGGGAAGCCGATTCCAGTCTCGAATCCGCCATGGAGATGTGGCACGAGCCGTTGTTCGGATGGCTCGCCACTCCGGCTATGCGGGCGATGGCCGAGAAGAAGATCAGCCTTCTGCTCGACTCTGAGTACACGTCTCCGTTCGATCGGCCGGCCTCCGTTCGCTGGCCCTGATCCTCCCGGCCTTGCCTGCCCCGCGGCACACCGAAATCGCGGCCGCCAGGGCAACAGCAAGGCAAAGCCGCCGAAAATCCGGTTTGCGGTGCTGTCATGAATGCGAAGCGGACGCATTCTCCGTCCGCACCGGCTCGAGGCGGCGACCATGACCACCTTTGACATCTCCGTTCCCGGCCAGGCCTCGCAGGAAGCTCCCTCCGCGGCGCGAATCCTGTGCGATGCGTATGGCCGGCGCGGATCGGCAGCCATCCGCATCGGCGAGCGAGCCGACGCGATCGCGCTGCCCGGCAGCTTCGGCGCCCAAGTGGTTTCCCATCTGGTCAGGTGGATGTTCACGCCGGTGATTCTGCGGTACCCGGTCCCGCACGGCCGCTGGATCTTCCTGACCCAGCCGGTGACGCCGGCATCCGACCTGGAGGAGGACGAGTTCGTGTGCGCCCGGCGTCTCTCTCCGGGAGCCGAACTGGTGCTCCCGCCAGGCACAGTGGACGGGTCCCCGGTCAAGTGGGTCTTGGCACCCGACGGAGAGGCCCCGCTCCCGCCGTGGCAGGCCGTCCTGAACGCGATGCGCTCGGCTGTCTGAGTCCGCGCACGACCATGCCCAGGCACGAGCTGGGGGAAGAGCCAGCGAGAATCTTGCTGCTGTGCGCTGCGATCGGCTGCGGCACGGCAGGCGGCGTCTTGCTGTCGATCGCGGCAATCCGCACCAGGCAACTGACTTCCGAAAGCGCCAGCCGCCCGCCGTCGGCACTGGCAGTCGCGCTCAGCGTTGTCTGGGCAGACCGGGGAGCGGACTCCAGAACCGTCCTGTGTCCGACGTTACCTTCACGGTTTTCGACGGAAGAAACGCGGCCGGCCAGACCTGGAGCAAACACGCGCCGCGGGTGCACTCGAGATCGCGAAGGTGGTAACGCAGCCGGTATTCCCCCGCACCTGCGGGCAGCGCGGGCAGTTCCGCCACCAGCCGGTCGTCGTGCGAAAGAATCGCGAGCGCTCCGCCTTCGGAGCGGTAGCTGATCTCGACCACTTCGGAAAAGTCCGGCAGCACTGCGTCCGGAACGGTCCGCGACACGTCCACGACCACGTCGACGAGCTGATTTCCGAGCCCGGTGCGACACCTGATCCGGCCGCGTCCGGCGCTGATCAGCCCGTCCTCAGCCGCCGTCGAGCCGAGCGTTCGGTCCTCCGGCGCCTCGCTGATATAGAACCGCTGGAACCGCACTTCTACCAGTCCCGAGTAGCGGCTCGAGGCACGACTGGGACGCGCGAATTCGGACACGGCTGCGACGCTAACCGAGGTCGGTTTCGATCGGCGCGGATCCGCCCGCGCTCGGTACCAGAGGGCAGAGATCCGGCGTCCTCGCGGGCACCTGCCGTGCCGCCGAGAAACGCGTCCGCATCGACGACATCAGCAGATCGAACCTGCGCCGCCCCGCGTGACGTATGGCCACTGTGGACAATCCAGAGCTGCCCCGGTGAGGCGTGTCCGGCCCGGCCTATGAACCGGTTGTCCGTTTCAGTTGCACTGAAAGTGGAGCACCAGCCCTGTCCCGTCCCGAATCGGGTGGCGAGACTCTCGCGTTGCTACCCTTTCGCGAGGAGGTACTGATACCGACATGACCGACATGATTTCCGGAGAACTTGGTACTGCTGCGGAAGAATTGGCCGCAAGCTGGACTGACGTCACGGATCTTGAGCTGGTATTCGCCGTGGAGCGCGCCGAGCTTGGGACGACGGCTGCGACTTTGGCGTTGCTCGAAAGGCTTCGGGACAAGCCAACCGAGTGGGTCGTAGCCTGCCTCGCCGTGGCGGTGGCCGCCCTCGACGACGTGCGCCGCACTGGCCAACTTCCACCGGACGCGCACCGGGATGCGGCGCTGGCCGGAAAGTGACGCCGGACCGGTCGCGGGACTGACCCGGCGGCCGGGCCACTCGGACTGGATCAAAATGCCCGGAATGCCCGCGCCACCACCCGCAATTTCGCGAGATCCGGTACCGAAACGCGGGCACGACAAGCACCCGCCGGATCAGCCTTGATCAACCGCAGCAGTTCCTGGTAGATGCCCACTAGCGCGCCACAGCACCACGCAGACCGACGGTCCAGCAGGGGGATCAACTGCAGCCCGGTTTCGAAGTGCCCCTCAGCTCTGGCGATCGTCTCGCGATACAACACCGCGAGATGCTCAGGCGGATCGGTCAGCGCTCCTGCAGCATCGAGATCGAGTTTGACGTCGTGCTCGCGCAGGACGATCGCAGGCAGATAGACCCGGCCCTGTCTGCGGTCCTCGAGCACGTCCCGCAAGATGTTCGTCAGCTGGAGCGCAATGCCCAGCGAGTTGGCGAGTGCCGGGGCAGCGAGCGCCTCGCTCCCGAACACGCCCAGCGAGAGTCGGCCGATCGACCCCGCGACCTGGCGGCAATAGTGCTCGGTCTCGTCCCATGTCTCGTAACGGATCCCGAGGACGTCCGCAGCGCACCCGTCGAGCAACTCCTCGAACGCGAGCAGCGGAATCGGGCGGCTCCGTGCCGCGTCGAAGACCGCGAGCAGCACCGGATCGCCGGTCGCCCGCGCCGGGTCGGCGAGAGCGGCACGCAGTCGAGCGAGCTCGGCCAGCTTGTCGACGTCCGGAAGATCTCCGTCCGCGATGTCATCGGCGCGCCGTGCGCACGCGTAGACCGCGGCAAGCGCTCGGCGCTTCCCTGGGTCGAGCAGCCGTATTCCCCACCAGAAGTTCTTTGCCGAAGCCCTGGTGATCTCCTCGCACACCGCGTACCAACGATCCGGTTCCGACAGCTCTGACATCGCGGCACCTCCGAAGCCCAGCTCAGCCCAACGACCGGAGCTCATCTAGGGCCTCCGGGCCCAATCCGGTCCCACAAGCATGTCGACCTCGCGAGGGAAACAGCACCGTGGCCGTCGACGACGTGTCGACGGCCACGGCAAGCGGGGAACTCGCGATCAGGCCGCCGGCGTGAGTTCGCCCGCGATATTGGTGAGGAACCACTTCCCGAGATCCGCGCGATCTATCTCCTGGCTGAGCAGGAAGTGAAGCTTCGAATAGGCGGCCTCGAACGTCATGTCTTCCGCTCCGAGCGCACCGGCGCGGCGGAGGAACCCGGCAGCGGCGTACTTGGCGAAGTCGATGTGCGCGATAACGCATTGGCTCACAACCACTACCGGAATGCCGTTGCCGGTCAGAGCATTGATGGCCTCTTCCAGCCCGGCCTCGTCGCTTGGCCCCTCCCCTGCCCCGTAGGCCCGGTAGATAACCGCGTCGGGGGCAGGATCCGTCATGGCCCGGAATCGCTCGGCGCTCATCCCCGGGGCCGCTGTGATAACCGCGACGTCGTGCCGGCCGTACGGCCGGGGATTGACCCACCCTTCGCCAGCCGGTGACCGCGTCATCCCTTCGAGCGAGCCGTTCCAGTCGACCACGTCAGCGTGGGGGCTGACAAAACCGTGCATGTCGATGGCAGAGATCTTCGTTGCGCGCACTCCCGGCATCAGGTCGCCGTCGAAGTACACCGTGACCCCCGCCGCGGCACCCGAGCTGGCCGCTTCGAAAGCACCTTGGACGTTGTCAGGTGCATCACTGCCGGGAATCCCGAACGGGATTTGCGAGCCGGTGAAAACAACCGGCTTTCCGAAACCTGCCAGTGCGTAGCTGACCGCCGAGGCGGAGTGCGCCAGCGTGTTGGTCCCGTGCAGCACGACGAAGCCGTCGAACCGGTCGTGGTGCGCCCACAACTGATCGGCCATCAACTGCCAGTGCTCAGGGGTGATGTTGGACGAGTCGACCAGGTCGAATTCGATGAAGTCGATCTCGGCCGGCCCGCCCCGGAGGGCGAGCACAGCGGAGACTTCCGCTCGGACGTCGCCGCCGGTGTCAAAGCCATCCGGGCCGGCGACCATAGCTATCGTGCCGCCGGTGCAGATGAACAGGATTCGTGCTGGGGTGGGCATGAATTCTCCTGTATCCCGGGACGCTGCTCCCGGGAACGGATCGATGTGTCGATACGGGCAGGCTAGAGCTCGATGTCTCCGACCGTTTTCCGGACGCGGTTGCGCACCCGGAACCAGTTGAGCGCCAGGACAACGCCGATCCCGAGGAAGAGCAGGATCGTGGGCTTCCCGATGTCGTCGGCGAACCACATGCCGCCGATCACCGCGACGAGGAACAGGATGGTGACGATATTGACGTACGGAGCGCACCACAGGCGGTAGCCCGGACGCTTTACCAGCCCCTTCTTCGCACGGCGGACGAACGCCCAGTGGCTGACCATGATGGAGATCCACGTGCCGGCGATGCCGATTCCGGCCAGGTTCATGACGATGTCGAAGGCCTGCGTCGGCCACGCGTAGTTGATGAGCACCCCGACGAGGCCCAGGCCCGCCGTGATCAAGACGCCGGCGAACGGGACTTTGTGGCGGTTCAGCCGGGCCGCCACCTTCGGCCCGCTGCCGGCCATGCTCATCGAGCGGAGAGTTCGGCCGGTGGCGTACAGGCCGCCGTTCATCGACGAGAAGGCAGCCGTGATCACGACGAGATTCATGATCCCGCCCATGTTCGGGATTCCCAGGGCGGAGAAGAAGGTCACGAACGGGGACTCGGCCTTGCTGTACGACGTCCAGGGCAGCACCAGGGTCAGCAGGACCACCGACCCGACATAGAACAGCGCGATTCGCCAGAACGTCGAGTTCACGGCCTTGGGTATGATTTTGTGCGCCCCCTCCGCCTCGCCGGCCGCGACACCGACCATTTCCGTTCCGCCGAAGGCGAAAACGACGCCGAGGGTCAGAGTGATGACCGGCAGCAGCCCGTGCGGGAAGAGACCGCCGTGCTCGGTGATCAGTGCCGTCCCGGCAGCACGGCCGCCGACCTGGTGGTGTGTCAGCACCAGAAACGCCGCAATGGCCATGAAGCTGACGATCGCGGCGATCTTGATCATCGCGAACCAGAACTCGGCCTCTCCGAAGAACTTGACGGCGAGCAGGTTCAGCCCCAGCACGAGCGCGAGGGTGACCAATGCGAGCACCCACTGCGGGATGGGCTGGAATACCGTCCAGTAATGAAGATAGAGCGCGATGGCTGTCGTTTCCGCCATCACGCTGCAGCACCAGTCGATGAAGAACAGCCATCCGGTGATGTAGGCCGCCTTTTCGCCGATGAACTCGCGCGCATAGGAAACGAACGCGCCCGAGGACGGCCGGTACACGGCCATCTCGCCGAGGGCCCGCATCATGAAGAAGGTGAAGACGCCGCAAAGCGCGTACACCAGGGCAAGGGCCGGTCCGCCGATAGCCAGCCGTCCGCCGGCTCCCAGGAACAAGCCGGTGCCGATGGACCCGCCGATCGCGATCATGCGGATGTGCCGGCTCTTGAGCGACCGCGAGTAGCCTGCGTCGGCTGCGTCGACCGGGCTGGCGGCCTCACCGGCTTCGGCACTGCCCGCACTGACCGCCCGGGGGTCTGTACCCCCCTGAGGGCCGGCGTTGTCGGAAGGGAACTTCATTGGCGCCTCCGATATCGAGAAAAGCGGTCCGCACTTAGTTCAGGTCGCTGCAGATGCGGTCGCCTGGAGACAGCCGGGCGCGCACAAGGGAACCGCCCGGCGCGGTCGCGCCGCCGGTTGTCATTCGCGGCCTTGCCGACAACCGGCTCGACGACAGCGTTCCTCCTGCGCGGACAGTTCCGCCGGCCTCAACCTCCAGGACTCCAATATATTGGACTCTGCATACGGCAGGATACGGCGGGAGCGCCCCTCCTCCAGCCCTACTGCCAAGTAACAGAACTTCGGGCAGCCGATGCCCGCAAACTTGGGCAGCCGGCCCCCGCACTAGAGCCCCTGCTCACGGAGACCCAGCGATCGGAGGCGAGAATTAACCGGCCAGCGAGCACTGAGCCGCGTCAGCCACACGCGTGCGACGGCACGGAGCGGCATTGAACCTCGGGCGGATTCGAGTCAAGTGCCGAGGTCGTCGTTCTCGAAGAGTTCTTCGATCAGCCCGCCCAAATGCGCCCAGTGTTCCGCCGACAGCTTGGCGGCGGCCTCGGCGTCGCCCTGTGCACAGAACTCCATCAAGGCCATGTGGTGGCCGACAGTGTCCCGGTGACCGAGCAGCGTGGAGAACTTCCGGTAGAGGATCCGGTGCAGCTGAGGGTGCAGGCGCTCGATCTGGCGAGCCAGGACCGGGTTGGCGGCAGCGCGGATGGGGACGCCGTGGAAGTCGTCGTCCGCGGCCAGCGCTTCCTCGATGTTCCCGGTCTGGACAGCATGCGCGAGGCGCGCAGTGGCGCTGCTCATGAAGTCCAGGTCTTCTTTCGTCAGCCGGGGAACCGCTGTGCTGACCGCCAGCTCGTCGAGGACTTGCAGAACAGCCAGAGTCGCCACGACGTCGTCACGGTTCAGGCTCGTGATCCGAGTGTGCACCCCAGGTTTGGCCTCGACCAGACCGGCGTCGGTGAGCCGGGCGATCGCCTCCCGGACGGGCGTGCGCGACAAGCCGAGCCGCGCCGCGATGTCCGCATCGCGAATCTTCTGCCCTGGCTCGAATTCGCCGCGCACGATAGCCTCTTTAAGCCGCTCGTACGCAACGTCGCTCATAACCGGCCGGTCGACCGGCGCACTGTCCCAACGTCCCATCAGTCATTCAATATACTGCATATCATCGAGCGAGCTGCACGGACACGCGCGACGACAGCTTCGGCGAGCGCCACCGCAGGGTCGATCACCGGCACCCGCAACGCCTCCGGCAAACCCAGCGGAACCTCCGTGCACCCGGCGATCATCGCCGCCGCCCCGCGCTCGATCAACTTCTCGGCAGCGGCTGCCAGCAGAGGACCGGGGGCCGCGCCCGCCTTGACCGCGCGGATCGCCGGCATGACCCACTCGTCCTGCTCCACAAGGGACGGCACCAGCACCGTAATGCCCACTTGGCGCAGGCGGTCCTGGTACAGCCCGGCCCGGACAGTGCCGGTTGTGGCGAGCAGCCCGACCGCGGCGAAAGCTGGTTTCATCCGCGCCGCAGCGGCAGCCGCGGCACCGATCATGTCGACGATCGGCACGTCGATCCGCCTTGCGACTCGCGGGAGAAACGCGTGCGCGGTGTTGCACGGGACGACGATCATGTCTGCTCCGGCCTCGACCAGCCGCATCGCTCCGCGCAGCAGTGCCGGCGTGGGATCCGGCCCGCCTCCCAACAGAGCCTCGGTGCGATCCGGAATGAGCGGGTCGCTCCAGATCACCGCGCGCACATGCTCCTGGTCACGGCTCGCTGGCGTCGCACGCACCAGCTTCGCGTAGAAGTCGGCAGTCGCGGCCGGCCCCATTCCGCCAAGTATCCCGACCAACGGGCCGTCACCGCCAAGACAAGGCCCGCGCTCCGCGCCGGACACGCCCCGGTCTTGAATACCACCAGATGAGTGATCTGCCATATTGCCGCTCCAGGGCACCGAATCACCGTGTAATATACTGCATACCACATCTCGCAGGAAGGTACAGCAGCAATGGCACTGCCGTACCGGGATCTGGAGTCCAAACCTTCAGGTCGGAGAACGCTCCGCGGAGCGCCACCAAGACCCGGTGCATCGTGGTCAGGGAATTTGGCGCACCATCCGAGGCTGTCGCCGCCTCCCCTGTTCGACAAGGCGACTTCCTTGAAATTGCCCTTGATTCCCGCTGCGGAGCGGACGTATCGGCACCCCCGCAAACTCGCCGTCGACGGCGGACAACCCCGCACCTTCCAGCACGAGCACCCTTCGCCGCGCCCGCACTCGGCGGCGCGCCACCGAAAGCAAGGAAAAAGCATGAGCAGCAGCATGCGAGTCGAACTCGACTCGATCGGCGAGTTCCCGGTCCCGACCGCGGCGTACTACGGGGTGCACACCGCGCGTGCGCTGGAGAACTTCCAGATCACCGGCGCGTCAATCAGCCAGTACCCCCTGCTGATCGAAAGCCTCGCGGCAGTAAAACAGGCTGCCTGCCAGGCGAACGCGGACCTCGGCCTGCTCGACGCCCGCCGCGCCGACGCCATCATTACAGCCTGCGAGGAGATCCGCGAGGGCGCACTCCACGATCAGTTCCCGATCGACCCGATCCAGGGCGGCGCGGGCACCTCCACGAACATGAACGCGAACGAGGTCATCGCGAACCGCGCGCTCGAACTGATGGGCCGCGAACGCGGCGACTACGCCCGGCTGGACCCATTGACTCACGTCAACCTCGGGCAGTCCACCAACGACGTCTATCCGACAGCGATCAAGCTGTGCCTTACCCGCTACCTGCGCGGCCTGGTTTCCGCGTTGGACCGGCTCGCGGCGGCATTCGAACACAAGGCCGTCGAATTCGCCGACGTGATCAAAATGGGCCGCACTCAACTGCAGGACGCGGTGCCGATGACGCTAGGCCAGGAATTTGGCACCTACGTCGTGATGCTGCGCGAAGACTGCGATCGGCTCAACGAGGGAGCGCTGCTCTTGCTTGAATGCAACCTCGGCGGAACCGCGATCGGCACCGGCATCAACGGCCATCCGGAATACGCCGCGGTCGCCTGCCACTACCTCCGCGAAATTTCCGGCGAGCCGATCACGTCGGCCGGCAACCTCATCGAGTCCACTCAGGACTGCGGGGCCTTCGTCCAGATCTCTGGAATCCTCAAGCGGGTCGCGGTGAAACTCTCGAAGACGTGCAACGACCTTCGGTTGATGTCCTCCGGCCCGGCCACCGGCCTCCGCGAGATCAACCTTCCGGCCGCACAGGCCGGTTCGTCGATCATGCCGGGGAAGGTCAACCCCGTCATTCCCGAACTCGTCAACCAGGTCGCCTTCGAGGTGATCGGCAACGACACGACTGTCACGATGGCGGCGGAGGCCGGACAGTTGCAGCTCAACGCATTCGAACCAGTCATCGTCTACAGTCTGCTGCGCGCAACCACGCATCTGACGGCCGCCGCGGATACCCTCGCCGCCAGGTGCGTCGCCGGTATCACCGCCAATCGCGAACATCTTGAGCAAGGAGTTCGCCGCTCGGCCGGCATCGTCACCGCGCTCTCTCCGTACATCGGATACGCCGCCAGCGCCGCGATCGCGAAGCAAGCCATGGTGACGGGCGAATATGTGGGCGATATCGCTGTCGACCAGGGGCTGCTGACCCGCGAACAAGTCGATGACATCCTCTCTCCGCGACGCCTTGCCGGAATCCTGACGACGATGACAGAAGGAGCCGCCGAGTCTGCCCCCGGTTATCAGCCGGGCTGATAACCGAGGGTCGCGCAGGTCACCGCGCAACCGGCAGGACAAGTTCCCGACGCCGACGCGGTGACCGCTCCGGCCAGGCAGCAGCGGCGTCGTTGCGGCCGATTCCTTGTGAATGAAATAGACGGCCAATTTTCCGATTTCGTGATGTCCCACCGGCGCAAATGTCGATCCGATTACGCGCTAACCACCTCCTTGACATCGTTATTCCCGCCGGGACAGAGTTAGCCGCCGCTGATGCGGCACTCCGAGGTTTTGCCGTCGTGGCTTGGCGACACTGCGCGAAAGGATGCGCCAATGGATCCGATCGAAAACAACCAGATTGATCAAGAATCCGGTCTCGCCACCACTTTGCACTCCCGGCACATCACCATGATTGCCTTCGGCGGCGCGATCGGGGCGGGCATTTTCGTCGGCGCCGGAACCGAGATTTCCCGGATCGGCCCAGCGGTAGCGCTCGGGTACCTGGTGGTCGGCGCACTCGCCGCGATCGCCATGCGGTTGCTGAGCGTGCAGACCCGGCTCAACCCGGACAGCGGCGCGTTCGCCACGCACGTCGGCGACGCGTTCGGCCACATCGGACGGTTCGCAGTCGGCTGGATGTATTGGTGGCTCATGGCAGCGACGACCAGCGTCGAATGCATCGCTGCGGCCGACATCGCGCACGGCTGGCTACCCAGCTTGCCCGCCTGGGCCTGGTCGGTGCTCTTCTTCTGCACGCTCACGGCGGTGAACCTCGCCCCGGTCCGAGTCTTCGGCGAGTTCCAGTTCTGGCTCGTGCTGTTCAAGGTCGCGACCGTCGTGGCTGTGCCCGTGCTCGCGCTACTGGCGGCTCTGGGAGTTCTGCCGGGCATCCACTCCCCCGGGATGCGCAACATCGTCGACAACGGAGGACTGATGCCGCGCGGCTGGGGCTCCCTGTTCCCGGGAATCCTGCTCGCCGCGTTTGCGTTCGTAGGCATCGAAATGACCGCAGTCGCGTCCGCCGAAGCGCGTCGGCCCGGTCGCGACATGGAGCGCTCGACCCGTATCGTCACTTACGCCGTCGCAGTCTTCTACGTATTGGCATTGCTGATGACTGTCGTCCTGATTCCATGGCACGATCCGACGGTCGCAAAGAGCCCGTTCGAAGCACTGCTGAAAGCGTTGCACGTGCCGGCCGCAGCGACAGTGATCGACATCGTCGTCTTCACGGCCCTGCTGAGCGTCGCCAACTCCTGCATCTACGCCGCTTCCCGAATCAGTCACGCACTAGCCAAACAGCACGACGCGCCCAAGTCCTGGGCTCAGCTCTCGACTACGCGGGTGCCTGCCGCCGCGATCGGGGCAACGGCGTCAGTCGGACTGGTCATCACACTGTTCGGATACTTCGCTCCGGACGCGTTGTTCACCGCACTGATCGACTCCAGCGGAGCCGTAATCCTCATGGTATGGATTGGAATCGCCTTGTCCTACCTGAGGCTCCGCGCGAAGTCGCGGACGCGATTCCGCGCGGAGCCGAGGCACTCGAGCAGGCGCTTGGAACTCGCCGCGTGGATCGTGTCGGTGGCGACAGCGACCATGCTGATCGGAATGATCTTCGTGGATGACACGCAGCTCGACCTGATCATGACTGTGGTCCTGGTCTCGGTCATCTTCCTGATTGTGCTCTGGCGCGAGACTAATCAGTCAGCGGACCCGGAGTGGTGACAGCGTGACGATCAGCGGCCGGTCCCCTCGGCTCAGGAACAGGCGACGCGTAGTCGGCGGAGGCATCTCGATGCTCGCTCCCCGGGCTCAACGTCCGCCAGGCGATCCTGGGGATAAGCCAGCTTCGCCGCTCGCCCGCGGCACCGGGCCGTAGAAGTTCACTCAATCTCACGCACATCTGGACATCGTGCACTCCCCCAGCTTCCCAGAACTCGCTTGCGACCAATGAATGCCCGCAGAATCTCTTGGCGATTACCCCTAAGTGCCCCGCCGAAAGAAGCCGCGTGGTTCCGTTCCGAACTTTTACCACGCTGCCACATCGAGACGGTTTATTCCCGCCGTTCTGCGGTCCGGCGGGTTTGTCTCCGCCAAAGATTCTTAACGTGCCGGCTCTGCTGGCGTGCTTCGCTCAGTCCGCAACGCTCAGGACCGCGTGGATCGCCGCCGCCGACGGTAACCAGCGCTTGACCGGATCCGGACGCGTCAACCACCGCACCGAGCCGAACCGCATTCTGGTCGGCGGCAACGGCACCTCAGCCGCGAGTCCATGAAAACGCACGCCGGCGGGAAGGCTTCCCCGGTCGATGATGAACTCGTTCGCATCGGCGAGGAACACCACAACGTCCGAAGGCCCGGGAAGCACGAGTGCCGGCGCCATCACTCCGGCGCTGCGCAGCTTCGCGCGCGCCCGTTCCGCACGGAGCCTGGGCGCCGAGAAGGCGACCGTCCCCGAAACGAGCGGAAGCAAAAGTGCGCCATCTGCGATCCGAGTTCGCCAGGCATACTCGGAGAGATACAAGTTCGACGCCTGCTGCAGCAACTCGACAAGCCTCGACGGAGCGGGCCCTAGTCCTGTTCGGAGCCCGTCCGACGGAGCAGAGACGATGGGAGTTGTCTCGGCCGCGTCCGGACCTTCCCGGCGTGCAGGGAGGCTCACAGCTCGAGGATGAACTCGGCGCACCTGCTGCTGGCGCAGGGCTGCTGCTCGCAGCAGACGCTGCAGGTGCCGTCCGCGGACGCATGCTCCACGAGGACCGCCGCCGCTTGCTCTCGCAGGTGCTCCAGTGCGGTGTCCCAGTCTTCGCGCAGCGGCTGCACGGAATGTGCGGTCGACATCATAGTCATCACGGCTCTCGGCTCTGGTGAGCGTCTGGCTCGAGTGGACGGTGAGTCGGCGCTCGATCGGGTACGACCGGATGGTCGTGCCCTCTAGTCTGAACTGACGTCCTTCATGAACTCTTGACGGCAGCTATGCGGCGGACAGGCCGTCGCGGATCCACGCGTGCTGCGGCTTTGTCAGCAGCGGCACGCGCTTGTTCATCGGCCGGCTGTCACGATCGGCCGCGATGCGCCTCAATCGGGCCCGCACTGCCTTGTCAGTCTCTTTGTCCGCCTGTGTGCGGTCTCCGGTCTGGAGCAACAGCACCTGTGCCCGAGACGCACCTGGCCGCACCTCGATCACCCGAAAGACCGCGTCCTGGCCGAAAACGACGCGGTCCGTGCGGTCTCCCACTTCCACGTCCGAAACTTGCCGACCGGTACGCGACCAGATCAGGTATTCCACGTTCCCGGGAAGCTCTGCTCCCGGCGCCGCGGTGGCGCTGAGCAAGTACCGGCCACACAAGACCGCACCAGGTTCGGCGAACCGATACGCGTCGTCGTCGAGCCATCCGGAATGGAGAGCCAGCCCACAGTGGAGCGGCAAGTGGGCAAGCCCCGACAGAACGCACCGCGCAACCGAATCCTTCGGATCAGGCCAATCCGCTTCGACAGTCGCGAGATGCCGTCGCACAGCGAGCAAGTCGTCAATCGCCGCGTCGGCGTCGTTCCCGCGCAGCGCCGGATTCAGTGCCAGCAGGCGCCGCATCGACTCCGCCGCAGCCGCGTAGCGGGAGCCGAGCAAGCTCCGAAGAGCAGCGCGCTCGGCCGGCGTGCTGCAGGGCATCTGATCGAGGATTTCGAGCTTGTCCGGGCCTGTGATCCGTTCCCTCGCCGCGCTGCGCAGCTCACGAGTCGGCGCGTCCGTTTCGAGCGCGGCCTGCTGCCGCGGGGCAGTCAAGGCCGGTCGGCAGGGAGCGTGAACACTCAGCACATCGCGGTCCTCCGGAGGCAGGCGGTCCAGAAGCTCAGCGACGCCGGCCCGCAGCCCAGGCGTGTCCGCGGTACCGGCAGGGCCGACCGTAAGGCGCGGTCCTGCCGGGTCGAACGGACGCGCCCGCGGCGCGCCCGCGCGCGGCGGCGCATCACCCTCGTACAACCAGAGGCCGGACGCGACCACCTCGACCAGGAGCCGATCGCCGAGCCGGTAGACCGACGGCGCGACTTCAGCCAGCCCGCGGATCGGCGGCCGTGCGGCCAGGACAATGGGGGCCGCAGTTCCAGGCAGGTGCAGAAGCTGCTGGGCGCACGGATGCCACGCCGGGGTGCCTTCCTCGCGAGGAACAACGACGTCCGCGCCGTTCGCGCCGAAATGCGGCAGCCCGGTGTAGGACTCCACACGGAAGCTGAGCCGGTCCGCGAGCGCTGCGGGCACCCCGCAGTGGGCACCGAGCGGGACCAGCCGCAGAAATTCGCGGGCACAGGCTGAAAGACCCGATATCACTTGGGCGATGTCCGCTTCCGGGAGCGCTGGGCCTCCGGGCGTCCCGACCGCGACGAGCATCGCCTCGGTCCGGCAAGCCAACGCATCGAGCTCAGCGATCGGCTTGTCGTCACTGGCGCCCAGCCAGAACCCGGCCGGAATCGGATCGAGCCGGAGACCGTCGGGCACCTCCACGCTCGAGAGGTCCAGCTGTGCTTCCCATGCCGGTGCGGGAAACCTGGCTCCCGACAGTTCGGGGGCCCGGCCTGGACGAAACCGCCACCAGCCCGCGCTCGTGAAGGCCGTCCCGGAGCTGATCCGCGGCCACCCGCCCGGGGTGACGACTTCCGCGGAGACCTGCTCCGCGATCCATTGCGCCGGAGGGAGAGGCCCCTTGCCCGGACCGGCGCTGACCAGCCTCACCGGCCCTAGCCCGCGCAGCGCATTCACGACGGCAGCTTCGACGCCAACGTTGTTCGTCGCGGCGAGGTCCAGGATCACGGTGGCGCGATGCGGATCAGCGACCAGCTCAGTTGCCATCTTCCGCGCCGCCGGGCTCGGCCCGGACGGCGGGCCGATCACCAGGACTGGTCCCACCTTGTGCCGCACCAGCACGACTGCCGGGGGCTTCGACCGATTCCGCGCTACGCGCCAGGGCCACATGAATGGATCCCTTCGTCCTGCCGGACATCGCACCAGTTCGGTGCCGGACTAGATCGACACTGAAAGCGCGAGTACGACCGCTCAAGTCGCGTTCGGCGGTTGTGCACCTGTGTGCGGCGGATTCGTGTCTCTCCGGTCATCGGACCGGACGAACCCGCAAAGGGTGCCCTTTCACACCTGGCGACCACGTCGCCCGTCAGGGAACACTGAGTCCCGGGACGTCCGCGCATTGACGACCGACCGGCGGATGCCCTGCCCTGGCCCGCGGCGCGACGCACGGCTCCAAGCCGCGGGCAGCACGGCGAGGGCGACGACGCCCCCCACGTCGCCCTCGCCGTGCGTTCCACTCGGCGCTGCCAAGTGATTCCCGCCGAACTGCCGCTCTCGGCGTCTCCGCAGGGATCGCCGTGCTGGTCCGCAGGCTCCATCCGATCGACCAGCCGCTTTCTCGTGTGCCGCACCGCTCTCCTGTTCCGGGAGGATCCAGCGATCTAGGCACCAAACAAGGGAAACAAGCAGGTCAGAAACAGATGACCCGCTCAAGCAGCTCTGCCAGCGCGCTTTCCAGCGAACCTGAACGATTTATCGCGGCAAGATCCCTCAAAAGCGATTACTCTCGGAATTCGGGTAACACCGCCCTAATGTCCCCTCACCAGATGACGCCAAGCAATGAGGTTACGCAGAATAACCGCGCACACCGAACATTAGTCGGCAGCACTCCCGGCACCGGCGCCGGCAAGAGACCTGGACATCAGCGCGCAAACCAGATAAAGCGGACACTCAGCCCGGTCTGGGCGGACTTAGTTCACACCGCGTCGCGCATTCCTGGACCGCGTCCAAACGATCCGGTCACCTCGCGTCAAGACTTCGTGTAGTCACACTCGGCACACTGAGCGCGTCAGAAGGCTCAGCGGCGTCAGGAGTGATCGATGGAACGAGTACGCGTCGCGGTGCACGCATCAGATCCCATTTCGCACGCCGGGGTGTCAACCTATCTCCGGTCCCGCGCCGAGCTCCACGTCCTGCCGTCGGGGCAGTCCGAGGATGCCGACCTGCTCGTCGTGGCCGCCGACGCGATCACTGCCGAGATCATGGCGATGCTGCGCGGCGCGACCACTGACAACCCGCAACTCCGCGTCGTGCTGATCACCAACGAGCTGAAAGAGTCCGACCTGCTGACTGCGATCGAATGTCGGGTTGTCGCCGTTCTGCCGCGCTCGGCGGCCACGGGAGAACGCCTGCTCACTGCGGTCGTCGCCGCTTCGAAAGGGTGCGGGATGCTGCCGTCCGACCTGCTCGGGACGCTCCTGAATCAGGTGGAACGATTGCAGCGGGAAGTGCTCGCCGCGCACGGGCTCACGGCCCCGGGGCTCGCCCCGCGCGAGGTCGACGTGCTGAAGTTGATGGCCGAGGGCGCGGACACCGCGGAGATCGCCGCGACACTCTGCTACTCGGAGCGGACGGTGAAAAACGTCATCTGCGCGATGATGAGCCGGTTGAATCTCAAGAACCGCCCGCACGCCGTCGCATTCGCCATGCGGGCCGGCATCATCTGACCGATGCTGGCCGTTCGGCGAGGGGCACGCTGAAGAGCCCGGCCACCCGAATACACCGGAGGCGATCCCGGCCACGGACCTGCTGTCAACACGGCGTTCCGCGCATGGACTGCCCGAACGGCCGACATCCCTCACTTTATGCAGCAAGAAAAGTGCAGGCTTTAGCGTCTGTGCGCACTCAACCCACCTGGCCTGGCGGTCGAGGCAATCTGATCTGGCCAAGGCTGCCAGCCCGGGCTGGCAGCGCCGACCGGCGGCCCATGGCAGGGTCGCCGGTCGCGCCTCGTCAACCGCTCCTAGTGGAAGATGTTGTCGACCACCTGGTCGGCACGCTTGATCTCGTCCATGATGTTGCCGAGCGACGTCCCGGCCGTCTGTCCCTTGACCGACAGGTCCTGCGCAGCCGCGCTGAGAGCGTCGTGCAACTGTCGGTACGTCGCCTGAGCCGTCGCGTTCCAGTCCTTCAGACTGGTGGCAGCGGCCTGGTCGAGTTCCTCCATCACCTTCCGCAGCGTCGCTGCTGTCGACTGCATGTCCGCAGCGATCGACTGCGCCGCATTCACGTTCGCACTGTATCCGGTCATTTCCCTCTCCGAAGTGTCTCTGCTGTAGTCAGTCGTGCTGGATCTCGCGACGGCAGGTCAGAGCTGCAGGCCGCTGTTCATGTTCGACATCGCCGTCTGAGCGGCGTCGCCGATCCGGCCGTGGGTCCGGACGTACTCCGTCAGCGTGTCCTGGAGCTGGCTGTGCAGCGTCACGGACTTGCCCTTGACCTCGGAGATGAGCGACTCGAGTTCGAGAAGAGCCTTGTTGAAGATATCGGCCGATTCGCCGCCGAAGTTCGGGGCGAGGCTCACCCGGTGGGATTCCACGGCGGCGCGGTTGCGCTCCAACGTCTGCACCGCGTTCTCCGCGACGGTGACGCTTGCACGGATCCCCTCGAGCGGGGTCTGAATCTGACTCATCTGGGCACCTTTTCGTCGAGACCCAAGACTGGCCGGGGTCGTCCTCAGCAATATCCCGGAGAGGAATTGCTCCGGGCGATTCCCTCATTGGGATCTGTTCCCAGTGAATCCGAGCCCGCTCCCCGTCACCAGGTGCCGAGTGCCAATATGCCCTCCTACGCACGGGATCTGTTCCCTTGCTGCCACGAATTGACTTGGCCAATGCGGGCATTCGCCGATTCCGGCGAACTCCCGCTCCGCCGTCACTGCCGCTTGACATCCTCCGGCAGCAACGTCCGCAGTTCCGGCACCGAATGCGCGCCGGACGCGCCCAAGCGGTCAGCCTGCGCGGCGATCACAGCCTGCGCGGTCTGGCACGCCCAATGGCCTTCCCCGGCTCCGGTCGCCGGCGAGCCGGCGAAGACCGACGTCAGCGCACGCACGGTCTCGCCGGTGCACACGTATTCACGGTCTTCGACGTAGCCGACCGCGATCGCGGCCAGCTCGCCCGCCGTGTACCCCGCGAACTCGAGCCGCCCGGAGAAGCGCGCCACCAGTTCCGGATGCCGGGCAAAGAAACTCCTCAGCGGGCCGCTTTCTCCCGCGGCGAGCAATGCCACGTCAGGGTACTCGTCGGCCGTCGCGACGAGTACCGCGACGGCCCCGTCGACCAGATCGCCCGGATGGTCGTCGAGGGCCGGAAGCTCTGTCAGGTAGAGCACTCCGCCGCGAGCACGGTCGAACGCTCTGCGCACCAATCTGCGCGTCTGGCCGAGCCAGCGGCCGACCAGCATGCCGGCCTCGACTTCGACGAGTTGGCCGCGGCTCAGCAGACCGGCGCCCCGGAGCAGTTCGCCGTACGCCGCGGCTACCGTCCGCTTGCCGGTTCCAGCCGGCCCGGAGAGCAGCGCACCGCATTCGCTGGGCTTCCTTCCGTCCAATGTGGACATCATGCCAGTCAGCGCCCTCTTGATCTCGACGAGTCCGACGAGGGCACGCAACGCTTCGGGCTGCTCGCTCGTCCGGCCCCCAGCGCCGTCCGCAGCCTGCCCCTGCCCAGGCGCTAGATCCGCGGCGGTCAGCCGCGTGAGGTCGCCGACGTCGGCAGTCACGGCAAGCCGCGTCGCCTGCCGGTCGACCATATCCTCGAACGTCTTCCGGGCGTCGCGGCCGTTGCCGAACGTTTCGCCGCGCGGCATCCGTTCGAAGTACGTTGCGAGTGCACGACGAGCAGCAGGCTCCAGTTCGTAGCTGTGCTTCGCGCACATCTGTTCCACGATCGTCACCAGCTCGGCCGGGCTGTAGTTGACGAAATGGATCGTGCGGCTGAACCGCGACGCCAGACCGGGGTTCGAGTCGAGGAATCCCGACATCTCCGCAGAATAGCCGGCCGCGATGACCACAACGTCGTCGCGATGGTCCTCCATCAGTTTCACGAGCGTGTCGATCGCTTCGCGGCCGAAGTCCGGCCCGGTGCCGCCTTGCCCGGACGAACTGAGCGTGTACGCCTCGTCGATGAACAGCACCCCGCCGAGCGCTCGGGTGAACGCCTCAGTGGTCTTGATCGCCGTGCCGCCGATGATTTGCGCGACCAGATCAGCCCGGGCTACTTCGACGAGGTGTCCTTCCCGGAGAACGCCGAGATCCGCGAGGATCGTCCCGTACAGCCGTGCGACAGTGGTCTTGCCGGTGCCTGGGGGGCCCGCGAAGACGAGGTGCCGGCTCATCGGCGGCGCCGGGAGGCCCATCTCCTGGCGGCGCTGCGCCATCTTGTTGAGGTTCACCAGCGTGGTGACCTCGTCCTTGACCCCAGCCAGCCCGACCAGGCCGTGCAGTTCGGCGATCGGGTCGCCGGGCCGTCCGTCCGCATGCGGCGGCCCGACCGGCCGCTGCGGGGCCGTCTCGCCGACGGAACTGATCGCGGCACTGCTCTCGTCCGACTGCCCCCCGTCAAGGCTCGACAGGTTCACCACGCTCAGGTTTTCGCTCGCGGCGGCCCGCCGCAGTCCCCGCCCACCGTTGTCAGCGACCTCGCAGTCCTTGATCGAAACCGGATCCGCGCTATGCACGACGAGTCCGTCGCAGGCATTCGAAATCGCCTTGCAGGACGTCAGCTTTGCCCTGGCCCCGACGGAAACGACCACGCCGTGGCGGCGAGCTGCCCGCACCGTAAGACGGGTCAGGCTCACCTCTCCCCCGCCCTCGACGACCACTCCGTCCGACGGTGCGGCAGAGATCTCGCCGTCGCGGAGGCTTCCCGAGCCCCCCGACGCGACGACTACCCCACAGCCCTCGACCCTGAGGCCCGAAAGCGTGGGACTGCCCCCGCTGCCCACCCGGATGCCGGTCCCCCGCGTCTGGATGACCTCGACCTTCTCGAACCGCCCACGGCCCTGATCAACGACCTCGATGCCGTCTCCTTGGCAATTGACCACGCGGAGATCCCGAACCATCGGGTTCGAGCCGGACCGCACGCTGAGCGCGACGCCGTCCAGACCGTCGAGCACCAGGCCGTCGAACTCCGCGGCTGAGTCCTCGTCGAGCCACACTCCGGCACCGCCGGCGACAGTCGTCGTTCTGAAGGAACTTGTACTCGCGCCGCTGACGACCAGGCCGCCGGTCGCCGCACCCGCAACCTCGCAGCCTTCGAACGTGCCGCGGGATCGCCCGGTCACATGAATCCCCGCCGCACCGGCCGCGCTGACGCGACACCGGCGGACGACCGGATCGGCGCCCTCCGCGACCGCGAGGCCGTGTCCAGCCGCGTCGTCCACTAGGCAATCCTCGATCACCGCCCGGCTGCGGGTAGTCAAGTAGATCCCCGAGTCGACACACTCTCGGAGCGTGGTGCGCACCATTGACGGCGAGCTCTCGTCCGCGAAGGCCGCAGCAGGCTTGCGCATCCCGATGATCTCGCAGTCCTCGATCCTGCCGGTCGCACGGCCGGTGAAGTACAGCCCGTTCCCGTTGGCATTGCGCAGAATCGTCCGCTTCAAGAGCAAGTCGCCGCTTTCGGCGACGACGACCGCAGAAGTCTCGAGGTCCTCGATCACGCAGTTCTCGACTGCGCTCCGGACCTGAGAAGTCACGACCACGCCAGCGCCGGCCTTGTTCGTCACGTGGCAGTCCCGCATGGCGATCGAACCCTGTTCCCGCGCCTGCACCGTGGCCCAGCCCCGGCCCGAGATGTCACACGCTTCGACGTCCAACTGACCGCGCACAACGTCCAACGCCACCTGCTGCTCGTCTTGCCCGATCACGGTCAACCCGGTCACCTTGACCGCTTCGGCGGCGCAGATGAGAGTGCTTCCGCTCCACGACAACAGCTCGACGGTGCCCCGCTCGGCGACGATCGTGACCACCTTCGTGATGACGACGCTTTCCTCGTAGCGTCCGGGCGCGATGCTGATCACCGAGCCCTCCGAAGCGGCGGAAAGCGCGGCAGACAACGTCCGGTAACCACTGGAGCGGTCAGCGGACACCAAGAGCATCGGGCGAGTCACAGCGCCTCCTTTGAAGACGGGCGGAGACTCAGTCCCCGGGCTGAAGGAATTAGTCCCGGACGAACCCGTCGAACGATCCCGCGCGGAACCGCGAGCCAGGTACGGATACGCGCGGCACCGGCGATCCCGCACTCGGCATTCGGCTCGTTACTATCCGGCCGCTGGCCAGTCCCGACCGAGTTCCCGCGGCGAAAATGGCCGAGGTACGGCCGAAATCGTGCCCCTTCGGTCTTCTCCCCGCCCGCGAGCGGATCCGGCTCATCCGACCGCCTCGAACGCGCCTGCCGCCTGCTGCTTGCACAAGTCCAGCCCGCCGATCAGCCAGGGGTGTTCCCTGGCGGTGAGCCGGAGGGCGAAGGCGCCGGACTGCTCGTCCCTTGCCTCGGCGACCCGCTCCAGCCGGTTCAGGATCTGCTTGTCGCGACTGGTGATCTCGGCCGGCTCGTGCTGATCGAGAACCTCACGCAGAAGAACCCGGCCGCCGCCGTTCCGCAGGACCTTGAACGACCTGCCCGGTGAGAACACCACACGCCCGGCCATCGAAGGATCCGAGGGCGCAACGTCAGCCACGCGACGGCCAGTCACCGACCAGACGAGGCATTCGGAGCCTTCGGGCAAGCCCGCATTCGTCGACGAAACCGCGTTGACGAAGCGATCGGAGGTTACAACAGTGCCCACTCCCGAATCCGCGGCAACGCGCTCAACGTGCAGCACCGGACCGCGGTGGGAAGGCAGCCGGCGCAGACCGGACATTACGCAACACGCGTAAGACCGCAGCGCGCTGAGCGGGCCGGCGTTCAAAGCGGCACTCGTCCTCGCTCCGCCGTTCGCCAGATACACTTGCACGCCGACGAGATCAGTGACCACTGCTTCCAGCGCCTCGCCCTCCACCGCCCGCAGACCAGGTTGGCGGGACAGCAGCCGCACCACCGCACTGGCGAAGTTGTCGTACTCCGTGCCGAGAGCCCGGCGCAGGAGGTCACGTTCCTCCAGCGTGCTCTGATGTTGCGGATCGATCACCTCGCCCACGTACCCGATCGGCTCCGGCACCAGCTCGTCCACAGGTTCCAGCGGCGCGGCCAGTTCCGGCTCGTCGGGCAGCGGCGGCAACGCGACCTCAAGCACGTCCTGGATTCCTCGGGAACTGTGCCGCGGAGCCGGGACCTTTGTCGCCGAATGCTCATGAACAGACGATTCGACAGCCACGACGGAGGCAGGCGGCAGCGACAACTCGGCCGGTGCGGGAAGCTGCTGACCAGGCCGCCAGAGCACGTTCGTAGGTGCGTCTTCGGACAGCGCCCCGGTCCGAGGAAGGTCCACGTTGGAGACCGGCGCCGGCTCGATCCGCCCCGGTGAGGCTGGAGCGGTGGGGAACATGAACCGCACCTGCCGACGGTCCGCGCCGTCAAGCCGGTCGAGGAGTTCGACAGCAGCCACCGACAACTCGTTCGCCGCGGGCCGGTCGGGATCGCCGATAGCCACCTTGATCCACCGCGGATCCAGCTCGACAGCCCGGATCCGGGAGGCGCACGGGGGAGCTTCGGGCGGCCGGATCCACAAGCCGGACGGAATCACTTCGACGACAATGTCCGTGCTGAGCCAATGCACTGCCGGGCCGCTGGCTGAGACATTGTCGAACGGGGCACGACGTTCGAGAACGACTGGCTCCGATCCCCCTGGCAGGTAGCCGACCTGGGTCGCGAACGGCCGCCAGGCGGACTGGCCGTCGTCGTCGATCGCGACCACGACCCGGGTTCCGGGAGCGGGCCCGCCGACCGGCAAACCGCCGTAACAGACCACTGGCTGTCCCGCCTCGTTCGCCACGAGCTGCCCGAGACTCTCGGTCTGCGAACCGAACGGCGCGACACGTGCCCGCGCGCGCACGTCGTCGGGCAATCCGGTCAGAACCCGTGCCACCGTCGACGCGGGAACGGGCGGCACCCCCGGACTGCCGACCACGATCGTCAGGGTCTCGGCGTGGTAGGGCATAGCATGGACCGAACGGGCGTGCGCGTCGCTGCGCGCCTGCGTGCTGCGCACCCAAAGACCGGCTGCGATCTGGTCAACGCGCCACTGCTTGCCAAGAGCCTGGGCGAGGTCGGCCGGCTCCGGCAGCGACGCCTCCCAGACGGGTACCGGGAAGCGGACAGTGGCAGGCTCGGCCGGCTGTCCCGGACGGAACCTGCGCCATCTGCCCGCTCCAGCGGGTCCTTCGACGAAAGTGCCGTCCCCGAGAGGCCGGACACCGCCGTCCGGAGCCAGCACTTCGACGTCAAGCTGCGCGGCGAGCCAACCCGCCACCGCGGTCTGGCCGGTTCCAGTGCCCGCACCCGCCAACCGGACCGGACCTACGTCGCGAAGTACCTCAACAACTGCTGTCCAGGTCCATGGGTTGCTCGGAAAGGGCAGGTCGAGAACGACCACTTGACGGTCCGGATCAGCCGGGAGCACATTCGCCCATTCGATCACTGCGGGCCTGCTCGTGCCGGGAGGACCGACGACGAGCGCATTGCCGACTTTCCGCCCCTCGAACCGCGAGCCGGACGGCATCCGCGCAGCCTGCTTGCGAGAACGGTTCTTGCCGATCATCGGGTCTGCCTCCATTCCGTGCGAGCAGCAACGGGATCCAGGACCGGGCCGGTCGGGATCAGCCCGAGCACCGACGTGGGAACAGGAACGGGTCTCACTCCGGCGAAGCCGAGCATGGCGGCGACGTCCGCCGACGGCACCGGATACTTGACACCGAGGTCGGTGACCAGAAACAGCGCCGCGGCGGAGACCCCGGGGGCGGATTGGGCCAAGGCGAGGGCGCCGCCTCCGGCCGGCACCGCCACGCGATCCGCATTCCCCACCGCGGCCGGCAGTTCGGCAGGCGCCAGTCTCGTCCGTCCGGACGGGATTGTCACCAGCTGGGCGAGCGCGCCTTTGTCCGAAGAAAACGACAGCTGCACGCACAAAGTGCTTCCTGCGGCGGACAGCAGATCAAGCGGCTGCGGCGGCAACGGTGGGTAGCCCGGCGTCGCCGCCGACCCAGCCAGCTGAGCTTGAGCGATGTCTGCGGAACTCACCGAAATCGGCACCGGCGAACCGCCGGGGTAGGCCGCGGCCGCAGCAGGGTCGGCGAGCAGGAGAGCCGCGTCGGTTTGGCTGACAGCAGCCAAACCGTCCTTCCGGACGACGAACTGGTCCTTGTGCCCGGAGGTGGTATCGCTGACAAGGACCTGGCCGATCCTGGTCGGCACGCCGCCGACCGAGCGGCCAGGGCTGCCCGTCCCGTCCGGCAAGTGCGCCGCGAGATCTGGGCCGCTCGCGAGCGTGTTCAACCACGCTGGACTGACCGGAACGGGTTGTACCGACATGAACCCGAGCGCGGCCAGCGCGCTGGCCCCCGACACGCGCATCCGCTCGTCGCGCCATACGAGGTAGTCGGTCCCGTCTGCACGCACCAGCACAGCCCGCGCCTCGGGCACGGGAGCGGCTTGTTCCGGCTCGAGGCCGAGAAGGATGGCCGGGGCGCTGCTGCCGTCGGGTTGCGGGTGGCTGGCGGCGCAGCTGTACCACGGTCCGCCGGACAACGCGGCTGGAGTCGGCAGAGCGTCCGGGGCGCCCATGATCCCGATCGCCTGGCCGTGCGACACGCCCGCCAGCGACTTCCGGCTGACCGTCTCGACCGGGGCTTGTTTTCCGTTGGCGAGCATTGCGGAGACATAGTTCAGGACCGGTCGCAGCGTGCCATCGAGATACACATACCGATTCCCGGTCTCCTTCTCCACGACGACAACGCCTGGAGCCGCCCAAGCCTTGTTGCCGCCGCCCGAGATCAGGCCGTACACCGCGAATCCAGCGACCAGCACCACGGCGAGGATCGCGCCGATCACGGTTCCGGTCGTCGCGCGCCGAACCGGAGTTTCCGGAGCGTCCGGCTCCGCCCGCACCAGAGCAGACACGAGCCGGGCGGCCAGATACCGGTAGGCGTGCAGCTGGTCGCGTTTGTTCTGCACGGTGTCCTCTCCACGGTCCGTTCAGCCTCGAACTCCGAATTTAGGACCGGGTCTCGCTGCCGGGAAGCGCGCAGAAACCGGAATGCACCCCCGCACCGGCAGTTGCTTCCCCACGAGCCATCAGCGATCGCCGAACTGCGACGGGAATCCCCTATCCGAACAGCCCGCGCGCCCAGGAGTAGACGCCGAGCACTTGAAGCAGCACGGGAATCGCGGCGAGGGCCATCAGCGACTCCGAGATCTCGGCCCATCGGCCCCAGAACGGCACCAGTCGCCGCCCGGGCAGATAGGCGGAACCGAACGAGAGGGCAATCGCGGCAGCACCAAGCACGAGAGCGATCCCGGCTCGGCCCCAAGGCGGCATGCCTCCGGCGAGGGTCAGCGCCAGCGCACAAGCGGCCACCGCACCAGGCACAACTGCCGACGAGCGCTGCCACGCGCTCACCAGCACCCGGGATCGCAGCAGCATCGCAGCGCCGACGAGGAACCCCAACGTGCGCGGAGCCCAGCCTTCGGCGGGCACGAGAATGATCGCGCAAGCCGAGCACAGCACACCGGCGGCCACGCTGAGCGCGTTGAGGTACCGATCTGCCGACTTGGCCCGAGACATGAGCTGCGGCCCGGGCAACGGGTCGATGTCTTCCTGCAACTGTTCGATCGTCTCAGGCATCAGCGGAAGGCGCAGGCGCACCAGTCTGGCTGCGTTCATCGGTCCGAAGATCGTGCACACCAACGCGGTCACCGCCACGAGGCCGGACGCCCCGACCCGGCCGATGCTCCAGACTAGATCGACCGTGCCGCCCAGAACGACACCGACTCCGATCGCTGCGACGCTTACGAAGGCCGGGCGGACGATACCCACCCCGATTGAGACAGCAGTCGCGGTCAAGGCACCTAACGCACCCGCGGCTAGGAAATTGGCGGCCGACAACGGACCGACTGACCAGCCGAACGGCCCGGGAACGGTCGCGGCCGCAGCTGCGGAAGATTGAAACAGATTGGGCAAGAGCAGGCCGCTGAAGCTCGCGAACGGAGCGGCCGCCAATCCGAAAACGCACGCGGCGGCCGGAGCGCCGAGGCTGCGCGAGCAGACGGTGCCCGCGACCCCGGCGAGCACCGCCAACAGCCCCGCGCCGAGCGCTCGAGGCAGCAGCGGCCCCGCGATCAGGAGGGCGAACAACGCGATGACGAGCGCCGAAGCCGCCAGCCCGAGGTAGAGATGCTTGGTCATCGCCGGACGCCATCGGTCCGGACGCTCCCGAATGGCGGTCGCCACTCCGTCGACGAGGTCGTCGAAATGGACCGGAGCCATAGCAGCCTCTCGCATCTGGAGGTACAGCACGTCGCCGTCCAGCAGTCCGAGTGAGTCCGCGGTCCCGTCAGGGTCGAGCGGCTCTTCGCCGACCCGCTGGAGGACCCAGGCATCGATCCCACCGTCCTGAGCCGGGTCCACATGGCGCAGGAGCGTGGGCAGGAGCTCCGAAACGGTCATCTGGACCGGGATCGAAAGGTCGGTCCGGCCTTTGGCCGCGACGACCGTGATGCGGCAGAGGTCGTCGATCACTGAGCTGGTCACGAACGGTCACCTTCTTCGCGGCGGTTCATCGAGGGCCGTCTTCAGCCAGATCGACGTACCCGGTTTGGACGAGCTGGACGGATCGGCGGGTGACGAACTGCGCGCGGCCTGGCAGGAGCGTGCGCGGGACTGCCTCGCCGAGGAACTTGCCCTCCTCTTTCGGATAGGACAGCAGGACACCCGGCGCGCCGAGTTCCCACAGCCTGCGGAGGACCGGATCCATCATCGACCGCATGGCGCCCGAAGTGCTGCGAGCGATGATCAGGTGCAATCCGATGTCCGCGCCCTGGGCCAGCAACGGCTCGAGAGGGTCGAGGGGACCGCCGATGCCCGCGGTCATCAGGTCGTAGTCGTCGATGAGCATGAACAAACGCGCGCCCGTCCACCAGTCGCGCATGCGGAGCCGGTCCGGCGTGATGTCGGTGCCCGGAAGCCGTCCGCGCATGGTGGTCTCGGCTGCCCGGACCAGCTCGCCGAGCGCGTCGGTGCTGACCGCATAGCCGACCCGGTAAGGCTCCGGCACGATCTGGTACAGATCCCGGCGGAAGTCGCCGAGCAGCAACTTGGCCTCGTCGGGCTGGTACCGGTTCATGACCGCCCGGGCGACGAGCCGCAGCACGTTGGTCTTCCCGGTTTCGGCATCGCCGAACACCATGAGGTGAGGCGAGGTTTCGAAGTCGTGGACGAGCGGCTGCAGGCGACGCTCGTCCAGCCCGAGCGGGACCCGTACATCGCCGGTTGGCGCCGGCAGCTCGGAAGCCGGCAGAACCGGCGGGAGAAGCCGCACGCCGGGTGCCGGGTCGCCAGGCCAGAAGTCGGTCACGTCTTCGACCAGCGCCTTGAGCGCCTCCGACAGATCCTCAGTTTCGCTGATGCCGTCCAGCCGGGGAAGCGCGGCGAAAAAGTGCGCGCCTTCGCGAGTGAGACCCCGGCCTGGCGCGTCCGGTACTCCGCGCGCTGCCCGGCTGCCCACCTCGGACTCGAGCGGGTCGCCGAGCCGCAGCTCGTACCGCGTGCCCAGGAGGTCTCGCAGCGATGGCCTGATCTCCGACCAACGGGTCGCGGAAGCGATGATGTGGATGCCGTAGCCGAGACCGCGCGCGGCGACCTCCGAGAGCACCCGCTCGAGGTCCTCGTATTCTTGGCGGAGGGTGTGCCAGCCGTCGACGACCAGGAAGACGTCGCCGAACGCGTCGTTCACCGCTCCGGTACGGCGGAGCCGCCGGTAGGCCGACATCGATTCGACCCCGTTCTCCGCGAATCCCCGCTCACGCAGTTCCAGCAACCCCACCACTTCGTCGACCGTGCGCTTGACGCGGTCGCGATCCATCCGCGCCGCCACCGAACCGACGTGCGGGAGGCTGGAGACCGCGGCCAGCGCGCCGCCGCCGAAATCGAGACAGTAGAACTGGATCTCATCCGGTGTGTGTGTCAGCGCCAACGACATGACCAGGGTCCGGAGCACGGTCGACTTGCCGCCCTGCGGAGCGCCGACGACCCCTACATGGCCCGCTCCGCCGGCGAGATCCGCGACGAGCAGCTCGCGGACTTGTTCGAATGGCCGGTCGATCACTCCGACCGGGGCGCGCAACGCGCCGCTGCCTCGCCAGTCGCCCGCGGTCAACCCGCGCCGCGGATCCGGCGCGACCCCCGGAAGGAGCTTGTCCAGTGTCGGCGGCCTGTCCAGCGGCGGAAGCCAGACCTGCCTGGCGGGCGGTCCCTGTCCCTTGAGGCGGTTGCCGAGCACCGTAAGCAAGGTCTCCTCGTCTTCCTCGGACAGCGGCTCGACCGGCGCTGTCCCGGCCGCCAGCGGCTGGCCCACGGGGATAGCAGGCGCTTGGTACCCCAGAGAGAACGGAACCACCTCGGAGACGAGCATCGGACCGTCCGCACGCCCGGCGATCGCCTGCGGAGCGGCCGGCACCGGGCCGGAGACATAGCCGGCCTTGAACCGCACGAGGGTGTGCATGTCGATTTTCAGGTAGCCGTTGCCCGGTGCGGCGGGAAGCTCGTACGCGCTCGTCACGCCGATGACAGTGCGGGACTCCATCCCGGAGAAGGTCCGCAGCGCAATCCGGTAGGACAAGTGCCCTTCGACCTGATGGATCCGGCCCTCGTCAAGCCGTTGCGAGGCGAGCAGCAAATGGACGCCGAGGCTGCGGCCCAGCCGTCCGATCATGACGAACAGGTCCATGAATTCCGGTTTGCTGGCGAGCAGCTCGCTGAATTCATCGACGACGATGAAAAGCGTCGGCAGCGGCGACAGTTGGCTGCCGGCGGCGCGTGCCTTTTCGTACTCGAGCAGCGAGCTGTGCCCGCACTGGCGGAGCAGCTCCTGCCGCCGGATCAACTCGCCGTGGAGGGACACCTGCATCCGGTCGACTAGCGGCAACTCGTCCGCCAGGTTCGTGATCACCGCGGACGTGTGCGGCAGTTCGTCAAGGCCAAGGAAGGTAGCCCCGCCCTTGAAGTCGACCAGCACGAAGTTCAGCACCTCGGACGAGTGGGTCACCGCCATCGTGATCACCAAGGTCCGCAGCAGCTCGCTCTTGCCCGAGCCGGTGGCGCCGATCAGCACCCCGTGCGGCCCCATCCCGCCTTGCGCCGACTCCTTGATGTCCAGCTCGACAACCGAACCGTCCTGTCCGATGCCGATCGGCACCCGGAGCTTGCCGGAGCGCGACCGAGCCCGCCACAGGGCATGGACGTCGTAGTTCCGGACGTCGCGGATCCCGAGCAGCCTCGTCATCTCGAAATCGTTCGTCAGGGGTTCGGACGAATCGACTGCGCCGCCCGCCGTGCGCAACGGCGCGATGCCGCGCGCGAACGTCTCGACGCCGGTGAGGCTCAGGAAATCCGGAGCCAGCAACCCGCTCTCCACTCCTTCTTCATCCACAGTGGACACTACAGAGGGCTCGGCGACCAGCTGCAGCGAGTGCACCCCAGGCTCCCGGGTCCCGATCTCCAGCAGCACCGCATTCCGCATCCCGCCGGCCAGGAACCTCGAATCTCTAGGCAGCTTGGCACCGTCCGCAACGACCACCAGGTACGGCTCGGTCGAATTCGGCACGGCACCCGCGTCGAAGGCTGACCGCTCGGTGAACGCGGTCCCGAGAACGCCCATCAGTTCGTCGTGGTCTGTCGCGAACAACCGCACCGGCCCTGCAGCGTCCACATCGGACGGATGAGCGACATGAGGGAGCCACTTCGCCCATTCCCACTGCCGGGAAGCAGCCTGGTTCGTGAGCACCGCGATCCGCAGGTCGTCCGGCGCGTGGAAGGTCGCCAGCTGCGCGAGCAACGCACGCAGCAAGCCGCGGGCGACCTCCTGGTCTCCGCCGATTCCGACGCTCGACAGCCCCCGCAGGTAGAGCGCCATCGGCATTCCGGGCACCGAGCTGTGCGCGCGAATGAACCGCCGCAGCGCGATCGCGCACAGCGGCTCAAGGTCTTCGACCGGCTTGGTCTGGGGCGGCACCAGTTTGATCGCCGAGCGCTGCTCCCCCAGGCCGATCCGCACTTCGCCAAAGTCCTCGTTCCCAGAGCGTCGCTCCCAGAGGCGGCCGCCCATCGACAACGACCACAACGTGGCCGGATCGGGGTTGTCCCATGCCGCAGCCTGGCGCTGCTGGCGCATCCCCTCCTTCATCTGGTCACGGGCCTGTCCCAGGTACCGGAGGTAGTCCCGACGCTCGTTCTTCATCTTGCTGCGCCGTGCACCCGCTGCGTTGGTGAGCTGCCCCAGCATCATGCTCACCATCGCGACGCCCATCATGCCGCCGCCGATGAAGCTCGACGGGCCGCCGCCGGAACCGGTGTACATCAGGGCCATCGCCCCGCCCATCAGCACCATCGGGAGCACCGTCATCGCCTGCGTCAGCCCCATGCTGCCGGCATCGGCCAGCACGGGCGGCTCCTGCAGCTCCAACTGGCCTTCTGGCATCGGCGGGCCGGGCTGGCGGGGCATCCTGCTGATGACGATCGTGCTCACGCGCGGACCTCTTCCTCGCCAGTCGCTGGCTGCTCGAATCCGGTCGGCCGCCAACCTCGGCTCCGGCCGCGAGGGACGATCAGCGCGCCGGCAAGGGCGCATACGCCGAGAACCGCAGCACTGCCGCCCACGACCAAGGCCGCGGCATTGCCTGCGCCGAGGCTGGGAGCCGGCGCGGGCCCCGCGACCGTCGTCAGACGAGCAGGCACTGCCGCAGCACCGTGCTCTTCCGGCAGGATCCGGCTCACTGCCGCGTACGGATTGACGACGCCCCAGCCGACTGCCGGGCTCGGGAGGACGCTTGCCGGATGATCTGCTGTCGCTTCGAGCCGGTGCTTGACTTGAGCCGCGGTCAGATCCGGATACCGGGCACGGACCAGCGCCGCTGTCCCTGCGACGAACGGAGCCGCGAAACTGGTGCCGCTGCCGAGAACGTGACCGCTTCCTCCCGGAGCCAGGCTCAGGACGTTCACGCCGGGTGCGGCGATATCGACGTAGTCGCCGACCGCGGAGAACGACGCGCGCTGGCTGTCCGGCCCGACCGCGGCCACAGCGAGCACCTTCGGATAAGCCGCCGGATATGACACGGCGTTCTCGTTCTGCGCGTCGTTGAACACCGCCGCGACGATCAGGACATCACGCGAGGCCGCGTAGTCGACCGCGGACTCGAGGTCGGACGTACTGAAGCTGCTCGCTGCAGAAATGTTCAGTACGCGCGCGCCAGCGTCGACCGCAGCATGGATGGCAGTGGCCATGCGGGAATTCGTACCGTCTTGTCCGTTCGTCGTCTGGCGAATCGGGAGGATCCGAGCGTCTGGAGCGACGCCTGCCAACCCGATGCCGGGCGTCTGGCTCGCCGCGATGATCCCGGCCACGAATGTGCCGTGCCCGACGCAGTCGTCCTGCGCCGGAGCGTTGCCTCGGACAATGTCCTGGCCGGGTTCGACCTTGCCCGCGAGCTGAGGCACCGAACCGTCGACACCCGTGTCGATCACGGCGACGAGCTGGCCACCGCCTCGCGAAAGCGGCCAGGCGCGTTCAGGCACCAGCCTGGTCTGCGCCCAGGGAACAGCCTTGACCACCACGGACGAGGGCGGCGCGCATTGGCCGGGTTGCAGGCTTCTCGGATCGAGGACTGGCGGAGCGGCCGGCTGCTCCTGCGCGGAGGCGGGCACGGCAAGAGCCATCAGAGCGAAGACGCTCGCGCCCAGACAGCACGTCCACCGCTTGCTCAGGTGCCTCACGACTGGACTCCACTCGACCGATGCCGACGAACCACGCCCACGCTATGCGGAGCATGGATCTTGCCGGTCCGTCAGAGACCGCCGCTGCCCTTGTGGGCGCGGCAATGCTTCCCCGGAGGACAACCGGCCAGGCGGCCAGGCGAGCCGCTAGGGCAGGACGATGTCGTCCTGCCCTAGCGGTTGAAGCAGCACGATGGCCGACTTGGCACGCTCAGCAGACCGTTCCAGGTCCCCGCGCTCGAGCGCCCGCAGCGCATCGGCCCCCGCACACAGGCCGCAGAGCAAATCGAGGTAGCACTGCCGGGAACGCTCGCACGGCTGCTCGTCCAGCCATGGCAGCAGCCGGTCGACCCAGGAATCGAGGCGACCGGCGAGGACTGCCTGCGGCACGAGGACGCCGTCGACGGGCAGCGAAACGCGCCGCTCACCTTCGACCGCGATCGCGGGCGTTGCCGCTTCTTTGTCTGGCTCCTCGGATGAGAACACGGTCCCGCCTTCCACCGCACGGTTGTTCCGCTGTCCACTATCGCGACATCGATCTGGAATCGGCAAGCAATTCGCTGACTCTTGACAGCGAAGACAGGAATCCGTGCCCGTAAGACTGCCGAGGTTTCGCACCCGCCCCGGCGATCCGTCACGTCGCGGATGCGTAGCGCTTCCGTTCGTCTCCGGGCAGGCAAGATCACCGGATCGCGGTCGCCATGCGCCGTCTTCACGCCGCGCCCCCGGCAGCCGACGGGCACG
This sequence comes from Amycolatopsis albidoflavus, assembly GCF_039525725.1. Taxonomy (NCBI): domain Bacteria; kingdom Bacillati; phylum Actinomycetota; class Actinomycetes; order Pseudonocardiales; family Pseudonocardiaceae; genus Amycolatopsis; species Amycolatopsis albidoflavus. Next base: position 316,983 of record NZ_BAAAHV010000015.1, read on the forward strand.
GAGTCGGAACGTGCAAGCAAGAGCGGTTCGCCCGGGCAACATCCGGCTCCGCTGATTTCGCGTTCCCCGGACGAGGTCCACGGTGTCCTGACCGCGCTTGACGATCGGAGGCGACAATGAGTTTCCCTGCGCACCGAACGTTTCTCCGCGCGGCGACCCATATCGCCGCCAGCATCCTGAGCATGCCTGAGCCGGTCACCCGTTTGCTGAGCGGACCGGCGATCACCGTAGACGGCAACCGGCTGGGCGCAACCGCGCAACTGCTCCTCAAACTCGACCGGATGTCCCTTCGCGGCGAACCGCACGAAGCCGAAGATCTCGCCGATCTCAGACGTAACGCGGACGCGGCGGCGCTGAGCGCATCGGCCGGTGTCTGCCGTTCGGTCCGCACGGAGGACTTCGTCCTGCCCGGTGCCGCTGGGCCTTTGCGGGCGCGCACCTACCGGCCGCGCGGCCTCGGCAGGGCCGGGGCCGCCCTGCTCTACTTCCACGGCGGCGGCTTCGTGCTGGGAAGCCTGGACACGCACGACGGCATCTGCCGCTTTCTCGCCGAGCACTCCGGAATTCGCGTGATAGCCGCGGAATACCGATTAGCGCCGGAAAATCCCTTCCCGGCAGCCGTCGACGACGCCAGTGCGCTTTACCGCCACCTGGTCGAGCACGCCGCCGACCACGACATCTTGCCCGGCACGATCGCTGTCGGCGGAGACAGCGCGGGCGGGAACCTGGCTGCGGTCGTGGCCCACGACGCGGTGCGCCAGCGGATTACGCCGCCTGCGTTCAGCCTGCTGCTGTACCCGACCACAGATGCGGTCGGCGACCACCGCTCGCACGAACTGTTCGGGACCGGCTTCCTGACTAACCGGGAAACGCTGGCCTGGTACCGAGACCAGTACCTGCCTGACCCGGCGTACTACCGCGACCCGCGAGTCTCCGTCCTGCGCGAAACCGCGTTTGCCGGCCTTCCGCCCACCTATATCGCCACTGCCGGATTCGATCCCTTCCGCGATGAGGGAATCGAGTACGCCCGTCTGCTCGAACGCGCAGGCGTACCGGTGATCCACAAATCCCACTCAAGCCTGCTGCATGGATACGGCAATCTCGTGGGCGCGGACGTCCAGGCCCGGTACGCCATGCGAGAGGCGGCAAGCGCTTTGGTCACCGGGATTCGGTGCGGTCGCATCTGCGGCGAGTACGACGGACGCGTCAGCGCCTGACGAACTGGGTGCCTTCTTCCTGTATTAACAGCTTCATCACGCCGGCACCAGGGCCTCTGGGCCCAAGCCAGTCGACGCGTCGACGGCTACGCTCGGTGCTCAAACGAACCGGAGGTCGTCCGGCAGAAAGGCCGCGATCGCGACGTCATCGGTCCGCTGGGCAGCGCCAGGGAGGAGAGAACGGTGACCGCCAATGCCGAACGGCGACGCTTGCTCATCGAACTGCTGGGACCGATCAGTGCCACCTACGACGGAGCAGTCCTCGATCTTGGCCCCGCATTCCAACGCACTATCCTCGCGATACTTGCGCTGCGCTCCAATACCGTCGTCTCACGCGAGGAGCTGATCGACGCAGTATGGGGCGACCGGCCGCCGCGCACCGTCGAAGGCAGCATTTACACCTACATTTCAAAACTGCGGCGCGCGCTCGAGCCAAGTCTGAACCGAAGCCATGAGGCGCGCCTGCTGTTGAGCAACCGGCATGGTTATTGCCTGCAACTAGATGATGATGCCATCGACGTCCGAGTATTCGAAACCGCGATCGCCGAAGGTCGAGCACGCTTCAGCCGGGGCGAACTGCCCAAAGCGCTTGATGCTTGGCAATCCGCCCTCGACATGTCGCACGGGCAACCGCTCGGAGACGCAGTCGGACCGTTCGCCGAGGCGGCCCGACTCCGCCTCGGCGAGCTGCGCCTCGACGTCCTAGAGCAACGCTCCGAGGCGTTGCTCGCATTGGGCCGCAACGCGGACATCCTCGCTGAGCTCCCTTCGCTGATCGGCGAACGGCCGATGCGCGAGCGGCCGTACGAGCTGCTGATGCTCGCCCTGTACCGCAGCGGTCGGCAGGCCGATGCGTTGCAGACCTACCAACGCGCACGCACGCTGCTGATCGACGAGCTCGGAATTGAACCGGGTGCCTCGCTTCGCGCCCTCCACGAACGCATCCTGGCCGACGACCCGGATTTGCGTTCCCTTGACGCCGAACCGTCAGGCATGAACTCCGCTCCGTCGCCGCAGGCAATCGCGCCAGGACAGCTGCCGCACGACGTGTCCGGGTTCACCGGACGTGAAGCAGAGCAGAAACGACTGGTCGATCTGTGCCGCCACGGCACGTGGGGAGCGTTCGGTTCCGCCGTCGTCATTTCCGCGATCGACGGGACTGCCGGCGTCGGCAAGACCGCGTTGGCGGTCCATGTCGCGCACGGGCTGCGCAACGCGTTCCCAGACGGCCAGCTGTTCCTCAATCTCCGCGGATTCGACCCGCGTCAGCCTCCGACCAGCGTCTCCGACGCACTGAGCCATTTGCTGTACGGGCTGGGCGTGAAACCCGACGAGATGCCAGCCGACCAGAACGAGCAGGCAGCGCTCTACCGAACCCTGTTGTCCGGCAAGCGCGTGCTCGTGCTTCTGGACAACGCAGTCAGCGCCGAACAGGTCCGCCCTCTCCTTCCGGGTTCGGCCGGGTGCGTCGCGATCGTCACCAGCCGCAACCGGTTGTCCGGGCTCGTCGCGCGAGACGGCGCGGCACGGATCGCCCTCGACCTGCTTTCCCCCGGCGAAGCGCTGGAACTCCTGCGCCGAACTGTCGGAAACGAAGCCGTCGACGCCGAACCGGGACCAGCCGCCGAACTCGTGGAGCGGTGCGGTCTGCTGCCGCTCGCTGTCCGGATCGTCGCAGAACGCATCGCGACCGGCGACTATCGCGGCATCGCCGACATGTGCCAAGCACTCCAGGCCGAGCACGACAGGCTCGACACGCTCTCCGTGCCCGACGACGAGTTCTCCGCGGTGCGCCAGGTGTTCTCAGTGTCCTACCAGAGCCTGAAGCCGGAGCTGGCACGAACGTTCCGCCTTCTCGGTCTGCACCGCGGGGCCGAGTTCAGCTTGCCGGCCGCAGCAGCTCTCCTCGGCGTCGACGCCGACACCGCCAGACGGAGTTTGGACAGCCTCGCCAGGCAGCATCTGGTTGTCCAGACCGCGCCGGGCCGATACCGGTTCCACGACTTGCTCCGCGTTTACGCCGCCGAATGCGCACGGCAGGACGAGACTTCCGCTGAACAAGCCGCGTCCGAGCGCCGCGTGCTCGAGTGGTACTTCGCGTCTGTGCTCGCGGAGTGGAAAGTCGTCGCGGTAGGCCAACGTCCACCGGACAGTCGGCCGTTCGAGCATTCGTGTCCGCCGATGAGCTTCGAAAACTACGGTGAAGCGCTCGCCTGGGCAACGCGCGAGCATGAGACGATCGCCGCAGCAGTCAAGCAGGCTCTCGACGCGGGCGAGAACGAGCTTTCGTGGAAACTCGCGACCGCGCTGGGCCCGTTCTACCAGCTCACCAAGCGGCCCGAAACGTGGCGGCAGACCCTGGAAGTCGGGTTGGTGGCGACCCGCAATGCGGGCGACCGGGACGGCGAAGCGCGGACCCTGAATCAGCTAGGCATCGCACACAATGACGGCGGCCACTACGAAGAAGGGGCCGAATGCCTCTCCGATGCTTTGCAAATCAGGCGAGCGATCGCCGACCTTTCCGGCGCCGCGATCACCGCGAGCAATCTGGGCCTCACTCTCAGTCTGCTGGGCCGTGCCGCCGAGTCCGTCACGCTGCATCGCGAAGCCGTGGACCTGGCTCAGAAGTCCGGCGACAGCTACGCGCAAGGTGCTGCTGCGCTCAACCTCGCATTCGCTCTGCGCGCCTTGGGAGAGTTCGATGAAGCCATCGTGCACAACCAAGAAGCGGTTGCCGCATTCGAACCGGACAAAGCCAATTACGCGATGGGCCACGCGCTCGCAGAACTGGGCGAAACGTTCCGGCAAGCCGGAAAGCCCGGCACCGCGGTCGGTCATCTCGAGCGGGCGCTGGAATTCCGCCAGGCCGGCCGCGACCGTTGGGGAATCGCAGTGTGCTTGCGCATGCTCGGCCATGCGCGGGCCGACCTGGGACAGACGCCCGCGGCCCGAGAGTTGCTGACCCAAGCCCTCTCAATTCTCGACGAGATGGACACGACCAGTGCTGCGCAAGCTGAGAGAATAAAGGTCAATGCCGTCCTGGACGAACTGCCCGCACACGAAACAGGATCCGCGGAGTCTTCCGCACAGGCCCAACCCGAGTGACCGCCGGGCACAGATGCCCGCTCGCCTCAGACAACCGATGCGCATGCTGCCGTAGGCCGCCGCACGTGACCGAACGCGGCATCGCCGACCGCGCCCGCTCCGCCGACCGCCGCCGTGCGACTTGCCCTCGAAGACGCAGGATCGTTGCCCGATGATGCAGATCGGTTGTCTGGACTGCGATGCCGTCCAAGGATTCTCCTGAAGGGCTTCTTTCCGGACAGGCAAGCGAAAAGAAGCGCCGCGGTCCCGGGGACCATCAGCGCGCATGGTGCGCCTGATCGGGATCTTGCCCGAACAACCCGACCAGAACCCGGTGGTGCGATGACTGACCTTCCCCCGCTCCGGAAGGACCGGACGCGCGCACTCGTAATCGGCTCCGGCTTGACCGGCGCCATCGCCGCGAACCGGCTCGCCCTGGCCGGTGTGCAGACGATCGTCCTGGAACGCGGCCGACGCTGGACGGTCGATTCCGATGGCGACACCTTCCCTGCGTTCTTCTCACCGGACAAGCGGACATCGTGGTTGGCGACCTCGCCGACCTTCCCGCAGTCACCGCCCGCGCTATTCGAGAAATATGCGGGGCTGGTCGATCTGGTCAAGGGCGACAACATCGACATCGTCTGCGGTGCCGGGGTCGGTGGAACCTCGCTGGTGTTCGCCGGGATGCTGATGAAGCCGGACGCCAAGCTCTTCGCGACGATCTTTCCGGCCGGCGTGGACTACCAGCGAATGGCCGATGAGTACTACCCGCGCGTCGCCGAGCGGCTCGGTGCCGCCACTGTCCCGGACGATCTGCTCGAACACGAGCGCTATACGTCGAGCAGGCTCTTCCTCGAGCACGCCGCGTCCTCTGGCCTGGAGGGGCACCGGACGCCAGTCGCTGTCGACTGGAATATCGTCCGTGACGAACTCGACGGCACTCGCACGGCCTCGGCGACCGTCGGGAACCACCTTTACGGCATCAACAGCGGAGCGAGGAACTCGACCGACCGCAATTACCTCGCCGAGGCGGAGGAAACCGGGGCCGCGGAAGTCCGCCCGTTGCACGTGGTCACGGAAATTGCCGCGGCAGGCGGAAAGTACGTTGCTCGGGGACGCCGCATCGACGAATCGGGCGCGATCGAGGAACTATTCGAGATCACGACGGACGCGCTGGTGCTGGCTGCGGGCTCAGCGGGCACGTCGAAACTCTTGGTCCGGGCACGGGCGACCGGTGCCATCCCGTCCTTGAACGACGAGGTCGGCCGGCACTGGGGAAACAACGGGAACCGGTTGTTCATCCGGGTCAACGTGCCGGAGAAAACAATGGCGCGACAAGGCGGGCCAGGCTGCACTGTGATCACCGAATGGCAGCGGCCGGTGCCGGCCACTGTGGAGCACGGACCAGCCCCGGTACCCGCCGAAGCGCATCTGATGAGCGTAGCCGGCATGGGCATTCCAGATCGGCTGGGCCGGTGGGTCTACGAGCAACGGCAAGACGACGTGCGGCTTCGCTGGCCCTACTCCGGCGACGCGACGGCGCAGCGCGCCATCCGCGAAGTGCTGAAGGCTTTGACGGACTCGACTGGCGGGATGGTCACCGATCTCAATGCCTTCCGCAACTACACCTGGCATCCGCTCGGCGGCGCGGTGCTCGGCAAAGCATGCGACTGGTATGGCCGCGTCGTCAACACCCCCGGGCTTTACGTCATGGACGCAGCTCTCGTGCCTGGCCACACCGGGTGCTGCAACCCGGCCTGGACGCTGGCGGCTCTCGCGGAACGTTGCCTGGACGAAGTGCTGGACAAGGACCCTGGAGTGCTGTTCTGAACCGGCAGGAGGCAGGGGCCATGCGGCCAGGTCTCGACGGGCACCCTCTGCGGCTGCCATTCCCGCGTGATGATGTGCGCTTCATCGCGCCCGCGTATGCGCGCTTGGGCGAACGCGGCCGGGTCGAAATCGTCACCACGCCAGCGGGCAGTCCGGCCTGGCTGGTGACCCGGCACGACCATGTCCGGGCGTTGTTCCACGACGATCGGCTGGGCAGGTCCCATCCCGATCCCGAGTCCGCTCCGCGCTACTCGGCAGATGCGTTGGTCGGCGGTCCCTTCGGCAACTACGAAACGGAAGTCGAGGATCACGCACGGCTGCGCAGCCTGATGGTCCGGTTGCTCACGACCCGCAGGATCGAAAAACTCCGCCCGCACGTCGCCGAAATCGTCGACGAACTGCTCTCCGAAGTCGCCGGGATGACTCCTCCGGTCGACCTCCGCGCGCACTTCTCCCTGCCGTTGCCGATCCGAACGATCTGCGCGGTGCTCGGGGTGCCCTACCGCGACCGGCTCGAGTTCCAGTCCATGGTGGACGGCATCGGCGACATGACCGATCACGACCGCGCCACGGCCTCGTTCGTGCAGCTGCAGCAGTACATGGCGGACTTGATCAAGGAAAAGCGGCGAAAGCCCGCCGACGACGCCCTCAGCGAACTTCTCGGGTTCAGCGAGGCAGGCAAGGGTCGCCTGACTGACGACGAGCTGTTCCTGGTTTGCTCGGTACTGTTGTTCGCTGGCTACGAAACAACGGTCGCGCGACTGGACTTCGGCACTGTTTTCTTGCTCACCAACCCGAGCCAGCTCGCAGCGCTTCGCGCCGAGCCGAACCTGATCACCAACGCGGTCGAGGAGATCATGCGGCTGAGCGCGCCCAGCACTGGCGTCATCCCCCGCTACGCGCGCGCCGACGTCGACCTCGACGGAGTAACGATCCGCGCCGGCGAACTGGTTCTCCTCGGGTTCGACCAAGCCAACCAGGACGCGGGTGTATTCGCGGAGCCCGAGCGCTTCGACATCACCCGCTCCCCTTGCCCGCACGTCGCATTCGGACACGGCCGTTACGGCTGCATCGGCTCGGCGCTCGCCCGTGTCGAGTTGCAGAGCGCCTTCTCGAAGATCTTCGACCGCTTGCCGAACCTTCGGCTCGCCGTACCGCCCGAAGAGTTGCGCATCCGGGACCAGGCACTGGCCGGCGGCCTGCGCGAACTGCCGGTCTCGTGGGACGGCCATGGCCGCTGACCGGCCGGTGGTCGCCGCCATCGCCCGCGACCAGCCGGATGCCGCGCTCGTCGCGTCCGCAGTCGGGCGGGCCGGTCTGTGGGAATTGCTTGCGGCACGCAGTGACGGAGCGGCGGACTTCCAAGTCCTGATCACCGCTGGAATGTCCGCCTACGGAGAGCTGAGTACCGCAGTCTCCCCCACGCTGGTCGAGGCCCTGGTCGACCTCCTGCACGAGAAGGGGTACCACCGAGTCAGCGTCGCCGGCAACCGCTTCGGCCCCGATCCCTGGCTGGCTGAGCCCTCGTACGGCGCGCTCGCCGCCACGCTGGGATATACCGGAGTCACGCCCCGCGGCGCCAAATACACGCTGGTCGACCTCGCGCACGACACGGCCATCGGGGACTACCCGACGACCAGTGTGCTGCACGGCACCGAGATCGGACGGGAGTGGGCAGAAGCCCAGTTCCACATCGCAGTCGCACCCAATACAACCCATCCGGAGTTCGGGTTTTCCCTGTGCCTGGCAAACCTGTTCGGACTTCTGCCTGCGGACGACAAGCACGATGCCTACCGGGCGCGACGCGACGGTGCCGACGTCATCATGGATCTCCTCGACCGGTATCCGCCCGACTTCCACATCGTCGACGGAATCGTCAGCAGCCACGGCGCCGCCGGCAGTGCGATTGGCGAACCTCTCGCGACGCGCTGTGTCTGGGCGTGCACCGATCCCGTTCTGCTCGACGTGCTCGGCGCGATCATGATGGGCGAGGACCCTGCCGTATCCGCGATCACCGCCGCCGTATTGCGCCGGCGCGGCGTGCCCGAAGACTACAGAGTGGACGGCGACCTCACCCCGCACGCCGGATGGAAGAGCCCTCCCCGCTTCGTGCTCAACGGGGTGCGCAGGCTCCGCCCGGAAGGTGCGATGCACCGGCTGTTCACCGCCGCGGTGACCGAAGTGGACGACCGACGGTTCGAAGTGATCGACGAATGGCTCGCGAAGTCCAGCAAGCTGCTAGTCAGGCTCGTACGGCTGGCCCGGACGGACCCGCGGGCAGAGCATCGGCTGCGCGCGCTCCTCGCTGGTGCCGGCGTCGCCGATGCGGTGGATTCGGCGTGGCGAGTCATCTTCGCCAAGAGCCAGGTCCGGCAACGGGCTGTCTCACTCGGATTCGCCCCCGCCGATTACCAGGCAGCAGAGTACGACGCGGTCCCGGCGCGACTGGCGCAGAACGAGCACCTCATCGACGCCCTCGCACCGAACCGTCACGGGATGCGATGGACGCACCTCGACGGAGCGGTGCTGTTCGGCTGCGATCGGGTGCTCAACGCTCCCTATCCGGAGTTCGTCCGGCGAGTGGAGATCAGCAGCGTCATCGCGTTGATGGAGGACTACGCGGGCGGGTGCCTCGCCGTAGTGTCCGCTGACGGCCGCGGTCGACCGACCCGGCAGGCCGAGCGCAATCTCTATCTGCCGCAGCCGAACTTCCTCGCATTGCTCGGCGGCGCCACCATCGACGTGTGCAAGCTTGAGTCGATCCAGTATCGCCGGCACAGCCGGAAGATCTCGTGGCGGACAATATTCAGCCCGAACGGATCAGCCGAGTGCGACGACGGCTCAGTGGAGTTTTCTTCCGCTGACAACGGGCAGCGGACTCTGATTCGCATCCGGACGAAGCAGAAGTTCGTGCTCCCCCAGTTCGCGCAACTGCTCGGCCTCGACGCGGTCGACGGCCTGCGCGATCACCTCGTGTCCGACGCCTATCACCGATTCTTCTCGGCAACGATGGACAATTTCGAAGCTTGTTACGAAGGCCACGAGTTCCGTATCGCCGGCCTCGCCGAGGAACGCACGCACGGTTTCGAACTCGGCGAACCGCTCCTCACGCTGAGACTGCGCCTTGTGTACGACCTTATGCGGGAGGGCCTTCGCGAGCTGTGGTCATCAGACCGTCCCGAGCCGGTAGATATCGACGAACAGGGCTTTCGGCACTTCACGAATGACCAGGACGCCACGGCCGTGCCGGGGGCAGCCGCCAAGATCGCCGACAAGGTGGGCCCGTACCTGCGCGATTTCACCGCCGGTCTCCGCGCCGCCGCAGAGCGGGACGCCCGCGCCGCTCGACCCGCCAGGCTCGGCTGGAGACGGTGAACGTCTCGTGGCGTAGCTTCCTGGGCCGGGCCGCAATTGGGCCCCGGTCGCAGCCGCCGGTCTCGGCCGAGTACGCCGGTGCGGCGACGCAGTGGCCGAACCCCGCCCGAAAATGTCCAGACCACCCGGAAAAGGGTGCCCTTTCGATTCCCGTACCACTGCTCCGAAGAAATTCCTTGTACTATCGGTAACGACCGCGAGTGCGGTCTCCGCGTGAGATAATTCGGAGGTATTCCCATGAAGGTCATGCGTATCGCCCGCAATGCACTGACCGGCAGGAGCCTGAAGTCCCACATCTGGCCCTACTGGTTCTGACGGGCCGGATCTGGAGTGGGCGGCCGGCCCTCGTCGAACGGAGCTGGCCGCCCCGCATCAGAAAGGGGTTCGCGATCACTATTCACTCAGGCCAGCGCACGGTACGCGAAGTGATATTCGCGCGGCGGTTGCAAGAATTGCTCGACCGCTATCGGGGGAAAGCTTTCTTCAGGCTGGGACCGGACACAGTCGGGGTGGCCGGCGCTGAACTGATGGACGCGCTGCTGCGCAGCCGGCCGGCCAACGCCGAGGAACGGCCGACCTTCAAACCGGTGCTCGGCCGGGTGGTCACCCGCCCGGAATCGTCCGCGCTGATGCGGGCGGTCGGCACGGATGTGCGCGCCGCGCTCGAGAAGCCACTCGGCCAGCCCGATCTCACCGGAGCCTGGCCCGCCGCACCGCACAATTACCTGCGGGACTTGGTGTTCGGCCACGAGCAGCGGCGGTTCCGGATGCTGCTCGACCGGCGGCTGAGATTGGTGCCGAAGATCACCTGGTCGGCCGTCGCCGCCGGGGCTGCATTGCGGGGCCGGCCCGCGCCCGAGGTCCCACTCTCCGCATTGGCCCGGGCGGCACTGGAAGCGGAGACCTTTCAGCAGCGCCGATTCGCCATGTGCCTGTACCGGCGGGTCGCCGGCCCGATCTGCTTCGCAGTCGCTGCGTTGGTCACGAACGCCCTGTGGCTGAGCTCGTCCGAGCACACAGGCCTGCCGACCGGCTACGTCCTCAACGAGGCAGCACGGTTGCTGCCTCCAGCATGGTGCCTGCTGCGAGGGCATTCGCCGGAATTCGCCGCGGTGGACTCGCGGATCGGTCCCGCGGACGATGTCTTGCTGCTCCCGCTGCTCAGCCACCGCGACCCGGAAAACTGGGACGCGCCAGACGAGTTCCGTCCGGACCGCTGGGCCGACCTCGACCCGGACGCTCATCCCGGTTACCTCCCGTTCGGGCACAACAGCGAACGCTGCTGGGGACGGCATCTGGTGCTGCCGCTGGCCGAGCGCGTGCTGGACCTTGTCCGGCGGGATGGGCTGCGCGTCGATCCGGCCCAGATCCGCGCCAAGGCGCACCTCGACGGCCTGCTGGAGATCTCGGACGTGCGCGTCCTGCGCGCTTGACCGGAGTGCACACGTCGATAAAGCTGCGAAGAAGAACCTGCCGAAGACGCACACAGCACTAATGCCGCGGGTTGAAGGAGCACCGATGAGGATCGCGGTCACTGGCGCGAACGGATTGATCGGAGCCCAGGTCGTTCGGTCGGCGGCGAGACAAGGCCACCAGGTCACTGCCGTCGTCCGGCCCGCGAGCGATCGCCGCGGCCTCGCCGGTGCCGATGCCGCACTGGCCGAAACCGAACTGGACGACCAGGCAACCTTGGCAAACGCCTTGGCGGGCGCACAAGCGTTGATCCACTGCGCCGGACTGTTCTCCTACGCAGCGGCACCCGGCGAGTTGGCCGAAGCGAATGTCGCCGGCACCGCCGCGTTGCTCAAGTGCGCCCGTTTACTGGGCGTCGAACGCGTCGTCGTGACTTCTTCGTCGGTGACCTGCGGATCGTCACTGTTGCCGGAAACCCGGTCCGAAGTAGACCGATCCGCGCCGGACGATTCGCGACCCGAATACTTCGCCTCCAAATTGTCCCAGGAAGAGACCGCCCGCCACATCGGTGCCGACATCGGATTGGATGTCGTGATCGCATGTCCCACTGCGGTGGTCGGCGGGCCGGACTGGCGGCTCACTCCGAGCAACGCGCTCATCGTCGGCTACCTGCTGAACCCTCTGCGCACCACCAGCCCGGCCGGCGGGTGCAATGTAGTCTCAGTCCGAGACGTCGCCGACGCCCACGTCCTGCTGGCTGAAAAGGGCACGCCCGGGGAACGATATCTCGTGGGCGGAGAAAACGTGACCTGGCAACATTTTCACGAGCTGCTCTCCGAACTCACCGGCGGCACCGGACCGCGCACCTTCGCCACGCACACGTCGGCGTATCTCGCCGCCAGCGCGCTCGAACTCGCCGCAAAGCTGACCGAAACGACGCCGCTCATGACCCGGGCGGAAGCCGCCACGATGGGGCAATACTACTGGTATTCGAGCGACAAGCTAGCGCGCCTCGGCTACCAGCCTCGTTCTGCCCGGCGCGCACTGGTCGAAGCGCTGGGCTGGCTGTCGACCAGCCCCCACGTGCCTCGCTTCGCCCGTTCAACCTTCCGGCTGGATCCCTCAGTCCTCGAAGCGCGCGAGCTCACGCCGCGGCCGCTCGCCGACTGAACCCGGACCTCGCCATCAACTCGCTCGCGCGTCCTCGGCGTCTTGCAGCATCTCGGTGAACCGCACCAGCTCATCCCGCTTCAGCTCCGCCGCGCCAGTCACCGCGTCGACGCAATAAGCGGCCACATTGACGATATAGCGGAATCCGACCTCGCGGCTGAAGTCCCAATACGTCTTCCCTACTTCGGCGGCCGGCGGCCGAGTCCGCGCGAGCTCGCCCAGGATGTTCGCGTAGACGCCCCACGCAGCCATCTGCATCTCGCCGGAACGGACCACGGCGTCCCCCAGGGTGCGCCAGGCCCGATCCTTGCTCGCCTTGACCTCGGGAGAATCATTCCTCGCCATGACTGCCTCCTAAGCGGCACGGGGACTGAGCAGCGTCGCATGGTGAAATCCCAGCCGCGGATCAGCCCACTCGGGCAGGCCGTCCGCGAATTCCTGAAGCTCGGGCATTTCCACTCTAAGCCGCACTTCCGCTGACGGGTAGTCGTAGACAGTGATCGTGTTGAGCCCGCGGTTGGCGGTGAACAGCAGCGTCTGGTCGGCCGAAAGCTGACACGCATAGACCGAATCGATGAGCGTACCCCGGGAAACCCGCAATGCCCCGAGGAAGTGCTTGCTGCTGGGGATCAACGATCCCCGGGTGAAAGCGTCCGCGACCTGGCGCAGCGCCTGGCGCGACGCCTTCAGTTGCGCACCCAGGTCCGGCCTCTCGTCGATCACCCGGAACGAGGAGAAGGTTTCGAGGTCGAGCAGGACGATGGTGCCGCTTCCGCCGTTGCAGAAGATCAGCTCCCGATCGGAAACGCAGACGTCGGAGTTGATGTGGGCCGGCGTATCGGCGGCGCAAGTCCAATGCCGCAGAACGGTTCCCGTCGCAGCGTCGATTTCGTAGACGTACTCCTTGAAGTACGCCATAGCCCATTCGTGCCAGTCCCGTCCCTCTTGGGCGACGACGCGGAACGAGATGGCATAGAACTTGTCTTCGCTGGGATGGGTCGCGACGTGCCAGCACGTAGTCGGCAACGGGATCTGCCTGCTGGTCCGGTTCTCGAGGTCGAATACTCCGACCTCGCACGCTTCTCCTCGCCGCGGATGGTCCATCCCGCCGTACACGAGGTATCGGCCCGACGCGGTCTGCTTGATCGCGTGCGGCAACTTCACACCGTGCGCTCCGATGCGTTCGGTGTCCGACAGCCGGTTCAAGTCGAACTGCCAGAAACTGTCGCCGATGGCCGTGATTCCTGTGCAGCGGTCCAGCCACACGGCGTGCGTACTGCTCTTGATCGTCGAGTCGGGCACTTCGAATCGCAGCGCAGACATCCGACAGGCTTCGTCGAGCGTTCGCGCGTCGTAGAACATCAACTGCTGGCCGGTGTTGCCCAGGAACCCGATGCCGTTGTCCGGGCTGACGCACACTGCATGGCCGCCAGCGACGCCGTCGTAATACTCGATCTTGTAGGCGTACCGCTCGCTGAGCGGGTCGTAGCGGAAAACGCAAACCCCTGCACGTCCCTCAAGCCCATTGAGCCCGTTCCCGTCCAACGCGATGTGAAACGCGTACGGATACTCTTCGGCCATATCGTCCTCTCCGGGCTCGCTTGCTTATTTTCGCGGCTTTCGCGCAGCGTTTTGCGCGGCAGATCGGACCGGTGACCTTTGGGCAGAATCGGCTGCCCGAAGGTCATCCGCTACGCAGGCGGACTCCGGACTGCACAGTGGACACTCGTTAAGTGACGGCATGGGCGATGGCTGGGACGACGAGGCGGACCTCGTGGTGGTCGGCTTCGGAGCGGCCGGAGCGTGCGCCGCGATCGAGGCCGCGGCGGCGGGAGCCGACGTTCTCGTCCTCGACCGATTCCGCGGCGGCGGCGCGACCGCCCTCAGCGGCGGCATCGTCTATGCCGGCGGCGGTACGGACGAGCAGATCGACGCGGGAATCGAGGACACCGCCGACGCGATGTTCGACTACCTCCGGTTCGAGACCCGCGGGGCGGTTTCCGACGAGACTCTTCGCCGGTTCTGCCGGACCAGCCCGGCCCAGATCGCGTGGCTCAAGGAGTGCGGAGTGCCGTTTGACGGCAGCCTCTGCACGTTCAAAACCTCCTACCCCCCGGACGGCCGCTACCTCTACTACTCCGGCAACGAACTCGCGCGACGTGACCAGGCAACCCCGTCGCCGCGCGGACACCGCGTGGTCGGAAAGGGCGGAACAGGGCGGATTCTGCATGAACACCTCGCCACCACGGCGCAGCGGCTCGGCGTTCGGATGCGCTCCGAAACAACCGCTGTCGACTTGATCCGTGCGGGAGGCCGGGTGGCCGGCGTCGAGTGCCGTGCACTGACCCCGCGCACCGCTCGAGTCCACCGTCTGCTTGGCCGTCACCACGGGAAGCTGACGAGCTACGCGCCCGCTGCCGCGAAGCTGGTCACCACACCGATCCAAGTCATCGAGCAAACGGCCGGACGTCCGTGGCGGGTCCGGGCGCGACACGGCGTAGTGCTGGCGTCCGGCGGGTTCGTGCACAACCCGGCGATGCTGAGACTCCACGCGCCGGCGTATGTGCCCGGGCGGCCGCTCGGCACGATCGCGGACGACGGCTCGGCAATCGCACTGGGCCGTCGGCTGGGCGCTGAGGTCTCGCACCTTGACCGCGTGTCGGCGTGGCGGTTCGTGATGCCGCCGACAGCCCTCGGCCGCGGAGTCCTCGTCGACGCCCGCGGCGTGCGGGTGTGCGACGAAACCCTTTATGGGTCGACCGTCGCCGAGGCGATAGTCGAACGGCATCGCGGCAACGCCTATCTTCTGGTCGACAAGGAGATTCTCAGCCAAGCAAAGCGAGAGCTCGCAGAACAGACAGTGCTGTTCCAGCGCGTCCAGGCGCACTACCTGTTCACTGTCGGCCGCCGGGGGAACACGATCACCGATGTCGCCGTCAAAGCCGGCATCGATCCCGCCCGCCTGCGCCAGACGATCGACGAATACAACTTCGCCGCCCGCAACGGCCTCCCTGACGCCGAGGGCAAAACGCCGGACTACGTCAGGCCGGTCGAGCACGGGCCGTTTTACGTCTTCGATTTCTCTTTGCGGAATTCGCCCCTCTTCCCGTGCACAATGATCACCCTCGGCGGCCTGGTCGTCGAGGAAACAACGGGACTGGTCCTGAGCCAGCGCGGCGGAGTGATCGACGGCCTGTACGCCGCCGGCCGCGCGGCGGTCGGCATGTGCTCGAACTCTTACGTCAGCGGACTCTCCCTTGCCGACTGCGTTTTCTCTGGACGACGGGCCGGTCGGCACGCCGTCTCCAGCATCAGGAAACACCGGCGCTGACAACACTCGGCAGCATTTGACATCAGCTACGAGTTTCCGGTGATTACCGCCCCGCTCCCGACGTCCGGCGGCCGCATTCGGCGGCATTGACATGAGGTCTGCCCAAAGGTTCCTGGCCTGGCAGAAATTGGCACTTGTTCGGTGCAGCGAGTGGCCAATCATCGCGGGAACGCCCAGGGTAGGGCGGAGTAAGGTTGCCAGAACGGCGCGCGGCGGCGAGCTCTCCTGGCCGGCGCAGCCGGAACCGGGGGCACCGCCAGGACTCAGCACGGAGGATGCGATGTCGGACACCGAGAAGGTGTTCTCCTATCCGTTCGGAGAACCGGAACAGCTGCTCCTCCACCCGGACTACGCGAAGATGCAGGCCCTGCCCGGCCTGGCTCGGGTGAAGCTGCCCTACGGTCGGGAGGGCTGGCTGGCCACGAAGTACGAGGACGTGCACAAGATCCTCACGGACACGCGATTCAGCCGCGAACTCGCCATCGCCAACGACGAGCCCCGGATGTACCCGGGACACCTCGAAATGGGAATGCTCGACATGGACCCGCCCGCGCACACGCGCATCCGCCAGATCGTCGCGTCGGCATTCACCCCGCGACGGACCGAGCAGCTGCGCCCGCGCGCCGTCGAACTCGCCGACGACCTCATCGACACCCTGCTCGCCGGGCCGCGACCGGCCGATCTCGTAGAAGGGTTCACGCGACCGCTCCCAGTCGTGGTGATCTCGGAGATGTTCGGGCTGCCGACGGACGATCGGGCCTACTTCGCCGAACTCGCCGAAGCGGTGACCACGACGACGCGGCTGACCCCCGAACAGATCGGCGAGTATCTCCAGCAACTGTGGGACTACCTCGCCGGTGTCATCGCTCAACGGCGCAAAGAACCCCAAGACGACGCCCTCACCGCCCTGGTCCAAGCTTCCGACAGCGATCAGATGACCGAGCACGAAATCGCCCAGATCGCGGCCGGCCAGCTCGCGGCCAGCTATGAGACGACCGCGAATGAGCTGGCCAGCTTCTTCTTCGCGCTGCTCCACAATCCAGAGCAGATGGACCATCTGTGGATGAACCCGTCGATGATCAAGCGAGCAGTCGAAGAGCTGCTCCGGTTCTGCCCGATGAGCTCCGCTTCGCTGTTCGCCCGGTATGCCACGGAGGACGTCGTGATCGGCGGCACCCTGATCCGTGCCGGCGAACAGGTCCTGGCCTCGTTGATAGCCGCCAACAAAGACGAAACGGTGTACCAGGACCCGGGCAGCCTGAACCTGAATGTCGAACGCAAACCACACCTCGCTTTCGGCAGCGGCGTGCACCGGTGCCTCGGCACCGGCATCGCGCGGATGGTCCTGCAAGTCGGTCTGAGCACGATCGTCCGCCGGATGCCCGGCCTGCGGCTGGCCATTCCGGAGTCCGAACTCGAGTGGCGAACGGAAGCGCTGATGCGGGGCCTCAAGCACATCCCGGTCACCTGGTGAGGAGGCGGTTCAGCCGGAGCGGGTGAGTACCCAGTGCGCGATCCCGTTCCGGGAGTCCACTTCGAGCTTCTCCATGATGCGAGCGACATGGTTCTGGACCGCCAGCCGCGGAATGCGCAGCTGCGCGGCGATTGCGGGATTCGCGAAGCCGGCCGCGATGAGCTCGGCGATCGAGAACTCGATCGGCGCCAGGACGAGCTCCGCGTCGGAGCGCCCTTCGGCAGGCAGGATCACCCGGCGAATCCCGTACTGCTGGACCCGCGCCTCGCCGCGGCTGATGTCCCATGCCGCCCTGAGCTGAGTGAAAATGGCCCGGGCCTCGCGAAACGCGTGCTCGGCGGCGATGATGTCGCCTCGCTGACCGTGCACGACCGCGATGTCCTCCAGCACCGCGGCCAGCTCGATCCGGCGACCGACGCTCCGGTACCGCGCCGCCGCCTCGATCAACGGCTCTGGGCTGCCGTCGATCAGCCCGCGGCACCACGCCTCGGCACACCACGCGCGTGCAGGTGTCGACTCCATCGCCGCTTCCTTGCCTGCGACGGCAAGCGCCGACTGAGCGCGATCCGCGTCCCCGATTTCCAACGCGAGCCGGACGATGGTCGGGAGCCACTGGTGACGGAGCATCATCTGCGCGTACTCGCGGTTCAGCACTGGCGCGAGCAGCTCCAACGCCCCTGCGACGTCTCCGCGCTGCTCAGCCGCCAGAGCCTCGGCGGCGAGCAGAAAGTCACCGCTTTCCCGGTTCGCGACGGTCGTCTGCTGATATTGCTCGGCTTCCTCCAGATAGGCGGCCATGTCGGCGATAACCCCCCGCCGTCCCGCGATGAGCGCGCCGACGCCGTACAGCTGGCGGATCGGGCTTCGGTCGCGGGTGCCGAAGAACGTGCGTTCAAGCCCGTCGTCGACCGCGGCCGCGAGTTCGACGAGCACGTCGTCCCATTGGCCAATCCAGTAGTAGTGAGTCGCGGCGGTGATATGCATTCCGCCCGGCGACGAACGGCGGACGACCATGTCCTGCGCCGCGGTCAGCACCTCGCCCGCGTCGTCCAGCCGGTCGAGGTTCTGCAGCGAAAGGATGCGGTTGTCGAGCAGGCTCAATTGGAGGTCGGCGTACTCGGCGCTGCCGGCCACTGCGTCGAGGGACCGGTCCACGTAGTCGAGCGCGGCACGGTGGTTCCGCCGTACCGACTCGACCTGCCAGAGGACCTCGAGCGCGTAGGCCATCGCGAACACGTCGTTGACGTCCGTCGCGTGCTGGAGGGCGCTCGTCGCGGTGACCTCGGCAGCGACCAGGTCGCCCTGCCCGGCTCGTTGGACCATCGCGAGCAGCGCCTCGCACCGTGCGCGCCATTGCAAGGGCACGCCCAGCGCCCGCGTCACGTCTTCGAGCGCGAGCGCGGCGGCCGAGACGTCGCCTCTGCGGTAGTCGATATAGGCGAGCAGCCACCGCATCTCAGCAGCGACGGCGGGGTCGCTGGTCACCTCGACGATGGCGCGGGCTTCCTCCGTCGGATCCCGGCCGAGCCAGAAGAGAAGCTGGACGAGCCGGACGCCAAGGGACTGGCCGATCGCGGTTTCCATCCCCTCTTTGCCCAGCGCGGCGCGCAACAGGTCAACCGCCGTGCCGGGAGATCGCTTGGCGATGGCATCGGTGTTCGTGATCAGCCAGTGGGCGACCCACGCATCCGGCTCCGCAGGTGTCGCGAGCAGCTGCTCGACCACTCGCTCGACCGGGGAACCGGCCGCCGCCAGCGCTTCGGCCGCTTGCCGGTGCAAAGCGAGCCGCAACGCCGCCGGAAGAGATTCGTAGAGCGAGTGCCGCAGCAGGGAGTGCCGGAACGCGAACCGGTACCCGGCCGCGGCCAGCACCCCGGCGGTCAGCGCCTCGACGATCGTGGGCATCAGCTGCGACGCGGGCTTGCCGGTCACCACGGACAGTTCGCTGAGCGCGAAGTCGACCCCGAGCATCGCAGCCCACTGCAGCACCTCGCGGGTGTCCGGGTCCAGGAAGTTCAGCTTTCGCCAGATGGCCGACGCGATTGTCGCGGGCACGTTGTCCAGGGTGGCCTCGTCGATGTCCGCGACACCGGCCTCGGTCGTCACGGCTCCGTCCTCGATCAAGGTCTCGACCACTTGACGGAAGTACAGCGGGTTACCGCCAGCACGACCCACCAGTCGCCGCAACCGCGGGCCTGGCCGCGCCTTGAGGAGGTGGGTGACCAGCTCACGGACCGACGCCTCAGGCAGCGGACCGAGCGGCAGAAGGGTCCCGCCCGCTTGATCGACCGCCTCCCTCAGCCGGTCGACCTCGACCCGAGCGGGCACCGGTCGCGCCGCGGCGATCAACAGGAGCGGAGCCTGGCTCGTGACCCGGAGCAGACGCCGCCAGGCGAGCAGACTGACGTCGTCCGCCCATTGCACGTCGTCAAGCACGAGAATCAGCGGCGCATCCGCGCACAGCACGTCGACCAGGCTCAGCACCTGGTCGACGGCTGCCAGAACCGGGTCGCTCGCATACCACGCACCCGGCCGCGGCACATCCTCACGCAGTGCTCGCGCGGTTTCGGCGCGACGAGGATCTGCCGAGTCGGTCGTGATTCCCAGGCAATCGAGCAGGACGCCCAGCGGGACCCGCTGGCTGATCTCGTCGCAGGAACCCCAGGCGACCCCGTCCTCAGACGTCGGCACGTCCTGCAACGCCGCCGCCAGCAGCGCAGATTTGCCGATGCCCGGCTCGCCGTCGATCCAGACCACTCCGCCGCGGCCGGCCGTAAGATGGCCCAGCGCGGTCCGGATGAAGCTGAGCTCGCTGGTGCGTCCGACGTGCTTGCGCTGGGGCGCGGCAGGGAGCCCGCTGTTCACCGGCGGCCGCACTCCGTGATCGCGGCCGCCCTTCGGTGGCCGGCGCCTCGGTTGCGTGGCCGCTCCAGCACCCGCGGGGGCGGCCACGGCGAGCAAGTTCCCGAGGACCTGCTCGTGGACATTTCGCAGCGCCACCGACGGCTCGATCCCGAGTTCGTCGATCAGCAGTGCACGCGCGTCGTGGAAGACCTGAAGAGCTTCCGCCCGCCGGTCGGCGAAGTACAGCGCCTGCATCTGAAGGACACGCAGTCCTTCGCGAAGCGGATGCTGAGCGACCAGGTCCGCCAGCTCAGGGATCGTCTCAGTCGCCCGGCCCATTGCGATCAGGCGCTCGATGCGCCGCTCGCGGGTCACCATCCGCAGTTCTTCCAGGCGAGCCCGCTGCAACTCGGCCAGCGGCCCGGTGAGTCCGGCGAGCGCCTCTCCGTGCCACAGCGCGAGCGCCTCGGTCAGGTGCGCGACGCTGCGGTCGGCGCTGCCCTTGTCCCATTCCGCTTGGGCTTCCTCGCGGAGCTGGTCGAAGCGATGAATGTCGAGACAGTCCCGGTCGAGCCGCAAGCTGTACCCGGAGCCGATCGATACCAGGACACCGTCGGTCGACCGTTTCGACCGGCCCGGGTTCAGCGCGATCCGAAGTTTCGAGATGTAGGTGTAGAGGATGCTCTCCGCGCTGGCGGGCGAAGTGTCGCCCCACAGCCCGTCCATGATCTCGCTTTTGGCCACGATCTGGTTCGCCCGGGCGGCGAGTGCGGCGAAGACTGCCCGCTGCCGCGGGGCGCCGAGGTCGACCTCGGTGTCGCCCTGCCACGCGCGGACCCTGCCGAGCAGTTCCACCCGCAGCGGCCCGCCCGCATGCACCTCCGCAGCCACCGTTCTCACCTTCGTTCCACGCCGTCAAGAGAAGCTGATCGTAGAGGGCACGGCGGCACCAGGCCAACGACACCGCCGCACCCTTTCGAAGAACAAGATCACTCATTTCTCGTTCGCCCGACGGCCCCCTCGACGCGGTCGGAGCCAAGCCGGTCCCGCATCAAAATCCGGCAACGGCGGTCTGGCGCTGAAACGGGTATTGAAAGCTGCCTACGCGCCATCCGGGAAGTTCTCGAATTCTGTGCCAGCCGGTCGCCCAGCACGGTTCTTCACGGTGCCGCGGCCAGCTTGCAGCCGATCACCCAGGATGCCTCAGACCGGGGCATCGACGCTCGTTGTCGGCGGACGCCCCGACGTCAACCCAGGGTCAGCACGGCTCGACTGGCCAATATCCGCCCGAGTCGCCGAGGCCACGCATTTCAACCCTACTGGGGCAGCCCTCAATTATTCACATTTCCGCATTCACAACAAAGTTGTTCTCGATGACTCCGCGCACCACTCACCAGTGCCGTCCCGCATCATTTTTCGACTACCGAAGCAGTGAAGCAATGCGCAAAAGTTACCTTGCCGCCCAACGGTTGGTGATGAATAAACGCATTCCTTGGTGAAATTTCTTCACCCGAATGCCTCACGGTGAACCACGCCAGCAGGACAGAATCCGGAGAACAAAGGAGACCAGATGGACGGACCCGCGCGCATCGTCGTCGTCACGGGCGCTGGCTCGGGGATCGGCCGCGCGATAGCCAAACGCTTCGCGAAAGGCGGCGACGTCGTAGTCGTGGCCGACCTTGACCTCGACGCGGCGAACGCGACCGCGCGCGAACTCGACGGCGGCCCTCGTACGGTGGCCGCGCTGGTCGACGTCTCGGACGAAGCGTCTGTCGCGGCGATGGCCGATGTGGTGCTGACCGCCTACGGGCGGGTAGACGTCCTGGTCAACAACGCCGGTGTCTGCGACGACTTCTCGCTTCCACACGCAATGAGCACGCCGACCTGGCAGCACACACTGGCCGTCAACCTCACTGGCCCGTTCCTGGCAAGCCGCGCCCTGCTGCCGAGCATGATCGCGCATCGGAGCGGGGTACTCGTGAATGTGGCATCCGAGTCCGGCTTGCGCGGAAACGCCGGCGGACCGGCTTACACCGCCGCGAAGCACGGACTCGTCGGACTCACGAAGTCCACTGCGTTTCTCTACGCCCAAGACGGGATCCGCTGCAACGCAGTGTGTCCGGGTGCGGTTCGGACGAACATCATGTCCCGACCCCCCGATCCGGAAGGGGTAGCCCGGCTAGAGCCGTCCTTGCGTGCCGCGGGCACCCCGGTCGAGCCGGACCGGATCGCTTCAGTCGTGCATTTCCTCGCCAGCGACGCGGCGGCCAACGTCAACGGGGTCATCCTGCCCGCCGACGGCGGCTGGTCCGCTGGTTAGGCGCGTGCCCTCCCCCAGCGCCCAGGCCGGGAACACCTGCCGATACAGCCGGTAGTCCAGCACCGCGCTGCCGAAGAACACGCCGGACGACGCCTGTTGCGGCCAGCTGCCGTCGGGCTGCTGCAGATCCGCGAGAAAGCGGAGTCCGCGGTCGATCGCCGCCTGCGGCCCGCCCCCTCCGATGAGCGCCAGGACCGCCCAGGCCGTCATTGCAGCTTGGCCCTCGGGGTGCTCGACGTACTCCCCGGTCAGACAGCTCTCGTAGTGCTCCCCCCAGCTGCCGTCCGGCTTCTGCCGGGTTTCGAGCCAGCGGACCAGGCCGGCGATCGCGCGGTCGCTGGACGGCACCCCAGCTGCGGACAACGCCTCCACGACGAAGAAGGCGGAGTAGGTGAAATGGATCCCCCACGACGCGGGGTAGGCACCGTCTGGCCGCTGGCGGGCGCGCAGGAACGACACACCCCGGCGGATCGACGCAGCGACCGCGTCGTGGCGGTGGCCGGAGTCCCTCGCCGCGAACCGGGCCAATGCGGCGACGCACGACGCTGAGCACTCGACATGCGACCGTTCGGTCATGCAGTCGAGGTACATTTCGGAAGGATTCAACCGATTCGTCCATTGTGGCGAGCGCATCCGCTCGTAGGTTCCGAAGCCGCCGTCGGGATTTTGCCGGGCGAGCACGAAATCGACAGCCTGCCGGACGCGTGCGGCCGGAAGCTGGTCGCCCAGCTCGCCCGCCCATTCCGGACAGTCGTGTGCCATCAGGATCGACGACAGTGCCTCAGCGGTGCAGTCCGAAACAGCCCATCGGTGGGAACCGTCCGAGAAGCACCAGCCGCCCAGAACCGCGTCCCGGCCCGCTGCGGTGTCCGGTGCAAGCTCGTCCGTTTGCTGCGCCGCACACAGCCACTGATAGGCGCGGCCAGCGCCGGCTGCGCTTGTCGACGGCTTAGACGCCAACAGGGCACGCAATACGAAGGCCGTGTCCCAAGCCGACGAACGTGCGCCAGCGATCCGCAGCCCTTCCTCATCGTCAAGCCACCGCCACGCGTCCAGCGCACGCAGAGAGGCGACGATCTCCTGATGGGGTCTTCCCTCGTGCGCCGCCACGAGAATCGCGAGGAGTGCGCTGACGGGCGAAATGCCGTGCCCCCGCGAAGCCGACAGCTCGGCGCGGAGCTTTGCCGAGCAGACCGCCAACGCACGCCGCCGCAGCCAGCGCAGCGGAGCCCTTTCATAGCTGGCCAGGAGCCCGTACAACACGCGCAGGACCAGGTGCGGCCGAAGCACCAGGTCCGATCCGCACAGCACAGTCCTTGCCGCAGCGAAATCAATCGACCCGTAGCCGTCGAACAGCTCCTGGCGCAGTTCGCCGATGAGTTGCTCCTCCAGCCCGAAGACAGCCCGGCGCCCGTACAAACAAGCAAGCCCGAGATACACGAACCGGGTGTGACAGTAAAGCTGATCCGGGTGCAGCGGGAACGTACCGGGCAAGATGGTCAGCTCGGGCGGGATCGAGTTGATGCCCCGGTAGTCGTACAAGCCGAGCATGGCCAGCCACATCCGGCCCCATGCGGGCAGGGCGAGCACTCCGCCAGGCTGACTGCCGAGCCAGGTCCGGGCCGTGCCGGTCAGCGGGTCGTCCGGAGGCACGTCCAGTGCGCGCAGCGCCACGTATGCGAGTGTGGTGACGTAGGCCGAACCCGGCCCCTCTGAATGGACCGGCCAGGCGCCATCCGGCAACTGGGTCACCTCGTAGTGCCGGCGCGCCGCGGTGATGTCCGAGGCAGACAGCGGCACCCGAAGCATCCGGTGGGTCAGAAGATACTGGGACAGCAGCATGGTGTTCCAGGCCATTTCGCCTTCCCACCTACCGTCGTCGAACTGCCGTGCCAGCAAGTTTCCGAGCGCGGCACGCGCTGCGCGGCGAACACTCATCGCAGCTCGTCATGCCCGAGGCTGCGGAGCACCGATTCGGTCAGCCCAGGCCCGTCCAACCCCAGCGCGCTCAGCAAAGCCGCACGTTTGGCGACTGGCTGGAACCGCTGCGGTATCGCAAACTCGTACAGCGGGGTCGCAACTCCGGCCCGGCGCATCGCCTGACCGACAGCGCCGCCGATACCGCTCTGCGCGCCGTTGTCCTCGACTGTCACCACCGCGGCGTGCTCCCCCGCCAGCTCGACGAGCACGTCGTCGACCGGAATCACCCACCTCGGGTCGACCACCGTGACGTCCCGGCCTGCGGCACCGAGGCCTGCCGCCAGCTCGAGGCAAGCCGGCGCGGTAGCACCGACGGACACCACCAGCACATCCGCGCGCCGACCGATCCGCAGCAGATCTGCCAGTCCGGCCCGCCCGAAGCTCGGAATGTCCGGTTCGAGCGGCGCTTTGGGGAAACGGAGCACGGTAGGCGCGTCGGAGACATTCACCGCTTCTCGCAGAGCCGTCCGCAGCGATGCGCCGTCGCGGGGGGCCGCGATCCGGATCCCGGGCACGAGTTGCAGGAGCGAGAGGTCCCACATCCCGTTGTGGCTCGGGCCGTCGTCGCCGGTGATCCCTGCGCGATCGAGGACAAACGTCACGCCGAGCCGGTGCAGCGCGACGTCCATCAGAATCTGGTCGAAGGCACGGTTGAGGAAGGCGGCATAGACCGCGACCACGGGATGCAGTCCGCCCAGCGCCAGTCCGGCCGCGGACGCGACCGCGTGCTGCTCGGCGATCCCCACGTCGAAAGTGCGGTCCGGGTGAGCCCGCCAGAATGCCTCGAGGCCGACCGGGCGAAGCATGGCCGCGGTAACCGCCACGACGTCGTCCCGCTCTAAACCGATGGCTGCGAGCTCGTCCCCGAACGCCGAGGTCCAAGTCGGCGCGTATCTGGCATCGCTCGGGGAGACCGCGTGCATCCGGTCCGCCTCGTGTGCCTCGGCTGCGGGAAAGCCCATGCCCTTCGTCGTCACGCAGTGCACGACAACCGGGCCCGGCAAGTTGCGGGCCTGACGCAGCGCCGGTTCAAGTTGCGCGACATCGTGGCCATCGACTGGGCCGAGATACGCGAACCCCAGGGCAGTGAAGAGCGGGGACGCGCTCGTCGCAGTACGCAGCCGGGTCAGATGGTCGGCGATCCCGCCGACCGTGGGGTCGTAGGACCGGCCATTGTCGTTGAGCACGACGATCACCGGCTGGCCGCTTCCGCCGATGTTGTTCAATGCCTCCCAGCTCATGCCGCCGGTGAGAGCTCCGTCACCGACCACCGCGACAACCGACCGGTACGACTCCTTCGCGAGCGCACGTGCCTTCGCCAAACCGTCTGCATAGGACAGTGCGGTCGACGCGTGCGAGTTTTCGATCACGTCGTGCACCGATTCGGCCTGGCACGGATATCCAGAAAGCCCGCCCGACTGGCGCAGTCCACCGAATCCGGCCCGGCGGCCGGTGAGCAGCTTGTGCACGTATGCCTGGTGGCCGGTGTCCCAGAGGAGAGTGTCGACCGGTGACTCGAAGACCCGGTGCAGCGCGATGGTCAGCTCGACGACCCCGAGGTTCGGACCGAGGTGACCGCCAGTCCGGCTCACCGAGGCGACCAGGAATCGCCGGATCTCCGCAGCGAGATCTTCGAGGTCACGGAGGCTGAGCGCTCGCAGGTCGTCCGGACAGGTCACGTGGTTGAGCAGGGAGCGCGGCGCAACGGCAGTCATCACCAGCTCCGATCAGTGACGAAATACGCGATCTCCCTGAAGTTGTCGAGCACGTCGCTGGGCAGTGCCAGGCGATCGAGGCAATCGAGCGCGGCCGCGAGGTGCCGGGCCGCTTCAGCCTCGGTCCAGGCCCGGCCGCCCGCTTCCTCGATCAGCGTGGCTGCCTCGGCCAGCTCGCTTTCCGGCAGCGGCACCGGGTCGAAGTAGAGCTCGGCGAGCCGGGCTGACGCACCGGTGCCGGCCGTAAGCGCTACGACCACCGGCACCGACTTCTTGCGCGAACGCAGGTCGGCGAGCACGGGCTTACCGGTCCGCCGCGGGTCTCCCCAGATCCCGAGCAGGTCATCGACCAACTGGAACGCCAAGCCGAGGTGTTCGCCAAACCCGGTCAAGCCGCGGACAACCGCAGCGGGTGCCTCCACGAGAATCGCGCCGACCGCGCACGCACTCGCGAACAGTGCGCCGGTCTTGTTCGCGACCATGGCAAGGCATTCGGACAGAGTCACGTCGCCGCGTCGTTCGAATTCCAGATCAGCGGCTTGCCCCGTGATCAACCGCTGCGTGTCGGACATGAGCCGAGCCGCCGCCGCACCGCCGCCCCTGGGCTGCTCGGCGAGAATCGCGGCGGCCTCGATAAGAAGGGCGTCCCCCGCGAGAATCGCGGCTGACCGGCCGAAAACTGTCCAGGCAGTCGGCCGGTGCCGCCGCTCTTGATCCGCGTCCATGATGTCGTCGTGCAACAGGGAGAAGTTGTGCACGAACTCGACCGCGACAGCGGCCGGTACTGCCTCCTCCGCCGGGGCGCCCGTCGCCTGCGCCGACAACAGAACGAGCGCCGGCCGCAACGACTTGCCGCTCCCCGACGCAGGAATACCGAACTCGTCCGTCCATCCATGGTGGTAACTGGCGATGCGCGCCATGTCCGGGCAAAGCCGACCAACTGCAGCGCGCATCGCGGGCGTCACGATGTCTCGCGCCTGCAGCACGGAGGCGGGGACGGACGAGGTGGGAATACTCATGTAGCACGCCTTTCAAGCTGTCGTCGACCATCGAGCCCGACCGGCCGACAGCCGGATGAATTCGGTCGCGATGACCGGCTTCTTCGGCCGCACTGGCGCGGTGAACACGTCGAAACCGCTTCGCCGCAGCGCCTTCGCTGTCGCGTGGCCCCCCGCCACGTATCCGGCGACCGCCACTCGCGCCCAGCCGTGCAAGTCCTGCACGAGGTCAGCGCCAGCCGCGAGCAACTCGAGCGCCCCGTCGGTCTCGTAGGACACCAAAGCACGAAGTTCCGCAGTAACCGGCCCAGCCAAGTCCGTATCCGCGATGCCGAACCGTGCGAGGTCCTCGGCCGGAAGGTAGATCCGGCCCCGGCCGTAATCCTCAGCCAAGTCCTGAAGATGCTCGAGGAGTTGCAATGCGGTGCACACCCGGTCGGACAGCACGAGCCGGTCCGGGGTGGCCGCCCTGGCGATGTGCAAGACGACCCGGCCGATCGGATTCGCCGACAGACAGCAGTATTCCCGCAGCTCCGACATAGTCTTGTAGCGCGAGATGTGCTGGTCACGGACGTTGGCCTCGATCAGTCTGTCGAACGGCTCCCGGGGCACCGACCGGCGGCGGACCAGGCTCTGCAGCGACCGGAAGACTTCGGATTCGGGCACACCCCGGTACACCAGATCCAGTTCCGCCCTCGCGGCGCGCAACAGCGCCTGTCGATCCCCGTCGGCCTCGTCACCGAGATCGTCGACCAGTCGCGCGAAGCCGTAGAGCGCCATCAGGTCGCGCCTGATAGCTCGCGGCAGAACTCCGAGCGCTACCGGGAAGTTCTCCTGCCTGGCCTTCGCGCGCCGACATCGCTCGTCCCAGCGCCAGCCGCCGGGCGTGGCCGGACCAGTTGCGGCGACCTGCTCCACCAGCGACCACCTCCGACTCATCCGCACTCTGTGACA
This sequence comes from Amycolatopsis albidoflavus, assembly GCF_039525725.1. Taxonomy (NCBI): domain Bacteria; kingdom Bacillati; phylum Actinomycetota; class Actinomycetes; order Pseudonocardiales; family Pseudonocardiaceae; genus Amycolatopsis; species Amycolatopsis albidoflavus. The sequence continues at coordinate 344,688 of NZ_BAAAHV010000015.1, forward strand.
GGACATCGCGTGACCTGCTCGCGAGACAGGGCCCGAGGGCCTACCCAGTCCAAGTCAACTGGCGACCGCCGGCAGCAAGCCGCGGCGGACGAAGTGCTCATGGGCGTCGCGGACTGCCCCTTCGATCGATGTGGGGACAAAGCCGAGTTCCGCCATCGACTTGCTGCAATCGGCGCGGCGACGCGAGGTGAGCAGGCGGACCGCTGCCGGGGTAAGCAGCTGCTCCCGGCCCGGAAGCAGCTTGCCGAGCAGCGGGCTGGCGATCCTGCCGACGCCCGAAACCAGGGCGGCCGGGAGCTTGACCGGCACCCGGTCCCGCCCTGTCACATCGGCGAACAGGGCCATCAGCTCGTCCATGGACCGGAACCCGCTGCCGAACAGGTACTTGTGCCCGGTCCTGCCCTTGTCCATCGCCAATAGGTGTCCGGCCACGATGTCCGTCGTAGTCACGAACTCGAAACCCCCGTCAATATAGGCGCGCAGCCCACCCTTCGCGAACTTCAGCAGCGTCCGGCCCATCCGCGAGGGGAAGTAGTCGTGCGGCCCCAGAATCGCGCAGGAAACGGCCATCACTGCATCGAGGCCTTGGCAGACCGCCCGCAGCATCTCCTGCTCGACGAGCACCTTCGTTTTCGTGTACGCGGTGTGCACCTCGAACGGATTGAACGGCACATCCTCGTTGCTCGGTTTGCCGACGACACGACCGATCGCGCCGAGCGAGCCGGTCACGACCACACGTTCGACGCCCGCTGCGCGCGCGCTGTCAAGCACATGACGAGTGCCCGTCACGTTGGTCTCGTAGATCTCCCGTTCGCCCCCAGAAACCGTGGAGATTCGTGCCGCGCAATGGTAAACGCGACCACAACCCCGGACAGCCCGTCGCACGGCCTGTTCGTCTCGCAGGTCGCCCGGACAGCGTTCAACGTCCAAGCCCGCGACGCCCGTCTCGTCACCGCCGGGGCGGAGCAGCACCCGCACCGCGGCGCCGTCGACGAGCAGCCGCCGGGTCAAGTTCGCTCCGAGGTGCCCGGTCGCACCGGTCACCAGCACCTTGTCCATCCGGTGAGCTAACTCCAGGCGAAGGGCCTCGGCCAGGGTCCGCGGGCCTGGCCCGGTTCGCCCCGTCGAGCTGACGGTGTCCCCGATCGCAGAGCACACCTCCGCTTCGCGGAACGGCATTCCGGCGACGTTGCGCAGTTCGAGTAGTGACACGTCGTGCTTTCGCCGCAGCAGTACCGCGAACTGCCCAAGACAACTGACGGCATGCGGCGAGCAAACCGAACGTCGGCCCCCAGCTGACAACCAGCACTCGGCCGCGACGCCCGGGTCGTCTGCGTCCGCGTTCGCCAGGGAACCGTCGGACAGCACCAGCACCCGCGTGCGGTCGCGGAGAGTGGTCCGCGCCGCGAATCACGTCGAAGCAGTCCGCAGGCGACCTTGGAGCGACAACCGGCACCGGACTTCCGCCGTCGCGACCGAACATCGCCTGGAACAGATCGGCCTGCTCGGCGCGGATCGGCAAGCCCGTCGACGGCCCGCCGCGCTGCACGTCGATCACAACGAGAGGCGTTGCTACTGGGCCCAGAGGCCCTGGCCGGAGCGGTCCCGATCAGATGTGCTCGGACGACGGACGGAGGACGGTGCGCACATGACAGGGTCCCGGGCGGTCGTCGTCGGCGGAGGTCTGGCGGGACTCGCTGCGGCGGTCCGTATCGCGCAACGCGGCGTCGAGGTCGTCCTGCTGGAAGGACGACCTCGACTAGGCGGCGCGACGTATTCCTTCCCCCGCAACGGGTTGCTAATCGACAATGGACAGCACGTGCTGCTCCGCTGCTACGACGAACACCTGCGGTTCCTGAACGACATCGGCACCAGCCGTCTGGTCGAATTCCAGTCCCGGTTCGACATTCCGGTGCTCATGCCCGGCCGCCCGCCGGCTAGGCTCTACCGCACTCCTCGGCTTCCCGCTCCGCTGCACTTGCTCGCCGGCCTCGCAACCTACCGCCCGCTCACGCCACGCCAGCGGTTGAAGGTCCTCGATGCCGCGCGTCGGCTCCGATTCCTAGACCCCGACGATCCCTCGCTCGACAACCAGAGCTTCGGCTCGTGGTTGCGGGACAACGGCCAAAGCGCACGCAGTGTGTCAGCGCTGTGGGATCTCTTCATCGTTGCTGCGCTGAACACAACTTGCGACGAGGCGTCGCTGCAACTGGCAGTAAAGGTGTTCAGAACCGCACTGCTGACCAGAGCCGCTGCCGCCGACGTCGGCATCCCGCTGGTCCCTCTTTCGGGTCTGCACGCCACGCCGGCAGCCAACACACTCGATCGGCTCGGCGCGAAAGTCATGCTCCGCACCAAGGCAACCGCGGTCCGGCGGGCCGACGACGGCACGCTCGTCGTGGCCACCGACGGCGGCGACGTCGCCGCCGACGTAGTGGTGCTTGCCACACCGCACACCCAGGCCGGCAAGCTCCTCCCCGCCGGTGCCGTCGCTCAGTCCTCTGCCCAACTCGGCAGTGTCCCGATTCTCAACGCGCATTTCGTCTTCGACCGCAGAGTGACCGAACTCCGTTTCTGCGCTGCGGTCGGCTCTCCGATCCAATGGACGTTCGATCGCACACGAATCGCAGGAGGGCACCCCGATGAGCAATACCTCGCCGTCTCGCTATCGGCCGCAGAGGAACTGATCGACCTGCCCGCCGAACTCCTCCGAGAAAGCTTGTACCCAGAGCTTGCCCGTCTCTTCCCTGCGGCCCGTTCCGCCGTGGTACGGGACTTTTTCGTTACCAGGGAACGTCATGCGACATTCCGCCAGGCTGCGGGCTGCGGTCAGCACCGGCCGAGCGCCACCACCGCCACCGCTGGCTTGTTCCTCGCCGGCTCATGGACCGCCACCGGTTGGCCGGACACCATGGAGGGCGCCGTCCGCAGCGGGAACATCGCCGCTTCCCACGCGCTGGAACACATCGGTTTCCCACACATGTCCTCGGTCGCCGAACGGTAGGAAACCCCGATGCCGAACGAGCCTCTCCCGCTTGAACAATCGCGTCCCGCTCATGGCGTGCTGCTCGCGGGACCGCGTGCGTTCTGCGCCGGTGTCGAACGAGCAATCGAGATCGTGCGACGGTTGCTCGATCAACACGGAGCTCCGATCTACGTTCGCAAGCAGATCGTGCACAACGTCCACGTCGTGCACGATCTACAGCGGCAGGGCGCCGTCTTCGTTGACGAACTCGAGGAAGTTCCTGCCGGTGCCACTGTCGTCTTTTCCGCACACGGTGTCTCGCCGAAGGTGCGCGACGAAGCCGGCGCGCGAGGTCTCGACGTCATCGACGCCACGTGCCCGCTCGTGACGAAGGTGCACTCCCAAGTTCGGCGTTACGCACGGCGCGGCGACACTGTCGTCCTCATTGGACACGCCGGACACGACGAGGCAGTTGGAACTCTCGGCCAAGCCCCACAACAAACAGTGCTCGTCGAGACCGTGGACGACGTCGCGAAGCTCGACATCACGGGACCGGTCTCCTACGTCACCCAGACCACACTTGCCGTCGAAGAGGCACAAGCCATCGTCGCCGCACTTAATCAGCGCTTTCCAGGGATCGCAGGGCCGGACAGCGAAGACATCTGCTACGCCACGACCAACCGTCAGCGCGCGGTCCGCGCAGTTGCCGAGGACGCCGACGTAATACTCGTGGTCGGCTCGGCGAATTCCACCAACTCGAACAACCTGGTCGAGGTCGCCCGTCGCAGCGGCACCCCCGCGTACCTCATTGAAGATGCCGGCAGCATCGACCCCGGCTGGTTGGCCGGCGCTACGGTCGTCGGTGTCACAGCAGGGGCCTCCGCGTCCCCCGATCTCGTCGCGGGAGTTGTCGAGTGGCTTGCGGAGCACGGGCACACCGAGGTGGCCGAGCGCAATATCACGACTGAGATGATGTCGTTCGGCCTCCCCCTGGAGGTGCGTGACAAATGAAAACCCCTGGCCCCACCGGGACTCCCCTGCTCGGTTGCCTTCGCGAGTACCGAGGCGACCTGCTCGCATTCATTACCCGCTGCGCCCGGGAGCACGGCGACTTCGTGCCCGTCCGGGTTGTCTTCCACCGCGGCTTCCTGATAAGCGATCCTGCGCTGATCGGCGAGGTGCTCACGAGCAGGCACGAGGATTTCCGCAAAGTGTTCATGCTGCGCAACAACAAGCTGTTCCTCGGTGACGGACTGCTGACAAGCGAGCGCGAGTCGTGGCGGGAAAAGCGCCGCCTCGCCCAGCCCGCCTTCCACTCTGACCGGATGCCCGCTTACGCGACGGTCATGGTCGACGAGGCCCAGCGGATCGCGGACAACTGGCGGAGCGGCGGGGTCCGGGACGTCCAGCAGGAGATGATGAAGTTGACGCTGCGCGCCGTCGTGCGGTGTCTCTTCGACGACGAGGCGGAAGTCGACGTCGCCGCAATCGCTCGGCACATCGAGGTCGTCCAGCGCCGGATGCACGAACGCACCCGCGCCATCATCCCCCTGCCGGACTCCGTCCTGACCCCGCGCAACATGGCGTTGCGGCGCGCCATCAGCGAACTCGACAGGATCGTGAACGGTTTCATCCTGGCCAGCCGTGCCGCCAGCGGGCACCGCCGCGGGCTCTTGCCGCAGCTGATGAACGCTACCGAAGACGGCCGCAGGCTGTCGGATGCCGAGCTTCGCGACGAAGCCATGACCATGTTCTTCGCCGGCCACGAAACCACCGCTCTGGCATTGTCGTGGAGCTGGTACCTGCTCGCCCAGCACCCTGCCGAGGCAGAGATCGTCCATCGTGAACTCGACGACGTGCTGGGCGGCCGTCCGCCGACCCTCGACGACCTCGCTCGGCTCCCCGCCACCGAGAGGGCGGTCAAGGAGGCGATGCGCCTCTATCCGCCGATCTTCGCATTCGGCCGGGATGCCGTGCGCGACACCAACGTCGGAGGGCACCCAGTTCCAGCGGGCTCCAGCGCGATGATCGCGCCGTGGGTCATCCACCGCGACCCACGTCTCTACCCGGACCCGGCCTCTTTCCGGCCGGCGCGGTGGACCCATGAGTTCGAGCGCCAGCTGCCCCGGTTCGCGTACATCCCGTTCGGCGCGGGCTCCCGAATGTGCATCGGCAAGGTTTTCGCGATGACCGAAGCGGTCCTCGTCCTCGCGACCCTCGCGCAGCAGTACCAGCCGAGTCTCGTCCCCGGCCACCCCGTAGAGCTCTGGCCGACGTTCTCACTCCGGTCGAAACACGGGATCGCGATGACGATCGACCGCAGGACAGCCGCCGTCGCACGACCGGTCGCGAGAGGCGGCACGCCATGACCGCGATTCCCCTCGGAATGCCCGCCCAGCCACCGGCGATGCTCGCGGAACGCCGAAGCAGCAGGGAAATCAAGGTTGGAAACGTCGCAGTCGGCGGAGACGCCGCCATTTCCGTTCAGTCGATGACCACGACGCTCACCGCGAACGTGGACGCGACCCTGCAGCAGATCGCTCAGCTGACCGCAGCAGGCTGCCAGATCGTGCGCGTCGCCGTACCGAGCCAAGACGACGCCGACGCGCTGCCGCTGATCGCCAGCAAATCGGCGATACCGGTGGTAGCGGACATCCATTTTCAGCCGAAGTACGTGTTCGCCGCCATCGACGCCGGATGCGCTGGAGTCCGGGTGAACCCCGGCAACATCAAGAAGTTCGACGACAAGATCGGCGCGATCGCGCGCGCGGCCGCCGCGGCCGGCGTACCCGTCAGAATCGGCGTCAACGCCGGCTCGCTTGATGCTCGGCTGCTGGCCAAACACGGCAGAGCGACCCCCGAAGCGCTCGTCGAATCGGCCCTCTGGGAATGCTCGCTCTTCGAAGAGCACGGCTTCTCCGACCTCAAAATCTCGGTGAAGCACCATGATCCGGTCGTAATGATCACCGCTTACCGGTTGCTCGCCGAGGCGTGCGACTACCCGCTGCACCTAGGCGTCACGGAAGCCGGCCCGGCCTTCCAAGGCACGATCAAGTCCGCGGCAGCCTTCGGAGCGCTGCTGTCACAGGGGATCGGCGACACGCTGCGGGTCTCTCTCTCGGCTCCGCCGGTCGAAGAGGTGAAGGTCGGCATCCAGATCCTGGAGTCCCTCGGTCTCCGCCAGCGCGGTCTGGAGATCGTGTCGTGCCCGTCCTGCGGCCGGGCACAGGTCGACGTGTACACCCTTGCCGAGCAGGTAACGGCTGGCTTGGAGGGGCTGTCGGTCCCGCTCCGCGTCGCCGTCATGGGCTGTGTGGTGAACGGACCGGGAGAAGCGCGGGAGGCCGACCTCGGCGTCGCGAGCGGGAACGGCAAAGGACAGATCTTCGTCCGCGGCGAAGTCGTCCGGACGGTGCCAGAGACGCAGATCGTCGAGACGCTCATCGATGAAGCGATGCGACTCGCTCATGAGATGGGTTCGGAACAGCCCGGTGCCTGCGGAGCACCAGTGGTCGAGGTGCGATGACGGCACGCCTGATCCGCGTCCGCCAGAGTCAGCTAGGCCCCCAGGCCCTGTCGGGAGCCGCGCCTGGTCGCTTTGCTCTCTCCAGCCGGCAAACGCGGAGGTCGTGATGCGCACGAAACTCGACGGAATCGACCTGTGGAACCCGGACAACTACGTCAGTGGCGTGCCGTACGAAATGTTCGCCCGGCTGCGCGCCGAGGCACCGGTCTATTGGCACGAAGAGCCTGGCGGCCCCGGATTCTGGGTCATCACGAAACACGCCGATGTCCGAGCGATCAGCCGCGACTGGGCGACATTCTCCTCAGAACTGGGCGGCACCGAGATCGCCGACTACCCGGAAGCCGAACTGGCGGGGCTGCGCCTGCTTCTGCTCTACATGGATCCGGACCGGCACACCCGTTACCGGCTGCTGGTGAACAAGGCATTCACACCGCGCCGGGTACAGGCGCTCGCGCAGCGCATCGAACAACTCTCCGCGCGGATCGTGGACGAGGTAGCCGAGCTGGGCGGATGCGACTTCGTCGCCGATCTCGCGGCTCAGCTGCCGTTGCGGGTGATCGCGGAGTTGATCGGCATTCCCGAGCCAGACCGGCCGTTCGTCTTCGACCTCGCGAACCGGATCATAGGATGGATGGATCCCGAGCTCAGCTCTCAACGGTCCGACGCGACGGCGGCGAGCGTCGAGATGCTCCAGTACGCGGCGAAGCTCGCCGAGGTCAAACGCAGCGATCCCGGCGACGACATCACCAGCGCACTCGTGCACATCTCGCTCGAAGACGAGAGCGGGGTGCACCGGCTCTCCGAACTCGAGATCGGTCTTTTCTTCCTGCTGCTGGCGATCGCGGGCAACGAAACCACGCGGAACCTGCTCTCGCAGGGGATGCTGGCGTTCTTCGAGCATCCCGGGGAGTGGGCCAGGCTGCGGGCGAACCCCACGCTCATGGACGGCGCGATCGAGGAGATGCTGCGCTGGGGCACCCCGACCATGCACTTCCGTCGTACGGCGACTCGGGACACCGTCGTCCGCGATGTGCTGATCCGCGAAGGCGAGAAGGTCTCCGTCTGGTACATCTCGGCGAACCGCGACGAAGAGGTCTTCGCCGATCCTTGCCGCTTCGATATCACCCGCTCCCCCAACGATCACCTCGCATTCGGCGGCGGCGGACCGCATTTCTGCTTCGGGTCGCATCTCGCCAAAATCGAGATCTCCGCGTTCTTCGGCCAGCTGCTGCGGCGGTTGCCCGACATCCGCCTCGACGGCGAGGTGGACCGACTCCGTTCGAACTTCGCCAACGCTGTCAAGCGAATGCCGGTCGCGTTCGCACCCACGAGAGTTGCTGCCCGCATCGGCCCTGGGAGCACCCGATGAACCTGGACCCCGAAGGATTCTGGCGGCTCGCCGCCGCGCAACCGGACCGCGTCGCCCTGATCGAGCCGGACGGAACGGCGGTCACCCGAGGCGAACTGCTCATCCGCACCAACCGCCTCTCCCACGGACTTCGCGCAGCCGGGCTTCAACCAGGCAGCACAGTCACCGCGATGCTTCCCAACAGCAGCGACTACCTCGCGCTGGTCTTCGCCACTGGTCAGATCGGCCTTCGGCTGGTCCCGCTCGACTCCCAGCTGACAGCTTCCGAGCTCACCTATCTGATCTCGGATTCCGGGGCCTCGATATTCGTTGCCAGCAAACGGTTCGCCCAGTCCGCCAGCGAAGCGGCCGACGCCGCAGGACTCACCGACCGACAGCGATTCGCGCCTGCACCATTCGGCGGCTTCGCCGGTCTCGACCAGCTGACCGCCGAGATGCCCGACACCGCACCGGAGAACCGGCTCACTGGCCAGATCATGCATTACACCTCAGGCACCACCGGCGTCCCCAAGGGCGTGCGCCGTCCGATGCGCATCGGACGGCCCGACCCGATAGCCGGCTATCTGAGCTGGGCACTGCGCAAGAGGTTCGGGCTCCCGATCGGGACCGGCGTCCACCTGGTCACCGCACCGATGCACCACGCGGCCGCAGGCGGCTTCGCCGCCCAGTCCCTCCACATGGGACAGCAACTAGTCCTGATGGACCGGTTCGACGCCGCGGAGTCGTTGCGACTCATCGACCGGCATCGAGTCACCAACACCAGCGTGACGCCGATCATGATGCATCGATGGCTCAAGTTGCCCAGTGAGATCCGGGACTCCGTCCAAGTCTCGTCGCTGCAGCACGTGTTGCACGGCGGAGCGCCCTGCCCGATCGACACCAAGCGGCGGATGCTCGACTGGCTTGGACCGATCCTGCACGAGTACTACAGCTTCTCCGAAGGCGGTATGGTGAGCGTCGGGTCGCTGGACTGGTTGAAACATCCAGGCACCGTCGGCCGTCCGGAACCGGGCTCCGTCCGAGTTCTCGGGAAGGACGGCACTGCCCGAATGCCCGGAGAGACCGGCCTCGTGTACCTCAAGCTTCCCGACCTCTTGCGGTTCGAGTATCTCGGCGATCCGGAGAAGACCGCAGCTGCGATCCGCGACGGCTACTGCACGGCCGGAGACCTGGGGCATGTCGACAACGAGGGCTGGCTCTACATCGACGACCGCCGAGCCGACCTCATCATTTCCGGTGGCGTGAACATCTATCCGGCCGAGATCGAAGCCGTCCTCGTACAGCATCCAGCGGTTTCCGATGCCGCCGTCGTCGGCGTTCCCGACGACGAATGGGGAACCAGCGCCGTCGCCCTCGTCGAGCTCGCGCCCGACGCCATGGCGGGTGAGGGCACCGCGGCCGACATCTTGGCGGCGGCCGGCCTCCGGCTGGCCCGGCACAAGCTCCCGAAGAGCATCGAGTTCGTCCCGACGGTCGGGCGTCGGCCCGACGGCAAGCTCCGCAGGCACTTCCTGCGCTCCGCCTACCTGGCAGCGAAAGAGATACCGTCATGAGCGGAACGGTCAAGAAGCCGACGAGCCTCCAGCAGCCGCTGGTCCTTCCGCTGAGCCGCGACGACGTGCTCGCCATGCCCGCCGCCTACCACGACATTCTTTCGACAGGCGAGATCGTCCAGGTTGTTACCCCCAGTGGCGACAACGGGTGGCTGGTGAGCAGGTTTGAGCACATCCGGCACCTGTTGGCGGGAGACAGCCTGAGCCGATCGCACCCAGACCCGCAGAATGCGCCCCGGTACTCTGGCGACGTATTCGCCGCACCGGTTGGGAAGCACGAGACCTACCACGAAGACCACGCACGCATCCGGCGAGTGCTCACGAGGGCGTTCACCGCGAAACGGATGCGGGCGCTCACGCCGAAGATCCAGGGTATTGCCGATGAGCTGATCGACCGCTTCTCCGAACACGAGCGGCCGGCTGACTTCCGGCAGCACTTCGCCTTGCCGATGCCAGCCGAGGTCATCAGCGAACTGCTCGGCGTGCCCGAGGACGCTCGGCCCGACCTGATGCGTTGGTCGGACGCGGCCCAGGCTACCGACGACTTCGACGGTGCGATCGCCGCGCTGGTCAAGATCAATTCGGTCTTCGTGGAGATGGTCAAGCAGAAACGGCGCCGACCGGCTGACGACATCCTCTCGGAGCTCGTCCAGGCCCATGACGAAGGCGGCAGGCTCACCGACGAAGAGCTCATCCGTATCGCGCACACTCTGCTTTTCTCCGGCTTCACATCGTCGGTGGCACGCATCGAATTCGGCACCGTCCTGCTGCTGGCGAACCCAGAGACCCGCGACGCGTTCATCGCCGATCCCGGCCTTGCTCCTCAAATCACGGAAGAAGTCCTGCGGATCGCGATGCCCAGCATGGGCGCCGTCCCCCGCTGGGCCGTGCACGACTTCGGCTTGGCAGGCAAGCACATCAAGGCGGGCGACCTCGTTCTCCTCGGGCACGAAATCGCCAACCACGACCCCGCGGCGTTTCCCGATCCCGAGCGATTCGACATCCGCCGTACCGGAAATACGCACCTCGCCTTCGGCTACGGCAACTACTTCTGCGTCGGCGCGGTGCTGTCCCGGCTCGAACTTCACATCGCCCTCCGCTCCGCGTTCAGCCGGCTGCCCGCACTCCGGCTCGCCGTCGACCGGACCGAACTCAGACTCCGCGAGAGGTCTCTCATCGGCGGGTTCGAAACGCTGCCCGTCGCGTGGTGACGCCCTGCGGCAGAGCCGCGCTACCTGACTCACATCAGAGCAGCCGATAGGCCCGCAGGCCCTGTCTATAGCCGCCCGCAACCGCTTTGCTCGAGTTCTCGGGCCTGCCGCAGAGATCACGCGCCGATCTATCCCACCACGCGGCAGGCCCGAGCCCACCCTTCCAGGCCCGGGAGAACCATGACGCGACACGCAGTAGTGACCGGAGGCGGCAGCGGCATCGGCCGGGCGATCGCAGTGGAATTAGCCGACGCGGGGTTCGACGTCGTGGTCGCGGGCCGACGTCCAGGCCCGCTCAAAGAGACCTGTGCCGTCATCGGCCCGGCGGCGAAGGAAGTCCTCATCGACATCACCCAGCCGGACTCCGTCGCCGACGCCCTTCCGGAACTGCCCGGGCAAATCGACGTCCTCGTCAACAACGCCGGCGCTCCCCCCGCGGGCACTGCCGCCGACCTCGCCGGGGTCAAGGCTGAGTGGCTGGCCTCTCTCGAATCCAACCTGCTCGGCGCGGTCCTCATGACCGAGGCTCTCCGACCGCGCTTCACCGCCGATGCACGGATCGTCAACATCGGCTCTATCGCCGCTAAGAGCGCTCCGTTCGGATTCGGTCCCTACGGACCGGCCAAGGCCGCGCTGGAGACGTGGACCGGCAACCTCGCCTTCCAGATCGGCAGGCAGGGTGTCACGGTCAACACAGTCGCGCCGAACGCCGTCGAGCGGACCGCGACTGTCGAGTGCTTTCTAACCGCTGAGCAGCTGGCGTCGATCGAACGACAGACCGCCACCCGTCGTCTGTGCACGCCCGAGGACGTCGCAGCCGCAGTCGCTTTCCTCGCGTCCCCCGCCGCCCGGCAGATCACCGGCCAGGTCTTATACCTCGGCGCGGGCGTGGTCATGGCCCGATGAGCAACGAACCCAGGGGTGCCCCGATGAACAAACGCGCCATCACCGCCGGTGTGGAGCCGGTGCCGGACTTCGGCTCGGCCCGGACCAGACACCAGCGTGCCAGGGCCGCCGGTCTGGACCCGGACTACTGGTACCCGGTCGAGTTCGTCGCGAAGGTGAAGCCCGGACAAGTTGTCGAGGTGGTGTTCTGGAACAAACCGATCGCGGTCTTCCGCGGCGAGGACGGTGTCCTGCGCGCCATCGACAACAGGTGCGCCCACCGGCAGCTCAAGCTTTCCGAGGGCAAAGTCGTGGGCTGCGAACTCGCCTGTCTCTACCACGGCTGGCGGCACGACGGACAGGGCAACGTCAGCGCGGTCCCGCACGACCTCTTCGGGCACCGCGTACCCAAGACCAAGCTCGATCACTACCCGGTCCGCGAAGAATACGGGCTCATCTGGCTCTTCCCGGGCGATCCAGCCCGGTCAGAATCGCAATCGATTCCGGTCATCCCGGAGCTGGCCGACTCGGCTGCCTGGCATTGCGTGCCCGTCGACGTCACCTGGCGGGGACATCATTCGATGATCATCGACAACGTCAGCGACTTCACGCACGCCTACCTCCACCGGAAGTACCGGCCTTTCACCCAGGCCCGAATGACATCGCTGTCGGTCGACGACCAACAGGTTGCCGTCAGTTACCGCACCCAGGTGGGCGGGAACCGATTCACCGAGGCGTTCCTCGATCCCCACGTCGACCGGGGAAGCATCCGGCTGTGCTACCAGTACCCGTACCAGTGGTCTGACACCGGCGGGAAGATCAAACACTGGTGCTTCGTCCTGCCCGTCGACGAGCGGACGACCCGGTGCTTCTTCGTCTTCCTGTTCGCTCCCGATCTCTACCGGATCCCCTTGCTGCCGGTAAAACTGCCGCGGCCGCTCGTCACCGCTTTGCTGAAGGTCGCCCGCCGGGTTTACCTCCTGCCCTTGCTGGACCAAGACCGAGTGGCGATCGAGGCAGAGCAGCGGGCGCACGAGCGGCACCACCAGGCACCCATCCCGGAAGTCAACCCGGCGGTGACGGAATTCCAGCGACTCACGATCAACAAGTGGGCCCAGTACGTCGGCAACGCTGACCGGCCGCCGGCACGCCGAAGCAGGCAGGCCGCCACCGAGGACTCGAGCGGCGACGACCTCTAACGCCAGCCTTGCACTGCACTACCACCTCACCGGTCCGCGGCATCAGACGGCCACTCGACTGGCAACGCCAGCGGCGACCGAGCTTGGGCGCCGCGCTTCCAGACGACCTCCCCCGCGAGCCTCATCGCGGGGGCCCGGACCGTCAAAACACGGAGCACCTCCTGGAGTTCAAGGCGCGCAAGCGCCGCACCGGGGCAGAAATGCGGACCGTGGCCGAACGTCAGGTGCGGATTGTCCGTGCGGTCGAGACAAAGCGCGTCCGCGTCCGCAAACCTTCGCGGGTCGTGGTTGGGCGCGCTGATGCAGGGCAACACCGCTTCTCCTTTTCGGACGAGAAACCCGCCGACCTCGACGTCCTCTGTGGCATAGCGAGGGAACCGAGCGAGCGTGCCCAGCGGAACAAACCGGGCGAGTTCCTCGACCGCTGCCGGGATCAAACCCGGTTCGTCGACGAGCCGCCGCCACTCGTTCGAGCGATCCAGCAAGACGTACGCGAAGTTGCCGATCTCGCTCACCGTCGTCTCGTGGCCGGCCACGAGCAGGCCGACAGCCAGCAGCATGACTTCGCTCTCGGTCAGTGCCTGCCCTAGGTCGCTCGCCTGGATCAAAGCCGAGATCAGGTCGTCCTGGGGCGTCTCCCGGCGTTCGGCCACCAGTTCAGACATGTAGCTGATCAAGTCCCCGAGAGCCTCGCCCATCGTGGCCGACTGGCCGAGCCCCGTCGAGATGACGGCGTCGCTCCAAACACGGAACTGTGCACGGTCCGCTTCGGGCACGCCCAGCAACTGGCAGATGACGGCTATCGGCAGCGGAAACGCCAGCGCCTCCATGAGGTCAACCGGCGGCCGTTGTACCAGCATCTTCTCCACAAGTTGTTCCGCGAGCTGCCTTACCCACGGACGCAATGTTTCGACACGTTTGACCGAGAACGCCTTCGAGATCGCAGTCCGCAGCCGGCTGTGTTCAGGCGGGTCCATCCCCATCAGCCCGAGATCTCCCAGCCGGTACTCGTTCGGGCGCGGGTAGTCCCGATCGACGGACATAGCACGAGAGAATCGCCGATCACCAAAGACGAAGCGCGCGTCCGCGTAGCGGGTGGCGAGCCAGGCCGGTTCCCCGAACGGCATCTGGACCAATGTCATTCCTTCTGAATCTCGCGCCTTGGCATAAGCTTCATTGATCGCGAGCGCTGAGTACTCGAAGGGATACGCGACGGGTTCTTCGGGCCTGCGGGTCACGAGAGCACCTCATTTCGCCGATATTGCGGAAGCGGCCCGCCATGAAGTACCACAGTTTCCGGCCTGCACACCCGGGCCCTACGGCCCAAACTGGGACGCTTGGCCTGCGGATCGCGAACACCCCAGCACGATCGAACCCTCACTGGCGGATCGCGACACCGAACAAATAGTCCCCACCGACCAAGGTGCGCCATCGCTCGCCGACTTCCAGGCCGTGCCGGGGCAATTCGGCAAGAAACTCTCCGGCGGTGAACCGATCCTCGGTCGGATGGTCGAACAGCAACTGGAACGACGGTCGGGCGAGGGCGGTCGCTGTCACCTCGTCGAAGAAGAACTTCCCGCCCTGCTTCAGTACCCGGGCGATCTCGGCAACGGCGTCGCGCCAGTTCGGGATGTGGTGGATGATCGCGAAGTCGAATGCCGCCTCGTAGCTCGCATCCTTGCCTCCGCCGAACTGTTCTAACGTCACTCGCAGGTCAGTGGCACTGCCCTGCGACAAGAACGCCCGGCCCGCGTAACGACGCAATCGCCGCTCCGCGCGAGCTATCATCTTCGGGTCGAGGTCGACCGCGTGCACAGTCGCTGCCCCAAACTGGTCGAGGATCAGTTTGGTCCCGTAGCCCGTGCCGCAACCGATCTCCACGGCGCGAGCGCCCGGCGAACGGCCCTCCCACGTGGACAGCAGATGTGCTTCGAAGTGCTGGAACCACCGACGGGGCGGAGAGTTGATCACGGCTGTCTCCACACGGTTCAACAACATCGCGCACCGCTTTCCAGGTACCAAGTCATGGTTCTCGCTGCCACTGACGCCGACCACCCCGCCCGCTTCATCCGATGACCGATCGTCGCGGCAGCCGCGGGACGATTCTCACCGGCATCGTGGCTATGCCGTGCAGAAAGTTCGATCTCAGCCGCCGGACCGGCCCCTCAATCTCCAGGCGGTCGACTTTTTCGGAAAGCACCCTGAGCATCGTTTTGATCTCGAGCAGTGCCAGGTAACGGCCGAGACAGTAGTGCGGGCCCCCGCCGCCGAAGCCGAGATGAGGGTTCGGGTTCCGGCACACGTCGAACTCCATGGGAGCAGCGAAGACAACTTCATCGTAGTTCGCAGCTGCGTAATACACGATGACCTTGTCACCCGCCCGGATCGTTTCCCCCAACAACTCGACGTCAGTCATCGCGGTACGCCGAAATGCCATCGTCGGACTCACCCACCGAATGATCTCGTCCGGTGCCGTATCGAGGGCTGACGGCCTAGCGCAAAGTTGTTCCCACTGTCCGCGATGGTGCATCAGCGCCAGCATGCCGTTCGAAATCGAGCTCCGCACCGTCTCATTTCCGGCCGTCGTCAACATGATGAAGAATAGTCCAAGCTCAAGCTCCGACAGTTCACCCGCGCCACTGCCGACGGAGACGAGATCGGTGAACAAGTCGTCGCCCGGCTCACGCCGCTTCAGATCCGCCAGATATTTGGCGTATTCGAGCATTTCCAAGGCCGCTTTTTGGTCACCGCCGTCCGCGTCGAACTCCGGATCCGCCCTGAACGACAACCGATTAGACCACCGGTACAGCTGGTCGCGATCCCTCTTCGGCGCACCGAGAAGGTCGGCGATCACGATCATCGGCAGCCTTGCCGCGCACATCTCGACAAAGTCGCCGGTCCGCATCTCGAGTGCGTCGTCGACCAACTTCTCGCAGATTTTCTCGACCTTGCTGGCGAGCCGCGCCGCAGCGGTGTTGCTGAAGCTGGCGGACACCGCTCCACGCAGCCTTGAGTGTTCCGGTGGATCAGTGTTCAACAGCATCATCTGCAGCATCTGAATCAGATCTTCGGGCAACTCCTCCAACACGGTAGTACGCTTCCAGGAAGAGAACGTTTTCGGGTTCCGGGAAACAGTTTTGACGCCCAAGTGCGAAGTTATCGCCCAGAATCCGTTGGCGCTCTGCGGATCCGCATGCCGAAAGATCGGCCGATGACTTCGCAAGTAGGCGAAGGCGTCGTGCGGAATTCCGTCGCGATAGGTGTCCGGGTCAAGAAGGTTGATGTCGGCGGTGTTCATCAGGCACCGTCAGGATCATGGGGGACCACGAGAGCCGAGTCCGTTGAAGGCCGCATCGCGTGCGCTCCCTCCGCCAGTACCAGTGCGCGGGAACGTATGTCTTCAGTTCGCGTCGCGAACAGGGTCCAGGGACCCAATCCTGCACCTCCGGTGCTACCCACTCAGTCGCTGCAGGATGGCCCGCCCGAGAACGACACGCTCTCCGACACGTGCCCACACCACTCCCGCCACCCGGCGGCGACGGAGCCCGGGATCAGCGAGGTACGGCCGGACAACGCGGCCGAACGGCGACGGCGACGGCGACGGCGACGCCGCGCGGGGTCGACCAGTGAACCCAGGCGAACTGCCCGCTCGATCGACGCCCAACAGCCGCCTGCGCGCTGACCCGATGCGCTGGACGAACAACAGGTACAAGACGGAGCCGACGAGCAGGCCCGCGACGAACGAGGAGGTGCGTGCGGCAAAGCCCAGCACCGTCTCACTGAATCCGAGCGCGAACAGCACCCCAACGATCGCGATGACGCCGAGCATTGCCGCGAAATTCTGCCGGAACACCTCGTGCACGATCAGTCCCGATGGCGCGCCGCGACCCCGTTGTCCGCAACATGCCGGGATTCTGCGGCGCTGGGCGGAGCGGCCCAGAGCGCGGCGGTGGGGCTCCAGGTCCTGAACGGCAGCCCACCTAGGTACGCCGCGACGAATTCGCGCGGGGTCATCCGCCGCTGTTGTGCCGCTCGCCCCCGAACAGAGCTGCCGTCGGCGGCGATCGAATCCGTGTTCTCGCCGGCGGGATCGCGCATCAGTCCCTTTCCGATCTTCGGCACCGTCCACTCTGGTTCGGATATGCCACGCCCGGCGTTACATTCCCGCCCCCGGGCATGGCCGCCGCCATGTGCCGCAACGGAAGCGCATCACGGCTCAGCGCGGTCTTTGCCGGCGTTGCGAAGGAGTGCTTCGCCGCGGCTCGCCAGACCGGAACTATCGTGGCCTCGCATGCAGCGCTGACAAGCTACGGAAGCTCCGCGGTCCCCGAGGCGACGGGGCGGCCGGCTCGGCGGGAGCGCTTGGCCGCCCGCAAGCCCAGATCGCAGCGTCGCGATTGGCCGGAACGCTGCGATCTGCAGGGCGTGCGGGCAAGGGTCCGGAACAGCGCTGGTGTTTCTCCCGACTGCGAGCGACCGAAGTCCCGGTGGGCATGACCTGCCTAGGCTTCGGGACGTGCTGTGCGCCACCCGTCGAGTTGTCCGGCCTTGCGACTCGCTGTCCGGAACGATCATGCCTCCGAGGCGGCGGACCCCCTCCTGCGTTCGGACATCGCGGCCCACATCTGCTCGAGGGCGAGCTTGGCGCCGATCGGCTGGTACGGGCGGAACCGGACCCGCAAGTCGTTGAGCCACACGGCGTTCAGTTCTCCAAGCAAGTTGATCCCAGGCAAGAGCTGGCCCGGGTCGACGGTGCCGGAATGCGGATCCTCGGCGTAGGCGACGAGTTCTCCCACCACCTCGTGCGCGAACGGGCCGCCGCGCCAGTCGAGGTCGATGTGGCCGTCGATGGTACGCCACCGGTCGCGGTCCTGCGCGCTGTCGAGCGCGCCGCTCTCCCGGATAGCCAGTTCGACGGTGCCCAGCGCTTGCTGGTGCTGGTCGCGGGACGGACGGGTGAGAGGACGCCGGCGGCGATAGGCGCACTCCCAGACCACCGGGAGGTAGCCGAATTCCGCGACGGCGGCGAGCTGGCTGAGGATGTCGCGCCGTGCTGCGGTGCAGGTGCCGCCGAGGTGGTCCCGGCGGCTGCGGATCGTGGTTTGAAGTCCTGGTCCGTGGTCATGTTCGGTTGCCCAATCCGCGAGGAACCACGTTTCCCCGCTGATCGCTCGAACATTGGATCGCCAGGTCCCAGCGCCCCGATCGCTGGTCCGTGCAGTTCAAGACAAGGGCGGAAAGTCCGTCATGCACAGCACGTCGCGGGGCAGACCGAAGTCTTCTCCAGTCGATAAAGCAGGGTTCCGGGTTGCCATCGGGCGCCTTCGCCGACCTGTCGCGGCCCCGCCCGTTCAGCGGCTTCCAGCCCCACGACAGGCACTGTCCTCAGCCAACCGCTGTCCGGGACAGCCGGACGCGCCTGGACTGTGCCGCTTCGGGCCGTTATTCACCCAGACGCGCGAACCTCGCATGCACTTGCCTCGGACGAGCCCACGACTAGCTTGACCGTTGCTCGACGGCCCCACGGTGCCGTCCTTCCGCACGGCTGAGAGACCGCATGAACTCTTCTGTTCCCGTCTGGATCCTTCGCGCCCTCGCGACCCGCGCATTGAGCCCGCAAGAGGTACGAGCGCTCGCCGCGCGGATACGCGAGGAAAGCCTGCAGGGGAAGGATCTCTACCTCCTGCTGTTCGAAAACCACGGCGGCGCGAACGAACCGGACGTGCGAGCAGCGATCGTCCATCGCATCGGACGACAGCTGAATCTCGCACCCACGATCCTGGCCTCGTACTGCCTGAAGCACGGGCTGCGCCAACCCGTTCCGGAGGTCGGCTACGGCAGCCCCGGCCCGTTGCCCTTCCGGTACCGATGCGTCATCGACCTGCACGGCACGACAGTGACCGGCGACTGGGCGGACGGCTGGAGCAAAAAGGAAGCAATGCAACGCTCGCAGCTGCGGTTGCTGGAGCAGCTTGCCGACGCGGTCCGCCCCGTCGCGCGCCAGCATTCGCCTGCTGGTCCGCCGGTCCCGACTGCCGATCTGGTCTCGCTGGACGAAAAGCAGTTCCTGGAGCGGCTCAAGCGCGAGCCGCTCGATTCCCGTCCGCCGCAAGACCTCCTCGAACATGCCGCGCTCCGCGCGCGGTCCGGGCTCCTGCGACTCGAAGACGCTGAGTACCTGCTCTTCACGTTGGGAACGGATAACTGGGCGGCCGCCAAGCGAGAGGCGCTGGCCGCTGCGGTGCGGGTCACCGGGCGTCTTCCGGACCTGCTCCATCTGTACCAAGCACGGACCGGAATACCGCAGCCGCGCTGGGAGGTCGGCGAGACCCGGGATGCGGAAGGGTATTTCACTGCCGAGGCCGAGACGCGGGCCGGCCGGAAGGCCGTGAGTTCCGGTCCGCAGCGGGCACGGAACAAACAGGACGCGCGCAACTACGCGCGGGCAGCGCTGCTCGCGAAACTCCTCGGTGTCCCCGAACCCTTCCTGGACAGGGGAAGCCAGCTGCTGTTCGTTGTCGCCTCGGCGTCCAGCGCGTTGAACGCCGCGGAGATGCAGCGCCGGATCAACGGGTTAGACGGTGCCCCCGACGATCCGGGCCGTCCTCCGTATTCGTGCCGGGTCTCCTGCGAGGTCGGTGGACAGAAGCTGACCGCCGCCGCTCAGGGACCGAGCAAGAAGGCTGCCAAGGAGACCGCGTGCCGGCAACTGCTGCTGCGAGTGAACATCCACCTCGACCGGCAGCCGATGCCCGAAACGGCGGAGCCCCCGCGCCAGCGTCGGCCGACGCGTCCCGCCCCCGAAGCGGTACCTGTACCCGAACCCGCTGCACTCCCCTCCCCCGCACCGCTACGTCCGCGGGACGACTTCCGTCTCCGCGCCGCGGAGCCTGCAATGCCGATCGACGTCGTGCTGACAGCCCTGGAACGCGGTGCCGAACTCACCTTCGACGTCGATAACCCGCCGCTGACCGCGGAACTGCTCTGCTTCGGCCCGGCGCTCGGCGACGCGCTCCGCCCGCACGGCAAAGCCGTGGTCAACCGGTGGATCGTCCAGGCCGGGGGCGAAGCCGAATACGTCCAGTGCGGCCGGGCGCGGATCGCCGACCTGCTCGCCGTGCTCGTCTCAGCAGACCACTCGAACTGGAGCGCGTCCGCCCGGTTGTGCGCCGCGATCGCCCGGCTTGCACTCGAGATCATCCAGAACGGATTCGTCCTGCCCGGCTACGCCGAAGGCACGCGCAGCCGCGACCGGCAACCGGCCTGGGTGCTCGGCCCGATCGTCCCGATGCGCATGACGCAGATCGCGAGCCTGGCCGAGCGGCTCGACGGCGTCGCCCGCTGCCTCCGCGAGTTGGACGGTCCGGCTGGCGGCTTGGAAGTGCTGCCCGGCTACGAGGTCGTCCGGACATTCCTCGACACGGCCGCGGACCGGTTCGTCCGGCAGGAAGCCGCATACCTGGCCTTCGGGGCCGTCCCGTTCGCCGCTCCGGTCACTCTCACGACAGAAAACCCGCCGCTGCAGCGGTGGGCCGAAGAGCAACGACCCGACGACGACACCGTCGCGCTCCCGTCCATCGTCCTCAAGATCGAAGAGCCCGACCCCTCGAACGGCCACCTGCACGCGGTCCTTCAGTTCCGCGCCATCCCCGGCAGTTCTGACAGCGCGGTCGACGCGATCTCGGTATGGCGCGGCGAAGCACGCCCGCCGATCGACGACGCGGACCTCCGCCGCCAGGTCTGCACCCGGCTGCGGCGCGCGGCCCTCGACGCTCCGGCACTCCAGCCGCTCGCCGACCAGCCGTGGCCGGACGGCCTCTTGCTCTCGCTGAGCACGGCCGCCGCGCTGCGCGGGCAGGCAGGAATCGCCTTGCAGAAACTGGGAATCGAGGTCGACTGGCACAAGAACTGGCTGACCGAGGCCGTTGCGGAGGTCCTGGTCTCCGACAGCAAAGTGGACGGCCGGCTGGGACTCGGCGAGACCCTGGACCGGCGCTGGCGAGTCACGATCGACGGAATCCCGATCAGCGCGCAGGAGCTGAGCGAGCTCACCGCCGAAGCGATGCCGATCGTGCACAAGCACAACCGGTGGATCCTTTTCGACGAGCCGACCCGCAACGCCGTCCGCAAGCCGTTGCCCGCGATCCCTGCGGCACAAGCATTTCTCGACGTGATGGAGGAGTCCGTCACGACCGAAGACGGCCGCACCTTCGCGTGCACCGCGGAAGACGGCTTCGCCCGGACGGTTGCAACGCTGTGCCGACAACCCGAAGCCCGCGACCTCGACCGGATCTCGGACGCGATCCGCCCGGTGCGGCTGTACCGGTACCAGACCGTCGCCGTCGAGCGGATGCGGAGACTGGCTGCGGCCGGATGCGGCACTCTTCTCGCGGACGACATGGGCATCGGCAAGACCCTGACCTGCCTGGCGTTCCATCTGCTCCCCGACCGCCCGCACCGCACCCGGCCGACCCTCGTGCTCGTGCCCAACCAGCGGGTCGCCGACCGATGGCGCGAGGACAACGACACCCACGGGGTCGGCGCGAACATCGAACAGTACTTCGGCACGAAGCGGCGATTCCCCCGCCGGCTCGACGGCGACACGGTGGTCGTCACGACCTACCAGACGCTCAGCAACGACCACAAGCAGCTCTGCGCTGTCGAGTGGGGACTCGTCGTCGCCGACGAAGCCCACAAGATCAAGAACCCCGCTACCTTCCGCTCCCTCTTCGCCCGCTCGCTCACCTCCGGGACGAGGGTCGCCTCCACCGGGACACCGATGGAGAACTGGGCCGGCGAGCTCTGGGCAATGTTCGACTGGACCATCCCGGGGCGGTTCGGGCAGCGCGCGCATTTCCTCGCCCGCTTCGCCCGGCCCGTCGAGGACGCGGCCTCCCCCGACGAACGCGAAAAGGCCCAGGCCCGCGTCCACCAGGCGATCGGCCCGTTCATGATCCGCCGGATGAAGGACGACCCGGCGCTCGGGCTGGACATGCCGCAGAAGATCAAGACCTCGCATCTCATCGATCTGTCCAAAACACAGATCGGGCGGCTGGAGGCGCACTACCGTGACGTGAAGGAAGAATGCGACGCGCGTCCAGTTAGCTCCAGGACCGGCGACCTGGCCCGGGACGTCCTCTACCAGCAGCAGCTCATTTGTGCCAGTCCGGGACTTTTCGACCGCAGGTCCCCGGAAGACATTCTCTCCGACCTCGCCCGCGCCGAGGAGGACGCACCCAAGCTGCTGCGGACCCGGCAGCTCGTCGAAGCGGCGTGCGAGCGAGGCGAATCCACTCTCATCTTCGTCAAGCACCGGGCACCCGGCGCGCTTGTCCACCAGTATCTGAAGAAGCTGGACAAGAGGAGCAAGCTGTTCAATGGGACAGTCCCCGAGCGCGAACGGGAAGCCGCAGTGGCCGAGATCAAGAACGGCGCGCTGGACGTCCTCGTCATCGGCATCCAGTGCGGCGGTTTCGGCCTGGACCTCCCGGAAGCCACGAACGTCATCCACTACGAACGCAGCTGGAACCCCGCCGTCGAAGAGCAAGCCAACGACCGGGCCTACCGGTCCCGCCAGAAACGAGACGTGCAGGTGCACTACCTCATCCACCCCACCACCCTCGACCAGCGGATCTCGAACCGGCTCGAGTCCAAAAGCCAGCTCGCCCAGATGATGCTCGGCCGCGACGGCCGGCTCGATCTCGGCAACCTGACCCCAGCACAGCTGGCCGAAACGATCCGGCCGACCTGGTGACCTCGATGTCCAGCCGCACGTTCCACGAACCCGGACACGCTGTCCCGTTCGCGGACCTCGACACGACCGAACCGCCGCACCCGGCGCCTTCCCTGGAAATCCTGCAATTCCTCGCCCGGAACGCCTCGTACCGGGCGGCGACGCTGCTCGCCGGCGGCCTTGCCGACGACCCCGATCCGATCGTCGACCTCGTGTGCATCCTGGCCGAGTGCCCCGCCGGTTCGTTCGAAGACGCCGCCGCGCGAGCCGGACTGCGCACCGGCGAACTCGGCCGCCTGCGATCCGCGTACACCTTCGGCCGGGTTCACGGCGTGCGCACCGCACGCCGTTCCTTCGACCCGCCTCCCGGAGTCATGGAACAGGCAGCCAAACGGATCGCAGCACGCCATTCCCTGCGCGGCTCCACACCGGCCATCGACACCAACCGGCTCACCTACCCCGCGGCCCAGGTCCAGCTGCGGCTGGGAACGAACAAGCTCTGGTACCCCTACACCCAGAACACTGCCGGGGAATGGTTCCCGGCCAGAGGCGAAAATCCGGACCCCAGCGCCGCATACACAGCAGCCGTCGACGCGAGGAACCGGCGCTCTTAGCGCGGTCGCCAAATCAAGGCCCCAAGCCGCTCCGCTGGAATCAGCAGACAGGTCTCCGCTTGTCGGTGTCGCGGGCAGCTTTCCGCCTTTGGCACGGCAACGCCGGGGTCTGTTCCAGGATCGGCACCTATCTGGTGACGCCCACGCAAATCCGGAAATCCACCGTCGTCGACAAGGAATATCGGCTATACTTCGCCGGGCAGAACGGACACATCCCCGCCGGAGACGGCGCGCTCATCGGGGGCGCAGCCAGCGGCATTCTCGCCAGGTCTGCACGAAACGCACATCGCTTCCTCCGCTGGAACGCTCGCGACGACTGCGCCAACTACGCGCCGAACATCATCAAGCGCAACCGCCGCGACCGCCAGACACCCCGCCGCTCGAATGGCTTGGCGTGCGGCAACGCCAGAGTCGCAACCGCGGAGTATTCAACCCCAACGCATGACGCCTGCTCCAGCCACCGTGCAAGCCCCTGCCGCGGCCGGCCGGCCGGAAACTCGCTGCCCGCCTTAGTTCCGGTCTGCTGGGCAGCCGCGTGTCCGCCACGCCCGCCGCCGCTGAGTGTAGTGAAATGGGGACGTGGGGTTTCGCTGGTTGCGCGTACTGGTCGCAGGGCTGTCCCTGGTCGTGATCATCGGCGGGCTGAGCTGGTTCGTCGTCGTCCTCTTGCCGGAGTGGACCGTGGGACACGACGTGTCCGCGCTGTCGCCGTCGGAGCGGCTCGCCACAGTCGGCAGTGTGCGCGCACAGTGGATCACCTGGACCAGTGTGATCACCGGGCTGGGGGTCGGCGCCTACGGCGTCTACCGGTTCTATCTCGACAAAGACAAGCAGCGCCTCGACCAGGACAAGCACCTCACCGGCCTGTTCGACAGCGCGACGGGCAGGCTGGAGTCCGACGACGCCACGGTGCGGGCCGGTGGCCTGCGCACTTTGTTCCGGCTGATGGTCGACTCGCCCCGGGATCACACGGCCGTCGTCGACACCGTGTGCGATGTCTTGCGGCACCGCGCGCACAGCGACGGCGACGGACCGCTCCCCCGCGACGTCGCGGCCGCCGCGGACGCCCTCCGCGATCGCCCCGACCGGCCGGAGGCGCGTCCGCTCGACCTCGCCGGGATCCGGCTGCCGGAAGCGCGCTGGCGCGGAATCCGGCTCGCCGGCGCCGAACTCGCGGGCATCCGGCTCGAACGAGCCGAGCTGACCGGAGCCGACTTGACCGGGGCGATCCTGACCGACGCCGACCTGAGCGGCGCGAATCTCGTCGGGTCCTCGGGCGCCGGGGCACAGCTGAGGAACGCAGTGCTCGCCGAAGCTGACCTGTCGTCAGCCGATCTCCGCGAGGCGGATCTCACCCGCGCGCGGCTACGCGGCGCCAACCTGACCCGCACCGTACTGACCCGCGCGAATCTTGCGGACACCGATCTGGGCGGCACGGACCTGCACGACGCGCTCGGAGTGACCAGCTCCGCCGTCCGCGGCGCGATCGTCGACGACAAAACCGTCCTCCCGCCGGGGGTTGACCATCCACGGCTCCGCGCCTCGCGCGGATGACACCGACCATCGCGGTCGCGATCCACGACGGGTTCTACGGATGCGGCACCGGTGCCGGGCATGCCAACTACGGCTTCCTCGAGAGCCTGGTGGCGCTGCTGCCGCCGGACGTGCACCTCTCGGTCCTTCCGGTATACCTGGCCCCGGGCAGCGCCGAGCGCCATCCCGCCTGGCACCGGCGAGCGAGCGCGCTGCTCGACCGGCCGCGAGTCACGCTCCACCCGGTCTCCAACGGAACCCGCGGACTGGACCGCTGGGGCACGCTCGACAACTTCCGTCACCTGGCGCAGGACACCGCCGCCCGGATCCGCGACGAGATCCTGCCCGACTGCGATCCCCTGCTCATTGTCGCTTTCGACGCGCCTTTTTTCGGACTGCCTTCCTTCCTGCCCCCAGCGGCACGTGACCGGATTGTCCTGGTCCCCCGTTCCAGTGCGCTCATTCACGCACCGTGGGACACCGCTCGCATCGAATGGGAAAGGTCCGGCCTGCACGCCGCCCGCCGCGTCGGAGTCATTTCCCCGTTCATGCGAGCACACCTGCGGCGGGACTACGAAGTCTCGGCTCGATCGCTCATTCCCGTCCAGGACGGCCTGTGCGCGACCGACTGGGCGGCGATGCTCGGACCCGCCGCGGCCCGAGATCGGGAGCTGCCTGAGGAGTTCGTCCTCGCGATGGGCCGAGCGGAACCGTACAAGGGGTTCGACGACCTGCTCGATGCCTACGCGATCGCTCGACAGGCGGGTCGGCGCCTGCCTCCTCTGGTGCTCGCGGCGACTACGGAGGCGGAGCGCCCCAGCCGGTATCAGCGCGCTCTGGCCGCCCGCGCGCGGCGCCTCAAGATCGATGTCGCCCTGCTGCACCGCTTCACCCCCGCGGTCACCGGACTACTGCGCCATCCAGGCCTGCGCGCGATCGTCGTACCCTCCCGCGCGGAACCGTTCGGGCGAATCCCGATGGAGGCCTTCGCGGCGGGCGCCGCGCCCGTGATCACGACCACAGCGCAAGGCCTAGCCGGACAGGTCGCCGACGGCGAAACTGGCTTCGTCTGCGCGCCCGGCGCGCCTGGCGCGCTCGCCGAGACTCTGGGCAAAGCTCTGGACATCGACGCCAGCACGCGGTTCGCGATGCGGCAACGCAACCGGCAACGCGCCTTGCGCGACTACGACCACTTCGCCGCCATACGAGAGTTCCTGGCCCAGAGCGCGCCCTGGCTGCGCCTGCCGACGGCGGATGATCAGCTACGGTTGCTGAGCATCACCCCACCGGTTGTCGCAAGGAGTCCCGTGTCCGACGTGCCCGCGGTCAAAGTGCCGATCGGCCTGCAGGCGCCGCACTGGACCACCGTCGAACCCGAACGGCGGGTCCTCGTGGTGGCCCACCACGTCACCTCGCTGCTGCGACTGCTCGACGTGCTTCCCGTGTTCGACTCCGATCCCCGGGTGCAGGTCGTCTTCTCCTGGAACGGCTCCGACCCGTTCCGGCACGGCCTCGACCACTACCTCGACCGCCTCGGAGTCATCACGATCCCGTGGGCGCAGGCGATCGAAACGCCTTTCGATCTCGCGATCGCCGCGAACCACGGCGGACTCACCGAAGTAACCGCCCCCCTTGTCATTCTTCCCCATGGCGTCGGGTATACTAAGAATTCTCCCGGAAACCGGAAACCGGAAACCGGAAACCGGAAACCGGAAACCGGAAACCGGAAACCGGAAACCGGAAACCGGAAACCGGAAACCGGAAACCGGAAACCGGAAACCGGAAACCGGAAACCGGTCCGTGTTCGGGCTTGCCCCGGAATGGCTGCTTTACAACGGCACCCCGATCGCGTCGGCACAGGTTTTGGCGCACGAGAAAGACCTCGCCCGGCTCGCCGAATCGGTCCCGGCCGCCGTCGGCACCGCAGTCGTGGCCGGGGATCCGGCCTACGATCGGATGCTGCGCAGCCAGCACCTCCGCGCCCGGTACCGCGAGGCCCTCGGCGTCGAGCCCGGCCAGAAGCTCGTCACGATTTCCACCACGTGGTGGCACCGTTCCCTGATGGGCAGCTGGCCGTCGTTGTTCCGCGAGGTGCTGGCCTCCCTGCCCCGTGACGAATACCGGGTCGCGGGCCTGATCCACCCGAACATCTGGCACGGGCACGGCCCCTGGCAGGTCCACACCTGGCTGGCCGACTGCGTGCGCGGCGGCCTCCTGCTTCCCGCACCCGTCGAGGGCTGGCAGGCGGTGCTCCTGGCGTCCGATCTCGTTCTGGGCGACCACGGGGCGACCAGCTGCTACGGCGCCTCCCTGGATCTGCCGATGCTGCTGGCGGCGTTCCCCGACGCTGATGTCGCTCCGGGCTCTGTCGGCGGGTTGCTGGGCCGTCTCGCGCGGCGGCTGAACCGGCACGAATCCCTGCGCGCCCAGATCGAACGAGCGCTGGCCGAGCATCGTGCGGGAGACTTCGCTGAAATTCGCGCGCTGGTCACGTCCTGTCCCGGCGAATCGGCCCGCCGGCTGCGCACGCTCTTCTACCGGCATCTGGAACTGGCCGAGCCGCCCGCGCCGCCGGTCGTTCCGGTGATCCCGCCGGAGCAGGTCACGAGCGCGCGGCCGTCCCCGGTCCGCGCCGACCACGTCGTCTGCACCTTGCCCGCCGCGGCCGGCGAACCGGTCACGATCGTGCGCTACCCGGCCGACGTCGAACTGGACCGCGACGCCGCAGGCCATCTCGACGCGGCGTTCCTCGCCGTGCACGAGGACCACCCCCAACCCGCGCTGCTCGATCACGCGCCCGTCGTGCTCGCCTCCGCGGCCGCATCGGACGACGCACCGGCTGAAATACTCCAGGACGTCCTGAACCGTCATCCGTTGGCGTCGGTCGCGGCAATGCCCCACGGCGAGGGCACCATCGCGGCGACCATCGACGGCACCGTGCTCGCCGCCTCGGCCGACGAGCCCGGTCTCGTCGCCGCGGTCGTGCACGAATGGCAGGTACAGCGCCGCAGCCTGAGCACGCTGCCCGGCGACATCATCGTTTCGGTCGGCGTCCGGCAGGTGCGGGTGACGATGCGGTCAGTCGTCGAGCCGGGCACGTAGCGCCTCCGCGCGGCGATCGTTCAGCTCCTCGAACAGCTCCGCCGCCCGGCGCAGCATCCGGCGGCCTTCCGCGGTCTCGCCGGATTCCAGGAGGACCGTGCCGAGGACCTGCCGGGTGTGGGCTTCCCAGCCAGGCAGGCTCAGCTCCTGCTCCAGTTCGAGCGCCCGGCCGAGCACTTCGATCGCCTCGGCGCGAGAGCTGTCCCCTGCCAGAGCGAGGGACTCGCCCAGGTTGGCCACCGACTTGGCATGGTTGAAGCGGTCCTTGTTGCAGGCGAAGAAATCCACCGCACGACGCCCCGCCGCGACGGCCTCCTCGAACCGCCCGGCCTCCGCCAGGATCGGGCCGCCGTTCATGTCCAGCAGGGCGTCTTCGCGCGCTCGGAGCGCAGCGGGGAAGCTTGGGTCGCGCACGAGCGCGCGGGAACGGCCGAGTGTCTCCAGCGCTGCCGCCGGGTCGCCGAGCCGCCGCTGGACCAGCGCCTTCCAGACGTGCATCTTCGCCGAGGTCACATCGTCGCCAAGCTCGGCCGCCAAGCGCGCGGCCTGGTCGTAGTGGCGCTGCGCCGAGTCGTGGTCGTATGCCGAAAAATACGCGGTTCCCAGCTCGGTGTGCATGCGCAGCAGCGGACGCGCGTCGCCGGTGTCGTCGCGAACCCGCTCAGCGGCCTGCAGCCCGACGCGGTACGTCGCGATCGCGTCCGCGTAGAGCTCCCGCTGAAAATAGAACGTCACCAGCGCCTCGCACAGCTGCCAGGCGAGATCGTCGAACCCTTCGTCGGCCGCCGCCCGGACGGCCCTGCGCAAGTTCGGTCGCTCCAGTTCCAAGTCGGCGATCGCCCGGTCCGCGGCGCGGTCGCCGGAATAGGCGGGAGCGATCCGCCCGTCGAACAATTCCCCGAACCGCACGCGGTCGCTGAGCACCTGTTCCCGCGCCACGGCGAACTCCAGGTACCACTCGACGACGCGGCGCAGCGCGGCTCGCAGGTCCGCCGGGTGATCCGTTTCCCCGGCCAACCCGGCAGCATGCCGGCGGACCAGCGTGTGAAGCTCGTACCGGCCCCCGCCGACGTCCGTCAGAAGGCTAGCGGTCACCAGCGAACGAACCACAGCCGCGCCGTGCTCGTCGCCCAGCAACGCGGCCGCGGCACCGGTGCCGAACCGGCTGCCCGGATGCACGCTCAACAGCCGGTACAACAGCTGTCCTGCCTCGGTCAGGTCCTGGTATGAGACCTCGTAGATGTGCTCGACCACCCGATCGCCGTCGATGGTGAACTCCGCGAGCACCGACTTCGCGACCCGCAACCTCGCGACGTAGGCGGCGATCTGCCCGTCGTGGTGCGTCCGCAGCTGCGCCCGGGCGACCCCCAACGCCAGCGGCAGCCTCCCGCACAGCTCGGCGACCACGCCCAGATGCTCGTCCTGCGCGGCGACATCCGGGTCGTAGGCAAGCAATTCCTTGGCGCTCTCGACGGAGAACGGCTGCACCGGCACCGTCGTGAACCCATGCTGCTCGAACCCCTCGGACCGACGACGGCTCGTCGCCAGCACGACGCTGCCTGCCGACGTCGGCAGCAGATCATTCAGGTGCCCGGCGGACTCGACGTCGTCCACCATCAGCAACACCGGGCGCACCGCCGTCGCGGCCCGATACGCGGCCAGCTTTCCTTCCCGGCTCGACGGCAGCGACCCGACACCCAGATACGGCAGGATGATCGTCAAGGCGTCCTCGACCGTCAACGCCTGCGAAGACGCGCCCATCCCCACGTACAGGGCCGGCTTGAACGCGTCCTTGAGCGCATGTGCGCACCACAGTGCGAGCGTTGACTTGCCCACTCCCGGCAGCCCGGTGAACACGAAAACCCCGCGACCGCCGGACGCCCGGGTCGCCGCGACCCGCCGCAGCACGTCCTCGCGCTCCGGCTCACGATCCACGAACAGGAGCGGCGGAGCCATCAGCATGCTCGGTGCCGCCATTTCACCCATTGACCCGCCCCCACGCCGTCGCCGATGATCACTCCGCGCCAACCCTACTCACTCTGCGCTCCTCGCGCGGCCTTGCAGGCGATCCCTCGGCACGACCCGTCCGCAGCCATCCCCGGACCGCCTCGGCCTGACCGGACGACCAACGGCAACCGGTACTGGCCCGATGACAGCCGGGGCCGAAGCCTCTGGCGCTCGGGTTGAGCGGTCCTTCGCACCCACCGCAGCTCGTTGCTCGCCGGCCTCGCGCAGGCAGCGGCGAACCGGAACGATATCGCGGACAATCAGCGGCGCGGCCATCGGCGGCTTCTGTGCCCTGGCCGTACCCCGTCCGACACGATCCGCGGCCGCTGCTCACCGCACCCACTGTCACACCTCGCAAATCGCCACCCGCCGGGGACAAAAGAGGCATCGGCCAACTTTTATTGGGAAATTCCAAGAACAAGGCACTTGGGTCATGATCCACATCGTGGATCACGTGAGGAGCCGCTGACCCCGAGACAGTCCACCCAGGAACGCATTGCAGTTCCGGTCACCCTAAAGAATTAAATCACCAAGAAGGATTCACGCAAGCGGATCGCGAGTGATACCGAGAGTGTCATGACTCCTTGAGAAAGGAGGCCATACCGGGCCTCGCCCCAGTGAGGGAACGACGTTGTTCCGCGCCGAAGCGAAATCCGTTTCTCCACAGGACAGCCTCCTCGGCCGCCACGCTGACGTTCAGCTACGCTTGCACCGCTTCGCGGACGGGGCATCGAATCTGCTTGGGTTCGGCAGATCGAAGATTGAGCATCCCTTTCGATGGCCGAACGCGAACATGTGAATGCTTGGCTGTCCCTGCGCGATGCCGCTCTCTTCGATGCCTGCTCTGTGCAGCTCGGTCAATGGCATACGGGGGTCCGATACATGGAGGCACTGAGGTGGACGCCAAGGCGGAGCACCGCATCGACTGGTCTGCTACGCCCATCTTCGAGACATTGGCCATGGAGATGAAGTACAACGCAGCCGAGACTATCGGCCGGGACAGCGTCGAAAGCAACCCTCCGCCGAGTCACGGATCGAGTTCCCACGATGCCGAGACAGCGATATCGCCACACGCGGAAGCAGATCAGGCGACAGAAACCAGTGCATAGGGGACGAACAACTCGCGGAGCGTCCGGCCCCTCCGCGAGGCGTTGACCGCTGACGTGGCCGGGACCGGATGACCGCGCTGATCGACTCGGTGAGCCAGGGCGTCCCGGCCGCTCTTGCCGAGTCGTCGCTCTTGGGCGGACGCGGAAGAAGCGTGCCGAGGACGTACTCGCCTGCTCCGACCGGCCCGGTGCCAGCAACATGCCCACGGAGGCGATCAACGGACGCCTAGAACACCTCTGCGGTTCAGCGCTCGAACACCGCAACCTCACCAACTACAACGTCAGGAGCCCGCTCGAGACCGGCGGTCCAGACCATTACTACACCCTCAACCACGAAGAGCCGCGGAAGCCCATCGCGAAGTCGGGCACCCTGTGCCTGAGGCCGAGCCAGGTACCTCAGGAAGCGCCGAGCCAGGTGCTTCCCCGCTCGCCCAGCGCAGCCGAAGCTTGTCCAGGTCGCGGGTTGTGACCGGGATGATCGTTACCGAACCACAGACACGCGGTTTCGTCTCATGTGGCTTCGCTGCGTACTCGCCGAAATGCGCGCCCGAAGGCATCCTGGACGAATGCGGCTCGCCGTTTCCTTGAACCGTCCGATGTCCGCAGGCGACTGCGCACGCAGACCTCGGAATCGCTCCGAGGCCGACAGTCTTTCGGCCGACGTCATCCTGCGATGAGGTCGCGGATCAGGGCGGCGATGGCGACGAGCGCGCTCACCGTGGCCAACGCGAACATCGCCCAGTCATAACCGGGTCGCTTCGCTCGTTCCGAGGTGGCACTTCCTCCGCGTTTCGGCTGCGGCTCCGCACGGCTGCCAGCGCGAACGAAATCGTCGCGGGGCCACATGAACATCCACAACCCCAAAAACCCGTCACCGCGAACCAGCTTTGGCAGGCCGCGTTTGTAGCCGACATGGTAGTCACACGTGCCCAGCAGCCCGCGCACTCGCCACAGGCACGGGCAGTGGGCCGTCGTTTCGACCCGGCAGCGGGTCAGCCGCACCACCAGCAGGTAAAAAGCGAGAACGCCGGTCACCAACGCCGTCTGCCACCACAGACCCTGCGAAACGAGCACGGCCGCGAGCACAGTCAGCAAAAAGCCCCACGCGCGAAACGGAGCCGAGCCTCGCCGCCGCGACCTACCCACGAGCCATCTCCCGGCAGCGCCGCACGGAAGTACCCGGGGACATCGAGGGCATCACCTGCTCCGCTTGTTGGCGGTGTATCCAGGGCAGTCCCTCTTTGTCCCCGGTTTCGCGTGCTTCAGCGGCCGGAAGTCCCGCTTCGATTGCGGAACCCGCTGGCCGCAGCCGGGACACTTGATGCCCCATTTCTTGCCGTCTTGGACGACAGCCCAACTGGGGACGACGCCATCGGGGTCAGCACCACGACATGGCCGCAGCTCATTGCCCATGAGGAATCCGGTGACATTGACATAGTGCATGACACGCAGTCCGGAGCCGTCCTTCTTCAGGCGGCATCGCCGCTCACAGTATTCGCATACTCCCGGACTCACCACGGTGACACTCCTCCTGCCCGATTCCTGATTCGACGCACTTGTTTTGCCGAAGCACACCGACGCCCGCGGCCAAGAGGTTTCGCACGGTGACCGCACCTCAGTGGCGGCGTCCATTGCCGTGCCGGTCGGAGTGGCGTCGGGCACCGGTGAATTCGACATTGCCCATGTCCAGTGCGATCGCTGCGCGCAGGGTGCCGCTCCCGGTTCCGTCGGCGCCGACGAGGTCCTTCAATCGCTGGGCGGCTTCGGCGCCGTGCATGGCGACCCAGCCGATCGACACGGCGACCAGGTCGCCTTTCCCGAGGGCAAGCGACACGCGGTCCGAGGATTCGCCCGGTGCGCGGAGAAAGAATTGCCGAACCTGGCCGTACGATCCGAGGCCTGCGGTGAGTGCTTTCCCGGCCTTGTGCCTCACCTGTTCGGGGCCAGGCCGGGTCAAGACTTGCCCGTAGCCGCCGCGGGTTTCGCGGCCCAGGCTGCCGTCGGCGGCCCCCGGTACCGCCGCCGTTGATCGTGCGGAACTTGGTCATGCACCCTCCCCGATGCTGATCAACAAACAATCCTGCTTCATCACCTCCCGAAATGGCAGCAACACGAAGAGGGAACGCCTGAATGGACCAATTACGCCCTGCGTATTTACCGAAGACTCGCCGGACGTCAAGCCCCTCATCTGAGGGGTTTCGACAGTCGGATGTGTTTTTCGCGGGCAGCCGGATTCGGCACGGGACTTTCACCATCCGAAGCTGGCACGTTCAGCGGACGGGCCGAACGGCGACAGCGACCACGTCGTGCGCCTAACGTGCTTCGTCGACCCGTACCCGGACCGCTCAGGTCCGATCGTCGAAGTCGTCGCTGTCCGGCGGGCTGACGTAAATGGACGAGCCGGGCCCGTACTGTCCGCTGGTCGTGGCCTCGTCGGTCTTGTACGACAGCCGCCACGAGACGCCAAGGCCCCTCAGCGTGCGCAGAACACGACGCACGTCGCCGCGGTCTCGCCAATCAGCGGTGTACACGCAGATCAGCCGCGCGCGCGGATTGGTCGCATTCGGGTTGGGCTTCGCGGTCGCAACCTTCGCGGACGGCCCAAGAGAGCCAGTCAGGACAGCCTGTCTGATCAAGGCCCAGTAGTGATCCACGTCGGCGGCGTAGACGAACACCATCCATTTGCCCGGCGCCTCCCCGGTGCCCCGACCGGGAGCCTCAGTCACCAGCCAATAGTCGTCGTCATAGGTCGACGGCCGCGGTTCCGCAACCATGTCGCTCTCCAACCTCGTCGAGTGCCGACTGCCATCAGGGTCAGGGGCAGCCCAGCTCCCCCGCGTCGGTCGCTATCTCCGCAGGAGCGCGACCAGCGAAACAAGCAGCGCGACGATCGGGAGGATGTGGTCTTTGGCCACGTCCCACGGAGTGCGGCCGCGCAGGGGGTCGACGTACCGCTCGTCGCGGTCCGCCACGTCGGCGGCACGGGGCCGGAGACGATGGCTGTACCGCTGTCGCAGCCGCGGCAGCAGATCCGGGCGGCTCGCGATCAGGAGGTACGCGGCATCGGCGGCGAACTCGGCGATCGCTTGCCGGTAAGCAGCGCTGCTGGGCAGGTCGATGTCGTCCGGCAACGCGACGTCCAGCAACGGCAACGCGACACTGCCGGCCCGGTCGGACACCGCGGGCGGCACAGTCCAGGTCAGGCGTCCGCCGCGCGCGATCGCGAACGCCGATTTCGCCATCACCCCCAGCCGGGTGAGAACCCACGTTCCCGACTGCGGCCAACAGGTGCGCTGCTCGTCGAACCGCACATGCCGCAGCAGCAGCCCGCAGGCACGGACGGCACGCGGCTTGGCTGTCGACCGATCCCACCAGATGACGCGGAAGAAGACGGCAGGGAGGAGGACAACGGCCACCACCAGCCCGGCGTACCCGATGAAAGCCTTGGCCGCGGGCGAGGAAACTTCCGACAGAATGAAACCGGCATTGCCCATGATCAACAGAGCGAACACCGTATACATCACAACGAACATGACCTCCGCTGCGACGAACAGCCATCGCTGTCGCGAGCACCGGCGGTACCCGTCGACAAGCTCCTTCCGCAGGTCGCCTGGCAGGTCAAGCCGATCGACGAGCGACGAGACGAACGCGGCGTCGAAGCGCGGATACGGCGGCCACCGCCGGTTCACCCGCACACCCGCCACGGCGTTCGCACCAGCGCGTCGCCCGCTCCCTGTCTTCTCCTTCTGCGGCACGGACCTCTCGTCCCGCTCCGAGGACGCACCGGACCCGCTGGCTTCCTGACCAACCGGCCGGGTCACGATACCCCCGAGGCCAGCGCTCGTGCGGAACGCCTGCCAACCCGCGGCACGTCGTCGAGCCACGCACGAAACCGAGCGACGGTGTTCCGCGGATACCAGGAGCTTTTCCTCAGCATGCGGGCAACGGACGACGCGTGCGCGTCATCGCCGACGACGGAGCCTGGCCCGGGTCGAGACCCAGACATAGTGACGGTCATTGTGAGCCTCCCCAGCCTCACGGACCCGGCATCAGCGCGCCGGGCAGAACTCTTGCGATCAGGCGGCTGGCCGCCGACGCGGTGCGGATCGGCGCGTCCGGCACCGTCGTGGCCCTCCTCGATCCCTCCTGCGTGTCGCCAGCCGACTGTCCCGACCTTAGCGAAGGCAGTGCGCCAATACAGCGCAAACCGCTCGCCAGCCGGTTTCCGCGAACAGTCACGCGCCATGCCTGCCGCCTGGCCGCCGGACACAAGTAGCTCCATTCAACCCGAGTTACACCGCTCGTTTGACAGACCCCTCCCGACTTCTGCGTTGCCGCCTTGCGGAAGTCCGACGAGCCCGAAGGGTCGGTCGCCGCACCCTTAGTCGTTAGACTCGCCTGGTGCTAATCGAGTCGCTGCTCTACACAACTGGCGACACCATCGACTTGCAAGATTGTTCTGCCACCCTCCTACTTGAAGGTCTTCGCTCCTCCCCGACCAGCAGCTACACTGGTGCAGCATTGCGCTTAGCCGTTCCCGCGTTGGGAGCGAAAGGTCGCAGATTCAGATCCTGTCATCCCGACTTTCACTAACGTTCTGACCAGCAAAACCCCGGGAGCCGCTTCCGCTAAGTCCCCGGGGTCTCAGTACAAGACGTTATAAACTTGGTTTTCGCGTTCACCTCACCGTTCGGTGGGCGCGGGGAACCCCCGTGCCCACGGAGCTTCCCCGCGCCGCCACGCCGTGAACAAACCGGCGACATGCCTGGCTGGGGATTTCCCGGCTGGTATCCGGGAATGTCGCCGCCGGACTCAGCCGAGCACCTCCATTCCGTCGGGAGGGGCCGCGCCGCGCCTTGCCGAGAACGGCTTTCGCGCACCCGGCTCAGACCGGATCCGACGAACCCTGCTCCGACTCGGCGCCGTGCTCGTCCTCCTGCTGGACGTCGACCCGAGGAGTAAAGGTCAGATCGAATTCGTCGCCGTAGTCGGGGATGACCAGCCCGAGCGGGTTCGTGACCGGGTCGAACGCGTTGTCGAACGCGACCAGGGCCACGACAGTGTCCCAACGCCAGATCCCGTCCGCACACGGCAGTCGGACCGCGAACGGGAAGAACATCGAGTTGATCAGCTTGCTCCCGATGGCCTTCCCTTTCTTGTTAACGCGCACGGCGGTGTCCGCGAGGCCAGCGGCGTTCGCTCCTCCCTCCGCGGCGATCTGAATCTTGCCGCCGCCGCGCAGCGGTGCTGTGATCGTGTAATTGGGGTATTGCGCGTACGTTTTCTCCCACTCGCGCACTTCCTTCGGGGTCCGGAGCGGAGCGCCGAAGTAGAGACTCAGGATCCGGCCGTTGCGCAATGCGGGCAGCTTGGCGGCATCCTGGCCGGGGAAGGGCGGCGTGACCAGGAACGTACTGTTCTGCCCGATCCGGCCGCTGTCCTCCGGGACGTGCTGTGCGGTCAGCGGCCGCGCCTCCACCCAGGGCACGTGCCCGGGGTCGACCGGCGCGATCAGCCGCCGGACCTCTGCAGCGACGGACTTCTGCAGACCGGCGATGAACTCGTCCAAGTGCGGCAAGATCGACGCTGGCAGCCGGTGGTCCCGCGGGTCCTTCGCGATCTGCTTCAGCAGCTTCTTGCCCACCAGCAGTTCCGACCACCGGATGTGCCGGGCGCCGGCGATCACGTTGGGGTGCAACCGGCCGTCGGCCCCGGCGTATCGCTCCTCCACCGCACCGCGCGGATTCGCGATGCTGCGGAAGACGAACGCGTCGTCGAGCCGCTTGTCCAGCACCGGCCTCGTGACGATCCGCGGCGAACCGCTGCGCTTGACGGCCGGCTCGGCGAGTTCCCTGTCCTCCCGGGCGGGCCGCCGCACCGTGGCGTCTTGCTCCACCTCGGCCGCCACGACGAACTCCCACCGCAGCAGCTGCGCCACGCTCCTCGAGACGTTGGCTTCCCCCTGCAGGCGGCTCCAGCTGGGCAGCGCTTCGCCGGCGGCGCACGCGGCCACGAAAATCTGCCGTGCCTTCGCCCGCTGATTGTCGTCGACCGCTCGCCACTCCCCGCTCGGCGGCGTGGCGAGCGGATTCTTCGCAAGAAACTCCGCGACCAAGTCATTCGCCAGCACAGGGGGAAGGCCGGTCGCCGCTTTCAGGACTCGTTCGCCAGGCACTGGCTTCCCGGCAGGGGTCTCCGTGAACATCTGCCAGGCCGCCGCCCGCTGCTGAGGTGTCACACCCTGCGACCTGTTCGGCGCGATCGCGGTCGGATTCGCGGCCAGGAACTCCGCGATCAGGCGATCCGCGATGCGGCGAGACAGATTTGTCACGGGTTGCAAACGGATCCAACCGGGCAGCGGCCGTCCGACCGCGTACGCCTCCTCGAACATTTCCCACGCCTTCGCACGCTGGTCCTCCGTGGCCATGCCTCGCGGAAGAGCAGCGACCTCCTCCCGAATTTCCTTGACCAATCGCACAGCCGCGTACTCGGAAAGCCCCGTCTTGTCTTGCACGCGCTGACGGCCGGGTAGCGGTTTGTCGGCGAAGAGGGCCTCCGCGAACATCTGGCGCACTGTCTGCCGCTGTTCATCGGTCGCAACCGCCGTCTTGTTCTTGGCTGGCGGAAGAGCGTCCTCGTTCGCTGCCAAGAACTCGTCGATCAAGATCCCCGCCATGCTGCGAGAGAGCCCGGTCAACCCGGGCATGCCGCACAGGCGATCCTTGCCGGGCAACCGGTTGCCGCTGGCGCATTCAGTTTTCATTACCTGCCAGGCCGCTGCTCGCAAGGCTGCCGGGACGGCCACGAGAGTGGGCCTGGACATCGAATTCCGTTTCCGGAATTCGGTGATCATTTTCTTCGCCGCATAAGAGGAGAGCCCCGGTACCGCCGTCATCAAATCGGTCGAGGTGGGCAAATTCTCCCCTGCGCTGTGCTTCTCCTCCAGCAGCTGCATCGCGGTTGCTTGCAGACCGGCGGACACGCGGCCGGATCCAGACGATGCCCCGTGTTCCCCGGCGGCGAGGTCCGCATCGACGTCCATCGGTTCCCCGCGGTCGTCCGGGATCTCGTCGATCTCCATTTCCCCGCTCGGGCCTGCAGTCGGCTTCGGTCCTCGCAGCGGCAGCGAAAGACCGTCCAGGCCGCCCAGCTTCGGCGTCGCGCCGCGTCCCGGACTCTCCGATTTCGCCTTGCCCCGGTTCTTCTTGATCCCCCGTGGTTTCGGCCCCAGCACGACTCCGCCGTGTGCCGGGGTGTTGCCTTCCGCCATATTCCGGGCCCGTCCGCCCGGCAGCAGCTCCACCCGCGACCCCGATCCCCAAAGCTGGACCGGATAGCCGAAACCTGCCTCCCGCACCATCGACTCCAGTGCGCCGATCCCCGGCCACGCCCACTGCGGGCAGGTCACCAGCACCAGCCCAGCCCGCCCTTCGGCAGCGGAAAGCACACCGATGCCGACCAGCAACCGGGTGAACGCCGCTTCGTCCAGCGCCACGACGCGGCCGTCCGCCTTCACCCGGTATCCTGGCCGCGCACGGTGCAGCAGCACCGCATATCGGTCGTCGCCCGGCTCCGGAACGTACTGCTCCATCACCGACCGCTCCCGGTCGTCCAGGGGGAACGCCATCCCGAACGAACCATCGGGCCGGCCGAGCGGGACCCGGTCCACCGCGCTGATCCGGATGCCGTCCACCAGCAGATCCGACGTCTCGCCGGTGCCCGGGACGCCGCGTCCAGGACCGGGCGGAGCGGATTCCGGTCCGTCACCGGGCAGATTCGCCGGTCCGTCCTCCAGTTCCTCGATCGTCGGTGCCGGCGGCAGCGCGTCGAACCCGGCGGTCCGCCGGTCCGCGACGGATGTCCACAGGTGACTGGTCACGAGGACCAGGCTCGCGGCGAATCCCCCGAGCAGCGTCATATGGAGCAGCTGAGCGAACGCCGCTTGGTCCAAGACCGCCGCCGTGCGGCCCTGGACGATCACGGCGAACCCCTCCGGCAGTTTGGCCACCTGCGCTCCGGGAACCCCATTGTCGGAAGCTGGATCCGACGCGACCAGTTCCGCCGCTGGCAAGGCGAACGACGCGCCCCGGAACCCGCCCGCAGCGTCTGGCAACACCAGCGAGCCCGCATCCGCGAGCGTGGACCCGCTTTTCACCCGCGGCCGCTTAGCCGAAGAGCGGCCGGCCGCAGCGGCGGAGGATGCGACCGGCTGGCCTTGCCTGAGCCCGGACGGTCCTCCGATTGTCTTGCCGCCGGTCACGACCTCCCGAAATGCGCCTGGCTCGTGCACGCCTTTGCGTCCGGACGGGTAGTTATAGGTTCGCTCGTCCGCGGCGATGACCGTGACCGGCTGGTACTTGTTCGCCGCCGTCGCTATGAAGACCTGGGCGACCGAGAGACCGTCCGGTCCGGCCGCGCCCCCAAAGCACTGGCAGAACAGAATTTCGCCGCGGGGCGATGCCTGCCGGAATGCCTCGCCGAGAAAGACCGCGTCGGCCAGCAATTCACCGTTGTCCTGGACGAGGTCGCCGGTGTGGTACGGGTCGTCGGTGGTCAACGTCAAATAAAAGACTCCCGGGGCGCCATGTCCGTCGACCTGATAAGCCCCGCAGCCCCACGGCACCGGGATGGTCTTCTGGCGAGCGACCGTACTGCCAGGGTCGGATTCGACGTAGTAGTCACGTGGCTCGACGGCGGCGAACAGCTGATTGACGAAGGAATCCGCAGCCGCATCGAAGGGCTTGGACGGATGGATCTGGCCGCGGACCGAGCCGTCCGCGGCCACCACCGGAAGGGTGACGACATTCCGCCAGCCGTAGCCGGCCGGGTCGACGCGGACGAATTCTTTCCCGCCGAGCACTCCCGGTTTCGCGAGGGACAGTTCGCGCACGGTGTAGAAAGGCCGTGAATAACCGCCCGGGAGCATTTCCTTCGCGAACTCCGCCAGTCCTTCTGTTTCGCCGCCCAGCGTCAGCACCAGCAACGGCGTGTGCGGGAGGATGCCCTGCATCTCCCGGATCCCCGGGTCGCTGCGCAATCCAGGGGCCAGCGCGGACAGCGGTCCGAGCACTTCCCGGTCGTCGAGCTGCTGGGCTTGATAGGCACCGTCCAGTCCCCGCCACAGCACGAGGATGCCGGGAGCGGGCTGGTTCTTGAACGGCGAATCGACGCGAGTCCCGTCCGGGAGCACGAAAGTCTCGAGCGACTCGGCAGTCGCCGCCGCGAGCCACCTCCCGAATTCCGCCACGCGCCGGCCGTCGCCGGGCGATCGCACGTGAAGCGCCATGATCTCGTCGCTGTCCCCGTACTGCGACGAGATTTTCAGATCACCGGCGCGCAGACCGGAAACCGAGACGAACGAGCATCCCGGCTCGAGAACGAAGCCGCTCGCGTCGGTCCGCCAGCCTCCGGTCGGCGCGAACATCGGGAGGAAGTGGCCCGCCCCGCGCAACTCGCTCGCGAGGTCGAAGCCCAGCCCGCCGATGTTCACCCGCTTCGCACCCTCCGGGCTGAGAACCACCAGTTCCCGGTCCGGATCGGCCTTGATCGCCGCCACGAATCGCGGATCCTCGAGCAGCATCCGCCCGATCGAGCGGCCGCCTTGTTCGATGACCGGTCCGCCGGCCGACCGCAGGTCGGCGTGGGACGGCACGCCGTCCAGGATGACAACCAGTGCGTCCGAACCGTCCGGCAGCCCGGGCAGCCCCTGCAGGGACAGGCGTCCGCTGTTGACGGCATCGGCCAGCCGGAGCAGCGAGCTGTTGTCGAGGTACCGGCCCGCGAAGCCGAATACCCGGCCGGACGACACGTACTCGACCTCCGCCAAAGCGACCGGAACCTCGGTGATCGTCCCGCCAGGCTCGATCCCCAGGACGCCGTAGTCTTCCCACACTGTCGACTTCCCAGCGTGCCAGCGGAGCTGTCCCGGACCGGTCAGCGCCTTCAGCTCCGCCACGAAAGCCCGCATCGCGGTGTCGGCCGCCGAGCTCGCGCCGATGCGGTGAGGGGCGACCAGCAGGGGCGGCCGTGCCTCCGCCCGCATCGCTTTTCGCAGCATCGCGGTCGCCACCACCGTCTTCGCCATTTCGCCAGCCGTCAGGTAGTCGCCGAACAGCCCGTTCTGCCCGATTTCCAGGAACAGGTGGAGCTGGTCCGCCCGGTCGTCCTCCGTCGTCGGAGCCCAATCCGCGACTCGCTCGACCCGCCGATCGACCCGGCCGGCACGAGGATCGCTGCCGTCCAGCGGATACTCGGCGATCACCCGCCTGCCGTACTTCGTCGCCCGCGCGGCACCGCGGGCCATGCTCTTTCCGGTTTCCGCGCCGGTCGAGAACACCATGCCGTAGTCCCCGCCGCCCGCATCGCGCAGCTCGGTCATCGTCAGGCCACCGCCGGGCGGAGCCTGCGGAGCGGCTCCGGAGACCGGCTGGCCGAGCGGTCCGCCGGGACCCTTCTGGCGGCCTCGTTCCGGGAGCTGGTCAGCGAACCGGGGAGGATCGGCGACCGCTTCCGCGTCGGCAGCGTCCTCTCCGCGAGGCGGAGTGAGGCCAGTCTGATACCAGCCGAACTCCTCCATCCCGAGCATCGGATCGTCCGGCCCCGCCCACTGATCCCAGTCAAACCCGTCCGCGACCGCGAAGTCGAACCCGTCAGCTCGATAGAGGTCGTCCGCATCGGCCGGGAAATCCTGGTACGGCATCCCCTCCGCCAGCCCTGCCTCGCCCTGGACGGGCAGCTCCCCCAGCGCATCCCAGTCCAGCAGTTGCCCTTCGTTCAGCGCATCCCAGTCCAGGTCCTGGCCTTCCCCGTACGATGCCAGCGCGTCCGTCCCGGACATCTCCGCGTCGCCGTCCTCTGCCGGCTCCTCGACCCCGCCCGACGTCCCGGGGCCGCTCTGGTCCAGCGGCTGCTCGTCCAGCACCTCCGGCGAACCGGGCGCATCGTCCGGCACCACCCGCAACCGCGCCGACCCCGGCCCCTCGAACTCAACGACCGCGGACCGCACGTAGTCCCGCATCACGACAGCCACCGGCAACCGCTCGCTCGAGGGCACTCGTTTCCCGAACTCTGCGAACGCCCGCCGTACCTGAGCCTCGACCACCTTGTGCACCGCCGCCCACCGCCGCTGGGCCGCCCCTTCCGCGATCGCCCCGCGCTTCGACTCGAGCAGCAGTCTGTCGTGCTGGCCGTCCCGGTACAACCGGTCCGCGAACCCCTCAGCCATCCGCTGCACCCGGAACAGCTCGAACGGCGTCAACTCCGACCGGCCGACGGCCCCGACCCCCGTGTAGAGCGGCATCTCCCGCAGCGCCGCCAGCTCCTCGATCGTGTACCCCGACGCCGCCAGCGTCGCGATCCGGAACGCGGCCGCCTCGATGCCATTCTCGAAATTGAACTCGCTCGTCCGCTTGTCCAGGCCCCAGGACCGGGTGAACCCCAATCCCAGGTCCGCCAGCGTCACCTCCGGCCCGCCCAGCCCCGCCCGCCCGCGCAACGCCCGCCGGAACTCCCCCAGTTCGCGCTCGGCCTCCTCCCACAAGATCCCCTCCACGGCCTCGAACAACCGCTCGCCGTCCGCCTTCGTCCCGCCCTTCTGCCGGATGTGCAACCGCGTCTGCGGGAACTCCTTGCCCTGCACCGCGAACTCCTTCATCCGCGCCGCCCACCTGACCGCGTACGCCCGCACTTGCGCC
The DNA here is from genome assembly GCF_039525725.1 of Amycolatopsis albidoflavus. NCBI lineage: Bacteria > Bacillati > Actinomycetota > Actinomycetes > Pseudonocardiales > Pseudonocardiaceae > Amycolatopsis > Amycolatopsis albidoflavus. The sequence goes on from NZ_BAAAHV010000015.1 coordinate 387,187, forward strand.
AGCGTCTCCCCCTCCAGCCACGGATCACGGTCCTCGCGATAATCCGCGGCGAACACCCCCGGCAACTCGCCCGCGACCTGGTCCGCGCCCACCGGCCCCGCACCTTGCAAGCCCGCCTTGACCCCGGCTGGCAGGCCGGGACGCCGCCCGCCCACCAGATCCCTCGCCCCCAACCCCGCGAAGAAACCCTCCACAACCCCCCGCGCAGTTCCCCCCGAACCCGCGACCGCCGGTTCGCGCGCCGGGATGTCCGCCCGTATCCGGACCCGTGTACCGCTCGTTGCGGTCTCGGACCGGACCTTCACCTCGGGCATCATGTCCTCCACCGAGGGCAGCCGGTCCGGGGACAGGCCGTGCCACCTATCCCCGCGTTCTGCCCGGGCCTTCGCCCCCGCCAGCACCCGCTCCGCGCTCCATCGCAGCTGCTCCATCACCTCGCGGCGCAGCTCCGCCTCCACCTCCGCCACGCGTGCCGCCGTCCGCCGCTCGCTGCGGGTGAGCGTCACCGTCACCGTCACCGGTGCCATCCGCGCGTTCCCGCCAGCAGCGAACGCCGCCAGCGCCTCCACCGCGGCACCCTCCCCCTGCCGCAACAACCTCGCCCAGGAAAACGCCGACACCCGGATCAGATTCCCAGGCACCAACAGCAACGGCACCGACGGCGCCATCCGCAGATCCGCAAGCAGCCCCCGCCGCCCCTCGCCGACTTCCAATCCCATCTGCGACGCACCGCCGCCGGTCAGTTTCCGCCGCAACTCCACCCACAACCCCAGGCCCGCCACGCTCAGCTCCGGATGCCCCTTCGCCACCAGAGCGGCATCGAGCATCTCCTCCACCATTTCCTGCCACGCCTCGTCACTCTGCCGGAACCTCCAGGACACATGGCACACCAAGCTCACCGGCGGCGGCTCCCGCCCCTCCAGACACCGGTCGATCAGTTCTTCCGCCAGCGCGCCGATCGCCGCCGTCAGCTCCGCGTTGCCCTCCACCGACTTCGCCCCTGCTTTGGTCGGCGAAGCTGTCGCCTGCCACACCTCCCGCCAACCATCCGCACCGGTGTCGGCTGGTTTGGCAGGCTTCGCAGTGGCCCGCGCCAGCACCGCGTCGGTCACCCCGGCCGCGCGTGCCGCCGCGAAGAATGCCGCCACCGTCTGTTCCCGCTTCGCCAGGTTGCCGCCGGCCGGGCCAGGCACCGCCTCGAACGCTGCCGCCTGCGCCGCCGACCTCCCCTGCGTCACAAATGTCACCTGGACCTCGGGCACGAAATCCTTGAGAAGGGGCAGCCGGTCCGGCTGCAGCCAGGACGGGTTCTTCTCGGCCCGCATCCGTGCCGCCGCCAGGACCTGCGCCGCGCCCAAGCGCACCTGCCGCCCCACCTGATCCCGTATCGCCCCGGCGAGCTTCTCTCGCTGCTCGCCGGTCAAGGCATCGCGCCGACGCACCGTGACCGTCAGCACCGGCATCCGCGCTTGCTCAGCGTGACCGGCCGCGAACGCCTCCAACGCTTCAGCACCCGCTCCCTGCGACCGCCACATCACCCGCCCCGACGACACCCCCTTGATCTGCATGATGGTCTTCGGCACCATCTCCAGCGTCACCGACGCCGCCGCCCTCAGGCTCGCGACCGGCTCCGCCGGGCCTGCCTCCGCCTCCAGCGCCAGTCCCGCGTGATCCGCCTTGCCCTCCGCCTTCATCAGATCGATCACCAACCCGGCGACCCGGGCTGTCAGCCCCGGCAACCGCGCTGTCAACGCCTTCTCCACAAGGTCCGTCAGCACGGTCCGCCAGTGACCCGAGTCGAGGCGCTGTTTCTGGTGGGACGTGCCGTGGAACAGCGCACGCACTATCGGCGCTTCCCGCCCCTTTTCCCATGCGTCGATCACCATCGTCACAATGTCTTCCACGGCGGCCAGCAACCCCGCCATGCCTGCCTCCGCGACCCGCGCCTTCACGTACTCGACGTCGCCCTCCCACAAATGTCCCGGCGGCCTGCCCGCCTCCACTGCGCCCCCGGCAGGCGGCGGCGGATCCAGCAGGCGCAGGCTCTCCAGACCGGCGAAGAGTTCTTCCAGCTTCTGCTCCCAGCCAGCGGTCCCAGCGTCCGGGGCGCGCCGGGGAACCGCCACCATCACCCGTACCTCGTCGACAGCGTCACCTGCCTTGGCCTTCTTCGCGATCTTGCCCTTGACCTGCACGTCCGGCATCATCTGCTCCACTGTCGGCAACCGGTCCGCCGACAACCCGCCCGGCAACGGCCTTCCCGCACGCGCTGCCGCACGCACCCGCTCCAGGCCCCACCGCACGCGGTCCTCCACCCGGGCCTTCAGCTGCGCTTTCGCCTCGGCCGTCGCGGCATTGCGCCGCACGATGACCGCGGATATATCCGGCAGCCGCGGATCGTTGCCCGCTGCGAACGCCGCCAACGCCTCGTACCCGGCCCCCTCCACCCGCCGTATCAGCCGGCCCCACGACGACGACCACACCCGCCCGCTGGTGGACTTCGGCTCCAGTTCCAGCACCACCGACGACGCGGCCCGCAACCGGCCGATCCGCTCGCCCGGGCCCTCCCCCACCAGCAACTCCACCCACGACACCGCGACGTCTGCACTCGCACGCCGCGCCAGATCGACCGCCACCCCCAACCCGGCCACCCGCAACCCCGAACCCCTCGCCGTCAAGGCCAGGTCGATCCGCTCCTCGAAGAATGTCCGCCAAGCTTCATGGACGCCTTCGGTCAGGCTCGTGACCTTGGCGTGGAACACCGCGCGCACCGGCGGCGGCGCCAGCCCCGCCTGGGCGTATTCGATCAACCTCGCCGCCAGCGTGTCGATCTCCCTCGACAGTGCCGCATCGCCCGCCACCGCCTTCGGACCCGTTTTGCCCGGCTTCGCCTCGGCCCGCCATACCTGCCGCAGCACGCCGGCATTCGCATTCAGGGGGTCCGCGGTGCCATCGCCCGGCACGTCGCTGCGCGACCGCTTGTGCGCTCCGGCCCCAGCGGCGTCTCCCACTGCACCCGCGTCCCGTTTCGCCCCGCCGCCCGGCCGCGACGGACCCTCGCCGCTGCCACCGGCCACCCGGTCGTCGCCGAGTGTGACGCCGTCCTCGTCCTCGAACGGTGTCCCGTCGTCCGGCGGCTCCGGCAACCGCACAGCGGACCCGGTCAGCCCGCCGTCCGGGCGGGTCTCCAGCACCGGACCGCGCGGCTGCGACCGCCATCCCCGCGGCCCCAGCTTCAGCAACCCGCTCACCCCCGCCACCCGTTCGCCGCCGCCCGGGCCGTCAGCGAAACTCTGCAGGCGCGCCAGCAACGGCTCCTCGCCCTGCACCGCCCCGCACATCGCCAGCAACACCAACGGCCGCGTCCCCTGCGCCGCCAGGCTCATCGTGTCCGCTGCGTCCTTCAACGCGAACACGCCTTGCTCCCGTACATCGACCGACACCGGCGCCCCGCTCGACACATCCGTCACCGCATAACCCGTCGCCGAGCCCCACACATCGGTAAACGGATGCAACGCCACCGTGAAATCAGCACCGACCGGCACGAACCGCCGGAACCACTCCGCCGCCTTCTGTGCCCTGCCCGACACCACCTCCTGCCACGCCGGGAAGAACGCCCCCCGCACCACCCCTGCACCGTCTGTCAAGTCCACCTTCACGACCCGCACCACCCCCGCCCCGTCCACCTCCGTCTCCACCGTCCGCGCACCACGCCACTCCCGCCCCGCCAGCAGCTCCGCCAACCCCTGCACGCCAGGCTCGTCCGCTGGCTCGTCCCCCAGCCGGCCCGGCTCCGCCAACGGATCACCCGGCATATCCCACTGATCCCACTCGAACCCGTCAGCCTCGTAGAGATCCTCCGCACCAGCCAGAAACTCGTCGACCGGGAGCTCGTCAGCCAGGAACTCCTCGTACGAGAGCCCGTCGGCCGGTCCGAACAACTCTTCGGCCGGTCCGAACAACTCTTCGGCCGGTCCGAACAACTCTGCCGACGAATCCGCGCCTGCCCCGTGCACGACATCCCAGTCCAGCTCCTGGCCCTCCCAATACGGTGCCAGCGCTGGGGCGTCTGTCCCCGACATCTCTACATCGCGGTCCTCTTCCGCCACCCCGCCGCCGGCAGCCAGACCAGCGCGCAGCAACTCCTCGAACTCCGCGTCGTCCAAGGCGAGCGGCTGCTCGTCCGGCACTTCCGGCGAGCCAGGCGCGTCCGGAGAGCCAAGCGCGTCCGGGGCCGTCTCCGGGCTACCGGGCACGTCCGGGGACACCACCAGCAGACGTGCGGACCCCGGTCCCTCGAAGACGGTCGTGGCGAACCGCACGTGATCCCGCATGACAGTGGCCACCGGCACCCGCACACTCGACGGCACCCGTCGCCCGAACTCCCGATACGCCTCCCGGACCTCCTCCTCGACCACCCTCAGCACCGCGATCCGGCGCCGCGAGGTCGCCCAGTTCGCCGCCGCACCTGCCTTCTGCTCGAGCACCAGACGGTCCATCTGGCCGTCCCGGTAGAGCCGGCGTGCGAACCCCGACGCCATCCGCCGCACCCGGAACAGCTCGAACGGTGTCAGCTCGGACCGGATGCCGGCGCCGTACCCCGTGTACAGCGGGGTTTCCCGCAACTCCGCCAGCTCCGCGTGTGTCAGCCCGGACGCCGCGAAGGTCGCGATCCGGAACGACGCCGCCTCGACGTCGTTATCGATATTGGTCTCGCTCGTCCTCCGGCTCTGCCGCCAGCCTCGCGTGATCCCCAGCCCGAGATCCGCCAGCTTCACCGCAGGACGGCCCAGTCCCGCCCGGATCGCCCCCAGCAGCCGCCCGGCCTCGTCCAAAAGAATGCCCTCGACCTCCGCGAACAACCGGGCCCCGTCCGCGGCTGTCCCGCCCCGCTGGTCAACATGCAACCGCGTCTGCGGAAATTCCTTCTCCTGCAACGCGAACTCCTTCATCCGCGCCGCCCACCGCACGGCGAACGCCCGCACTCTCGCCACCGTGTCCTCGCTCAACCACGGGCCACCGTCTTCCCGATAACGCACTTCGAACTCCCCCGCCAGCCGATCGGCCGCCGGATCCAACCCCGCCGCCTTCGTACCCGGCAGGCCACGCCGGACCACCTTCGGAAGACCCGGCCGCCGTCCGCCCAGCAAATCCTTCGGCGCCAACCCGGCGAAGAACCCCTCCACCACCCCCGCCGGCGTTCCTGCCCGCACCGGGATGTCCGCCAGGACTCCGGTCCGCCCCACGCCCGGGACAACCTCAAACTGGATGTGCACCTCGGGCACCATGTCGTCGACCGAGGGCAGCCAGCTCGCGGACCGGTCCGGCCCGAGGTCGCCGCGCGCCGCCTTCACCCTCGCGGCCGACAGCACCCGCTCCGCGCTCCACCGCATTTGCCTGAGCACCTCGTTACGGAAATGCGCCTCCACCTCCGCCTCACGTGCTGCCGGGAACGGCTCGCCCCGGGTGATCGTCACCTTGACCGGCGACATCCGCGCGTCTCCGCTTTCCGAGAGCGCCGCCAGCCCCTCCACCGCTGCGCCCTCTCCGCGCCGCAGCAACCGTACCCAGGCAAACGCCGACGTCCGGAGCTGTTTCCCCGGTGCCCGTCCCAATGGCACCGACGGCGTCGTCCGCCGAGCCGCGAGCAACTCCCGTGGGGCCTCCCCGACTTCCAGCGCCATTTGCGACGGCCCGTCGTCCTGCGGCACCCGTCGCAAATCCACCCAGAGCCCCAGGCCCGCCACGCTCAGCCTCGGATGTCCTTTCCGCACCAACGCCGCATCGATCATCCCCTCCACCCAGCCCCGCCACCGCAGGTCCGCATTCAGCAGGACTCGGTTGGCGGCATAGCACACCACGCTCACCAGCGGCAGCTCCTGCTTCTGCTGCTCCCGCTCGATCAGCTCATCCGCCACCGCATCGATCGCCGCCGCCAGTTCCTCGTTGTCGGCCACCGATTTCATCCCCGCCTTGATCGGCTGGGCCGTTGCCCGCCACACCTCTTGCCACGCCACTGCCGGCTCGGCCATCGCCGCCGCGTGTGCGGCGATGGCTACCGCGTCCCTGGCCACCGCTGCCGACTCCTCGGACGGGAAAGACTTCAAAACCGCCTTGGCCGGCTCCGTGTCACTCCGGCCCGCAATTGCACCCGCCTCCGCCAGAGCCGCATCCGTCAGGCCGGCGTCGCGCGCTGCGCCGAAGAACGCCTCGACCGCCCGCTCCCGGTCCGCGGCCAGCGCGGCATCGCTCGAGCCAGGCACCTCAGCGAACTCCGCGTGCATCTCGGCCTTCGACCGGTGGTGCACGAATTTCGTCTCGATCTCGGGAACGAAATCGTCCAGCGAGGGCAACCTGTCCGCCGAGAGCCACGACGGATCCCTCTCGGCCCGCGCCCGCGCCGCCGCCAGCGCCCGCGCCGCGCCCATCCGCACCTGCGCACCTGCCAGTGCGATCAGCGCCGCCCGCTTCTTGTCGGTCAAGTCGTAATTCCGGATCACCGTCACCGTCAGCGCGGGCATCCGAGCTTCCTCGGCATCGCCGGCCGCAAACGCCTCCAGGATCTCCGCCCCCGCCCCCTCTGACCGCCAGAACACTCGCCCCAGCGACAGCCCCCGGACCTCCATCGACGTCGAGGACAAGACCTCCAGCATCACCGGCGACGCCACCCGGAGGCCCGCGACCGGTTTTGCCGGCCCCGTCTCCGCTTCCAGCACCAGCCGTGCCGGACCCGGATGGTCCTTGCCCTCCGCCTTCGCCAACTCGATCACCAGCCCGGCCGCCGCAGCCGACAGTCCCGGCGACCGCTCCGCCAGCGCCTGGTCCACCAGCTCGGTCAGGACTGTCCGCCAATCGGCCGGTATGGAGTGATGCAGCTGGGTCGCCGGGCCGTGGAACACCGCGCGCACCACCGGCGCTTCCAGTCCCTTCCTACGTGCGTCGACCACTAGATCCGCGATCCGGCCCGCCGCCGTCCGCAAGCCCGCGATGGCCGTGTCCGCAACCCGTACCGCCTGGTACTTGACCTCGCCTTCCCACAAACCGGAACCCGCGCCGGTCCGGTCCGCAGACGGTCCCTGGTCCGAGGGCGGTCCCTGGGCCGCGGGCGAGCTGTCCAGCAAGCTCATGCCAGCCATCCCGGCGAAGAATTCCTCCAGCGCCCTCGCCTCGGCATCCGGATCGGCCTCAGCGGGCGGATCGCTCCGGGAGAGCGCCACCGTCACCCGTTCGTCGAGCACGGCCTTATCGGCGGCGCGGGCCTTCTTCGTGGTCCTGACCGAGAACCGCACGGACGGCATCATCTCGTCCACGGTCGGCAACCGGTCCGCAGACAACCCGCCCGGCAACCCCCGTCCCTCCTGCGCCGCCGCCAGCACCCGCTCGAGCCCCCACCGCACCTTTGCCCGCAACCGGCCCTCCAGCCGCGCTTTCCCCTCAGCCTTCAGCCCATTGGAGCGCGCAACGACCGCCGACACCTCCCCCAGCCGCGGATCGCCCCCCGCCGCCAGTACCGCCAGCGCCTCGTACCCGGCACCCTCCACCGCCCGCACCAACCGCGCCCACGACGACGACCACACCCGCTGGACCCGGGACTCCGGGTCCAGCTCCATCACCACCGACGAGGCGGCCCGCAACCGGTCGATCGGCTCCCCCGGGTTGTCGTCCACCAGCAGCTCCACCCATGTCGACTGGACATTCTCGCTCGCACGGCGCACCAGATCGACCACCAGCCCCAGCCCGGCCACCGTCAACGCCGAACCCTTCGCCGCCAGCGCCGCATCGATCCTTCCCGCGAAAAACTCCTGCCACGCCTCGTGGATGCCGCCGGTGAGACTCGACGCCTTGCCGTGGAACGCCGCGCGCACCGGCGGAGACGCCAACCCGTCCCGGTCGCTTTCGATCAACCGGACGGCCAGCGCGTCGATAGCCGCCGCCAACACGGCATCGCCCGCCACTGTGTCCGGACCCGCCTTGCCCGGCTTCGCGTCGGCCCGCCACACCTGCCGAAACTCGATCGCACTCGCCTCGGCGGCCGCAGGCTCAGCCGCGCCGCGGCTGGTACTCGCAGGCTCAGCTGTGCCGGCGCCGCCACCCTCCGGTCCGGCCACCACGCCGCTGCGCGTCCGCTTGTGCGCACCTGCCGCGGAACGCCCCACCGCGCCGGCGTCTCGCTTCGACCCGGCTCCTGTCCGCGACGAACCCTCCCCGCCGTTGTCACCCGACCGGACGCTGCCCCTCGCCTTTCTCGTTCTCGAGCCCCGCGCACGGTCGCCGAGCACGACACCGCCAGGAGTCGGGGTCTCGTCCTCGGCCAGATCCCGGACCCGCCCGTCCGGCAGCAGCTCCGCCCGGGGGCCTGCCCCGCGCAGCCCGACCGGTCCGCGGTAGCCCAACTCGCGCACCTTCGATTCCAGAACGCCGATCTCCGGCCGTGCCCACTGCGGGCACGTCACCAGCACCACACCCGCCTGCGCCCCCGGCGCCGCCAGCACGCCCAGCCCGGCGAACAGCTTCCCCAGCGCCGCGTTGTCCAGCACCACCACACGGCCCTTGGCCTTGACCCGGTAGCCCGCCTCGCCGCGGTGCATCACCACGGAATACCGGTCCTCGCCCGGATCCGGAACGTAGCGCCGCATCACTTTTTCTTCATCGCCGTCGAGCGGGAAAGCCATCCCGAACGATCCCCCGCCAGAACCGAGCGGAACCCAGTCCACGTCGCTCACCCGGATGTCGTCCACCAGCAGGTCGTTCATCGCGACCAGGTCCGCGTCGCCCGGGCTCCCCGCCTGGCGACTCGCGACAGCCTCCGCGAAAAGCGCATCAAGTGCCTGCTGCGCGGCATCCCTCGACTCGGGAGCAACGTCCGGCACGGACGCCGCCGCCTCTTCCGGGTCCTCGATCCGCGCCGGAGCAAACCGGCGCACCAGCGAGCTCTCGCCCGAACCTTCTTGTGAGGCAAGGAAAGCGAGCGCATCCAGATAGGCCTGGTGCGCCGGCGCCAACCGCACCAATTCTTCCGCCGACGCCACCTCCGGAGGCCGCACCCAGTCGACGACCTCGTGCCGCCATCTCTCCTGCTCCGCTACCGGCAGCGCCCGCAACGCCGAAGCGAGCCACCCGACCACGCGGGGCTCCGGATTGCCTTCCAGGTACCAATCCGCGCCAGCCGCCACTACATCGACCCACAGCCGTGCCAGCATCTCCTCCGCAGCCGCTTCGCCTGACAAGCGACCAGCCTCCGCGATCCGGTCCACCAACCCCGCGTACAGCTGCGCGGACAGTCCGGCCGCCGGATTGGCCTCTGCCAACGGCCGCGCAGTCAACAGCTCCGCCGCCCGCGCCCGCCACACCGCCGCCTCCTGCGGGTGCCGGTCCAGCGAATCCCGCACCACCGCGAACTGCCACAACCACGCCCCGGAACCCCCCGGATGAACCGGGACCGCCGCCGAACCCTCGGCAGGCGCGTTGTCGATCGCGTTCCCGAACAGCGCCGCCAAGTCGCGCTGAGCGGCGTCGCGCGACTCGCGTTCCACGGCCGGCACCAGCGCCTCGACGCCCTCCGGATCGGCGATCCACACCGGCACGAACTGCCCGACCTGCGCATGGACCTGCTGGTAGCGGTCTTGGGAGGCGATGAACGCCAACGCGTCCAGATACACCTGATGCGCCGGCTCCAGCCGCCACAACTCCTCCCGCGACGCCGTCACCGGCGGCACCACCCGCCCGAGCACTCGACGTCGCCAGAACAGAGCATCCTCGGCCGACATCCGCCGCAGCGCCTTCGCGAACCAGCCCACCACCCGCGGCTCGTGCAGCGCGAGAACGCCCGCGTCCAGCGCGTCCAGCGACAACCGCGCCAACGCCTCCTCCGCCGCCGCCTCGCCCGAGGACCGTCCCGCCTCGGCGACCAGCTCGACCAGCGCCGTGTACCAGTCCGCCGCCCGCTGCGCTCTCCGGGCGTTGACGAACTCCAGCGGCCACCACACCAGCATCTGCCGTGCCCGCGACCGCCACTGCGCCGCCCGCGCCGGGTCTCGTTCCAGCGATCGAGTCGCTGCCCGCGCCCGATCCGCCAGCGTGCTCGGCGAAATCTCGGCAGCGGACTCCTGATAGCCCGGAGCCAGCGCGTGATACGCGGCCGAATATTCAGGAAGGCCATCGCGCTGAGGAGTCAGATATCGATCGAACTCCGCCGCCGTGCCGCTGCCCGCCCGATGATCCATGAGCCGGACCGCGTCCGTCAGGAGGCGCCTGACAGTGTCGTTGATCGAGCGTTCCATCCCGCTCATGTCGAAGCGGATCTGGTCTCGCTGGGCCACCAGCGGCAGCAGCGCCCTTGCCATCACGTCCCAAGCGCGGGCCTCCAGCGGCGGAGCGACGTTCACCTGCGCGCTGGTCGTGCCGAGCAGCTCCAGCGCCTTGTCCGTCAGCCTGCGTCGCTTGGCGATGGAATACCGTCCCGATTGGCCCGCCCAGACGCCGGTTTGCGCCTGCCATCGCAGTTCGAACTGACCGACCCTGACCGGATCGGTCAGGTCGAGGTCGCGGAAACCGGTGCCCGGCAGCCCTGGCATGCTGTTCAGCAGAAGGTCGATCCGGAAGTTGATCTGGGCGGTGATCCGCTCCTCGGATCTCCGTGCGTCCATTCGCTGGCCGACGGCGGGCGCCAGCGCTTTCATCATGGTCGAAAGCAGCTTCACCCGGTCTTCGCCGAACAGCCCGACCGGCAGCCGGCTTTCGCCCTGCTTTCCCACTGCCCACACCAGCTCCGGCTGCCGATGGGGATCCAGCTCCCGCCGCAGCACCGGCACCACAGTGCCGTCCTCGCGCCGCCACGCCACATCCGGCACCGGGTCGCCCGCCTCGTCCCACGGCGAATCGGGCAACCGGGCAAAGCCGGCAAGTTCCGAATCGGCCTGCCGGTTCGTGGTCCACACCAACTCCGGCTGCCGATAGGGATCCAGCCGCCGCACCCGCACCGGCACCAGCGTGCCGTCCGCCAGCCGCCACGCCGCACCCGGCGTCGGATCGCCCGCCTCGTCCCACGCGGATCCGGGCGGCACGGCACTGCTGGCGAGCAACGGCTCCGCAGCCAACAGCAGATCCTGCGCCTCCGCCAGAACCCGATCGCGTTTCTCCTCGGCCATGCCAGCGAGTTCCTGGGTACCCGACTTGACGTAGCGCCTCCATCGCCTCTGGTACCACTCGAAGTAGTCCTGCCGGTCCCGGGTGATCGCGTCGAGTGCCACGCTCTGCCACCGCGACACGGCCACTGACTCGGGCACGTTCCATCCCTCGCCGTCGGGCGCGGGCACCGGCCCGTTCCGCGTCCAGGTTCGCGCCCGTTCCGCTGCCTCGCGCAGTGGCTCGACCGCGTGCCAAGCGTCGCGCCAATTACGCCGGGAGAGCTCTGCGGCGAGGAGCGTGACCAGATCCGCGTACATGCGCCGCTGCACTGCCGCATCCGGTCCCACCCCGGCGACCGTGTCCGGCATCTCGCCCAGCAGGACCACCGCAGCACGACGGAGGCTCTCGATCTGCTCCGGACTTTGGGACTCGGCGGACGGCTCGCTCGTCGACCGCGACGACATCGCGCGCCGCTCCGCCCAGAACTCCCGCATGAGATCCTGTAACGGACCATCCGCATCGCGAACCGCGGTGAACGCGCGGCGCAGCGCGCGTGCCTCCTCCTCGATCGGAAGGACGGTCATCGCCGCGACTACTCCGGACACCACCGTGTCCCACAACGAGGGCGCGCGAACCCGCGCCTCCACCGCACCTTCAAGTTCACTCAACAGCAGTTCGTTCGCCAGGTAGCGCAGCTCGTCTACATATCCGGCACCCGCTCTCTCCTCGATCCGCGCCAATGCCGCGGCGGTGTCCGCGCGGTCCAGCCCGAGGTCCTGCAGCACCGCGGACTCCGCCACCGGCGCCTGGTCGCCCAGCCGGCCCTGCTCGTCAGGGCTGCCCAGCCCTCCCAGCCGACTCAGCGCATCCGGGAGGCCCAGCCTCGCCGCCGCGGCCCGCACCGCTTCCTCGTAATTCGCCGCCACCGCAGCCGTCACCCGGTCCCACAACGACTCCTGCACCCGCGGCACCGGACCCCGATCGGCCGCTGGCGCGGGACGCTCGCCCAGCACCGACCGAGCGACGTCCATGCCGGCCCCGTCGTGGTCGCGCAGATACTCGTCGCCGCGTTCCAGCGCGTCCTGCGGCATTCCCTCGAATTCGGCTTCCGGCGGCAGCGACCCGGCGTCGCTGCTGCCCGGGCTGGACGGTCTCGGACTGGCCGGCCCGGCGCTGTGTCCCGGACCGGAGCCGGGACCGCTGGCGGGACCGGACACGCTGCGGGCGTCGTCCGAGCTGCCGGAACCAGCCAAGCTGTCCGAGCCATCCGAACTGTCGGAGTCGGAGTCGGAGTCGTCGTCCGATTCCCCCTCACCGAGGTCCCAGAGCGTGTCCACCTCGCCGAGGTCCCAGATCGTGGTTTCCCAGCGGTAAGAGTCGTTGAAGTCCGCCAAATGCCGGTCCATGTCCGGGTCCAGCGCGGAGATCGCCCGGACCGGGGGCGGGTCGAACCTGCCGCGGCGGAGCTGCTCGATGGCGCGGGAGAACTGCGCGATCGCGCCGTCGAGCCGCGTCGACGACAGGTAGTGCGTCGCCCGGTAGCCCGCCAGCAAGGACGCACCCGGATCCAGCCCGCCTCCGGCCAGCCGCTGTCCGATCCGCTTCCACGATTCGAGCTGATCCGTGCTGAGCGAGGTCCCTGGCTCCACTGAGGACGTCGCCTCGAGCGCGGCCTCTGCCTCGTTCAGCGTCCAGGGCTGTTCGGCGAGCGCAGTGAGCAGCCAGTCCGCTGCCGCCGGATCGTCCAGCCGTTCGGCCAGCCAATACCGCCACGGCGTCACGATCCGGGAAAAACCTGGATCGCCCAGGAGTTGCTTGCCCTCGGCGAGCCATTGCGCCCGCTGCTCCGGGCGCGGCTCGGGATCGTCCTCCGCGTGGCCCTTCTTCGCCAAGTCCGCACCGGGGTACACCGCCGCGGCCAGATCCGCCGGCCACAGCTTCTTCCGCGCCAGCTCGACCTGCTTCGCGAACTCGGCACCGTCGCCGGACGGCCCGCCGACACGGGCCAGCCACTCCGCTGCGGCCCTGGTGGTCCGCACCTCGGTCGCCACCTGCTCCAACGACGCGGCATCCGTTCCCTTCCGGCCAGCATCGCCCAGCATCCGGCCCGCCAGCCGATGTGCCGCACGTTCCAGCTGCCATCCGCCGGGCTGGGCATTCCGGCCAGCCGATATCCAGTCGCGCGCCGCGGCCTCGGCGCGTGCCCGCACGGTCGCCACCGCAGCGTCGTGCCGGCCCACGACCAACGCCAGCTCCTCCAGATGCCGCAGTTCCTCGCCACGGCGATCCTCGAATGTCTGCTGCCCCAGCAGCTGAACGCCCCGCTCGATCCAGCGCCGGCGCACCATCTCCTCGGTCACCCCGGTTCCCGGCGCGGGCGGGCGGGTGCCGAATCGATCTCGGAACACGGCCGCGAACCGCCTGCGGAACCTTCGCACCCGCAGGTCGCCAGCCGTCTTGAACGCCCCAGCCGCCGACAGCTTCTCGAACTGGACAGCCAGCCGCTTCGCCCACTGGGCCAAGTCCCGGCTCCACTCCCACCCAGGCCGCTCGTCCAGCTGCCAGGTCGCTGCGGCGACCGCTTCGACCAGTTCCTCGTAGAGCGCGCGCGCTCGGGCCTGGACGGCGGTCTCAGGCCCTTCCCCGAGCACACCGAGCAACGGGCGCAGCGCCAGCGCCGCGTCCCGCCGCCATTGCGCCGCCGCCTCAGGCGCCTCTGCCCGCGCTGACTCGATCACCTCGCGCCATTTCCAGCGGCTCGTCTCGATCGCCAGCGGGGTGGCTGCAAGTTCCGGCCCCAGTACCGTACCCGCCACCGTGCGCAGCTCCGTCAGCCGCGAGCGGGCCCATGTCCGCTCGAGAAAGTACGCTCGCGCCCACCCGCTGTACCCCGATCTCCGGGCTTCCGCGAACTGATACATATGCACCAGCAGAACCGTTTCCGCGAATGCCTGCGACACGCCTTGAAGACCCTCAATGGACCCGAATACAGTCTGGGCGGCCCGCAGCTGCCCGTCGATCTGCTCGGCAGACAATGTGCCGAGCCAGATCTGCATCCGGGAGATCTCGCCGGCGAGGCGCGCCTGCACCCGCTCGATCCGGTCCTCGTCGTCCGCGGTCAGGGCCGGCCGGTTCTGCGGTGGTTCCTCCGGGAGGAAGTCGCCGCTGACCGGGAACGGCGACGGACGCCCGGTCCGCCCGGCCATCTCATGCAGTCCGCGCGCGGTTTGCTCCATCAGCCTTCTGGCCACCTGGTGCGGAACGTCTCCGGTCCGTCGCAACGCCACGAACCGCTCGACGAAGTTCTGCACCGCCTCCGTGGTTTCCGCGGGCGTGAAGATCTCCTGCTGTTCGGCCGCCGCGAGCACACCGGCAACCTCGTCCAGAAGCCGCTCCTCAGCTGGCGAGTAGGAGCCGTGCGTGTACCCGGCCAGTTCGTCGATCAATCGGTTCCGCAACGGGGCCCACGACGGATGCGAGAGCATCGGCAGCACCAGGCGGGGAACCACCCGAGCCTGATCGGCCTGAACTGTCTGCTTCTCCCAAGCCGCCAACTCAGCCCTGACATCGCGCAGCTGTGCCAGCTGTGCGCTGAGCTCAAAGCTCGCGCGCATCAGTGCCAGCTTCCCGATGCGCAACGTCTCGATTTCGATGTTCTCCGCCGCTACCCGGTCAGTTCGGCCGCTGGCCTGAGCCGCCGCGTGCACCGCCAGGTGATACGCCAGCCGGTCGATCAACGACCGTCGCAATCGCATCTGCTGCACCGCGGGCGACCCTGCCATCGGAGCCGGGCGGGCCATCTCGTGCGCGGCCCGCGCCAGCCACTGCGCTTGTTCCGCCGTCACCGGAGGCGCGGCCTCGAACGTCTCGGCCAGCAAGGACTGCCAATCCGGGAAAACCTCGTGGAACACCCGCAGCACCGGGACCGGCGCGAACGGCAGCACCACTGCCCAGGCCGCTCGCATTTCGACCAGGAACGGTTTGTCCCACCAATGTTCGAAACCGTCCTCCCGGGCGACATCGTCCCCGTAGGTCAGCAGCCAATCGTCCGCCTCGACGCCGTGCATCGCGGTGACCATCCGCGCGGACAACGACGCTCCCGACGCGCCCAGCACCGCCCCGATCGTCCTCAGGACGGCGTCCCACGTCCGCGGCTCCGCCGACGCCCGGGTGATGTCGTCTGATGCCAGCGAATACGCTTCCGCCCACCGCGAAGCGAGCGCCCGGTCCAGGGCAAGACTCGCCGGGAATTCCACCTCCCGGCACAGCGCGGAAAACTCCTGCCACATCCGGCCGGCCAGCTGCCGTGCCGCCGGATCCGCCTGCCATTGCGGATATCGCGCCGCGACGACACTCATCAGATCGGTCAGCAGCCGTGCACCGGCCGCGGAAGAAGCGGTCGCACTGTCCGCCAGCACGACGCCCGGCAGCAACACGGCCGCCATCCGGCTGAGTTCTTGCTCGTCCATCCGCGACGGTGCCGCCGCGGCCCGCGCCAGCTCCAGCCGCCAGGCCGACCAGTCCCGCATCGCCGCCAGCGCATCGCCCGACGCGGCAGGCGGCCTCTCTCCGGCCTGGTGCCGGGCCTCGTCGATTTGCCGCTGCAGTTCGGCCCGCAACGCCACGAGCTCCGGAGCCGTCCAAACCCGCTCGAACTCTGCCCGGGCCGCCGTCGTCCCGAGCGGGGCAGCCACCCATTCGCGCAGCGCGGCCGCGTGCGCGGCCAGCACCCGCCCGGTCATCGCGGCGTGCTCCCCGACCGCCCAGTCGGCCGGCTGTTCGAACAGATCCTCGACCAGCAGCTCCTCCGGCCGCTGCGCCGCACGATCCGGCGCGGCGGCGTGAGCATCGGCGAGACTGACGGGTTCGGACTCGGTTTGGTCCTCGGTCCCGGTCACCATGCTTCCCGGGGTCGCGACGTCGTCGTCCGCCAGCTCCCGGACCCTGCCGTCCCGGTTGATCTCCACCCGGGGAAGCGTCGGAAACTCGATCGAACCCGGATACCCGAACGCCCGCAACAACCCGAACAACCGCCGGAACCGCTGATCCCCATCGAACGTACCCCGCCGACAACTGAGCACCACCAACCGCGAAGGCCAATGCCACGACCCATCAGGCCGCCGCCCCAACATCACCATCAACCGCGCCTGCGCGAACTCGTCCACCGCCACAACGCCGCCAGCCACGGCCAGGAACCCGCCCGGTTCCAGATGCGCCACCCACGCGTGCGCGTCCGGCCGGCCCGCGCCGTTCCGGTACGCGTCCCGGAGAACCGACTCCTCGTGCGCCGAGGTCGGGAACCCGGTCCCCCGCGGCTCCGAACCCTGGAGCAGCGGCATCGCCGCCACCTCCCCGAAGGTCACCCCGTCGGCGATCAGATCGGCCGGGCTCACGGCGCCCGGGAACGGGACCTGGTCCGGCAGGTCAAGGTGCACCGTGCTGAACGAGCCGTTCATGACGGCGATCTCGCCGCTGCCCAGATGCGACACGTTCTCTTCCGGGCTGGCGTGCACGACGGTCTCGCGAAGGAAGCGGTGGAACGTCGATTTGTACAGATACGCCAAGGACTTCCCGGATACCGGATCGACCGCGTCAGCGAAACAGTAGTAGAGGAAATTCTCCACGTGCGGCCCAGGCGAGGCGTCCAGGAAGATGTCGCTGAGGAACACCGCCATCGCCAGCTGCCCCCCGCTCGGGGTGACCACGTCGCCCGGCCGGCCCGGCACCCCGGTGTCCATCGCGGCGAAGAACTTGCCGGCGACGGCGTGCCCGCTGACCAACCAAAGGTCGCGGTCCCAGGCGGCCGGGAGGTCCTCGATCGAATCGGTGATCTGGGCGCCGCTCGCGTCCTGACGGGTGAGATACCGGTAGTAGTGCCGCCGCGCAGGCCCGGCGAAAGCCCTGCCGGTGTTGTAGAAGAACGCAGCCTCCCGCAGGTTCCGCGGGAAGATCTGCCCGACGACGTTGCCGTGCTGCTCGATCGCGCAGTCGACGAATGTGGCGGGCTCCACCGGAAGAACCCGTTCGAATCCGGCCGCGCCCAGCGACCCGTCCGGGCCAAGGAACAAGCCGCGAGCGGTATAGAGCGTCCGGGAATAGCCGCCGGCGGCCAGTTCATCCGCGAATTCCTGCAGCTCGTGCAGCGGAGTATCGCCGCCGAGGGTAAGCAGGAACAGCGGAACGTCGCGGGCCGTTCCCGCCATCCGCCGCAAGTCCTCGTCGTGCCGCAACACCTTGGCCAGCAAGCCGGGCAAGGACCCGCTGACGATCCGGCCGTCCGATCGCCGGGCAAGGTACTGTCCGGTCCGGTCGCGCCGGACGGTCAGGACGACCGGCGGCGGACCGGCGGCGAACGGCGTCGCCGCCCAGGTTCCGTCCGGCATGAGGAACCTGCGCAGCGAGTCAGGGGTGACCCGGGAGAACCAGTCGCGGAACGTGTCCAGCTCCGTCGTTCCCGAGCTCGGATTGACGAACATCGCCTGCACCGAAGGATGTCCGCCGGCGACGCTGGCGACCGACAAAGCGCCGGCCTGCATCCCCGGCAGCCGGACGAACCCCGAACCGGGTGCCAGCTCCGGCCGGCCGTTCGGCACCCGCCACCCGCGGGTCATCGCGAATACTTCCGGGAAATGCCCGAGGAGCTGCAGACGGCCGACGAGATCCTGGCCAAACTGGCCGATCTTCTTCTGCGCCGCCGCGTCGTGCGACCAGAGCACCAGCGGACGCCCCTGCCGGATCGCTTCCAGCGCCTGGGGGACCGCCGCCAGAATTTCCGCTGCCTCCGCCCCGCTCAGCTCGGCGTGCACACCGGCATCGGGGTACGGGCCAGCCGCCAGCCCGGTCTTGGCGTGGGTCGCCGCGCCGTCCAGGACCACGACGAAGGGGTCCTCGACGCCGTCCAGCCCGGCCCGCGCGAATCGGCCAGACCGCACCGCGTCCCCGATCGTTTCGATGTGCTCCGCGGACAACGACGAGGATCGGACTCCGAAGATGTCCCTGGTCGACACTGTCGCGAGATCCGCTGGCTTCAGGCCGATCTCCCTGGTTGTGCCCTGCGGGGTGAGACCGATGACGCCGAGGTCGTCCCAGAAGGTCACCTCTCCAGCGAGCAGGTGGATCTGCCATGGTCCGGTCAGTTTCACCAGTTCGGAGAGGAACTCGCCGGACCGGTCGGTCACCGGCCCGACCGCGAAATGGGTGTCCAGCACCACGACCAGCGGACCCCGCACCGCGGCGCGGGCAAGCCGTTGCATCAGGCCGGTCGTCGCGATTCCTCGCGCCATGTCCTCCGGCTCGGCCCACGCGGGACCACCGGCTGTCTCGTCGAAGGTACTGAAGGTCCCGTCGTCGGTGACGTACAGCAGCAGGTGCACCGGTTGTGCCCGCCCGTCCTCCGTCCATGGTGCCCAGCCGGCCAGTTCCATGTCCCGCCGGTCCTGGTAGCCGACCCGATGCGAACCCAGGCTCGGATCGAACCGGGCGATCAGCCGCCGGGAGTGTTTGCTGGACATGTCGGCGAATTTCTGCATCGGCAGCGCCGGAGCGGCCAACGGCGGGACGATCAGCCCGTAGTCCTTGCCGTCAGCCGACAGTTCTTCGTACCGCTTGCCCGCCAACGGGGAGCTCGGCGCGAGGCGGCCGCCAGCGCCCGAAAGGGAGCGACCGGCGTTTTCCGGCGATTCCATCGGATCCGGAGTCCCGGCCGGCTCGTTCCCCGAGGTGCCATCGGAGGACCCGGTCACCATGCTGTCCGGTGCCGGGATCTCGTCGTCGGTCAGTTCCCGGACCCTGCCGTCCCGGTTGATCTCCACCCGGGGAAGCGTCGGAAACTCGATCGAACCCGGATACCCGAACGCCCGCAACAACCCGAACAACCGCCGGAACCGCTGATCCCCATCGAACGTACCCCGCCGACAACTGAGCACCACCAACCGCGAAGGCCAATGCCACGACCCATCAGGCCGCCGCCCCAACATCACCATCAACCGCGCCTGCGCGAACTCGTCCACCGCCACAACGCCGCCAGCCAATTGAACGGGGAATCCGCTTTCCTCCAAATGCACTACCCACGCATGCACACCCGCCCTGCCCGCACCGTTCCCATACGCATCCCGCAACACCGACGCTTCGCGACCTGAAATCGGGAATCCCGTCCCCCGCAGCTCCGGCCCCTGCATCAAAGGCATCGCCAAAACCGCCCCGAACGGCACCCCCTCAACCATCAAATCAGCCGGGCTCACCGAGCCCGGGAACCCGATCCGATCCGCCGGATCCAGCGTCACCGGCCGGAAGAACTCGTTGTCGACCGCGAGCTCGCCGGCCGACGACGACATGACCTCCCTTGGTGCGGCGTGGACCGGCCCCGGTCGCAGCAACCGTTCCCAGGTCAGCTTGAACATGTACGCCGACGACCTGCCGGTGCGCGGGTCCGGGGCGTCGCCGAAGCAATGGATCAGCAGATTCTGCGTCTGCGGCCCCGGAGCGGCGTCCAGGAAGATGTCGCTGAGGAACACCGCCATCGCCAACTGGCCCCCGCTCGGACGGACGACGTCGCCGAGCAGGTAGGGCACGCCGGTTTCCATGGCTGCGAAGAAGTGCCCCGGAACGCCGTGGCCGGCGAGCAGCCACGGGTCCCGGCCCCAGCTCGCCGGGACCTGCCCGAGGTGTGTGACAACCAGGTTGCCGTTCGCGTCCCGGTCGGTGACGTACCGCCCATACCGGTCCTGTGCCGAGCCGGCAAACATCCGGCCGAACTGGTAGTTCCGGATTGTCTGCAACAGGTCAACCGGGAAGATCTGACCGACGACGCGGCCCTGCCGCTCGATCGGGCAGGAGACGAGTGCGGTGGCGTCCGGGGCGGGAACCGTGTCGAATCCGGTCGCACCCAGCGCGCCGTTGGGCAGCAGCACCGTGCCGCGCGTCGCGTGGACGGTGCGGGAGTAGCCGCCGGAAGCCAGTTGCTGCGCGAAATCACCCAGCTCCTGGACCGATGTGTCCCCGCCGAGCATGAGCACGAGCAGCCCGATGTTCCCGGAACTTCCCGCCATCCGCCGCAAGTTCTTGTCCTGCCGCAGCACCCCGGCCAGCAATCCCGAAAGCGACCCGACTGCCTGGCTGTTGTCACGGCGGAGGGCGAGATAGTTCCTGCGCGGGTCCCGCCAGATCGCCAGGACAACCGGCAGCGGCCCGGCTCCGAACGGAGTCGGGGCGACCGTCCCGTCCGGCGTCGTATACCGGCGGAGCGACGCCGGTGTCACCGACGAAAACCATGCGTGGAAAATCGCTCCGGGCACCGCGGCGCCCGGGCCCGGGTCGACCAGCATCCCCTTCACCGATGGGTGTCCGCCGACCAGGTTCCCCACGGCCAGCGACCCGGACTGCATCCCCGGCAGCCGGACGAACGCCGACCCCTGCGCCAGCGACGGCACCCCACCTGCCGTCTCCCACCCGCGGTCCATCCACCACCCGCGGGTCATCGCGAACACCTCCGGGAAATGTCCGGATCGCTGCAGTTGCCCGACGAGGTCCTGTCCGAGCTGGCCCGGCTTCGGCCGCGCCGCCGCCTCGGCCGACCACAGCACCAGCGGACGCCCCAGACGGATCGCCGCCTGCACGTCCGGCGACGCCAGCAGCAGATTCGCGACCTCCGCCCCGCTCAGCTCCGCGTGCCGGCCAGCCGGGACCTGCGATCCCGGCACCAGCTCCGCCTTGGCATGGGTCGCCGCGCCGTCCAGCACCACCACGAACGGATCCGCAGCACCCGCCAAACCTGCCCGCTCGAACCCGCCCCTCCGGACCGCGTCCCCGATCGCCTGGACATCCGCCGCCGACAACGCCGTCGACACCAATCCGAACACGTCCCGCGACACGGACGCGACAACGTCCTTCGGCCGCAGCCCGATCTCCCGGAACTCCTCCGACGGAGCATGCCCGATCAGCCCGAGGTCCTCCCAGAACAACGCTGCTCCGTAGAACAGGTGCACCTGCCACCCCCCGGTCAGGGCCTCCAGCTCCGCCAGGAACTCCTCGGACCGGTCGGGCGGGTTCCCGGCGGTGGACGCCGTGCTCAGCACCACGATCAGCGGCCCCCGCACATCCGCGGCCGCCGCGCGCCGCATCACGTCGGTGTCCGCGACGCCCCGGGCCATCTCGACCGGCTCGACCGTCGCCGGCGCGCCCGCAGTCTCGTCGAATACGCTGAACGACCCGTCGTCGGCCAGGTACAGCAGCAGATGCACCGGCTGCGCCCGCTCGTCCTCCGTCCACGCCGCCCATCCCGCGGCCTCCAGGTCACGCCGGTCCAAACGGCCGACCCGCGGCGGCCCCAGCGTCAGGTCGTACCGGGCGACCAACCGCCGCGAGAACTTGACGGAATTCTCCGCCATCCTCTTTGCATTTGCGCTTACCTCCGGCGCGGCCCCCGGCGGAACGCACAGCCCGTAGTCCCGGCCGTCCGCGGTCAGTTCCTCGTAGCGCTTGCCCGCCAAGGCCGAGCCCAGCACAATGCTGCCGGGGCTGGTGGTGTCTCCGTGGGAGATCTCGCGGATCGTCCCGTCGCTCCGCACCTCGACCCACGGCGTGTCCGGGTGGGTGACCGGCCCGCGATAGCCGAGCAGCTTCACGATCGCGGGCAGCCGCCGCATCCGCCGTTTCGCGGCGGCCGTCCACAGCGGGCAGGTCAGCAGCACGAGCCCGCCTGGCCGCTGCCACGCCGGATCCGAGAACAACCCCAGCGCGACGAACAGCCGGGCCTTGTCGTACTCGCCCAGCGTCAGGACCCATCCCTTGGCCTTGACCAGGAACCCGTCCCGGGAATGCTCGAACAGGGTGTAATAGGCATCGCGCCGCGGTGGAACGAACCGCCTCATCACCGAATCCTGCGCAGCGTTCACCGGGAACGCCGTCGCATAAGGCCCAGAGGCATCGGCCAGCACGATCCGGTCCACGTCGCCGAACCGGATGCCGTCGATCAGGATGTCGGACAAGGCGATCGCACCCGGGACCGCCGGCCGGTCGGCAGGGTCGAGCTTCACCTCCGCGAACGACCCGCGCGCGGCCACTCCTCGGCGACCGAGGGACGCAAGTGTGGCCCTCGTGTCAGCTCCGTAGACCCGGCCTCTGCTGACGTGCTTCTCCCACGCCTCCAACAGGCGGTATCCGGCCGAAACGCTGCCCGGCTTGGCGGCGTTGCCGAAGCACTGGCCTAGTACGAGGCCAATCCTGGGATCTGGCTGCGCGGACAGGAACAGATCGCTGAGGAAGATCGCTTTCGCCGCCGCCGCACCGCCGTGCGGAACGTAGTCTCCGTACGTGTAAGGATCACCCGTGCGCATCGTGAAATAGAGCTCGCCGGGCCGGCCGTGCCCGTCGACCAGCCATGCGTCAGGGTCCCACGGCACAGGCACGTCGATCTCCACCGGATTCCCGGCGGCGTCGAGACGCCCCGTGGGCTGGGAGTAGTACGCGTCCCCGGATTCCAGGGCCGTCCGCACAGCCGTCGAGTCCATCGCGGCCATCAGCGGGTACTTCGGGAAGAACTGACCCCGGCTGATGCCGTTCTTGTCGACGTGCGCGTGGCTGATAAGTGCGTCGGGCAACGGCATGGCCGGGTATGCAGTCGAGAAACCCTCAGCGATCAGCAGCCCGGGCTTGCTCAAGTCGAGCCCCATCGCCGTATACACGACTCGTGCGTACCCGCCCGCCGTCAGGCCCCGAGTCACTGCGGAGGGGTCGATCGGCATCCGGCCCGGGCTGAGCACCAGCAGCGGCTTCCAGACCTCGGTTCCCGCGATCGTCCGCAGCGGGCGGTCGTCCCGGAGCACGCTCAGTACCGCTTCCAGCGGCCCCGCGACCGCCTCGCCGTCGCTGCGCATGGCGAGGAAGTTGCCGTCGGCCGCGTTCTGGAGCGCAATGATCACCGGTGTGTCGCCGAACGGAGTGTGCTCCGTGCTTCCATCCGGTCGACGGAAACGCTTCAGCGACCGGCGAGTCGCCTTGGCCATCCACTTCGTGAAAACCGCGGCGAACTGAGCGTCGCCGCTGGCACGCACCAGGAGAGCCCGCACGATCTGATTCGGGTCTTGGTGGGGAGGACCCTCCAGCTTCGAGACCGTCAGGTCGCCGGCCCGCAGGCGCGACACCTGTTCGAGTGCCGAGTCCCGTCCCAGCAGCAGCCCACGCGCGTCTGCCCGGAACCCGCCGGTCGGCGCGTAGGCGTCCGGGAAATACCCTTCCGCGTGCAACGCACCCACCAGGTCGAATGCGAAGCCGCCGAAGTCGACCCGTTCCGCGCTGCCGGGGGACAGCACGAGCAACGGCCGGTACGACCGCACTGCCGCGACCACCGCCGCGACGAAAGCCGGATCCTCCAGCATCGGCTTGATGATGTGCCGTCCGCTGAGCTCGGCGACTTGGCCGGTGCGCCGCACCTCCGCGACCGCATGCGTGCTCGAACCGTCCAGCAGCAGGACCACCGGCGAACCACCCCCCGGCAGGTCGAATTTCCCGGCCGCCGATGCCTTCGCCACCTCGTGGAACGCGGCTGGCGTAACCGATCCGCCGGCGAAGCCGAACACCAGGTCCTGTGACAGGTATTCCAAGTCGGCCAACCGGTACGGGTGCTCGACCAGCTCCGTCCCGGGTTTGACACCGAGCACTCCGTCGTGCCATCGCAGCACCGCCGGTCCGAAATAGGGGACGTACAGCCACGGGCCGGTGAGCCGGAACAGTTCGGCCAGGAAAGCCGGAGTCGGGTCGATCGCGGAACCCGGATCCATCGGTGTGGTAAGCACGACGAGCGGCCGACGCACCGGGCCGAGCAGCGCACGCCGGATCATCGCGGTCCCGGCTACCAGGCGTGCCAGCACCTTGGGTGCGACCGAGCAATAGCCAGGGCCGTACTTGTTCCCGATCACGTAACGGCCGTCGGCAGTTGCCGCCAAGAACAAGTGCAATGGGCGCGCCCGCCCGTCCTCGGTTGTGGCTGCCCAATCAGCAAAACGCCCAGCGCTGTGGTCCAGCAGGTCGGTGGGGACAGCCGGCTCGAACTCGGCGATCACGCGCTGCGAATACTGTGTAGACCGCGCCGCCGCCTTGACAGCCATTGCACGGACGGTCTTTTCGGCGACGAGGATGAGCCCGAAATCGGCACCATCGGCATCGGTCAGGTCGTCGAACTCCATGTCCTCCAGCCGAGGAACGACGACCCGCTTGAACCCGGACGGCACCCCGGGCGGTGTTTGCGGAATGCCTGTCACCGCGACTTCTTGATAGGGGCCGGCACCCCGCAGCGCGGCGATGAATTCCCCAACAGCCTCGTTGATCTCCTCAGTGATCACGGAGCCGACTACGACAAGAGCCACCGGCAGATCAGGACGCGCGGCGATCTCCGACCGATAGCTCCGCATCCGCCACACACGTTCAGCCAGATCCCTGCCATCCACGGCGAGACCGCTTGCGTCCGCTTTGACGAAGACGACGTACGGGTTCTCGATCAGACCCGGAATCAGTTTTGGCGCCATCGCCGTGCGCACCGCTCGCCAGCCGACGAAGTCCGCCAGGTCCGGAGTGACCGCTGCGCCCAGTGGACCAGGCCCGAAGTCCAGGTTCAGCACCTGGTTCTCGGCATGGGCGAAGTTTTGCGCGGCCGGGAGCGACCTCGGCGAAGGCGCCAGCATCGCGCTCGCCTGGCTGGGCGGTCCGAGCACGACACTCCCCTTCGCCGGTGTCGCCCCGTCCGGCAGATCGCGCAGGGTGCCGTCGGGAAGCAGTTCAAGCCGCGGCGATTTCGGCGGTTCGAGGAGTCGGTCGTAGCCGCGCGCACGAAGGATCGCCGGCAACCTCCACATCCGCCGCGCGGCCGCCGGGCTCCACCACGGACAGGTCAGCAGGGCGACCCCTCGTGACCGCCGCGAAGCCTGGTTCGTGAACACGCCGAGCCCAATGAACAGCTTCGCGGTCGCGAATTCGTCGAGGGCTACCACCCGGCCCTTCGCCTTTACCAGCAAGCCGTCCCGTCCGTGCTCCAGCATCAGCGAATAGGCGTCCTTGGAAAGCGGATGCGAATCGGGATCAAAGGCGGCCATCACGGACTTCGCGTAGTCGTTCAGCGGGAAAGCCATCCCGAATTCTCCGCTCGGGCGGGTCAGCGGAATCCACTCGACATCGGAAATCCGGATGTCGCCGACGAGGAGGTCGGACGGTGCCACGACGCCCGGCACGGCGACCTTGACTTCCGGTTTCAGCTGCGCCTTTTCGTACCGCCCGCCGTCCTCGACAGTGCGTTCGCCGGTGTAGGTCTGAGAGACCTCCGCGGTGGCACCGTACACATCATCCGGACGAATGCTCTGCCAAGCACCGGCGAACTGGTATGCGACCGACAGCTGACCGGGTTTGGCGACATTGGCGAAACACTGCCCCAGCAGAATTCCGACGCCAGGGCGGGGTGCCGCCCGCAGGAACGGGTCGCTCAGGAAGACGGCCTTCGCTGCCGCACCGCCCCCGTGCGGAACGTAGTCTCCGTAGACGTATCGATCGCCGGTGCGCATGGAGAAATGCAGCTCCCCCGGCAATCCGTGTCCGTCGATCTGCCACACATCAGGGTGCCAGGGGATGACAATGTCGTCCGCGGCCGGATTGCCGTCCGTGTCAAAGGCGCCATTGCTCCGGAGATAATGCCGCAACCCGGAATTCAGCGCGATCCGCACCGACAGGTAGTCCGTGACGGCCATCAGCGGATTCTGCGGGAACATCTGGCCCGCTGCCCTGCCGTTGTGCACGACGTGGGGATAGGTGACGCTCGCGTCGGGCGCCGGCATGATCCGGCTGGCCCGGTAGAACCCTTCCGCACCCAAAATGCCCGGACGCGACAGGTCGAGACCGTAGGCAGTGAACACCTGCCGTGCGTATCCGCCCGGGCTCAGCGCCCGCGCGACAGCGGCCGGGTCCAGCGGCGCGCTGTCCAGGCTCAGCACCAGCAACGGCTTGTCGACGTCGGTGCCGGCGATCCCCCGCAGCAAGCGATCGTCGCGCAAACCCTGCAGCACGTTCACCAGCGACCCGGCGAGTTCCCGTCCGTCGCTCCGCACCGCGAGACACTGGCCGTCAGCGGCGCGCCGAAGCGCGATGATCACCGGCGTCTTCCGGAACGGCGTCGTAGCCTCCCTGCCGTTGGCACGCCGGAATTTCTTCAACGACTCGGCAGTCGTCTGGGCCAGCCATGCCTCGAGCTGGCCGAAGGCGTGCCGATCGTCTTTCGACCGGATGACCCGAGCCCGTACCACCCGGTTGGCGTCGGGGTGCGGCAGCCCCTCCAGCGCCGAGAGCGTCAGGTCTCCGGCGCGCAGCACCGACACCAGCGCGAAAGCCGAACCAGGTTCGAGAACCATCCGGCCGCCGGCCATCCGGACCCCTCCGGTCGGCGCCGAGACCGGCTGGAAGAACCCAGCCGTGTGGAGAACGCCGGAGAAGTCGAATCCGAAATCGCCGATGTTCACCCGCTCAGCGGCGTTGCCGGACACGAGGAGCACCGGCCGACCCGTCTTCAGTGCGGCCACGAACGCCGGATCCTGCAGCATCGCGCGACCGGAAAGCGTGCCGCTCAGCTCCGCGACCTGATTTCGGCCCTTCACCCCGATCGACGCGTGGGTGCTCTTGCCGTCCATCACCACCACGACCGGCCGGCGAGGAGCCGCCCCGCCTACGTCGAACTGCCCGGCCGCCGTGGCGCGCTGGACGGCGGCGAAGACCTCCGGCGTGACGGATCCGCCCAGGAAGCCGAACACTGAGCCGTCGGAAACGTAGTCGAGATCGCTCAGCGCGTACGACCGCTCGGTGAAGGAACGACCGCGCTCGACAGCAAGCACGCCGTCGAACTTCCGGAGCTTCGCCGGACCGAAGTAGGGGTCGCTCTGCCACGGCCCCAGCAGCCGCGTCAGTTCTGCGACGAAGGCCGGGTTGGGATTGGCCACACGGTCCGGCTCCGAACACTTCGTGACCACCAGCAAGCGCCGGCGGACCGGGCCGCTGACTGCTCGTTGCATCATCTCGGTGCGTGCCACCAACCGCGCCATTGCCCGCGGCGGCACCGAGTAGACGCCGCGATGCTTGCTCTCGACGAGATAGTCGCCGTCCGCGTCGACTTCGAACAGCAGATGCAGCGGTCGTGCGCGGCCGTCTTCAGTGCTGTCCGCCCAGTTCGCGAAGTATCCGTCGTTCTCGGTGCCGTCATTGGGCGCGTACGGGTCGAATTCCGCAAGCACCCGCTGGGCGAACTTCGTGGATTTCACCGCGGCCCAGCGGTTCGAGTTCCGGGTTCGCTCCGCAGGAGCGAACGAAAGGCCGAAACCGCCCCCGTCGGCGTCGGTCAGATCCGCGAACTTCAGGTCCTCCAGCCTCGGCGCGGTGGCCCGGCGGAAATACTCCGCCGGGAGCGGCACGGATCCCTGACCGGTGGCGGCGGCGATCTCCTGGTGCGGCCCGGCGCCGCGGAGCGCGTCGGCGAACTCCGCGAAGGTCTCGCTCAACTGCCGGTGGTCAGGCACGGACGTCGTCGCGGCGACCACCACCACCGGCAGATTCGGACGGACCGCCACCGCTGCCCGGTAGCTCGCCATCCGCCGCACTCGCTGCGCCAGATCCGCGCCCGTCACCACGAGACCACGGTGGTCGGCCTTCACATACACCACGAACGGATCGTCGAAGACGCCCGCCACCAGGCTGGCCGGCATGGCCCGGCGAGTCGCCTGCCACACCGCGTAATCAGCCAAATCCGTGGTGACCGCCATCCCCAGGGAATCCGGCGCGAAGCTCATATTCAGCACAGTGTCCGGAGCTGCCGGGACCGGATTGGCCGCGGCCGTGCCCACTCCTGGCATCGGCTGGCCAGGCGTCCTCATCACGACCCCGCCCGGAGTGGCGGCTTCACCGTTGGCCAGCAGCCGCTTGCGGCCGTCGCGCAGCACCTCGATGCGCGGCGCAGGAGGGAACCAGACCTTGCCGCGATAGCGAAGCGACTCGATGGATCGGCGCAGCCGCCCGAGCCGGTCGAGCGCTTCGGGCGTCGCCTTCGGACAGGTCAGCCATTCGAGCGTCGCGCCCTGCCGCCACTCCATGCCGAACTTCCGGCTGGTGGCAAGGAACAACCTCAGCATCGCCGATGCGTCGAGCGGGACGGTCCGACCGTCCTTCGCCGCCACCCGGAATCCCGCAGTGCCGTGATGCGGCAGAACCGAGTGCCCGTCAGACAGCGCAGCACCGTTGCGGAACGCCTCCTCGAACACCTCGCTTTCCTCGTCCGACAGCGGGAACGCGACCGCGGCGAGCCGCCGGTTCTTGGTGAACAGCGGCTGGGCCACGATGTCGTCGATGCGGACGCCGGGCACGAGGATGTCCTGCATGTCCGGCACGTTCCCGGGCAACGACGGCTCGGCGAGCAGCGGGGCGCCGGTCATACTCCCCTTCGTGGACAGTTCCTGCAGCCGGTAGGTCGACGCACCGCCCTTCGGGAACTTGAGGAACGACCGGGCCCGCGCCGGCAGCCGAAGCAGGCCGTCGACGGCCGCGCGCACCGGGAAGTCGGTGACCGAGCTGACCTTTTCGGCCAATTCCGGCCGGGCGGCCAGGTAGGCAAGCACGGCGTCCCAGACGAGGCCCTGCGCCGGATGGGTGGCGAGCGGGTCGGCGACCTTGGTCAGCCGCAGGTCCCCTTCTCGGTTGTACAGTTCCCGCACCAGCGTGCGCACTGCGTCCTTGGCCAGTTCGAGCGTTTCTTCGGCGTTGTGAGGCCGTGCTGCCGGCGGCTCTTCGGGGTCTTCCCAAGACCCGAAGTTGCCTTCCTCGATCCCGTCCAATGTCCACTGCAGCTGCTCCGAGGGAAGCCCTGCGCGGTCGCCGCCCAGCCCCAGGTTCTTCGCCGCCGCGTCGAGCAAATCGGGCCCGGTGCGCAGGATGGTGGAGTTTCGGCGACGGAATCCGAAGTCCCGCTCGAAGTGATACCTGGCTGTCGTGTAGGTACCCCCGTAGAGCTTCGCCTGGGTCTTGCGGTATCGGTCCCTGATCGCGTCGAGGTAGGCATCCGGGTACGGATTGCCCTTGACCATCGCCATGGCCGAGTTGTTCTGATTCCACCTGGTGTCGTCCTCGCTGGAGTCACTGCCGTAGTCTTCGTCGCTGTTCTCGGCCGGCACGACGTCAGCGAATCGACGGCCCGGACGAAGACTGTCCAGCAAATGCTGAGCCGGGCGCAGAAGAACATCGGCTGCCCGTTCGGCCGGGCTGTCCTGCTTCGCCCGCCTCCGGAAGTCCTTCAACCGGACTCCGTACAAGGTGTAGCCGTGCTCGGACTGCGCGGCCCGCACCGCGCTGTCCAGCGACTTGACGGTATTGTCGCCGTCGCTGTAGACCCCGCCGAACCGGCGCATGATCTCCAGCCGCAGGATGTCGCTCGCCGACCCGTACCCGGGCCTGGACCGCTTGGCCCGCTCCATGTCCGTGAACTCCTGCAGTTTGCCGGGAGCCCCGTCGTGGAACACCTCGTCGAGGTTCACCAGCAGCACGTCGTTCTTCTGCGCCCACTCCGCCATGTCGCGGATTTCCGCCAGCTGGTCGTCTTTCAGCACGGGAGACGACGAGAGGGCCCGCTCGAACCGGCTGCGCGGGATGTCGGTCCACACCACTGCCTGGAATTTCCCGGCTTTGCCGTCCAGCTTGCCGATCCGCTCCACGTTCCGGCGGATCGCCCCGCGAAGCCCCGTTCCGGTCAGCGGCCCGCCCAGCCAGATCGAATGCACCAGTTTGGACATTTCCCCGCGTGGCCCGCGCACAACGGATTCGGCTGCCAGCGCGTCCGGGTCCAATTCCGCCGCGGCGGGCCGTGCGCCGCTCGCGAGGTTCAGTGCGCGGAAGAAGCTCGCCGCACGGTTCACCGGCAGCGCCGACGAGTCGAAGCCGCTAAGGAAGTCGGGTTCCGGCTTGGGGTTGTCGAACAGCTTCGGCCCGAGCAACGGCTCCCGCTTCAAATCCGGCTTGGCGCGGATCGTGTCGGTGTTCAAGTCCCTCAGCAGATCCTCGGACCGGGTGTAGTCGTCGAACGGCTGGGCGGGCAGGCTGCTCCTGAAGAACACGATCCCCGGGCCGTGCTCGAACTCGCCCTGGTAGGCCGACCTGTGCACCGGCAGCTGCGAATCCTCGGAGTGCCCGCCTGGCTTGATCGACCGCAAGGAACCGCGGTTCTCGAACTGGAAGCCGTCCGGGCGCAGTGCCACGCGTGAGGCCGGGCCGTGCAGCGTGCCCTGGTATCCGGCCCGGTCCAGCAACGGCCGGAGGCGCTCCAGCCGTTCGTCGCTCGTCGAGCAGCTCAGTGCGACCACGTTCGGATGCCGCAGCACCCCTTGGCCCGCGACCGCGTCCAGGCTGACCACGAGCCGCGCCCAGCCTTCGTCGTCCAACTGGACCCGCTGGTACTCCGGCTCGCCCGCCGCGTTCCGGCCGGTCTCGACCCACATCGAGAAGTCGCCGCTGTCCGCGTCGGAGTGCATCGCCACCGTGTAGGAACCAGCCGGGCGCAGGCCGGCCGCGAAGGCGTCCTGCACCTGGGCTGCCGCGCCGGAAGCCACCTCGGCCGGAGTCGGGAACAGCATCCCGCCCGGACTGTCGGAGTCCAGCAACGGGCGTTTCAGCACCCGCGACAGGTCCAGCCAGGATCCGACCAAGAGCTCGGTCCAGTGGATCGGCGGACGCTCCGCTGTCCGGCGAGCGGCCGACGGAGCGGGCAGGTCTTCGTCGCGTAGGGTGCGGTCCGCGCTCCGACTCGAAACGGGCGCGGCGTCGCTGTTCCGGGCGCTCTCTGCGCTCTGGGCTGAAGCTGGCCCGGCGATTCCTTCGCGGGGCCGGCCCAACGCGGCATTCTTCACCGCGTTGCCGAAGAGACTGTCCAGCGCTTCCTGCGCAGCATCGCGGGATTCCGGCTCAGGCACCAGCCGGGCGACCGTGTCCGGATCCGCGAAGTGTTCCGGCCCCACCAGAGCGAGCTGCGAGTCGGCACGATTGCGGTCTTCGTACGCCAGGAACGCCAACGCATCGAGATATGCGTGCCGCACCGGCCACTGCAGCTCCAGCTCGTCTCGGGTGGCGGCGGCCGGCGGTATCATCCGGGACAGCGCGCGGTGCCGATAGAACAAGACATCCTCGGCCGGCAGCGCGCGCAATGCCTGCGCGTACCACGCCACCACTGGGGCCGCGAGGAACGGGATGGCACCCGCAGCGAATGCTGCGAAGGACACGCGAGCCATCGTTTCGTCAGCGGCATCCTGACCGGACGACTGCCCAGCATCGGCAACCAGGTCCACGATCGAGGTCAGCAGCTGTGCCGACGACGCGAACGCTTGCGCGTCGTACGCCTCCAGCGGCCACCAGCGCAGCATCTCCTTCGCCCTCGGCCGCCACTGCGCGGCCGACTCCGGACGTTCCGCCAGCGACTCTGCGGCGGCAGCGAACAGCGACAGCCAACCACCGGACGGAGTCTCCGCGCGGTCGTCTCGGTACTTCGGCAGTGCAGGCGCCGCCACGCTCGTGCGGCTCGACTCGGTGTACCGCGGAAGCGCCCAGCCCTCCTCGTCGTACCGAGGGCCGTCCTCGTCGTACCGAAGGAACTCCGTCTCGGTGCCATGTTCGTACAAATGCGAGACCAGGTCCGGACCGAGCCCGGGGTACCGCGTGTACACCACTTCCCCGAAGGGTCCCAGCCGCTGGGTTTCCCCGCCTTGCCAGAGGTCGTTGACCGTCCGGTTGATCCGGCGCTCGTGGAAGTTCGCCAGGTCGGCCCGGACCGGCTCGACGCTGCGCAGCAGCGGGACGAGCGCGTGCGC
Source organism: Amycolatopsis albidoflavus (assembly GCF_039525725.1). NCBI lineage: Bacteria > Bacillati > Actinomycetota > Actinomycetes > Pseudonocardiales > Pseudonocardiaceae > Amycolatopsis > Amycolatopsis albidoflavus. The sequence goes on from NZ_BAAAHV010000015.1 coordinate 419,178, forward strand.
CATCGAGTGCCACAGAACCCCGGCCGGGTCGCGCAGCAGGTCTTCCGGAGCGGTGCCGGGCTGCTTCCACGTCTCGTCGACTTTGCCGGTCAGCCGGGCCCGGTCCTCCCCGCCGAGGCCGAGCTGCTGCCACGCCTTGTCGAGGAGCCGGGCTTGTTCGGCGGAGGGGAGCCGCTCCATCTCGTCGCGGCCAGTGCGTGCCTTGTCGGCCCACTGCTGCGCAAACCTCCGGACCGCGTCGGCGTCGTGCAGGTCGAGGTCGCGGAACCCGGTGCCAGGGACGCTGTCCCGGCCGTTCAGCACTTCCCGCGCGCGCTCGGCGAGCTCAGCGCTCAGCCGAGCCTCGTCGTCGCGCAACCGCTGCAGCGCGATGACATCGGGCACCAGCACGTGAGCCATCTCGTCCAGCAATTCCTGCACCCGGTTGTCGGGGAGGCCGATCCACAAGTCCGTTTCGCCGCGCTGGCCGACCGCCCACACCAGCTCTCGCGTCCCACGGGGTTCCTGGGCCTTCGTCCGGACCGGCTCCAGTGCGCCGTCCGCAGTTCGCCAGGCCACTCCCGGCATCGGGTTTCCCTCGTCGTCCCAGGCGGAGTCCGGGCGGGCGAGATTCTCCAGCTCCCGTTCCTCCCTGACCAGACGCCGGGCTTCGGCGAGCACCCGGTCGCGAGTCGGGTCGTCCAAGCCGGCCAAAGCGTCCCGGCCGGGCTGCAGGAGGGGGTTCCACCGGGCGGTGAACGCGGCCAGCGTCCGGCGGAGATCGCTGCCCGCCGCGGTGAGTCCGATGCTTTCCATCCGCTGGTACCCCAGCGCGACCCACCCGTCGCCCGGGGCCGTGGGCACGGTCCCGTTCCGAGTCCACGAGCGCAGCGCTTCAGCCGCCGCTCGCAACGGCCGGGTCTCATTCCATGCCGTCGTAGCGTCGTTCGCCGAATACAGCCGGGCTGCCAGGACTGCGACCAGATCGGCGTACATCTGCCGCTGTGCTGTCTCATCGGGACCGACTCCCGGCACGACTTCCGGCATCTCGCCCAGCAGCGCTTTGGCATGGCGGCGAAGGCTGTCTGCGGCTTCGAGCCCTTCACGCGCCTCCACCTCCGGCAATGTCACGGTGGTCGCGGTGTGGATTTCGCTCCGGAAGGACTCGTAAGCACGCACCAGACGGTGGAAGGAGGTCTCGGCCTGGTGGAGCCTGATCAAACGCCGCGCCATCACCCGGGCCAGTCTCTCCGCCGGGCCGAGCTTCGTCCGCGCGGCGATCGCGTCCCGCACGACCGGCAAAACCGCCTCGAAATCGGACGTGTCGGTGAGCTCGGCCACCGCCTTCGCCGCAGCGTCGCGCAGCCCGGCCACGAATTCGCCACCATACTGCCGCTCGATCTCGGCCAGCGCCGCCGCCGTCTCGTCCGCGTCGATGCCAAGCCGCGCAACGGCTTCCGGCCCGGCGAGGGCAGCGAGCGGGCCGCCGCGGCCGATCAGCTGCGCTTGATTCCGGGCTTCCTCCTCGATCCGAACCGCGACTGCTGCTTCCGCGCGCTGCCACAGCAGCTCCTGCGCCCGCGGCGAGGCGCCTCGCTCGGCGAGAGGAGCAGGCCGGTCGTCCAAGAGCCGCCGTGCGCTCGGCAACGCGACTCCGCCGCCATCGCGCAGGTACGCGTCGCCCTCCGCCAAGTCCGTTTCGAACATCTCCTCGAAATCCTCGACCGCGGCGAGTATCTCGGCGTCCTGGGCCGGGGAGACGGCCGCGCCTTCCGTCGCGGGCGAGGCGGGGGCCGTCTCGGGAGAGGCGGGGAGGCTGACATTCTCCGGTGCGACGACCGCTGGTGCCTCGGGCTGTTCCGGCCCGGGCACAGGGAGCTCGGCAGGCGGCGTTGTCTCGGCCGGAGCCGGAGACGGCGCCGGCGCCGTCTGCACCGGCAGCGGTGCCGCAGGCGTGCCAGACCCTGCTGGCTGAGCGGGTGGCAGTGCCTGCTGCCGACGCCACTGCTGCAGCAGCTCCCGCGCGATGCCGAGCGGCGGGTCGTACCGCAACGAGCGGAGCTGGCCGACTGTCGCTCGCGCCAATCCGGCCAGATCGGAGACCCTCGTCGAGGCGAGATAGTGCAAGGCCCGGTGTCCGACCAGCATGGCCACCGTGTCCGACCGGGCTGGGCCGCCGGGATGCCGGTTCAGCAGCCGCCGCCCTTCACGGAGCCACCATCCCCGCTGCCGCTCGTTCGCCTCCGCCAACGCGGTAAGGCCGGTTTTGACCTCGTCGGCGAGGCGGATCTCCTGCTCGGGTTTGTTCCCTTCCGCCTTGTGCCCGACAACGTTGAGCAGCCATTCCGCCGCCGCCTGATCGTCCAGCCGCAAGCCCAGCCACCGCAGCCACGGAGTCGCCAATGCCGCCCAGCCGTCGGAGCCGAGGAGCCGCATGCCTTCCGCCCGCCACTGCGCCAACTGCGCTTCCGGTGCCAGTTCCAGCCGTTCTCGCACCGCCTTCACCAGCGCCTCGTGCCCGCCGGACGGGTGCTCGCCAGCGACCGCCACGAACCAGCTCGCCACCGCCGGATCGTCCCGCAGGGCGGTCAGCAGGGGCTCCCGCTGCGCGGCATCCCACCGCTGCATTCCCTTGCCGCCGAGCATCCAGCCGGCCACGGTTTTGGCGCGAAGCTCCAGCCACTCCGGATCTGCCTGCCCGCGTTCTCCTGCCGCTGCCCAGGCTCCGGCGGCAGCCGCGGCCCGTGCCCGCACAGTCGCCACTGCGGCGTCCTGCCGGGCGACCGCGATCGCCAGGTCGTCGAGGTGCGCGCGCTCGGCGCGACTGCGCTGCTTGCGGCTGTTGTTGACCCCCACCAGGTTCCGCCCCCGCTTGAGCCACCGCGCCCGCACGTCCTCGGCAGTGGGGCCGGCCCCCCGCCCCGGCGGCTCGCGATGGAACGTGTTCCGGAAGCCGGTGGCGAAAACGGCCCGGAAGTCCGCCACCCGCTGGTCGGCTTCCGTCTCAAAAGCGCCCGCCTTCCGCAAATCCCGGAAGGCCGTCCGAACATCCCGCAGCCATTCCTCCGGCACCGCCTCCGCGTTCCATCCCGGCGTGCTGTCCAGCTCCCAGGACACGAAGGCGATCGCATCCACCAGCTCGTCGTACAGCGCCCGGGCTCGCTCGGCGGGCGCGTCCTCCGAATCGGACCGGAGCAGGCCGAGGAGCGGGCCCAGCAGCCTCGCGGAATCCGAGCGCCACTGCGCAGCGCTTGCCGCCAGCTGTGCTTCGGCACCGGCGATCGCAGCCCCCCAAAGGCGGCCCTGGCGGTTAAGCCGGAGCGCCAGCTCGGACGCGGGCAGCTTCGGGGCCAGGACCTCGCCTGCCAGCGACCGCAGTTCCCGCAGCAGCGGATCGCTCCACACATCGCGCAGCCACGCATCGGTTCGCGCGCCGGTCGTTTCGGCCGTCATCGCCGCAACGTGCGCCAAGAGCACGTCTTCCGCCAGGTCCCGCGCCGGTCCTCGCAGCCCCTCGATGGACCCGGACACCCGCTGGCCTAACTCGAACTGAGCGGCGGAGGCTGCCGGGATCGCCGAACCCACCGCCTTCCACAACTGGTCCAGCCGGTCCCGATGCTGGTCCCGGAACCGGTCGATCCGGGTGATCTCGCCCGACGACAAGGGCGCCTGTGCCGTCAACTGCGGCATGACCGGTTCCGCGGCCAGCTCGGCATCCCCGATCGACGACCACTCTCCGGAGGCCAACGCCTGCATGCGAGCCGCGCGCGCGGCCTCCTCGACCCGCGCCATCGCAACCGGAACCGGAGGATTGCCGGTGCGACGCAGCTCCGCGAAATCATCGGCGAGCGCCTCGGCAAGGTTTTCGAGAGCCCGGGCCTGCGTTCCCTGGCTCCGGGCGATTTCCAATAGGCTTGCCATGTCGTCCACGTGTTGTGCCTCGGCCGGGGTAAGCATCCCCGGAGCCACACGCGCCAGCTCGTCGTCCAACAGCTCCCGCATCTGGGGCCAGTCCGATGCGACAAGCGTCTCCAAGCCGAGCAGCGCCACCGCCCGGGCCGGCTCGGCGCCGGCCTCCCACGCCTCCCATCCGGCCAGCCAGGCGTCTAGAGCCCCGCCCGTCTCCAGAGCAAGCTCCACCAGCAGGCTTTCGCCTTCCAGGCGCGCGGCTTCCCGGTCGAGGGCGTCGATCCGGTCCTCCTCAAACGCGACCCGATCGGCCTGCCCGAGGCCGTTAACGTGGTCCAGGCGCGCCAGGTGGTAAGCCATCCGTTCGATCAAGGATCGGTACAGGCGCATCCGCAGCCGCGCCGCGTTCCCCGTCAGTTTCGCTCCGGGCGGCTGGTCGAAGCCGAGCCGCTCGGCGGCCAAGGCCCGCCAGCGGCTGGCGGCTCCGTCTGTCCCCGGTACGGTTTCCGCCGCGGATTCGAGCACACGAGAAGTCCAGCTCGCCGAACGGTCGCGGAACACCGACACCGTGAAGTCGTCCGCCTCGGCTGCCCGCCCGGCGCGGACCGCTCGCATCTCCTCCATCACCGGCACGGCCCACAACGCTTCGAAGGTCTCCGCACGGTAAGGGGAATCCCCCTCTTCAACCGCCCAGCCGTGCGCCACCGCGGCGTGGACGTCGAAGATCGCCCTCGCCGACACGGACTCGCCGGGTTCGCCCAGCACCGCCTCTGCCATTTGCTCAGCGGCGTTCCAGTCATGCACGTTCGCCTTCAGGCTGGCGACGCCGTCCTCGGTCCGCTCGATCAAGTCCGACCATCGCTCCAGGAGCGCCCGGTCCAGCGCGACACTCGCGGGGATGTCGACCTCGCGGCTCAACGCCGCGAACTCCGACCACAACTGGCCGGCGAGAACGCGCACCGGTGCCGGATCGCGGCGCCAATCCGGGTGCCGGGTCGCCATCAGTTTGAGGAGGTCCAGCAACAATTCCAGCTCAGCGGCCGAGAGCTCGAACGGCGCCGGCACACCGGGGGGCAGCACCATAGCCGCCATAACTGCCAGGTCCGATTCGTCCAGCGCGGCTTCCGGCTCAGCTGCCGCTCGGAGTTCCTGCCGCCACTTCGACCAATCCCGCATCGCGCCAATCGCCTCGTCGGAGACGGTCGCCCACTCTCCCGGAGCACGGCCCCGCGCCGCGTCCACCGCTTGCTGCAGCTGAGCCCGCAGCCGGACAAGCCGCGGGTCACGCCACCGCCGTTCGAACTCCGCCTGGAGATCCGCCGACCCGTAACCTCTGCGCATCCAGTCGTCCAGTTGCCGCTGGTGCGCGGACAGCACCCGCTTCACCAGTTCCGGCTGCACCCCGCTGCTCCACTCAGCAGGATTCCCGAACAGGCCCCAGACCGGCAGCGCGGCCCCGTCCGCGAGGACCAATCCCGGGCCTTCCTCGAGCGTGGCGGATTCGGCACTGTTCGGCGGCCGGCCCGCCGACTCGAGGGTCTTGCGGTCCTGGCTCATCTTCCGCAACGAACCGCCCGGCTCGAACAGCACCCGTCCGGACGGCTCGATCTTCACCGGGGTATCCGGACCCACCACATGCTGCCCGCGCCCCGCCCGGTCGGCCAGCACCTGCAACTGCCGCAGCAGACCGCCGGACGCCGGTGCCACGCCGCACGAGAACGCGATCAACCACGACCGCGCGGCCGCCTCCGGACCGGCCACTGCCGACAACACCGCGAACCACCCGCCCGGACTCAGCAGAATCCGGCGATACTGCCCGGGCGAACCCGGCTTCTCCTGCCAGATCGAAAACCCGGTCACCCGTCCGCCGGCGTCCTTGACCGCATGCATCGCCATCGAATACGAGCCCGCCGGCGCCGCTCCTGCTTCCAACCCGGCGACCGCTTCGTCAGCCCGCTCCGACAGCACGTCCTCCGGCGACGGGAACAAGGTCCCCACCCGCGTACCGTCGTCGGACACACACGGCCGCATCAGCACACCGGTCAGATCCACCTTCCCGCCCACGATCAACGTCGACTGCGCCACTACTTCGGGCTGGGGCAAGCCTGCCGCGCTGCCGGGCGCGACCATCCGCGCCGGGCTCGACCACTCGCCCAGGAACCACCTCGGCGAGCCCGGCACGAACGCCAACATCGCCCGCACCGCATCCGGAATCGGGAACGCACGGATCGCACCGTTCTCATACCGATGATCAGTCACGAACTTCACCAACGACGCCAACCCCGGCCTCGCCGCGATAAACCGCACCGCCGCAGTCAAAACCAGCTCCGGAACCTCGTGCTTGGCGATCGCCCGCTCGACCGCGAACAGATCCAACTCCCCCTCCCGGTTGTGCAACTGCCACACCAGCGTGTGCACCACCTTCGCGGTCAACGCGACCGTTCCATCCTGATCGTCGAGGCCGATCAGGACATCGGGCTGCGCCGGCGGCCCTGCCGGAACCCAGCTCTCCGCGTTGCCGGTCCGCATCCCGCCGAATCCGGGAAGCTTCTGATACCCGGTATACCTGGCGAACCCGACCGGAGTAACCCGCGGAATCGTGGAATTGCGCCGGTTCCGCCCCATCGGCGAATCAAGACTGGCTTCGACGACATCCACGAGGCCAGGATAACTGTCAAACAGCCGTCGCCTGGTTTTGCGGTAGTTCTCCGACATTCCGTACAGCAAGGCAGCACCGATCGGATGCCCCTTGGTCATCACGATCCCGGAATTATTTGGCTCCCGCCGCTCCCCGGCCGCTTCCCTGATAATCTGTTCAAGAACGCCGAACCCGTGCTCATTCACGACCGACCGCACGCCGGAAAGATGCTCGAGGACATTGTCGCCGTCCATATAGAAGCCGCCGAATAGATGCAAGAGCTGAATCCGAAGGATGTCGCTCGACGGCGCGTACCCGAGCCCGGACTCTTTGCTCCGCTCGGTGACGACGAACGGATGCGACGGCATCGGCATTTCGGAATGCGATATCTCGTCGATATTGACCAATTTGACATTGTGCGTGTTCGCATGCGAGACCATCTCGCGCACGCCCGCCAACTCGTCCGATTCATCCCCTGCCAGGACCGCGTCGATCTGCCAGCGGGGAATGTCGGTGAACAACACGAACGGAACCCGGTCGAACCGATCGGCCGCAGCACCGAAATTGTCCCAGAACTCCCCCGCACGCAGCGAACCGCCCAGCCAGATCCCGAATGCCACCATAGGCAGCTCCCAGAACGCCGGCAGCGAGCCGACCGGAACGCCCAGCACGGTCGCCCAATGCTGCCGTACCGCAGGCGGCCACTCCGCTCGGAGCACCTCCACCCCGGCACCCGCGCGATCCAGGGCCTCCGGCGTCGTCTCCTGCGGCGTCGGAGCCGCACCCCGCAACATGTCCATCGTCGACAGAAGACCGGCCCCCTGCTGGGCACTCAATCCCGGCACGTTCAGCCCGTGCAGCGCCGGCATCGGCGGCTTCCGCTTCCGCAACTGCAGCACATCCGGCCCGAGCAACTCCTGCCCCGGCACCAGCGTCGCGTGCTCGTCGGCCATCCGGTCAAGCGCCGCCACCGTCGGCTGCACAGCCGGATGTTCCAAAACCAGACCAGGACCCTCGAGAAGCGAATCCGACACCGCCGAATTCGGCAACCGCACCGCCGACGGCACCGTCGAGCCGTCGGTGCCAACCTCCCGCAGCGAACCGCCCGGATCGAACACCACCCGTCCGGACGGCTCGATCTTCACCCGGGTATCCGGACCCAACACCCGCTGCCCGCGCCCCACCCGATCGGCCAGCTCCTGCAACTCCTGCAGCAACCCGCCGGACTCCGGGGCCACACCGCACGAGAATGCGATCAGCCGCTGCCGCGCCGCCGCCTCCGGACCCGCCACCGCCAACAGCAGATAGAACCATGCCGCCGGACTCAACAGCACCTGCCGATACTGCCCGGGCGACCCCGACTTCTCCTGCCAGATCGAGAACCCGGTCACCCGGCCGGCCGCGTCCTTCACCGAGTGCATCGCCATCGAGTACGAATCGGCTGGCACCGCTCCCGCCTTGAATCCGGCCACCGCCTTGTCGGCCCGCTCGGACCGCACGTCCTCCGGCGACGGGAACAACGTCCCCACCCGGCTGCCGTCACCAAGCACACACGGCCGCATCAGCACGCCGGTCAGATCCAGCTTCCCGTCCTTCACCAGCGCCGACCCCAGCACGACTTCCGGCTGGGGCGCGCCGGACGGGTCCGCCGGGCCGACCGGCGGGACCATCCGCACCGGACTCGACCACTCGCCGAGGAACCACCTCGGCGAGCCGGGCACGTACTCCAGCAGCGCACTCACTCCGTCCGGAATCGGGAACGCCCGGACCCCGCCGTCCTCATAGCGATGATCGGTCACGAACTTCACCAACGACGCCAGCCGCGGCCTCGCCGCGATGAACCGCACCGCCGCGGTCAGGACAACCTCCGGAACCTCGTGCTTGACGGCCGCCCGCTCAGCCGCGAAAAGATCCAGCTCCCCCTCCATGTTGTGCAACTGCCGCACCAGCGTGTGCACGATCTTCGCGGTCAACGCGACCGTTCCCTCATGATCGTCGACGCCGATCACCACGTCCGGCCGCGCCGGCGGCCCGGCCGGCACCCAGCTCTGCGCGTAGCCGGTCGTGATCCCCTCGAACCCGGGGGTCTTCTGATAACCCGTAAACCTCTCCGATCCAGCAGGAGCAGTCCGCAGAATAGTGGAATTACGACGATTCCGCCCCATTCCGGAGTCAAGATTCGTTTCCACGAGGTTCATCATCGGGGCAGGAGTTCGGGAAAACAGTTCCCTTCTGGTCATGCGATAGCTCTCGGCAAAATGGGAAAGCCAGCCAAGACCAATCGGATGACCTTTTGTCATCACAAGGGCGGAATTGTTCCGCATACGGCGCTCTTCCGCCCCGTTCCAGACAACTTGCTCTAGACCGGCAAATCCGTCCTGAGTCACGACGTCCCACGCTTGAGCAAGATCCTCTACGACATTGTCGCCATCGGTGTAGACCCCGCCGAAAAGATGCAAAAACTGAACCCGGAGGATGTCTGCCGACGGCGCATACCCCAGCCCGGACTCCTTGGCCCTCTCGGTGGCCACCAACGGATGCGCTGGCAGCGGCATTTCGTCATGCGAAAGCTCGTCAATATTGACCAGCTTCACATTGTGCGCCCTCGCGCGCGCGACCATCTCGCGCACACTCGCCAGCGCATCCGTTTCGTCTCCGGCCAGGACCGCCTCGATCTGCCGCCGGGGCACGTCGGTGAACAACACGAACGGAATCCGGTCGAATCGCTCGGCCGCACCGCCGAAATTGTCCCAGAACTCCGCACCCGGAGGACCGCCCAGCCAGATCCCGTACACCGTCTTCGGCAGCTCCCAGAACGCCGGCAGGACGCCGACCGGAACACCCAGCACGGTCGCCCAATGCTGCCGCACCGCGGGCGGGCACTCCGCCCGCAGCACCTCAACCCCGGCACCCGCGCGATCCAGGGCCTCCCGCGTCGTCTCCCCCGGTGTCGGAGCCGCACCCCGCAACATGTCCATCGTCGACAGAAGACCGGCCCCCTGCCGGGCGCTCAACCGCGGCACGTTCAGCCCGCGCAACGCCGGCATCGGCGGCTTCCGCTTCCGCAACTGCAGCACATCCGGCCCAAGCAACTCCTGCCCCGGCACCGACATCGCGTGCTCGTCGGCCATCCGGTCAAGCGCAGCCGCCGTCGACCGAACAACCGGATGCTCCAAAACCAGACCAGGACCCTCGTCCAACGAATCCGACACCGCCGAATCCGGCAACCGCACCGCCGACGCAACCGTCGAGCCGTCGGCGCCCACCTCCCGCAACGAACCACCCGGATCGAACACCACCCGCCCGCCCGGCTCGATCTTCACCCGGGTATCCGGACCCAACACCCGCTGCCCACGCCCCGCCCCGTCAACCAGCGCCTGCAACTGCCGCAGCAGACCTCCAGACTCCGGCGCCACACCGCACGACAACGCCACCAGCAACGCGCGCTGCGCGTTCTCCGGGCCAGCCACCGCCGACAACAACCGCAGCCATCCGGACGGGCCGACCTGCACCCGGCGATACTGCCCGGGCAGTCCGGGTTTCTCCTGCCACAGCGTGAACCCAGCGGCACGCCCGGCTGCGTCCTTCACCGAGTGCATCAGCATCGAGTACGAATCGGCTGGCGCCGCTCCCGCCGCGAACCCGGCCACCGCCTTGTCGGCCCGCTCGGACCGCACGTCCTCCGGCGACGGGAACAACGTCCCCACCCGGCTGCCGTCGCCGGTCACGCACGGTCGCATCAGCACTCCGGTCAGATCCAGCTCGCCATCGACCAGCAACGCCGAGTAGGACACCACGTCCGGCGACTCCGGAGTGCCAGCCGGCTCGTCGAACAGGTCGGCCGGTGCGGTGAGCTTCTCCCGCGCAGCCCACGTCGCGAACTCGGCCGGAGTCTGCGTTTTCGACGTCGCCTTGATCGGGTCGTTGACAACGAACGCGGGCTCCCCGCCGACCCTGGTCGCCTGGACGTGCACGGTGTGGATCGGCGGCGCGAGCACTCGGCCTGACCCCGCGGCCAGCCGGGTCCATAACGCCATCGCTGCTGACCGGGTACTGATTCGCGGAGCGACCGGCACCCACGAACTGTCGCTCAGCGCCGGCTCGGCACCGAGAAGGTGCCCTTGGGGTTCGTTCGCCAGTTGCCGCTCCAGAAGGCTCAGGTAGTTCTCGGAATCGATCGACGACAGCCGACGAGCCGGCCGGTCCACCAGTTTCGCCGTGGCCAGCGCGATGCTGACCCGCCAATGACCTCGCACGGTCATCGGCGACAGCACCGGCACTCGCTCCTGGCGAGGGTCGGCGGCTCCGAGTTTCTGCATGGTTCGCGCCCAGCGGTCGGTGAGGCCGTGCCACGCGTCAGCGTCGCGCGAGTTGGCACTGGCCAGCTCCGCTGCTCGTTGCTCCAGGTCCTCGAATTCCGCGCGAGCCGCCGCCACACGTCGGCCGGCCAGCTCGTAAACTGTCCGGCCCAACGGCCGGTCACGCCGGGCACGCGCTTCGGATTCCAGCATTTCCGTCGCCTTCTCGACCTCGTCGGCGACCGCGCGGCCAACCAGGAGAAGAGACGCCAGCGTCGGCACTCGCCTACGCAATTCGGTGTTGATCGACGCCGGAACGCAGGTCCCCAGGAAGTGCTGTTCCTCGTGCCCGGCCCCGGCGAACAACGATTCGGCCAGTGCCGCCGGGTTGGCCAGCAGAGTGCGGAACAGCGCGCTGGAACTCAGCCCGGCACGAGCTTCGCCGCTCAGATTGACGGTTCCGAGAACGGCCAGCCGGACCGGGAGCGGCCGCCCGGGGGTCCAGTCGACGCCGTGGACCATCGACGTCTCGCGGTCGAACGGGTTTCGCCCGGCCTGCAGGTCGGCACGGATGTCGTCGAGCAGCTGGGTAAGCCGGTCGGGGGCGATCGGCCGGATGGACTGCCTGCCAGTGCCGGGGCCGGCTGCGTCCACTCGGCCCGGCGCCAGCATCGCGGCAAGGACCGCGTCGTTTACCAGCCCGCGAATCCGCTCGCGCGCCGCTGGATCGTGCACCGCGCTCAGGTTGTCGTCGATGACCTGGAGCCGCTCGCGACTGCCTGCCGGCAACATATGCCGCTCTGCCTCGCCAGGCTGGCCGAGAGCGACCGCATCGGCGATCCACCCGCGCACCTCCGGTTCCGGCAGCGCGAGACGGTTCAGTCCGGCGCTGGCCTGGCGATAGTCCTCGAAGATGGCCGCCGCTTCGCTTTCGAACCGGGCCGGATCGCGCGAGGTCGTGGCCAGCGATTGCACGGCACTCGATCGGCGCCTGAAGAACGAACGCGAGGTGCTCGGACGAGGAAGGTTCTCGGACGAGGCCGAGGTGACCGAGGCAGTCGGCGAGGCCCCGCCGACCAGCGCCGGATCAAGAGGCGGGTGCTGGTCGAGCGGGCGCGCACCGGTGTGTTCCAGCGCGGCGAACCCGGACGGCCCTTCGACCGGCGTGCCGTCGTCCGCCCGGCCGAGCCGGATCTCCAGGTCCGCCATCGTCTCCCGGAGAGCGTCGAGATAGTTGACCTTGCCGGCGAGGTCTTTGTGCACCAGCAGGAAGTTGCCGTCCAGGAACACCACGCCCTGAGCGCCTTCCGGCTGCGCCTGCATGTGGGCGGTGATCTCGGGCAGCGACGCTGCGACGAACTCCGCACCCAGCTCCGCCTGCGCCTCGCCCACCGTCACCGGGCCGCCCGGCTCGGCCGGGACTGTACGACCGTCGATGATCGACCTTGACAACGCGATCACCGACGCCAGCGCATTCCGGACATGACTCCGCTTGCCTCCGTCCAGGCCCGGACGGTTCACACCCACCCCGAACCGGTACTCCGGATGCGCCACAAACGCCGCCCGCGCCGCTCGGTGCGCCTGCTGCAACGTGACCGCGTCCGCCCACGTCTCCAGCGCAATCAACGCCTGCCGCTTGAACTCCGGGTAGACCGTGTCCTCCTGCGGTTCCCTCTGCGGAACGCCATTCTTGTCCGGTGAATACGCAACCCACGCGCCGCCCCGATGGACCGGGACGTCCCCGACGTTCTGGCCCTGGAAGGCAATCGATACCTTGTTGTCTCCGAAATAGCCTCGATTCCGATAGCCCCGCTGAGTGAGCGCCTCCACCAGCCCGACGCCCAGGCCGGACGCCCCGGCGTGGCACACCACCCATCGAATAGCCCCATCCGGCCTGACCGCATAGGCGGAGCGGAAGGACTCCGAGTTGTCCAGCACGGCCGCGAATTCGGGGGCGCGCAGACGTACTTTCAGCCTGTTCCGGATCGTGCGGCCGTTGGTCAGACGCGTTCCCGGCGGAAGCCAGACCGAGACCTGTCCTGCCCTACCGGCATGCGCGCTAACCTCGATCGGCCCTGCCGAATGCCGTGTGTAATCCTCGGCTCCGGGTGCCTCCACCCGCCCGTTGTACCCAAGCTCCCGGCGGCTCTCCGCCGAGCGCGCCGACGGCAATTCCTCCTGGCTGTCGCGCGCCAACCAGGTGTACCGGACGTGTCCGTCCGCACCCCGAGCCCACTCCTTATCCTCTTTGAAGAATTCGAAATCGAAGGTGACGCCGACCGGCACTCCCTTGCACATGAGCGCGCCGCTCCACACATCCTTGGCATGAAACCCAATGCCTTGCCGGTCGTCTTTTCGGTCGTCCTTCCTCTTGTGGAACATCTTCTTCGCATAGGAGACGAATTTGTTTTCGAAGGCCGCGGCCAAATCGCTTTCAAAGACCTCCGCGGTGACGATCGGCCCTCTCCCGGCTTCGGCCTGCCACCGCCGCAGCACCGGATGGTTCGCCAGCTGCGCCGCCGGATCCCCCCTCCCCGCGACCAGGTTCTTGTCGAGCACGCGCGACTTCAGCTCCGTCGCCGGCGTCCACGGCAGCGGAACAAAACCCACCACCGGCGCTCGCGGCGTGGTCCGGCCCATGGTTTGCGCCTGCACGTCCAGCAACGTGATCAGGCCGCCCTCCTCGACCGGTGCCTTCCGCACCAGCAAGTAATGCCCGTCCCGGCGCCCGCCCCCGACATAGACCAGCCCTTGCGCACCGCCTTCCTGTGCGCGCATATGCCGGAAAATCTGCTCGAACGTCGCCCGCCGCATCAGCGCGTTCGCCAGCTCGTTCGCTTGTCCGACCGTCGTCGGCCGGCCCGGCCCGGCCCGGTACGACTGCTTCTCCTTCATCGCGAACGACCCCTGCACACACATCTCCAGACAGCGGTCGACCGCCCCGTCCGCATTCACCCCCACCAACCACGGGGCATGCACCGCGAAGAACTGCTCCGACTCGGCATCCGAGCGGAACACATCCCCAGTCACCACCGAGCCCGGAGGCAGCCGAAGCGCGTCATCCACGCTGAGCGAACCCGCTGCCGGACGCGAAACCGACGCTCCCCCGCCGACCAGCGCCGGATCGAGCGGCGGATGCGTCTCGACCGGCCCGGCGCCCTGCGGCGAAAGCAGCCGCGCCGGTTCGGAATCGGCCCCAGGACGCACCAGGACCGGCGGCCGTCCCGGCTGGAACCGGAGGACCGGCTCGGCAGCCTTGTGCCGGGCCACGATCACGTCGTCCGCGCTCAGCCCGCCCGGACCCGGGGTCTCCTCGCCGAAGCCGGCCGGACGCCCGATCCCGGTCCTGCGCCGGATCAGCCGTCGGAACAGCTCGTCCTGCTCCGGCGCGAGCGGTTCGCCGTCCGCGGTCACCAGCCGGAACGGATCGCCGGCCCCGGCGACCTTCGCGAACCCGCCGTCCTCGGTGCGCCATTCGACCAGTCCGCCGGCGAGCCGGATCTTCCCCTGATCCGCCAGTTCGCCCATGCTGTCCGCGAGATCGCGCTGTTCCTGTGCGCGCTGCCGGTATCGGGCCCGCACCGCCTCCCACCGGTCCGCCGGCACCGACTCCCGAGCCGGCCGCACCGGCGCGAAAAACCCGACCAGACCTTGATAGTCGGCGGGGACGCCCAGGTACGAGTCGAGCTCGTCGATCGTCGACGCCCGGAGCTCCGGCGGCTTCCGGACCGCGCCCCGCCGGCTCCACCGCACCGCCGCCCACTCGCTCGGACGCACCTCCAGCCGGAACCCGAACCGGTCCAGCGCCGATTGGAGAAGACGCTGGTCCTCCTTCGGAATGCGATACACCGACTCCGCTTCGTCCGAGGTCACCGGTGTGGCGCGGGTCGTGTCGCCGGTGCGCCACAGCCCCGGGTCCGGTCGCAGGCGCCGGTCGAGATCGTCGAACAGGTCCTCTACGAATGTCGTGCCCTCCGACGGGATTTCCGGAAGGCTGGTCCGGTTCTCTCCCGACCCGGAACGGCCAGCGGCACCGACCGGCAACTGGCGGACTTCGCCGCCCATTCGGACCCGGCCGGATTCGTCCACCGCGGCCGCCGCGGCGATCTCGATCGCAGGGAACGCCTGGCCATTGCGCAATTGCTCGCCCAGGCTCCGAATGTCGGTGTCGAACACCGCCGCGGGCACGGATCGGTCGGGGACGATCTTGACGGTTGCGTCGGGATGCCCGGCCACGTGCTGCTGATACCCGGCGCTGGCGAGAAGGTGGTTTCCGTAGTCCGCCCAGTCGAGGGCTTCCCCCCCGAGGACCGGGCGGCCGTCGTCGGAGAGCGTGACGAACACGACGAACGGCTGCGGCCGTCCGTCGTCGGCGCTAGGCGACAGCGCCGAATAAATCACGCTCTGATCCGCGAGCGCGCGCGATTCTCTCGAGAAGGTCACCCCGCCGGATGCACCGCCGACCGGGGGGAAGGTGATCGAGCTGGTGTCGGACCGATTCGTCGCGATGCTCGCCGAGTCCCCGCGTCGCCTCGTCTCGCTCGCGCCAGACCGGGCGCGCGTCCGGGTGCCGGCTGGAACGGGTCGGCTGCCGCCGCCGGCCTCCTCCCTCAGCAGCGCCGCCAGGTTTCGGGCGTGCGACAGCCGACCGGCACGATCCGGCCCATCGCTCAGGAGCCGGCCGGCTACCAGGTCGACCATCGCCTGCCGCTGAATGTCGCGCCGAGCCTGCGCGACCGGCGACGTCACCGGCGGGCGCGTTTGCAGTACGTCGTCAACCATTTCCGCGGCCAGCCGCCGCGCATCGCGCACGCGCCCGGCGGGTGCCTTCGGACGCGACAACGAGCGCCGCGCCTCCTCGAGTTCTGCCGCTCGGCCCGGAAGCGGGTCGACCGGATCGATCAATTCGGCCCACACGTCGCGAGCCAACTGCTCGGCAAACGGCCGCCGCCGCGGATGGTCGTCGTCCGTGCGGAGCTGAGCAGCTACCAAGTCACGGATCGCCTGGATCTGTGCCGCACGTTCGGGGTCCGGGGAAGACAACAGTCCGCCCGGAACGTCCCGGCCGACGATCCGCGTTGCCTGCCGGTAAAGCAGCTGTCGTTCCTCCCGGGCAAGTGCCTGGAGGACTGCCCGAGCGCTCCGCAGCTCCCTTCGCCGTTCAGGCAGCGGGTCGCCAGTCGAACCCGGCCGCACCTCTTGGCTCGCCCGGGCTGCGTCAGGCAGGGGCGCGCCTTGCGCCAGGACATCGGCGGCCGTCCCATCGGACCGAGCGCCGGCAGTCCCGGTCGGCTCGAGAGCGGTACTGCCCGAAGCGAAACGGGGCGTGGGGTCCTCATGGCGGAGCCTGACAGCCTGGCCGCTCGCGCCCGGAACCCGGTGCCTGGACTGACCTTCCGCCGCAGGTGCCGTTTCCTCGACCGCGGCCTGGGCCGAACGCGCGCTGGCGAGCGCCCGGTCGTAGTTGTCCTTCGCCGCCCACCATGCGGCGGCCGCGGCGGCAGTGGCGGCCGGGGCCGCGAGCAGCGCTTGATGTCCGGCCTCGGTCAAGGGCGACGTCTGATGTTGCAGGCCGGCTTCCGCCTTGACCGCAGCGGTCCAGGCTTTCGCGGCTTCCTCGCGCTGCGTCGCGGCGTCGACCAGCGTTTGCGGAAGCGGGCGCGCGGCGGCCGGACGGTGCCGGATCCCGTATGCCTCGCGCACGACCCGGTTGACGATGCCGGTCTTCGCCCAGACGCCGACTTTTCGCAGCAACGCCCGTTTCGGCCTGGCGACGAAGCGGAACTCGACGTCGTGCAAGTCGACCTGAGTGATCTTGTCTTTGGTGACGGTGGCCTTCTCCGGACTGGGTTCGGGCCGGCGCATGCCTCCCGGCAGGAGCCCCGGCTCGCCGGAGCGCTTGGACTCGGACTTCGATTCGGGGTCCACCCCCGCGCTGACATACGCCAGCCGTCCGGTGTCCGGCACCCGGGCGTGCACCTCGAGCTCCACATCCGCCATCGGGATCACGAAGGTGCCGCGCATCATCGACTGCAGCATTTTCACCGACGGCAAGGTCAGCGTCTGCCGCAGATCGAGCAGCACTGCCGAGTCCACGTCGGCACCGGCCTCGCGGATCGCTCGTGCCGCGCTTTCCCGCAAGTCCCGCAGGGCGCCGAAGTAGTCCTCGGCCTGGAACGCACCTTCCTCGTAGGTCGGGTCGGCGGCAGCCGGGTCGGGTGCGGTTCCTCGCGGCGAAACCTTCAGGTACCCGGGCTGTTCGCGCCAGGCAGCCGACTCCGCGGCATCGGCTCGGCGGTGCGCCGGGGTGTTCCAGCGCACCAGGCGCTGCCCGGACCGCCCGGCTGTGGGAAGCGGCGGCCGGGTCGACAACGTTTCCGGTTCGGCTTCGCCCAGCCGGGCTCGTCCGTCCGCCGGCGCGGGGTAGGACGCCTCGCTCAGCCGCAGGAGGCGGATGTCGCGCCAGGGCATCGAATCGCTCGCGGCGACCGTTCCGGCCACCTCGCCGCCGTGCTGGCCCAGTCCGAGATCCCGCTCGATCTTGAGATGGAAGCCGACCCGGCCGTCGTAGGCGGCCACCGGCCCGGTGACCGACGCCGACTGGTTGTACTTCTGTTTGATGGCACCGGTGCTCTTCACGTCTCGCTCGCCGAGCTTGGCCATGTTGACCGACAAGGTCGGCAGCCCAGGCGTGTTGATGCCGCCGGTCTTCGGCGCGAGGCTGTGCGGCACATTGCCGCCGATCTGGCCAAAGCGCCAGACCGCGCTCAGCGAGGCGCTGAGCGCGGCACGTGTGCGCCCTGAGGTCTTGGTGTTCGCGCCCTTGGCATCCATCTTCTGGCCGACCGACAACTTGTCGACGTGTTCGACACCGGCGAACGCCAGCTCGCCCACGAGGGCCGCGTCGAGCGTGAGGTGATAGGTCTCGCCGACGAAGCCCTCCAGCCGCAGCGTGATGGCCTGCCCGCCGTTCAGCGCACCGCTCGCCGCGGTGCTGACGTCGCGAAGGAACTCGTCCACCCGCCGGAAGTTGTCGTGCAGCTGGCCGGAAGGCGACGTCGGCAACAGCCGAAGCGCTTTTTGTTCGCCCAGGCTGTCGATCAGCTGGCGGCGCAGGTCGGGAATCCGGTCGCGGAGATCGATCCTGGTGGTGATCGCGCTGAGCCCCAGGGACGTCCCCGTCGACTGGGTCAGCGCTGCGGGCGCGGGTACCGTCCGCGCGTGCGGTGCCTGCGATTCCGGCGCGGTGGCGTGCGCACCAGCCGCCGAGGCCGGCACCGCGGCCGACGTCGCCAGCGCAACCCCGATCTCGTCCGCGCCTGGAACAGCCGGCGGCTTGGCGGACTCTGGCCCCGCTGTCGAAGCGCCCTGGCCGCCGGCTGCCGGGCCCATCGCGGCCAGCTGCTCGTCGGTGGCCCACATCAGCCAGAAGCGCGGCACGTCGAAGCTGACTCCGGCCCGGCGGGGAGCCGGGCGGCGGAAGATGCCGAACCGGTCGATATTGCCGACGGTCGATGCTTCGGTGACGACCTCGGCGGCCGCATCGACCCAGACCAGCGTCTCCTTGACCGGGACCGCGTCCTTGACGGTTCCTTCTTCTGCCAAGTTGAGCTCTGTTTCGGACTTCGTGCCCTGGCGCCGGGAAAGCAGTTCGGTCGAGGCCATGGCGGTGATCCGCTGGCGGACCAGCGGACCGGGGCCAGGCCCTGGGGCGAACACGTAGAACAGCGGATTTACTTCCAGCGCCGATGCCGAAGCCGCGCCGGCCGACCGGCCGATCCCGGTCAGGGCCGAGAACGACTTTTCGATCTGCTGGAACTCCTCGGCTGACGCAGGCACCGGGTTGCGCGGGGTCAGCCGAACGACGGCGTTGTCGTTCAAGTCTCGCAGGTTCCGTCCCCACCGCCGGTTGATCCGGATCGGCTCGAACGGCGTGGGATTGCGGCGGAGGGCGTCCGGGGTCAGCTGGAGCTCGTCTTGGCTCGCGCTCGCGTGCGGGAACACCGCCCTGCCATGCTCGTCCACCGCGTCGACTGGGTCGCCGGACGCGACGCAGAAGAACGTGTCCACCGCGTCGCGCAGCTGATCGCTGCCGCGAACCGCGACAACCTCCACCTCGTCCAGCTCTGCGGGCACGCTCCGGGACACTTCGTTGATGCCGGGCACGTCCCGCATGACCCGCACGTTCTGCCGGGCTGCCGAGGGCAGCCGCTCCGGCTGAACCGTCGAAGTCAGCGGCTCGGGCACGCTGAACCGGATCGGCACCGTGAGCGGCCGCAGCCGGTGCCGGCCGATCCTGGTCAGTTTGGGCGCGGTGCGGCCCGGCGAGCCGGGCACACTGCGGCGGACGCCGGCAGCGAGGCGGTGGTATGCGGTCACCCTGCTGGCGATCGTGAGGCCGGCCGAGAACGACTGCATGCCCTGCGAGCCGATCTTGCCCGCATTAGTCAGGCTGTCGCCGTGCGTCCGGGTCGTGGAATTCTCCGTCTCGGTGCGCACCGCGGTGGACCGGCTCCACGACCATCCCCCGGTGATCTTCGACTCCCAGCCCGGCAGGAGCGCCCCGATGATTTTCACCATGAAGGCCGAGACATTCGGCCCGGCCTTCGCATCCCATTTCTTCGCCGAGCTCAAGCCGACGAGTTCGGCCGACTCCGTCTTCCTGCTGAACGTGGTGCCGTCCGGGGTCGCCGGCAGGTCACGCAGATCGTCCATCGTGGCTTTCAGCGTCACGGTGGCCGTGTAGTCCCGGAAAGTCCCTGCCTTGACCAGCTGGAACGACAGTCCGCGGTCGGTGAGCATCGTGTCGACCAACCGGCTCAGCTGCTCTTCCGACAGGTGCGTCTTCGCGGCGTCGCGACGTTTGAGCAGCGCCTCGACCGCCGGCTTCAATCCTCCGCTGAGCTTCGGATCGTCGAACTCGACGACAAAACCGCCGCGCGTCAGGTGGTGCCACCTCCGACCGGGAACGCGCCGCAGTACCTCGGCGATTCGGTTGTAGAGCGCGTCGCCGAGCCCGAGATCTTCGACGAAGGCGCCTCCGATGGAAGTGAGCTCCTCGATGTGGCGCGGCGCGTAGACCTGGCGCGGGGCAGCGTTTTCCGTCGCTTCGCCGTCCTCGTCCCGCAGTGCGCCGGTGCCGGTGCCGGTGCCGGTGCCGGTCGAAACGCTCGCAGAGTCGAGGAACGCCGACTCGTTCCCGGAACTCTCGCTGGACGAGTCCAGGAAGGTCGGCCCATCCCCGGAACTCTCACTCGCCGAGTCCAGGAAAGTCGGCTCATCCACGGAACTCTCACTGGACGAATCCAGGAAGGTTCCCCTGGGCTCGCCCCCGCGGCCGGATTGCGCGTCGCCCGCCGCGAGCGAATCAGTCCTGCTCTGAAGGCCGGCACGCTCGACCCTGTCCGAGGGCGCCGTTTGGAATGCCTCGATCCAGCCGTCCAGCGGGAACCCCTCGCCCCCGAGCTGCCGGACTTCCAAGCGGTGCACTGTCTTGAAGCGAATGACCTGTCCAGTCGTCACAACCGAGTCGGCGAGCGACATCTTGCGCCGGTTCTCCTGCCCGTGCCCAGCGGCGAAGGACACCCCGACGCCCGGACCGAGGCCGAGGGCTACCCCGGCCAGCCCGGTGGCCGGGGTAGCCGCGATGAGGGCCGAACCGCCCAGCGGCCGTTTCGTCGAGGTCTGCTTCGTCACTGTGTCTTCGACGGTATTTTTCGTGGTGCTCTCCGCGTCCGCGAGCGATTCGACGACCTGCACGGTCTGTGCGACAGCGCGCATCTCGAAGATGGTCGGCCGGCCGAACCAGCGCTTGCTGTACGGGCCCTTCGCGACGTCGTCCGAGCGGACCCACCCCAGGTTGGCGGAGTCGGGGTCGCCCGGGTCGACGAACACCGCCATCTCCTGCCACCGCGCTTTGAGGTTCGCGTCGCTGAAAAAGTTCTGCAGGGTCTCCCGGCCCGCCGCGCCGATCTCGGTCAACGCCCTGGGCAAGCCCTCCGCGACCTGGTCGTAGAAACTGCCGTCCGGAGTGCGGGAGTACACCGCTTCCGGCGGCGCGTCCTTCGGCAACGGCCGCATGACCGGAACCGGCGGATCGGCCTCGTCGTCGGGCTCGCGGAACTCGGTCGGCACCTTGACCGGCACCTGTCCGGTCACCGACATCTCTTCCCCGGACCGGCCGGCCGGTCCGATCGTCCGGCCTCTGGAGTCGGTCAACGCATAGGTGATCTTGACCGGCACCTCCACCTTGCGCAGCGACTTGGTCTCGACGGTGTTCTCGACCTCCACGTCGCGCTCCGTACCTCCCTCGGCGGCGCTGTTCGGCCCGATCGGCAGCTGTGCCGTAACGAACACCGACACCGGCGGCGCAACCGGAATGCTCCCGATGGCGGCCGAGAGGTCGAGATGCTGTTCACGCGAACTGCTCTGCTCGTCCGTCACCGAGCTCTTCGTCTTGCCCTTCGCCTTCGCGGCGGTCGGATCGGCTTCGGCGTCCGGCATCGTCGCGTCGTCCCACTGGAACTCCGCTTTGATTGTCAGCTCGTAGTTCTCGTTGCCAGCCCTGATCCGGTACGGAGCCGCGGCGTTCTTGCCGATGAGCTCCGTGACATTGTTGATGATGTCCTCCTGCGCGCCCAGCACGACCTCGTTGCCGCGCAATTCGGGCACCAGCGAGTACAGGCCGGCCGGGCCGCCCAACAGGTCGGCTCCGACCACCGGTCCGTCCTGTTTGGACGGACCGGCAGTCAGGTTGTCGCGCAGGTAGGACGGGAGCTGCGAGACCCATTCGGGCGGCTCGGCGGTCCCTTCCGAACCGGGTGCCGCGAGGGGGTCCGGCGAAACGGTGTTGTCCGGTCGCTGCGGGAAGTGCGTCAGTTCGATCGCCTCCGGCACCGGGCCCAGGGGCGGAATCTGCTCGCTGGGCCGACGGCGCGGAACCGTTGGCAGTCTCGAACCGTCGGCTGGCGAGCTCTCCCGCCGGGCCTCGGGCCGCTTCCCGGCGCCCGACCGCGACGAACCGACACCGGCGGCGGGCCTGGCCGGCGAGTCGGCGCCGGTTGCTGTCCAGTGCGGCCCGGTCCGCAGGGAGTCGCCGCCGAGCGCGAGATTGCCCGGGGCGGGCTGCGCGCCCGGGGCCAGCCCGGTGAATACACCGGCCCGCGAGACCTGCGTGCCAGGCGTCGACGGGACGTTCACCGTGACGCCGTCGGCGGCGAACAGCTTGACCAGCGCCTGAACCCGCGCTTCGCCACTCGACGGACGGCACATAAGCCAGCACACCGGCCACCGCTTCGCCAGCACCCCGGCCGGCACGGCCGACAATGCCAAATGCTTCGCCGCCGCCGGCGTCAGCAGGAACTCCCGGCTCCCGTCCTTCGACCACGCACGCAACCCGCCATCGTCATGATGCTGCACCACCCACAACCCCGATACCTGCCCCGTCGCCGCCCGCCGCTCCAGCGCCTCCTCCAGCACCGACCGCTCGTCCAGCGGGCCCGGCGCCGGGAACCCCACCGCGTACTGCCCCTCCCCGCTGTGCAACGCCACCACGCTGATGTCTGCCGGATTTACCAGGCCCCCCAGCAGATCCTCCAACCTCACCGGCACCGGGGCTCCGACCGGACGCGTCAGCACCGGTGGCTCCGCCCCGCCCGCCCACGCCACGAACGTCCCCGCCCGCGCATCCCCCGCTCGCACTGCGACCGGCTCCATGTCCAACCGCGCCATCACATCCGCGAGCACCCCCGACACCACGTCCTCCCCCATCCCCGCCAACCGCTCCCGCACCCCCCGCATCAGCGCCGCCGTCACCGACGCCTCATATGCGCGACCGTCACTGCTCTTCATCTCCGGACCGAAATACCCCCGCACCTGCAGCCCAGCCGCCGTTCCCCCGCTCGCCACCGCAACCGCGAAATCCCCCGCCAGCTCCGCCAGCACCCGCGCCCGGCCCTCCGATACCGCCGCCGCCGGATCCATCAACCCCGACACCACCCGCCCCACACCGGCCACACCGCCCCGCGCCCGCTTCGCGCCGCCCTCTACGCCCTCCAACCGGCGCTTGCCGCCCGCGCCCGGCTTCAGCCGCGCATGCCCCGCCGTCTTGATCCCGAACGTTTTCGCCTTCTGGCCGGAGGCGATCGTCTTCGGTTCCCCCTCCTCCACCTCAGAGACACGCTGCGTCACCGAGCGCACCGACGTTTCATCGAATTCGGTATGCCTGCCGATCTCCGCGATAGTGAAAAACTTCCCCAGGTTTTCCTCAGCCTCGAGAAACTCCACTACCTCCCTGCGGACATCTCCCTTCTTGGCCTTCTTGGCCTTCTCGGCCTCCGGCCTCAGCTCCTCCGGGACAAGCCAGTACTGGACTGTCCCGTCCTCGACCCGCCTGGACGCGACGCCCGTCTCGACAAGTTTCTCCAGCGCCTTGCGAACCGAGTCCCGGCGATAAACTTTGAACGCGTCCGCCATCTCGGTGAGGGTGTGCCCACGGCCGGGGTGGGCCTCAAGGTGCGCACGCACCTTCGGCAAAACGCCGGCCGGAGACACGTCGCGCCAGACGACACCGCCCGGCGGCGGCACGCGGGCTGTGTAGATCACAGGTTTCTTGCCGTCTTGTGTCTTCTCGACCAGGTGGTAGTCGTTGTCCAGCCGATTGTCCAGCACAGACCTGGTCTTGTTGATGGCAGCCGTGTCCGTCTCTCCCAGTACGGCTGACGCGATGTCACGCCGGGTGGCTGTCCCGTGGTCCAGCACGTGATCCAGCATCTGCTGGTCCTTGTCCTCCAGCTGCGTTTCCGTCTGGTTGCCGTCGGCGTCGACGTTCATGATCGTCACGACTGCCCGTTCGCGCTCCTCCGGCGTCAGCGGGCGATGGCCCAGCAACGCGAGCGCCTGCACCACTCGCTCGTCCGCACCGCCGGCCGGCAGCCGGCCCTGTACCCACCGCCGGAACAACAGCTCGCCGCCCAGATCCACGTCCGGGCCCGTGGCACCGACGGCCACGTAGCGCTCAGCCGCACTCTTCAGCACCGCCGCCTGCCCCGGATCCCCTTCAACAGCCGCCAGAGCCGCCACCCGCTGCGCGAACTTCGCCACCGCCTCCCGCACTGACCACTCGTTCACCCCCGCGCCCAAACCCGCGTGCAGCCCCGCCACCGACCCCGCCCCCGAAACCAGCAACGCCCACGCCAACTGCTGAACCGGCCCGAACCCGTCCGGCGGCACCTCCAGCGCCGGGATCTCCTCGGCCGTGCCCGATCCCGCCCGGCCCTCGCCCGGATCCGCAGCCTGGCCAGTTCCAGACGCCGAGCCGGACGCAGCGGGTTCGCTCGTCCTGGCAGGCATCAGATTCCTCGGCCGCTGCCCGGATTGCGCGTCGTCGCCGAGCGCGAACGTGCCCGGGGCGGGCTCCGCGCCCGGGGCCAGCCCGGTGAACACGCCGGTCCGCGAAACTTGCACACCGCGCGAAGAAGGAACATTCAGCTCGAAACCCTCGGCAGCGAACAGGTTGTGCAGCGCCTGTACCCGCGCATCGCCGCCCTCCGGACGGCACATCAGCCAGCACACCGGCCACCCCTGCGCCAGCACCCCCGCCGGCACGGCCGACAACGCCAAATGCTTCGCCGCCGCCGGCGTCAGCCGGAACTCCCGGCTCCCGTCCTTCGACCACCCACGCAACCCATCCGCCCCGTGATGCTGCACCACCCACAGCCCGGCCGCCTGGCCCCGCTCCGCCCGCCGCTCGAACGCCTCCTCCAGCACCGACCGCTCGTCCACCGGACCCGGCGCCGGGAACCCCACCGCGTACTGTCCCTCCCCGCTGTGCAACGCCACCACATTGATTTCCGCCGGATTCACCCGCTCCCGCACCAGATCGTCCAAGCTCACCACGACCGGGGCCCCGTCCGGAGGCATCGTCACCGGCGGCTCCTCCCCACCGGCCCACGCCACAAACGTCCCAGCCCGCGCGTCCCCCGCACTCACCGCGACCGGCTCCATGTCCAACCCCGCCAACACATCCGCCACCGCCGCCGACAGCGCATCCGTGTCCATCCCCGCAGCCGCCAGCCGGTCCTTCACCCCCCGCGTCAACGCCGCAACCACCGACGCCTCATACGCACCGGCACCGCTGTTCATTTCCCGCGGACCGAAATACCCCCGCACCCGCAACGTCGGCAACGCCCCAGCCGCCGAGCCCCTCGCCGCGACGAATTCCCCCGCCAGCTCCGCCAGCGCCCGCGCCCGGCCCTCCGACACCGCGGCCGCCGGATCCATCAACCCCGACACCACCCGCCCCACACCGGTCACACCACCCCGCATCCGCTTCGCACCGCCCGCATCCTCCGAGTCCTCCGCCCGGCGCTTGTCGCCCACGCCCGGCCGCACCTGCACCTGCCCCACCGCACTCGACCGGAACGTCTTTGTGGGGCGCCCGACCGTGCGCTCCCCGACCTCCACATTGACAAGCTGTGACATGGCCTCGCGTACCGGCGTAAGCGATTTGCCGGTGCCCTTGCTGATCTCCGATACGGTGAACCACTTCCCCAGGTTCTCCCCGGCCTCGAGAAACGCCACGATCGCCCGAAGGACATCGCCCTTCCCTGCCCTCTTCGCCTCCGGCCTGGACTCCTTCGGGACAAGCTGATACCGGACACGCCCGTCCTCGCCGACTTGCCTGGATGCCCACCCCTTCCGGGCCAGCGCCTCCAACGCGTTACGAACCCGATCCGTCGCGTTCCCCGTACCCGCGACCTCGGCGACGGTGTGCCACTGGCCGGGTTCGGCCTCAAGGTGCTCGAGCACCGTCGACGCAACGGAATTCCAAGACTTCCCGCCCGAGACCACACCGCCCAGCGGCGGCACGAGGGCTGTGTAGAGGACAGGTTTCTTGCCAGGCGGGGAAGACCTCACGACCAGGTCGTAGCCGGCCAGCCGAGAGCCCAGCGCAAACCTGGCTTTGTCCATCGCCGAGGAGTCCGTGGATCCCAGCACGGCTGCGCTGATGTCGCGCATGGCGGCCGTCCCGTGTTCCAGCAGATAATCCAGCATCTGCTGCTGTGTCTCCGGCAGCGGCGTTTCCGTCAGATTGCCCTCGCCGTCGGCGGTGGCGATCTTCACCGCCGCCTGTTCGCGCTCGCCCTGGGTGAGCGGCCGATGCCCGAGCAATGCCAGCGCCTGCCCCACCCGCTCCTCCGCGCCATCAGCCGGCAACTGGCCCTGGATCCACCTCCGGATCACCAATTCGCCGCCGAGATCGGCGGCCGGATCGGTGGCCCCGGCTTCCGAATAACGCTCCACCGCGTTCTCCAGCACCGCCCGGTGCCCCACATCCCCCGCCAGCCCCGCCACTCGCTGCGCGAACTCCGCCACCACCGTCCGCGCCTGCCGCTCGTCCAGCCCCGAACCCCCCGCCCCCAGACGCTCGCGCAACTCCGCCACCGACCGCACTCCTGCTTGCACCAGTTCGGCCCACGCCGACTGCTGCACCGGCCCGAATCCGTCCGGCGGCACCTGCAGCGCCGGAATCCCCTCGGCCCGGCCCGGCACCGCCGCACCCTCGCCCGGATCCGCCGGACCGATCCTGGGCGCTGAGACGAAAGCACGGGGCTCGCGTCTCTCGGAACGCGGCTCCGTCGGGTTCCCGGCCGGTTCCCGGCGCGCCTCGCCGTGGCCCGCCGCTGGTGCTTGCGGTTCGCGCGCTCCCGGCCGCAGCGGCTTCGTGACCGGCTGCCTCCGCAACGCCGCGTCCTGCGCGGCGAACGGGTCCGTGACCTGCTGGTACCCGTACCGGGCCAGTGCTTCGGCGAGGTCGGCCAGACCGGTTGGCTGCCCGACGACGCCGCCGTTCGCGTCCACGGCGCGTGGCTCGGTGACAGCCGGGTATCTCAGCCAGCCCTCCGGGTCCGGCTCGATCACCGGGGACCCGGCAGGGCCCTGGACGACCCGGCCGGCCAGCACCCGCCCGCCCGGCAGCAGGAACCACTCGCTCCGCGTCGCGAACACCGGGAACATGTTGTTCTTCAGCAGGCCGTGCAGCCACAGCGCGCCGGCACCCCGTGCGGCCAGCACCGCCGTCACCGCGCGTTCGGTTACGACGCGGTCGCGGAGCAGCTGGTAGATCTCGGCGTCTGTCAGCACTCCTCCGTCGGCCAACTCGAACCCTCCGGCTTCGCGCGACACCCGCCCGGCCACCAGGTCCACGCCGGACCCGTCCGGGTGCTGGAAGGCCGGCAGCGCACGAACCTGCGATACCGCCGCCCTGATCGACTCCCCTGGCCGCGGGAAGTACACGCCTCCGAAGGGCAGGCCGAGCGTCGTCAGCCGCCGGTCGGGGTCGTTGTCCCCGGTGTCCTCCCACGGCCTGGTCCACATGAACAGCTGCGTGATCTGCTCCTGCGCCTGCTCGCTGACCGGCAGCAACTCCAGCAGCATCAGCAGCTCCCGCAAGCCCGCGGCGCCCCGCCCGACCAGAAGCGGATCAGCCATCATCCGGTCGAGCGCCCCGTCGATCGACGAGTCTCTCGCCGCCAGTTCCAGCAGAGCGCAGCCCTCGGCATGCGCCTGCAACTCGGCGGGATAGAGGACCCCGGCCGGCGCCCGGTATTCGCGATACGAGCGCTGTTCCTGAACGTCGTCGTGGCGCGATTCCGGATTGCCGAAGTTGAGCGCGTCGTACTTGTTCCGGTTGAGCAGTCGCCAGACATCCTGGGCGGCATCCACCATCGACGGGTCCACAGGAACCGGGTTCGGCCCCACGTTGTGCATGCTGCGCTGCACCGAGCCGTCAGGATGGTTGAACAGGTGGTACAACACCGACTCGAATGCCTTGTTCAGCCGGGCCAGCCGCACTTTTTCCGCCACCGACAACGGCCGGCCCTCGTGGCTCACGTTCACATGCCCGCCACATTGGACGCTGGCCACCACTTCCCCGGCGTCGCCCGCGCTGTCTCGGAGAATCTGCAAGACCTCCTCGATCTGCCGCCAGATCCCGACGTCCCGACCCGGGCGCAGGATCGCTGAGGTCAGCTCGACGCCGTACGGGCACGAGGCCTCCCGCACCGCCACCCACTTGCCCTCGGCGTGCGCTTCGGCGATCAATGCCTCGTCGTCGTCGAAGGCGCTGCCCGGCTCGAGAAGTCCGTCCTGCCGGGCCGAGACATGCCCGGCGTCACGCAATTCGCCCAGCAGCGATTCCACCCATTCGTCGGCCTGCTCTCCGAGGCGGACCTCGACGTCGGTGCCGGACCCGTCGCTCCAGACGGACTCGTCGTCGCCGAGCATCTCCGGCGTCTCGAATTCGGCCTCGACCTCGAATCCGAACTGGACGGCCGGATCCGAACTGGCTCCGCCGACGATCCCGTCCGGGTGAAACACCACCGGGGACTCCGCGTTCAGCGCGGCCTGCCGCGCTGTCGCCGCGATGGCGGCGATCCGCGCGCGCCGGTCCGCCCGTACCGTCGTCAGCAGCGCATCGACACGGCGGTACCGCGCGTCCAGCCACCCCAGGCTCTTCCCTCGGTACCCTTCGCCTTCCCCCAACGCCGCCAGCTCCGCCGACCGCTGCGCGAACTCCGCGCGCTCCGCCGCGCCGCCGCCGTCCGGCGCCGCGGCGAGGTGCCGCCCCAACAACGCCACCGACGCCGGGTACCGGGTCGCCAGCGCCGCGTTCTCCGCCTCTCGCCCCGCGCGCTTGCTACGGGAAAACATCGGGACGTCCCCGATGTTTTGCTCCAAGAAGTCCAGATCCCGCGTGGCGACCCGCAGCCCGCTCGGCTTCACCCCGTCCGCGTCGGCCTCCACGTCCGGTCCCATCAACGTCCCCGCGACCTTGCTGTGCGGCAACCCCAGCATGTGCCCCAGCTCGTGCACCTTCACCCACCCCGCCCCCAGCGGCCACACCGTCTGCGACGCCACCTGCACGTCCCTCCACCGCACCTCGTGATGCGCACGCCGCACCACTCGGCCGCCTCTTCCGCCGCCGCCTTCCACCTCCACCGCTCCCACCACCTGGCCCGCCTCCACCAGGGACACCACCCGTACCGGCCGCACCACCAGCACATCCCCGTTGGACAGCAACAACCCCTGCCGGTTGACCAGCCAATCCACCCGCCGCACCAGATCCGCCCACTCCGCGGCCCGCTCCGCGGCCCCGTCCCCCGACACCGGCCCGATGTCCAACCGCAGCGTCACATGCGTCAACCCCATCCCCTCCGCCGCCAACACCCGCCGCACCTCGAATGCCGACCGCAGTACCGGCACATCCGGCTGCACCGACCGATCGCCGCGCCGCCCACGGGTGTTCAGCCATCCGGGGGCAGCAGCCGCGGCAGCAGCCGCGTCGGCCGGGTTGTCGTCCCGCCCCCGCTCATACCCCGGAGCCTCGTCCACCAGCCGCTGCGTCGCCGCTGACAGCCCTTCCCACGCAAAGTCCTCCGGCACCGCCACATGCCCCATCCACCCCAGCCCGCCCGGCGGAACCATGTCCTGCCCCGAGACCGACTGGGACGAAGCACCGCCCGGGCCGCCCGACTGGCCCTTGGCCTTTCCCTGCCCGGACACCGCCCTGCCGGGAGCCGGTTCCTCGCCCCCAGCCGCTGGCCGGCGCGTCCTGTCCTGCAGAGTCTGCAACCGATCGGACGCCGGCCCCCCGGCCGTCTGCCGCGGTGCCGCGTCCAACCAGTCATCTGTCCACTGATCCGTCACGAACCCCGGCTGGTGCGCCATGCCCGACCGCGCGTTCGACGAAGGCCCCTCACCGGCCCCCTCGTCGAACGCATCGCCGAACGCATCGCCGAATCTCTGCGCCGCCGCGTCGATCGCCGCCTGCGCGTCGTCGTCAGGCAGAGCCTCCCGCAGGACGCCGCCCCCCTGCCGGGCGTCGCCCCGCCGCACCGACCGCCTGCCCGGCCGCGCTTCTCCGTCCTCGCCGAGCAGGCCGGCGATCCGCGACTCTGTCCCGGCGAGGAACGCCTCCACCGCCTCCGCCGTCGCCCCCGCTCCCTCCGGTTGCGCGAACTGCACTCGCGCCGGCAACGAATCGTTGTTTTGGCTCCCCAGCCCTTTCTTGATGCGGTTGTCGACAACCGCCACCTCGGGCAGCGCTTCTTCCGGCGACGGGAGGGCCTCAGCCGGCCACCCGCGCTCCCTCGCCACCGCCAGCGCCAGCGCCGCACCCCACAGCAACTCCTCCCGCACCTGCTTCATCACGGTTGTCCTCGTCGCCTCCACGAGCGGAGTGATCCGGTCGACGGTCACCGTCACTGGACCGCGCACCGCCCCGGCCCCGCCGCCCAGCCACGATGCCGCGACCACCCCCGCCGCACCCCACCCCACCCGCCGCAGCGACGATCCGGTAAACCGCGCCTGGCTGTCCTTCATGATGGTCAGCTCCGCAGACGACGCCGCCCGCAACCGCGACAGCCGCTCCCGCGGCCGCTGGTCCACCATCAACTCCGCCCATCCGCCTGCGAGGTTCTTGTCCGCCACGCTCGCCAGTCCGACGGTCAGCCCCACCCCCGACACCCGCAACGGCGACCCTGCCGCGGCCAGCGCCGCGTCGATCTTTCGCTCGACCAGCACCCGCCAGCTGTCATGGACTTGTCCGACAGGCTTCTGGCCCGTGTGGAACACGAGGGCCACCGCTGGCAGCTCGGTCTTCAGGTCCCCGGACACGTCGTGGCGCGCCATCACGATCCCGGCTACCTCAGCCGCCCCCTTGTCCAATTCCGCCAGTGCCTCCGCCGGCGCCGGGAACACCGCCGCCACGTCATCGCTCGGCCCGGTCCCCGCAGCGGCCGGCCCGGCGGTGCTCGGCGCCGCGGGCCGCTTCCGCCGTTTCACCTGCCTCTCGGCCATCGCCTCCGCTCCGGCCTCGGTCACCGCCGCCTGCGGTTTCCGCGGTTTCGTCTCAGGCTGCGCCTGCCCCGCGGCCATCGCGTCCGCCCCGGCCTTGGTCGGCGCTGCGGCGGCCGTCCACATTGCCCGCGGCCCCCGCGCCGCCACGTACCCGCCCTTCGCCAGGTCATTCACCGTCAGCCCCGCGAACAACTCCTCCGCCCCGTTCGCCGGCCGCACCGGCACCGGCCGGGCCGCACCGGCCTCCGCCGCTGCCCGCAGCTCCTCCGCGCCAGGGTCGCCGAACACCACCGCCACCGTGTTCTTGGGTCCGTATGCCGCCTTGACAGCGATCTCGGGCAGGATCTGCTCCGCGGTCGGCAAGTCCGCGGCCGCGATCGCCGCGCCCGGCTCGCGCCTTTCCGCCCGCACCCGCGCCGCCGCCAGCGCCCGCTCCGCCCCCTCCAGCAACAACGCCCGCACCTGCCCCCGGACCGCAGCCTCCTGTGCCGGGGAAAGCGCCGTTTGCCGCCTCACGACCACCTCCACCGGCCCCGGCTTCGCCAAGCCGCGAACCAATGCGTCGGCTATGGCGCCTTCCCCCGCCCGCACCACCCGCATCGACGACGACTTCACCAGCTGATACGTCTGGGCGCGCGCCGCCAGCTCCACCGGCACCCTCCGCGCCGCACGCAATTCCGCCACCCGCGGCCGCGGACCTTCGTCGAGCTCCAACCGCAACTGAGGCAGATCGTCGTTGCCGAACGCCTTGTCGTCCCGCTCGATCTGCAGGTCCACCGCCAGCAGCAGATCGGCCGCTGCCAGCCCCGATCCCGCTTCCGCCAGTTCCTGGTCGATCCACCGCTCGAACGCCACCCCCCAGTCGTTGACGACGCCGTGGGACAAAGCCCTATTCGAGCCGCGGAACACTCCGCGCACCGGAGCCACCTCCCTCTCGGCGTCCTTCCCGGCCTCGTCTCTGGTGCGGTAGTTCTCGAGCGCCTTCTTCGCCACGTTCTTGATCACACCCGCGAAACCGTTCTTGTCCTTCCTGTCGTTCATGTAAAGAGAGAAGTCCACTGCGTTGGGCGAGGCAGTGCCCCTCCACAGCACGCCCGCTGCAGCCTTGGGCACCTCCGCCTGATGCCGACTGCCGTTGCCGGAGCGCTTCCGTTTACTGCCGGCGCCGCTCCGCGCCCCACCTTCGCCGGCCTCCTCATCCCTGCCCGGCTCTGCTTCCGCCGGCGGCGAGTCCCAAGTCTCCGCGGGCAACCGCGCCGGCAAGCCTGCCAGCGGGTCGTCCTCCGGCAGGCCCCAGTTCCCCACCTCGAACGGCGGGTCCTCCGCATCGGACCCGCTCTCCTCGCCCGGCTCCGCGACCGCCTTGCCCTTGGGCTGTGTCCGCCGGCTGCCTGCCGCTCCGCCCCCGTCCGCGTCCGCCGCGGCGCTTTCCTCCGGCGGGCCGCCCCAGACCACCCCGGCCCCCGTCCCCACCGGCCCGGAACGCGACCCCGGCCACGCCAGCCCCGACCGCACCGGCACCCCGTCCCGACCCACCTCCCGCAACGACCCCCCCTCCTCCACCAACCACTCGCCCGCCTCCGACGCCACCAGCGCATCCGGACCCGCCACCCGAATCGCCCCACCCGCCCCATCCGCCGCCTCCTGCAACTCCTCCAACACCCCGCCCGAACTCACCGAACACGTCGCCGCCACCAGCCACGACACCCCCACCGACCCCGCCTCGGCCCGCACCGCCTCCTGCAACCGCCACCACCCCTGCCCGTCCCACCGCACCTCCCGGAACCCCCCTCGCGCCGACGCGTCCAGCCGCCACGACGAGAACCGCGACACCCCGCCCTCCGTGGACTGGTGCATCCCCATCGAGAACACCCACCCCGGCAACGGACGCCCCGCCGCGAACCCCGCCACCGCCGCCCGCGCCGCCGCCGCCTCCCCCGGCCGCGGGAACAACGCACCCCGCACCGCACCCGCACCGTCCACCACGTCCACCCGCAACAACCCCGAAACGTCCAACACCCCGTCGCCCCGCACCAACCCCTCCCACGACTCCACCGCCGACCCCACCCCCGCTGCACTCGACCCCAGCCCAGCCGACCCAGCCGCACTCGACCCCGCCCCGCGCCCGGACCCGCCCACCCCGCCAGTCCGCACGGCCTCCGAACCACCACCCGGCACCGCATCCAGCCCGGACTCATTCGCCGCCTTCAACCGCTCCTTCGCAGCCGTCAACCGCCGCCCGACCCGGGCGGTACCGGTGTGGAGCTGTTCCCGTATGTGGTCCCGGCTGGGCAGTTTCCCGTGTCTCCTGTAATAGGCCCAGATCCAGTCGTCAACGTCGGGGTCGGTGTAGGTCAGGCCGCCAGTCTGCTGCCGGCGCACCTGCAGCTCCGCCGCCACCGCGTTCAACCGGCTGATGGCCCGTTCATTGCTGACATGCACCCCGCGCGTAACGGCCGCAACGGCGGGCAGCCCCCCTGACGGAGTGCGATTGTCCTTGATCCATCGGTCGATCGCCGCGTCCGGGACTTCCCGATCGGCATCCATCCGCAGCCGCCAGCCCTCCTCGGGCGTATCCAGTTCGTCCGCCAGGGCAGCCCGCA
The DNA here is from genome assembly GCF_039525725.1 of Amycolatopsis albidoflavus. NCBI lineage: Bacteria > Bacillati > Actinomycetota > Actinomycetes > Pseudonocardiales > Pseudonocardiaceae > Amycolatopsis > Amycolatopsis albidoflavus. The sequence continues at coordinate 452,465 of NZ_BAAAHV010000015.1, forward strand.
GGTCGCGGGCCTGGAGTCGGCTGGCCCCGGTCGCTTTGCTGATCGCTGACTGGCTGGGCAGCGGCTCGCCCGGCACGTGGTTGCGCCGGATCCAGTCGCGCACCGTCTCGTCCGGCGGGAGCACCCGTCGCCCCGCCGTGTCCACCGCCACCGCACCGCCCGAGTCGCTGCCCGAATCGCCCTCCGAATCACTACCGGAATCGCTGCCCGAAACACCCTCCGAATCACTACCGGAATCGCTGCCCGAAACACCCTCCGAATCACTCTCCACTTCGGATCCGGGCCCGACCCAGTCCCCAGACTCCGGACCGGCCAGCGCACCGCCAGACGCCCCCGTCTCCTCCGGCGACTCGACCGCCTTGCCCTTCCCCTTGTCCAGCCGCGGGCCCTCGTCCGCCACGATCGCACTGCCCGCCTCCGACACCGCGTCGTCACTGCCCGGCGCCGCCACTGGCAACACCTCCGGCAACGCCCCGCTCCCGCCCGAACCCGACACCGCACCCACAGCACCCGCGACACCGCCCGGCGAACCGGCCGCAACGCCCTTCTTCCTCCCCGGACGCCTGCCGCGCACCGGCAGCACCACCTTCAGCCGGACCCCTGCCTCTATCAACAGTTTCCTGATCCTGCGGGTGTCCATGTGCAGCTCGGGCTGGGCTTCGCGCTCGCTGGGGAGGCGCCCGTTGTCGCGGTAAAAGGCGTCGATCCACGCGACCGCTTCCTCGACCGGCATCGCCTTCTGCGGTGCGACTCGGGCCACCCCCAGCTCCGGCGCGAGAACATTCAAGCGCTTCCCGGCCTTTCCCACGTCCATGTGCAGCGCGTCCTGGACCTCGCGCCCCGTGGGCAGCTTCCGGTTATTCCGGTAATAGGTTCTGATCCACTCGTCCACCTCCTCAATCGCCACCGGCTCGTGCCGTCTGCGCCGGACCACCCCCAATTCCTCCGCGATAACATCCAAGCGCTCCCCCACCTTGTTCTTGTCGATGTGCAGGGTTTCCCGGACCTTGCTTATCGTGGGCAGCTTCTCGTTATTCCGGTAATAGGTTCTGATCCACTCGTCCACGTCCGCAGCCGGCACCGGCTTGTACCGTCTGCGCCGGGCCGCCCCCAACTCCTCCACGGCCTCGTTCAATCGTTCGACGGCTCTCGACCTGCGGATACCCTGCGCGGCTGCCACCGCCGCACTGGTGGGCAGCCTCCCGTCCGGGCCCCGGTGCGTCCTGATCCAGTCGTCCACGTCCGCGTCCGAGACTTTCTTCCGGCGCTTCCCGCCGCGGCCGGACGCCGGGCCGGCCTGTCCCGGCCCGGCGTCCGTGCCATTCCCGGTGTCCCGCCCGGCCGAATCACCCGCCCGCCCCGCACCGCCCGGCTCGCCGCGGCCGCCCTCGCCCTCCGATTCGCTGTTGTTCCCGAACTCCGCGTCGCTGCCCTCGCCGCTGTCCGGCCCGGCCATCGGCGGCGCGTCCGGCAGCGACCCCAGGCTGTTGTTCTCGGACTCCGCGTCGCTGCCGTCGCTGCTGTCCGGGCCTGCGATCGGCGACGCGTCTGGCAGCAACCCCAGTTCCGTACCCTCGTCCGGCTCGGACTTCACCATCGGGTGCTCCGGCGCCTCGGGCATCGGGAAATCCTCCCCGTACTCCGCCCACACAATCCCGAACGGATTCAGCTCCGGATCGAACGCGCTGTCCAACGCCACCAGCGCCGCCACCGTCTCCTGCCGCATCCCCCCGGTCGCCACGTCCGGCATGTCCACCACACACGTCAGCCACACCGCATTGATCTCCGACCAATCCTGCTTGCCCGTCTCCCGCACATACACCGTGTTCGCGAACCCGACCGAACTCGCCGCCCCCTCCGCCCGGAACGTGTACGACGGCCCGCCGCGCGCCGACACGTCCATCCGGTACGAGCGCGACCCCGGATAGCGCGCCGCGAACCGCGCCGCCTCCTGCGGAGTCCTCACCACCGAACCCCGGTAGACCCCCAGAATCCGCCCGTTCGTCAACCCGTACCGGCGCGAACGCCCCCCGCCCGCCGGCCGCGCCAGGAACAACCCCAGCTCCTTCTCCAGCCCACCCTCGTGCTCGCGCAGGTGCTTCGCCTCCAACGGCCCCACCTCCACCCGCGCCTGCGCCGCCGGCACGCCCAGCGTCGTCCGCCGCACCTCCGCCGCCACATCCCGCCCGATCGCCTTCAACCACTCGTCGATCCGCTTGTCCTTCACGTTCGGCAGCCGACCGTCGTCGGCTTTCACGATCCCCTTCACCGCCGAACGCCCCCCTGCCACCCGCGCCTTGATCTCCCCCGCCCGCTCCCGCACCAGCGGATGCAGCTTCCCGTCCGGCCCCGCATACGGCGCATACGGCCGGTCCGGATCATCCGGATCGCAGAACAGGAACTTGTCGTCCATCCCCGGCTCCGGCCTCAACCGGTGCACGGTCATCTCCATCCCCTCGTCCGGGAACGTCGTCCGCACCCGCCCCTGGTCCAACCGCTCCACCACCGGCCGCGCACCCGACGACCCGCCCTGCCCCGGCTCTCCCGCACCGCCCCCCGACGACGACGCTGCCGGTGCCGACGGCCCCGCATCCGCCGCCCGGACCGAACCCCGCTTCACCGCACGCGGCGACACCGGAAGCTCCGCCTCCCCCGCAGGTCGCTTCCCCCGCACCGGCAAACCGGTCCCTCCGCTAGGCCCCGCAACCGCCTTGCCCTTGCCCTTGCGCTTGCCCTGCGGTCGTCCGGCACCAGCGCCCTCCGATGGTCCGGCAGGATCTGCCCCGGGTGCGCCTGCTGCCGTCCCCGGCCGCACCGCCGGAGCTGTCCCTGTGCCGGATGCGGCCGGGAGCGGGCCGACCTGGCTGTTGCCGTCGCTGCTGGTGTAGTCGTTGTCGCTGCCGTCGTTGTCGTGGAACACGATCCCGGGGCCGGCGTCGAACGGGCCGGTATAGTTCGACCAGGCGTAACGCACCTTCGAGGCCGTGATCTCGCCGTCGGCCGATATCGCACGCATCGAGCCGTCGCCCTCCAGCTGGAGCCCGTCCGGCCGGGTCGCTGCCCGCGATGTCGGCGCGTGCAGCAGTGCGTGCAGTCCTGCCTGGCTCGACGCCGACCGCAGCTCCTCCAACTGGTCGTCGCTCGTCAAACAGGTCAGCGCCACGATGTTCGGTGCTTCCCCGAAGCGCGCGGCGTTCGCCTTCAACGCAAGCACGACATGCGCCCATCCGCGCGCGTCCAGTGCGATCCGCCGGTGGCCTTGGCCGCCGTCGGCATCCCGGCCAGCGCGGACCCATAGCGAGAACCCGCCGGTCTCCTCGTCCCGGGGCATCGCGACGGTGTAGGACTTCGCCGGGAAAAGGCCGCCCGCGAACCCTCCCACCGCCTGCTGTTGCTGTCTGGTCGTGTTCTCCGGCGAAAAGAACACCGTCGCGACCTGCCGGCCCGTTTGAGACCGCACCGACTGATGCAGCACCCGAGACAGGTCGAATTTCCCGTCCCGCATCATGTACTGCCACGGAATCGCGCGCGCCGCGCCGACGGCCGCAGTGGGCCCAGCAGCAGGCGTTGCCGCTGCGTTCGCGGCCGCCGCGGCAAAAAGCTGATCGAGTGCCCGCTGGGCGCTGTCGCGATGCTCCTGCGCAGTCGGGGGCACCACTGCCGACACCGCGGCCGCGTCGACGATCCGGGTCCGCGCGAACGGAGCCAGCGGCGCGTCCTCGCGGTCCCGCCGCTCGTAGGCGATGAACGCGAGCGCGTCTAGATACACCTGATGCGCTGGCCCCAGCTCCAGCAGCTGTTCGCGGGACAGGCCCGGCACACCCGCTCCAGCCCCGGCCCCCGGCGCGACCCAGGGAAGGGCCCGGCGCCGGTACAACAACGCGTCTTCGGCCGGGATCTCCCGCAGCCTCTCCGCCAGCCACCCCAGCACCGGGGCCGGCAGGAACGGCACCGCCCCTGCCTCCGCCGCCGCCACCGCCGACCGCGCCATCGTCTCCATCGCCGCCGCGTCTCCTCCTGACCGCCCGGCCTCTGCGACGAGGTCCACCAACCCGTCCGGCAGCCCGGTCCCCGACGACCCGGCCGCGGTCTGCGCAGGCCACGACCGCAGCAGCTCCCGCGCCCGCGCCCGCCAGTGGCCGCCCTGCCCCGCGTCCAGATCCAACGCCGTCGTCGCGGCAGCCGACGACGGCAACCACACCGTGCTCGCCACTGCCGCATGTTCGCTGTACGCCACCGCACCGTATTCGCTGTATGTCGGCAGCTGTCGCTCGTCATAGGAGGACGCTTCTCGTTGTTCTCCCTGCGCGAGCCGATGCCGCGTTCCCTGCCCGGCCAAACGTGTGTGCACGTCCTCGACTGTCGGGTCCCACCAGCCCTCTCGATAGGCGGCGCGCACCGGCCCGTTGCGGGTCATCGTCCGCAGTTCCTCGGCCTTGGCTCGCATCGTCTGGGTGTCCAGCCACGCCTGCCAAACGGGCTTCCCGGCCGCCCTGCTCGCCGCCAGCACTTCGACCAGGTCGTCGTACAACCGTTGCTGCGCCACCCAGTCGACACCCACGCCCGGGACCGCTTCCGGCACCGGACCCAGCATCGCCCGGGCCTCGTCTCTCAGCTCCTCCACCCACTCCGACTGCCCTCTTGCCGATGCGTTAGTCAGGTGGAACGTGGCGTTGCTGACGCTGGTACGGAACCGCAGCTCGTACTGCAGCAACTTGCCGTCGAGAGCAGCCGCGGCATCCGCCTCGGAGACCGCGGCCCGCTCGCCGGCCGCCTCGGCGAACCGCCGCGCCATCACCCCGGCCAGCCGCTCCGCGCCGCCGAGATCCATCCGCGCCGCGACCGCCGACGCCAGCGCCTCCCATGCCCGCGGAGTCAACGCCCGCGCCTTCTCCGAATCCCCGATCTCCTCCCGCAGCACCTCCCCCGCCAACGCACGCAGCCCCTCCGCGAACGCAGACCCGCGCCGCCGGCCGATCTCCTGCAACGCCCCCTCCGCCGCCCCAGCGCCCAGCCCCAGCCGATCCAGCACTTCCGACGCGTCGACCTCTCGCGACAACCCCAACCGACGCAACGCTCCGGACAACGACCCCGGCAACGACCCCGGCAAGCCCAGCTCCCGGATCTGCCTGCGGGCTGCTCCCGCGGCCCGGACCGCCACCGCACCTTCCACCCGCTTCCACAGCTCCTGTTCCGGCCGCGACGCGTCCCTCTGCTCCGGCAACAGCAACTGCGCGACCGCCAGCCCAGCTCCGCCGCCCTCCGCATATGCCGCACCCGCAGCCAGATCCATCCCGAACGCCTCCGCGAACCGGTCGAGACCCGTTTCCCCGGACCGCCTCGCGAGCCCCGGCCCAGCCGACACCCGGCCCGGTGCAGCTGGCACCTCTGCCTCTCCCGCGGGGCCAGCTGCGGGGGCGCCCTGGTTCGCGTTGTCCTGTGGGCCAAGGGCGAAGGCCCCGGGCGCGACCGCCTCGCCCTCGCCCAGCTGCAGGATCGCGCCGGCGCGCTGCACCTGAGTCCGGGCCCAGGGCAGAAAACCCACCCCGGCACCATGCAAAGCGAACGCCTGCGCCAACTCGTTCCGCGTATCCGGCGAGCCCGCCGGCCAGCACGACAACCACACCCACGGCCCCGGCATCTCCCCCAGATTCCGCACCGCGTCCAACCACACCAGATACGCCGCCGCCGACGGCGTCAGCCAGAACTCCCGCGACAGATCCGGCGACCACGCACGCAACCCCCGCTCACCGTGATGCATCACCACCGCAAACCGGCCGCTCAACGGCCCGAGCTCCCCCTCCGCCGCCCCGTATTCGAACGCCTCCTCCAGCGCCGACCGCTCGTCCCGCACCCCCGACCCCTCCGCAGCCGGGCCCGGGAACGCCGTCCCCGCATACCGGCCGTCCCCCCGATACAGCGACACCATCCCGATCTCGTCCGTCCGCACCCGCCCCACCAGCAGATCGTCCGAACTCACCACCAGAGCCGGAGCCACCACACCCAGCGCCGGCGGCTCCGCCCCGCCCAGCCACGCCACGAACGACCTCGCCCGCGGATCCCCCTGCGCCACCGCCACCGGCTGATACTCCACCCGGTCCTGCATCAGCCCACGCACCATCTCCTCCGCCGGCCCGGCCTCCACCCCGACCTCCAGCAGCCAGCCCTGCATGCCCCGCCGCAACGCCTCGACCACCGACTCCTCGAACTCGCCGTTGCCCTCCTCCCCCACCGCGAAATACCCCCGCACCCGCAACCCCCGTCCCCCCGCTGCCGGAACCGCCCCGCCCTCCTCCAACACCTCCGCCAGCGCCTCCCCCGCCAACTCCGCGCCCAACCCCGCCAACGCCGCCGCCCGCCCCGCCGACACCCCGCTCTCCACACTCAGCAACCCCGACACCACCCGCCCCGCCGAGCCCGGCACCGGGGCTGCCGCCTGCCCGCCAGCGGAACCCCGCCCGGCAGCCGGCGACGCCGGCGCCGTCAGACGCCGCCGCTTGGGCGCATCGCCCTCGCTTTGCTGCTGGCGTTTGCCCCGCCCTGCCCCTTCTTCCCCCGCCCCGGGCCGGTCTTCCTCCGGGGCCAGCCGGTACCGCGCACCGTCCAGCTTCAGTACGCCGCCGTCGACAAACGCGGTCAAGGCACGGCCAAGCGTGGCCGCGATGATTCCCGGCAATGCGTCCCTGACCTCGTCGCGGGTGAATTCACGGCGCGGATTGTCGGAGAACAGCGCCAGTATCCGTTCCCGTGCCGACGCCCCCTCGGCATGGACCAGTCCGTCCACCGGCGGCGGCACGGCCTCGTAGACGAACCGGCCGAGGCTGGGCTCGCTCCTGCGGACCAGGCCGTACATCGCCAGCCGGGTCAGCGGCCCGGTCCACCTCACCGCTCCCTTCACCGCGGCGACAATGCCGCCGTGGGTGGCGGGGCCGCCGTGCTCCAGCAGATGGTCCAGCACCTTCTGCTCGCCCTCCGGCAGATTTGCCACTACGCCGTCCGTGGACACCCGGATCACCGGATTCTCGCTGCCAGCCCAGCTGTATCCCATCAGCGCCAGCGCCTGCCCCACACGCGCTCCTACCGCACCGCCCCGCCGCAACCTGCCTGCCATCCACCGCCGGAACACCGGCTCCCCCGCCAGATCCCGGCCACCGCCGGACTCCGCGCCGGCCCCGAAACCCGCGTGCCACCCAGCCCCGGCAGCCGGATCCGAACCGCCCAACTCCTCGTACCGGGCCGCCGCCGCCGCCAGCACCTCCCGCTGCACCGCATCCCCCGTCAACGCCGCCACCCGCCGCGCGAACTCCGCCACCACCCGCCGTCCCTGACCCGTCCCCAGCACACCCCCGCCCGCCGCCACGCTCCCCGCCAGCGCCCCCGCCGACCACACCCCCGCAGCCCCAGCCAGCACATCCCACGCCCGCGCCTGAATCGCGTCAAACCCGTCCGGCACCACCCCCAACGCCACCGGAACCGGCTTCGCGACCGGCTCGCCCACCATGAACAGCGCCACCCCCGCGGCGTTCGTGTCCTTATTCACGTCCACTCGGTGCTTCAAAACCGGGACTACGTCGCCCGGTCTGATACCAATCCGCTCGGCGATCTCGCGGGCAGTCCACCACCGTCCGCGAAGGCCCGGCTCCCCGAGAAGCTTCACCGCCCGCTCCCCCTTTGTGCCCTGCACGGCTGGAGCCGCCGCCCCGGCCGTCCCCTCCGGCTCCGGAGCGAACTGATAGGTCGCCACGCCCGACGCGGTCTTCCCGTGCGTCGTGGACAGCGCCAGCAGCACGCCGCGCACCTCGTTCGCGGTGAGCGAAGTCGCGTCTTTGATCTGGGGTGCGGTATACGCCTGGTTCCGGTTGTCGGACAGGAGCTTGCGCACCACTTCCTTCGGCGGGGTCGGGTCCACCACGACCAGCCCACCCTTCGGCGGCACCGCAGCCTGGTAACGGTAGCGAGGCTTCGCCGAAAGGCCGCGATCGTCCACATAGACCAGCTTGTATTTGACCAGCAGGTCCCGCGCATGCTCGGCGTTGCCGCGGACCGTGTTCTTGTTCTTCGGTCCGGAGCTGTCCGCGGGGGTGATCGCCGCGATGATGTCGCTGACCGATCCCTGGCCGTAGTCCAGCAGACGGTTCAGCGCCTTCTGCGCGTTCTCCGGCAGATCTGCCACCACGCCGTCCGTAGACACCCGAATCACCGGGTTCTCGCTGCCGTGCCAGCGATGCCCCAGCAACGCCAGCGCCTGCCGCACCCGCGGCTCCCCCGCCTCGCCCCACCCCGGGGCCGCACTCCCCAACCTGCCCGCCGCCCATCGCCGGAACACCGGCTCCGCCCCCAAGTCCCGGACCTCCCCTTCAGCCGCACCGTCCCCCGCGACCTCCTCGTACCGCCCCGCCGCCGCCGCCAGCACCTCCCGCGCCGGTTCGGCCGCCCACCCGGCCGTCCACCGCGCATACCCCACCACCACCTCCCTCACCTGCTCTGGCCGCAACACCAGCCCCACCCCGGCCAGCCGATCCGCCAACTCCCCCGCCGACCGCACACCCGAATCCGCTATGAGCACCTCCCACGCCTGCCGCTGCCCCGCGTCCTCCCACACCGGAACCACCCCCAGCACAGGAACCGCCGCCCCCTCCGCAACCGCCACGGGGGCTTCCGACGACGGCCCCGGCCGCAACGCCAATGCGGCACCGTCGTCGGCCCCGCCGCGCAAGGTCGGGTCGAGCCGCTGGTTTCCCAGCGGTAGAGCGCCGGAGCCCGGCAATGGCATGAACCCCGACGGGCCGTGGACCGGGTTCCCCTGCTCGTCGCGGCCCAGGCCGGTGCGCCGGTCGGCGAACTGCCCGCGGTGGCCGTCGACGAAATGGACCTTGCCGTCGCTTGTCTTGTGCGCGACCAGCCACTGCCCGTCGAAGAGCACCGCGCCCTGCGCCCCTGCCGGCTGCTCCGGCCGGCTCAGATGCCGCTCGATCTCCTCGAGCGGAGCGCTGATCAGCTCGCCGCCCAGCACCTTCTCCGCTTGCCCGACCGATACCGGGCCGCCCGGCAGCGCCGGCACCGTCACGCCGTCCTTGATCGACTGCGCCGCGGCCAGCATCGCGTTGAACCCGTTCCGCACATGCCCCCGCGCGCCCTGGTCCAGCAGGTCCCGGTTGACCCCCGCCGCGTGCCGCAACTCCGGATGCTCGATCAGCTCCCGCCGCAAATCTTCTTGCCGCCCCAGATAGCCGTCCCGCGCCTGAAGGCTCAGCAGCGCGTGCCGGGCGAACTCCGGATACGCGGTGTCCTCCACGATCCGGCTCTCCGGAAAACCCTTCGCCCCCCTGGACACCGTCCTCCACCAGCCCTCGCCCCCGGGAAAGTGGTCGCCGACCGCCGACGAGGACTCCAACCGCTCCTCGGCCTCGAACGCGCTGCTGTCCACCGTGAAATGAGCGTCGTTGACGTAGCCGAGCTTCCGGTAGAGCGTCCGCATCAACGCGTTCCCGGCTCCGGACGAGCCCGCGAAACACACGGTCGCCACCAGCGACGAGTCCGGCCGGGTCCGGAACGCCGTCCGGAACGACTCGGACTGGTCCAGCACATGGGCGAACCCGCTCGCCGAGACCGCGACCTCGGTGTCCTTCGCCAGCCGGCGCCCGCCGACCAGCTGTGTCCCGGCCGGCAGAGTCACCGAGAGATGCGCCTCCTTCGACCCGTGCGTGAAGAAGTGGATCGGCCCCAGCGGATGCCGCTCGTAGTCCCCCGAGCCGGGAGCCTGCACCCGGCCCGGCAACCCCGCCCTGCTCCGCGGCAAGGCACGATCGAACGTCTCCGGCCGGTCGTCCTTGTCGAGCGCCCGCCAGGTGTACCGGGACCCGTCGTGCTCCGGGCTGCTCCAAGCGCCTTGAACCCGCGCACCGCCGCCCCGGTTGCTGAACAGCACGCCGGCCGGAAGCCCGTTGCGGTTGCGCACCACCTGGCTCCACACGTCCTTCGCGCGGAACCTGATCGCCTCCGGCGGAGTCTTCGACATTCCCCACCACGATTTCTGAGGGGGGATCGTGCCGGCGATCACCGGACCGTCGCCGGTCTCGTTCTTCCAGCGGTTCAGCACCGGGTGCAGCGCCAGCCGATCGGCCACCGGGACCTCGCCGCCCACCAGCGTCGGGTCCAGCCGCTGCGGCGCGGGCAGCTCGGTCGTTCCGGTCCAGGTAAGGGGAATGAACCCGACCACGCTCTTCCCGGCAAGCCGGGGCAAGGTCGCGGCCTGCCCGTCCAAATACTCCACAACACCGCGTTCGTCCTTGCGCACCAGCACGTAATGCCCGTCCCGACGATCCCCGCCCAGGAACACCAGGCCCGCCGCGCCGGTCTCCTGCCCCCGCATGTGCTCCTCGATCCGCGCCGGCGACACGTCCGCCGACTTCGCGGATGCCAGCTGCTCGACCTCCCGCACTTCCAGGTTCTTGCCCGACCCGCCAGCAACGAACGCGGTCCCTTCCAGCAACGAGAACGACAGCTGTACCGACGCCTCCAGGCAGTTCTCGGTGTGTCCGTCCCGGTTCACTCGCTCCATGCCCGGGTGGCGGACCGCGAAATACCGCGGGGCATCCGCCGGATCCGCAAAGCTGTCCGCACTCACCACCGACCCGGCGGGCAACGCCAGCGCCGCGGCCAGGCTCAACCCCGCCCGAGACGCCGCCCGGTCCCGGACCGGTTGCGGCGGGACGGCCGTGCCCGGCTCACGGTGGTAGCGGTAGCGGTGGGCCACCGCCTTCCGGCTGGGGAATTCGCTGCGAGCGCGCGCTTCCTGCCGCGAACGATCGATCGCCGCGTCGAGCAGCCGCCGCGCGTCGCCTTCGCCGATCCCGAACTCGGCCGCCACCGCACCCGGTGTCCCGGCGAACGGAACGTCCTCGGCCCGCAGCCGATCAAGGACATCCCCGAGCCGGGACAAGTCCCGAGACGACAACTCACCGCGCCGCGACCAGTCCGCCGTGCCGCCCGGCCGCGCCGGCACCGCGGCGGACGGAATCTCCACCAGCACGCGGCGCCGCTGGTCCTCCGCCGGAATTCCGGGCCGTACCAGGTTCTCTGGCAACTGGCTCCCGCCCGAGCGGATCCGCGCGGCCGCGCGGACGTCGGCCGGCGTGATCGCTTCGCCGCCCGGCCGGGTGCCCAGCAGCGCCTCGGCCTGCCGCGCGAATTCGGCGGCTACGGCTTCCGCCCGCTGCTTCCCGGTGTCGCGTGCCCGGCCTTCACCGCGCAGCGACCCGCCGTTGCCCCAGCCGGTGACCTGGTACGGCGGGAGCTTCTCGTTCGCGTTCCGCGCGGCGACCGCCGCGTCGACCCATGCGCGCACCGGGCCTGCGAGCTGCGCGGGCTGGTCTTTCCCGACAGTCCTCGAACCGCCCGAGAACCAGACCTCCGCCGGAGCGATCGCGGTCATCGGCGCGGCAAGGCCGCCAGTACGCACCGGTCCGCTCGCCGCATCCGGCGGAAGGGGGTGCGCCGCAGGAGAATCCTGGTGATCCGCGGCGGTGCCCGGCGAGCTGCCGGGTACCGGGTCCGGGTGGTCCGCAGGAGTGCCCGGCGAGTCGTCGGCGGCAAGACTCGCGTGGTCTGCCGTGGTGCCTGGCGAGCCGTCGACAGCAGGTTCGGTGTGCTCTCTGCTCGCGTCCGGCGAGTCGCCGGCAGCATCCGACGCCGCTCGGGCCGCGTCGGCGGTCCGCACTTCGCCCGCGAGTTGCCGGGCCAGCTCGTGCGCACCAGCCAACGGGTCCGACGCGCCGCGGTCGGCGACCAGCCGGTCCAGCACCAGCGCGGTCAGCGCCTGGTCCCGCCCCGCCAGCTCAGCCGTCGGCACCGGCGTCGGCGAGCCCTCGGCCGCCGGTGCGGCCGGCGCGTACTGGGCATAGATCCGGCCCGCGATCTGGGTCAGGCCCTCGATTTGCGGTGCAGGCAGGGTGGTCCGGGCCTCTCCCAACCGGGTCGCGGCGTCGCGCCAGCCGGTCTCCCTCCCGGACGGCAAGAGTTCGGCGATCGCAGGGTCCAGATGCGGTTTGCCGGCGTCGGCGATCAAGTCCCCGGCGAGCTGGTAGGTACCGGTGTCGCCGGTGTCGTGCTGCTGTTCGCTGACCAGCCGGTCCCAGACGATCGTCTTGAGAGCGTCGGTCTTGAGGGCATCCGCATGGGCGGACGCACCAGGGTCGGCCGCCGCGCCAGAGACGGACGAGACCGGCGGGTGCTGCGCGAAAATGCCGTCTGTGCGCGTGATCAGGCCGGCGAGATCGGCCGACGACAGGCCGGTATCGCTCAGCCGGATGACCGCGTTGCTCCACTGGTCAACCAGTTCCTGCGGAAGCACCTTGGTCAGCTGGCTGTGCATGCCGAACGCGGTGCCGAGGTCGAACACCGGCGTCCACCACTGTCCGCGGCGGACATCAGGCGCGGTGCCGGACGGCTGCGGCCCGGCTTCCGGGACGGGCTCCGCAGGAGGCACGGCCAAGGTGGGCGACGACGGGGCCGAGGACGGCGCGCTCGAAGCGGGCGACGACGGGGCCGTCTCGCTGAAGACCGGAGAGGCCGGCGGCGACAGGTCGCTGCTGCCCGAGGTGCTCGCCGAATCGCGGCGTTCGGGCGGAGGCAGCCCAGGCGGGTGTTCACCGGGCCCGGCAACGCCGTCGGCGGGCCGGGCGGCGGACTGCCCGGGCGGCGCGTTGGGCAGGTTCGCCCGGTCCCGGTGCACGCCCATCGCCTTCTCCGCCTGTGCCTGCAGCTGCGGCAGGTCGACGTTCAGCAGCTGATGCTCGGCATCAGCGACGGCCTGCTGGGTGGCAGCGGTCGGATTAAGCTCGTGCTCGGCGCTGGCGAGCTGGTACTGGATGAGCGAGAGCTGCACGTCCGGGCGCTTGGACAGCGTGTACACCTTGTCGTCGGCCGACGGATAGTAACGGTACTGGTCCTTGTTGCCGCTGCGGCCGCCCCGCTTCTCGATCTGGATCTCCAGGTCCCGCAGCGCATGGTGCGCCGTGATCAGGAAACTGATCCCGCCCAGCGCCTTGGCGGCGTCGGTCGGCTTAATGTCCACGCCGCGCCCCATCTTCATGTTCACAATCAGCACCTTGCCCGGCGCGCCGTGCTCCGAGACCACCTTCTCCCATTCCTTCGCCGCGTCCGGCCCCTGCATCAGGTCCCACTTCGCGTCGACCACGGTGTGCTCGAACCCCGGCGGCAGCGCCTGCGAGATCTTCTTCGGCAGGCTGTTGAGATGCGTCACCACCACCTGCGGCTGATTCGTCTCCTTCTTCAGCGCGACCAGGTCCGCAGCGATGAGCTTGATCTTCTCGTCCTGGGTGAGGGTGAACTTGTCCGGCAGTTTTTGCAGCCGGTTCTCGTAGTAGGGATCGACCTGCACGATCTCGTCCGACGCGCCCATCGACTTGTAGAAGTCGTTCTTGCCCAGCGCTGTGCCCGACGCCCCGGTCACGCTGTGGAACAGGTCCTTCCTCGTGTACACCTCCATCGCGGAGAGCTGCTTGCTGCTCTCCGTGTCCGCCCGCACGACCAGGTCTTTCTCCCACTCGATGGCCTGGGCCAGCCCCTTCTCCCACCGCGACTCGGTCACCCCGTCCGAGGTCGACTTCTTCGGGTCATGCATCACCTGGTGGGTGTGCTGGTCGATGATCTTGATCCCTGCTCCGTGCGGAACCTCCACCGTCCCCCAGGTCCGCTCCCCGCGGTCGATCACGTAATGCTCGTCCTCTACGTACTCCCACTTCGCCAGCGCGGCCATCGTCACCCGATGGACCTGCTGCTCGGTCAGCGGCACCCCCTTGTTCGCCCGGGTGAACTTCTCGGTCCCCTCCGGGGTCAGCTTGAGCGGGACCTCGCTGTCGGCCGGTCCCGGCCGGCGGCCGAAGTCCCGGATCGACACCGTCCCGTCCGCGGTCAGGCGGCGCAGCAGGTTCCCGGCGAAGTCGACCTCGTTGAAGGTGACCAGGTCGGCCTTCTCCCCCTGGCTGTTGGCCAGGATGAACTTCATGTGCTCGTATTTCAGCTGGTCGATCTCGTCGATCAGCACAGGGATCCGGCCCGTGCCCCCGTGCCCGGGAACCTTGTCGTCGTGCTTGAGCATCGTGAAGTGCAGGTCCGAGTGCGTGCCCACCGCAATCATCGGCACGCCCGGCCGCTTCGGCGGAGGCGGCACGTCCGAATCCATACGGACCACGTCGATCCCGAACGGCGTCAGCAGCTTCAGGTACTGCTGGTACTCGTGATCGGCGAGCACATCCTTGGTCGAGGACACCATCAGCACCGCGTCGTTCGCCGGGTCCAGCGCCTTGCGGGCCGCGTCGACCAGGAACATCCACGACTTCCCCTCCCCCGCGCCCATGTCCACCACCTTGCCGCGGCGCATCGCGTCCGACGCGTGCGTCTGCGTCCATCGCAACGTGATGCCGCCCTTGCGCCGCGCCAGTTCGTGGACCGCCGCCGCGACCTCGTCGTAGGTAGGCGGCCGCTCGGGCGTCCCGTGCATCAGCTCGTGCAACTGCTCATCGGTCAGATTCACCAGCCGCTCTTCCCACGGCAGATGATCGCCGGAACGGTCCACGATGTCGTACAGCGACCGCGCCGCCTCGTCCGCCTTGTTCGCCGCCGCCAGCCACGCCTCGTGCGCGGTCGGCGACACCGGATCCCGCGTCTTGACCCAGCCCTTCCCGTCGCGCAGATACGCCACCGGCTCCTTCAGCCAGGCCCCGCCGCCGTCCTTCAACAGCCGATACGCCACAGGACGCCGCGTCACCTTGTCGTACACCTGCTCGCTCTCCGGCGGCAGCACCGTCCGCGACCCGTCCTTCATCTTCAGCGACTTCTGCTTGTCCAGCTTCTTGACGATCAGCTCTCCGGGCTTCGTCCGCCCCCGGCCCCACTGACCGTCCAGCCCGCGCTCGAAACTCGTCCCGTCCGGACGCACCACGTGCTGCAGCGTCCCCTTGGCGTCCGCCACCGCCACCGACCCCGGCGGCAGATCCACGAACTGCCCCCGGCCCGGACGCCCGCGATCGATCCGCCCTGGGCTCTGCGCCACCAGCCAGCCCCCGCGACCGCTCTCCCACCGCGCGCCCTCCGCTACCAGCCGCCGCGGCTGCTGGTCCGGCGGACGATAGCCTTCGGACTCCTCCGGCGGACGACTGTCCGGCCGGTGCTTGTCCGCCTCGTGCTCCGCGGCCGGCGCGGGATTCCCTTCCGGCAGGGGATCCCGCGGCTGGGACGGCTCGAAGCGCTCGTTGTAGGCCATATGATCCTCGTACAGCCCCGCCAGGCTCCCGGAGTCGTGCCCTTGACGGCCGCCGCCGGCGTCGTGCGCGTGTCCGTGCCCGTCCGGCCGATCGCCAGGCTTGTCGGGCAACGGCTTGTCAGGCAACGGTTTCTGCAGATCCGCGGTGGTTTCCGGCCGATCCGGCCGCGCATCGCGCGGCTCGGCTTCATCCGGCGACCCGCCCAGGCCGGAGTCACGCCGGGTGACCGCGGCGTCCGACATCGTCTGCGGCGGTTTCGGACCGGGCCCGGGGCGCTGCGCCGCCGGATCGCCCGACAGCGGCGAATCCTTCGGACGCGGACTCAACGGCGACACATCACCAGAACGCGAACTCAACGGCGACACACCATCAGAACGCGAACTCAACGGCGACACACCATCAGAACGCGAACTCAACGGCGACACACCATCAGAACGCGAACTCAACGGCGACACACCATCGCCGTCAGGACGCACAGCCGGTTCCGGCCCGGCGTCTGCGCGGCGCAGCCCCTCCGACGACGTGTCGAGATTCAGCTTCGGTACACCTCGCCGCTCGAACAAGTCCGGCCGCGGGGGCGGCGTCGGCGGACGCTCCGACGAGCCGCCTGCCGGGCCGCGGGCACCGCCTTCCTGCGCAGTCGCCGGCGGTGCTGGCTTCGACGACGCCGCCGGCGTCTCCGCTCCGCTGCCGACCTCGGTCGACGGCCTCGTCTCCGAACTCATGGCCGGCCCGGTCTTGGAAGACACCGCCGGCGGCACGCCATCCGCGATCGACGGCGTGGACGGGCCTTTCGACGACGTGCTCGGCAACGCCGCTTCCGGCCGTGGGCCGGTGCCAGCCCCCGAAGACAGCGACGACGACTCGGCCTGCGGCCGGGGGGAGGACGGCGACTGTTGTTCCAGTCCAGGCCGCTGCGTATCCGTCGAGCCGGACCGCTGGTTGCCCAGCGCGTCGTCGCGGACCCCGGAATCCTTTCCGCTGATTCCCTGCCCATTCTCGTGCGACAGCGCGCTGTCGTGCGGCGTCCCGTCCTCCCGCACCGTCCCCGGACCCGCACTGACGACCTGCGACCGGACCGGGGTGTCGGATATGTTCACCTCATGCGACTGCCCGCCGGCATCGCCGCCCTTCGAAGCCGCCGTGCTGTTGCCGCCATTGATGAACTCCGCGGTCTCCTTCGACACCGCTCCGTTCGCCGTCGCCGCCTGCGGCGATTCCGCCTCCCCGGTGCCGACGGACTTCTCTTCGTTGTGGGCGGCCGTCCCATCGACGCCTGCCCCTTGGCCGTCGCTCGTGAAGAGCGTCCCTGCCTGCCTCCCGGAAACGGTGACCGGCCGCCCGTTCGGTGCCTCGGAGACGGCATTATTGTTGGCGTCCGGCCGACTGTCCTGGCCAACGGGCGTTCCTCGGTTCTCCTGCTGAACGGCGGGCGCGTTCCGCCCGGCAGCATTCGATTCGCCGGTGCCGACGGGGGACGCCTGGTGCTCCTCGACCGGCCTCTCGCCGCTGCCGAACCCGCTTTTCTCCGCATCGCCGTTGAACGTCCAGCCGCTCGCTGTGGAGTCGCTGCTGGACCTGCGCTCGTCCGGCTTCTCGCCGCTGCCGAACCCACCCTTTTCCGCATCGCCGTTGAACGACCAGCCGCTCGCCGTCGATTCGCCGCTGGGCGCGCTCCCGCCCGATCCCGCGTCCGGGCCGTGGCCTCGGCCAGCGCCGCCGGACGCGGGTCCTCCCGGGATACTGGTCAGCAGACCGCCGATCGCCTTCGGCAAGCCGAGCACCGACTTCCCCAGGTTGACCGCCGTGCCGCCCGCCTCGCCGCCGTGATAAGGCCCCAGGCCGCCCAGGATTCCCTGCCACACATCGACAGGCTGGTTTAGCGCGAGCGACACCAGCGGGTTGCTCGCCGCGAGCGCACCGACATTTCCTACCGCGAACCCGATCTGCCCGGCTCCCACCAGATTCCCCGGCAGCTCCGTCTTCAGCTCCGGGAAAACGTTCTTCAGTTCGTTCTTCACATCGTTGGTGACCGCAGACGAGACCACGCTCTTCGCGATCCCGCTCCACGCGCCCATCGTGCCGCCGGCGACCGCGCCGGCGATAAAGGAGTGCTCCACCGACTTCCAGTCGATGCCTTCCCGCTGCCCCGCCGCGTCCTGCCCCGCCTGAATGGTCAGGTCCAAGCCGCCCATCACCCCCGCCCCGACCGCCGCGTGCGTCCCGACCTCCAGCATCAGCTTCGTGGCCCCCATTGCCACGCTCCGCACCGTCGCCTGCATCACCGCGTTCTTCAACGCCACCCACATCAACTGCAACGCCACCCGAGCCGCCGCGATCGTCGCCGGCACCGCGAACGCACCGAACACCGAACACAACAAAGAAATGACCGTGGCAAGGAACAACAACGCCCCCACAATCATCATGATCTTGCCTTTTTCGATATCCGCACCTGTGTTCCGGCACGACTTCTCCAGATCCGCCGCCCCGTCCCTCAGATCGTGCAGATTCGACAGCAACTGATTCTGGACGAAATCCTGCAACTGGCCCGCGGTCTGCCCCCGGAAAGCGGAATCCAGCTGACCGCCGACGGCCTCGACCTCGGCGATGACGTCCTCGATCTTCGCGATGAAATGCTTCCACGCATCCGCCAGCCACCACAGATCGTGCTCATTTCCCTCTGGCCACTGCGCCCCGCACGTCACCTTGAAGAACTTCTGCAACGATGGCGGCAAGTGCGTCGTATCCGCCGTGCCCCGCCCTGTTGTCGGCGGATTGCCGTCTCCCCCGTCGCTACCGCCGGTACTGCCGTGATCGCCGCCCTTGCCCGAACCGGCGTCATTGCTGCTGACCATTTATCAACACCTCCTTTCTTCGATCAGCAACAAATGCCGCCGAACGCACCATGAGCCCGCCCGAACTCATCCTCCGAGTTCGCTCTCCCGCCGTCTCAGGACAAGGCCCGGTCGTTCCGCCCGGGCAACGGGACGACAGTCATTTGCCGTCCTCCCGTCCCAACGCCGCCGCATCGGGGACGTCGTCGTCCGCCCATGCCTGCCGGTCCGCCTGCAACATCAACTGCGGATCACGTTCCTTGTTCGGCTGCTGCCCCGAGCCCATTCCACCCATGCCGCCCATTCCGGCCATCGGCATGCCGCCTTGGACACCCTGTCCACCCGCGCCCACCGCGGGCACGCTGCCGATCGCGCTTTCCCCCTGATCCGGCGCCGCGCCCGGCTGGCCAAACCCGCGCTGCGCAGCCGCGTCCGGCGCGAACCGCGCCGACGGCGGTTCGTTCGCCCCGTGCGGACCATTGTCAGAACCAGCGGAGGAAAAGACAGGATGAGCTGGTCCGCCGGCACCGCTGCCACCGCCGTTCACCGGAGCGGCTTCACCGTTTCCCGGCGGAGGCGCGGCACCGGAAACGTCACTGACATTGCCGGCCAGCCCTTGCGATCCGCCGCTGCCGGCACCACCGCCGAGGAACGCGTCCATTCCGGAACCCGCCGACGCCGGAATCGCCGGAGCCGGGTTTTCGATTCCGGTGATCGCGTTGTCCAACGCACCCTTCGCATCACCCAACGCAGCC